>JADKDM010000009.1 GCA_016714565.1 Candidatus Villigracilis propinquus
GTCGAGCCTGTCGAGACACAGCACAGGTAACGCAAACCGTTGGGTGGCTGAAGTAGTGAAACGCCGCAATAGAAATATTCAAAAATTTCTGCCATATAATCAATCAAACAATGACAAAAGATAAAATCTCTCAATTCTTGAACAAAGTTACAAATTGGGCTTCTACTCAATCAGATATTCAAGCCCTTGCATTAGTAGGTTCATATGCAAGAAATGCTGCTACAGAGACATCTGATGTAGATTTGGTATTAATTACTGCCAATCCCAATCAGTATTTACAAAACTCGGACTGGATTCTACAATTTGGGGCCGTTGAAAAGCAACAAGTTGAAGATTATGGTTTGCTTACATCCATTCGAGTCTGGTATATCGATGGGCGCGAAATTGAATATGGCATTACAGATGAAAGATGGGCAGCAATACCCCTGGATGAAGGAAGTCGACGAGTTATATCGGATGGTATGCAAGTTCTATTTGAACAAAATCATATTCTGAGTCGCCATCAATAATCGCTCGACAATGTATGCATTCGGAGTCTTTAGCACGTTAGAATTTTGCCATTCTACATTGAAAAAAATTAAAGGACATCCGAAAACAGGCAAAATCCCATAAACCGCCGCCCAACAAAGCGTACTACCTGACCCTGGGGACTGCCCGTAGGGCGTGCGCACATCTCAAGCATTGTCCACGCCCACCCACACGCGGGTAACGCAAGCCGTTAGGCGGCAGCGTTGGTATTACCATAGAAACTAATAAGGTTAACAATGGCAGAGAATTTAGAGCCAGATCAATTTGCCCTTCATTTTGGATTTTTAGAGAAGGAGTATGGATTCCAAATTCAGCAAACTGCACGTTTCTTTGGTAATCTTTATATCGCCTCTTCCAATAATTGCATCTTAAGAGTTACTATACCTAAAGATCCCAACCAATGGCCTTTGGCAATTATTGAACCAACCGGGACAGCTTTGCAGGAATTGATCGAGAATGGGCATCAGCAACGTTCAATATACATTTCGCACATTGGGTATTGTTTTGATGATACGTTAGAACCGCCAAACTGCTGGGAAACACCTGTACCTGGAAAGCCTTTGCACGTATTGGCAACGTATGTGAAGAAATATTGCCCGAAAATGTTGCGAGGCGATTTCAGCCAATGGCCTTTCTTAGAAAAATGCATAAGAGAACTTCTTCATGACTATGAAAACTGCTATTATCAGATCGTCGAACGAGAGGGGAAATATGGGCTTAGCTATAACCGAACCCCTGTATTGGAACCGATCTACTCGTCAGTAGAAGTGATCAACAAAGATTCGCACGAATATACGGTAGAAAACTATAAGGACGATCCCTCCGTCGTGGAGGTCGGTGAATATAATTTCCCCATCGTGATCGCAGATGGCAAATATGGATTGTTAAGTAGAAGTGAACTTAGATTGGGTTTAGACTATACCCGAATAATCAAACTGACCTTTTGTCATTATCTTTGTCAAAAGGATGATGGTATTCTTGTTCTGTACGATACACGTTCTCTCTTGAACCCGCTTGCAACATTCACTACATTTGGGGAATTAAACTTGGACAAATTGTTGCAAATCCTGCAAAATGAACATCCAAAAGCGTATACTGAACTGGAAAAAAGGATTCACAAGAGAGGCAACAATTATATTTCCGAGTATCGGCGTTACGGCGGTACTCAAGTGGTCGGCAGTAGTATCTATCACGATTTTTATATTGCTACTGTCGAGGTCGAACTATACGACGATTTTCATGTTTCACAGGCTTGAGTGCCGCCCAACACAGCGTGCACCTGACGCTGGGGAGTCTGCGGCAATCTCAAGCAGTTTCCTACGCCTTTTCATTTTTCTGGCTGGACGGCTTCGCCGTCCCCGCCCTGGTTGTCGAGCCTGTCGAGACACAGCGCAGGTAACGCAAACCGTTGATGCTTACACAACAAAAACACCATCTGGAGACTATCGTGAGTAGATTTGGTTCTGACCCGCTTAATTTTTTCAATTCCGTGTATCAGAATATTGCACCATGGGATATTGGCGCGCCTCAACCCGCTATGGCTGCTCTTATTGAAAAATGTCCGCCCGCAAATCCAATTTTGGATCTTGGCTGCGGCACTGGCGACCTTGCGATTTATTTGGCAAAGTTGGGACATCAAGTTGTTGGGATTGATTTTGTTGAATCTGCCATCAAGAATGCCCAGGACAAAGTTGCAGCCCTTCCCAAGGAGACTGCTCTATCATTAAATTTTCAAGTGACTGACGCTCAAAAACCCTCTTTACTTCAAGAAAAATTTGGAGCGGTTTTTGATTCAGGCTTTTATCATTTATTTAACCCAGACCAATGCGAGCAATTAATTGAAGAAGTTGCCTCAATCCTGAAACCACATGGTCATTATTATTTGCATGAATTTGCAATCGAATTCCCAGTACCTAATGTACCCCGCCAAATTTCAATTGATGAATTACAAACACGTTTTACGGTTGAGAAGGGATGGCACATTAAAGAAATTCAAACGGTAGAATTCCTAAGCCGAGTCGCTCCTCCTGTGCCAGCAACCTGTGCTTGTATAGAGCGTCTTCCAGTATAAATCGCGCCTAACACAGCATGCATCTGACACCGTGGACTGCCCATTGGGCGTGCGGTACGCTTCGCGCAAGCATTTTTTGGTTGTCGAGTTAGTGGTTGAGCCTGTCGAGACTCAGCGCAGGTATCCCGTGAAAACACACAGGATGAGTCGCAAACCGTTAAGCACTTCGGCAGTTTCGGAATATACGTTCTATTTCTACCTTGACGGAACAGAACGCATATTCTACAATCTCGTAAAGGAGAATACCTTTGAAAAAAACAATCGTTTTATCTAAAAGCAAGACCCCTCAAAACAACACTTCGGTCAAAGAGTTTATTGCTTCGTTAGACGATGAACAGTCAGTAAAAGATTGCCACGTGCTTATAGAGATGATGCAGCGAATAAGTGGGCATGAGCCAAAAATGTGGAATGTGGGCACTATTGGGTTTGATACCTATCATTACAAATACGACAGCGGACGTGAAGGCGACGGTCAAACTATTGGTTTTTATCCAAGAAAAGGTAAGATAACTGTTTACCTTATGGACGGCACGGTACGCTACTCTGAATTATTGGCGCGCTTAGGCAAACATACGACTAGCAGAGTTTGTGTGTACATTAAACGGCTCAGTGATATAGAGCTGCCAATCCTTGAACAAATCGTGCAACAATCTTATGAATACATCAAGTTCCAAGACGGGCATATGCACCGAGCATTAGTGTAGGGCAAAATTAGGTATTTCTGCCTTACCTATTAAACATCCGCTTGTCCAATCTTCAACTACTGGGACTAATTCCACAAACACTCGCATCACAGATGAAAACAATTCAGACACGCGATTTTTATGGAGGGCAAATTCAATTATATAAAACGCCCTGATTCTGATTTCCACTCATGAGAGGTCTTGAGACAATGACTGTTGATGACGAAAACCCCTTGGCCTGTCAATGAGCAAGGTACATTGGTATCCCCAAAAATCTGAAACAAGAGTGATCCCTGAACACCATACCCCGCCCAGCCGGAGGATGCACTGGCTACTATCGCTGGTTACTGCAAACTGGCGTTGAGCCAGAGCGACTGGCAGTCATCGGCGACTCAGCGGGCAGAAATCTCACCCTTGCCCTGATGCTTGCGATAAGAGAAGCCGCGCTTCCTTTCCCACCCTGACAATTGGCCTGTGTTCCTAGACAGATCTTTCCAACCCGAGAGAAAGCATGACCACAAACGTCATGCCCTAATAGAAAAAACGTATGGCCGTCATGCAGGTCATGCCAGGAAGCAAGGCACACAAGTCAGACTGGAAGTCTGGCCTAATATGATCCATAATTTTCAGGCATTTGGCGACCTCATACCTGCAAGTAAAGAAGCCCTTGCACACATTTTGGAGAAGTCATCAAAGAATATATCTCCTAAAGCCGAGCGGATAAGCGCTTGCCACAAAATGAAGCATTGGTACTCAATCGAAAGAGCAGGCACAGTTTGTAAAAAAATTGACAGCCACCTAAAAAGGAGCTATCAATTTTTTTTATCCCTATTTATCCAAAATCACTAGGGAATGGTGAACCCTGCTTCAAGTTCCCTGCAAGTATCCCCGCTGCATTTGTGCAGCGCCTCAAGCCAGTCTGAGTAATATTTTAGGGTGGCGGGGTCTGTATTCGGCGCAAGATTCTCCAGTTGATAGGGGTCATTGTGCAGGTCATACAACTCCACAAATCCTTCGCCATACTCAACATAAATAAATTGCGAAGTGCGAAGACCGCTGTAAGTTGGGGTCGGGAAATTCTCATCGCCCAGCCTGTATTCTTCGAGGAGAAAAGCCTGACGCCAATGATCAGGCAAAATGGGGCTGCCAGCCAAAAGGTCCACGAGAGAGCGGCCATCTACAAAAGTTGGAGGCTGCACTCCCGCCCATTCCGTAAACGTGGAAGCAAGATCCACATTCCCCGATAAATATCCCGAAATAATTTTATTCTGAGCAATGCCCGGGCCGCGGACAATGAATGGCACGGAAATATCCTCTTCAAAAAGAAATTCCTTTCCTGAATACAAACGGTGCTGCCCCATATGAAAACCATTGTCTGAGGTGAAGACAATATAGGTGTTTTCAAGCTGGCCGGTTTGATCGAGAGTATTGATCAATTCCGCGATCATTTCATCTATGGCCTGCAGGGAGCGGATGCGGTCGCGGTACAGGTTATCCATCTCAAGGATCTGCGCATCAGTCAACAGTGGATTACCACTCAGGCCCGGCCCTTTATCGCTCACATCCGCTTCATTAAAGGATGGAGTTCGCGGTACGGTCAGGTCGGAAAAAAGAGCGAGATGGCGGTAGGCAGGGGTGGCGGGTTCATGCGGGGCAAGGGGCGTCAGAAAGAGAAAGAATGGCGTATCATCCTCACCAGCCCGCGCGATAAAATCGACCGCCTTGCGACTCAGAACATCTGTAAAATAATTTTCCTCATTGGGAGAATAGGCGACCAAAGCGCCGTTCTCATTCAAGACATAATCATATCCGTCGTAGGCATTTTTCTTTGCAGGGCTGTACCATTCAGACCAACCCGGGGGAATGTATTCGCGGTTATCGGTGTATGGATAATTATTAAGGTATTTTCCCATCAAGGCAGTCCGATATCCGGCGGATTGCAACCAAACCGCCAAAGTGGAATCCTCCTCTTTGGTCTGATTGAATTTTACAAACCCGCCATCGGGGGAATAATTATTGTATATTTCATGATTATGCGTATACTGTCCCCGTAATATGGTTGCCCGTGACGGACAGCAAACCGGGGTGGTAACAAAATAATCTTCAATGGAGGTCCCGCGCGAAACAAGCAAGTCCTGCACATTCTGCATGTAGTCGATGGAATTCAATCTGCCATCCAGGTCATCTGCAAGAATAAATATAATATTTGGGCGGTTCTCCATGGGGAGCGCAACAGCGCTCGAGTCTGCCGCGCCACAACTGGAAACGACAAGGCTGGTCAACACGAAAAGGCTCAAGGCTTTGATATGTAATGAATTCATTATTTATTGGATTTCCTTTTTCAATTTTGCATCAATCCCTGCTCATCCTTTGGGCGGACATCCCATACAAACATCAAAGCAGGTTTTTTTAATTGTAATCCCATCCATTTTATTTAACTGATATTACGCACCCTCATACCCTAACGGGCACTTTTCCCAACCCTTCCCCGGAAAGCGGAAGGGAGTCCCCACTCCCTTTGGAAGAGGGGAGGTGAGGGAAAATCCACGTTTTTCTGCAAAACTGCGCAACATCAGCTATGTAAGTGATTCGTTGAAGGTAGATTAACGAACGCTCTCTGTTCTATTTAGAATTCTTGTTCCCATCCCACAACAACGCAGTCAAAAAGTAGGCGCCACAGCCATTTGGTATACTACCAAACGTAGGCCACCAACATTACTAGAGGAATCCGAACCAACGCCATGAAATCAATACGAAACATCATAGATCGAACTTGGGAAAAAATTCTGGTTCTTTGCGGGGTTTTATGCGTTCTACTACCAACAAGCCCATTGAACATGAAATTTACCTACCGGGACTCTGGCGTGTTCCTGTATACCGGCTGGCGGATCTTGAACGGAGAACTGCCCTACCGTGATATATGGGACCACAAACCGCCGGTCATCTTTTACATCAACGCGGCAGGGCTGGCGCTGATGAACAATTCACGCTGGGGCGTCTGGCTGATCGAACTCGTTTTAATGTTCTTCGCGGCGTGGATGGGTTACCAACTCATCAAAAAATTGTTCGGGCTTTTCCCGGCCATATTCAGTTTGATGCTCTGGTTATTATCCCTCGTACCTCTGTTTCAGGGAGGGAATTTCACGACCGAATATACTCTTCCGTTGCAGTTTGCAGCCCTGTGGCTCCTGTATGATTTAGACAAACCCGAACACAAGGATCGGCGCTTTTTCCTGATCGGCCTCACAGGCGCGATTGCTTTTTTTACCAAACAAACTGCCATTGGAATTTGGATCGCGATCATCGTTTACCTGTCCATTCAACGGTTGACATCAGGTCAGTTCAAACAATGGTTTCGTGAACTATCATATATCTCCCTTGGCGGCATTTCAATTACTGCGCTTATGGCAATATTCTTTGGCATGCAAGGCGCAATCCCACAATTTTGGAGTGCGGCCTTTGAATACAACTTCTTCTACTCATCGCTGAATGAATATGACTTAAAGCCGCGCATCGATATACTCATCCGGGGATTAAGGCCGTTGACCAGAACAGGGCTGCTCCAATTTTCCATTGCGGGCTATGCCGCGGCGATCATCTACACTTTGCTAAAGAAAAATTATGCAGACCCGCTCAGAAAAGTGCTTTTCATCGGTCTGATCAACCTGCCGATTGAATTGCTACTGGTCGCCATCCCAAAAAAAACCTACCCGAACTACTTTATAACCCTGCTCCCGGTACTGGCGCTGGGGACCGCATACACAGTGTGGATGGTCACCTCCGCGATTTCAAACTGGAAACTGCCCGGCTTCGTGAAAGTGCTCGCGGCGGCGGGCATCCTTGCATTTTTTCTATCAAGATCGTTTGACAGCTACTTGAACCAGCTTTACATTTATAGAACGCTTACCAAAGATGAAACTGTCGTCGAGTATGTAAAGGAATCCACCAGCCCTGACGATTATGTGCTGCTTTGGGGCGCCGAGGCTTCCGTCAATTATTATACAGAACGAAGAAGCCCCACCCGCTTTGTGTATCAATATCCCCTGCAGCGGGACGGATATGTGAATGAAAATTTGATCGTGGAATTTTTGGATGATGTGATTCAGAGCCGCCCGAAGTTGATCATCGATACAGATTCATCGATCCACATGTATGAGTTTCCCATCCGGTCAGATGCAATAGACGAAAAAACAACCTACCTCTTATCCCATTATTGCGTTGCGCGAAGGATCGATTCGTGGACGGTATATGAATATTCGGATGGCGTTTGCGCCCCTTAAACAAAGACCGATCAATTCCTATACTTTGCTTTTCTGCGCTGTAAGACCGCATCCCGAATTGCCCCGAAGCCCAATAGATTCAACACAGCAGAGATAAAAATATTTATCCGCGCCAGAGCGGTGGGCGGATGGATGAATAACGCGCGCATCCATGCAGAAAGTGCATTCGCGGGCTGGCTGCCATCGAGCAGGTAACGCGCATCCACGCGGTGAGCGGATGCGCGTGCGCGGCGGTTGACCTTTGCAAGCACAGGCGCAAGCTCATTATCCTGCGCTGCAAAATCAAGGATGCGAAAAGCCTCGCGTCCGAACTCGGCGGCTTTGGCACGGTTCTTTGCTTCGGCATGATACCGCGCCGCAGACCAGATCTGGTCCACATGCAACATCCCGCCATATTTTGCGATTTGCAGCCAGAGCAGATGATCAAGCAGAAAGTGAAAATTAGCATCAAGCCCGTTTGTTCTTTGCAGAGCAGAACGGCGCATAAAAACTGCGGGCTGCCCAATGATCTGAAAGCATAACAAGTCTTCAAGCTTCAGCGGCTTGTAATTCAAAGTGTTGAAAGTTTCACCGTGTTCGTCCACGGCAAGCATATTTCCATAGACCAGCACCGCATCTGGGTTCTCTTCAAAAACCCTCACCGCCGCACTGACCGTCCCCTGCAAATAATAATCATCCGAATTGAGCCAGGCAACGATGTCACCTGTTGCGCGCGCAAAGCCTTTATTGATGGCTTCCGCCTGCCCATGATCTTTTTCTGAAACCCAATACACAAATTTGTCGGCGTACTTTTTTACGATCTCCACGCTGCCATCCGTGGACGCGCCGTCTGCCACGATATATTCAATACGCGGATAGTCCTGATTCAAAACAGAGAGGATCGTCTGTTCCAAATAAGCGGCTTGATTGTAGGAAGGGGTAATAATGGAAACAAGGGTCATGAGATATTGCAGGAATACAGCGGCGCTGTATCTTATCGTAGATCATACAACACATACCCATCGCCTTCCGCGGCGATCGGGTAGGTGTCCAATATTTTTTTCAGATCGGGCTGTTTCTCCAACTGACCAAACGCAGTCACCAGAAAATAATCCATACCATCGGTCAATTCGGCGAATCCATCCGCGTTATTTTTTCCGGGGTTGCGCGTCTCGCTCAGCCCCGTTGTCAGCGGCCACAGCCGCACCCTCCGCCAGCCAAACAACATCAACCGATACCCATAATCCTGCGTCAGCGCAATCACATCACTATTAGACGGCACAACCTCCGCGATGCCATTCCAAAATACAGGCTCCTGACGAAAATCCTCTGCCATCAAAACGGATCTCGACACATAGGCCTGGAATCCGATCACAGCCACCACCAAAGCGACGAAACCCGCGCGTCTGACTCCGCCTTGAGCTGTCACACTTTCAATCAGCGGATTCAACACTACAGCCAAGCCCAGCACAAGGATGGGGATCAGTTGAATATGATAGTAACTGTGCGTGTACATCTGGAAAGGCAGGGTCAACCCATACAGCAGGTAACCGATCCACAAACTGATCAGCAGCCATCTCATCCGCAGAGGGGCGATCAACGCGCCCGCAATGCTCAGGAAGATGATGACCTGACCGAAAAGAGTTCCAAGAAAAGCCAGCCATTTTGTGTAGAAATCGGTACTGGCAATGAGCTTGATCAATGTCACTGTCCACGCGAAGAAGTATTCCGTGGAGCGTCCCTGATTAAGCAGCACATAATAAAAAAGCGCAGGGACAACCATGATGAAGGCCATTGCCCACACTTGTTTTGATCTCCAAAAATTCTTTCCGAGCGTGAAGAGCACTAATGCAATCGCAGCCGAACCTACGAAGAAGGCGATGACGATCTTTACAAAGGTGGCAAAGCCGAGGAAAACGCCAGCGAGGATGGCCCACTTCCAGCCACTCATCCCCTGCACTTCGCCATGAAAGGAGACATCTTCTGACCAACGATAGAGAAAATAAATACCAATGACAAAAGCGGATGTCATCAACGGGTCAGGTTGAAAGGAACGGCTGGCCTGCACAGAAAACGGGAGGACAAGATAATACGACAGCGCGATCAACGCCGCCCAAGGGGATGAGGCGCGGCGCATCAGGTCAAACAAGGCGATGCCCGCCACAAGCCAGAAAATGGTTCCCCATATCCGAGCCACGGCAATATTCTCGCCTGTGACGAGATAGGTGTACGCCACGATCGACTCAATGACAGGCGGTTCATATTTCCCGACCGAGCGGGCAAAGGATGCCGCCAAATCTTGCTGTTCGGGTGTTGCCGAGGGCAGGATGGAATAGTAAATATCACGCGCGACTAGCGAGTTGCGAAGCTGGCGTGAGGGATGAAAATCCAGCGGAGGGTCGGTGATGTCGAGGAGTCGGAGGAGTCCGCCCAGGGCGAGGAGAATGATGAGGGTGATGAACCAGTTGCGAGATTGGGAAGGAAGCGAAAATGTCATGTATCGGGATCCATAATTCATGGTCTTGATGCACCCTCAAAAAACATTCGGGCTACTCGACCACCAGTACATATCAGAATAAGGAATTGTAGTCCACTTTGGGGAAGACGGTTAATTTGCCGCCGACGGTTGCATCCACGATCTCACGGCCTGCGCTGCGATAGGCTTCGCGCGCCATGATGTAACCGATCTCGGAGGTGTCAAGATCGGGCAGCTGCCATTTGACGCCTTTGCCAAAATAATTGGGCATGAAGTGGTTGGGGTCATCGCCTTCAGAAACAACCGTTTTGTTGGCGTCGCCTTTCGAGGTGAAGTTGTGGTCGACACCGATGAGAACAACTTTTTCAAAGCCCATGTGAAAAGCAATTTGCAGCGCAAAGTTCGTGACCGTGGCGCCTTCCCACACGCGGCCGGTTACATCGCTGGCAATGCGCGGACCAGTGTAGGATGTGTAGATAAAAGTTGGCGTTTGGTTAATGGGCAATTGCGGCGAGAAGTGACGGTGCGAGCGCCACGCTAAAAATTTAGGCATCGGCAGCGCGAGAATATCATCGGCAAATTGTTCGATGACAAGGTCATTGATGGAACAGAAATATGTAGTTGTAAAACCAAGCTCGGGAAAGAACACATAAAAGCGGTTCATGCCAAACGTAAATTCGTTCTTGAGTTTGGTGAGGTCGGTTTGCTTGAGGCTGGGGCCGTTGCCAATGATGAAGGCGCGTTTGCCTTTGTGAATATCCTTCAACGCGGCAAGGCGGCGAATGCTCTCGCGCCGCCAGGGATGAAAATACGCAGCGGGAAGTTGAGGCAGCCGGCGAACGGCGTCATTGGTGTTGCGGGCAAAATTCCAGAGTGGGGCAGGGATAATGGATTTGATGGTTTGTTTCATGTTATTTGAAATAGATATTTCTGAGAGAGAGTAACACCAGTAGGATGATCACATCGATGAGCAGGGCGATCAGGTAATAAACATCAGGAATTCCTGTACTCGCAAGGGCAACATTCAAAACAGCTACAACAAGCGCAAAAATATAAGTCCACTTCTCTTGTTGGTCCAACAACCTTCCGCTAAGGAACATGGCGGTCACATTTAAGAGCAGGAAGAATCCGATCAATACGATTGGGAACGCCCCATTGCCATCATCGATCATTTTCACAATAGTAGTGATGGACAGGAACAACCAGTAGGCGGCGTTGAGGTAAAAAAGCACACGCACTATGCTGCCGCGCTGTGCAAAAATGTGCTTTTCCCGTTGTTTTCTCATTCGGTACTCAACCTCGCTGTTGCGCCGCCATCTACGATCATGGCCTGACCTGTCATGAAGGATGACTGTTCATTGTCTGCAAGAAAATAGATGGCGTGGGCGATCTCCTGCGGAGTGCCCACCCGCCCGTTGACGGTTTTGCGTGCAAGGTTATCGAGCCGCTCCTGCACATTCCCCTGCCCCAGATGACCACGTCCCAAACCGGCGCGCAGCATGGGCGTATCCACGGCGCCGGGCAACACGGCATTGACGCGAATATTATCCGCAGCGAATTCGATGGCCAGAGCGCGGGTCAATGCCAGCATGCCGCCTTTGGAAGCGGCGTACGCAGCGATGTTGGCAGATGTCTGCACGGCATGGACGGAGGAAATATTCACGATGGCACCGCCGTTATCCGCTTTGAGCAATGGATAGGCGAGTTTTACGCCTAGAAATACGGAGCGCAAGTTGGCGTCCATCACGGCATCCCATTCTTCCACGGTGGTTTGGACAAGCGGTTTGGCAACTTGCAAGGCAGCGTTGTTGACCACGGCATCCAGCGAACCGGTGAACACCTGCGCCTTTTCAAAGAGGGCTTCCATATCTTCAGGGCGCGAAACATCGGCCTGGACGAAGAGGCCGTTTGAGGGAAACGCAGCGCCCTCTTCGACTTCACTCAGGGGAGACCTGTCCGCGCCGATGACGCGCCAGCCTTTTTCGGTGAAGAGATTTACGGTTGCACGGCCAATTCCACCTGCCGCGCCTGTGATAAGAACTGTTTTTGTCATAGGGTTATCTTCTTCTTTTTTGTACACGAAGTTACATGAATATCACGGATTATTCAGACGAAAAATGATGCATGGATCAATTGTATTTTCGATATGATAATTTTCAGAGACGAAGGAGAAAATCTTTTCCATGCCAGGCTGGATGTACATTTTCTTTTTCAGACCCGGTTCTGAAAATTGTTCCTCGCGAGTGACAGGGTCCAACGAAGGGATGGCATCTACCGAGCGGGAACAATCCAGGATCATCTCAGGGCGTTTTGTGGTCAGGTCTGCAATGTAAGAGGATTCGATCTCCTCGGTCAGCGAGCCTTCGAGGAAGAGTGGATAGTACAAATACCTGGCGGGTGAACTGCGCCCCGCCATGAAACTGACACCCATCTCAGGATACCACGTCAACACCAGATCATCAGGCTGGGTGTTTTCGCGAATATAAATGGAAATGGGGTCAACATATTGCATGTCCGCGCGGTTGAATAACTGGCTGAACGTCTCTCCATAGCGTGTTCGTGAGGATGGAAAAGCAACAAACAGCATCATAATCAACGCCAGCGAGACGAATGCGCCAAACCCTTCGCTCAAACCATGCAAGGAAGGCACTTTGAAAGCGATCTGCCAGAAATGCGCAAACACGAACGCGCAATAGACCGCCACCGCCAATGCCCAACTGATGTAATAATGTGTAAAACCTCTGCCTGAAAGATTGCTCAAGAAAATTTCGATCGGGAACCAGAGGAGCAGAAAGGTTTCAAAAATGGATAACTTCCTCTGCACAAAACTGGTCAGTGCGCGCAGGATCAGGAGGAACCATGCCGCCAGAGTAACCCATCCATACCAGGACAGGCCATATTTTCCAAAACCGCCGAACAAGTCCCGCCATTCCCTGGCCTTTGCTGAAGAATAAGAGAAGTTGAAAATGATGGAGGCATAGACCATTTCCCCTGCGCCGCCGCGCAGCGCGAAGTACAACGTCCACAACAAAAGCGGAACCGCAAACCCTGCCAGCGCCGCAAGGATGGTCTTCAAGGCTTCTGCAAAATTGCGCTTAAATGTGTAAAACAGAAAGACCGCGATCAGGATCGCAAACAACCCGCCGATATTATTCGCGCGGAATGTGAAACTCAACCCAAACAGCGCGCCGATCCAAAAAAATTTCCAATAGGCTTTCTCCACATCCACTTTGGAGAAAAAGAGATACAGCCCCGCCGCATTAAAAAGAAGCGCGTACTCTTCGGTGTAATTTCCGTATCCCAGCGCCAGCCGCAGACTGAGCCCAGCCAGCACCACACCGAACAGAGCCGCACCCAGGCCCCATCTCTTGGACAATGCACTGTACAAAAGATACAACGTCCCAAAGATGAAAAGAAACTCCACACCCCAAACACCCCAGCGCGACCCGCCGCCCAGCCACAACCCCAACGCATTGATAAAAAAGATCGCGGGGCCTTTTGAATCCCAAAAATCAATATATGGGATTTTTCCGCTTAATATTTGTACGCCCGCGTACAGAAAAAATCCACCATCGCGTGCGGGCTTGTCAAAAAGCGGATTGCCCAGGTCGAGCACAACCGCAGTCAGGAGGAACAAAAAAATATAAGGCAGCGCAGAACGAATACTAACTTTCATCCCTCAACCCTTTCGAATCTATCCCCAGCCCTTCGAGCAAATTTTTGATCGTATTCCAGTGGATGCGTTCCCATGCCGTTGGGCTGGAATTTGAATTATGCGGAGCGAGCATGACATTGTCCATCTTCAATAATGGACTATCCTTCGGCAGCGGCTCGAACTCGAAGACATCCAACGCCGCGCCTCCTACTTGACCTGAGCTGAGTGCTGCGACGAGAGCAGTTTCCTCCACGATAGGCCCGCGCGCCGTGTTGATGATCACAGCGGATGGTTTCATCTTCGCAAGAGTATTCGCATTGATGAGGTGATAGGAAGTGGGATTGAGGTCGCAATTGACGGAAACGAAATCGGAATTCGATAATAGATTTTCGAGGTTCGTCATTTGAATCCCAGACTCGGAGACAAAGACATGGTCAATATCAATAATGTCCGTGCCGAGGACTTTCATTCCGAAAGCTTTGGCACGGCGTGTAACCGCCTTGCCGATGTTTCCAATGCCAATAATTCCCAATGTACATTCGCTCAATGTCCTGCCGGGGATCTTCTCCCACTTTCCACTTTTCATTTCTGCATCCATCCACGGGCCTCTTCGAGCGAAGGCAAGCATGTAGCCGAGGACAGTGTCCGCTACGGGGGTGGTGAAGGCATTTGGTGTTCGGGAGAGAATGATATTTAAGCGGGAGCAGCTCTCAGCGTCGATCGAATCGACACCCGTCCCCCACTTGGAGATAACTTTCAGGCGCGGGGAACAGGCTTCCAGCACACGCGCTGTATAGCGGTCATCCCCACAAACAGCCCCGTCAAATTGACCTGCGTACTTGAGCAGGTCGTTCTCCTCCATGCGTTCCTCCACGTTTGGGACGATGAGGTCAACCCCATATTTCGCAAAAACGGGTTTGAAACGATCCAAAAATGGAATCATGTAAGGGGCGGTCATCAAGGCAGTTGGCATTTTATTTCGCTCTCAGAAATGGGAATTTTTTATTGAAGATAATTGTAACATTGACGAAGCGCGCTAAAAAAAAACAGGCGCACTTCGCCTGCGCTATTTTTCCAGCTTATAAACTTCCACATCATCCGTTGAATAAATGGAGGTATATGCCGTATCGTCACGAAACGATCGAACGAGGGCATCTGCCACATCGTTTTTAGCGATGACAATATATTGATATTCCAGCTTCGTTCCCACCGACCACGCCTCCACACAAGCTACAGATTCACATTGCTGCAGCCTGCCCAAATTAGCATAGCGAACAAAAAATTCTGCGCCAAGCAGCCACTCGCTGCCCTGTATTGTAGATTGGCTGCGCCGTCCGGTCAAAGCCGGGAACCACTCCACAAAGGGATCTCCCTCTGGGGTCTGTCCGCCTGTCAAAGGAAGGAAGACTCCATCCTGCGGAGTGTTCTCCTTTATCCAGGTCATTGCCTGGATCTCGGCTGGTTGAAGGGTGGTATTCACAAGCCTAAATCCATACAGACCAGACTCAACAAACAAATAGATAAACAAAATAAAAATGATGCTGTTATATGCATTGCTCTTATATAACTCGCTCAATGTTATTATCGGCTGGCGATTGCGCACCCGGCTTACTAGCATTGGAATCGCCTCCGCCAAAGCCAGAGCGACCAGCATGGTGAGCGGATAATAGGCAACGCTTGGCGCGTTGCGCGGGTCAACCAGATACGGAAGGATCGTCCACGAGACAAGAAAAAATCTTTTCTTCATTAAGCCGTAAGAAATCCCGATCACCCTCAACAAAGGCAAGATCGGAAGAAGACCTTCGTAATCGAAGATCATTTTATACAACGCGTTCCACAGAGATGTGCCGTACGACCCTGTTTGTAGTGCTGATAAAAAAGGCGCAAGCCCATGATAGGACAGGATGGTTCCCCACCAGGGGGAAGTAAAGATCAATGTTCCAGCGCCCACGATCAACGCATCCCGAAACGTTACAAGGGATTGCCCATAAAACAGCCACAGCAGGATACAAACTGCGGCGGTTTGGATGATCGCTTCGGGGTGACTGAAAATTGCCAGCCCACAAAAAAGAATGGACGCCGCGATATAGTGGATCCGTCTCTCCCCCAGAAAAAGACGATAGACAGCAAACGCTGAAAGCAGCAAAAACAGGGAGCCAAAGCTGCGCGTCAAACCGCCGCCCATCACAAACCAGCCAAACGCGCCGGGGGTCAGAGCATAAAAAGTGGAAGCCAGCGCGCCCAAAGGTTTTGACTTGAGCAATTCAGATGAAAGCAGATAAAAAGCCAGAATGGAAAGCGAATTCACCAAAGGAGGCAGCCAGCGGATCAACTCCAGCCCGGGGATATGGAACATGTCCGAAAGAAATCTCGCGAGATAAAAACCAAAAGGCGGATATGCGTACGGAATTTGCAAATGGTTGTAGGAAGTGAACTGCGGAAGCGCATAATGGCTTTCGCTCAAATCTTCGATCATGCTCAAGAACATTCCACCGTCATTTGGAGGGAATCCAGCCTGAAACCCGGGAAAGAAACGGACAAGAATGCCGAATACAAAAGCGATCCCCAGCAGGAGGACTGTCCATTCATTAAGTGAAAGCGACTTTTTTTCTTTTGTTTGAGCCATTTTGCCCTTATTGAATAAGTTGAGAAGCATTTGAAAAATGAGATTTACGATTGCTAGCAAAGAGACACCTCGCTCCAAAATGAAGCGAGGTGTAAACAATCCTACTGATCACTTTCCGCAGTTATTCGGCATCTCCGAAAAATCGTACAAATTGGGAACGGGAGAGAAGTAGCTGACATCTTCCAGCATTTCATAATCGCCGCCGAAGTAGGCATTGAAGATCAAACGGAAGGTATTGACCGGTGTGATGGTCGGGTACAACTCGTCTTCATACCCGGGTAAATAATAGGCATTGAAGATCCACATGCGGCGGTCTTTGGGCTGCATCCATGCGCCGTGGTCACCTTGAATGACGATGATGGGCGGAGTTTCAGACTCAGCCAGGATCGTATCCACGGCATCCAACACTTTTGTATTCAAATATGTTAATTGACCAAGGTATCCTCTTTGATAATCATCGTAGGGATATTCGCGTTGCTCGTTCCAAAAATCAGGCGGGTAATTCGGGTTGCCTTCGGCATCGAACACAAAGGGTGGATGCGGCGAGATCAAATGGATGTAGGAGAATTGCGGGCCGTCCATGTTCGCGACTTCGTCCATGCTGTCGAAAACATTATTGAAGCGGTCGCGGAAGCTCTGTCCCATCACGGCGTCGGGGTCAACCCAGCCCCAATCCTGCGCGTATTTGGCAAGGGTGGTTCGCAAGAAGAGACCTTCAAACTCGGTAAAGCCTGATGTGAATGGCGGGGGTGTGATGAAATGATCGGCATCTTCCAATTCGTTCCACGCAAAGCCCGTCGCAAAGTTGACCGTCTCATAGCCCATGATCTCAAAGTTGTGACGCACGGCGCTATGCTTGAGCGAGTTCCATAACGTCCGCCGCGCGGTGCTTTCAGGCTTGAATTCATCATCCAACTCAGGGAGGTACATCATGTTCAACGAGGAAGCCAGCGAGATCTCTGTCCGCACGTAATTGCTCTGGCTGCACGCGCCCACGTAAAACCCGCGATCTTCCAACGCCGCAATAAATTCGGAATTATCGTACCCATACACCGATTTCAAAAAATCTTCGCGGGCATACGAATCGAGGATGATGTAATACACATCCGGTGGATTCTGCGGCACGACCAGATCATCCTTCACGGGAGCATGGTCTGCACCCAAAGCATTGACGCCTCGCGGCTCACTCTCCAGCATGATCTGCCCCACAGCCATTACCAGCAACGCAAGCGCGATGGTATTGAACGGGGAAGCAGCCGCAGCAAAGGTGAATTTTGAACGCACCACCCAGAAAAGCGCAGCCACAAATAACACCACCCACACAGCCCCCAGCCAACTTGTGTAACTGACATCGGGATATTTCTCGTCAATGGCGATGTAAAGATGACCAAAGGAAAAGAACAATACCAGCCAAAGAGAGGTTAGTAACGCAGCTTTATGCACCTGTCTCAAAAACAGCCAGACTAGCGTATACAAAATCCCGCCAAATAAAATAGACACAAGCAGAGAACGCATCCCTGCCGAATTTTGGATCTGTCCCACGTTGGCGGAAAGCAACGCTACAACAGGGTAGGCGCTGATCGCGAACGGATACCAGGGTTTGGAAAACCAATTCGTAACAATAAGACTTATATTCTTCAAATTCATTTTTCTCTTCTCTTCATCAGAAAATCTGTAATTTCAAAATCCAGTTCTTCGTCAATGTCCCATGCTTCGTCGGCGTCGATCTCGAACATGAGCGGCTTGTCGCCAATGCGGTGATGTTTGCGTGCCAAATTCTCGCGGGTGAAAAGATACAGGCAGGAATTTTCTTCGTACACAGGCGGCAGGTCTTGAGTCTGGATCAATTCCAGCGGGTTGTGATTGATGGCGCGTCCATCCTGAAAATACAATCGCGTTTGCAAACGGGTTACAGAGAACAGGGAATCGTATTTTGGATATTCGGCAAAAAACTGTTGAATGCCTTGCGAGATCGTCTCAGCCTTCAACAACGGATTCGTGGAATGGGTCTGCAAATAAAACTCTGCATCCACCTGCGCGGTGTCATGCAGAAGAATCTCGTTCATGGGAACATCGTCAGCGCGGAGATGCTCGGGGCGTTGAATCAGCTTCACGGTAGGAAAGAGGCGGCGCACTCCATCCATCACAGGCTCGGAGTCAGTATCCACCATCACCGTTTCAATTTCCGGCACGGCGAGCAGCGTCTCAACGATATGATGAAAAAGGGGCTTGCCCGCGAGCGGGCGATAATTTTTGCCAGGCACACGCTGGCTGTGGTGGCGCATGGGGACAAGGGCGGCTAGTTTCATGGCCCCTATTTTATCCCCATAATTGGCACTGCGTCTTACAACTTCAAAGACATTTGCCACTGCGAAAGAGTCTCGCGTGTCATGCCAACCTGTTCAAAAATGATGCCCATCTCTTCGGGGAAGATCGGGGAAACGTGCCAGACCTTATTTGGGAATCGCGCAAAGAGCGCGCGCATCAACACCGCGCTAAGGCCTGCTCCACGGGAACGGGCTTTTACCAACACTGACGAGATGGACACGTCCAACGCTTCAGGGTTGCTGATGAGACAATAAGCATCGTTCAAGCGGAAGGCACGCGAAGGCGGCGTGTGATGCGCAATGGTGGGGCCAGAAAGCTGCCAGGGAAGGTCTTTTAATCCGTGATGCGTAACCTGACGTGCCAGATCACGAATATCTATTTCTTCGAGTTCCTCTTCCGATTCAATTGGCGGATTTTCAAGTTTATATCCCACCAACCTGCGGATTTTTGTGAAGCCAACTTTTTCGTATAATTTCACACCCGCTGTATTTTGCTCAATGACTTCCACAAGCATTTCCTTTTCGCCGCGTACTTGTGCTTCTACAATGAGCTGCTGCATGGCCCATGTGCCCGTGCCGCCATTCCGCGCCGTGGACACGATGCCCATCGCTGCGAGTCGACTCGTCCAACCGCGGCGTGCAATGAGTGCCAACCCAGACGGCTCATCATCTTTCATGATCACGCGGCTGGCAGTGAGATCAACGCCATCACGGCGAAGCATGGTAAGCAGAATAACATCTGTGATATTGACGGGGACAAAATAGCCTTCAAAACTGCGCGTCATTAATTCGGCGAGTTGGGGAATGGTGAATTCATTTGCGGGCTTGAGGGAGAGAGGTGACATAGTTATTTATTATACCGAATCGGCTCTACATCCCTTTTTCTTTCATCTTTCTTCTTTCTTTCCCGCGCATAATAAAATGTCTCGCGCAACTGCGGCGTGATGAGGCTCGTCTCGCGGTGCCCCATGCGTGTGCCGTGAAATTGCATATACCGAAACCAAAAGATGGATGAAATATTTTTCAACAGCACACCTCCACGTGCGGCGTGCCAGAGATCGCTCAAAATATTAGTGATGGTCAAGCGCAGGAAATCGTAAACGTTGAAATTTGACTCTGGATAGATTCGCCGTAAGGCCATTGCTTCACGGCGGTAGCGGTTATACACTCCGTGCGGCGTTTCGTTGTGGATGTGGATGATCTCGGCTTCGGCGGCGTAGGCAATTTTGTGTCCCTGCGCCTTGGCCCACTTTGCCCACTCAAGGTCTTCGAGGCCCGTCAGCGTTTCGTCGTAGGGATGTTGCTCCCACAAGGTTTTACGAATGGCAGCGTTGGCATTGTTGCAAAATGCAGTGGCCTGGTTTGGGTTGCTTACATCGGGATACCATTGGTGAAAGATCTGATGTTCGGAATATTTCGAGCCTTCATATCCGCGCTGTTTGCCGTAGGTGAGAGCCACCTGCTCATCCTGAAATGGACGCAGCAAAGTCTCCAGCCAATCGGGATAGACGGGATAAACATGCGCGCTGGCAATGACGACGGACTCGCGCTTCGCTGCTTTAATCCCGTAGTTGAGCGAACGCCCAAACGTAAACTCCGCTGACGGGATTATGACCACCCGTGCGCCGTACGCTTCGGCAATGGCAACGGTTGAGTCTGTGGAGCCTGAATCCACGAGGATGACGTCCACATCTTTGACGGTCTGCTGTTTGATGCCTTCGAGCAGGCGTCCGATATATTTATCCTCGTTATAGGCACGGATGATTAGAGAACAGGAGATTGGGAATTGGGAGTCGGGAGTCGTCATTCGACAGCGATGGAGTCTTCAGAAGAATTAATATCGTAAGAAACAATATCTTCACGAATGGAGTGATTGGCTCCTGGTTCATTTTGGCCTTGTTTACTACGCTTCAAATAGCCAATGTAACCGTTAATTAACTGAGTCAATTTCTCTCCGTCCTGCTCCAGCGAGTCGAAAACAGGCTTAGGGAGGTATTTCAGCTCACAGCACAATACAAGATGGCTTAAGGTTTCCTCCAGCGAGCCTCGCGCGATGTAACAAAACCTAATAATTTCCTGATAATAAAATCTTCCATACCCCTCTGCAATGTTCGCGGGAATGCTGCTTGAAGATCTTCGTAATTGCTGACTAAGATTCCATTTCTCTTCAGAAGGCAGTAACGGCAAGACCTCACGATAAACACGCAGAGAAAATTCTTTTGCTCTTTTCCAAACCTCAAGAGTCTCCAGGCTTTTTATACTCATTGAGACCTCACACCCATTCCCAAATCCCGATTCCCACCATTACCAATCATTATCCTTCTCATATCCCAACTTCACCAATATATCTCCAGCTACATCCTTGAACGCCTTTTTATGCTCATCAGTGAAATGCTTTCGCCATTCGCCAGTTTTACCGGAGCGGAAGGTCGGGGACTTTTTCGGGTTGATGGATGATTCGATGGAATCCAGAATCAGCTGTCGGGTCGTCTGAAGCGGAACGCGGTTCAGGAGATGATCCATGATGTGGGTCAATGTGGCGGTGCGGTCGTGGATCAAATCTTCGAATTTAATCTTCATTACGGAGGGCTGATCAAGCCAGCCGCTGTACGCGTGAAAGCGTGAGCCGATGTCTAAAAATTCCAATTCAGCATTGGGGCGCCCCAGGATGCTGGTTTTCAAGCGGGCGTTGAAATCTGGCAGGGATTTGAAGTAAGCATGCTGAACGTGATTTGGCTCCATATCCGTGACGTAAAACACATGCGACACGACAATATCGCGCGGGTCACGATAGATAAAATATGGTACAAAGGCAGGTGTGCAAACCACATCCACAACTTCTGGCAGTGAAAAAAGATGCGAGGAGGCAATATCACGCGGACGCAAAGAGTTCAGCCAGGCGAGTGCTTCATCCGCGCCGAGTTTGCGGCCTGTCTCACCTTCATAATTGGCGAACAGGGACGCAATTCGCAGAGAGAACGGCGCAACCTTTGAAAAGCCAAGCAGGATCTGGTCGAGCAGGTGCGTGCCGCTTTTCGGGAAGGATATACCGATCAAAATCGGCCAATTGTTTTGCGGTTTGGGAACAGAGGCAAAACGGGCAAGCTGGGCAAGTTTTTCGGTTTGATAGACGATCGGGCGGAGAGCTGATTTTAATGTCATACGGGTATTTAACCACAAATTTGCCGCCGATAGTGACGTAAATGGAAGTTCAGGGTTATATTGCTGAGGATAAAATTTTGAAGACCACCATCTTTACCACCCCCATCATCAGTCATTTTTTGCGTTTTTTGAGCAATTCGATCATGCGTCTGGTCGGTTGGCGCGTAGAGGGGAAATTGCCAGACTTACCAAAATACATCATCATCGGAGCGCCTCACACCTCGAACTGGGACTTTTTGCTATTCCTGGGAGTGATCTTTCGTTTGAAAGCAGATGTGCGCTATATGGGCAAGGCAGAACTATTCCGCAACCCATTCGGCTGGTTCTTTTACTGGTGCGGCGGCATCCCAGTAGACAGGAAAAAGTCCACCGGTTTGGTAGAGCAAATGGTGGAGGCCTGCAACAAATCAAACAAGTTCATTCTCACCATCGCACCCGAAGGGACGCGGCACTACGTCAGCGAATGGAAGATGGGCTTTTATCACATCGCCAAATCCACCGGGATTCCACTGGTGATGGCGGCTGTAGACGGCAAGCATAAAACCATGCGTGTAGGGCAGGTCTTTCATCTCACTGAGAATATGGAAGCAGACCTAAAAACGATCAAGGGCTTTTTTGAGGGGTATGTGGGGGTCAACCCGAGGAAGAAGTATATTATGCTGCGAGATTAGGAAATCACAAAACGAACAGAACATGATCATCGATAGAATCGAAAACGCTTCCCTCTATTATGAGGTACATACCAAATTCAAACTCGCATTTGGTTATATCGAATCAATCGATACAGCCACCATCCCTGCCGGAAAATATGAAATCGACGGGACAGCCATGTACGCGCTGGTTCAAGAATACAACACAAAGTTGAAAGAGCAGGGGAGGTGGGAAGCGCATCGCCGATTTATTGATCTTCAATATATGGTTCAAGGCACGGAGGGCATGGGCTACTCCAACATCCATCACTTGCAGCAAGGTGAGTACGATGCAAGCAAGGATTTTCTTCCCTTATTTGGCGAAGGAGACCAGGTCGCTTTGAAGAGTGGAAGTTTTGTTCTGCTGCTGCCCGAAGATGCGCACATGCCGGGCATGGCAATTGGGGAGCCAGCACCCATCAAAAAAGTGGTTATTAAAATAGCAGTGGAATAAAAGCGTTACGCACCGTTCCGAACGGTTGGGGTTAAAAACAAGCGTAAATTACAAGAACCTTCAGGACGTTCTGCGCTCCACTTTTTATTTATCTCTCAGCAGGAAATCCCCGCCATCCAAAATTCCTTCTTTAATCACCTGCACCGACTCGGACTTAATCAACTCATCCAACGCAAACGACTTCAACCTCGTCTGCGTGGTGCGGACGGATGGCTCAAGAAACTCTCCAAACGGCAAAGATGTTTTATACAACTGATAATATAAAAATTTGCGCGCATTCCGCCTGAACTCAAGCGGGATGTCAATCGCATCCGCCGCCAAAAACTCTTTCATCTTTTGTCTTACTTCCTCAACCGTCTGCGGGAAGAACACCGTGGGATACTGCGTAAATCGCGCCCGTCCCGCGCACAAGACCGCCGCGCCCATGATGGACGCCTCCAAGCCAATCGTTGAGTTATAAACCATCACGAACTTGGATTTTAAAATCAACTCATAGGAACTTAACGTCTCTTTCGGACCGATAAAAACCACATTCGCTTCTTTATCTGCGCTGCGGCTTGATACCCAACCTTCAACAGTTTCACGGCTGGATTTTCTAACCCGCGATTCATCAGGATGCGCGCGGATGACGAACAAGGTTTCAGGGTGTAAGCGAATTTCTTCCAAAGCCAAATCCAGCCAATCGAACATGTCTTCAAAGACCGTGTTCGCGTGCGGTTGACTGGTATCGAAGATCACATTTGTAAAGATGGGGACGATCTGCTTGAAGCCTGCCGCCTTCTTCAAAAAAGACTCATCGAGTCCTTTCATATCTGCCCAAAACTTGATGCCCGCCATCGTGAAGTCACCTTGAAAGCGCTTCGCAAGATATGCGTCCAGTTTTGCATTTTGCTCATCGCTCATCTCAAAGGATTCAGGAATCGCGATCGGGTAGGCAGTCGCTTCGCCTTCGGTGAAATATGCCGTCGCGGGCTGCAAGCCCACTTCATGCGTGATGACACGCAGTCCGCGTTTGTGCGCCAAGTAGCGTGCAGTCGCTTCGGGGAAAAACTGCCCATTGAAAACCAGAACAGCCCGAGGTTGAGTCTGATCGAGCAGCGCGTCAAACTTCCGCGCCACATTCCACGCCGATAAAATAAATTCCCTGAAAAGATAACGAGTCGATTCGTCTTCATTGAGATGGTGGACTCTCAGAGCCCATCTCAGCCCAGGCAGACATAACGCTCCGAGTGGAATTCCCTCCCAAACAAAACGCATCAACTTTTCGACGGGGAGACTGGTCAGTGCTTCGTTGAGTTTTTCATCACGCTGATAGTTGAACCAATCGGTGCGAGAGGCAGCAGCAACTTCAGTCGCTTTTTTGTGACGACTGAAATCTTCACTACGTAAACCTTTATATAAAGTCTTCGACTGATACACACACGATCTACACGGCATTTCCTGATGCACATTATCGCGGTTGGCTCCAAGCACACAGCGGCTCATGCCAGCGTCACAAGCAAAATAAACTACAGGAATTCCCTGCAAGCGAAATGCCCACGACGTCAGCAAATGGAACCCGCTGTTCCACGAAAGATCGTCAATGCCAGACGATGCTTTAAAGAAGATCACAGGCGCGCCGTTTGCCTGCGGCTCTTTGCGGGCTACTTCGCGTGCCGCAGATGCGATCTTGAGATTGTTGAGCCTGCGGACAAGTCCGCGCTTGATGCGTTGGGTGAAAAATTCAGAGAAACGGGAAGCCATGCAATTCCTTATGTGTCAGTGAATGGGGAGAGCTTTGTAATTATAAGACATCTACAATGTCATTTTATGTATAAAATTTTCGCCTATTGGCAAGATAAAAAATGGGACTGGAAGATTTCCAGTCCCGTTCACTTTTACAACGAACTTACCAATCGTTGTTCTTTTCGTAACCCAGTTCCACCAGCAAATTCCCCGCCACATCCTTGAACATTTTCTTATGTTCTTCGGTGAAGTGACTGCGCCAGTCACCAGTACGCCCGCCGCGAAAGGTGTGAGACTTCTTCGGCTGAATGGCTTTTACCAAAATCGGAATGGCTTCACTGCGCGGGGTCGGGATTTTATACCCGGTGCTGCTTTCAATATAATCCAGCATACCGTTCAACGTGGACTCGCGATTGTTGATCAGGTCCTCAAAGCGCAGGCACATCACATTGCCAGTATCGAGCCAGCGGAAGACGGCATCGTACCTGCCTCTTACACCAACCATACGCATACCGTCCCGGTCAATGCCATTGATGGCAATCTTCAATCTTGAGCCAAAATCAGGCAGGGAATTGTATAGCTCGTGCAGTTGATGCAGTGGATGCATATCGGTAGCGTAGAAAACATGCGAAACCAGTACATCGCGCGGATCGCGGTAATTAAAGAAATTAACGCGGCCCGGTTGGTTGAGGAAATTGAGATTCTCCGGCGTGGCTTCAATGTATCCCCAGCCAATGACGCCCCGGGGAATGGCTTTCAAGTCCGCGGTGATCTCCTCTTGTGATCGCTTTCCACCAAAATAACGGATGGTACGAATGGGCTCCGCTTGTGTATAAGCATACGGCATGATCTGTGTAAAACCGTTTAACACCTGCAAGAGCAGATGTGATCCGCTCTTCGGCTTGGAATTGCCAAAAATGGGCGGGGCCTCGTTGAAAGTCAATCTCTTCCAGCGCCACATGGATTCCAAGGTCTTGCGCGCTGGGCGGGTTGTTTTGTTGTCAATTTTCTTTATGGCAGTTATCAAATTCATTGTTTCACCTGTGATGTCAAAAATATCAAATTTAGTATATCATAATTCAGTGACTGAATATTGAATTTTTCCATCAGCGTTCTTATCCGCAAAACAAACCAGGTTATTCGTTTTTGCGGTCATCATTTCCCATTGACTACACACGGCGGAGCTTCTTCATGGAACCCTTTTCGGATTCATACACCTTCTTCACGCCATCGCCCAGCCCAGCCTCGGTAACGCGGATGTATTTCACCAAGCGTTCAAAGCCGCCGGGCTCCACAGAGGCAGCCTGGTCACTGCCCCACATGGCACGATCCAATGTAATGTGGCGTTCAATGGATGTTGCACCGAGCGCAATGGCAACAGCCGAAGGCACGAGCCCCACCTCGTGACCTGAGTAACCGATCGGATTATTCGGGAACTCCTTGCGAAGCGTTTCGATCATTCTAAGATTCAACTCTTCAGGCTCACAGGGATAGGTGCTGGTGCAATGCATGATGACGAGGTTATTTTCACCAACGGCATTCACGCCATCATGGATCTGCGCCATCGTGGACATGCCTGTTGAAATGATAATGGGCTTGCCTGTCTTGCGGACATACTTCAAAAGATTGTGGTCTGTCAACGAAGCCGACGGCACTTTATAAGCGGGGGTGTCGAACTTCTCCATAAAATCAACAGAAGGTTCATCCCACACGGAGACCATCCAATCGATCTTCTTTTCCTTGCAATAGCGGTCGATCTCGCGGTACTGCTCTTCGTTAAACTCGACCTTGTAGCGATAATCAAGATAGGTGATGTAACCCCAGGGTGTTTCGCGCATTTGCTTTTGCTGATCGAGCGGTGTACACACTTCGGGCGTGCGCTTCTGGAACTTCACCGCATCCGCACCTGCATGAGCGGCAGCATCGATAATTTTCTTTGCGACATTCAGATCGCCATTGTGATTGATGCCCACTTCCGCGATCACATACGCGGGATGTCCATCACCCATCATACGGTTCCCAAATTTAATTTCACGAGCCATTTTTTCTCCTTAAGGTTTACGCATTACAGAATACGTAATACGTGATTCGTTATTCATCTCAAACGCAATAAAATCATCTCACACAACTCGCGGATCGCACCATGCCCGCCTGTCTTTGTCAGCACATGGTCCGCCGCGCGGATGACTTCGGGATACCCATCTGCTACCGCTACAGACCAGCCTGCAATTTCAAAGCATGGAAGGTCATTGAGGTCATTGCCAATATAGATGACATTCTCCGCTTTGACATTTTTCTGCTCGAGGACTTCGCGCATCACCCTACCCTTATCCTGCATGCCCACATTGTGAATTGCCTCCACCCCCATCTTTTTCGCGCGCGCCGCTACAACCGGGTTCGGTTCCGAAGAGAGGATCATTACCTCAACACCTTTTTCACGCAATGCCTTGATGTGCATACTGTCACTGCGCGAAGCCACAACTGATTCCCTGCCATCCTGGTCTGTGATGACAAGGTTATCCGTTACCACACCGTCAAAATCGCAGATGATCATTTTTATCGTCTCAGGTATGAGGCGGCGTGATGCGCCCGGTGAAACCATGTCCAGCCCGCTATATACGAGCGCCTCATACTTTGCCCAATCAGGCAGGGTATCGATATCCACAGTGTATTTCGGGTCGATCAGAAGCGGATAGATAACATCGCCCGTCAGGGATTTTTTGTTGACGATCGTGGAAACGCGAATCGCATCAATGTGCCCTGTCTGCCAGTAGACTGGCGGCAGAATCTGGCGCGGTGCGTTGTAGGGCTCCGCAATCCCTTCCACTTCCAGCATTTGAGCCAGAGGCTTGCCTTCACCATTGAAGCGCCACATCTTAAAGGGATTTTGAGCCGCAGGCACAACGCCGCGCACGCAGTCTGCATCTGCATGATCAAGCAGAATCTGAATGGCATTATCCACCATGCCCCGCGGACGAATGGGGGAAGTCGGACGCAATTGCACAACGATCTCAGGGCGGTACCCTTCCACATCCTCAAGCCATTTAAGGGCGTGTTCAAAGACGGGCAGGTCAGTTGTCTTATCCTGCGCCAGTTCATTGGGACGAAGGAAGGGGGTCTCTGCTCCCCACTTGTGCGCAACTGCAGCGATCTCTTCATCGTCTGTGGAGACAATGACTCGTGACACGAGTGAAGAATGTTTTGCTGCAGCGATGCTCCACGCAATCAATGGGTAGCCGGCAAATTCGCGGATATTTTTGCGCGGGATGCCTTTGGAGCCTCCGCGGGCGGGGATTAATACAAGTATGTCAGTCATCAGTTATCAGTTCCAAGTAAATAGTGATTGGTAATTACCATGTACCAATTACCACGCCGTCCAGCCGCCATCCACGATGACATTGTTTCCCGTCATATAGGAGGATGCCTCGGAGGCGAGGAACAATAACGCGCCGTTCATTTCATCCTTCTTTGCCATACGGCCAAGGATGGTCTTGGCGGAGTAATTCTTTACAAAATATTCTTCATGATTGTTGAAGACACCGCCCGGGGTAAGTGCATTCACGCGGATCTCCGTCTCGGCGTAGTAGGCGGCGAGGTATTTTGTAAAACCCATCACACCCGCTTTAGTAGTGGTGTAATAAACGGGCTTATAGGCCACACGTTTGCCGTCCTTGATGTAGATGCGTTGGTCGGGGCCGTTGAGTCCGTAGGTGGAACAGATGTTGATGATACTGCCTTTTTTCCCCTGCGCCACCATTTGTTTGACGCAAGACTGCGTAACGAGGAACATGCCCGTTAGGTTGACATTCAAAGCCGCATTCCATTGGTCAAGCGGATAGTCTTCGAAAGCGCCAGGGGCAATTCCTTTGGAGGCGGCATCCGGGTCAAACTTGGGGTCAAGGGCGGCAGAATTGACGAGAATGTCGAGGCGGCCGAACTGTTTGACGGTTTCAGCAACCAGTTCACGGGTCGATTCGATGCGGGTGACATCGAGAGGAAAAGCAATCGCAGAGTAGCTGGAGTCGGTGAGGCGGGTGGCCGTCTTCGTCGCAAGTTCCATATTCAGATCTGCTGCAACGACGGCGGCGCCTGCTTCGGCGAGGGTTTTGCAAAATTCAAACCCCAATTGACCGCCGCCGCCTGTGACAATGGCAACGCGATCCTTTAAATTGAACTTATCTAAAACAGTCATGTGGTTCTCCTTTATGGAAAGGCGGTGTAGATCATATCGCCGTGTGTATCGTGGGCAAGATACAGGCCGTCAGCGAGTTGTGTATAAATGGATTGAACATCTTCTGATTCAGAGCCGAACTTAAAAAGGACAAGAACAGCTTCGCCGGAAAGAACATCCTGCTTCAAGGCGGCAACACCCTTTTCATAGCCTTCACGCGGCAGGGCAGTGACCGGGTCCACGAGGTCGGGCAAGACATAGCTCGGGCGGTCTGTATAAAGATAAACGGGGCCCGGCTGATTGCTATAGATGCGCGTACCCTGGGGAAGTTCGCGCAAGAAAGCCATCGCTTCAGAATCAAACCAGACGAAGGAGGCGTAGCCCTGCCCACCTTTGCGAAGCTGGGTAACCGAGGCGGACATCCCGTAAGCTGAAACAGCAAGGATGAATACGGCAATCATAGCAGAAAGACTCCGCCAGTACACGGCACGTTTTCCCCAAAGCCAATGAAGGAAAAAGACGAGCATGGTCAACAGGCTGACGTACATCGGAGCGTTGATGCGCAGCTTGAATTTAGTACTGGCATCGAATAAAAGCATGGAGGAAACAATGGAGGCCAGATAGCCAAAAATGTATAAGGTGCTCGTGAATGAAAGAATTTCAGGGGTTTCAGCGGCCGGCTGGAAAAATTTCTTCAGGCCGTTGAAAGCGGCCCAAACCAGCAGAATAAATGCGATGGTAAAAAGAATAATAACAACCAGATTGTCGATCCGAATAATCACCCGCAGCCAGGTTTCCACCGGGGAGAGGAATTCGGCGAAGTTATACAGTCCGGTTTTGATATTCTCTTCGGTGAGGGGATGGTACACGAGCTTGCGATTGGTGGTGTTGTTGGCGGCTAGTTTGTTGCGGATGGCCCATGCAAGTACGAGGGGAATAAACCCGGCGATGAAGATGCCTGCACTGGTTAATCGCTTTCGCCAGGTGTCCTGGAGAAGAACAAGGGCAATGACAAATGTTGCCAGCAGGGCAAGGCCGGCGTAGCGGGTAAGGTAGGCAAGGGCTGTGAGAATGGCGGTGAGAATGAGCCAGACCTCGCTCCTCACCCCATTTCCGATGGAAGGGTCGGATAATACGAAGTATTGATAAAAGGTAATAAATGCGGCGAGGCTGAAAAAGATATAAAGCGGCTCGCTCATGGCCGCTGTGTGGACGCGGAACATGGAGGCGTTGGCCACAAACAACAAAGCCAGCAGAACTCCCGCAGATTGGGATCTTGTCATCCGCCAGCCAATGATGCCGAGTAACAATGTGTTCGCACCGAAGAGCAGGGAGTTGATAAAGCGTGTGCCGCGCAGCGGGTCCAGTCCGCTGAGGCCGAGGAGAGCGAGGAGGGAGGAAAAGCCGGGGGGAAAATGCGTAACGGGTTTGTTGGAGGCCAGCCAGATGGCGTGATAGCCATTTCCACTTAGGATACTGCGCGCACCTGCAATGTATGCGATCGAATCATCCGAGAGGGAAAGGCCTTGCGGAGTCGCATACAGGACGAAAAATGTCCCTAGTACAGCAAGCAGGCTAAGGATTAAGAAAGAGGCGAGAAGGGATTGGCGCGAGGTCATAATAAGGTTGCGAAGTACGGAATACGTATTCCGCACTTCGCAACAGAATCTGAACTTATTTCATAGGGAGGATAAAGCCCTGTTCTTCGAGGAACTTTATGATAATGTAAGCGTTGTCTTCGGGAGAAGCGCCAAAACCCTTGAGGGTGATCTCGGGGTTGATCGGCGGTTCGTATGGATCATCCACGCCGGTAAAGCCCATCGGCTTGCCATCCTGCATGGCCTGACGGGCCTTGGCATATAAGCCCTTCACATCGCGCTGCTCACAGACTTCCACGGGGGTATCCATGTAAACCTCGATGAAATTTTCGCCGACCGTTTTGCGGGCCTCGGCACGTGTGGCACGGTAGGGACTGATAGCCGCACAAACGACGGCACCACCCGCGTGGACGATTTCTCCAGCGACGAAACCGATGCGGATGATGTTGGTATCGCGGTCTTCCTTGCTGAAGCCGAGACCCTTGGAAAGATGCGTGCGGACAACGTCGCCATCAAGGATGGCGGTTTCACGTCCGCGTTCTAGCAGCAGGGTGGTGAGCACCTGGGTGGTGGCGCTTTTGCCGGAACCACTCAAGCCTGTGATCCAAATACAAAATCCCTGCTTGTGGCGGGGCGGGTACATCTCGCGCAAAATTTCGGCGGTTTGTGGGCGTGTAAACCAACTGGGAAGAAGTTTTCCTTTTGCCAGATAATCATTGCGTACTTGTGTACCGGATATATTGGCAATTTTTGCGCCAGCGGGAATATCCTTCTCTTCCACATAGCGATCTTCATCAGGAAGATATACGAGGATTTCAAACGGGACCATCTTGACGCCGATCTCCGCCTCGTACTGTTTCATGATCTCCTGCGCTTCATACGGACCGTAGAAAGGCTTGCCCGTGGAATCATTCCCCGGACCCGCATGATCACGCCCCACGATAAAGTGGTTGGCGCCATGGTTGCGGCGGATGATGGCATGAAGCAGAGCTTCCTTTGGTCCGGCCATACGCATGGCGAGAGGAAGCAGGCTGAGCAGGGTGTTCTTCTTGTCGTAGTGATTATCCACCAGAGCCTTGTATGTACGGACGCGGGTGTAGTGATCCACATCACCGGGCTTGGTCATGCCAACCACCGGATGAATAATGAGCGAGCCGTTCACCTGCGCGGCTGCGCGTTTGGTCAGTTCTTCATGAATGCGGTGCAGGGGATTGCGAGTCTGAAAGGCAACTACATTTTCGTAACCCAATTCTTCGAGCTTTTCGCGCACCTGGGCGGGAGTGTGCCGGTAATCTACAAAGTCATAATATTTGGGAAGGTTTATCACCTTCAATGGGCCGGAGATGCATACCTTGCCCCAGCGCCCCATCTCGGAAACCATCGGGTGTTTTGAGTCGGTGGTGCCATACGCGAGGGAGGCTTCCGTATCCGCGTCCCAGTGATAGACTTCGGAGAGGGTCATCACGGCGATCAGGTCAAAGTTGGCATTGCGCAGCGCAAGTTCATCGCCAACGGTCGGCAGTTCTTTCGGATCCGCTGTCAGGGTAATGGGAAGCGGGAAGAGGGTTCCATCCGCAAGGCGCATTTCCTTGAGCACACGTTCATAATCCGCTTTGCCCATAAAGGTTGTCAGCGGGGAAAAACCGCCAGTGGCGATCAATTCCAAGTCACACATGTTGCGCATGGTGATCTTGATGGACGGGAGTTTTCCGGCGCGCGCCAGTAACTCTTCCCGTTCTGTGCCTTCGACAACCAGGTTCACCAGTTTTCCGCCGTATGGCGGGATCAATTTTGCTTTTGCCATTTATCAACTCCATTTTTCATAAAGCAGGGCCTTGCGGCGTCTCTGCGAATTTACACAAGCGAAGATTATACTCCAAAATTCACCGGCTGAATTTTGGAACCGTGAGATATAATTTTACAATGCTGAACTTAAAAAACCTTCGGAACCTGTTGTTTACCCTGCTCGTCATGGGCTATCTTTACTATTGTTATCGGTACATCATGGCGACCAGTTTCCTTTATGAAGGTAAAACTTTTTTTGTACTCTTTGACGATGCCATGATCTCCATGCGCTATGCATACAATCTCGCGCACGGACTTGGCCCCGTGTGGAATGCGGGAGAACGCGTGGAAGGATACACCAATCCGCTGTGGGTGGGGATCATGGCGCTCGTCCACTTCTTGCCTATTGAACTAAACCAAACGAGTCTCTACATCCAGATCCTCGGCGCTTCATTCCTGACCTTGAACCTGGTCTTCATAAAAAAGATCGTCGAACACTTTACAGATGACCTCCTCGCGATGCTCTCCGCCGTGGCATTAACCGCTTTCTATGCGCCGCTCAATTCGTTCGGCTTGCTCGGCATGGAGGTGAGCCTGCTGGCGCTGGTGATCAGCGCGGTCATCTGGCTGGTGTTGAAAAGCGAAATGAAATTCAACGTCTGGGTGTATGTGCTGCTGGCGGTTTCCACACTGATCCGCTTTGACATGGCCGTGCCTTACGTGGTGATTCTCGCAACCTTATTTTTTGTACAAAAGGAAAACCGAAAACAGCATCTCATTTGGGGACTGGGACTGCTCGTTTTATTTTTGGGCGGGCAAACCCTGGCGCGTTACCTGTATTACGGCGAGTTACTGCCAAATACCTATTACTTAAAAGTGGAAGGCTGGAATACAACACTCAAAACCCTGCGCGGATTATATGCGCTTGTACAATTCGTCTATTACTCCAATTGGGTGCTCTTCCTTCTCCCCTTTTCCCTCTTTATCTTCCGCCGTGATTGGAAAGTGACCCTGCTGACCCTTATCATCGCTGGGCAGATCGCCTACTCCGTTTATGTGGGCGGGGATGCGTGGGAGAATCACGGCGGCGCAAATCGTTATATCGTCATCGCCATGCCGCTGTTCTTTGCCGCATTCAGTTGGGCCGCTGTAGAATTGCTCAAAAAGACCGCGAACAGTCTGCCACTCGGGCGCATCGCGGAGGCCGGCTGGCGGGTTATTTTTGTGATCGCGTTTACTTTCTCCATACTGAATTTCAATGCCCTGCTGGGCGATTGGAAAGCCATCGAACGCTGGAGATTAAACCGCACTCCAGATTACATCCCTGGCAATGAAAAAAATCTGATCACCGCGCTCGCGCTGGAAAAGGTCACCACCCCGGGAGCATCCATCGCTGTGATCGGCGCAGGAACCGTTCCCTATCTACTGCCAGACCGCTACGCAATTGACATCCTCGGCAAGGCAGACCCCTACATCGCCCATCAAAACGTCCGCACCTCGATGGGCATTCCCGACATCCCCAACATGCGTCCCGGCCACATGAAATGGGATTATGCCCACACATTCGGCGAATTAAAACCTGATGTGATCGTCGCCGTTTGGGAAGGCACCGGCGAAGAAGCAGCGCCCTATCTTCAAAACTATGTTTACATCACTATTGCTCCCGGAGTAAAAGTTTTCCTGCGCGGAGATTCCACGCATATCATCTGGGATGCGATCAAATAAAATTAGAACTTACGCAAAACCACAAGGCTAGCCGCGAATTTCACGAATTTTCGCTAATTTAAAAAAATTTGCGTGAATTAGCGTAATTCGCGGCTAAGTTTTTTTGGTCTCCCGTTAATTACGGAAGAGCCATCATGTTTCAACTCAAGTGAACCAGCTTTTCAGTCCGCTGCGATTCATGCACAGCGAAGATCAATTTCATGGCGCGCACGCCATCCTCCAGCGGACATATCGGCTCTGCCTTCCCATTGACCACATCCACAAAATGTTTCATCTGATCGAGGAACATCACATTGCGTTCCCAGCCCTCCGGCAACGGATACGCTTCCCACTCGCCACCCGCCTTGATATCCCTGCCGGTTGAAATGGCAAGCGACTCAGCAGAAGCGCGATAGATGCGCGTTGCGCCATCGGACAAGTCCCACTTGATGGTGCCTTTCGTGCCGATGACCTCAAAACGATGCGCGGGCGGCTGCTGGTTGAAATCCAAATGCAGGTTGCCTAACGCGCCGCTCTCAAAACGCAGGCCGATCTCGGCAGTATCTTCCACATCCACTTCAAGGTCGCTGATCTTTCCTGTGAAGCCCCACACCGATTTCACCTTGCCCACCAGCCACGGCAAATAATCCAGCGAATGACACTGCGTCAGCACCACGCCCCCGCCCAGGTCGGCGCGCGCGGCGTAGCCCTGGCGGTAATCCTCCCACGGATGCCACGCCGGAAGATACTCCCCAAAATGCACATGCGCGGAAATCACCCGCCCGATCTCGCCATCCGAAATCAATTTCTTCGCGTGCAGCATACCGGGATGAAAACGAAATTGATAAGCCACCAAGACTTTCGAGCCACTTTTTTGGACGGCCGATTCAAGTTGACTAATTTCTTCAAGCGAACCTGAAATGGGTTTCTCAAGCAGGATATGACACCCCGCCTCTGCCGCAGGGACGGCTGTTTGCAAATGCAATGAAGTTGGGTTTGCAACGATGACAGCATCTGGTTTGTGTTTCTTCAGCGCTTCCAGCAGATCCGTTTCAACGGGGTAGCCCGCGAGCTCATCCTCGGGCATGGTGGCTTTGCGTGTGCGGTAGAGGACGATGTCCTTCTCGCCGAGGGCAATGAGATTGCGCATGTGACGGCGCCCAACAGAACCAAGACCGGCAATTAAATATTTCATGGGAAATTTTCCTTCTTATCTCTTCCAGTTCAACATTACCAGCCCCGCCAGACAGACAAAGATCCCTGCAATGTTGACCCATGAGATCTTATCTTTGAAAAAGATGATCGCCACGGGAAGCAGGATCAACGAGGCGACCACATTGACGAGAACCGCGGCGATGCCAAGATTCCAGCCTGCGCGGTAGGTGAGCAGGAATCCGAATTCGATCCCGACGATGGCGACGGCTAGCAGGAAACTAGCCCAGTTGAGATTCTTTAATTCGGCGACGAATCCATTGTCGGCGGGGAAAAGAAGCGCAGCAATTAATGTCACACCGAGCGCAACTGCATACGTCACGATCAGCGAGACGGAGAAATTCACATCCGCTGGTGTGCTTTTGGCGACGAAGTGATACAGCGCGCTGGAGCAGATCGCTAATGTGATTGAAAAATAAAAAAGGAACATGGGGCGTCGTTCATTCATGAATGCGAATTCAGCACTACTTGAAATTGACGGTTTCCTTGGTGATGACAATGTGATAGGTCACATTGGGGTCGGTCAGCAATAAAGAGTCGTTACTGGCATTGGATGGTTCCGCAGCATTGATCCATGCCCAGGCCCAATACCAACCCGTTAATACCTTGGCAGAAAGAGCATCGCCCTTGCCTAACGAAAATGAATAGGTAAAACATTCGCCTTTGTCGTTAGGCTTGTTCATGCCAAAGGATAGATTGACCTGTCCCTGCGATTGGTTTCTAATTTCAACAGTGGTCAGCGTTCCCAATGGCTTTTCAACCGGAATTTGATTGCAGGCGTCAGCAGTAGGACCTGCCACTGTAGCTAATGGGGCAACCGTTGGCGGAAGCGTGGGCAATACCGGCTGCAAGGTGAAGGTAGGCTCAGGCGTGAATGTGGGTGGAAGGGATGTTGCGGTGGGAAGGGCCGCTTGAGTTTGGGTGATGGCGATCCACGCATCTGCCATGGCAGTGCTGGCAAGGTCTTCCGGACTCATGGTCGGCTCGGCAGAGCCGCAGGCAGCGAGGATGATGACGATTAATATTGAAATGATGGTCAGGAATTTCTTTTTCATTAGGTTCTCCGTAGCCCATTTTTACCACAAAGGGCTAAAACTTTTGTACACGGAACGCACGGAAAAGAACGGCTTCATTTATGCATTTAAAAGTCTCCTGACTTTTGAAAGATCAGGAGACTGGACATTTATATACTTGACCTCTTGCATAAGTGCTCTCGTCGCCGTCCCCGGCGGCGAGGACGCCGCCTTGAGCAGGGAGGGCGTTTATATCCTCAATCTATTTTTCAAGCACTTTCAAAATAAATTTTGCCGTGCGTTTGCCAGATGTCGCATCTGTGAATGTGATCTCATCTTCGATGAATTTGCGGCGCTCTTTTGAATCGACGGATCTATCTTTCAGGTAAAGATTAAGCGCGTCTCGCAGTTCATCTCCATCTTTGGCTACACGACCCGCTTTTGCATCACGGAATCGTTTGTGGGTGGGCCAGTCGCCAATCTCTTTGAGCGAGAGGGAGAATTTCTTTGGCTTGTTCCATCCGCCGGGGGTGTCAATTGTCGCGGCGATCATCGGTGTATCGTGGACAGCGGTCTCGACCAGCATGGTGGAATAGACGGTCACCACTACATCTGAATACGCCATCATCGAAGATTTCTCGTCCATGTCTTCGCCGCCATAGTAGCCGAGCGAGCCGCCCAATGCAACAGGCTGGACAACATGCACGTTGGGGTATTTCTTCTCCAGCTCAAAAACCTGTGCGCGTTCATCTGCAAAAATTTTCGGCTTGTCTTGAAAGTGACTGGGATGCAGACGAATCAACAACTGCGAAGGCTCTGCAAGCGCATCGGAAGAAACCAGTTTTGCCAACGCTTCAATGTTCGGAAAATTCGGCGCGAAATGGACAAAGCTGCTGGCGTAAGAAATTAATTTGCGCTTCGGGTCGAGTCCGTGCAATTTGAAATATTCGTCGCGCGGCATGAGCCACGACTTGCGAAAATATCCGTCATACGAAGGGATGCCGCCGATATGCACATGCTCGGGGTTCCAATCTGAACCTTTGACGAGTTCCTCTTTTTGCAGCTCAGACCAACAGGTCGCCCACTGCACATCCGCGCCGCTGACGTTGTAGCTGGATGAATTGTCCCAGCCGACGATGACGGTCATGTTCGGGATTCCACGGCGTGCGGATTCACGCAGGAGGTAACGGTCCATGCGCCAGCCTGGGGTGGAGGCGATAACCATGTCAGGTTGGTATTTGTCAAAGAGGTCAGAATAAATATTCGTAGTGAAACGATTTTGGAGTTTCACCAGATACTTGCGGGCGAAGGAAAAATTCCGCAGGAGGAGAATCATCAGCGCGGAGGGAATCCAAATCCCCAAACGGAATTTCCAGCCGTTCTCGCCCCAGACCTCCCAAATGTGGCTGTCCATGGCTTCGGTGTTGATGCGGCGCGAGCCGCCCACGCGGCGCAGGTAGCCGAGCAGCCATTGCATTCTTGGTTGAACTTTTTTTGCGTAGTCGTTGGCTTGTTTGAGGCGCAAGCCTTCAAAGGTGAGGCCGGGACGAGTGAAACGGGATGCGATCTTTTCTTTGGTGTCGTCATCGGTGAGGACGACGACTTCAACGCCCGCGGCGAGCAGAGTCGAGACGACGTCGCTTTGCAGGAAGTAGATGATTGCCATGCCGTGGTCGGCGGAGATGAAGATACGTTTGGTCATAAGGACTATATTTTAACATGTAGAAACGAGGATTGATTTTTGATTTTAAAAGGTTTAAACTCTTAACATGTTCACGATCACCCCCATTGTCATCTCATCTTTCATTTCCACCGTAGTGCTCGTAATCAACACCTCCATCGCCTGGAAATACTACAGGCAGGAACGGTCTGGCCATTACTTTAGCCTATTCACAGCCAGTTTGGCTTTTTGGGGGGTCATGGTAACACTAGGATATGCGGCAGTCCCCCTTCAATTAAAGGTGTTCTTTGCAGTTTTAGATGCATGGGGATACAGAACGGCAGAAGCATTTTTACTGTTGTTTGCCTTGTGCTTCGCAGGTTACGAACACATTGCAGAGAAAAAATGGATGAAAGCCATCGCCGTGTTTCATGTCCTCTCTCATGCATTAATGGCCTCCACCAATCCATGGCACGGGTTGATATGGAAAGATTTCATCCCGCAGGCAAATAATGTGGTTCTATTCGTGCATGGACCTGCATTTGCTCTTACAGTGATTACGGGGTATTCACATGCATTGATCTGCATGACCCTGTTCGTCATCGCTTCTTTTCGAGGGTCAAATATCATCAAACGCCAGGCACGATTGCTGATAACCGCATTTCTCATACATATCTTTTTGAATGTCGCTTACAACATTGATCTGTTTGATACGCCAGGAGTAGATTGGACTTCTGCAACCTCTGCTTTTACCAATGTGTTCGTTTTATGGGCTCTATCTGGACAGAAATTATTGAATATTAATCCCATTGCCCGCAATAAATTGATCAACAACCTGAGCGACGGCATGATCGCGCTTGACTTGAAAAACCGCATTATTGACATCAACCGCTCGGCTGCTGTTATTCTTGGCAGCACCGAAAATGCTTTGCTTGGCAAAAAATTGGAAGATGTTTTCCCGCGCATTAGCTCAGAGTTAGCGCAAGCGCCCGAGAAAGAGGTCAAGTTCGATCTCAACATTGACGACCAACGTTATTATGATGCGCTGCTTTCCCCTCTGCGTGATGAATGGCCCAAAGGGCAGATTGGCAGAATGATCATTCTGCGCGATATCACAGAACGTAAACAGACAGAATTAAGACTCTTGCAATTGCATAAAGCGGTGGAACAAAGCCCGGTCTCGGTATTAATTACCGATATTCAGGGCAATATCGAGTATGTCAATCCCTATTTCACAAAACTAACCGGATATGAACTTGACGAAGCGATTGGAAAGAACCCACTGATTATTCAATCAGGCAGCACGCCTCGGGAAACCTATGAAGAAATGTGGAACACCATTCAATCCGGCAAGGTATGGCGCGGTGATATCTGGAATAAAAAGAAGAATGGTGACCTTTATTGCGAACTTGAGATCATTACCCCTGTCATCGATGGTGATGGCGCCATTGTCAATTATGTTGCCATCAAAGAGGATATCACCGCCCATAAAGAAGCAGACGCAAAACTCCGCGAAGCCCTTAACAAACTGGAAGAGCAAATGAACGAAATCCAGGTGTTGCAATCCGATCTTCGCGAACAAGCCATTCGTGACCCGCTTACAAAACTCCACAACCGGCGTTACTTGACGGAAACGCTTAGCCGCGAATTATCCCGTGCCATGCGTGAACAGTATCCGGTTTCTTTTCTATTATTGGACATTGACCACTTTAAACATGTTAATGACACCTACGGACACGCCGTCGGTGACTTTGTATTAAGAGACCTTGCCGATCATCTGGCGGAATTTACCCGCACAGGCGATATTGTCTGTCGTTATGGGGGTGAGGAATTCCTTGTGGTTTTTCCGAACACAAAAGAACAGGATGCTTTTCTAATCGCGGATCGCCTGCGTGAATCCATTCAACAATCCCCGATCTATGTGGACCACCATACAATTCCTATCACAATTTCAGCGGGCATTTCGGAATTCCCCACTCATGGCCAATATGAAACATTGGTGCTCGAAACTGCCGACAAAGCCTTGTATCACGCAAAACACAATGGACGCAATCAAGTGATATTGTGGTCGAAGATAAAAGCACCGTTTTAGGAATTAAAGCGATTAAGAATAATACCAACTGAAAATCTTGTTATACACTGCCAACAGGATCTTCTTGACGGGATTAAATTCCAAATTGAATATTTTTTACCCACTTTGTCATAATTTTTATGATATATTTGCCACATTACTAATCCTTTTTGGCGCGTCGGGGCAATCCCGCATAGGCCGTGACAAAGCAGGCTGTATCGTCGCTACCTTCTGCTAAAGGAATGTGAAGCATATAATTTTTTTGGAGCGATGGAGGTTTATATGACCAAGAAACTTCACACCATTTTAATTAGCCTGGTAATATTTTCTCTTGTCATAGGCTGTAGCGCACCGGGTACAGGCCCAGTCGTTGTAACTGCTACCGCAGAACCAACCTCAAGCGCCCCGCCGCGTATGCCTCCTCCTGGCATCGAAGACACAAACACGCCGGTTGCTGAATCTACCGCAGTTCCTATAGCAAACACTACCGACGTTGCAGAGTGCAAACTGCCTGACCGTCCGCTGGATAGCCCCTATAACTACTGGAGGCTGGGCATCCCACGCCATCCAGGTTTCGCTCCCTCCGTCGGCACGGTGCATGTCACCGTCTTATTTGCCGACTACAGCGACGCCCGCGCAACACGCACCCCACAGGATGTTTTTGCCCTGCTTAACCCATCGGGCATCAGTCAGTTTTTTAGCGACGTTTCTTATGGAAGCGCGCAATTGGACATCCAGCCCCACCCCAAATGGCTCAACCTCCCAGGTGCCTCCACCGATAGAGGCCAAAATTTCCTAGGTGAATCATTCGAAAATCGCCGCGTTTATTTTCAAGAAGCAGTGGATCTGGCAGACCCGGAATTCGACTTTTCCGAGACCGACATCATCATGGTCGTCGCAAACCCAGACGCGGCAGAGGCTCCGTCCTCCACTTTAGCCTACGCGGTTGCTGAAGATTCCCTCGGCTTCCAAGTAGACGGCGCCTCCATCCGTGCGGCGTTAACCTACGGGAATGGATTGGGCGCTCCCAGTACAGAAGAATTCTTTAGAAACAATACCATGGCCAGCCAATTTGCGGCGGTCATGACCATTCCATCGCCCCTCTTTGGAAGCGACGTATCAGATGACTTCGCTGTGCGAGGCTCCACGGTCGGAGCGTTTGGCGTCAGGGGTAACAACTGGGATACGCAGCATGCGCCCGGTCTGTTCGCCTTCGAACGCTGGCAACTTGGCTGGCTGCAAGACGACCAGATCATCTGCCACACGGCAGGCGAACAAACTGTCGAACTATCCGCGATCGAAAATGCAGGCGGCGCCAAAGCCATGATTGTTCCGCTTGGAGATAGCTGCGGGTTGGTCGTAGAAAGCCGCCGTGCGATCGGCACAGACTCAAAACTTGTCAAGCAAGGGGCTTTGGTCTACACCGTAAACACAGGGGTAGAGATGTCGGTACTCCCGCGCGTTTATGGGATGCCGATCCGGGTTCTTCCCGCAAACGACAATGACCTAAACCGGGATCAATCCCCATTAGCCCTGGGAGAATCTCTCACGTATTCCAATGTTACGGTCACAAATGTGGACGAACGTGCAGATGGCGACACCATACTGGTGACCATCAACGGTCCCGTCTCGTGTGACGTTGACGTAGCCAGCGCCACGGTGCAGGTTGTCCCCTCTCCGGCTCTAACCCAGCAGGCGCCCGCGGCAGGCATCCCCCCTCAAACCGCCGCGTGCGGCCTGGACAAGATTCCCGCGCCCAAGCAAGGCAACGCGACAATCCGCTTCGTTAACGAAAGCGGGTATGAAGCCGTTGGGTTCTGGGAGGATATATCGAAATCGCCCCCACAGCGCCTGGAATATTTCAGGTTGAAAAACGGCGGCGCGTATATCCAGGAGGCCTTTGCAGGCGACAAATGGATCATTCAGGATCCAACCGGCGGCGTCCTGATGGAATACACCGTCTCTAGCGACCAGAAACAGTGCGTCTTGATCAAGCGGCCTTTGGGTACCTTATGGGTTGATTTCATCAACCAAAGCGGCGTGCCGGCAATTGGCTACCTGGTGGACGCCAACGGGAACATCGTAGAGCATTTCCGCGTTGGCATTGGCGGGGCGGCCGGATTGTGGACCGCGCCGGGGCTTTCATGGCGGATTCTGGATGCAAACGGCAACGTGCTGCTGAATTACACCGCTACGAGCGCGCCAACACAGCAGGCGATCATCCCGCCACTCTTGGCAACCTCGACGCCGAATCCTGCCAGTACCCAGACGCCCATCCCGACTGTGCAGGCAACAGCCACCAGTGCGCTTCCATTTCAAGTTGCGTTGGACGCAAACAACTGCCCGGTAATCAAAAACGCAACGCAGGTTATCTGTTACGACATCACAGGGTCAACTGAAGCCGAACTGGTTGCAGAAATGAAAGCGCTCACTCCGAGAGCACCTGATTGGTACGGGATTGACACTTTTATCTCCTGGACTTGGGATGCCTCCTGCACCCCATCCAGCCTCAACGTGTCTCTTGACTATCAAAAGCCGTTTTTCCCACGTTGGACACCGCCAGCAAACGCTTCGCCAGCGTTGGTTACTAAATGGCAGAACTTCATTCAAAATCAGGCTGTGCGTGCGCAGATGGAAGTAGACTATATTAATCAGCATTACCTCGAAATCTATACCCCCATACAGAATGACATGAAGCAAGGTTGTTCAAACCCTAATGGCGTTGGAGACCAAGCGATTGATTCGTTGTATAAAGCGGCGCGGGCATCCATTGATCAAGTAGTTCCACAGTTCAGATTTCCTTGATTGCTTTGTCACTTGCTGACATCCTACTCTCCACCCGTGTATTGAAGACAACATCAAGTTGACTCTTGCAAAACAAATTGAACGAGTAAGGTATTGTATTAGAGAAAGCGCCGCTCCTTTTCGGAGCGGCGCTTTCATTTGTTGATACATTAAGAATAATACCAACTAAAAATCTTGTTATACACCGCCAGCAGCATCTTCTTGATCGGAGATAACTCCAATACACGGCGGGCAAACCCTTTTCCCTTTTTACTTTTTACTACATCCTTCCCCAACTCCCCGCGCAAATACCCCAACGTATTGGACATATTCATCGCCAGCGGATCAGAGACCATCAAACGCAGGTAGCCTGCATCGTTCATGCGCTTATCCAACTGGCGGACTTGCCCCATCGGCTTGTCCATGTCAAAGGGCAGGAACTGCTGCAGCGTGGATTTATATGCCGTGAACTGCCAGTGGGACGCACCCGCGAGCGCGGTCAGGCCTTTGTATTGGATGCGCCAGTCGCTGGTCTCGGCATAGACTTTTACATTCTCTTCTTCGGTTTGTCCAAGCGAGAGATTGAATTCAAGGAAGGTTTCCCACGGAATGAATTGACCTTCATCCAACGTGGCGTTTTTCTTCGCCCACTCTTGCGTAGATGTGTATAACTCCGGCGAAGTACGGTACGGACGAGCCGTCACCATGCCCACATTCGGGAAGGTTTCGAGCAATTCCACAGAACGCGAAAGCCAGTTCGGGGAGAACAACACGTCCGCATCGGTGTAGGCGATAATCTCACCCGGCGCGCCAGCCAGCATCACATTCCACGCACCGCCCTTGCCCATATTCTTTTCAGAGAGGATCAAATATTGAATCCGCCCCTCTTCCTTTTCTTTCACAAGGTACTCGCGCACTTCGGGGCAGGAGCCGTTATCGAAGACCATCAGGTCAAACGGCAGTCCGGCATCCTTGCGCATGGATTCGAGCGAGACCTTCAGCACATCCAACGTCTCAGCATAAAAGCCGCTCAAGAACGGGATGTAATTTAACAATGCAACGGTCACCCGCTCAGGGCGGACTACGTCTTTGACGAACTTGGCGGGGTTTTGGCCTTTTCTCATAGCGTGTCAGGTTCCAGGTTTCGGGGGTCAGGTTTGGGTCAAAAGTCAAAAGTCTAAAGTCGGCTGACCTTTGACCTTCGACTTTTGACTAATCGTTTATTTGAATAACTTCTTGAATCTTTTCTTCCATCTCTTCGGTCTTGCGATATTCTCAATTGACTTCTCAGGCAGGAAGAAAAAGATCGCGCGCAGCAACAATTCCACGCCGCGCATGAACCGCAAAGAAGACATCTTCGGGCGGGCAAGTTTACCATCCACAAGGCGATGCGTCGCATCCAAAATCGTGTAGCGGATATTCGCCTGTCCGCCCGCGAGGCGGATATTCTCATTCGTGTCGGGGTGCTCGTAATGCGACTTCCCGCCAGGCAGGTGGCTGTAATCATGGTTCTGATGCACGATCATCACCGACGGCGTGCAATCGATCACGGGCCAGTTTTGCTTGCGTGCCTTGTAGATCATCCAATTGTCCCAACCCGCGCGGCCGATGATGAAAGCGGGGATGTCTGTATAGCAGGATTTTGGGAAAAGGAAAAAATCGCTTCCAGCGGGACGGTGAAGCTGATTCTGTTTTCTGACAGATTCCCTCAGCTGAGACTCCCACCCTGCGGCGAAGTCAATCGGGGAGGTGATGTCATAATCCCAACGCTGACTGAGCAAAACAAATTTATCTTTCAACTTGACTTTTGACCTGTTTCGCCGCCTCAACAAAATCGGGCATGAGAACCATGTCTGCATTGATGATGCAAAGTAATTCGCTGTTCGAGTTTTCACGCGCCAGCTGAAACATGGACGAGATCAACGGCGTGCCGCTGTCATTGCGTGCCACCGTAGGGATGTGCTTCACGCCAAGTTCTTTGGCGGCTTCGGCAAGTCCCTGTCTCTTCGCCAAGCAAAATGACTTCGACATCAGGAAGCAAAGTCCACGACTTGATGGCATTGCGTTGAATCATCGCAATGTGCGGATTGGTAAAAGGTTTTGGGGCGGAGAATAATGTAATTAATGGCATAGGTATTGTTTCAAGTTTACAGGTTGAAACGTTCAAACCTGAGAACCTTCCAACTTATTTACGTTTCAAGGCTCGCTTATCAATGTCTTTGAGAGTCTTATGCTGCACATCGGCATTGATCTTTGGAAGTTCAGGATTATCGTGAACTAAATCCAACACTTCTTTCCAGGTGAAATCATCCCGCCCATCGAAGCGGGAATATACCTCTCGCATAAACTCCAAATCTTCTGGAGTATCCACCGTCCAACGATAATCTCCAAAATCGGTGGTGTGATGGAGCAGGGCAATATTGAATCCGCGCGGGGAAAGGCCAGTTTGCAGTTGGCGGTTGACAGTTGCTAGCTGCACTCCCTCATAAAAATACGGCATGGCATGTTCACGGTGTTGTGGTTCCTTCGCTTCTTTCCATGCTTTCTTCAAGACTTTGAAGGTGCAGGCTTCCACATCCAAGCCAATGGGATAGGTGCGAGTCCACGGCGGGGGCAGACGGTTGCAAACGAAATCATATTCCGATTTCCCATTTCCCATTCCCGATTCCCCAAGTAACGTATTTACGACATTATCGATCAACTCAGGGTCGATCACAGGGCAATCCGCTGTGATGCGGACAACTACGTCCGCTTTGGCTTGGAGGGCAGTTTGATAATAACGGTCAAGCACATCGAACAAACTGCCGCGGGTGTGGGGAATGCCGCTAAAGTCACAGTACTCAGCTACGGGGTCGTCTGAGGCGTCTGTCGTCGTGGCGAAGATGACTTCGTCGAGAGTCGTCGCCCGCGAGGTGCGGACGTAAACCCGAGTCAACATCGGCTGACCTGCGATGTCTGCAAGAATTTTTCCCGGCAAACGGGAGGAGGACATGCGTCCTTGAATGATGGCTACAACTTTTGGTTTCATAGGTTTATTGTAGTAACGACTTAAGTCGTTACTACGCGTTTTGCGCCTCAGATGGAATCGGCAAGGGAGTCACAAATCCCTTCGCACGGAATTTTTCAACGTACTCGCGCACCATCCAATAATCGAGACCGACCTGCTCGGCGATCTCGAAGATCGAATGCTCGCCTTCAAATTTCATCATGATCTTTTCGATGGCGCGGTTGAGCGCCCAGTTATCGCGCCAGTCCACCCAGAGACCGTGACCGCTGAGAAAAACGGGGCCGCGGAAGGTGCGCCTGGGAATGTAATTGCTGGCATAGATGCGGATGATGTCCTCGGCAGTTTGCGCCGCGCCGATGAGCATATCCTCGTGCATGATGTCGAGATTGTCGTCGGTGGTGTGATACTCGTCGTAGGGAAAACGGTTGATGGAGATGCACGGCACATTGACACCAGGCCCGTTGATGACGCGCTCATCGTTGGCAGGAGCGGCGGCAAAGTCACGTGATTCGTGATCCGTATCTCGTAACACGTAACTCGTTACTTTATCCAACAAATGCGAATGCTGCCGCGTGTGATGCCATGCAATTTTATTTTGATTGCCCGTCATCTCCATGAAAATTCCGCCGCGCATATTGGGAATGAGATTCTCATTGTGAGCCAGCCATGCGATGGTGCCAATCGTCTCAGGCCCAAACCAAAAGCGGACGCTCATCGAACCCGCAGGCAGCGGATTTTCCGCGAGGCGGCGCGCCAACTCAATGGTGCTGACCACGCCCGCGCCATCGTCATTGGCCTGCATGGGATGACAGGTATGCGCCTGCACAATGAACTCACCCGCTTCGGGGTTTGGCCCGCCTTCAGGGTGGACAACCGCCGTGGCGACTTTGAATCCCTGCTTGGGGTCGGTGATGAATTCAGACTTGATCACCGCGCGATATTTTTTATCACGCGGAAGTTTATCGAAAAGATTCTTCGGTAAACAGAATCCCCAATCCCGCTCGTAATATTTGAACACCCACGGAATGGTGTGCGGCAATTTCTCGTTGAAATACAAATGCGGCTGGAGTTCTTCGAAGCTCAAAACCTTATCCACAGGCAACGAATACGAAACAATGTGCAGCGGATTATTCGCAAAGTCCACCACGCGCTCGCCGCCTTCGATCTCCAAATACGCTTCATGGACAACGTACCGTTCTGGCACCTGCCACGTCCACACTTTGGTGAGCGGTGCGTAGGTCTCAATGGTGTAGTTGGATGAATCAGGCATGTACGAACCGACGATCTCCAGGGTCTTGTCATGGTCATCAGAGACGAGGGTTCGGTGCAGCGGAAAGAATTCAGCGAGGATGGATTTGAGGGAGGTGTAGGGTTTCATAATCGTCTCCCGTCATTGCGAGCCGCCGTCCTGAGCGGAGCCGCCGTTTTTTGGCGGCGTAGTCGAAGGACGAGTGGCGAAGCAATCCCCAACAATATGAGGGAGATTGCTTCGTCGGGAAGAGCAAGTGCCCTCCTCGCAATGACGAAGAAATTAATACTTCGGCTCTTCAATATAATGCAATTTCTCAGGGTGCTCGCGCACAATGGGCGTCATATTATCAAAGAATTCATTCGCGGTCATGTGATGCACTTTCGCCTCACCCACTTGAATTTCCTTGATCACGCCCGCGTGCAGCAGGTCATTCATACCCGGCACAATGTAGGTTTTCACACGGTCATGGTTGCGCACGAACATCGAATACTTTTTGATCTGCGGCACACGGTCATAGCCCATGTAAACGCCGCCGAATTCCTTCACGCGGCGGTAATCACAGCCCGCATTATATTCAATGTAATGATGCATCGAAAACGTATTATTGAAATCCAAACCGATGCTGATCAACGTCGCGTTCAATTTATGGAACAACGCAAACGCAGAGTTCGGGCCGTAGGCTTCCACATCGTCAGCTTTGGAAAATTCGTCAGCGCGAGGGCCGAGGACGGAGAAACTGTAGATCGGATGCGGAGTCCGCTTTGCGTTAGGTCTGAGGCGCGCCTGTTCCGTGATCATGCCCATCTTCGAAGGCGTCTCCATCACATCAAAATAATGCGTCTCCGTCCACGACTGAAAATTGAACGCAGGGAACATCACCGTGCCGTCCTTCCCCGCCAACTCCTGCATCACATCGATCACCGTATCCACGCCGCCTTCCACCCCGCCCAGCGATTTATACGACGTATGCACAACGAGCGTATCGCTCTCGATTTTTATTTTTCCAAAACCAGCCAGCAATTCTTTTTTAGTGAGCATATTTTCCTTTTCCCGTCATTGCGAGGGCGACAGCCCGAAGCAATCTCACCATCGTGTTGGAGATTGCTTCGCCAAAGAGCGGCTCGCAATGACGATTCATTTTAAATTTCGATAGACATTCATCAACGCTTCGGCATTCTTTTTCCAATCCGCACGCATCTCTGCCGACCTTCGGCTTGATCGGCCGATCTCAGGCAGTTTCTCACGCTGATTCATCGCCGCCAGAATCTTCTCCGCAAGGTGATCCGCATCCCCATCGCGGAACAGCCAGCCGTTCTCATTTTCAAAGACCCATTCCTTGTTGGCAGGAATATCCGAAACCAGACAAGGCAGGCCGCAAGCCAGCGCCTCCATCAACGAGACGGACGAACCATCCACGTGCGAAGGTGAAATATAAATATCGGCCATATGATACCAGTTTGGCAAATCGGTTTGCGAGATCTGTCCGCCAAAAGTGACGCGATCCAGGACACCGCCGCTTTGCAATATCTGGCGAATATGTGCGCCTTGTGAGCCGCCGCCAAGCAGGATCAAATCCACATTTTCACTTTGCTGCGCCACCTTCACAAACGCCCGCGCAAGCACATCCACCCCATAACGGGTTTCCCAGGAACGATTGCAGAAACAGAGACGAGAACCATGCCTTTGGTCGTTCGTAGATTGTCGCATAGTCGGAAATGCTCAAGGTCAACACCCCAGGGGAAGACCACTGTTTTCTCAGAATTCATTCCGTAAGCGACGGCTTTATCCCGAGTGACATTGGCATCGCTTGTAAAAAACGTGGAACGCTTCAATGTGTAACGTGTGACCCATTCCCACCATTTGTTACGATGCACATCATCCATCAGATCAAATCCCCACGACATGGTGAGGATGGGACGAAACCCGCTCAACACCGCGATGAATGCGCAGGTTTGAATGGGGCCAGCATGGATGAGATCGGGTCTGATCTCGCGAGTCAAACGTCGAAAGTCACGAGTCAATTTGAGGAGGTTGCCCCAGCGGAACGGCTCGCGTCCGCCCTTCCAAATGACCTGATGCACATGCTCCGGCATCGTACGGCTCTCCACCTGCCGCTGATTGCCTTCCAGTTGCACAAAAAAAACCTCATGCCCGCCATCTGAAATGGACTTGAGGAAACGATAGTCGTGTGTGGAATAACCGAGGGAGAAATAAATGAGTTTCATATACATAATTCGTCATTGCGAGGAGGACTTCAGTCCGACGAAGCAATCTCCAATACGATGATGAGATTGCTTCGTCGCAAAGAGCAAGTGCGCTCCTCGCAATGACGGATAAATATTACGCGCCCAAATCCGTCCAGCGCAATTCCTTGCCGAGGGGCATATCCATCAATGCCTTGGTGCCGATCACGTTTTGAATTTGATCAGGTTTGATCGCGCCAGCAGTGGCAGGACGCAGCACATCGATCATGTCACGGGTGATAGTCTCACCTGCTTTGATCTCACGCGCCGCCCGCAGACAGCGTCGCTGTACGATCTGTGTCTCCTGCTCGTTGTCGGCGATGAATTTATCCGAGCTGCCCAATGAGCGTTCGAGCAGACGAGTCTCTTCGACCATCTTCGCCCAATTTTCGGGGTTCATCGCAAACTTGTGGTCGGGCCCTTCGCGGTCGTTGCTGTCGGTGAAGTGACGTTCGATCACACGCGCACCCAACGTCACCGCGCCGAGGACGGGGGCAACCGAGTGCGTATGGTCAGATAAGCCCAAAATCACATCGGGGAACATCGTCCCAAACGTTTTCAAGAACATTCAAATGCAAATGATCATAATTATTTGGGCTGGCCGTGTAATTGGTATTGCATTGCATCAGCACCAATTGCTTGTTGATCTTCAAAATCGCATGGACAGCCTTCTGCACTTCGCCAATATTGGATGCGCCAGTGGCAATGAAGAACGGCTTGCCTTTGCCCGCCATTCGTTCGAGCGCTTCGATCCAGTCAATTTCGCCGGAGCCAGCTTTGTACACTTCCACATACTGGTCGAGGAAATCAATCGCTTCAAAATCGTAGGGCGACGAGAAGTAATCAATGCCCACTTCTTTGCATTCTTCCACCAAAGTCATCGACCATTCAAATGGAATGGACGCTCCCTTATAGACCTCGAACACAGATTTCTTCCAACTTGCCTGATGCGAAACCTGTCCGCCATCCATGGCTTTGAAGCCGTAATCCGAGACGATCTTCGGGGCGTCAAAATTCTGGAACTTGGCCGCATCTGCGCCTGCGTCTTTGGCGAGGCGGATGAGCTTCTTGGCGCGTTCCATGTCGCCGTCATGGTTGGCGGCAATGTCCGCGATGAAATAGGTGGGGTGATTCAAGCCAATTGTGCGATTTCCGAACTTGATTTCCATTGTTCCTCCGAGTGTGGAAAAAGATGGGGTAAGTTTGTGGGTAATAAAGCATATCCTGTGGATAAATAGGGATAAGCTGTGGATAACTTAAGTCAAAACTGCCAGTTTTCCCCAGAAAAAGCCAAAATATTGTGGAAAACCGTCTATTTTCGGTAATAAACTGTGGATAGAAAAGCATATCCTGTGGATAATTTTGAGCTTCTGACAGCAAATCTGGGGCTAATTTTGTTGATAACTGCGGATTTTCTGTGGGTAACCTTGCTGGAACTGTGTGCAAAACTCGTTCAAACCTGTGGAAAAGTCGGGTAAATCCTCGCCCAAATCTGTGGATAGCTTGTGGGTGGAAAGCCATAAATTGTGGGAACGTCGGGCAATGAGGCCTGAAGACAGGATGGATTTCGGAGAAATCTCGTTCTCGTGCAGGCTGAACTTGCGTGCGATCTCCACTCCAAATTGATATTTGCTCATGGCTTGCGGTCCCACCAGATGATACAAACCGCTCAAACCACGCTGAAGCATTTTTACCAAGGTGCGGGCGGTATCATTCACCAGCATGGGGCAAAAGACCACATCCGTAAAACCGCTCATACTTTTATTGTGGGTCAGGTTATGGTGAAAAAATTCCGCAAGGCTGCGTCTGCCGCCCAGGCTCCACCCATAAAAATTGACTCGCGCCACAAGTGCCTTTGGGTCTTCCGTGAGAACAGCCCATTCCCCTTCGAATTTGGTTGTGGCATATACACTCTGTGGATTGGGCTTATCCTCTTCGGTGTAGAAGCCGTCTTTCTCGCCGTCAAAGACGGCATCCGTGGAGATGTGGACGAAGGGGATGTTCCGCACTTTGCATGCCCGTGCGAGGTGGCGGGGCAGATCCGTGTTCAAGCGTTTGGCAATGTCCGGGTCCTCCTCGCAGGCATCGAGGTCCGCAAGAGCCGCGCAGTTCACCAGCCATTCGGGTTGCACCGAGTCGAGGATGGAGTCCACTGTGCCAGCTTCAAGAATATCCCGCTTCAACACCTTGAAAGGCGCACGGGACAGCTTGCCGCGATCCACACCGATAATCTCGTGCGAGTCCATCATCTCCTGAGAGAAGTTGATGCCCAGCAAACCACTGACGCCCGTAACGAGAATTCGCGGCATTGATTACCCTTCGAGTTTGCCTTGCACAAAAAGTTCTTCGAACGGCGCAATATATTTTTTGACACCTTCAATATCAAGCCATTCAGAATTGTTATCGCTGGAATAATACGTGCCTTCCCTCAAGGCGCTGCCTTTATCCTTCCATGAATAACCAAACCAAGTGGCTTCGGCAGGCTGCACAACATACATTGTTTCAAGTTCAATGGTATGGCGCGCTTCATCTTCAGAGATAAGCATCTCGTGCAGTTTCTCGCCTGGGCGAATGCCAATGATCTCGATCTTGGCATTTGGAGCAATAGCCTTTGCGAGGTCTACAACTTTTGTGCTGGGGATCTTGGGGATGAACACTTCGCCGCCTTCCATCTGTTCGATGCAGGTGATGACGAAGCGCACGCCCTGCTCGAGGGAAAGCCAGAAGCGGGTCATGCGGTCATCGGTGACTGTGATCTTTCCACCTGCACGCTGCTTGAGGAATAACGGAACGATGGAGCCGCGCGAGCCAACGACGTTCCCGTATCGGACGCACGAAAATCTGGTTGCCGAGCCCCCGGCATAGGCATTACTCTGGATCGTTAATTTCTCAGCTGCAAGCTTTGTGGCTCCATACAGATTCGCCGGGCTGACAGCTTTATCGGTGCTAACCATCAACATTTTTTTCACACCGGCATCCAGCGCAGCTTCGACTACGTTCGCCGTGCCCATAATGTTGGTCTTGATGGCTTCCATGGGATTGTATTCACAGGCAGGCACCTGCTTCAGCGCCGCCGCATGGACAACAATATCTACGCCATGCAAGGCGCGCTCAAGGCGCTCACGGTCGCGAATATCACCGATGAAATAGCGCAGGTTTTCCTGGTTGTATCCACCGACCTGCATTTCATGCTGTTTCAATTCATCGCGGCTGAAGACAATGACCTTCTTCGGCTGCTTTTCTTCGAGCAATATCTTGATGAACTTCTTGCCGAACGATCCTGTTCCGCCGGTGACTAATACAACCTGATCTTTCCAATTCATGATAAGTTCTCCTATTTCAGGGCTTCAAACAAGCCGGTATCTTTTGAGATAACTATTTTTCCGTTCTGCTTTATTTCTTTTTCCAGCTCAGTTTTGACTTTCGCCAGTTCTTCTTCCGAAATTTCCGATGCGCGGATGGAGGAGCGAAGATAAGCGATCATTGGCTCCACTTCGGTCACCAGCAGGCTGTCTTCGTAACGCGAAACAGTGACATTGGCAAAAAATGGCGCAAGCTGCTCCGCGCCATTCTCGAGAGTGAACGGCTCCGAAACTGGGGAAAAATTTCCATCTTTCCCAACACGACGCAACCAGTTCTTAATTTCTTTTTGGTGAGTCTCACCGACCGTGGCGGCGATCAAATGACCGCCTTTTTTCAACACTCTCTTTATTTCAGCCAATGCCTTTGGGCGGTCTGGCACGTGATAGAGCATGTGGTTGGCAATGACGATGTCAAAGGTCTCGTCCGCGTACGGAATGGATTGGGCATCGATCTGCTCGAACTTGAAGTTCCTGCCTGTCACAACCAGATTACGCCATGCAGCATCCAACATACCCTGAGACAAATCACTGAGTGTGATCGTCCAATTGGTTGGGATCTTGTCAGTTATGCTCACCCACAAAGCACCGGAGCCAGTCCCCAATTCCAAGACATTTGCGCGCGCTGGCAGTTGAACAAGTGTATCAAAAACCCAGTTGAACCAACCATACGGATTCGTACTAAAACGGCGGTGAATCTCGATGCGGGCATCGAGATTACCTGAATCCTTATATTGTTCGGTGGTCAGATAGCGCTGGTCAGTGAATTTAGACATCGCCGCCTTATCTGAATGTTACGCTTTCCGAATGACGATGAGCGGATACTGTCCGTTCTCGCCGAAGAACCTGGGGTATTTCTCTTCCATTTTGTAGAGCCATTGCAGGATGGCTTTGCCGTTAAATTTCTCGTGGATAAAAGTCCGCAAAATGCGCGTGGATGCTGAACGCCAGACCGTGATCTCAACAGGAAGGTCGGCGCCAAGTTCGCGGCGGAGCCAACGCGCATTGGTCTTTTGGACAAATGTGCCTTTTTCCTTGTTCCCTTTAACGCGGATGGGCTTTCCGCGCAGCAAACGTCGCAGACGGGTAGTGTACACGATCAGGCTATCCAGCCAGCCGACAAGGGCGGGGTTCGTCCAGCCGTTGACGATGGCAGCGCGCTTCCCCGGCGCAAGGACACGGAACAGTTCAAGATAGGAGCGTTTATGCTCGCTTGCCGCCAAATGATGGATGGTGTGCATCGAGACGATCGCGTCAAATGCATCCTTCTTGAACGGCAGGTTGGCAATATCACCGACCACAAAGAGACCGTGATCACCGATCCTTTTTCGCGCCTCACGCAAAGCCTGAATGGAAATATCAAAGCAGACGCGTTTATCATATCCCTGCGAATAGGTGAGATATTCATCGTATTGCACAGGGCCGGAGCCCGCATCCAGCAGGAAGTGTCCTTTTGGTTCAATGCCGCGATTGACACGCAAGCGCGTATTATGGATATAGTCTTTTACGACAGGGCGCAGATCATCGTAGCGGGCGTTTTGATACAAGCCGTCTTCTTCTTGCTTCCAGCCGACCTCGTCATAAAATTCGCGTACTTTTTGTTTGGTTTCGTTTGTCATTGTCATCATCTCAATTTCAATTCTTTCCTCTTTCATTTAAAATAAAAAAAGAAGAAAGAGGCAAGAAGATTAGCTCTTCCACGTAAACGGCTCTCCAACAAGAAAGCCGAATGTATCCTTGAATTGCGCCAGACCCTCTTCGCTCAACACCCTTTCCAAAGGCCAGACTTCAAGATCATCCCAGAAATTCATCAAGCGCCAGGGGAATGGACGCGGGTATTCAAAGAAAAAGCGGTAGGCATAATTCCACGCAAATTCGATCTGCTTTTCGTTCATTTGATGAGCAGGAATATCACCCAAAACTTTTTCGAGTGTAGCGTAGTATTCGTTCCATGTATTCGGATCAATTGTGATGCCGCGCCCACGGTAGTGGGTCTGTCCGCAGGAGATGACAGGGCGTCCGTTCATCGCGGTTTCGAGTCCGACCGTGGTGGTGTATGCCAGACCGACATCGGCAATTTCGATCAAGTCATAGGTATTGATCTTGTCCAATGCACCGATAACGTGGATATGGCTGGGAAGTTCAGGCAATGCTTCGCGGACAACCGTTCCCATGGACTTGGCTTGCGGGACAAGTTTCTCACCAGGGTGTACACGGATGACCATTTGAATATCCGTCCGCTTGGCAAAATATTGAACCGTCTTCGTGATCCATTCGGTCATCGAAGCGGCGAAGATGTCACGGCCCAAAGTGAGGCTGTCGCCAAGCACATTCGCGGCCAACATCACCACAGGGCGGTCATCCAGATTCAACAGTTTGCGAGTCTCCTGCGCGCCTTGCGAAGAGACGTACTGCCAAAGCCGCTTGGATTTGCCCCACACACGGGCGCCGCGGCGGGCGTTTTCCAGATCCGCCACCCGCTCGAACATTTCATCTGTGACGGGCAGCGAGCAGCGAGCATCCACAAGATAATCCGTCTCCTGCTGCATGATGGATGAATTTTGAGCAAGCCAGATCTGTTCGCGCTGGTCGTTGAATTCGTAGGTCACTGCATCAATGCCAAGGTAACGCGCCACACGGAAGACAATTCCCATCTCAAGGATCAACCCGTTGGGAATGAGCACCACATCGGGCTTGTTTATCTGCATCCATTTGATCGCGGCTTTGGCGGCAAAGGTGTTGCGCTCAATACGCAGGTCGTAGAGCGCGCGGTCGCCCGCGTCATTCATATCCACTTCTTCGCGCATCAACGTGTACTGCACATCCCAAAGAGACACCTCTTTGATATCGGCTTCAATTTGTTCAGGAAGCGCTTTTTGAGGAACCGCATGAAGCGTGTTGTGCGCGGTAAACGATGAGGATTGTATATCCAGCATCGAAACATGTTTCACCAAAGGCGAAAGACAGTCCAGCGCATCATGAGTATGGAGCACCCGCTGACGCTGGGTGAATTTATCCTTTTGCTTGTGCCACTCGGAATAAGGCAGAGTTAATAACGTAACGTCATGTCCCAACCCCGCGAGCACCAATCCAAGATACGCAGATTGTTCGATCCAGTAATGCAGTGTGACGAAGAACAAAACCTTCTTTCCGCGCGGCGCGGTCTTCGCAAACGGCTCTATAACAGCGCGCGCTGCAGGCAGCGATTTATGCAATCGATCCAAATTGAAGTGATCGTTGCGCGGGCGATTCTTTGACCGAAGCATCCAGTCAATTTCGGCAGTAAAGGGCAGGTCGCCCAGAAGTTCGCGGAGGGGGTTTGTTTTTGACATGTTGGTAATTGGTAACCGGTAATTACTACTTACTAATCTCCGATCCTCTCGATGTTCCAATTTAGTCTCGGCCGCACGGGACCAACACGCGGCTCTGCCCAATGCGTGCCAGGCGCGCCGGTAATATCCACATTGAAAGCAATAGCATTCTCGTCCATGAAAAAGCGGCGCACACCAAAGGAACTTGCGTTCACACCAATGGTATAGCGGCCTTCATTGAAAACATCGGCAGGGATCTCGGCGCGGCTGATGTAACGACCCGCCTTGCGCAAATCAAATTCTTCAAAAAGGTTCGGAGCATCAGTATCAAACGATGTAAGCACATATTCGCCGCGCATGGTGCTGAGATAAAAACCAACGCGTAGACCTGTGATGGGCGCATCAAGTTGATATTCAAACTCCACGGTGACAGATTCCGCCGAGCGGACAGTATCCACAGCCTTGCCGCTTCGATTCATAATCTTCAAGTTGATCGGCCTGAATGGAGCACTCGCCGCTGGGACATCTTCCGCCTCCCAAACCCGCTGTCCCGCCTGCGTTTGCCCCGAGGAAAGATAAAAGTCAACAGCTTCCTGTGTGGGCGCGCGCATGACCAGCTGGCCTTTGTTCAACACAATGGCTTCCTGCGTAAGGCGCAGAATCGCGGACATGTTATGACTGACGAATAGAACCGTACGTCCCTGCTGGGCTACATCTCCCATTTTGCCGAGACATTTCTTCTGGAATTCGGCATCCCCCACCGCGAGAACTTCATCCACAACAAGGATCTCAGGCTCAAGATGCGCCGCGACTGCAAAGGCAAGCCGCAGATACATGCCCGATGAATAGCGTTTGACGGGCGTATCAATGTATTGCGTGACTTCGGAGAAATCCACGATCTCATCGAATTTAGAGTCGATCTCGGAGCGGCGCATCCCGAGGATGGCTCCGTTCATATAAATATTTTCGCGGCCTGTCAGTTCGGGGTGGAAGCCCGTGCCCACTTCAAGGAGAGACCCGACACGTCCCCGCACAGAGACTGTGCCGACAGTCGGCTCGGTGACACGGGATAGGATCTTCAGCAGGGTGCTTTTGCCCGCGCCATTGCGTCCCACAATGCCGAGTACCTTGCCTTCTTCGAGGTCAAAGGAAACATCCTTCAACGCCCAGACGAAGTTCTGGTTCTGTCTGCGGTCAGACTTGCCGATCATCGCCTTTGCGATGCGCACAGGCGCGTAGAACGTATCCACGATCACGTCGCGGAGCATGTTATAGCGGAACTTCGATTCCGCCGCGCCGATCTTATATTGCTTGCCGATGTTTTTTACACTGATTGCTGTTGTCATAGTTTTCTCAAATGTCGTTGCGAGGGCGGCGCTTTTCCGCCCGAAGCAATCTCCTACATAATTGGGGGTTGCTTCGTCGCATAGTGCAAGAGCGCTCCTCGCAACGACATATTCTAAATCGTGTCCGCGAAGGTCTTTTCCATACTTCTAAAATAGAAAAGGCCAGAGACAAAAATTAATATTGAAATGCCCGTTGAAACCCAGAGTGTGATATCAGGACCATTGCCAGTACCGAGCAATGCCCAGCGGAAGCCGTTGACCACGCCAGCCATGGGATTGAGGGAATACAGGATCTGCCATTTTTCAGAAATAACAGAGGCGGAATATGCCACAGGCGTGGCAAACAGCCAAAACTGAGTCAGAAACGGGAGGGCTTGGTTTACGTCACGATACTGCACGTTGATCGCGGAAAGCCAGAGCGCCACGCCAAGCGCCGTCACAACCGCCAGCAGCAGGAAGAGCGGAAGAGTCCACATCAAATTCCAGGCGGGTACTACCTGATAGTAGAACATCAGGATCACGAGAATAACGAAGGCGATGGCGAAATCCACCAGCCCTGAAAACACTGCAGACATGGGAAGGATGAGGCGCGGGAAGTAGATCTTCGTCACCATGTTGTTGTGCGAAACAAGGGAACGGCTGCCTTGATTGAGCGCCGTGACGAACAACCCCCACGGCAGCAAAGCGGTAAAGGAAAAGACGGGGTAGGGAACACCCTCTGTTGGCAGCTTTGCGACTTTATCGAACAGGAAGGTGAAGACCAGCATGGTCATCACAGGCTGAATGACAGCCCATGCCATACCCAGAAGGGTTTGCTTATATTTCACCTTCACGTCGCGCCAGACCATGAAGAAGATCAATTCACGGTACACCCACAGGTCGCGCAGGTTTAATGCGGCAAGTCCTGTGGATGGTTTGATGTAAATGGTATGAGGTTCGTGCGTGGGAACTTTTGAAATTTGTGTCATTGTTTGCTCTGTCAAAAGTCGAAGGTCAAAGGTCTTTCCATTTCAGACCTTTGACTTTTGACGTTCGACCTATTTGATTTTGTCTCGATTTGCTTTGAACCATTCAATGGTGCGCTTCATGCCTTCTTCAAAAGAGACTTGCGCACTCCAGCCGAACAATTCCTTCGCACGGGAAACGTCCAATCCGCGGCGGGGTTGGCCGTTGGGCTTGTCGGTCTGCCAGGCGAGCTTGCCTTCAAAGCCGGTTAATTTCACGATCATCTCGGTCAGGTTTTTGATTGAAATTTCGTAGCCTGAGCCAATGTTGACGGGCAGGTCGCCATTGTAATTTTCAGCGGCGGCCACAATTCCATCGGCGGCGTCTTCCACGTATAAAAATTCGCGTGTAGGAGAGCCATCCCCCCAGACCTGCAGTTCCTTGTCGCCGCGCTCGCCTGCTTCCACCGCCTTGCGAATAAGGGCAGGGATCACGTGCGAAGTTTCCAAATTGAAATTATCACGCGGGCCATACAAATTCACTGGCAAAAGGAAAATGGAGTTGAAGCCATATTGCGCGCGATATGCCTGCGACTGCACCAGCATCATCTTCTTGGCGAGGCCGTAGGGAGCGTTCGTTTCTTCGGGATAGCCGATCCACAAGTCGTCTTCCTTGAACGGGACAGGTGTGAACTTGGGATACGCACACACCGTGCCAATGGCAACGAATTTACCGATGCCGTTCTTGTATCCCTGATGGATCATTTCCACGCCCATCATCAGGTTGTCGTAGAAAAAGTCAGCGGGATGTTCGCGGTTCGCGCCGATACCGCCCACGTTTGCAGCAAGGTGAATAACGACCACGTTCTTCGGGTCTACACCTTTGAGGGTGTCTGCGTATAAACGCTTGATGTCATTCGGGTCAACGAGATTGTAATTCTCGATGCGCGGAATGAAAATATCCGTTGCGCCGCGCTCTTTCAATTTTGCAGTGACAAACGAGCCAAGAAATCCCGCGCCGCCCGTGACGATCACTTTTTTGTTTTGCCAAAAATTTTCTGCCATGTTTTCTCCTAGTTTTTCGTCATTGCGAAGAGAGAGCTTTCCCCGACGAAGCAATCTCCAATTTAATCATGAGATTGCTTCGTGCGAAAAAACATCGCCTCGCAATGACGAGATTTACTGCACAATAAACTGCGCATTCCGATAACGGTCTTCCGTAGGGTTGCGGATCAGGCCGGATTTCAACGCAAATAATACTTCTCGCACGCCGTCATCCACAGTCAGGGTGGTATCGAAACCGAGGACACGCTTGATCTTCTCGAACGACACGGTGATGTCACGCATATCGCCGCCAAAAGTTAAGTTTTTATATTCCACAACCGTTTCGGGCATGCGTCTGAGAATGAAATTCACGATCTCATTCTTGGAGTAATTTCCGTTCTCGGTTCCCAAATTGAAAACCTGCCCGCGGATCTTACTTTGCTCGGCTTCCAGCCCCATAGTCACGCCGCGCACCACGTCACGGATGTGGACGAAGGAGCGCGAATAGCCACGCTGATAAATGATGAGCTCGCGCTTTGTGAAGGCTTCCAGCACGAATTGATTGACGATCAGGTCAAAACGCGTACGCGGGGAAATTCCGTACAGCGTGGCAAAGCGAAATAACAGCGGCGCACAAACCGCATCTTTTTGCGAGAGCAAAAACTCTTCGCTTGCGATCTTTGTCTCGGCATATAAGGATTGTGGATTTAATGGGGATTCTTCGGTGACGGGTTTGCCGTCTTCGGATAAGCCATAATTGCTATACGTGGATGCGAAGACGAATCGTTCCACGCCCAAGTCTGCTGCCTGCTCGAAGACCATTTTCGTGGCTTCAAAATTGTACTTCCACGCCACCTGCTTCCCCACAGCCTGACAGGCTGGGAAGCCGACGATGCCCGCGAGATGAACCACTGCGTCCGGTTTCTGCCATTCACGTTTTGCCGCGTCACGGATGGCGCGGGATTCGGTCACATCGGATTTGATGAAGTGGAAGTTGGGATGATTCAGAAACGGGACAATGCCCTCGCCGCCGAACAGTAAACTGTCCAGGACGGTGACTCTGTAATTGGCGCGCAACAGCTCTGAGGTTAAGAGAGAACCGATATAGCCCGCACCGCCCGTGATCAACACATGCCGATTCGTCATTCCAGACCTTCCAGTCTGATCTTGTATCCATCCAAAATTAAAGCGGGGGCGGTTTTATCCGTCACCACAGAGATGCCCTGTTCGAGGCAAGTGAGCTTGCAAATATCAGCCACATCGCCAAAGCCGACGATGCGCACACGGTCGAAGCCTGCATGGCGAATCTTGACAACATGATCCTTCACGCGCTGGCGGGTGCGGCGATAGACGGAAAAAGATTGCTCTACATAATTGACAGCAAGGCGGGCGCGCAGGGCAATGCCTTCGGGAGTGATAATGTACCGCAGCTTCTTGCGTTCGGCACGTGAGACTTTGACCGCGCCTTTGGCAATAAGCCTCTTTAAATGCCAATTGACCGTTCCAACCGCCACACCCAATTGGGTGGCAAGCGTGGACTGGTTCACATCAGGGTCGCTTTCGATCTGTTCAAGCAGGGAAAGTTCGCGGAGTTCGTCGTTTGTTGATTCAACACTCATGATTTATAATTCCAAAATTCAGTGACTGAATTATAACTCAGTTTTTTAGTAATACCAAAGGACACTCAGGTAAAATCATCCCGCCATGAAAATAAACCCACCTTTTGATGAAGCAGGCGTTGAATATCAACACACCCGCACGACACACTGGAACAAGGTCGCGCAAAAACGCGACCACTGGCGCGGGATGGGACGCTGGTATCACCGCCGACTAAATGACATCTACAAATTTCTTGTCAACCCAAACCAGCGCATCCTTGAAATTGGCTGTGGCACGGGAAGTTTGATCGCGCACCTGAAACCGTCTCACGGGGTCGGCGTGGATTTCTCGCCCGAGATGATCGCGCGCGCCAAACAGAGCCATCCCGAGATCGAATATCACCAGCTCGACGCGCATGATCTCTCCAGCCTCGAAGGCACCTTCGATGTCGTTATTTTTTCAGACACCGTCAACGACCTGTGGGATGTGCAGCGCGCGCTGGAACAGGTCAAGAAATTCTGCACGCCGCAGACCCGCCTCATCCTGAATTTTTACAGCCATCTTTGGCAGCTCCCGCTCACCCTCGCGCAAAGCGCAAATCTCGCCGCGCCCATGCTCAGCCAAAACTGGCTCACCCCCGAAGACATCGACAACATGCTGCGCCTCGCAGGGTTTGAAAGCATTCGCACACTTTGCGAAGTCCTATGGCCCCTGCCCCTTGGCGGCTTCGCAGACCGCTTCCTCGTCAAACTCTGGCCCTTTCGCAGTTTCGGCCTCTCCAATTTTGTAGTCGCCCGCCCCGCTCCGCAGCCCGTCAAAGAACCGAGCGTCTCCGTTGTAGTCGCCGCGCGCAATGAAGCAGGGAACATCAAATCTATTTTTGAACGCCTGCCCAGGATGGGATCACGAACCGAGCTGGTCTTCGTGGAAGGACATTCCCGTGATAATACCTACGAAGCCATCGAAAAGGAAATGGCGCTTCATCCTTTAACCCCGAGCCTGCTCTTTCGTCAACCGGGCATTGGCAAAGCTGACGCCATCCGCCTCGGCTTCGAGAAAGCCACCGGCGATATTCTCATGATCCTCGATGCAGACCTCACTGTCCCACCGGAAGATCTGCCGCGCTTCTACGAAGCCATCACCACCGGCAAAGGCGAATTCATCAACGGCGTGCGCCTCGTCTACCCGATGGAAAAGGAAGCCATGCGCACCCTGAACTTCATCGGCAATAAATTATTCAGCCTGACATTTTCCTGGATGCTCGGGCAGCCCATCAAAGACACACTCTGCGGCACAAAAGTGATGTGGAAAAAAGAATACGAGGAGATCGCCGCCAACCGCTCCTACTTCGGCGACTTCGACCCCTTTGGCGATTTTGACCTGATCTTCGGCGCGGCAAAACTGAACCGCAAGATCATCGACCTCCCTATCCGCTACCGCGAGCGCACCTATGGCACCACCAACATCTCCCGCTGGAAACACGGTCTGCTCCTGTTACGGATGGTTGCATTCGCAGCGCGAAGAATTAAGTTTGTATAAAAACTCTTTCAAGGAATCCTCATGTCTCAAAAACTAAAACTGCTCCCCGCCGAAAAATACAAAGGTGTCAATCAGTACGACCCCATAAAATTCTATTACTGGCCCATCTTCGGCCGCATGTACCGCGAACGTGTGGAACTGGCATTGAATGAATGCACAGGCGGTGAGCGCATCCTTGAAGTCGGCTTCGGGACTGGGCTTGCCTTCCCCAACTTGCATGACAACTACAAGGAAATCCACGGCATTGACCTGACCGCCGATATTGACGCCGTCAAATCTGTATTCGAGCCGATGGGAATTCCGCTCTACCTGAAAAAAGGCGATGTGCTGGACATGCCCTACTACGAGGATAATTTCTTTGATACCGTGTTGATGGTCAGCATATTGGAACACTTAAAGCCGCTTGAGCTGGAGCAGGCCTTCGCGGAAGTGAAGCGCGTCCTCAAGCCGGGTGGGCAAATGGTGTATGGAACTCCCGTCGAAAAACCGTTCATGGTCTTCATGTTCAAAATGCTGGGACACACCATCCGCGACGAACACTTCTCCACCGAAAAAGAGATCGCCGCCGCCGCGCACAAGGTTTTCTCAAGCGGCAAGGTGATTGAGATGAAAAGCACGCCGCCCATCGCAGGCACGGTCTACACCGTTGGAAATTTCATCAAGTAATAAAAACGGCCACCGAACGGTGGCCGTTTTTTCAACGCACTCTCTCGTAGATCTGAATTCTGGGGTTGACCGCTGATATGGAAACCTGCGGCAGATAGGGCGGCAAACTGTAGGCGAATTCCTTTAGCAGGCGGTACGTGGTGATCTCCCCTGCAAGTAATTTTTTGAAGAAGTCACATTCCACGGGATTCGTTTCGCAGATCGAATCGTTGTAAAACCTTGAATAGGTGAGGGTGTCTATTACAAAGTAATCGGTATCGCGGGCCAGCAACCCCTGCTCACCGAGGTTGTATTCATAGCGTCCGCCGGTGGGTACAATATCCGTTGGATACTTTACAAAATAGATCGGGTAGTTGTGCGCGCGCTCGAATTGCTTTTTATTGATAAGCGGCGGGTAGAGGGTGTATTCCATGCTCTTCTGGTATCCGCGCATGGATGCGATATATTCACTGGCAGGGATGCGTGCATCGTTCTCGAACAACAGGGCAATGCTCACCAAACGAAGGAGGGAATAGCTGATCCCAACCACAAGCAGGGCGATTATCACCGGCTGGATAAAATTCAAATTCATGCGCTTTGCAATAGCAGCAATTTCATCCACCAGAAACGCGCCAAGGATCGCTAAAAACGGTACAAAGGGAATGAAGTACCGCCCAATATAGTTAATGGATATCATAAAGGGCAGGTCAAAGATCAGCACGGCAGCCATGAGAACGCCCACTCCCTGTGCCAGCTTATTTTCAAAGGAGACCTTCCCAATTTTCGACAAGATCAGCCGCGCAGCAAACCACAGGAACGCGATGATGAAGATATAGTAAGCGAAAGCCCCAACCGCCTCTTTGAACACCGCCCATTGACCGTACAACCCGAGCGGCGAGCCGGAGTTGAATCCATATTGGGGATAATTCTGCAGGGCGGGGATCACATGCGAAAAATAATAGACCGGCGAGAACAGCGCCTTCGGTGTACCGAGGCTGTATCCTAAAAGAGAGATCACACCGCCGAGGAAAAGGGTCCCGATCATGGAAAGCCAGCGGTTGCGGACTTCCGTCCAATTCACCACAACATACACTGCCATGGGCAGAAGGATAAGACTCCCGCCGGTATACTTGCTGGAGGCCGCCAACCCCACGCAAAAGAAGGAAATATACAACCATCTTATGGAGCGGGTATGTTGATATTTGATGATAAAGAACACGCAAAGGATGGCGAATAATTGCAGGTAGAGATCGTTGTGGGCGAAGCGTCCATTCGCAGCAGCCACGCCACTGGCGATGTATAAAATCCCTGCCAGTGTGGATATGCGTTTGTTCGCGCCGATCATGCGCGCAGTGACATAGATCAACGCACCCGCCAACGCCCCCAGCAGGCATGAAAACGAGCGTGCCGCCACAATGAACGCGAAGCTCGAACGTCCCGTTGCATTTACAAGCCAGCCAATGGCATACATGACGTACTTTGGCAGGGAGGGATAATTGAAGTCCGGTTCGGAGACGTCGAAAACCATTTCCCCGCGCAGGGCGCTATCCACCCGCCAGATCAATTCATCGGGATTCCATAGGGCAGGCGCCCCCCAGCTCACTCCGGGAAGGGAAACTGCAAGAAAAAGCAGGGAGATGAATAAAGGCAGCAGCCATTCATTCTTCTGGATAAAGTCAATTATTCTTTGTTTCAAGGGGAATTCTCCGCAAACGGCTTTTGCAACTAGCGGGGTGGTTTTGGCGTTGTCGATACTTATTTTCCTGCGCGGATTTTAGGGCAGATCACAATCCACCGGTGTTTCCCGTGGGATAAGTAATTGCACGCCGACCTCTTTTTGCGTGCTCGCTTCCTGATAATAGCAGAGGAGTGGTTTCGTGACCCAGGTGACCCAGGCGTTGTTCTCCTCGCCAAACTCAAAGGAACTGTCTTTGATGGGGGTGAACAATTTTTCGCTTACGATCAGGGAAAATCTGTGGGCAGCCAGATCGTTATAGAAAGTCTGGAAGTATTCAGCATTTCCGCTCAACGCCTCATTCATCAATACTTTCTTTTCATATTGCGGCACCAACGGGATGCCTTTGATATAGCCGAATGTTAATAGCTGACGCTGATCAAGGAACAGCACTTCGCCGCCTTCCTCCACGGCAACGGTCGAGGCATCCTGTATCTTTTCCAATGCGCGGTTTATTTTTTCATCGGAAGGCAGCAGGTCGAGGGATTTTTCATCAGGGGCATCGGCCAACACCGCGAGGGCTGTGGCCTGTTCCCCATATTGGAAGGAGCGCATCTGCCGCCACGGTCCAAGGGCAGGGATGACAAGGGCTGCGACGATGACAACTTTCATCCACACTGGCAGTTGGCTCGGATTGAGGATGGCTTCCCTGCCGCCGTTGTACCAGGCGATGAGGCCGGTAAAAGCGAGGCCAATCAGGAACATATCCATATTATGCAGGTCACCGCCGCCGCCGATCTTGGTGCTTGCCACCAGACCCACCGCAAGGAAGGCCAGCAGGGAGCCTGTCAACGCGAGTTTTTGCCAGAGGTTCAATGCCCATTTTTTTGTAATGGCGAGCCAGAACAAAATGACCAGCAGCGGCAGCACAGCGATCAGCAAGCCTATGAGGATGCCGTTCCCATAGGTTGAATTGGGAAGCAGACGGTACCAGAGCAAGGGCTGGCGGGATACTTCCGAGGCGATGCTTTCGGCTGTGTTCCCGGTACCGGCTATTTGTTCGCCCACGCTCTCAATATTCACGGGAGTTGTTGGCGCAGGGTTTACGATCTGCAACAACAACGGAAGCATCTTTGGCAGGAGGTAGCCGCCGAATAAACCGGCAATGCCCAAAGCGATTGCCCGTGCCCATTGAGATGCAACCAGCTTCCCGTTAAGAAGAGAGGCGCCAGCCAGTTCCAGCATCCCGATCCAAATGCCGGGGGCGAACATCCATGTATAGCGGCTGGCTTGGGCAAAGAATCCGGCGTAGACAACGAGGGGAATGGAAATCCACAGGCTTCTGCCCCAGATCAAAATAGTGAGCGCGGCAGACAGTACCAGCGGGGAATGGATGGGTCCTTGTTTCAGGAACAGGAATATCCACAAAATGATGAAGGGCCAGCTTCGGTTGTTTTCTTTGACGATGCGGAAGGCGGCGAGGCCGACCAGAAAGTAGGGGATGATCGTTGTCAGCCCGAGCCATAGCCTTTCCATTTCAATCGTCAGGCCGGGGATGAGGAAGGGCAGGCCACCGATCAGCAGCCGACTTTGGTCCAACAGCACGTAAATAGTATCGTCTTCGCGGACGTTGTAAATGGCTTTTCCAAAGAGAGTGGAGTAATCCCACAGGCGGTTGCCCTCCGACCAGCCAAGCGAGAAGGGATAATCCGTCACGTTTTGCAGAGAGATGGCGATGGAGAAGGATGCCGCCGTGAGGGCGAGCGCAGCCAACAATTCCTTCCAGCCTGCCAATGTGTCGTCGCTGCTGGCAAGAAATGCAAAGATGAAAACAACTGTGATCCAGATCAACGCGCGGATATAGAACCCGTGAAAGACGATGCCCCACTTTGTGTATTGCAAAAACCAAACAGGAAAGGCAATCACAAGGACAGCAATGACCCAGCGCAGGAACTTGATCCCATTTCGCCAGGAGATGAGTTTCGCGAAAGCAGAGGAAAGACTGCCGTGCCGCTGTAAAACAATGCCCGCAAACAGGGCGAGGCAGAAGATGGAAAAAACAAAGAAGAGGAGAAGCCATGTAATGGAAAACGCGCCGACTGCGTTCCCGGTGCCTGAGGCAACATGATAAAACTCCACACCTGCGCCAATGAACAAGATGGCCGCAAGCAAGGAGAATTAAATTGTCTTTGATCTGTACACCGGCACGATTCATTCTTAAGCCTCTGGCAGTTTTGTATTATTTTCAGAACGTACGCAGTTCAAAATCTTTAGCCGCAATTACCGGTTTTCGCAGACCTTGCGGAGCGCATGCAGCACTTGCATATTATTTTCTTTCAGGCAATTCTGCATCAATTCCAAATACTGGCTGCACATACGGTCAACTGTGTAATTTTTTGAAATATGCATCCTCGCCGCCGCGCCCATTCTGATGCGGGCCTCGGGGTCACGGAGCAATTGTAATATAGCCTGAGCCAGCGCTTCAGGGTTTTCAACGGGTACGAACAAGCCGTGTTCGCCTTCCACGAGAACCTCATCCACACCTTCGACCTTCGTGGCAATGGATGGCAGTCCCGCGCTCATCGCTTCCAACAGCGCAATGGGCAGCCCCTCCCAACGTGACGGCAGAATAAAAATATCCGCACCTGCAAGGTATCGCGCGATATGCTCTGTCTTCCCGGCAGTTTTACAGAATTTGATACACCCAGTCTTTCAATCTGCGATTGCAAATCCGCGCGCAGCGGACCTTCGCCAAAGATCCACGCTTTGGCGTTGGGAAATTCCTTCAACACATCCGGCATACATGCGACGAGGACTTCATGCGCCTTTTGATAAACGAGACGACCGACCGATACCAGCACGAGGTCATCCAACACCCATCCCCGCCTCTTTTCTTAACTCGGGCCTGATTCGGTTTTCTATGGGCAGGGGAACAATCCCATTCGTGATGACCGCAATGCGCTCTTCACGGATGCCTTCGCGCAGGGAAATTTCATGGGTCTTTTGTGAGACGGCTACAATTTTATGCGCGATGTTGTGGTTCACCATCCATGAGTGGATGCGCTCACGCCAGCGCGAAAAACCTTCGATCACGCCGTGATGTGTGGCGATCCGCACCGGGACGCGCGCCAGCCATGCAATGGGCAATGCCACCATGTTGCTGTCGTGCGTAAAAGTTTCGATGACATCGATCTTTTCGCGGCGCAGGAATTTCCAAAGGGAGAATAATCCTCTTACGAGAGATAAGAGATTGCCCACCTTGCCTTTGCCGTGTCCGCGAAAGGCTTGCAGGTTGATGATCTTGACAGGTGTATCAGCCTGCCATTTTTCATACAGGCCTTCCTTGTCATACAAAAAGATGACGAATACTTTATGCCCGTGCTCGTGGAACCAGCGTGCCTGATCGAGCAGCACCCTTTGCGCGCCGCCGGTTGCCATTTGTGTGCCAAGAAGAAGAATGGAAAGAGGTTTCATGCTTTTATGGAGTCATCCAAAATCTTTTGGAAGAACGCGAGGCGGGATTGTTCCTTTTTCTGCTGGTCAAAATACGGATAAACCTTTTCAACGTCCACACGTTTGCCCATCATGGCATAGGCGAATGCGCGGATCTTTTCGTGAAACTCCGTCACATTGTTCTCGCTGTTGGGAATCCGCAGGATGGTATCCTGCGCAACTTCACTGAGGTCTGTATCGTGATAAGCGATGATGACCGGCACTCCGTAGGAAAGGGCTTCCCTCACTTTCAGGGTACATGCCTCGTCCATGTTCTTGCGATGCAGAGCTAATGTTCCGCAGGCGACATCGGTTGTGAGGTAGATCGCTCGCAGCTGCGCGCGATCCATAAAGCCGAGCAAATGCGCGTTCGCAGGGATGGGCATGTTCACATCTGCGGTGGAATAGCCGACGAGATTTACGGTAACATCAGGGCATGTTTCGGCAAAGCGGATTAACTTATCCACACCGTGCCAGTCCATGCCGGGGGAGGCGACCATGGTGATGACGGGATTGGTGTTTTTTGCAGGCGGGAGAAGTTCAGCGCTGCTTAAGTCTATGCCGTTTGAGATGACTACATTAGGCTTGTTGTATTTGGCGGGGAAGGCGCGGATCAATTCACGGGTGGGGGGAATGAATCCGGAGACAGAAGCAAATGTCAGATTGCGGGTGAGGCGGTTCATCCAGTAGAAAAATTTTCCGCGTGAGGCATATTCCACTTTGTCGTTGGAATTTGTCTCCAGCACGACGGGCGCGATCCTGAAAATATGGTGCAGGGGAAAGGAATACAGTCCGTAGCGCAGGTAGATGATATCGGGTTTGTATTGCGCTATCGCCGCGAGCATTTGATTCAACATGGAACTGCGGTTGATCTCGCGCTTGAGCAAATTGACGCGCGCATCAAAAATGAATTGGCGTTCCCCGGGAAATGGAATCTCCGCCGGAGTGAGGCTGAAGATGGAGACTTCGTGCCCATGCTCGCGCCAAATCCCCGTTTGGCTTTTTATTTTTTTTCCCACGCCGCCCTGCATGATCTCCGGCGCAACGTGGATGGTGACGTAGGCGATACGCATCATTTGAGATAGAATTGAATTCGTGAGTATTTTTTCGCGGCCATTACTTTTAGTATAAGCTATCTTTTTATTCTGGTGCAAACTAATCAAGCATGGGAGCATGAACATGACAGAGGCTGATCGCTGGAAACAGTTTTGGGGTAAACAAACCACACCGTTACACAGATTTAACACGCCTTTTTGGTACGAAAAATATGCCGAAGAAATCAATCTCATTTTAAAAGTATCGGAATACTCCGGCGGAGCAGTATTAGAAACTGGTTGCGGCAACGGCGCTTTATTCCCCTATCTTGATATAAACAAGGAATACACCGGAGTAGATATATCAGAAAGCCTTCTGTCAATATTTCGAAGTAAACACCCGTACGCAAATTTAATTTGCGGTGACTCATCCACCTATCGTTCAAACGAACGTTTTTCACTGATTTTCAGCAACGGTGTTATACAGTATTTCAACAGACAAATGATGAATCGCTATATGTTAACTTCGATGGATATGTTAGAAGAGAATGGGATTCTGTTGATAGCAAATATCCTGTGGAAGAATGCAAAAAATGGGTATTATTCGGGAGAACTGACTACAAGAACCCCAAAATCAGGAAATCCCTCTTTGAAAATCATCAAATCTTTTATTTGGAGAATTATTAAGCCAAATGATTCTATGGGGCACTTTTATAACCCCAGAGATTTCTTCCAGTATGGGGTAAACACTACAGTTTATGGCTCATTATTCCATCCATATCGTTTCAGCGTGGTTTTAAGGAAAAAAACTCAATAATGTACAACTCATTATTCCAAAAGGAATGGTGGTTGGATGCTGTTGCCCCCGGAAAGTGGGGGGCTGTAGTTATACGAAGAGGCGATGAGGTCGCAGCCCGGTTTCCTTATGTTATGGAAAAAAAGTTTGGATTTAGTGTGCTACAGCAGCCTCCATTAACTCCCACCTTGGGACCTTGGCTTAGAAGCACAGATGCCAGACCATCCAAATCGTTATCCATTCAGAAGGAATTAATTTGGGAGTTGCTTGAATTGCTACCCCGCTACGATTTTTTTTCACAAAGCCTTAGTCCTTCAATCAGCAATTGGCTTCCCTTTTATTGGAAAGGCTTCGAGCAAACTACTCGTTACACCTACATAATTGAAGACTTATTTGATCTTGACAAAATATGGAATGCATTTAGCGAACAGGCACGCCGAAACATTAGAAAAGCTCAAAAGACATTAACGGTTAGCACAGAGACAGATATTGAAGAATTTCTATTCCTTAACGAGAAAACTTTTGAACGCCAAGGTAGACCTCTGCCATATAGCAAGGATTTTATCAGACGCATAGATACTGCGTGCATCCACCAAAAAGCAAGAAAAATTTTTCTTGCCAAGGATAGTAATGGACGGGCTAATGCAGCAGTTTACATCCTTTGGGACAAAGAATCCGCCTACTACTTGATGGGTGGGGAAGATCCTGCTCTGCGAAACAGCGAAGCGGGGAGCCTATTAATGTGGGAAGCTATAAAATTCGCAGCAACGGTAACAAAACGTTTTGACTTTGAAGGCAGTATGATTCAATCTGTTGAAAAATTTTTCAGGGGGTTTGGTGGAAAGCAAACACCGTACCATAAAATTACCAGTGCCAGTAAACGTATGCGCGTTCTAATGAACGGACGCGATTTTATAAGAAGTATGAGAAGATAAATTTATGACATTGAACAAACCGCCTTACACCCTTGTTCTAACGCACGACATAGATCACATATCTTTAAGGAAGTATCCTGTCCTAAGCAATTTACCCTTGAATTTTTTAAGAGATGTGTATGGATTAATTTCTTAAGAATGCTCCGTGGAGATTTAAGACCTTGGCAATATCTTGAATCATTAAAATGGTGCTTTTTCTATCCTCTTATTAAGATGGGGCTATTCGAGGACCCTTGGGAAAAGTCAATGAATACTATGCTGAATATTGAAAAAAAGCACAGTGTTAGGTCTACGCTTTTTTTCATCCCATTTAAGGACAGGAATGGTCAAAATCAGCAGGGCACCCCGGCAAAAGGACGCGCCAGTAAATATGATGTCAGGGACTATAAAGATCTACTGAACTCTCTGGAAGAAAATGGGTGGGAAGTAGGTGTGCATGGAATCGATGCTCACATAAGCCCTGAAAGTGCAAAGGAAGAACTAGAAGTAATCCAATCGCTACTGCCGTTCAAGAAGAAATTTGGCATTAGAATGCACTGGCTTTTCAAATCAGATAAACTGTGGAAAAACCTCAAGGCAGCCGGATATTTTTACGACTCAACCTTTGGCAGCAATGAGGAGGTTGGGTTTCCAGAGGGAAAAGATAAGCCCTTTACGATCGATGGCATTCACATAATTCCGTTAACAATACAGGATGTAGCGTTATTAGGCTATAAACACAAGAGTTGGTTTAAGGCAAATCCAAAAGCAATGAATCCATGGGCTAGAATCGAACAAATCCTTGACGATGCAAAAAAGAACAATTCGGTTGTTACAATCCTCTGGCACAACAATGCATTTGGCGTTTATCACTACCACGAGGACCTATACGTAAGAATCCTAAATCAAGCCAAGCTGGATGGTGCGCGAATTTGTCGTTGCATAGATGTATTAGACGCGCCATCATAAACTATTTGGAGAAAATGAACAAAAAACTATGACTTGTAACTTTGTTGGGGGATATAGGACCTTAGGTCGGACAACAACTTGGCGAATTCTTTGGAATTAACCGTTTCATTGTATTTTTCACTCCAAATTTGTCGGCTTCCAATTCGTTTTTGTCGCATTTCATTAGGATGATCAAAAACCTTGAATAAAACTTCAGCAATATCATTAGGCGTTGGGTCAGGGGGTAATAAAAAACCATTCTTATCATTAACTATTTCCACATTACCGCCTACTGACGTGGCAATTACAGGGATACCACAGCTAATTGCCTCCATAATCGCTACTGAAGTTCCTTCAGAAGAGCTGACATTCACAAATATATCCACTGGGTTTTCAAGATAAAATCTTATCAAATCATCCCGCGTTGTATAACCAGGAAAACATCCCCTAACATTAGCAGCAAAAGCGTTAGTCATTTTATCTATGTAAATCCTTCGATTTGGGCCATCGCCGAAATGCACCCACTCAATATTAAGCGTAGTACGGATCCCTGCCGCCAAGGCAATTCCTTCTATTAGAAGTTCTATACGTTTTACAGAAGCAGTTGTAGAACAAGAAACAATCCGAAGTACGCCGTCCTCTGATGGGCGTGAAAGAGCGCCTGGGTCAGGCACTCCCATTAAAGAAACACCATACTTCCCCTTAAACTCAGGGTACCTATCATGAAAATATCTATCACCTTTCTCTGAGTCCGCCAATAAAGAATCCATAAAAGCAATAGCTTCTCTTCGACATGGCCATGGCATGGATCGCTCCTCATAAATATCATAACCGTGCGCACGCGAAACTATGCGGATGTCCGGGCAATTTTCTTTTGCCATACCTACACCAGCCGGGATTTCATCAAACCAAAAAGCATAAAACAAGACTTCCTTTTCAGAAACTTTCTCTCGCTGTAACCACCTTAATGTCCAATCTCGAGTCAGATAGGCGCCTGATAAATACAAATATAATCTTCTAAAATATCGAAACGAAAGAGAGCGCGGGAAACGATCTTTGAAATCCTGATAAAAAGCCATAGACAATAATACTCGAAACCCTCTTACAACCCGTTGATATATTGACAAAAGATCAGATAAGCTCGTATCTACTTCCACACGCTCAGGTAATGGCAATAGGTTTCCGCGGGCATTGCGCGGCACATAAACTATTCGTTCAAACTCTTTTAAGAGAAACTCCATCTCCCCACCTAGAAAGTTTTGCTCTTCAATAAAGTCAAATGGGTAGGAAGCTGTAAATATAACAAGAATCATAAATATCTCTACAGGAAATCATCGCGATGAGCGGCAAACTCTTCAATGGCGCGCTCGTAATCATCGTGCCTGCCAATGTCTAACCAGTAGCCATCAAAATTGAAGACGTTCACTTTTTTGCCATCCTGCATCAACTTGATGACCAGTTCAGGCAGGTCAAGGCGCTGGTCTTTTGGAATATATTTCAAAATTTCAGGCTCGAACAGGTAAATACCCATGCTCACAGAATAATGATACGTAGGCTTTTCAATATAATTGGCGACCCAATTATCTGAGTCCACATCGAGGACGCCGAGGTCGATCTTCACATCACGCTGATAACAGGCAATGGTTGCCAATGCACCGCGTTCGCGGTGATATTTCAACATTGCGGCGTAATCAATGGTGGTCAATAGGTCACCGTTCATCACAAGGAATGTCTCGTTCAAGTTTGGGACAAGAGCAATGGGACCAGCAGTCCCGAGCGGCAGCTCTTCACGGGAATAATCCAGCTTTACGCCGAACTTACTTCCGTCACCACAATAGGCAATCAATAATTCAGCGAGATAACCGACAGCCAGAGTCAGGTCATCAAAGCCATGCCGCTGCAATTGACGAATCACAATTTCCAGAATCGGCATTTCACCAATGGGCATAAGCGGCTTGGGCAAAACGGTTGTATATGGAGCAAGGCGTGTGCCTTTGCCACCTGCAAGAACAATGGCTCTCATCTGGCTATACCGTGTATTGACCGGGTCGGTAGAGATCGATATGAGCGGAGATCCACTCAATGGTGGCACGCAGGCCCTCGTCAAGAGAGATGCGCGGTTCCCATCCGATCATGCGTTTTGCTTTTTCGTTTGATGCCCACAGCCTCATCACTTCACTTTTACCGGGGCGAATGCGCTGTGCATCCAACACAATCTTTGGATTTTTCCCGATGATGCCGCAAATCTTTTCCACAAGGTCACCAATGCGGATGGTGTTGTCGTTGCCCAAATTGATCTCTTCACCGGAAACATGCTCCGCCTCCGCAACACGCAAAAATCCATTTGCAGTATCTACCACAAATGTAAAATCGCGCGAAGGATCGAGACTGCCAAGTTTCACTTCATCGCTGGTCAACACCTGAGTAATGATCGTTGGAATCACTGCGCGGGTGGATTGACGCGGGCCATAGGTATTGAACGGGCGCAGCGTAACCACCGGCACTTCAAACGAACGATAAAAACTTTCAGCGATCTTATCCGCGCCGATCTTGCTGGCCGAATACGGCGACTGTCCCTGCAGCGGATGCGCCTCATCGATCGGAACATACTGTGCCGTGCCATACACTTCGCTCGTGGATGTATGCACCACACGCCGCACGCCAAAATCACGCGCCGCCATCATCACATTCATCGTGCCCATCACATTTACATCGAACACCTCACGTGGATTGACATACGAATACGGAATGGCGATCAACGCGCCAAGATGAAACACGGTGTCCACACCTTTCACCGCGTTGCGCACCGCTTCCACATCGCGCAGGTCACCATGCATCACTTCAAGTTGTGAAAAAACATCGCTGGAAATCTGTTTCAGCATCCCGACATCATTACGCGAGTTATAGCGGACGAACGCGCGCACCTGCGCTCCTTCGCTCGCCAATCGTTCCACCAAATGACTGGCAATAAACCCGCCAGCACCTGTCACCAAAACTTTTTTACCGTTCCAAATCATTTCGACTCCACTTCTGCAACGCGCACACGCCAATCATTCAACAGATCGGTCAACGACTGATGCAGCGATATCTTTGGACTCCAGCCCATGGCTTTGCGCAGCTTTTGATAACTGCCCACCTGCACAGGCACATCGTCCTTCTGAACTCGATCCGCATCCACCCTAGCCGACAATTGATTCGTCGACATGGACATCATCTCTCTCAGGCATTTGCGGATCGCTACACCGCGCTCCGAACAGACATTATAAATTTGACCAGGCTTCCCTTTTTGAGCGATCAACTCAAAAGCACGGACAGCATCACGCACGTCCACAAAATCACGACGGGCATCCAAATTCCCGGTCACGATCTCGGTCTGGCCGCTTCGTTCCGCCAGCGCAATCTGCCGCGCAAATGCAGAACAAGCCAAATCTGCCGGCTGGCCGGGTCCCAACAAATTGAACATGCGCACGATCATAACCGGCAAAGCGTACGAGTCATAATAATACCGCAAGGCCGCCGCTTCCTGTGCCACCTTGCTGACCGCATAATCCGTTACCGGATGCAACTGCACCCGCTCGGAGATTGGCCGCTCACCGGATTTTCGTCCATACACCGCGCTGGAACTTGCCGCCACGATCTTTGGGTGAAGGCCCGACTCAACAACCGCATCCAACAAAGCCAGCGTGCCGAGAAGGTTTACCTTATAAAAGATCTCAGGCGCGGCAGATTTGATCACTCCAGCAAGGTGAATAATAACATCAGGCTTGCTCTCTGAAATGGCATGGGAAATCACGGCGCGGTCAGTCAAGTCGCCGACGAAGACATCTTTCATTCCAGATCGAACATCAAAGCCGTAGACCTGCCATCCCTGCCCAGCCAATCGCTGTTGAAGATGCTTGCCAACAAAACCCGAGATTCCGGTGATCAGCGCAACGGGCATGGATTATCCCTGCCTAAGCTTTTTAATTCCGCTGAGAGTGCCACGCAAGGCATCCCTGTTATGCAGGTTAATCACGATCAACCCCAGCAGCGCCCAATAATAGAACGGCCAGCGGAACCAGTCACGAGCCCAGTTTTTTCGGAAAAGATAATTGTAATTGGTGACGGTCATCTCAGCCCAGCGCTGACGATCCAAACGATTGGTCGGGCTTTCATTATGCACCAGCCTGGCAGTCGCCTGATAACAGATTTTATACCCGGCATCCAAAGTCTGCTTGGAAATATCAACATCCTCCATCAGCCCATAGAGGGCAAGGGATTCGTCGAAGGCTGCCTTCTCAAACACCTCGCGCCGAAAAGCCATGCAACAGCCAGAAAGGCACTCAAAATATTTACTATATTCCAGAACAGGAAGGTGAGTTGGCATTCCTGAAAAACGAAATCTACCGTTACCGCTGCCAACCAAGCCAAAAAAACAACGGAAAAAGCCAAACACTACAAGTTCAAAACGGAGACGGAAGGTCAGCATCTGATTACCATATGGATTAACGACCTGTCCACCAACAGCGCCAATTTTTCTGTTCATATCACTTGCAAAAACTTTTTCGGCTTCTGCAAGATAATTCGCATCTAATTCTACATCATCGTCAAAGAAGAAGATCAAATCGCCCGTACTCTCACGAATACCATGATTGCGTTGCAATGTGAGTCCCGGCTGGGTGTGAAAATAGCGAACAGGAAAAGGAAAAGATATTGAATCAAGATACGTCTCAATTCGCTGTGTGTCAGACGAATCAACCACAATCAATTCATCTGGCAAACGGGTCTGCATCATTATTGAAGGCAGAGTCTTTTTAAAATCTTCAAAACGGTTCCTCGTACAAATGATGACAGACAATCTCATTCTCAAAACCCCAACACTTTCTCGAAAATTTCCTTATGGCGAACGATAAAATTTTCCAGTGAAAATTTCTGTGCCTGCAGGCGGGCAGCTTGTGAATAATCATCCAAGCGGGAATACACTTGCAAAACAGCCTCAGCCATTTTATCTGGCGCTGGCAAATTGATGGTTTCCCAACTGTGCTCCACACGTACTTCAACACCTGCTTCTTGAACCAGTTCAGGAGTACCTCCATTACCTACATAAACTACCGGTAGTCCACATCCCAGAGCCTCGGATACCAGACCCGGACAGGGATCTGCATATTTGGTGTGGATTAGCATGTGCGCTTGCGAATACAATTGTGGTGCCTGCGCTTGTGTATATGTACCTGTAAACGTAACGTGATCTGTTATGCTCATTTCCTTCAAAGCACGGGTCACCCACTCATCAGATTCATAATACGGCCGCCACAATTTCCCCGTAACGATCAGACGAGCATTCGGCACATGTTTCAGCAAGGATTGAAGAGACTTAAAAGCCAACTCAAGGCGATATTTTTCATATTGATTTCCGCCAAGCAACAATGTCAATTCTTTTGGTTTTTCAACATTAACCTGGGGCGAAAAATGAACAGTATCAACAGGGTTATATACAATTTCATGCGGTACCTTTGGCGGCTGGATATATCTTTCTGCACTGCTCATACAAAAACGACTCTGATAAATAATGAAATCAGCGAAGCCTATCACCTTTTTTAACTCACTGTTTGATATCTCATAATTGTTACCATTCCACGCAGGAAATGCCACACCATTCTGATTTACGATGATACTCAATCCTTTAAGCCTAGCCTCTGTAAGAATTTCCATCTGTAAAGGATGTCCAACACTGCTAACTGCGTAGAGCAAATTCGCTGACGGAAAGTTATGTGGAAAAGTTTCTGCAAGATAGGTCAGTTTGACAGAGCCACCGTGTGTAAACTCGCTTCGCAGAGCAGGAGGTTTTGGAAAATTGAAGGTCAGGTAAGCAACCGATGGATGTGCGCCACTCTTCATCAGCCGAAGAATCTGGAAACGGATAGGTAGACTCAACATCACATCCCTCAAACGGAATACAAAGCGGGAAAATCGCGGAAATACTTTCTTAAAAAAATGCGGTAGCCTTTTCATAATCATACACGCCGTGACTAGGCGCTTTCAACAAAGCCCTTCATGAACTCGCCCCACAACAGAGTTTGCGAGTCGTAGGAATTTGCTTCAGCGGTAGATCGCGCGTTCTTCAAGATCGGCTGCAGAGAATCCGCACCCAGTCCATAAACCTGCAAGGCAAGCGTGGCCAGGTTTTCAAAATCTTCAACATCCGTCATCCACGCATTTTCACCATGTCTTACTAAATCCATTGCCTGCCCCACGCGCGTTGTGATCAACGGCACGCCGCTGGCCATGCTTTCAAGAATGGCCTTCGGTCCGCCCTCCTGTCGTGATGCCACCATGTACAGATCAAGTGCACTAAACATCCCTGAGACCTCGGGATAGTTTTGGTAATACGTATGTTTATACGGAACGCCCATTTCTTCCAATCCGCGTTTCACATAACCGCGTGAAGGGCCAGTCAGCAGCACATACAATTCTGGAATATCCTTCTTAAGCAAGCGAACCGCAGACAGGAAAACATCCGGCCCTTTGATCAGTTTGGGCTCAAGCCCTTCTGCCCAGCCTACACCATCCTTTTGAAAAGAACCAATCACAAACGCCGAGCGGGGAATCCCGAGCTTGTCGCGCATGATATTTTTTTGTTCGTCCGTCCTCAAAGGAAAGAAGTTTAAGTTAATGCCAATTGGGATCATGAACACCTTGGAAGGGTCTATGCCTGTTTCCAACGTTACATTCTTCATTTGCGTATGTGAAACCTGAATGCGCGTTATCCGATCATGGTGGACACACAACTTCTTATAAACATTATCAAGCAGTTCATCCCCTGTATTTGGCAGCCCGTGAAAATAGGAAAAACCGATCCGATGCGGCAGAAAGCGCATCCAATCGTCCTGAGTAAGAAAAAACTGGCTGGCAAAGAAAATGGATTGAGGCGAAGCAGCATGTTTCCAATACGGTCTGGCCAGACGAACACCAAGCCGCCTTGTAATATTTGCAAGCTCGCGCATATCCCAATCCAACGACCAGCCGGCATTATCCCCATACAAGATCAAATGGGAGTTTGGCCTCCAATTCCATGAAGCTACTCTGAGCGCCTGTTTCGCTACACGTTCCGCTAATTGATTCATCATTACAACAATTCCAAAACCTTCAAATACTTTTCGCTGACTTCCTGAATGGATGGATTGGAAATCCGCGACTGAAACGCATCATATGACTCAACTATCTGATCCAGCAATTCGGGGATCTGCTCCGCCGATTCAAACCCCACCCCGGCCTGATTCACGATCTCAGGGTGGCCGCCACTTTGAAGATAGACAGCAGGAAGGCCACACGATAGCGCTTCGACCAGTGAATTGGAACAAGGGTCATTTTTACTGGCTGTAATATAAACATCATGCTCTCGCAATAAATCCGCCAAGCAGACTGAGTCAACCGGCGGAATGACACGAATATTCTTAAATGTAACTTTGCTGCGTCCAACAAATGTAAACTCGAACCGATGCCAATCCAAATGTTCATCCAACCATTGATAGGCAGACGCACCTTTATTGATATTATCCGACCAACTGGCAGCGATCAAACGCAACTTTCGATTGTTTGAAAAGGTTACCCTGCCTCGCGAATGGAAAATTTTCGGATCGGCGGCATTCAAGATCACAATCGGCTCTTGAAATTGCATACCAAGCTCCAAATGCTTTTCAAGACTGTAGCGGGATTGAAAAATGGTTTTATCCGCGATTTTTTGATTAACTGTAAAAATACCTCTATCAACGCCATCATCCCGTCCGCGATAAACATCCACTGGCCCATCCACTCGATGAACATATAATACTGAATTGCGTTTCATCCGCAACAAGCGTTTTCCATTGAAGTTAAATGAATTAAACAAACAGGCCCGAGTTAAACGAGAGATCGTATTATTTTCGATTTTCAAGTTACGCGCCTTTGCCTGTTCTACAAAAGCACGCAGGAATTGATGTCCTCCACCAGCCGGGGGCGGATCAAATTCGTGAAAGATGGAAAGATCAGCAGTGGAAAACCGACTACCCAACATGGAAAGCTCGGTTGACAGGAAATCCCACGCAGTTTTGATGCCAAGTTTCATCTTTAACGGACGACTTTCAAAAAATAACCAGTTGTAAACTTTTGCCACGATAAGCTTTCACTGCCAAATGTGGATAGATCGTACCAACATAATCCACGGGAGATCCATTTCATTGCCCAACGCAGGGTCTTGCGCAAAACGGATATTCCACCGAGCCCAGAAATTCCTAACTCTATCATCAATCCCAAAGACCCCGCATACCCACCCATCCGATATATCTCAACGGATTTGAATTCCCAAAAAAGTTTACGTAAACCGTCTTCGGTAAACCGCTGAAAGTCATAAGGGTCTGCATGAACAGGGTAGAAAAATGGTACAGAAACAAAGCAACTCCATCGTTACGCAAGAGGCGATGAACTTCATCCACACCAGCCTGTGGGTCAGGCAGGTGTTCCAAAACTTCAGTGCAGAGAATACAATCTATACTCTGATCTTCCAGGGGAGTTTGCGTGACATCTGCGAAAATATTGGGGTTGGTTCCCCAATCAAGATTTATATACCACCATGTCCGCGCCTGATTTTCTGGCGGCTGAAATGAACCACGTTTTTTCTCACGCTTGCCGCCAATATCCAGAACCGTACCGCGCATTTCATTCGAGAAAGCACTCAGGCATGCGTCAAGCCACAAGCGCCGATAGGTGACATAATCTTTCTTCCAGAAGCCGTCTTTTTTAGGGACCATCTTATTTCCAGCTGCATTCATTTTATATTCTGCTCTTAATCATTTTCACCAAGCGCGAACCAGATTGTCCATCCAGTTCGCCACATTCGGATTCAGCATAAGCGAGGCGGGCATCACGCTCAAGCGTACGATCACCAAGATATGCTTCCAGCCCTGCAAAGAGTTCTTTTTCGTTTTTTGCCACACGGGAGGCGGCCAGACGCAATGGCCTGCGGTTGTGCGTCTGGCTCTGCAGGAATCTCGTGGATACACTAAAACGCTGACCGAAGGTATAGGTGTCAAAACCCACATGAATTGTAGGAAGGTCGCAAATTGCAGCTTCAAGACCAATAGTGGAAAAGTAATTGGCCATTACGTCACAATAATGCAGGAGGTAATTCAATTCATCCGGTCCTTCATTAAAGGAAAGATCCATGCTCAATTCGGCGGATCGATCTCCAGTTGCGTCAATCGATCCGGGATTAGATATATACGCACCTGCATCTCTAAACATATCCTCCAGTACTTTCCAGGCTGGAGAGCCTAGAAGTTTGACATGCGGGTAGGGACGAATTACAAGGTTGAACGGCTCACGCCAAATTTTTTCCTTCTGCCTGACAAAGACGCGATAAATATCGAAGTAATGATGGATATTAACTCCGCCTGCAAACAAGATGGTTTTCTTTGAAGGGTCAAGATTTAGCGATTGTAAAAACTCAGATCGGTTCTTTGGAAGGTGTGATTTAAACCGGTCGTATTGTATGGGACCGGTAATCTCGATCTTACTGGCAGGAAACTGGTGCAAGCGGATTGCCTCATCTGCCATTTGTTTACTCCAAACAGCAAGGCATGCAGGATTGAAACCTCGATAACCCATATTTACAATGTTATCGTAATTTGTAATGGCGGCAAAAGCGGGAATCCCCATACGCTGAGCTTCAAGTGCAAAACTGCCTTCATTCCAAAAACCAAAATTCCCCATGCCCGGCGTTAGCACACAAGAAATTTCCTGTTCTATAAACATCTTATCGTGAGCATGAGTGACATAGAATTGTTTTTCAAGCCAGCCAAGAAAACGTCCCATACCTGGTATGTGGCGGATAAAGTTAACAAACGCCATTTGTCCCGACATCCCCAACAGGGTCGCTTCAAACAATTTATTCTCAATGGTTTCGCGAAAACGCAGATCTGTTGTATCTGTAACAACTACAAAGCGACGTAACATCCTTAGTTGTTGCAAAAAAAAATGTTTCTGATACAGCGCATCATATTGTTCCACCTGCAATTCAAAATATTTTCCAGGATCAAAATCAAAAGCTCGGAAGTAGGTCGGGCTGAGAAAATACAGCGGCTTGAACCCACCTTCCGTGAGACGCTCACGAAAGGACGGTTGATGGAAAGCTCGCGCCGCCATCTTGCCGTGCAGGGGAATTCCAATTTTTATTTCAGGCATTGATCATCCACAATACTTCATCACACGCTTGGATAATGACAAGCCGTCCAATTCGTGATAGGCCAACGCCTGTTGCGGTGTACCGCAGGCGGGATAGCCTTCCACCGCGAACTTGACCATCTGTTTGCCGTTCAATAATCCGTTCTCGGCACAGGCTGTGAGGATGTTGTCCATCAGGCCGCCAGCGGGATGATGATCTTCGAGCATGAAGATGGTAGAGTAAGGCTTGAGTGTTTCAGCAAGCCATTTCACATCCACGCGGTTGAGCCAGGGCATGTTGATGATGCTCAAGCCGAATCCGCGCTCGGCAAGCAGTTCACTGGCGAGCAGCGCTTCGTGCAGCATGACAGGCCCATACGCAAACATGACCGCGTCTTTCCCCGCTGTCAGCTGGGTGCCCTGCCCGAGCTTAAACGCGTATCCAGCCGGGAGCGCGATGCGACGCGGACTTGGGCCAATAATGATTCGCAGCGCAGAATTTTCATCCGTTTGATTGACGCAGTATTCCACGGCCATGCGGGTTTCTTCCGCGTTGCACGGTTGAATGACGAGGCAGTTCGGCAGCGCGGAGAAGAGCGAAATATCGCGCAGACTTTGGTGAGACTTGCCCGGACCAGCAGGAATCAAACCTGCATAATGCAGCGCATAGATGATCTTAGATTTTTCACTCGCAGCATTATAGATCTGCTCATTCGCGCGCGAAGCGAGGAAACTCGCAAACGAATTGACGACGGGCAGAAGTCCCTGACGAGCAAGACCTGCCGCCATCGAAACCATGTCCTGCTCGGCGATGCCGTTTTCGATGAAGCGGTCTGGATACGTATTTTCAAAATCACGGACTTTGCAATCGGAGGCAAGATCGGCATCCAACACGACAATATCTTTGCGCGTGGCAGCGAGTTCCACCAATGCCTGACCATACGCACGCGAGACATATTCATCCGTTGGTTTGACCGCGAGACGTTCCAATGCCGCCTGACTGAGAGGTTCCCCTTCGAGCACAGTTGGCGCTGCGGCTTTCGCCTCAGGCTCAACAGATTTCAATTGAAGCGGATTAAGCGAAACAGATTTCAGCTCAGCATTAATGCGTGCGATCAGTTCGTTGTAACCCAAATCAAATGCGGCATCATCGGGTGCGCCCGAATGCCAGGGATACAATCCCTTGCCGATCTCAAGCGCAGCGGGGTGTTCCATGAACGAAATACCGCGTCCTTTGATCGTATCCGCAATAATGATCTGCGGCTTACCTTTGACTTGCTTCGCTTCGGCAAGCGCCTTTTCCAACTGGCGGAAATCATGTCCGTCAATGCGGATTACATGCCAGCCAAAGGCGTTGAATTTTTCATCGAGATTTCCGATGTCAATAATTTCCGCAACAGGTTTATCAGACTGCACTTTGTTGTTATCCACGATCACCGTGAGATTATCCGTCTTGTGATGCGCGGTCACTTGCAGCGCTTCGTAATTTTGGCCTTCCTGCAATTCGCCGTCGCCCGTCATCACGAACACATGGCCCTGATTGCCGTTATGCTTCTTCGCCCACGCCATGCCGCGTCCCTTCGAGATGCCCATGCCAAGTGAACCCGAATTTGCTTCCATGCCGCGATTGCTGATATCGGGATGTCCATTCAAACCGCCGAGGCGACGCAGCGCAAGCAGCTTCTCTTCAGGAATTTCACCGAGCGAATGCAGTACCGCATACAGGCCGGGCACATCATGTCCCTTCGACGAAAAATAAATATCGCGGTCGGGGCTGTCGAAACCAACCTTGAGCGTATTCATTTCTTCATAATACATCCAAACCACAATATCCATCGCGCTGAAGCTCGAGCCGAGATGCCCCCGAACCAGCACGCTTCACTTCCACCAGCGTGTTCGCGCGGCACATATCCGCGATCAATTTCAACTTTTCATATTTATCAATCGAAGCATTACGCACGCGATTGAATTCTTCAACGGGGATCAATTTCAGTTCAACCATTTTTTCCTCTTTGTAGACACTGCGCTTCTTTCTACGCCTGCGCCTGATTCTTCTTTATGAAACTTTCTCTACCTTTGGCAGTTCCGTCTCTCCCCTCGCAACCAGACGTTCCGCCAGTTCCCAATCGTAGGGATGATTCACATCAAAACCTTCGTAACCTTCCGAGATGAAAGGCATAACCACTTCACCTGCAATCGTTCTTCCATTAAATACCACCCGCGACCATGCTATTTCAAGGCTGGCGTTCTGCGAATAGACTTCGGGCAATCCCTGATACGGTGTGCTGTGCCAAGGCTGTTCTTTTGGGCCAAAAGGAAGCAGCGGCATCATACGCCTGCCACGAATTACCCACATCTTGCCAGGGTGATCTTTTACTTTCTCCACAGCGCGGAGAGAGTCCACACCTTCTTCATCTTGGAATTCCTTCCACGCCCGTTGAATGGTCGTCGGCAAACGGAAGGGACTGGTCGGGCGTAAAATGCTGAAGCAATCGTATTCACGTCCCATCTCCTTGAGCTTGCGTAACGTGAAATCCAGCCATTCAATGTCCAATGAAAGATCGCCTGAAATTTCCGCCGGACGAAGAAAAGGAACCTCCGCGCCATATTGATGGGAAATCTCGGCATATTCTTCCGAATCTGTCGAAACGAGAATATCCGCAAAGACTCCGCTCTGCTTCGCGGCACAGATCGTGTACGCAATCAAAGGATGCCCCGCTAGTGGACGGATATTCTTGCCCTGCACTCGTTTTGAACCAGCACGCGCCGGAATCAAGGCAATGATCGAAGGGTTGGTTTTACTCATACCTGCGCTGGGTCTATGTTGATATAGACGTCCTTCAATTCAGAATAAATATTGAGCGCTTCGGTGCCCGGTTCACGCGAACCGTTGCCCGAAAGTTTACGCCCGCCAAATGGCATGTGCGGCTCGGAGCCGTGAGTCCCAGCATTGACGACCGCCACGCCTGTTTGCACCTTGTCATAGAATCGTGTTGCACGATGGATACTCTTGGTGTGGATGCTGGCGGTCAATCCATACGGAGTATCGTTTGCCATCACCAGCGCGTGCTCAAAATCCTTTGCGTGGAATAAAAGCGCAACAGGCCCAAACAACTCGCACTCTGAAATCTCATCGTGCGGCTGGACGTTCTCGATCAAGGTCGGTGCCATGAAATAACCGCCGCGATGTTCGTCATCGGTCATGCGCTCGCCGCCGCACAGGATCGTAGCGCCGTTCTTTTTTGCCTTTTGCACGGCATCCACCATATTGATCAATTGGCCTTCATTGATGACTGCGCCAAAATCACAATCATCTGTGATGCCAACCTTCAGCTTCCTTGTTTTCTCCACGAGCATATCGCGGAACTTTTCATAGATTGACTCAAATACAATGATGCGGCTTGTGGATGCACATCGCTGTCCTGCATTGCTGAACGCGGAGAGCAGCACCCACTTGGCAGCATTCTCCAGATCGGCATCATCACACACCACAAGCGGATTCTTCCCGCCCAGTTCCAGCGAGATGCGCGCGAAGCGCTCCCCTGCCGAACGCTGAATGATGCGTCCCACTTCTGTCGAACCTGTAAAGCTGATCACTCCCACATCGGGGTGTTCCACCAACGGCGCACCCGCTTCTTCACCAAATCCTTGCAGGATGCTCAACACGCCATCGGGTAGACCAGCATCCTTTGCAATTTGTCCGAAGATCCATGCAGTAGCTGGTGTATCTTCAGCGGCTTTCAAGATGGCGGCATTACCACAGACTAGCGCCGGAAAAACTTTCCACGCCACATTCGCGATTGGGGTATTCGCGGCGATGATCAACCCCGCCACGCCGATCGGCTGGCGAATGGTCATGGCATATTTATTTGCCGTGCCGCTTGTAGTAGTGCGACCATACAAACGCTGACCTTCGCTGGCATAGAACAATCCGCATTGGATGGCTCCGCCGGTTTCACCCAACGCCTCTTTCTGGGACTTTCCAGTTTCAGAGGCGACAATGGCAGCGATCTCACTCTGACGGTTTTGCATCCCCACCACGATCTTGTGCAGGATCATGCCGCGCTGTACGGCGGGCGTATCTGCCCAGGCAGTTTGCGCACGTTTCGCAACTTCAATAGCCTGCAAGACATCCGCGCGACGTGAACGCGCCACCTTGCAGAGGACTTGTCCGTTGGCAGGGTTGAGTTTATCGAACCACTCATTCGCTTGAGTAGGTTGTTCCTGTGTGCCGATCCAATTTGGAATTTGGTTGGGAAGCATGTGTACCTTTGAGCCATAAGCAGGTCACGCTCGAAGCGTGACCTGCAAAGTCTTTCTATTTCAAATTCTCGAAAGCAAAATTATCGTCCTCAAGCAAATCTTTCGTGAGGACTTTGCCAATGACATTATCCAGTTCATACGGCGGAATGCCGTCGCTGGGCGATTTCACAGCGATGTCTTCTGCCGTTAGTGTATGACCAGCTTTCAGGTCGTGCGAAGCGACGAGTTTCTTTCCCATCTTGGTGATGGGATTGACTTCGCTGGGATATATCTTCTTTTCACCATCACCCATCGCCACTTTCACACGGCGCAGGTCGCGGACAAGTTTACGCATCCCGATCGGTTCGAGAGAGAAGGCGTGGTCGGTACCCTTCCAGGTATGGTTGAGGGTGAAGTGCTGTTCCACCATGCGCGAGCCAAGTACATACGCTGCCAATGCCATCGCAATTCCATTCTCGTGGTCAGAGAGACCGACGATCACATCCGGGAATTTCTCGCGATAGGTTGTAATGACGCGTAGATTCAAGTCCTCTGGTTCGGCGGGATAGGATGCCGTGCATTGCAGGATGCACAACTGCGAGTTGATGGGCATGATCACATCATACGCGCGCTGGACATCCTCCATTGTGCCGCCGCCGGTGCTGATGATCATCGGCTTGCCGATCTTTGCAATGTGCTTGAGAAGCGGGGTGTTCTTCAGATCGCCGGAGGCAACCTTGTATAAAGGCATATCGAGTTCGGCGAGGAAGTCGGCGCTTTTTATGTCAAAGGCGGTGGAGAACATGGTCAGGCCAAGTTCCTGCGCGTATTTTTTCAATGCAACATATTCGGTCTTTCCAAATTCCAGCGCTTCGCGGTGTTCGCCGTAGGTTGCGCCAAAACTATTTTCGTTCTCATAAGGCTTGTTATATGCAGCGCGCGTCAATAGAGATTTGTTATCCCGCTTTTGTAATTTGACCGCATTCACACCGCAATCCTTGGCGGCTTTGAACATTTCCTTCGCCTTTTGTAGATCGCCCTGATGGTTATTACCGATCTCGGCGATGACATAGCAGTCGCTGTCGTCTGAAACTTCCACCCCATCGATCTTTAATTCTCGTGCCATAGTACCTCCATTGAATAGGCGCCCGGACGAACAAGGCTCAAAAATAATGACAAACTTTTATTCTTCCCGTTACAAAAACGCAAGTATACCTGCCAAACACATATTACTGCAAAGCCGCATCTAACGCGGCAAATGCCTCTAACTTGAGCCCTGTATTGGGGTTACCCACCGGGAACGGTTCCATGCACTGGGAAAGCGCCTGCTTGAACGAAGCCGTGGAAGTCAAATCCACCTCAATACAGAAGGGTTTTACCATATCTGGCAGACGTTTTTTGAGTTGGTATGGAAGCAACACATAACAACCAGCAACAATAGCCTCAAGGATCTTGGTCTTAAATCCATAACCATAAGGAGATAAGATCGCCACTGCCTTTGCACGGGACAAAAGCGGGTAGGGGGACTTTAAGAATCCCGTTGTTGTAATCCGTTCCGTCAAATGAATGTCACTACCCACATCGCTGGTATCGCTGGTTGCCATAAATCTCCAGTTCGGGCAGCCGTCCTTCAGCCCGCCGACCAGTTTATTGAAATTGTATAACGAGTCCGCCAAAAAGGAACCCGCACCAACATTCACGCCCATGAAAGATACACAAATATCTTCCTTCGCGCCAACATGAGAGTGAATTTCCTCTTCATATTTAGCGGGCAGAAAATACGGTAGATTCCTAGCTTTGGATCCCACAATATAATTCCAGTAGTACCTTGTCTCCCAATCTGTGATCGAAAACAAAATATTGGAGGCATTCCCGCATTTATAGTCCAACTTCAAGCGATAATGACTACCCTTCAACAAGCGCAGGTTGCTGAGAAACGAGGAGAACACGCCCGCCCCATTCCGCCATTGATACGTGGAGTTTGAAAGGAATGTATGCAGTTGATGATACAGTTCCGCATTAATAGACCGGCAAATCACTTTTGTCTTTGGGCTGGTCTGACGAATGAATTCGATCGAAAGCGGGTAAACCGGTATTTCAACAAAGACTACAGCATAACGCTCCAAGGGGACAGAACGTAATCGTTCCAAAAGAGTTTCATCTGACCGTTCAACGACCAGTTGATCCACGTCCAACGCGCGATCTGCAAAATACTCGATCCGTCCCAGAATATCCTTCGTACTACCCAGATAGCGCAGGTGCGGAATCGTAAAACTCTCAGGTACGATGTGAAGGATCTTCATCTCACGCTCCCCGATTCATGGTGGACGTTTTGGAGGCCACCTCTTCCAAAACGTCCACGCATGCCTGGGGCGCAGGCGTTTCACTTGGCGCAAGGAAGTTTTTCACAAAAGCATGGCGCTCATTCTGGCGAAAATCCAGCCCTTGCCTAATGTTTCCAGCGATTTGAACCAACCCGGCCGTACCATATGCTGTTTCCAATAAATCGGCATCCGTAAGATGATGGAAGTGAGGCAATTCCTGGGTTTCAGAGAATTTTTTGGAAAAGACGGTAATACAGGGTCTATCCAACGCCGCCGCTTCAAGGAATGCAGTGGTATTCACGCCAACCACTGCCATGGCGTGCCGGATGGAGTTGTAATAACGTTCCTGTTTTTCAATCGTGTCTGGTATTTCACCTGTTTCCGGAAAAACAAAGATGTTTTTCAAACCTAACGCCAGCAATTGAGTGACAAAACCCGAATTTAAGGGATGTGGGCGTACCAGAATATTCACATCATGAGTGCGCGAATCTTCCATCATCGCACGAGCGGCTTCGACGATAAGAACGGATTCATCGATCTCTTTTTTATATCCGCTACTCACAAGGAAAGTGGAGCCTACATATAAAATATAAGGTTTATCGACATCCAACCCAGTTTGGCGACAGAACACCTCACGCGGCTGAACATGCTCACCCACACCGCGGATCAGGTGCGCAAAACGAGGTGCGCCAATAACAAAAATATACTCCTGCGGAAAGCCATGAAGGCGAACCAACTCTTCGGCAAGCGGTTCGTTCCAAACAATGCTGTAGTCCGGCTGACCATGAAAGGTGCCTTTGGTGGAAATATTATCCCAACTGACCATGAAGTACATGGTGGGGATACCCAGTGACCGGGCGGCACGCAGATATTCCGCCTCTAAAGGCTGGGGATTAAGCAACGGCAACAGAACAACAAGATCCGGAGCATGTTTTCGAATCTCTTCACGGATCGCAGAATCAACAGGGATACTTTGCTCCACAGAACGCAGTATCTTTTGGAAAGATGGATCCTTCAACTTTGCCTTTCCCCAAGGTGAAGAAAGGATGCGCCACAGGGAACGGGGGAAGAAACGATCCCATTTGGCAGCATCCCAAAGACGGGTTTCCTCACTGTTCAACACATGCGCGTAATTCAACACCTCGCGCAAGGTGCGGGTAAAACCGCGTAAAAACCGGCGCGTAGATAAAGGCTGCACGACAAGCTGCGGAAGTTCTTTTTTAGCTTGCTGGAGGGCATCATCCGGCAGGTTACGTTTTTTCTGCATGCCCACAATTAAAGCAACTTGATGACCGCGCCTGAAAAGCTCACGTAAGACAGGGTCGATGGCAAAGAAATTGCTGTGGCTAGCCGATACAAACAAGACTTTCATGAAGTAATCGTTCCTTTTTTCAGACAGGCAGCCAGCTTGTGAACCATGAACAACTCGGTTATATGCATGGATTCATAGGTGGCGCCACCAATATGTGGAGTGATGATCAAATTGGTATGAGAGCGGGCATACTCAACCAATAGGTTGGGCGCTCCCTGTGCAAACTGCTGTTCGTTCGATAACACATCTAATGCTGCACCGGCAAGCTGACCATTCTGCAGAGCCGCCAGCAATGCATCTTCATCCAACACGCCACCGCGCGATGTATTGATTAAATAAGCGCCCCTGTGCAGACAGCTGAATTCGTTCGCGCCAATCATCTTTTCGGTTTCAGGATTCAACGGTACATGTACACTGAGGATATCGCTATTTTGAAGCAGATCCTCTAACGTCTGATATTTGTGAACATTTGGCAGCCAGTAAGTACGAAACGGGTCATAAAAGCCAACGCTCATACCAAACACATTTCCATAAGCAGCGATCTTTTCGCCAATACGCCCCAACCCTACTACCCCCAGTCTTTTTGCTTTCAGGTCATGCCCTTTGTAGTCATCACGCAGCCAGTTCCCTCCGAGCACAGAGCCATGTGCTGAAGGAATATGACGCAACAAAGCAAGCAACAATCCCCAAGTTAGCTCTGCAGTAGCAGGTATCGATCTCAGAAATTCCACCTCACCCCGCAAGCTCAACACGGTAATCCCCTTTTGAGCTGCATAGCCAAGGTCAATATGGTCTAATCCGGTAGTTGCGGAGACAATGAACTTCAGTCGTGGCGCAGCAGTCATCAGCTCACAATCCACTCGATGGCGTAAGCGTACGATGAGGACATCAAATTCATGGATGCGTGCAAGCAATTCTCCCCGAGCCATGTTCATCTCTACCAAGATACCGAGTGTATGAAGGATGGAACGCGCCTCAGCGCTGTATTGATCGGGTTCCACATTCAGGATATTGAACGTTGCTGTCACTTTTTTTTACCTAAAATAAAATCTGCCAACACAAGATCATATTCATTATCAATATTGAGCGAACGATCTTCTTCCATGATATAAGGCAGGATGTGGTTCCCAAGCAGAGTGTTTTGTTCGAGCAAGTTTCGCCGGAAGGCGTAGATGGCGCCATTACGATGGTAGACAGGGGGAAGGTCTTGCCGCCGCGCTGTTGCAAAGCGCTTATCAAAAGAGACGAGTTGACCATTATCAAGAGTGTACATGCGTGCAGGATGATGGTCAGACACTTGATACACGCTGACTATCGAGTCGGCATCAGAGCGGAACAATGCTTGAAGCGCTGAATCAATATCCAGCCCGGTGCGAAGCGGGGAGGTGGGTTGCAAGACCAATCCATAGTCGAATATCTCACCCTGTGATTCCAAGGTCGTAAAAACATGTTTGACGGCGTCCAGCGTGGGTGTGTCGTCCTGTGCCAATGCGGCGGGACGCTGAATCACTTCACAGCCGAGCGCCGCAGAAATTTGCGCTGTTTCTACATGATCTGTAGAAACGACGCAACGGGTAAGCAGGCGGCTGGCTTGCGCAGCGGTAATGGTATAGGCAATAAGCGGCCGCCCTGCCACCTGGCGAATGTTCTTAAGTGGCACGCCTTTGGAACCGCCACGGGCGGGGATGATGCCAAGTACACGGGACATTTATTTAGGTTTCCTAGCGGCAAGGCGCAGGCGCAGGCCGATATCCCAATCATGGATCAGTTTTTCAAACTGCTGTCGACCGGCAGGGTCTTGAAGAAGTTCACGCATCTTTGGAGGCAGAAAATCTAGAGAAAGATCAGCATGCGGGTTGTTGAATTGCCAATAGTTCAGCACCGCATCAAGACCGGCAAGGGTGGTGTCAAGATGGGCAACTTCATAACCGGAACGCTTGAACAGATCAGAGAGCGTATCCCAGGCAAAGTAGCTGAGGTGGTTTCTGCCGGTGAAAGTACGAGCAAGCTCGTGCAGGGTGCCGTTGGCAAAACTATACATATTAGGCACGATCACCATCACCACACCGCCAGGTTTTAGGGTATTCCATACGTCGGCAAGCATTTGCTTTGGTTTACTAAGATGTTCCAGAACACCATACATGGTGATGGCGTCGAAACTTTCAGGAGGGAAGCCTGCATCATTGAAAAGGTCAGGACGCACGTTTAAACCGCGTGCAAGGGCGTATTCACGCGATTTAGGTTCAGGTTCGAGCCCTACACATTGAAAGCCGGAGGCTTGCGCGATCTCCATGAATAAGCCAATGGAACAGCCAATATCCAGGATCTTGCCACCAGCAGGAATCAGCTGGGCAAGAACATCCACTGCTTCTTGAAAATAAACCCTTTGCCACGCCTGATTGGTGGGATTGGTGAGCACATTCAGCCAATCCACCATCGATTCTTGATCGGGGGCGTCGCCATAGTAGGCAAGGGTGGCGCTCTCGAGCAAACGCGGTGTGACGTAGACCAATCCACAGTCTTTACAGCGCACAAAATCAAAGCCTTGCTTGACGAAAAGAGGATCATATGAATCTGCTTCACAGTTGGGACAATGAACGTATTCGGCCAGTTCCGCCCGCACTTTGCCTGTAGCGGGGTCAATCAACTTGTTAAGTTCCTTGTTTACATTGTCGAAGAATTTTTTTCTTCCGGTCACTTCATCAAAATTGGTTTGCATCTCCATTACCTTTCTTTTGTAATTCTCAGTAGGTGAGCTTTTTTTCAAACTTGAGGGGAATTTGACTCAATATCTGTGCAATGCGGTCTCCCGCATTCCCGTTCCCATATAACGGGTTGGATGGATACCTGCCATTATTCATTTGTTTGCGAATGGCAGTCACAATCTCATTTCTATCGTAGTTTACATCCACCACGTTACTGCCGCGTTCGCGCCCAGCCTCGCGTGTGCCGATATTTACTGTCGGTATTCCCAAATAAGACGACTCACGAATGCCCACACTCGAATTACCAACCAGGCAACGGCTGTTATAAACAAGTTTGAGGAAATCTTCTGAAACCATGTTTTTGAAGAAGTGAATGTTCGCAGGGTGTTCCTGTTCACGAAAAATGCGAATGCCTTTAGATGTTCCATCAGAACCAGCATCAACATTGGGCCAGAACCAGAAAACCGGCAACCCAATCTCCTTAATGGCGTGCAGCGTTTCGGTTATCTGCGTCCGTGACTGTTCGTACTCAGTTGTGACCGGATGTTGCATAACCACCAGATAGCCATCTTGGTAATTGATGGCTTCACCAACGCCTTTATATTTTTTAAATGGATCAAAATCCAGTCCGGGCGTCTCCATCACCTTTGCCGCTATATCAATGGAAGGACAGCCCGTAATAAAAACGTACTCGGGTTTTTCACCCATGCGAATGACATTCTGTGCCGCCCTATTGGTTGAAACCAGGTGAATATCTGCCAGTTTGGTGATGGCATGGCGCACTTTTTCATCGATCGTGCCGGTCACTTCGCCACCCTGAATATGTACGAGGGGAATATTCATATATGCCGCTGCAATGGCAGTGGCAATGGTCTCATACCGGTCGGCAATGGTGACGACTACATCCGGCTTGAGGTTATCAAAGGTCGTTGCAAGTTCAAGCAGTCCCAACCCTGTGGTCTTTGCCATGGTGGCAAGATTCTCGCCCTCCACCACCATATATACTTTGCTGGAGATCTGAAAGCCATCTTGCTCCATAAAGCGCACGGCATTACCATACTGATCCAGCAAGGTGGAAGCAGCAGCAACCAACTGCAATTCCAGATCGGGGTGCAACTTAATAGCATACAGTGCAGTGCGAATGCGGCTATAACTTGGGCGCGCAGTGACAACCACGCAAATTTTACGTTTCATACCGTTTAGGAAAAATCTCCTTCCAAAATCTGCTCATCGGTTCGAATATCGCGCAGTAATATCTTTCCTATCAGGTCATTCATGCGTTCGCCAGGCAACCCATTGCCTGGCTTTTTTACACGAAGATGCCGTTCTTCGAGAACGGTTCCCTTGGGTAAGTCGGCGCCAGCCACAATGCTCTTGGTAAAGAGCTTACGCAGTGGCAACACTTCTTCTGCAAAACGATCTTTATCCACGGGGCTATTGCGCATTTTTTCTGTAAAGCGAATACCCTCCACAAGCTGGGTCAACTCACCGGTGGTTACCGAGGCAGGCACATCAGGTCCAAACATTTCTCGGCTGAACGCCACATGCAGTTCCAGTACTTCGATACCAAGAGCAACAGCTGCCAACCCTGGGTAAATGGTACCCGAATGATCGGAAAGCCCCACCGCACACTGATAACGTTCACGTAACAGGGGGATCATATTCAAGCCGATCTTCTCCGGCGGGCATGGATATGCTGTGGAGCATTGCATGACCGCGTATTCAACATTCGCTTTACGAATGTAATCCAGAGCATCATCGATCTCAGCAAGCGGGCTCATGCCAGTCGAGAGCAAGACAGGTTTACGAGTTTCAATCATTTTATCCAGCAGGATCTTGTTGCTCACCTCGCCTGAAGCGACCTTCCAGGCAGGCATGCCAAGGTTATCCAGCAGATTCACCGCTTCAATCGAAAAGGGTGAACTCAAGAAGATCAACTCTTTTTCATGGGCATGATCTGCCAGCCCCTGCCATTGGTCGGGCGTGAATTCCATACGCTTCCAATAGTCGTAACGGGAGGCATCCTGCATGCTAAACTTTACACGCCACGGTTCCTGCGGGGTACTTTCGGCTGCGGCAATATGGGTCTGGAATTTGACCGCATCCGCACCAGTTTTGGCGATAGCGTCAATAAAGGCATGTGCCATACCCAAACTACCATCGTGAGATTGTGAAACCTCACCAATGATCATGCAACGGGTTGGGTTGAGAAAATCAGCCATGAAACCTCATCCATTCTTCCGGCGCACATCCTTCGGCAACAGCAAGGATTGCGCCTGTCATTACCTGTGAAGCCTGCACCTTCAAGCCATGCGGTCGTATAAAACTGCGGACGAACCTTGCCCGGTTCTCTCGTCCAGCATCGCTGCCGGAAATATTTTCCATTGTCATTTCAACCAGCTCGGGAAAATCCTTTGCCACCTGAATATACCCGGCATCCATCAGGTGTTTGAAATGCGCTCGCATCTCCTGTCCGCGGCTGGTTTGCGGGGTAACAACAGTCAGGCAGGGTTTATCCAAAATGGCAGATTCTAGAAATCCGGTAGTGTTCACACCAATCACAGCAGCACTGTAATACAACGAGTCATAATAAGCAGAGCGCGCTTCATCGGTGTCGGGTCTTTGACCACCTTTGGGAAAAACCCGCACCCACTCATTCTCAATCACAGCCTCATCCATTTCCTTAAAAGGATGAGGACGAATCAATATGGACGGTCGGGCATCTTCCTCCACTTTTTCGAATTGATCAACCAACATGTGTATCAGTTCAATCTCACGCTCGGCTATTCCCTTGGAAGAACAAAGATAAAGAACATATGGCTTTGACGGGTCGATCCCAGATTGAGAGCAGAAGGAAGCGCGGTCTTGTGCAGGAGTGAGTTCGAACCAGGGATCATACACCGGTGCGCCGGTCACAAAGACTTGCTGCGCCTCAAAATCATGGATTTGAACTGCTTCTTCAACCAGGCTTTGATTCCACACGAAGAGTCGATCTGGCTTGACCTTGTATGTACCTTTGCTGGTAAGGTTATCCCAGCTCAACAACGAAGCGATTACCGGAATATTCAGCGACCTCGCCGCTTTGGTATATTCAGTTTCAATGTAGCTTGTAAACACATAGGGCGAAACAAAAACCACTTGCGGCTGAAATTTTTTTAACCATGCCACTATCTGTTCTTCAGGCGGGATGAGCGACTCAAGGAATACAAGTAAACGGCGCGCCATTTGCCCGGCAAGCACAGAACGGATGAAGGGCTTTTGCACCAGCCTCATCATTTTGGGAGAAAGTTCTTTTCTGACCCATCCCACAGCAATATGCGGTGTGGGATGTTCAGGTCGAACAAAGTTGGCATAATCACGCAAACCGCGGATCAATTCAGCAAAATAAATATCCTTTTTGCGAGGCAAGGCATCTTCAAATTGAACATCCACTTCATCTTGAAGGAGTTTCACCAATGCCCGTCCCGATTTGTTGCCATCTTCAGAAAAACTGGCGGGACAAACAATACATACTTCGTGCCCGGCGGCATGCAGTCCGCGCACCACGCGGTCGTAATAGAAGTAATGAATACCCTGTGAGAGAACCAATGCTATTTTCATGAGCAATTACTTCACCAAATGCCCATATGGATTCAGTTCATGACGGAGCAGGTTACGAAAGATGTGTTGTTCATTGTGATATGGTTTGGAACGATTCTTGATGGGATCCAACAGATGAATGAAACGAGATTTTGTGAGATTACGCCAATCACGCCAGTTCAGCCCCAGACTATTCATAATAAAGTCAGATAGTCTTTTTGAGAACAAACCATATAGCAAAAAGCGGATACCACGCCGGACGTGCTCATATCCTGTACGTTTCTGAAGAAAGCTGAACTTACGTCGGTAAATCTCTGCATGGTCAACTCCCTGTAATCGTTTCTTTTTTTTCTCATCCTTGTTTGCAAGCGCCCATTCGGGACGATGCAGAACACTGACCTTTTTGGTCATAACCACCTTTTTGCCAGTACATAGTATGGAAGCTGTCAGATCCGGGTCAATCATATACATTGGATAATCTTCATTAAAAAAACCGACTGCTCGCACCAACTCTGTGGGCATGACGCCATGATTGCAATTCAGGATGCGCAATTCAGAAAGTGCTCCAATATAAGGCACATACATACGCGGTCCTACCACGTCTTTTGTTTTCAGCCCTACCATACCGATCTCAGGATCACTCTCGAGGATCTCAATTGCCAAATCTACTCCATTATTAACCAGTTCCGTATCGTCGCTCAACCAGCAGGTATACTTGCTCTCGACTTGCCGCCATACTTCGTTGTACGAACGCGGCACGCCCAATAATTTTCCCTGAAACACAGGGGTAATGTCATTACGAGATTGTAAGTAATCAATCGTGCCGTCAGTAGAACCGCCATCAATGACAATCACCTCATGGGAACACTTTGTCTGATCTTGAATAGCATCAATAGCCACTTTTAGCGCTTCGAGGCGATTATAGGTGGCGATCAAGATAGTAAGATAATTGCTTTTTGTATTAATAGACATGGTTAATTTAACTCAACAACATCATTTAGGCATTAAGCACATAATGCGTAATATTATCTCAATCCTTCTTCTTTCCTTCAAAAATTATTACGCCGCCAGCCTTCCGAATACCAGAGATACGGGAGAATATCCCGTCTGTTAGTTTGAGCAGCCACACGTTTGTTCTTAATCCGGCAAAAAAGATATGAGGCGGAAGGTAAGTAGACAGGCGTGTTTTCCCATACACACCACCCTTTGCCATCCATGAGAGGATTTGCTCTTCCGTAATGAGAGGGTCTTCACTTGCCTCTTCAACCCACAACTGCCAAACCTTCATGAAATAATCAAAAATAAAGCGCACAAAACTCTTGTGCGGATCAAGCGTATACATCAGCCCGCCTGGTACAACCTTGCGGGACGCATTAAAAACAGCAGCATCTTTTTCAGTAAGGTGGTGAAGAACCCCGTAATGAACGCTTGCATTAAAACTTTCATCCCTGACCGGTGGGTTTTCCCCATCCCCAACAACAAGATCCACCATGCTGCTCAATGAACCCTCATTCAGTTTTTTCGCCGCCAGGAGCACCATATCTTCATCAATATCCATGGCAACTGCACGAATTCCGGCTTCAGCAAGTGGGACACATTGCCGTCCGCTTCCACAGCCAACATCCAATACCAGGTTTCCCGTCTTAAGATTACGTTTCATCCAATCCAAGAACGCGGTTTCGTCAAGCGCCTTATAAAACCGATTATTTACGACATCCTTCTCGTAATTAACCACATCTTCGAAAGCACCCAAAGGCTTGGTCTTGTTTAATGGTGTGCTGCCTCCGAGTTCATCAGCTACAGATAAGGCCAATCCATATTTTTCGGCGAATCGAATATTCTTGAGCACGAATCGGTCATAATTTAGATGTTTGATGCGGGCTGGTAGCAGGTCAACGACACCATTTTCGATACGATACCAATTCTTACATTGCCCACAAATCAGACGCCCATCAACAATCTGATCGGCATCTTTATCAGACAGTAAAAATTCTTCAACATGAAGTGTTCCGCACTGACACTCAGGGCAGATAAACAAAGAGGCTGCGCCGTGATTCATAATCCCATTTTTCCCTTTGCGCCTACAATTTTTACTAGCTCATAGATCATTTTGAAAGGATCCCAGAAAGTTAACGTGGTTGTTCCTACAGTACGATCATGCAGGGATACGGGGATTTCCGCGTATTTGATGTTGCGCCGGGTGATTTCATATAACACTTCAGCATCCAACGTCCAGCCTGCCGATATCAACGGTAGCGCTTGTATAATTTCTCGTTTAAAAACTCGAAATGCCGAATTGATATGTTTTACCTTAACATTGAGGATCGTTTTTACCAGGGTATTGTAAAGATATGATCGCAGCCGTTTTACCGGTCCACGGTCATCATGATCTCGGTAACTAAAAACGCAATCATATTCATCAAATAAGGGTAGCGCCTTGTGTATTGTTTCCAATGGGAAGGGCATATCTACCACAACAAGCCAGACAAGTTCCTTTGACGCCAGTCCGTAGCCAAGCTTTAGAGCAGAGCCAAACCCCGATTTTCTATCCTCATGAACTACGTTGATATTAGGAAGCGCACTTGCAAGACGGTCACAGATCTCGTGCGACCCATCCATGCTTCCGCTCTCAATAATCACGATCTCATGGTCTTCAAAGTTTTCATCCATGAACTCCGAAATGGCACGTATCGAATCTTCAACAAGAAGAACTTCGTTATATACCGGCACAATGACCGAAATAGAACGGGAATGGGTCTTCAACTCGAAGCTCTCAAAGCCTGTCTGGAAGCCATGTACTCAAGCATTTTTTCATATGTCGGAAATTCCCTTACAACACGGGCAGGATTCCCGACTGCGATCGAATAAGGCGGCACATCCTTACTGACAACTGCCCCTGCTCCGATCACAGCATATTCGCCGATGGTTATCCCAGCCACCAGGGTTGCATTCGAGCCAATACTAGCACCCCTTCCAACCCGGGTTGGAAGATAGACAACCTGCCGATCCACCCGGGGGTAGAGATCATTGGTAAACACAACACCATGTCCAATAAAGACATCATCTTCGATGGTCACTTCTGTGCAGAGGAAGGAATGGCTTTCGATCTTGCAATCCTTACCGATTACCACGCCTCTGGTAATTTCCACAAAAGGACCGATGAAGCTGCCATCACCGATCTCACAGCCAAAAATATTCACCTGGTCTGGGCTAAAGATGCGGACATTCCTGCCCAGTTTTACATCTGCATCGATCATAATGCCCTCCCTGCATAGAACTCATTAATGGCGCTCGCTGTCATACGAAGAATATCTTCAGACATTTCCGGGTAGAACGGCAGGGCAATAATCCGCTCGGAAATTTTCCGAGCCACAGGCAAGTCAGGCGAGGTTGAAAAACTAGCAAGATATCCCTTTTGATGGGAAAGCGGCATGGGATAATACACATTGGTTTGGATCCGCTTACCTTCCAAATAGCGAACCAGTTCATCCCTGCTATTCCGGCACAGAACACTATATACATGGTGGACGGAAGAGATTCCATCCCTTATTTTTTGTGGTTGAATGTAATAGGGATCCAACAAATCGGCATATAAGGCAGCAAGTTCTGCCCGACGGGTATTCATATCATCCAAATGTTTTAATTTCACCCGCAAGATCGCTGCTTGCAATTCATCCAATCGAGAGTTAATACCATCTACAATAAATTCATCTTTGTTAATCATTCCATACATACGGCGCAAGCGAATGGCATCGGCAAAATCCTTATGATCGGTCAAAATAATGCCGCCATCGCCATAAGCACCCAAATTTTTGGTTGGGTAAAAACTAAAAGCAGAAATATCACCCAGCCTGCCGGTCTTTTTACCACGAACCATTGCGCCATGTGACTGCGCGCAATCTTCCAAGATATAAATATTGGGTCCAATAATATCACGCAGTTCTTCAATATCAACCGCATTCCCAAAAAGGTGAACAGGGACGATTGCTTTTGTGCGTGGAGTGATTGCTTTCTTAACCTGTTTCAGATCCATTAGATACGTCTCGGGATCAATATCCACAAAAACAGGGGTGGCGCCTGAATGTCGAACCGCCGAATATGTGGGGATTGCAGTAAAAGGCGGCAAAATCACCTCATCGCCATGCTTCAAGTCAAAACACCACAAAGCAAAGAGCAACGCATCAGTACCACTATTCAAGCCAATGCCATATGCACTTCCAACGTACCCTGAAAATTCTTTTTCAAAAGCCTGAACGTTCTCGGCAAGAATATAACGCCCCGAAGAAAGGACACGTTCAATAGCTTCATGAATATCCTGCTGGTATGCCTGATATTGAGGCACCAGATCGCAACGCCAAATCATATCTTCCATTACATTTTTTCCTTGAAATATTTGATGGTGACCGTAAGCGCCTCTTGCAGGTCCGTCAAGGGAATTTCTTCTATGATCTCGCCAAGCTTCGTGTTATCAAAAACAGCATTCCCGACATCGATCGCGGTAATATCCGCAGGCAGGGATGTGAGTTGATAAGCCCCATATCCGATCAACTCGATCAACAGCTCGACCAGAGATTTGATGTGAATATCCTTGCCTTTAATATTGAATGCAGAGAATCCGCTGATTGGGGTACGACTTAACCGCAGAACAACCTCAGCCAGATCCGGCGCATAGACTAGGGCACGCCTGCGGCGGCTACCGAACACCTCAACCAGTTTTCTATCCAATAGGTCACGGATAAAGCCCCCCACGAGCCCAACATCCTCGCCTTGCGTCGGTTGGTTTTCGCCAAAGCAATTCGGGAAACGCAGGCTGATAACATTCAAATTTCGTAGCCGTGAATACACCCGGTAATAAGACTCCGCCGCAAGTTTATGGATACCTTGAACATCCACTGGAACCATGGAAGTTTCTTCGTTAATTACAGAAACATCAGGGATACCATATTGGCTGCGAGATCCAAGGTAAATGACCTTCTGCCCCGAATGCAGATACTTGAGGAGATGCAGATGCGATTCGGCATTTAATCTCAGATCGTAAATAGGATCGTTTAATGCCTTACGATGGGCAGTCCATGCCATGCAATCTACAACAACATTGCTTTCGCGAATCAGGTCTGCAATCGATTCGACATCACAAATATCCAGCTTGATAAAACGAATATCGTTTTGGATCGAATGAAGGTTCTTTTCATTGCCGCCACTGCCATCCAGCATACCATCCACGACGATGACCTTGTATCCTTCATAAAAAAAACGTTTGGCAATATGACTGCCGAGAAATCCGGCGCCGCCTGCGATCAAGACAATTTGATCTGAATGATTATCCATTTTTGCATCTCACATTTTCGGTAAAAAGCTGTCGTAACATCAGTGTTTACAACTACGGGATGAAGCCGGGGTCATGTTCATATAGACTTGATATTTGGTATTGTCCGGCCAGCCATCAAGGGTGCTAACAAGTCGCCAGTTTGAATCCGCTTTCACATTACGTGCCACATAAGCAGCAATGGAATAACTGTAATCTTCCATACCGGCAGGCTGCTGGTATGGGTCTTTTAGGATCACCGCTGCATCAACACAATTGACAGCCTGCGCATACAGATTGCTCTGTAATTCATCTAAAGGCATATCTGGATACCAAGTATCCCAATATGCCTTTTTATTATAAAAGTCAGTCCCGCCATATTGGCGATATTCACCAAAATCGTACTGGGTCCTCAAAGAAACCGGGATACCCCAGTCAATACTGGTGTAACTTTGCCAGATAATACCAGTCTTTAATGAGGAAATGACCCGAGCCATATCGTGCTGCACGGCTCGTAGCGCATCTTGTCCTGGGCTGGTAATCCTGGAAAATTCAATGTTCTGATAGGAATTCCACCCAAAACAAATTAACGAGAATACAGCCAACCCCGCAGGCAAATACCTGTTCAGAGCCACAGTCGTATTTTTAACGGTTGAAGCAGGGGTCAGGCAGCCAATCAAGAGAGCCGGGACGGCGTACATTGCCTCTTTTGGAACATCGGAGGTGTAGCCGTAAACCAGCAAAAAGCCCAGAAACCCAAGGGCCCACCAGGCTATCGCAACTCCAGAAGCACCGCGCCCCGAGTCCACTGGTTGGGTTTGAGCGATAAACCAACGCTCAACATTCTTTCGGGCAAGTACAATGAATGCCACAAAAAATACAGCACCCAAGGCAAGCAGAGAATCCCTGGAAGGTTCCAGAAAGTACGGGTCAACATCGGCATGTTTCGTAAAAAAGAATACAAATACAAAACCAAGCCCGGCTGCCAATAAGCTAACCCGCATAATAGCCAGATTCTTAGGGGGCAGAATCTTCAAGAGATTTAGCACAAGCAATGTCGCACAAGCGACAATAAAGGGAAGCCCTAAAAACGGCGCTAACAAACGCAAAAAGATATTGGCGCTGGAGACAAGGAAAGGCTGATGTAATTGCCATGCATTGACCGACCCATAATACAGGAACATATTCACAAGCTGACCAATTACAACTACGGCAGCAGGCACAATAATGACAAGGACATTTGCAAGCGTCATTCCAAGTGGTTTGAGCGAGCGCTCCCTTTTATATTGTTCAATAAAATACAACAGCAACATGGGGGCACAAATGACCGCCGCATAAAACGTTGCTGTTGTCCGCGCAAGAACGGCAAGGGATATGAATATGGCAAACGAACGAATCCAGCCCATACCGGGTTCCATCAGCGCATTGACCAAACTCAACGCCGCAGCACCGAGCAATAACATAGACTGCCAATCAGCAAAACCACTGCCAATTCCCCAAGTATGCCGAGTAAGCTGGGCAATGGCGCAGAAAAACAGCATGGCTGCCACAGCATAACCGAGGTTTCCATTTCTTTTATAGACCGTCCAGCCAAACAACCCCAGAAAAACAGTAAAAATAGGGGTAACGAACAAAAGAGGAGCGTGAAACCAATCCAATAAAGAAGGCACCAGGGCACCGAGGACAAGCAATTGCAACAGATGACGTTCGGACCCTATTTTCGATACAGCGTACCAATAACCACCTTTGTTGATCAGCGCCAAGAAGGCCAACATGGGCGCCTGCCCGTATGCAGCCTGTTCCACCCAGATCGGCTGAACTGTATGGTATATCTGCATGATGGCATATGCCATCATGCAGACCACAAACGTGATGCCCACCGCCGCCAGGGAGATGACCAGCCGGGGATTCGGATTCAATGATTGACCTAGTTTCATTTCGGGTTATTTATCCGCACTTCTGCTATACATATTTTTTCAGCAAACTATATTTTTCATTCGCACGACGGATGAAAACAAAATTTTGAAACGGGTATTTATCAAAACCGGACTGTACATACTGCAGTCCTAATCCGTCATTCTTGATCATCCAAGCTTCAAAACCGATGCCGTGCATCCATTCTAATACCTCCTTCACAGAAAAGCCCAATGGCTCAAAATTCTTATTTGCAAGTTCACTCATAACAATCAAATTAGGCGAACTCAAAAGCAACTTCTTCGCACCGCGCAACACATGCCCTTCAAAACCCTCCACATCGACCTTCAGAAAATCGATGGCTTGTATACCCGACCGTTCTGCGTAATAGTCCAGTGTCCAGATTGGCACTTTTTTAACATCCACTAGAGTGCCACGGTTGGTCCGACCAAGGCCGGTCAACGCAGCTTGCGCATTGACAAAGAGGTCCACTTCCCCGACTTCCTCTCCCACAGCAACGGGGTTCAGACTGATATTTTTTGCGTCATTCAATTCTACATTTACCTCCAAAAAGCCAAAGACATTCGCCAACGGCTCAAATGCGTGGACATGTCCGCCTTCTCCCACGAGGCGGGAAGCCAGCAGGGTATACACACCCATATTTGCGCCCACATCAAAGAACACCCCACCAGGCGTAACGAAATGCTTCACAAAATTCAATTCATCGTGCTCAAAGCCAATGCCATAGTAAATATCTCCACAATATTGCTGGCAGACATTCATCTTTAATGGAAATTCGTTTTCAACGTTCACATCTACAACAAAGGTCTCTATAGGCGGGTGTATCTTTTGACGCAGCAGCGCCAGACGACGCAATAGCTGCGCGCGCACTACCTCATCTTCCTCAAGAAACGCCGCCCGGTATTTGATCTGCAAATACCCGACAGAAAGGCGAATAGCAATCGGCATCAAAAAGCGAACCCTGCCAGCCAGCCTGGTAACTACTCGTAGAAAAAACTCTATCATTTTATGATCCTAAAAATTAAGCATGCACCATTAAGGCATCTGATTGGACATCTCGATGTCCCAGTCTAAAAGCGGGCGCACAGCACCGATCCAACCGCCCGTATATCCAGACCGGCTCAATCCGTCATCATGAACATTAAACGTGATGCGTTTCTCACGAATAAGAACATTGCTCTTGTTCTGGATCACCAGTGCGGATATGGTGTGCTTTCCTTCATTCAACAAGTGCCCTGGAATGGTGCAAACGCTTTTATATAAACCAGGTTCATAGACACGGTCATTCCATTCAGGATAATGGAAATTCGTAGTGGCAAAAAGAACATACCCCAATTGATTAATTATCTGAAAACTGGGGTTGAGGATTAAACCGGAGCGCATCACCCAGAATTCCATTTCGAGCTTCACCGTGTCGGATAATTTGAAATTGCCGCTCGTCTCGCCATTATCCTTCAAAACTCGCAGAGATTTCAAACGCACAGCATCCGAACCCGGCGCATCCTCGTACGCCCAGTTAATGTCCGAAAGATCTTCAGGCCCATAATTAATATAATTTTCCAAAACTTCAACCGGATTCCCATCCATCACAATGGAACCCCGGTTCAACAAAATGGCACGGCTGCACAGGGCAACGATTGCCTGCATGTTATGGCTCACGAACAAAACCGTTCGTCCCTCACTTGCCACATCGCTCATTTTGCCAAGACATTTCTTTTGGAATTCAGCATCGCCCACAGCCAGCACCTCATCCACCACCAAAATTTCGGGTTCAAGGTGAGCCGCAACGGCAAAGGCAAGGCGAACGTACATCCCGCTCGAATAGCGCTTGACAGGTGTGTCAATAAATTTCTCCACGCCCGAAAAATCCACGATCTCATCATATTTGCGATTCACTTCCGCACGGTTCATTCCCAGAATGGCGCCGTTCAAATAGATATTCTCGCGCCCTGTCAATTCAGGATGAAAACCGGTTCCCACTTCCAGCAGACTGGCAATGCGTCCCTTTACCTTTACCGCGCCGGAAGTTGGCGCCGTCACCCGCGACAAAATTTTCAACAGAGTGCTTTTGCCCGCACCATTGCGGCCAATGATCCCCAACGCCTCACCCTCAGGCAGCTTAAAGCTGACATCATCCAGCGCCCAAAGGGTTTCGCCCATGCGGTTGCCATGATCCGTTTCGCCTATTTTTTCATACGGATCCTGCCTGCCGCGCTTCTTTGCCCACCAGCGATTCAGGTCGCCGAAAAATGTACCGGTTCCGATCACGCCCAACCGGTATGTCTTTGAAAGGTTTTCCACCGAAATAACTGTATTGGACATGATCAAACGGTATCCATGAAATTATTTTCAACGCGATTAAAAACAAGCAGACCGATCAGCATCACAATGAACACGAACAGAGTGCTGTACAGCAGATATATGGGTGAAACAGCGCTCGTGCCCAAAAACCCGAGGCGGAAGGCTTCCACCACCGGCGTCATCGGGTTGGCGAGTATGATCCAACGCCACGTCCCTTCAATGGAGGAGAGCGGATAGATCACCGGCGTGCCGTACATCAACAATTGAACGCCAAAGCTCACCAGCTGCTGAAGGTCGCGGTACTTGGTGGTGAGGGATGAAATAATAATTCCCAGCCCCAGCCCCAACCCGGCCATGATCAACAACAAGACGGGCAGCAGCAGGATCCAAATGTTCGGTTTTACATCCGCACCAGTCAGCATAAAGTATGCAAGAAAACCCAGGAACACGAGCATTCGGATTCCGAATGAAATGATCTGGGAAATAACAACTGATAGCGGCATGGCAAGGCGCGGAAAATAGACTTTACCAAACAACCCCGCGTTGCCCGTAAATGTATTGGAGGTGCTCGTCAGACACGCGGAAAAATATGTCCAAACCGTATTACCCGCCAGATAAAACAAAAACGGGGGCAGGCCGTCGGTGGACAGCTTGGCAATATTCCCGAAGATCACCGTAAAGACAACGGTGGTCAAGATCGGCTGGATCAAATACCAAAGCGGCCCCAAAATGGTCTGCTTATAATATGCGACAAAATCCCGCCACACAAACAAAAAGATCAGATCACGATAACGCCACAACTCGCCCAAACGCAGATCCCACCAGGCGCGTTGCGGACGGATCACCAATGTCCAGTTTTCTTGATTCGTTACTTCTGTTTCCATAATTTCCTTTGTAATTTCAACTTCGAGAATTCATTTTTTGAATTCTCACACAATTGAACCTCTCTGTCAACCGGCAAATGATTTCACAGCGGCGATCACTTCATCCTGTTGAGACAGAGTCAGCTCAGGGTACAGTGGAAGCGCGAACGTCTCGCTTGAGGCTTTCTCCGCGTGAGGAAAATCGCCTTCCTTGTAGCCAAACTTTCGGCAAGGCGTCGCCAAATGCGGCGGCAGAGGATAATACACCTCCGAAGCGATGCCCATCTGCTTCAGAAAAGCCTGCAAGGCCTCACGTTTTTCCGAGCGGACAATATACAAATGATACACATGCTTCCCCCACTCGCGCTCGACCGGAATCACAACGCCTGAAGAACCAAGCTTTTCGTTATACCGATGAGCCAATTCACGGCGCTTCTCATTCCACGAATCAAGATACGGGAATTTCGCCTGCAAAATCGCAGCTTGCAATGCATCAAGGCGGCTGTTGTAGCCGACTTCTTCCGAATAATATTTCTTCTTCCAGCCATGTGTGCGCAGCATACGCATCCGCTCCGCCAGCGCCGGGTCATTCGTCACCACCATGCCGGCATCACCAAACGCGCCTAAATTCTTTGTAGGAAAAAAACTCAAACAGGAAATATCACCAAACGAACCTGTTTTTTTGCCGAGATATTCCGCGCCGAGTCCCTGCGCGTTATCTTCGATCACCTTCAAATTATTTTCGCGCACAATCTCAAGGATCGGATTCATCTCCGCCGGATGGCCGTACAAATGCACGGGGATGATCGCCTTCGTCTTCGACGTGATAGCAGATTTAATTTTGCTCACATCGATCTGATAACTGTGCGGGTCAACATCCACGAACACGGGCTTCGCGCCAACCGACATCACCGTGCCCGCGGTTGCAAAAAACGTATATGCCGGAATGATCACCTCATCGCCCGCGCCAATATTCAACGCGCGCAGCGCCAGCACCAAAGCATCCGTCCCCGAAGCAAGACCGATCGCGTGCTTCACGCCAAGATACGCCGCGATGCTTTCCTCAAACTTCACCACCTGCGGGCCAAGAATAAAATGCCCGGACTCTAATGTGGATAACACCGCCGAATCAATTTCTTCCTTAATGGAATGGTACTGCGCTGTTAGATCTACCAACGAAATCATCACTCGCCTCTTTCCGGACCGACAACCTGATCCTGTTTTCTATAAGCATCGCCGCAACCTAAACAGACTGCCCGATCATTCTCGAACTTCAACTGCTCGCCGCACTGACACATCCACCCGCGCACCCGCGCCGGTGACCCGTAGACAAGCGCGTAATCCGGCACATCCTTCGTCACCACCGCGCCCGCGCCAACAAAGCAATATCTTCCTAATGTCGTGCCGCACACAATGGTCGCATTCGCCCCGATGGACGCACCCTTGCGTACCAGCGTGGTCTTATATTCATCTTTTCGGTTGACATGGCTGCGCGGATTAATCACATTCGTAAAGACCATCGAAGGCCCGAGAAACACATCGTCTTCAACGAGGACGCCGGTGTAAAGCGAAACATTATTCTGGATCTTCACATTATTTCCCAGAGTCACACCCGAAGAGACCAGCACATTCTGACCGATGTTGCAGCGCTCGCCGATCTTCGCACCGGACATCACATGGCAAAAATGCCATATCTTCGTGCCCGCGCCGATCTCCGCGCCATCATCCACATAACTGGATTCGTGAACAAAATATTCCGTCACAGCGCCTCTACTTTTTCAGGAAAGGATGAGCAAGTTCATCCTTCGGTGAAATTTCAGCGGTGCGGATGGCATACGTCAAATCAATAGAAGGATGCGCATCCGCGAGGCCGAAACCACGCCCCGCCAGTGTCTCTTCATAAACGCGAGTGTGCAGATCGGTGAAGCCTTCCGAAAATTCGATCTCTTTCCCGTCCACAGTAATGGAACGGTAAGTGGTCTTTCCGGCGGATTTCGCAGAATCCGGCAGGTCATTTTTATCCACAGACAGGAACCAGCGCACCCGCGCCTGTTCCAATTCAATAAAGCCGGACATGCGCTGGTCATCCGAATGATAGACCTTGATGCCGTTCACGGAGCCGAACAGCCACATGAGCAGGTCAAAGAAATGCACGCCGATATTCGTGGCCACGCCGCCGGATTTATCCGCATTTCCCTTCCATGAGATCTGATACCACGGGCCGCGGCTGGTGATATAGGTCAACTCCACATCGTGGACGCTGTTATCCTTCTGAAGAGACTCGCGCAGTTGAATCAACGTGGGATGCACACGCAATTGCAAAATAGTGTAGATACGGTGTTTTGTTTCCTCTTCGATCTCGTGCAGGGCATCCATATTCCAGGGGTTGATGACGAGGGGCTTTTCGCAGATCACATCGGCTCCAGCGCGCAGGGCAAGGCGGCAGTGTGAATCATGCAAATAGTTTGGCGAGCAAACCGAAACAAGGTGGATGCGTCCGTCTTCCGGCCCGCGGCGCAGCTTTTCCAGGTGACGGTCAAAACGTTCGATCTCGGTAAAGAATTTCACATCGAACGAGTATTGATCCAATATGCCGACGGAATCCTTGGGGTCAACAGCGGCAAGCAATTGGTTGCCTGTATCTCGAATGGCGCGCAAATGGCGGGGCGCAATATAGCCGCCGACGCCGATCACAGCAAAATTTTTAGACATGGGTTCCCTTTCAACCTTCGAAAGAATTATTTTCTGAGCTTGATGTGATACCCCTGCCCTGTGGATTCAAGAATACACTCATCGGGGAGATCGCTGATCTGAATTCCGGCTTCGATGCAGGTGAGGCGAAGGATGTCCATCGTTTCATCGTCGCCGTTGAGGTAGACGCTTTTAATTCCCTGTTGAATCAATTCCAACACAAGCACTTTTGCCTTGTCGCGGTAACTGCCGTATACCTTCAGGGAGTCGCGCGCGTAGGACAGGGCGCGCTGGGTGAAGACCTTCATGCCCTCGGAGGTGAGGTCGTATTTCAAACGGGTGCGGTCGAGGTGGGATACTTTTACCCAGCCGCGATGGATAAGGCGTTTGATATACCAGTTGACGCTGCCCACGGCAATGCCGAGGCGGTCTGAGAGATTTGCCTGGGTCACCATTGAGTCCCGGGCAATTTCGTTGAGTAATGCGTATTCGTGCTGTTTGATTTCTGTCATGGTCTGAGCATTCAGTTTTTGAATTCTCGCATGAAACCATTCCCCTGTCAAGTTGAGATTCCTGGTTGCGTGCTATGGTTGCAGAGCAGGAATATTCTTTTATTTTTTATCCACCACACTTTGGAAAATGGATTGATATTGATCCGCCACTTTTTGTATATCGAAGTTGCGGGATTTTTCGATGCTTGCGTTTCGGAACTGCAAAAGGAGTTCGGGATTGGAGATAAGCCCGCGCAGGTTTTGGGAAAATGCCGCCGCATCCTGCACTTCGATCAGGTAGCCGTTCTTTTCATGATCCACCAAATCGAGGAAGCCGCCGATGCGGCTGGATACAATGGCGAGTCCTTTGGCAAGCGCCTGCACGCCGACCACGGGCAGCCCTTCGGAAAAGGAGGGCATGAAGAGAATATCGCTTTTTGAAAATTGATCCAGCACATCCTTCGGCGTGACCCAGCCGGGCAGGTGAAAGCGGTCTGTCATTTCGTGTTTCGCGATCTCGCTTTTTACATCTTCAAACATGGGGCCGTCCCCCAGCATGGAGCAGGTCCAATTCAGGTCTTTGAGATGGGAAAGTATTTTGATGATGGCAAGTGGGTTTTTCTGGTACACAAAGCGCCCGGCAAAAACAAGATGAGGCGGGGTATTCACCTTCAAGTCAGTTGGGACAAGATGTTGCACATCCGCGCCGTTGGGGATCACTTGAACGTTAACAGCATAATGCTTCAAGGCCAGTTGGCGGGTGAACTCGCTGACGGCAACCACTTTTTTTGCGCGCCGCCAGATCGGTTTTGTGAACGGCTCCAGCCAGCGGAACCATTTGCCGGTTTTCTCGGGCACGCCACCGGGGACATCGCCCAAATGTGCGGTCAGCACATAGGGGATGCCGGTTAATACAGATAACATCCACGCAAGGGCGCCGGACGGAACGGCGAAGTGGGTGTGAATGATATCGGGGCGGTGAATGTTCATTAAACGGAGTCCGGCCCAAAGTCCCGAAAGAACGTATGCCATCATGGTAAAAAAAGTCGCGCGGAAGGCTTCCTTCCGCAGGGATGGAATGCGCGTAACGTGAATCCCATCTTCATCGACCTGTAGTGGAAGTCCGCGCATGTGGGCGGTCAGCACAGTGACGTCGTTGCCGCGCGCAACAAGCTCTTTGCAAATATCGTAGGCGGCTCTGCCACCGCCGCCACCAACGGGTGGAAATTCATAAATGACCGTGAGAATTCGCATGGAATTTATTGGCCGGTAAACGGATCTTTGCAGACCGGGTGTCCCTTGCGCGGGATGAAGATCTGCACATTATTTGAGCTAAGATTTTCAAGCGGCTTGTACGCGCATAAAATCGGCGCGCCAATATAACGCACCCAGGCGGCGCTCTCCTCGGTGAATGCGCCCCTTTTTTGCGGGGAATATTTTTGCTCCTCGGCAATGATGAGGGCAAAGCGGCGCTTATCCAGATCGGAATAAAACTGCTGCAGATATTCGCGGTTGCCGGACATGGCCATTTCCATCAGTTCGATCTGCTCGTACTCGGGGATGAGCGGAATATTTTTTAATTCATTGAAGGTGAGCAATTGACGCTCGGTAATGAACAGGACTTCGCCGCCGTTGTTGACCGCTTCCGAGACGACCTGCTGGAGTCTTTGGATGTCCTTCTCCGCATTGACATGGTTGTACGAGTTGAAGAATCCAATCTGTGGAAGTGCGAATCCAAGCGGGACAAGTAAAGCTGCCACTCCCCATTGGAAATTTCCCCAAATGGGAGCTGGTTCACCATCCCCCGCAACGCGCCCTGAAAAAAACGAAGTTGCAATCAATGCAAGGATCACGAGGAAGGCATCCATGTTGTGAAGGTCGCCGCCGCCGCCGATCTTTGTGCTGACCACCAACCCACCAAGAAAAAGCACAAGAACCATGCCAAGCAGCGCCAGCCAGCGCAGCGGGTGCAGGCTGGCAAGTTTTCCATGTACCATTTGATACAGCGCAATTCCCAACGGAGCCGCGACGATCAATATCGCAGGAAAAATCCCCAATGGTAGCGTGTTATTTGGAAGCAGGCGGTTCCACAACAGGTCCGAAGTGAAGCTGGAGCCAAAGGCACGGATATCCGCGTTACCGGAAATATTGATGTAAAAAATTTGAGCCGCAAGCGCAGCACCAAGGCCGGTCACCCCAAAAATAAACGGTTGTATCCAATACCGCCAGCCTTTTCCAGAAAGAGGCATCTCCATCACATAGATGGCGATGCCCAGCATGGCCGGGACGGGGAACCAATTCACACGGCTGATGCCCGCCCAGACAGAAGCCAGAAATACGAACAACAAGGAACGCCACGGATGTTTGACGGAGACGCCAGCCAACACAAGGATGACACACACCTGAAGATGGTAATACACCGCGCCCTGCAAAAAATACAAAAACGCCCAGGTTACCGCGAGGATGTGCATCCAGCCGCTCAAACGCATCCGGCGGACCAACATCACCGCGGAGGCGGAGGTCAGCGCCAGCCAAAGCAGGGATTGCCACATGCGGTGGAACCAGAGCGGCAGCCCGTCAACAAGGAACGGCAGGGACATCAACAAATAACGCGAAGGATGAAGGAACGGATAGGGAATCTGAACATCGTACAGGGATCTTGCATAAAAGAGAGACGCATAATAATGGCGGCTGGCTTCGGAGTATCCAATGGAAAAGGGATAATCTGAAATGGCGGCGACGCGCCCATAGACCTGATACACCAATCCCTGCAAGAGGACCGCCGCGGCAAAGAGCGAATACCATTTATAGCCGCTCAGAAATTTTAGGCCGAAGGTCTGCGCGAGGCTGGCCCACAGAAAGACCCACAGAATGGGAGTCAACTGCGGGAGAAATTCGCCAAAAAAGAATAAGCGTATGACCCAGATTAGCGAAAAGCCGAACACTACCAATGCCAGCCCGAAACACTTTCGAGGAGTATTGGAAGGATCAAACTCCAAGGCATCCATCCAGCGGGAGGTGCGCTCCAAAAGGGATGAAAGGAGAAAAGCTATAGCAGCGGCGATGTTAAGCGCAAAGATACCCAAAAGGAAAATCCATTTGGAACGCAGGAGGATGATCCCCAGTTCATTGACTTGTTGTATGGTTTGGAAGATCGCCAACGCGCTTAATAGAACGCTGGCCCAAAGGAATGTTTGCAGGAATTTTTTTGTAGCTACGGGTTCCATGTTCCAATCCATGCAATTAATCAGGCCTGGATTTATTCTCATTCATCGCGGCAAGAATGGAGGGCAAAAAGAACGCTCCCGGCAGACTTGTAATAATGAATAAGGCGCGGGTGAGCAGGGCAACGGTTGCGCTTTCAGAGGAACTTAATCCGCCTAGTTGAGTAAGCAGGAAGGTCATGGAAAGTTCCTGAACACCCAGCCCGTTAATGGAAATGGGCACAAGGGTCACAAAGTATGTCAGGGTATATAACCCTGCAACCAGCCAGTAGGAAACATGATGGTCAATGCCCAGCAGTAACAGATAAACCGCCAGATAGATAAATACCATGTTGCCAAAGGTGGCGAGCAGGGAACCGCCCAATGCGAAAGGCTTTTTCAGCCAGATGGAAAACGACTCGAATGTGCGTTTGGCAAAGTCCACACCTTTTTGAATAAGCGCGGAAAACGCGACAGACTGAGTCACTCCATTGCCGAGGGAAAATACGGGAACCAAGCCCAAAGGGAGGGCAATGCTCATTCCGGCCAGACCAATCAAACGGTCCGCAACGAGCGAGGCTACGCATACGGCACGGTCATATCCCAATTGCATCGCACCTGCAAGCCGAACCACATCCCCGCCAATGGTGGTCGGTAAAAAGTTGGATGAGAAATTTCCGGTAAAAGTGAGCATGACTGAGCGAAGAAAGGGAATCTCCACGCCTGCCGACTGGAGCAAAATGTGCCAGCGTGCGGCAGCGAACATGCGGGAGATGATCAATGCAACAACCGCCGCCCAAAAATATCCGAAAGACACCCGCCTCAGTGCAGAGAAAAGCTGTCCATCCCCCTCTTCTTGAATCAAAACGAGCAGAAGCGCCAGCGCCAGAATGCTGCCCAATGCGCGGACAACGGTCTGGCGATTTTTACGCAACCAATTAATCATCAGTATCCTGATCAAGATTAATCCTAGTTCGGACGGTATAGGTGGGTTTACGCTGAGATTCGTGATAGGTACGAACCAGCAATTCTGCGATGAGTCCCAACAAAATGGATTGAAAGCCCAAAATAAAAAACATGGCGCTCATCTGCAAAAGCGGGGAATTCGCAATCCCCACCAAAAAAAAGATGCGTCGCACAAAAAGAACGAACATGATCAACGCGCTGACCACCATCAGAAAACTGCCCGCGCCGCCAAACAGGTAGATCGGTTTGGATGAATACGCAACGAGGAATTTTACCGTAAACAGGTCGAGGACGACTTTCACGGTTCTTTCCAGCCCGTACTTGGTCTTTCCAAATTTGCGGGGGTGGTGGCGGACGGGGACTTCGGTAATATTCGCGCCTACTGAATTGGCATAGACCGGAATAAAGCGGTGCATTTCGCCATACAGGCGAAAGCCTTCCAGCACATCACGGCGATAAACCTTCAACGTGCAGCCGTAGTCGTGCAAGTGGACACCTGTCACACGGGAGATCAACCCATTCGCAAGCATGGACGGGAAGTTACGGGTTACCGCATTATCCTTGCGATCTTTGCGCCAGCCGCTGACAAGATCGTAGCCTTCATCAAGTTTGGCAAGCATCATGGGAATGTCAGCGGGGTCGTTCTGCATATCCGCATCCAGCAGGATGATGATCTCACCCTGCGAATAATCCAGCCCGGCGGCAATGGCGGCGGTCTGTCCAAAATTACGGCGGAAGGAAACGACGCGGATATGTTCGGGGTCTTTTTCAGCATACTCTTTCAGCACGGCAAGGCTTTTATCACGGCTGCCGTCATCCACAAGAATGACCTCCCACGATTTTTGCATGGGATTCATAACCTTGTAGAGCGCATCGAACAGGAGCGGGAGATTTTCCCGCTCGTTATACACTGGTATGACAATTGAGAGGTTCATGGGATTCTGTAAAATATCCTTAGTTCGCCGCCTTCATAACAGGTAGGTGCTGCGGGCGGCGGCGCGTATTCTTCAAAAGCCTGCGGGGTCAGGTACTCTTTCCAGGTGGAAAACCGTTTTCCTTCAATGATGAAAACATCGGCAGCTTCCCGCCATTCCCTGCCCAACGCATCGTTCCAATGATTAAAGCGATGGAGTGTTTCCGGGTCGCCGCCGATCCGATATGTGTACCCATCATTGATCTGTATGGGAAAAATTCGAACTTGCGGCGTGTAAACCATTGGGGTAAAGGCATTGCCTCCGTCCCAATATACCAGACTATTCGGCGGGATGACTGTCGAAAGATATGTGCCAAGCTGCTCATGGGCGAGGATCATATCCTGTTTGCAATCCAGCCTGCTTTCGCCCAAATGCAGAACAGGGGATAGCAACAAACCAACCACAAGATATAAGTTGATCGAAACCAGCGCAAAGTTCAGGCGCTTTTGCGGGTCTTTTGTGCGAAGCCGTATCAAGAATGCAATTAACAATATTCCCATTCCGGCCATAAAGCCAATGGCAGAGCTGATCGCCCGTTTGATAGCGGTCAACTCCAGACTGAATTTATATTTCAGGATGTCTGCCAAAGTGGTTGTACCGGGCAAAAATTGACCGTCACGCATACGAGGTACAGAAAGATTTAGTAGTCCGCTGCCGATATTCTCGAACAGGGAAAAGCCGATGCCAACCGAGAAAACGATCACGAAGATGATCGCCAATCCCTGCACAACGGGGCGCGGACTCTTCCAGGCTGCGGAAAGTACGATCACAAACAGCAGGATTCCCAGCGGGTCGAAGAAGGACAGGTAATTGGAAAAACAAAAGACGCAGCTATAACTTTCATATTGGCTCGCCAGCGCCGCCCATGCATGCATGGCAAAGAGAATAAAATAGGATAAGGCGAGGAAAACTGCCGCTCGAAAAGCAGGAGCAGTTTTCCAGTCAGAACGAGGCGCCCAAAACATGATCGCAAAAATGCCGCCGGCCAGCGCAATGAAATGATAGCGCATCCCCTGAAAGAAAGCGTTGGTGCGATTCCAAAAATCAATGGAAGGATCCCAAACCGGAGTGGAATCTTTGGGCAATCGAAACCCATCCAGAAACGGAGTTAAGGAATCGGGAAGCCACGGCGCCCAAATGGTGAGGATGTTGGGCCAATAGTAGGCATGCACGGCGAGGAAAACAACCGCGGTTGTAACGAAAGCCCAGATACCTTTCTGTTTGCCGTGCTGCCAGAAAATATAAAGGATAAGCAGGGGCAGGATCAAAACCATGTTTTGACGCGTCAGCACGGCGAAGGTTGCCAATACCGTTCCCAAAACGATCTGCCAAAGCGGGCGTTCTTCATCCAGTACGAGCACGCACATCCATGCCAACATACTGGCGATGACAACTTCTGAAACCGTGCGCGCGTGCAGTTTGATGATCATCGGGCTGAGCGCAAAAACCCATACTGTGCCAGCCGCCATCCACCTGCCTGCCCAGCGGCGGGCTGTGACCCAAACTCCCAGTACCGTCAGCAAGCCCAGAAAGATGGAAAAGTATCGCCCTGTCCGCAGACCTGCGCCAAACAAATATTCTGCAAACCCGGGGATCAAAAATGCAAATGGAGCTTTGTTGGTTAGTGGGCCATACGGCTGAAACGGCTCATACACCCCGCGCCAGTAGAAAATCCCTTTGATTAAATACGAGCCTTCATCAAGGCTGCTGACCGTGGTGTGCGCGTACACCACCGCTTGAATTAAATAAAGAAGCGCCCCCACGCCAGCCAGCAACACCGGCGTCCATGAAGGCCACTTCTTCTCTTTGAAAAACTCAGACAATTTCATAAAGTAAAAGCTCGAAAGAAGGTTATAGTTTTTTCAAACGAGCCAGATCGGAATCCACCATCATTGTTACCAGTTCCTTGAATGAAACCGCGGGCTCCCACTTCAACTGCGTGCGTGCCTTGGATGGGTCTGAGATCAACAAGTCCACTTCTGCTGGGCGGTAAAATTTCTCGTCCATCACCACATAATCCTTGTAATCCAGGTCTACGCGGGCAAAGGCAATTTCACAAAACTCGCGCACCGGGTGGGTTTCGCCTGTGCCGATCACATAATTATCGGGGTGATCCTGCTGAAGCATCAACCACATCGCCTCCACATAGTCACCTGCAAAGCCCCAGTCACGCTGGGCCTCAAGGTTGCCAAGGCGCAATTCCTTCGTCTTCCCGAGCTTGATGCTGGCAACTGCATTCGAGATCTTGCGCGTTACAAACTCCATGCCGCGGCGCGGACTTTCATGGTTGAATAAAATTCCCGACGTGGCGAACATATCAAATGACTCACGATAGTTAACCGTGATCCAATGTCCATATACTTTTGCCACCCCATAGGGGCTGCGCGGATAGAAGGGAGTATCCTCTTTTTGCGGCACTTCCATCACCTTGCCGAACATTTCGCTCGACGACGCCTGATAAAAGCGGATCTTCGGGTTCACAAAGCGGATCGCTTCCAACATGCGCGTCACACCCAGCGCGGTCACATCACCCGTCAAAGCGGGCTGATTCCACGAAGTAGGCACAAAGGATTGTGCCGCGAGGTTGTACACTTCAGAAGGCTTGTATTCTTCGAGCAGTGAAAGCAGGGAACCCTGATCCTGCAGATCTCCCTGAACAATGGTAATGTCATCCACAAAATGTTGGATGCGCTCATAATTAACCGTACTAGAACGGCGCGCAACGCCGATCACCTGATAACCCTTTTTTAACAGCAGTTCAGCAAGATAGGAACCATCCTGTCCGGTGATTCCCGTAATAATTGCAGTGGGCATTCTATTCTCCTATCGCTTGGTTTATAACGCACTAAGATTTTGCGTGAAATTTGTGAGGCAAAGATCACAATTCAAGTTAGGTAATTGACGCGATACTCTGTAATTCAAAATTCAGTCGCTGAATTATACACTATCTAGGGCGCGCCGTTTTCGGTCACGCCACACCCCAAACCCTAAAATCAAAATCCATATTCCGAAAATAACTGCAATCATCACAGCGAACGGCAATTGCAGGCCTATATGAAAATAACGGTTCGCATACCATTGACCAAAGATCGCGACAAACACGGCCTCCATGCCAATGACTCGCGCAAACCAGGCATTCCTTTTTTCCCGCCACCACACCCAGACATTCCCCACCAGGATCGCCTGCCACAGAAACAAAATCAACCGATAACGTGGATTGTCCCATTGATCGCCGCCACCGCGTAACGCTGTAAAGAGGATCCAGCCCCACGCAACCAGACTCAACCACAGGAACAGCTTCCGCTTCTTTTCCCCGCCCGAACCTGCCGCAGCCGCGAAAGAGAGGATCAACGCTGGAAGTATTGCATACCAACCCACAGCCCGTAAAATTCCAATAACTTTCCACACAATAGTAGTTGGGACGAACAGAATCGCAGGCAGCACAGGCTGCAAAAAACCGTAAACCATTACAAAAGGAAGGCGTATCCATTCCGGCATTTCATCGAACAGTTTTTGCACCCAGCCTGACCCCTCTTCGATCTTAAATACATTCCACTTCAAAGCCTCGTGGATAAAATTATTGATCACCCCGATCGGCGACCCGTCTCCCAAATTGCCCTGCCGATTCAAAGCAGCAGAAAGAATAAACAAACCGGCAATGAATACAAAAACCGCAACTGCAATCACTTGCCAGGAGATTCGTCCACGCTCGCTGCTGAAATACATCCAGCCACTCAAAATAACCAAAGTCACCAGTGCAATGGATGGAGAGACCAGTAGCATCCCTGCAATACCAAGTCCAAGCCAGATCAAAGGAAGTTTATTTTTAGTAGCATCCCAATCCACGAAACCCCACAACGCGAAGGCGCTGAATGCAAGCAAATAAGGTTCACGCATGGCGGAACCGCCAAGTAACACGCTCTCAGGGTACAGCGCAAAGATCCAACCTGAAGCAAACGCAACTTTCATCCCCCACTCCTGCGCGGCAGCCTTCCACAAAAAAGGAACACCCAACGCCCCCATAAACGCGGAGAGCAACACCAAAAGTAACACACGATGTTCGTCAGGTGAAAGATAACGATAAATAAAGGCGCTGAACGCAAGTAGTCCGCCGTATTGATCGTAGGCATACTTTTTATTAAACGCATCCAAAATCGGTTTTTCAGAGATCGCCAGGTCCCAGGCTTGTGCGTCGCGGCGATGTGCATCCGTGTAGGTGAAGCCAGCACTCTGGTCTTCATCCTCCACATACCCGTAGACGGGAAGTGCAAAGTATGCGGTAACACCACCCGCAAAACGTAAAGCGAAAGCCAGCACAACCATCCAAGCCAGGGTTTTACCGCCGCCTGCCCATCTTGTGGACGCAACCAACAGAGAGAAGGAAAGAAGAAACAGGGAGGAAAATGCTAATAGACCCATGAACCAGCTTCCAGCTTGGAGAGAAGCGAGAATTGCCCCCAGTCCAAGGGACAAGGGAATCATCCACAGAAAATCGCGTTGATTTAAGTTCTTCATATCCCCACTTTTACCACGATTTCAATTATGTTTGTCGAAGAGCTATCCACACCCAATGACCTGATACACTTTTGCCGCGGGCAGGGAGAAAGCGACCTGATACCAATCCGCATGTCTATCGAGTTGAAGCGCATTAAAACTTTGGGACGTGCCGCCTACATAAATGTAGCCAAAATTCTTTTTGCAAATCTCGGCATGGATCTCAGGCTGTTCAAAATTCACATCTCCGCGCATGGGAGCTGTTTTTCTGGAAATTAAAGGAGCGACCCAAATACCTCCATCCACGCCAGTGAGAGTATCTGGAGATTCCAAAGAGGTCACATATAAATTCGCGGACGCGATTAAAACAGTCACTTCACGCGGAAGCATATTATCCATCCAATGAATGGCAGACAGATCATCATGGCTTGCAATTTGGCAGCAATCTGAAGAATAAAAGCTATGATTGACTCCGGCATTTAAAATGACTATGCCAATGAGCAAAAGATTTACAAGTTTGGACAGTAATCTTGGATGGAAAGAAAATCGCTGTATGAATTGATGCAGCCCCGCCAGCCCCAGCCCGCCAAACATGGAAAGGGGAAGATAGAGAAGCATTTGCACATACGGCCTATCCAGAAGAGTTAATGTGCCATATCCCAAAACTCCAGTGACTGGGACGAACAGACCGGCCATCATTAATGAAAGCAACACGAGCAGGAAAAATGTCAAGTCAGGAAAAGCCAACGCTGAAAAAATGAATAGAAAAATCACCAGACCTGTTGCATAGATATCCTGTCCAATATAGGTTTCAAACAAGAGAGCAAACACCGATCTGTTTTGCACTGCAATAATTTCCGCAATGAGGAGCAACGTCACGAGCGCAAAAACAAGACGTTGAAATAAAAGCGGCAGGCGTTTGCGCCAGATCATCAGCAGAAATGAAATACCCATAAAAACAAAAATAATGATCGAACGAGTGTGGAGCAAAGCAGAAACGAAAACACTCAAGCCGAACAACCACGATAAGGCAAATCGTTCAGGCTTGCGTTGACTATGTTTACAAATCAAATATCCGATATTCAAAATAAAATGAATGCCGATCAGGCTAAAAAGAGTCGGATACTTCCCCCAATCCACTACATGAGCTGGCATGTGCCAACCGACACCCGCCAGCAGACAGGTAAAAACTGCCGCAATAGTTGACCCCGTCTCTTGTTTGACGATAAAAAATAAAGAGAATGGCAAAATCGCCAGAATGACCTGTCCGAACACGAGCATGGCATCCACAATACTCAAATGAAAAACATGAGCTACCGTTGCACTGAGGAGATGAAAGCCCAAGTGGTAATAATTGACCAATGGAAAACTACCGCCGGAAGACGCATAATATTCAGAAAAATATTTGATAATTCGATAATGTTCTGCAGAGTCGAAATAGGAAGGCAAAAGCATCTTTTTGATAAAGGCAAGCTGCAAAATCAGGGAGATTGCAAAAACGCCAACAAACGCAATGCCTGCAAAAAAGGGTAGTCGATTCAGCCTTTGAATAACGAGTGCATAAATCAATGCCAGGACTGCAAGCGAAGAAATAATCACTTTTGCTATTTCCCCGAATAAAAACACTCCCGCAAATAACAACATGGAAAAGAAAGTAACCGGCAGAATCCATCCCGCCAACCCCAGAGACATGTAGTCGGAATTCGTCAATTGGTCTTTGAAGATTTTCCTGAGCAGCGCAGTTATTAATATCTGTCCCCAAAGGATCGCAAGTAATATGCTAAAGACCGTCCATATCTGGTTGGACAGAACGGTCAGTCCGTCTGTAAAAATATTCATAAACGCTATGGATACGATGAATTAGGATATGAAGTAACGGGTGTTTTAGTGGGTGTAGCAGTTGCAGTTGGGAGATCAAAAAACGCAGATGTGGTCGGAGTCTCGTCCACAGTGGGCTCCGGGGCAGATCCACCGTCTGCTCTTTCAACCAGCGCTGATTCCGAGATCAGGATCGCTTTCAACGTGAAATCCCCTGCTGCGATCAACCGCTCATCCTCCCTGGCAAATAGACTAATTTCCATTCTCTCCTGCAAGTTGACCATGTCTCCATAGCAGTAAACATTCGTGGGTACTTCCTTATCCTTCTCACATTCATACACGCTTTCCCCCGCTGTCCGTTTGATCTTCAAATAAAAATCGGGGAACTTGCGGTCTGGCACAAATATGTTCACCACCATATTCTCGTCCACATCCCGGCCAAAGGACAGCACACACAACTCCTCGGGTTCTGCTCCGCAATAGCTGATCTTGAGAACTGGCTCAGAGACAGCTTCTGAAGCGGCCTTTTGCAGAGAAACAATCCGCCAAGCCAGCAGAAGCAAAGCGAGCGAAAAGATTCCTGCAAAAACAAGAAGTATCGATTTTCGTGAACCAAAAAATTTCTGGAGCATGGTGAAAATTCTACCACCCTAAAAACGAGAACTTCGAAGTCTGATCAGACCTCGGAGTTCCTCTCAACTCTCTCCATCACCATCTCCTCCCTCTTCACCCAGGTCAACCTCGACACATCTTTGCGTGCCTGAGCACCCAACGCCAATCTGCGCGGCTCATCTGCCAACAGCGACTCAATTTCCACTTTCCACTTTCCAAAATTCCCTGCTTCCACCAACACTGCACTCCCCTCATTCAACACCTCGCGGATCGAAGGCAAGTCTGCCGAAACGATAGCCCGCCCCGCCGCCATGTACTCGAACATCTTCATCGGGTTGATGACCTCGGCAATATCCTGTCCGCTGCTGGCTTCGATGGAGCGGCTGTACGGCATCAGCAAAATATCCGCGGCGGCTTGATAAAGCGGAATGCTCTCATGCTTCACAAAACCCGTCATCGTCACATTCGTCATCTGCGCGCGCTGCAACTCCCCGCGCCAATGCGCCACCAACTCCGGCGTGCCGCCCACCCACAAAAAATTCACCTGCGGCATTTCCTTTGCAAGCTCGAACAACAAGTCCGCACCGCGCCCAGGATAAATATGACCTGTGAATCCAACGGTCAAACCATCGGGCAGATTTAATTGATGACGCGCCTCAACCGGATTTGGCAACCCGTCATATTTTTCCAACTCGACGCCATTCGGCGCGAGCAGCACCGCCTCATCCTTAAACTGGAGCTTGGTCGAACGTTCCAAAGCATTTCTCAACGCTGACGTAGTGACCGTCATCAACTTACGCCCATCTGACTTCCAGAATTGGCGCATCCACCACGCGCCCAATTTGCCAGAATTATCCGCGTGCATTTCCAACACAACGGGATACCCAGACCATAATCCCAGCACAGCGGATTGCGGCAGCCATGTGTAAATTAATTCCGCGCCAAATTTCTTCGCGGCACGCTGGGCATGGAAGATAAAGTCAAAGCGTTTGAGTCGCTTGATGGACGGGAGCAGTTCAAGGCGGGGAGAGAGGCGCAGTCCGTAATGAGTGAGGAGTGATTCGTGAGTCGCAGGTTCCACTTCCGCAGGCGCATACATCCGCACGTCATGTCCCAATTGCATTAATGCTTGAGCAACCTTCATCGCCTGAATCGAATTGGCTGTGAGGGAAGGAATACGGGAATTAGTGATGAGCGCGATTTTCATTTTTTCCAATCTCGATCAAGCCACGCCAGACCATCACGCCCACCGAAGCAATGTAATAGAACGAAAGCAGCGCGGCGGCGGCAACGATGCCAAAACGCGCAACAAGCAAAAAAGACAGCCCAAGTTTGAGCAAACCAACAATCATCGTGACATAGATCGGAAACTCAGGCAGACCAAGCGAAAGCAGCAACGGACGATTCCAAAACAGAATGTAATTGAACACAAGGCCGATGGTCAGCGCGATCAGTGCGGGATAGGCATTGAGATATTCTTCGCCAGAATAAATGAGGATAACCCAGCGGCCAAAGAGGATCAGCCCCGCGCCCAAGGCAATGTTGTACGCGAATGAAAAAGCCGTGATCTTGCGCAGAAAACTTTTGAGGCGTCCCCATGCGTGTTCAACCGCGAGACGATTGATCTCGGGAAAGGTCGTGGAAATGAGCGGGTCGGCAGGAATGGCGAGAAAATGAACGATGGTATACGCCACGCGATAATAACCAACCGCAGTGGTATCGAGAAAGAAGCCGATCCAGATCAATTCGCTCTCACGGAAGATCTTGATGATGGTCGCACTGATATTCGAACTGAGCGCAAACCGAATCAACTGGCGCGTGGACGTAAGCACAGAGAACGGCGTGCGCCACCATCCCGCGCCGAGGACTTTGTGCAATTGAACCTGCGCAGTGATGAACATGCCAAGTCCAAGAATGGTTTTGCCGAGCAAATACGCAACAAGAATGATAGCAATGCTTCCATGCAGAAAATATGCACCAACAATAATGATGGATGTAAAAATACTCTGCGCAAGATTGATCGTGCCTTGCAACTTGATCCGGTCTGTAACCTGAAGAATACCCGTGGATGTTTCGGTGTTGAAATTCGCAAGCAAACCAAGCGCATACACTGTGAACATCCATGAAACATTCGGCGTTTTGGCGAGATAGTTTTCTGCAAGCCCAGCTGTGAGCATGACAACGAAGAACGCAGCAAGAGAGACTACGCCTTCGGTTAATCCCGCAGCTTTCATTACCGCAGATGCCTTATCCTTTTCGCCTTTATTGAGATATTCCCCGCCATAACGAACGACCAACTCACTCATCCGAAACGAGAAAACACTATTCATGGTGGAAGAGAATGCCATCACTACGCCGATCAAACCAAATCCCGCAGGCCCAAGCAAGCGCGTGACCAGGACTCCCTGCAAGACGCTTAATCCAAGGCTGATGGTATTGCTGCTGAACATCGCCCCGCTGGAACGAATCACTTTTGCGAAGAGTGGGTCATTTTTGAATTTTGAAAGGAGGGACATGGGTGAAATTATAAACGCTAAAAAAGACCTCCGAGTTTTTCAAAACTCGGAGGTCTGGCTGAGAATATTACGGCGTTAGGATATCCTTTGCCCAGCTTCGTTCTGCTTTATACCACTCGATCAGGCTGCCAATTCCCTTGCGCAGGTTCACCTGCGGATTCCAACCCAGTACTTCGCGGGCTTTGCTTACGTCCGCCTGATTCATGAACATGTCCGCAAGGTTGGGCGGGCCGTATTGCACGTTGGCCTTTTTGCCTGTCAAATCTTCAACCAGTTCAACCAGACCGTTGATGGAAATGACTTCATGTCCACCGAGGTTGATGACTTCATAGCCAAGCGGTTTGAGCGCGGCAATTGTTCCGCGGGCAATATCATCTACAAACGTGAATCCGCGGGATTGATTACCATCGCCATTGATGCGGATCGGCTCACCTTCCATGATCCATTTTACAAAGCGGAAGATGGCGAGGTCAGGGCGACCAGCAGGGCCATAGACCGTGAAATAGCGAACGATGGTCACATCAATATCGTAAAGATGATGATAGGAATGTGCCAATACTTCCGCGCCTTTCTTGCTTGCGGCGTACGGCTGCATCGGCTCGCTGCTGGAGGCTGTCTCTGGGGTTGGGTATTGCGGATTCTCGCCATAGATACTGGAGGTGGAAGCAAGGATGAATTTCTTACACCCAAACTGACGGCAGACTTCCAGCATGTTCAACGTTCCCATCACATTGGATTCCACGAATACCCAAGGGTTATCCACGCTAAACCGCACCCCCGCCCGCGCCGCGAGATTGATCACACCGTCTATCTTTTCGTTCTTAAAGAGATCGATCGCGGATTTTTCGGAAATATCATGCTTGTGGAATTTGAATCCAGACATCGCTTGAAGTTTCTTCAAGCGATATTCCTTGATACGCGGATCATACGCATCATTCAAGTTGTCAATACCGACGACGGTATGTCCCTGTTCCATGAGCATGTGCGAAGTCCGTGCACCAATAAAACCTGCCGCGCCAGTTACCAGATAATTAGCCATATGCCTCCAAAATCACAAATTAAGTAACTCACCTTACGCGAAACGTCCCGAAGGTCCCCGTAATTCGAGCCTGTTTTTCGTCCAAACTTTCGGGACGGTGCGTAACATGAGTTAAGTAAGCCACACATTAAAGTCGTTCAACCTTTTCGTGATATTTACCAAATTTTCCTGTGGCATTCCGTGAGTCAAAAACGAACTTTGCGGATTCGATGATCGCCTCATAATCATATTGCTTGTGATTCGTCACGATCACCACAGCATCTGCTTCCTTCACAGATTTCATCATATCGGTGATGCTATCCATTTTCCAGCCATCATATTCATGATGAATATGCGGGATGTACGGATCATGATATTCCACGATAGCACCCTTCTTCTGCAACAGACCGATCACATCCATCGCAGGGGATTCGCGCACATCGTCAATATCCGGCTTGTACGCTACGCCGAGCACAAGTACCTTCGATCCTTTGAGAGGCTTGCCACGGTCGTTCATGCCTTCCAGGATACGGCTGACAACATAACGCGGCATATTGGTGTTGATCTCGGAAGCCAGCTCAATGAAGCGCGCATTGTAATGAAAGGACTTCATTTTCCATGAAAGGTATAACGGGTCGATCGGAATACAGTGGCCGCCCAGACCAGGGCCAGGAGTGAACTTCATAAAGCCAAACGGCTTGGTGGCAGCGGCATCGATCACTTCCCACACATCTACACCAAGGCGCTCGCACATGATCGCCAGCTCGTTGACCAGCCCGATGTTGATCATGCGGAAGGTGTTTTCCAATAACTTGGACATTTCCGCCGCTTCCGCAGTAGACACATGATGAACGGTCTTGATCGCGCCTTCATACCAGGCCGTTGCTACTTCCCCGCAGGCTTCAGTGATACCACCAACCACCTTGGGAGTGTTGATGGTGGTGTAATCCTCACGGCCGGGGTCCACTCGCTCAGGAGAGAAAGCTAGGAACCAGTCTTCACCAACAACGAGATCATGCTCAACACCAAGCTTCGGCAAAAGCAATTCACGGGTGGTACCGGGATACGTGGTCGATTCAAGCACAACCACCATGCCCTTGTGCATATACTTCGCCAGCTGCTCCGTCGCGGAAATAATGAAGGACATATCCGGGTCACCCGTCTGGCGAAGTGGGGTTGGCACACAGATGCTAACCGCATCCATATCCTTCAAAACGGAGAAATCTGTTGTAGCCGTGAACATACCGTCTTTGATAAGTTTCGCAATAATTTCTGTCTTCACATCGGGAATATAGGATTTCCCATCCGCCAATGCGGCAATCTTGCGATTATCCGGATCCACACCAGTAACGTGGAAACCTGCCTCGCCAAACACCACAGCAAGAGGCAAACCTACATACCCCAAGCCAAGGATGGCGATCTTTGCATTCTTATCTTTCAATTTCTGGATGAGTGTGTCTTTTGTATTCATATTATTCCTTCTCTTTGGTGTTATAGGGTTGATAAATTAAAACAAATTCAATTGCTGAGGTTTGTCATCCTGTGCAACAACCGCTTCTTTTTTCTTCCTTGGCACGATCCTTCTGCCTAATGCAGTGCGCGCCTCATTTAGTTGTTCCGGCAGCTTCGCAAAATCTGCCAGAATGGACGGCTTCAATGGCGGTTGATGCAGCGCTGCCGCAGGATGGAACATGGGAATCACATACCGCTCGCTCACCTTCTGCATTTGCCCGTGGACCGCGCTGATCTTCACGCCGGTGATGAACTTGTTCATTGAAAAGCGGCCCAGCGTCACAATAATACTCGGATTGATGGTCTTGATCTGTGCTTCGAGATGAGCGTCACATGCCGCCAGTTCCTCGGGCAACGGATCACGATTCCCGGGCGGACGGCATTTAACCACATTGGCAATAAATACTTCTGCACGGGTCACATCGGCTTGCGCAAGCAGCTGATCCAAAAATTTTCCAGCCGCCCCCACGAACGGACGTCCCTGTTCATTTTCGTGGAAGCCCGGGCCTTCGCCAATGAACATGATCTCCGCAGTTGCAGGGCCATCCCCCGGTACGGATTTTTTACGGCCTTCATGCAAGGCGCAATTTGTGCAAACCGATACGTCTTTCGCGATCTGGGCAAGTGTCTCTTCGGCTGTCAATTCATCCTCCGGGCAAACGATCCAGCGACATCAAAATAGCATCCTCGCCGTTATCTTTATAATACCCGGCACGGCGGGCATCTTCTACAAATCCAAAATCACGATACATCTTCTGCGCCACCTCATTGCTTTCGCGCACTTCCAAAAACGATTTTATGGCCCCCTCTTCCCTTGCAGCCAATAATGCGTGCAAAAGGATCGACTTGCCGAGCCCCTGCCCGCGGAACTCAGGATGAGTCGCGATCGTGGCAACGTGAAGTTCATCCACAATAAACCACCCGACCAGCATTGCAACGATGCGTCCATCGAGATCCGCGACCCAGCAGCGCGAGGCTTCGTTATCCGTCAATTCAAATTGAAAGGAGCGCACCGGCCACGGCAAACTAAACGAAATCTGGTCAATTGCAACGACCTGTTCCAGATCCTGCAACGTCATTTTTCGAATTACCAGACCTGACAGGTCTTCAAGTTTATTTTGTAAACGGTCATCCATGGCCGCAAAATCCTTCTGTTAATCCGATCATTAATGAGACCTGTCAGGTCTATTGAATCGGCGTCCCAGCCACGTGCAAATAGATCGGCGCAAGCGTGGCAGCATCATCCACTTCATCATTCTGCCAGCGCGCCCACGCCAACTCCGCCAGCACAGACGGTCGACGCAAACAATTTACAGGCGATGCCAACAGCACCGCTTTCTTTTTGGAGAATTTCTTTCGATCTTCAGCGGATAACTCACCCGCCACAATGGTTGGACTCTCGATCTCATTAAGCAAATCATCCACTGTCCCGCTTCGGACTCCGCCCTCGGCCTGCCACGTTTTCTTCTCGCGTTTATACAAGCTGAAAGCGATTCGCGTCCGCCCGGCTTGCAACAATGCCGCCAGCGGCTGCTTCGCCGCAGGCTGTGCCGCCGCGATGATATCCAATGTTGGGATGCCCATGATCGGCAAACGGCGCGCAAGCGCAATTCCCTTCACCAAAGACAACCCGACTCTCAAACTCGTGAATGACCCCGGGCCGATGGCAACTGCCAAAGCGGAGAGCATGTCCATAGAAACCGCCGACCGATTCAAAAGTCCGGAAAGAGCCGGTGCTAATTCGGTGGTGTGATGCTGACGAGTCGACCATGTCATCTCGCCGAGCACTTGAGTCCCATCATATAAAGCCATTCCCACTTGCGCGGTGGATGTATCAATTGCAAGAAGCATTTTACGCCCCTCCAAACATGGACTGGCGAATGCCATCCAGCAGATCGTCATTGCGTTTGCCGCGCGCGTGAAAATTCATCTGCCGTTGTTCCTCGGCAATATGATCGAGTTGGATCCATAAATTTTCTGCGGGGATTAAATTACCAAGGCGCTCAGGCCATTCAATGATCAACGCACCTTCCGCCAGCATCGCATCGAGATCGAGTTCCTCTCCCTCAGGCACAGAGTCGAGCCGGTAAGCGTCGAGATGGAAAAGCCTGCCGCCATCAGCGCGGCGATATTGATTGACAAGAATGAACGTTGGGCTTGAAACGGCATCGATGGAACCCCAGCCTTGTGCGAGACCTTGAACAAAAGTGGTTTTGCCTGCGCCAAGCTCACCTTGCAGACAGATCACATCCCCTGCTTTTAACGGACCTCCAAGACGCATACCGATACGGCGCGTCTGTTCCGGGCTGCGGCTGAAAAACTCCAGCATGTGTGCATCTAAAATGGGCATCGCGAAAGAATTATACCCCGCCCTCCTTCATAAACTGTTTTGATTCGCAACTACTCAGCTATCGTCATTGCGAGGGCGCTTTTGCTCTTGCCCGAAGCAATCTCCGAGCAGTTGAGAGGAAGATTGCTTCGCCGCCAATGTACCAGAACGGCGGCTCGCAATGACGGCTGAGTAGTTACTTTGATTCGCAAAATAAAATTTCTTCCACGGGCAACACGGAAAATCTTTTAAAAGTCATCCCTTTCCATGTTGCCCATGCGATCCGTGTGAGATCTTATTTCTTCTTCCGTGGCATTATTTTCCCGATCTCGGTGCGGATGATACGGTTGATACGCCTTGGGAGCTTATTCATAGTATTCATGTTGTTCGTGATCATCCGTTCAAAGAAATTACCGCGCCAGTTTTGCAGGATGGCTTCGAGATATAGTTTTTCCAGCGCCTTCACCTGTCCTTCAATGGAATACTTCTCACTCAACATCACGGAATGTTTTCCAAAGCGTTCAAGTTTTTCATGGTCAATCAACAGGTCTGCGATGGTATCTGAATACACCTGAAGATCTAAAGGAGTCAAATAGCCGTTCTGATCGTTATCGATCATCCCTTCAAATGCTTCGTCTTGAACGGCCACCAACGGTCTGCCCGAAGCGATAGCCTCGATCACTGAAATGGGATGTACCTCTGTTGTAGAAGCAGACAGAAACACCGTTGCATCGTGCAAAATATCTGGCAGTTCTGCGCGGTTGACCATTCCCAAAAAGTGGATGCGGTCTTTTGCATTCGTGCCGCTCACCTTTTCTTCCAAGTCCTTGCGCGAGCTGCCATCCCCGGCAAAGACCAAATGCGCATTCGGGACTCGCTTCGACAAAATCTCAAACGCATCCACGATGAAATCAAGACGTTTCTCCGGATCCATGCGTCCCACAGTGAGGAGGATCGGCGCATCGGACTTAATCCCGAGCCTGTTTCGCAAACTACCGGGATTCTTCACCGCCTTGAAAATACCCAGATCGATCCCGTTCGGGATGACATTGATCGGACGGGTCACTTTTTGCGCCAACAACAACCGCTGGAATTTTGGCGACGGCACAACGATCTGGTCACCGAGGTTGGTGGATGCAGAACTGAACCAGCCCGCTGCATATTTGATGACCCGCGTCCCGCCGATGAATTTGATGTAATGGGTGTAATCCGTGATGGATGTGTGATAGGTGTAGATCAACGGCAGGCGTTTCGTGGATGCCGTGAGATAAGCCAACAATCCCACGCTGGCCGGGCTGTGCGCGTGAAGCACATCGAAGTGCTTGCGCGTCAGTGACCATGTGGAGCGCGGCGAACCCAACACCGCCACATAGATGGGCGGATTGTTCAAATATTTGAGCGAAGGCAGGCGCATCACATTCGGCTGGTCATCTTTGTAGCCGGGGAAGCGCGGCGCAAAAATGGTGACCTGATGTCCGCGGTTCTTGAGCCCCTCCGAGATCAATTGCAGGGAAATGGAAACGCCGTTCACCTGCGGCGCATACGTGTCTGTGAACAAGCCAATACGAAGCGAGCCAATGGGAAGCTGCTGGTCTGTGTGCTGTGATTCCATGAAATCTCCTAGTAGACCCTAAAGGTCTTAAAGACCTTTAGGGTCTTTGTTATTTTCTTCATGTGGTGTCAAATTTACTTTCAAGCGCTTCGCGAGTTCCCGCCTTGTCAGCATCACGCGATGTCCACACCCTTTGCATTCCAAACCAATATCCGCGCCGAGGCGAATCACTGTCCACTCATACGAGCCGCATGGATGCGGCTTTCGCAAACGCAAATGGTCATTTATCTGCAAATCTGGAAGCATGTGCAGAATTATACCGCCGCCGATATTAACCATTTGTAAACAAAACGCTCTATCGGGGGCTAAGCCCCCGATAGAGCGTTTTTGAGTGTGAGAAATATTTCCCACCTGCCCTGCGAAAACTTTCCTTGAAGAAAACTCCGTATCACAGATAATAAAGTTGTTTCAGGTGGCAGGGACTTCTGAACGTGGGGGCTGCCATCTGAAAACCCAAAAGCACGAATGAACGGAGGCATGACATGAACAGCGAACTCAACATCAAATTCTGGGGCGTGCGCGGAAGTTATCCCACACCCGGCGCGGGGACGATCCAATACGGCGGCAACACGGCTTGCGTGGAAATCAACGCTGGCGGGCGCACGATCATCCTCGATGCAGGCACGGGCATTATTCCGTTGGGGCGTGAGTTGGTGAAAACAAAACGCGCGGGCGAGATCCTGCTGCTGTTCAGTCACTTGCATCACGACCACACGCAAGGCTTTCCGTTCTTCGTGCCTGCTTATATTCCAAACACAAAGCTGCACATCTACGGACCAGGCGGCACGCCTGAATCTTTGAAGCACATTCTCGAACACAATCAATCGTCCGAGACGTTTCCTGTCAGCTTGCGGGATATGTCTGCGAGCAAGGATATTCAATCGGTGCGCGAGTCGCAGGTCATTGTTTGGGATGAAGAAAATGTTTATTTGGCTGAATCAACTTCCAGATTAAGTGATGAGGCGGTTGTCATCCGCATTTACAAATCCCACGCGCATCCCGGCGGTGTGTATGTGTATCGCATCAGCTATCGCGGCAAGTCCATTGTGTACGCGACCGACACGGAAGGCTACATCGGCACAGATCGCAAGCTGGTGAATTTTGCGCGCAATGCGGATGTGCTCATCCACGACGCGCAATACAGCGACGAACATTATTATGGATGCCTCGCCGGATTCCCATCCACGCAGGGATATGGACACTCGACCGCGAAGATGGCTGCGGAAGTCGCCGCCTCTGCCGAAAGCGGACAGTTGATCCTGTTCCATCACGACCCTGCCTACTCTGACGAATTCGTCGCCGCGCAGGAAGTGAGCGCGAAAAATATTTTTCCAGATTCGCACGCAGCGTTTGAAGGCATGGAAATTACATTAGACCCCTCTCCCACTTTTGGGAGCCCTAAAAGGGTGCTTCGCGAAGGGGCAGGGGTGAGGGAAAGGGATGTAAAATATGTTCAGAATGGTTGAACTCAAAAAAGACGATACCCGCAACATCCTTTCGGACATTCATTTGTTCGAGGGACTCACGCCTGCGCAATTGGACTGGGTCTCTCACCGCGCACATCGCCGTGTATTTCCAACGGGCAGGAATGTGATGATCGTAGAACAGCCCGGCGAAGCGGTGTACATCATCCTGCATGGGACGGTGAAGGTCTACACCGAGCAAGGCGGACGCGATGCGATCCTGTCCATTTTGGGGAGCGGCGATCTGATCGGCGAAATGAGTTTGATCGATAGCGTGGGGCGCTCTGCCAGTGTGGTGACTTTGGAAGATTCGCTGATGCTGTGGATGGATAAGGTCACGTTCAATTATATTCTGGATAACTTCCCGCCCATCGCGCGGAATTTGGTGAAGATCCTTTCAGCACGCGTGCGGCTTTCAGATCAGATGATCCAATCCCTTGCCACGCTGGATGTGAACGGACGGGTGGCGCGTCAACTGCTGGCGTTCGCAGAACGCTACGGACGCGACGCGGACGGCATGGTGAAGATCCGCATCACGCTCACGCAAAGCGACATCGCCGACCTCGTGGGCGCATCCCGCAAGCGTGTGAACCAGACGATGGTGTATTTCAAGGAAGAAGGTCTGGTGAGCATGGATGCAGATGGGCGCATCAACATCCATAGCAAAGAAGGGTTGGCGCGGTTTTGCAGCTAAAATGTTAGACCTCCGAGTTCTTTCCCACAGGGCGCTTTGCGAAGAACTCGGAGGTCTTTTTGTATAACGACTATTTGACTATAATCCCCTCCATGACTACCTATAAATTCTTCCACCCAACAGAAGTCCGCTACGGGGATTTGGATCCGCAGGGACATGTGAATAATTCAAAACACCTGACGTATTTCGAGCAGGCGCGCATTGCCTACATGATCGAACTGGGACTGTTCACAAAAGACCAGTCGTTCATGGAGATCGGCGTGATCCTGGCGGACGTTCACGTCATCTACCTTGCGCCCATTTATTTTGGCGAGCACATCAAAGTTGGCGTCCATGCGTTGAAGATGGGAAACAAGTCCATGACGTGGGCGCAAAACATTGTGGATGCAAAAACAGGCAAGGAATTAGCCAAAGGGGAAGTGATAGTGGTTACTTATGATTACAAAGATGGCAAAACAATCAACATCCCTCACGAATGGCGCGAGAAAATAAAGGCGTTTGAAGGAATGTAAAGTTATGTTGTGGTCTCGGTACGGGCGAGAAAAGCACTCGCCCTACTCGACCACCAGTTGAAAGAAAACAAAAGGAATCTCCCATGTCCCTCCCAAAAATTGACGAAAAATATTTCACCACCTTCCTAATTGACCTGCTCAACATTCCCTCGCCAACTGGCTTTGCAGAATCTGCAATTGAGTTTGTGGAGAAGGAACTGTCCAAATATAAGCAGTTGGAATTATCCCGAACTCGCAAAGGTGCGCTTGTGGCAAAGTGGAACCCTTCGACAGGCTCAGGGCGAGATGTGGAAAGTGGTTTGCCGCCTGTTGCACTGACCGCACATGTGGATACGCTTGGTGCGGTGGTGAAGGAAATAAAATCAAACGGGCGGCTCAAGTTAAGCCGAGTTGGCGGGATCCAATGGCCTTCTGTGGAAACCGAAGGCGTTTGGGTGTTCACGGCCAAAGGCGAAAAAATTCGCGGCTCGGTGTTGATCGATACAGCCTCAGGTCACATTTACAGCGGCGCAGGCGGTGATGCCACTCCGCGCAACGATGCGCACATGGAAGTCCGTTTGGATGTGCGTACGACATCAGAAAAAGAGACACGCGCGCTCGGAATCAACATTGGCGATTGCGTGGCATTCGACACACGCACCGAAGTGACGAATGGATTCATCCGTTCGCGATTCCTTGACGATAAGGCTTGTGTGGCAAATCTCGTAGCGGCGATCAAGTCATTGGCAGATTCAGGCCAAAGTCCAGTACGAAGCGTGTACTTCCACATTTCCAATTATGAAGAGGTCGGTCACGGCGCGTCCGCAGGAATCCCTGACGAAGTGGCGGAGTTGATCTCGGTGGACATGGCTGTCGTAGGCGAAGGTCAGGAGTCGGATGAATTCCACGCGACCTTGTGCATCAAAGACAGCGGCGGCCCGTACCATGAGGGTTTGAATAAAAAGATGCGCGCGCTGGCTGAGAAGCACGGCATTCCATACAAAACAGATGTGTATCCATTTTATGGATCAGATGGTGAGGCGTTTTGGCGTGCGGGTGGCGATGTGGCGCTGTCACTCATCGGTCCCGGCATTGATGCGTCCCACAATTACGAGCGCGCCCATATGGACGGATTGAATGCCACCACAAATTGGATCATGGCGTATTTGTTGAGTTAAAAAGGAAACTATGAAACTAGATGCCGCTCTTCCCCCTGTTGCGTTGAAAGATATTCCCGCCATTGCGAAAGCCGCACAAGAGACAGGCTTCGCCGCGCTGTGGACTCAAGAGACCCAGCACGATCCCTTCCTCCCCTGCACGTTGATCGCGGAACACTCTGCAAGCATGGACTTTGGTACAGCGATTGCCGTGTCTTTTTCGCGCTCGCCTGCCAACCTTGCCTACACCGCATGGGATTTGGCAGCCCAGTCAGGTGGAAGATTCATTTTGGGATTGGGCACGCAGGTCAAGGCGCATATCGAGAGGCGCTTCGGAGTGCCGTGGCCTGAGTCCGTGACGGGGAAACTGCGCGAGCAGATTCAAGTCATCCGCGCGTTTTGGGATACGTGGCAGAACGGCACGAAGTTGAACTTCCGCGGTGAGCAATACAAAATTACTTTGATGTCTCCTTTCTTTAATCCCGGCGCCATTGAGAATCCAAATATTCCAATTTATATTGCGGGCGTGAATGCGGGTCTTGCAAAACTCGCGGGCGAACTGTGTGAGGGATTTCATGCGCATCCGTTCAATAGTCCACGCTATATGAATGAAGTGCTCCTGCCCGCCATTGAAGAAGGCCTGCAAAAGAGCGGACGCAAACGCAGCGACATCAGCATCTCGATGACGCCGTTCATGGCGACCACGCCCGAAGAAGTCGGTTTTGCACGGATGCAGGTTGCGTTCTACGCCAGCACGCCATCCTACAAATCCGTGATGGACTTGCACGGCTGGGGCGAGACCGCCGAAAAACTTTCAGGCTTCGCCGCCAAAGGCGAATGGGGCGAGATGCCCATGCTCATCACAGATGAAATGCTGAATGAGTTCTGCCTGATGACCACGCAGGAAAACCTGGCCGAAGACTTGAAGAAACGCTTCGGCGGCATCGCGGACAGGATCACGCTCTACACTCCCTTTGTCCCTGGCGAGAAGGATGAGTGGTGGAGAAATATGGCGAAGGCGTTCAATTAAATTTTTCCACTTATAAACCAACCCAAGTTGCTTCCTGCTCGAAAAAAAACACTCGCCGCAAATTACGCGAATTTTCGCGAACAAACTCAAAAATTCGTGCGAATTCGCATAATTCGCGGCAAAGAACTTGATTTTTTTCTTTAAGGTAGTAACTTGCATTAAACCAAGAAAAAAGGATTTCCATGAACTTCAACGACTACCAAACCAAATCACGCGGCACCGCAAAATACCCAGCCATCGGGCACGCCGTCATTTACCCCACCCTCGGACTCGTCAACGAAGCGGGTGAAGTGGCGGGCAAGATCAAGAAAGTCTTCCGCGACAAGGACGGACAGATCAGCGCCGAAACCCGCGAAGCCCTCAAAGCCGAGCTTGGCGATGTGCTCTGGTATCTTGCGCAGGTTGCCACAGAACTTGACCTGTCTCTTGATGAGATCGCCGAATCAAATATCGCCAAACTGCTTGACAGGCAGGCACGCGGAAAAATTCAAGGCGATGGAGACAACCGCTAACCATGAACCTCCAATGCGCCAACTGCGGAGCCGCCCTTGAGTCTTTTAGCGGCGTAGTCAAATGCGCCCACTGCGGGAGCATGAACCAGGTTGCCCCTGTCATCCTGGCTGAAGCGTTGCGCATCGAAACCATCAACGAAGTGGCAAGCGTACTCATCCCAAAATGGACAGCGCTTCCCGCCAGCATTACCGAAGTATTTTCCACAGGGCTTGAGAATCAAAGCTCGGTCAGCGTACACATCCTTCAAGGCGAAGGCGAGCTTATCTCCCAAAATCGCAATATCGGCAATTTCATTTTTGACGGCATCCCACCTGCGCCGCGTGCCACCCCGCGCATTCAATTTACCTTTGAAGTGCAGGCCGATGGCCGGCTAACCGTCACCGCTCTGGATACCGAAACTCAAAAAGAAAAAATCTTTCCCACCATGCAGCTGGAGATCAGCAAACGCCAATCTACCCATTAACTAGACCTTTGGATAGGAATTTGCAGTAAGATAGAAGAAGGTAAGGACAACACAATAAGATACCAAGCTGAGGTTTCAAGCGCCCGGGGCCAAAAACCCTGATAATTGACCCGTGAAACTTGGTACTTATCCTCGATCCGTAAGGAAACTCTAACCTTTTTCCTACACGGACTCCCCCCGCTTTTTGGTAGAATCACCAGCAGGAATTACAGGAGACAACTATGGCTGGTATGGAAAGATTTACACAGCGTGCAAGGCGTGTTCTCAGTCTCGCTCATCAAGAGGCTGAACGCGCTCGCCAAAACAATATTGGAACCGAGCACCTTCTTCTCGGCTTAATGGATGAAGAAGGCGGAGTCGCGGGTCGCGTCCTTCGCGAACTCGGCATGACCTCCGAACGTGTGCGCGAAGTCGTCGCCCGCGTTTCAGGCCCTGCCGTCACCTTCGACCCCAACCGCATCGAACTCGCCCCCGAAACTCAACAGGTACTCGAATACGCCGTGGAAGAAGCTCGCCGCCTCGGTCATCATTACATTGGAACCGAACACATTTTATTGGGATTGGTTCGCGTCGAATCCACTGCGATGGAAGTGCTTCGTCGACTCGGCGTCACAGCCGACCAGATCCGCCGCCAGACCCGCCGCGTGCTGAATGAATCCGCTTCATCCTCCGCGCCGACGCCTGCTGGCCCGCAACCGACAAAATCTGCCGCTGGAGCAGCCAACCCCAAAACCCCCCTCGTCGATCAACTCGCCTCCGACTTAACCTCGAAGGCTGAAGAAAAGAAACTCGACCCCGTCATCGGCCGTCAGATGGAAATTGAGCGCGTCATTCAAATCCTCGCGCGCCGCACCAAGAACAACCCCGCGCTCATCGGTGAACCCGGTGTCGGCAAGACCGCCATCGTGGAAGGTCTCGCCCAACGCATTGTCGAAGGGGACGTCCCCGCTCCGCTGATGAACAAGCGCGTGCTGCAATTGGATGTGGGTTCCCTCGTAGCTGGCACGATGTATCGTGGTCAGTTCGAGGAAAGACTCAAAAGAATTATTGATGAGTTAAAACAATCAGGCGCGATCCTGTTCATTGATGAGGTTCATATGCTCGTTGGGGCAGGAGCCGCAGGTTCTTCCGTCGATGCAGCAAATATCCTCAAGCCCGCTTTATCCCGTGGTGAACTTCAAGTCATCGGCGCCACCACATTGGACGAGTATCGCAAGCACATCGAATCCGATGCTGCTCTCGAACGCCGCTTCCAGCCTGTTCAGGTGGATGAACCCTCCGAAGAAGAGACCATTCAAATTCTCAAGGGCATTCGCGGCGCATACGAAGAACATCATCACTTGGTGATCTCCGACGAAGCCCTCGAAGCTGCTGCACATTTATCGTCCCGCTATGTTACTGAAAGATTTTTACCTGACAAAGCAATTGATCTAATTGATGAATCATCGTCCCGTGTTCGCATGTACAAAAGCCCCGCCGCGAAACACGCCAAGGACTTGTTCGGTCAGTTGCGCGCCGCGCGCCAGAACCGCACCCTCGCTCAAGAGGAAGGCAACAACGAAGATGTGAAGGAATGGGAAGAGCGCGAGTTCGACCTCAACCAGCAGATCGAACGTCTGCGCACTGGTTGGGATCGCGCCAACAGCCCCGTTGTTTCCGCTGAAGATATTGCCGAAGTCGTCTCCATGTGGACGGGCGTACCGCTCATGCAATTGGCGGAAGCTGAATCTCAGCGCCTGCTCAAAATGGAAGATGAACTCCGCAAGGGCATCATCGGCCAGGAAGATGCGATCATCGCCATCTCCCGCGCTGTCCGCCGTGCCCGCGCTGGTTTGAAAGACCCCAAGCGCCCGATCGGTTCGTTCATGTTCCTCGGACCCACAGGCGTTGGCAAGACCCAATTGACCAAGACCCTCGCCAAGTTCATGTTCGGCAGCGAAGACGCCGCCATTCAGTTGGACATGTCCGAGTTCATGGAACGTCACACCGCCGCCCGTTTGGTAGGCGCTCCTCCCGGATACGTTGGCTACGAAGATGCAGGCCAGCTCACCGAAGCCCTGCGCCGCCGCCCGTACTCCATCGTCGTCTTCGATGAGATCGAAAAAGCTCATCCCGAAGTCCACAACATGCTGCTGCAAATCATGGAAGAAGGTCACCTCAGCGATGCGAAGGGCCGCAAGGTTGATTTCCGCAACGCCATCATCGTGATGACCTCCAACATCGGCGCAGATGTGATCAAGAAGCAAACCTCCCTCGGCTTCGCTTTGAAGCGCGATGAAGCCACCGAGGAAAGACTCTCCTACGACGACATGCGCAAGAAGCTGAACGAGTCGCTCAAGCGCGCCTTCCGCCCCGAGTTCATCAACCGCATGGATTCCGTGGTCATCTTCCGCTCGTTGAACAAGGAAGACATCCAGAAGATCGTTTCACTGGAATTGTTCAAGGTCGCCGAACGCCTCAAGGATCACAACCTCGTGTTGACCGCTTCGGCTGAAGCATTGTCCTCTGCTCGCAGAGCAGGGCTACGATGCCGAGTTTGGCGCACGTCCGTTACGCCGCGTCATTCAGCAAAAAGTGGAAGACCCGCTATCTGACAAAATGCTCTCCGGCGAATTCGTTGACGGGGATTCCGTTGAAGTAAATATCAACGATGACGGTGAAATTGCTCTGGAAAAATTACAAACTCCAGCCGCAGTAGCCGAGCCAAGTCTGTAGGAAAACAATAAGACCCTAAAGGTTTAACAACCTTTAGGGTCTATATCACAAATGAATAAACAAGAGCTCCTCAAGCAAGCCGATTACAACTACCAGCGCGGGAATCGTGAGTTGGCAAAGAAATATCTCTCCGACCTGATCGCCGCATACCCGAATGAGGAAGCCGCATGGCTTCTGCTTGCAAAAGTGGTGGAAGATAAAGAACGCAAGATCGAATGTTATAAACGTGCGATCAAGATAAACCCCGGTAACAACGAAACCCGCATTGCACTCATCCGTATCGATTCATCCAGCCCAACCCTGCCGCTCAATGGACGGTTGAGCATCACCCCGGCACAATCACAAAAACCTTATAAAAACACATTGCGTGCCATCCTCGCGGTTGTGGTGGTGCTTTTCATCTTTGGAACCACCACCCTTGTAGTGGCGCGAAACAACCCCGAATCAAAAGTTGCCAAGCTCCTTATTCAGGCCACGCCTGATGTGTATGGGAATGCCATCGAAAGCGATCTGGCGTCCGATACCCGCGCAGAGATCAGCATGAAGTATCCGCAATACGCGCCGCTCGTGGATGCCTTGCTCCAATTCGCCGTTGAAAACTCAGATGGCGGCATGGAGGGTGCGCCTGACCGCCCCGGCGACCCGATCATGACCTCGGACAATGTGGCGATGGAAGCCAAGGCAATGCTTGCCAGCTCAATTCCCCAGCCGGGAGCATTATCATCAGCGACCATCACCGAACAACAAATTACTTCCTGGCTGGCCATGGAAATGAAGAACAACCCAGACCTGCCGTTGAGTGAGATTCAAGTCTATTTGCGCGGCGGAGAGATCCAGATCTGGGGAATGGTATCCGGCAGCGCAGACGCAACTTCTGCGCTCCTCACGGGCACCATCAGCATTGACTCAAACGCCCAGCCTGTCTTTACCCTCGAGTCGATGCAGATCGGCCAACAGACAGTACCGGGCATCCTGCTCTCGCAAGCTGAAGGATGGCTAAACCAGATGCTGACCGAAAAAATAAACTCGGAGATCCCGGGGTTACGGCTGATGAATGTCAACGTGACGAACGGATTGATAACAGTCTCAGGAATGAGATAAAAAATCAAAAAGGCTGCCCATGTGGGCGGCCTTTTTGATTTAACTATTATGCTTTCTTAATGTAATTTACGATGCACATGTCGTCCATATGATGTTGAAACCAAACTTTAGTGAAGGAGCCTGAAATGAAAATAATCCCCAAGCCATCTGATCAGGAATTACGTCAACGCCTTTCCCGCGAGCAATATGAAGTCACACAAAATGCGGGGACGGAACCGCCGTTCAAGAACGAATTTTGGGATCACAAACAGGACGGCATCTACGTGGACATTGTCTCTGGAGAGCCGCTGTTCAGTTCCCTTGAAAAGTTCGATTCAGGCTGCGGCTGGCCCAGCTTCACAGAGCCATTAAGTTCGGAAAATATCGTCACTCATACTGACACAAAATTCTTCATGGTGCGGACGGAAGTCCGTTCCAAACACGGCGACTCGCATTTGGGTCACGTCTTTGATGATGGCCCCGCCCCCACCGGCTTGCGCTATTGTATAAATTCAGCATCGCTGCGCTTCATTCCAGTGGAAGAATTGGAAAAAGAAGGATATGGCGAGTATTTGAAGTTGTTCAAAACCAACGTTCAAAAATAACAATTGAAGAAGGAGACTTTATTATGAACACAAATTATGAAACCATCACACTGGCCGGGGGATGCTTCTGGTGCGTCGAAGCTGTTTTTGATGAAATGAAAGGCGTACTCTCCGTGGACTCTGGCTACGCCAACGGACATGTCGCCAACCCCACTTATCAGGCTGTCTGCACAGGAATGACCGGACATGCCGAAGTTGCGCAGATCAAGTTTGACCCATCCATCATCTCAGTCCGTGACATTCTGAATGTCTTTTTCGCGGTTCACGATCCCACCACGCTCAACCGCCAGGGCGCGGACGTTGGCACGCAATACCGCTCCGGCATCTACTATCACACGCCCGAGCAAAAAGAGGTCGCCGAAAAACTTATCAGCGAGTTGAATGCCCAGAAGATATGGAACAGCCCCATTGTTACGGAGGTTGAGGCGCTTAAGGATTTCTACATCGCTGAGAATTATCATCAGGAATATTTCGCGCGCAATCAAAATCAGCCGTACTGTCAGGCTGTGGTTGCCCCGAAGGTTGCCAAGTTCCGAAAGCACTATCTGGAGTTGTTGAAGAAACAACCTGTGTAAGCAACAGGTGACAGTCACTTTAGAAGTGACTGTCACCTAATTCATGGGGAAAATCTTTGTTATACTCAAAACCAATGAACGAAATAAAATCCCCCGCTTTCCACATTCGCGAAGTCCCCATTTATGGAGACACTGTCCTCGCGCCCATGGACGGCTACTCCGACTGGCCCTTCCGTTCGCTTTGCCGCGAGCTGGGTTCAGCCATGAGCTACACCGAATTCATCAAAGTGGAAAAGATCCTCAGCAAGTCCAAACAGCCCGCCAAGCGGATGTATTTCACCGAGCCTGAACGCCCGATCACTTTTCAAATTTACGGCGATGACCCCGAACTCATCCTGCAAGCTGCGCTGAAAATTCAGGAAAACAATCCCGATGTGATCGACCTCAACATGGGCTGCCCCGCAAAAACCATTGCAGACCGCGGCGCGGGCGTGGGCATGATGCCAACTCCGATCAAGATCGCGCGCACCTTTCGCAAGCTGGTAAAGAATCTGCGCGTGCCTGTCACTGGGAAAATCCGCCTCGGTTGGGATAGAAACAAAAACTACAAACTCATCGCCCGCATCGTGGAAGAAGAAGGCGGCTCGCTCATCGCCGTCCACGGGCGCACGAGGGAACAGCGCTACGCAGGCAACGCCGATTGGGACGCGATCGCTGAAGTGAAATCACTCGTCAAGATTCCAGTCATCGGCAGCGGCGATGTAAAAACCGTCGCGGACATTGACCGCATGAAAGCACACACCAATGTGGACGCCGTCATGATCGGGCGCGGCGCCATTCCAAACCCGTGGATATTCTCCCGCCTTGACCGCGACAACGTCCCGCCTGAGATGGTCAAAGAAACCATCCGCAAACATCTCGCCCGCAGCGTTGAGTTCTACGGCGACGAGGACGGCTCGCGTCTCTTCCGCAAGAACGCCGTGCAGTACGTGATGATGCAGCACCTCACCCGCGACGAACGTAAGGAAATTCTCAAGACACGCCCCTCCGCTGAGTTTTTGGAATTGCTTGAAAAAATTTACGACTCGCCCATCCTTCAAGCCTAATTAACTTATAATCAAATCATGATCCTCGACCTTCCCCTCATTCTCGAAACTCGGCGCAACCACGCGCTTGAACATGCGTCCATTCATTTGCTCTCGCACAAAAACCCCGGCAAACGCATGGCCGGACATTCCAACCCGACCGGCTTTTTTCTGCTCGGTGATCTGACCACCCAACAAGTTTGGGAATCGGTTACAGAAGCACACACGCGATTGAATTCCGGCGAAAGCAATTTGGCGATTCACCCCGGCTGCGGCACCAATCTGGCGACGACAGCGCTTCTTTCCGGGACCTTTGCCTGGCTCCCGCTTCGAGGGGCAAAGTCCACTCTGTGGCGACTCCTGCTCATCCCGCTCGCGTTAGTATTCGCCGTCGTTGGCTATCAACTCAGCCGCCCGCTCGGCCCGTGGCTTCAAGAATACGTCACCACCGAAGCGAACTTGGGCAACCTGCAAATCGTGGACATCGTCCCCGTCCGCAAAGGCGTTCATCGAGTCATCACAAAATAATTCATACTCCCATCTTCTTTCTTCTTTTTTTATTCATCCTTCATCATTCATAATTCATCATTCCCAAATGCCCAACATCTTCTTCCTCCACGGCAACGACGAATTTGCCATCAACCGCAAGATCAAGGATTTCGAGTCTGACTTCAGCGACCCGACGACTGCGGGCATGAACACGGCCCGTCTCGAAGCGCGCACGATGACAGAGAACGACTTGAACAACGCGGTCAATGCCATGCCGTTCCTCGCGCCGAAGAGACTGGTCATCCTTTCCAATCCCTCTGCAAAATTCAACAATCCCGCCACCCGCAAAAAATTCCAGGAGTTCCTCAGCAACGCACCAGACACCGCCAAGCTCGTCATCCATGAATTGATGGAGCCGAAGGAAGTGGAAAAACACTGGCTGGTGAAATGGGCAACGAAGAGCACCGCGCTGGTAAAACTGCAAACCTTTTTCCTGCCCAAACAAAGGGACATGGCTGGCTGGGTGATGAACGAGGTCAAGAATCAAAGCGGACAGATCGAACCCGCCGCCGCCGCCAAACTGGCTGAAATGGTGGGCGTGGATACCCGTCAGGCGGGGATGGAAATTGCCAAGTTGTTGGCCTATGTCAATTGGGGCAGACCAGTTCGCGGGTCCGATGTTGAGGCGGTTTGTATCGTCACATCCCAGCAAAGCGTATTTGAGTTTGTCGATGCGTTATCGCAGGGCAATGGAAAATCCGCTCAAAAATTATTGCACAGGCTTTTGGAAAATGAAGATCCGTTTTCGTTGTGGGGCATGGTCGTGCGTCAATTCCGTTTGCTGATTCAGGCGCGTGAAATTTTGGATGGACGGGGAAACAAAGATGATGTGGCGCGCGCGCTGGGCGTACATCCTTTTGTGGCTGAAAAAACAACGGGACAGGCGGGACGTTTTTCGATGGAAGCATTGGAGGGAATTTACCATCGTCTATTGAAGATCGATGAACAGGTAAAAACAAGCCAGATCACATTGGATCTGGCTCTTGATACGCTGGTTGTTGAACTGGCTCGTTAGTTCGTTTTTTTCCAATCCCCTTCTTCTGGAAACAATGCAATAAATTCATCGCCATTGCCTTTGCGGGCTTGCGTGGCGAGATAAACATCCTTCCACATTAAAAAATGCTCCGTAGTAAGGTGAGCATCCCGCGCGGCAAGGTCTTGATACACCTCAAAAAGACTGAAATGCGTGGGGTCTGCTGAGTCTTGAAACACATCGAAGCGAATGACACCGGGTTCCAAAACTGTTTTGCGGGCATTCTCCAACACAGAAGCTTTGTAGGTTTCCACTTGATCGGGTTTTATATAGTGATGGACTTGAAAAATATACATAAGTTGCCTCCTTTTCCATTACTTTACACGAAATGAACGGGAGGAAATTATGCAATTTCATTGCAAGACGATAGACCGTGGTCTGTCGTCCATCGTCCGTTGTCGTTAATAAAATGTGGTTCGCAGCACAGGCTGAAATAATTCCTTGCGGTGGTCGCAGACCGAATCGATCTGGCACAAATGACATTCGGGTTCAGACATTTCGGGGCAGCGTTTGCGCGCGCCAAAGAAGAACCAGTCCACGGCGCCGGTGGATTTGCCTGAAAGCGCAACCACCTCTTCAATCGCGCGATAGGCGGTGTGGCGGACTGCCCATTCTTCGTCTGGGGAAATGATCTGGCGGTTGGTCAACTTCGCTTTCAAATCTTCATCGAGAATATCGATCAGTCCCACGCGCAGGCAGGAGCGCATGAGGTGATAGTCAATGACGGGTTCGACCTGTTCATCTTTTCCAAAATCCAAAAATGCTTCGGGGCGTTGATTCAGGATCAATGCGAGCAGTCCGCTTTTTTTGCGGAGGGGGTCTTCCTTGTATCCGCCAATTGTGTCGAGGATGGAGATGAGAGTCCGCAGCGGGGTGGCAGATGCCCGGGCTTTTTGCAAAACAGTTTCCGGCGTGAGATGAAGCGCGAGCATGTCGCGTCCATATTGCTGAGCCAGTTCAAGATGCAAATCCAGCGCGGGCATTGGATCGAGTCCATCATCTGAGCGAAGGACATCCAACAATTCTTTGCGACTTAAATTTGCCTGACGCTCGGGAGAGAAAAAATCCGCATCGGACTCAAGCTGACGGCTGTATGCGGCAAACAAATAGAATGCTCCCTTTTGCATGACCCCGCCAAGCGGCGCAAGAAGCGGCTGGTGATAGCGGTTGTTCTGCTCCGTCCAAAAACTGAATTGCTGAAGCGTGACCGCGAAGAAATAATCAAGCGCTTTGGGGTCATGCACAAGAGGAAGCTCGGGGCCGATGAAGTTGAAGGGCGAGGCTTCTTCGAGCGCTGAAACCATTTGCGAAATTTTTTGAATTTGAGTTGTGTTGATTTGCGCGCGCGAGTCGGATGGAATTGCAGGAGCGGATTCGTTGAAGAGCAATGCCGTGGGGCCAACGTGCGAAATCATTTGCGCGGCAAGCGGGATGGCGTGCTGCGCGGCCATGATGGGATGCGCGCCCTGCGTGAGATACGCAAGCGTCGCGCCGCAGAAAGTATCGCCTGCGCCTGTTGGGTCAAGCTCGGTTGTGGAGACGGCGGGAATAAAAGTTTGGTGATGGCCTTGCACAATGCAGGCACCGTCTGCACCGAGAGTGATGAATAAAACTTTTCCTGATTCTGTTTTTGCTGTTTCAAGCGAGCCAAACAAGCCAATGGCTTCGCTTTGATTCATGAAGAACAGATCCGTGCTTTGCATGATGTCGCGGACAACCTGCGGAGCTTCGCGCACGCTGGCGAGATACGTCCCTGCGGAAATGCGTTTTGCGCCGCGCTTGCGGCAGGCTTCGATGAAGGTCAATTGCTTGTGCGCATCGCCCAGCGGAATGACATGCACGCAATCGTACATGGATAGATCAGCGGGAAGCATATCAGGCACGAGGATCGACTCTGCGCCGAAGGTGGCTTTGATGTATTCGGTCTTGCCGCCTCGATATGAAATTTCAAAATGCGGGAGTTGGTCTGGCGGGACGACGGGGCCAAGCCATTCATGCAGACGATCCGCGACGGGTTGGAGAATTTCGGGGATAGGATTGGGACGAGGCGCGAAGAGTGAAACGTGAGAACCTGCGCGATGCGCGGCCATTGCGGTATACATCCCTGCGCCGCCTGCGGAGGGAACTGTTTGTGTGTCGAGATGGAGGATGTCGGAGGAGGCTCCGCCGATTACGAGGATGTGGGGCATGGGGGGAAGGATGAAGGTTGAATGATGAGGGATGAATGGAAAGTGGCGAGTGGAAAGTGGGAAGCAGGCAATGACTTTCTACTTTCCACTTTCTATTTTTTTCAAAACAAAGTCTGCTGCTTCGGAATATCGTCTTCGTTGTTGCCGCTCCAGCCGTATTTTTTTAGATCAATGCGGTCTTTGGCGTCGAAGATGATGCCTTCCTCTTCAAGAAGTTGACGTTGTTTTTCCGCTCCCGCGCGTTCGCTGATCTTGCCTTGTGAGTTGATGACTCGCTGCCAGGGAACATCATCTGGGCAGGCTGCCATCGCGCCGCCCACCCAACGGGGAGCGAAGGCGGCGTAGGTTTCGAGTTCCACGCCATTGGGCGGGGGAATCATTTTGGCGATCTGTCCATACGCGGCTACTTTGCCAGCAGGAATCTGGCGGACAATGCTCCAGACTTGTTCATTGTAGGCTTGCGGGTTGGGCGGAGAAGCAAAGGAAGGCATGAGACGCTCCTTATTTCAGCTTTTGAGTCCAGGCATATTTTTTCATGTCAATGCGGCCTCGCGGATTGAATGCAACCCCTTCATCCTCCAACATAAGCCTATGCCGTTTGGCTTCAAGTCCATTCTTTTCGGTGATCTCACCTTTTGAGTTGACCACTCTCTGCCAGGGGACATCATTCGGGCTGGCGGCGACGGCATTGCTCACCCACAGCGCGCCAAATTCCACAAACGTATCCACATCCACACCTTCAGGCAACGGGAGCATTTTTGCAATTTGCCCATACGAGGCAATTTTCCCGCGCGGGATCTGGCGGACGATGTCCCAAACCTCGGTAAAAAATTCCTGCGGGTTGGGAGGGGTTTTAAGTTCAGACATGAGATTTTCCTTTTTACGTCATCGTTGAGGATTGCTTCGGGCGGGGTTTCGATACGCCGCAAAGAGCAGGAGCGCGGCTACTCAACCACCAGCCCGCGCAATGACATTTGATTAACGGGATGATATATATCGATAATACAACGACTGCCGGACATTGGCAATAAAGTTCTTCGAGAGTTTATCGTCCATGTATTGCAGGGTTCTTATTTCATCTGCGACTAACGTATCTGGATGTTCCAGTTCGGGCGCACCACCCTGCTCCAGATGTGTGACGCGCAATGGAACATCACAGCTGCAATCGGTTTCCTTCGGAACGAAATAATATTCGTAGGTTCGGTACACAGAGCGGTTGATCTCGTAGAGCGGGGTGAGGGAACCGAGGAGAAGTAAAGCGTAAAAAGTGAAACGTAAAATGCGGGGAGAAGTGTTTTGGAAGATAACTTCGCCAACCATTATCATTAAGTAAAAAGCGGGGCAATGGATGCGCGCATGACGAAGTCATTTCCGCTGCCGAGTTGGATGAAGGGGATGATGGCGAGAAGCAAACCTGTGACCATCCAACGCGGGTCACGCCATTTGACTGGGGCAAGCAAAAGCCAGAGGATGCCGCCTTCGAGCAGGAAGAAGATGAGGAAGTCTTTGAGGGCGAGGGATTGGAATCCACGGGATTGGGCGGCGGTGTTGGAGGTGAAGAAGAAAGAGGAAAGAAGAAAGATGATGACGGCGGCGAGGAGAATGTCCCAGCGCAGGTTTTTGAATGGGGATTTGAAGTCGGTTTGTTTGATGAGGTCGATGAGCAGATATGGGAGAAGTCCCACGGAGGCGAGGGGGGCGAAGAAGAAGCAAAGAGACCAGATGGCTATAAGGATAGAGCGGGTATATGTTTGAGACTCTTCACGGTTACTCAAAGTGACGAGTGCGGCAATACACAACCAAGCAGGGACAGCCTGATTAAAGACCCAAAATAATTGAGTGGTGAAAGATGAATACTGTAAACTGCCGTTCCAAATTTCGAGGTGAGTTATGGCAGGGAAAAGCGTTGGGTATTCTGGCGCGAGGAAGAGTGTGCCGAGCACGTCCATGCCGCTGAAGAAGATGAGGAGGAGGATGGTTTTGACGGGGGAAGTTTTGAGTGCAGAAGCGAGATGCAAAGCAACAAGGATCACGCCGAGCCATGTCCACAGGAAGAGGAAGAAGTTGGCAGCCTGCCAGCCGAGAAGTTTTCCGACTAAAGCAGAAGGAAGCCAATATCCCACGTAGTAGACCAGCATTTTGACAGGCCCGCTTTCGGGAGTGGAGTAGAAGACAGGCCAATCGTAATTAATGAGGTCGTGCAGAACTGCGTTGCGCCAGTGATGATCCCAGTTTTGGAAGGTGTAGCCGCCGACGCCGGAGAGGAAACCCAAGTGCCAGCGAGCAGAAGGCAGAAGGCAGCGAGAAGTGGAAAGTGGAAAGTGGGAAGTTGGTGATCAGTAATTGGTGACACCTGCACTTGCGTGCGGTGCAAGTGTTGGTGATTGGCGGATAGTAATTTATAGAGGGCAAATAGGAGGATGAAGACAAGAGAGTTGCGATGGACAACCGTAGCCATCCCATGCAAAAGATGATGAACGGGATGACGAGGTAAAGGATGGTGATGCGGTGGAGGTTTTTCATGGATAGACCGTGGTTTATTGTATGCCGTCTAATTCGTAGATGGTGTAATCATCTTTCTGGATTGTAACGGAATAATACTCGTTCAAGAATGCGCGCAGTTCGGGGAATTCGCGGGTGGTGTCTTCGCCGGAGACCCAGGGCTTATCTATGGAAGTGACTTCGACGATATAGCGCGGGGATGCGGATTGCAATTGATGCATAAAGTCCACGCGCAGGGATTGGATGTATGGATTGGAAACATGATGATAGAAATAAAAATCAAAGACATACGGTGTGGCAATGGGCGTGCGGGTTTCGAGCATGGCAAGCAGCGTGCCGCCTGTCCAATCCAACGGCTGGACGGTTTCGCCTGCTTCGAGATTTTTTTCAAGGAAGCGGGCGATCTCTTCCGCGCGGTCGGTGGATGTGGCGATGGGCTGGCCTTGAAGTTGGCGGAGGAAAGTGGTTGAAGGGCGGATGAGAAAGAGAAGAAGGATGAGGGATGAAAGATGAAGGATGAAAGAAGTGGAAAGTGGGAAGTGGTGAGTGGTGAGTGATAGCGAAGCGACGAGAATGATTATGTAAATGAATGGGATGTAATGATAAGGGAAGAATTGGCCTGAAAGGGCGGGGTAGATGGCGTAGCAGAGTGCGAGGCTGGCGAGTAAATAGGTTTGACGATTGCGATTGAGATAGATTCCAAATGCGGCGGGGATAAGCCAAAGTCCGCTTCCACCTAAACGCCAAATTTGATTCAACAAAAAGGAGATTCGCTCGGCTGCGGGTGTGATCTCCATTTGACCGTTGATCTGCGAATAGAGCGGCCAGTAGTTTAATGCAATGGTGAGGAAGGGAGTCAGTGCGCCTGCCAATGCGAGCCATGCAATTACAAGTGAAATGGGAATCGCGAAGCCGATGGCGGCGGGGAGGATGCTTGTCCATGCGGCTTTTGGCAGAGACATGTTTGGGCGTTGGCGAATGTCTGCAATGTCAAAGAGCAGGAACGGGAGGAGTCCGAGCGCGGCGTGGGGTTTGATGACTGCCGATAGACCGAAGAGAATGCCTAGGCTGAGTCTATGTTTGGGAGTCAGAGAGTCCCGCATCCCAATTAATAGAGAGAGCGCGATTAGTACAAGCAAAAGATATTCGCGTTGCAGCGAGAGGGACGGGCCGCCTTGCAGATATTTGAGACCGAAGAGAATGCCTGCGGCGAGCGCGGACGTTTTGCCAAAGCGGCGCATGGCTTGAAAGGTGATGACGATGAGCGCGGCGAGGATGAGCATGTCGAGGATGCGAATGCGGAATGGGCCGAAGCCGCTGAGCATACCGAGTAAATAATAGACGATGTAACTGCCTGGCATTTGAAAATCGAAGATGTCACGATAGGGGATGCGGCCTTCGCTTTGCATGAGGAAGGCTTCATAGAAGAGCGGAGCTTCGTCGTGGGCGATGGGCCATTGAAGGGAGAATGCCGCCTGTGTGACGAGGAATGCGGCGAGCAGAAGGAGGATGATAACCGTGATGCGCCGCATGTCTTATTTTACGTCTTCGCCGAGATCCATTTCAGTGGTGGAGATAACTTCACGGGTAGACAGATTTATCTTTGCGATGAAATTCTTTTTGTCAGCATTGTAAATAATGAAGAGCGCGGAATTGTCCTTGTAAATTTGGCTGAGGATCGCATCCGCATTTTCGATGAGTTCAGCGTACCCATTGCCGCCGACATCGGAGATGGCAATGGATAATTTATCCCTGTCGCCAAAGTAGCCATCGTTATTCGTATCTTTCTTAATCACGCTGTACACCCACCATTCCACAGTTGGTGCGGGCTGGTCGGGATTGGCAGGATCATATTGCAAAGTTGGGAAGCCCGATGTTTGAAAAATGGAATAATCATTTGTGGGCAGGAGACGTTTGTATTCCTCGGTATTCAAATTGAAGAAGACATAGTTATGGGTGTCGGATGAATAGGAAGAATAACGGGCGCTGTTGTTGATCCACTCCAGCGGATTGAAACTACTGTCCCGCGTAATAGGCGCAGAAATGACTCCCGCCATTAGATAATTTGTGCCTTGGATGGGATTGAACGAGGAAAGGATTTTCTCCACAGGCATTGGAGTCGGCGCAGGTTCTGAACTTCCAGATGGATTTCCGCCAACAATATCTGGAATACAGGCAGTGACTGCAAACAAGATGCCGAGAATAACAAGGAGTGGACTGATGCGTTTCATGTTAAGCCCTTTCTATTTCCTATTCATTTATAAACAACTTGAAAACGTTCGCAAACGAGCGGCATATCTTCACTAAATTCTCTGCCAAGTTTTGCAAGAACACGCGAAAAGAACATTGTATGTGCTTCGCGCCAATATCGAAGGGAAAGGTCGCCTTCGCCTTCGGAACGGGCGAAGTCTTCATTTACTTCGTTGAAGCGGCGCTGGGTAACTTCGGTGGTTTCGATGATGCAGATCGGTTCACCCGTGCCATCCAACACAATGGAGGTCAACCCAGCTTCGGGAATTGGATTCCCTTCTGCCTGCCACTCCCAGAGCGCGGAACATGTGCCTGTTTTGATTCCACTCACAATCAATGCACCGAGTTCATCGGCAAGTTTGGGATGATCGCCAAAACCCTCAGCGACATACGTTTTCCCATGATAAGGAGAATCAGAAGGAAGCGTTGCGAGAAAGGAATTCCAATACTCTTCGGCGCTTAAGTTATTCGTCTTCGACAAATTCGCCACCAGTGACCTGCTTTTCGATCAATTCACGATTCGAGTTGAATTTCAATTCCGCTTCCATGCGCTGGAAGCAGCGATTCTCTCCCATCAACAACTTGCGCGCATAAAAGATGTCGCCGTCTTCTTCATACTCCACGCTTAAGTCGTTATCCAGATCCACGCGGCCTTCGACCAATTCGCCGCAGCGGCGGCACTTAACCGTGAAAGTGTAATAGCGTTTATCAGGCTTGGGCGAGGGCGAAGAACTGCCGAAAAGTTTTTGGAGAAAGTTCATTTTTTCTTTATCCTTATGTCCTGCTCTGCATGTTTGCCATATCCATACAGTTCCACCTTGAATGCAGAAAGCGACTGGTTTATATCCTGAATAAAAGAGAGTAACGACCCTATCAAGGAAAGCATACAACAGACAAAGATGATGCTAATGAGCCATGCATCCTCCCACCCAAAAAGTGCAGTAATAAATAGCGCAATGACCAACAGGGCGGCGCACAAAACACTGATCGCCCCAAAAAGAATGGATCTGCGGATCAAACGCGCCTGTTCCCACAAAATATCGATCTGTGCCTTGGTCTTATCTTTTTGAGGCCCTTGCAAAGTCTCAGCCAGGGCTAGCAGATTTCGAGCGCGGTCAATGACGCGGGAAAGACGATTGGTCATGCTCAGCAAAAGCAAACCAATACCCGATATAAGAATGACAGGGCCAATGGCAGTTTGAAGAACGGGAATTAATTCTGCAATGGATATCATTTAGAACTTCCACTTCTTCAACACATCCATCGCCTTGTGATGGGTCAAGTCCAACTGCAACGGCGTAATGGATACATAGCCCTGCGAGAGTGCGCCAAAATCCGTGCCGTCTTCGATCACACCCGTCGGCGCTTCACCGCCGATCCAGTAATACGGTTTGCCGCGTGGGTCAGTACGCACATCCAACGCATCGCGATAAACACGCAATCCCTGCCGCGTGATCATAAATCCCTTAAGTTCATTCTCTTTCAAATACGGCACGTTCACATTCAAGACCACGCCTGCGGACAGCCCATCCACGATCACTTGCTCTGCAACACGCCGCGCCACCGAAGCCGCGCAGGAATAATCCAACAAACCTTTGAATCCCTCAGGCGAATCAAGCGAAACCGCAATCCCTTTTACGCCAGCGATCACGGCTTCCATCGCCGCAGTCACCGTCCCCGAATACGTCACATCATGTCCGATGTTCGCATTGGGGTTGATGCCCGAAACCACCAGGTCAATTGGGTCCTCGATCAAACCCAGCAAAGGCAGGGCCACACAATCCGAAGGCGCGCCGTCCGAAGCGAACGCAGAAGTCCCATCCGCAAGCATCGTCTCCTTCACCCGCAGCGGACGCTCCATCGTCTTCACATGCCCCGAAGCCGACCAATTCCTATCCGGCGCAAACACCGTCACCTTGCCAAGTTTGCGCATCTCCTGCGCCAAAGCCAAAAGCCCAGGCGCCTGCACGCCGTCATCATTCGTTACAAGAATATGCATGATCTAATTTCCGATTCTGATTTTGGTGGTCGAGTAACCCTGCTGTTCTATGTAGGGTGTATCGAGACCATGATTTTGATTTGTGAATTATAACGCTGATGGATGCCTTCACTTAACGGCTTGATTCTCCGCCTCAGCAGAAACCACACCTCAAACCCTCGCCTCTCTTTTCCGCTCTGAACCTGTTCAGTCAACGCCAAAAATTTTTCCACTCTGAAACAAAATAGATGATGGTTTTGTGCTCTTTTCGTGGCTTCCGTGTAATAAAAAGATTTTTCTCAAGCCACTTTGCCGCAGCCATGCCGAAAAACCTCCGGGAAACTTGTCCGTTACCTTTGTTTGTGCTAGACTCAGTTCGATTGTCGAGGTAATAATGGCAGAGAAAATACTAATTATTGATGACGATGTAGACACTCTCAGGCTTGTCGGGCTCATGCTTCAACGACAGGGCTATCTTATTAGCGCGGCATCCAACGGCGCACAAGGGCTTGCAAAGGCACTCGAAGAACGCCCGGACCTGATCCTGTTGGACGTGATGATGCCAGACATGGATGGCTACGAAGTCACCCGTCGTCTGCGCAAAAACCCCGCCACCGTCTCCACACCGATCTTAATGTTCACCGCGAAAACCCAACTGGATGATAAAGTGACAGGCTTCGAAGTGGGCGCAGACGACTACCTGACCAAACCCACCCACCCCACCGAATTACAGGCCCACGTAAAGGCCCTGCTGGCCCGCGCCGCGCCAAGAGAGAACAGCGGCGGCGAGGACTCAAATGCACTCCAGACAAACCAGGGCTATGTGATCGGCGTACTATCCACACGCGGTGGATTGGGCGTCTCCACTCTCGCGTCCAACCTTGCCGCAAGTCTCTTCACACGGGCACAGACGGATGTCATTCTGGCCGAGCTTACTCCCGGGCAGGGTACCCTCAGCACGGACTTTGGCATGCCAAACCAAAAAGGGTTGACTGAAATTTTACAGGGAAGCGTGGTTGAAGTCACCCGCGAAAAAGTGCTGTCTACCCTCACCCCACATACCTCCGGCATCAAACTCCTGCTCGCCTCTGAAAATCCACGGGACGTTACATTGATCTCGCAAATTGAAAACTATGAAGCTCTGTTGTCCCGACTCAAAGCCCTTGGCCGCTTCATCATACTGGATCTGGGAGTGGGGCTGCCGGCCTTCGTACAAAAACTTCTTCCAAAGTGTAATGAGTGTATGGTTGTGCTGGAAGGCGTACCCGGCACCATTCAACACACAAAATTATTGATCGAAGAGATCACGGCGCTGAACATCGACCGCAAAAACATCAATGTGGTCCTGAACAACCGCCAGCGCACTGAAGCACAAATGGCCTGGGCGAATGTTCAGGAAAAACTGGGGCATTCGATCACCGCCACACTCACCCCCGCCCCGGAACTTTTCATGCAGGCGGCGCGCATGCAAACCCCGGCTGTCATGTCCCAGCCCACAAACATCACCTCCCAGCAATTTCTCAAGATTGCAGATTCGGTAATTGAGCGCGAAAAGGCGCGATGATCCCCTTTTCTGAAAAAACCCAGGAAAACATCAAATTCGCTGCGGACTTGTTCCGCCAATCAAAGCACGCCGTTATCCTTACAGGCGCGGGGCTCTCCACACCGTCAGGGATACCCGATTTCCGTTCCACAGGAACAGGTTTATGGTCCAAGGATGAACCGTTGGATGCCGCCTCGCTCTCCACATTCCGCACAAGGCCGGAACGTTTTTTTTCATGGTTCCGGCCGTTGGCAAATCAGATATTTAACGCCCAGCCAAATGCCGCACATCTTGCTCTGGCAAAACTCGAAGCAGCGGGAAAAATAAAGTCCATCATCACCCAAAATATAGACATGCTTCACCAGAAGGCGGGTTCAAAAACTGTAATCGAAATGCACGGCACCATGCAAACTTTAACCTGTTCGCAGTGTTATCATCAAGTGCAGGCAGAGAGTTATATTGCATCGTTTGTGGAAACCGGGAACCTTCCCCTCTGCCCCGAGTGCAATCAATTACTTAAGCCAGACGTAATCCTTTTTGGCGAGCAATTGCCGCAAGCCGCATTATCCAAAGCACAGAAGGATGCGCGTCAATGCGACCTGATGCTGGTCGCTGGTTCCTCGCTGGAAGTACTGCCCGTGGCGGGCCTGCCCATGCAGGCGTTGGATCGCGGCGCGCACCTCATTATCATTAACAATACCCCCACGTATCTAAATGTCCGTGCGGATGTGGTGATCCTGGAAGATGTGGCAACGATCATCCCCGCGATTATGGAGAGAGTGCTAAATGGCTGAAATAAAAACCGAGCGACTGGATGGATACCGACGACTAATCGATATTGCCCGCGACCTCGCATCCACTCTGGATCTCGACATCCTGCTTTCACGCATCGTTCATGCCGCAGCGGAGATCAGCGGCGCAGAAGCGGCTTCCATTCTTTTATATGACGATACCTCCCGCCAGTTGTATTTTCAAGTTTCCACAAACCTGGATGAGTCCACGCGCCGCGGGCTTATCGTTCCGCTGGACGGAAGCATTGCCGGTTGGATCGTAAACAACCGCAAGCCGGTACGCATTACCAACGCACATGAAGACCCCCGCTTCTTTTCCAACATTGAAGTAACCACGGGCTTTCCCACCGAATCGCTCCTTGGAATTCCGCTTGTCACCAAAAACAAGATCGTGGGAGTTTTGGAAGCGCTGAACAAGCACCGCGGTAAATTTTCCGACGCAGACGAATCCATGCTGCTGGTGCTGGGCGCCCAGGCGGCTGTTGCCATCGAGAATGCACGCTTGTTCCAGCAATCGGATCTCATCTCTGAATTCGTGCATGAGCTTCGCACACCATTATCCTCTCTCAGCACCGCCACCTACCTACTGCTGCGTCCTGAAATGTCTCAGGAACAGCGCGACCAGATCATTAATAACATCCACAACGAAACCATGCGCCTGAATGCGCTGGCCTCCTCCTTCCTTGATCTCGCCAGACTCGAATCAGGCCGTGTGCAATTCCGAAAAACGATCTTCAGCATAGCGGACCTTATGTATGAATGTAAGGATGTCATGTCCTCCAAGGCGATCGAAGATAACATTCAACTGCGCGTGGAATCGCCCGAAAACCTGCCCCTGTTGGAAGCAGACCGCGATAAGATCAAACAGGTATTATTGAACTTATTGAGCAACGCCATTAAATACAACCGACCCAATGGAACCGTAATGCTGCGGGCTGAATCAAAGGAAACCGAACTCGGGATCTATATTCAGGATACCGGCGTCGGCATCCCCGACGAATCCCTGCCCCACCTGTTTGAAAAATTCTTCCGCGTGCGCGAACACGAATCGCGCGCAGCAGGTACCGGCCTTGGGCTGTCCATTTGCAAGCAGATCATTCACGGACACGGAGGACGTATCGAAGTAAAAAGCAAGATCGGTGTGGGAACCGTATTCATGATCTTTTTACCCAAAACAGGCAGCCAAACCCAGCCTCGCACAGAAAATCCGGTGGTTAAGGAAACAGCAAAAAAGACGGGTAGAAAAGGGTAATTTGACTTTTTACCCCGAAAACTGTAAACTAGGCGAAATAATTATTTTTGAAATTATGTTTGGAGGAAGAAAATGGCACAATTCCAATTCGTTATGAGATCAGGACCCACACCGGGCGTAACCTTCCCACTTGATGGTGATCAACTCACCATTGGCCGCGATTCATCCAACGGCGTGGCAATCAACGATGCCGAAGTATCACGCAAGCATTCACGCCTTTCATTTCAAGGCGGAAAGTACGTGATCGAAGACCTCGGCTCCACCAATGGCACCTTTGTCAACGGACAACGCCTTGCCGGCCCTGTGGTACTGAAAGCAGGCGATGTAGTTTCCCTCGGTGAACAGATCGTCCTCATGTACGATGCCATCAATATGGACCCCGGCGCCACGGTTGCCGTCTCCCGCAAGTCTGCCCGCGTGGAACCGCCCCCCGCTCAGTCCTACCAACAACCGGCGCCTGTGTACGCGGCAAACTCGGCTCCCGCTTATACACCTCCCCCTGCCGCAGGCAAAAAGACCAACCTGACCCCCATTCTTATCGGCGTCGGCGTATTGTTCTTCATCTGCTCATGTGCAGGCTTCTTCTGGTGGGTAGATGCCACCTACCGGTGGTGCGTGTTCTTTTCCTTCCTCTCTGGTTGCTAACCACACTCAACGAAACACCCCGCGAATTGACTCGCGGGGTGTTTTTTTATTCCTCCGCACCGCAGGCATTAATGTTGTAAAATCATCCATCTTTGATAAAATGAAAACAAGCGATTTTCAACTGTAGCCAAATTAAATTCCCGATTTTGGATGAACCATTATGACAGAGCCACAAAACCACACATCTCCATCCTGGGGTACAAACACAAAACTGGTGGTCGCCCTCACCATTGTTGTGATCATCGGCGCCTTGCTGGTCAAATTCCAGTTCATCCTCAGCCCCCTGTTGATCGCGCTTGTCTTCGCTTATTTATTCCACCCCGTCGCTGACTTTTTTCAGCGCAAACTGCACTTCTCATGGGGCGCAGCCGTTGGTGTCATCTACATATTTATTATCATCCTGTTGGTGGGTCTTCTAACGCTCGGCGGCGTGGGGCTGGTACAGCAGGTACAAAGCCTGGTCGTCATCCTTCAGGATGCGATCAAAACCCTCCCTGAACTCATCGCAAATATTTCAGGAAAAGTCTATCAACTCGGTCCGTTCAAACTGGATTTCAGCGCATTAGACTTGAGAGACTTAAGCAGCCAGGTGCTTGGCATGGTGCAGCCGCTTTTAAGCCGCACCGGCACACTGCTCGGAACCGTTGCAGGCAGCGCAGCCAACTTCCTCGGCTGGACGCTCTTCGTCATCCTCGTCTCTTATTTTGTACTCGCCGAAAGCGGCGGCCTGCGCAACCGCATCGTCACTGTTGAAGTTCCCGGCTACGCGGAAGACCTCGCCCGCCTCAGCCGTGAACTTGGGCGTGTTTGGAACGCCTTCCTTCGCGGCCAGATCATCATTTTCTTTCTCACCGTCATTGTCTACTCCATTGTACTGAGCGTTCTCGGTGTACATTACGCCCTCAGCCTCGCATTCCTTGCAGGGCTTGCGCGCTTCGTCCCGTACGTCGGCCCCGCCATCAACTGGGTCGTACTCGTTCTCGTTTCCTATTTTCAAGTCTATAAACTATTCGGCCTATCCCCCTTCTACTACACCCTCCTCGTGCTCATCGTCGCACTCGTGATCGACCAGATCTTCGACAACATCGTTTCCCCGCGCATTCTCTCAGACGCGCTAAAAGTCCACCCCGCCGCGGTCCTCGTCGCCGCCATCGTCGCCGCCAATCTATTCGGGATACTGGGTGTGGTGGTCGCCGCCCCCATCCTCGCCACGGCAGCCTTATTATGGAAATACACCATGCGCAAAATGCTGGATGTAGATCCCTGGCCCGAAGAGGAGATGCACCACGCGCCCCCTCCCTTTGGATCACGCGTTCTCGTCCCGATCAGACGCTTCTTTCGTAACCTCAGCCTGAAACAAAAAAAAGGGAAATAATCCTCCCCGTAGCATTGTTCTTATAAACCATATCCACCCAAGGAGATTAACATGAGCAACAACAGTAACGAACCAAAAACCGGCACCCTCGCCGAGACCGAAAACTTCCTCGCATGGAAAGCCGAAGAACCCGATGGTGAAGTCACTTATCATATCGAAATGAACAACGTCACCGTGCATTTCTTTCAAGAAGAATGGGCCGAGTTTCTTCAACTCGTGAAGGAACTGAAATAAAAAATCCAGTATGGAAGCCGATGGGAACATTCATCGGCTTCCATCTTGAACGTAATTACTCTTGAACAGATACTGATCTTCCCTTGGATTCCCCTCTGGGGATTTTCATTCCAAAACCAATCATGACAAACCGTTTTCAACAGAACATCAGGAACATACTCTCGAGCATCGTGATCGGGGCCGCGGCTGCATACGCCCTGATTTTTTATTATTTCAACGGAGCCAATTACGCATCCACAGACCGGCTTTTTCTTTTCTTCGTCCCCGCGGTATCGGCGGCCATTTGTACTTATTATTTAATTCCACTCTTTGAAAAAACTCTCCTTCAAACCTCCGCCCTCACCAGGTCGACCCTTTTCGGGTTTGCCCTGCTCGCGGCCTTCATAATCGCCATTCCCACATTCACAACATCCAATTTATATTCAGCGTCCTTGTTCATCTCCATGCTGGCTGTTTTTATGGCAGGGAGTACACCGGCCGCCTTAGCTCTCCAAGAAATAATCGACACGAAAAACCTCTCACGCCTGCTCGCAGGGTGGGTATTTTCAACCATCCACATTTATTTCGTCACAGGTTTTCTGGACAATTTTTACGGAAACCCCATTGAAATTTCCGTCATCACCCTGCTGGCGCAGCTCACCCTTGGCACAGGTATGTATTTCCTCATCCACAGGCTCGCGGACTTTGCAAAGAGGAACAAATTTGATTTCCTGATTCTGCTGGCCTTGTTCATGACCGTTTTTATTTTCCTTTTCAGGTTATTTCAATACGGCACGGAAGCCCCTGAGTTTTTGATCCCTCAATATTTCCTGTTGGAAAAAAGTCTGCTGACGGTTGTTGGGGCGGTCAGCGTGTTCTTCATCCCCTGGCAAGCCTGGGTGATTTCCAAACTAGAATCCAGCAGATTTCGGGAAGTTTTCAAAAGCACAAAACTATATACATTTCTCAACGACAACATGGCGGGGATCGCGCTTGCTCTGGCATTCTTTGCCGTCTATCTTGTGATCGCAACCGTGCTCAATCATCCACGCCTGGACGTGGACGATATTTTCTTCGACGCAGACGGCTTAAACTGGCGGCTTCGTCTCACCACCGACAACTGGCAGGATTTCTACTGGCGGTCTGTACATCCGTTCGTTTTGTTGATCCTCAAGCCTCCCGTGGACCTGGTTGCCATGTTGCTCAAAGGCGATAAATTGTTCGGCGCGTATGTTGTGGTTGCGCTTGGCGGAGCCGCCTGCGTATTCCTCGCATGGAAATTCATCAAACGAGTCACAGGAAATAGTGTATACGCCGCATTGATCGCGTCCATCCTTGGTTTCTCCACATCACAGCTTGTCTTCGGTTCATTGATCGAAAGCTATATTTTTCTCGCGGCGAGCCTGCTGTTATTCTTTTTATTCCTACTGGAAGAAAGACCATTCTCCATGCTGGTGCTGGCAAGCCTGCCTGTTATCGGCATCACCCACTCGAACTTCGTGCAAAACACGCTGGCCTTCTTCACGATGAAACCCGATCTAAAGGCGTTATTCCGCTATGTGGCTGTAGTGCTGGTGCTGCTTGTCCAGCTGAGTCTGGTGAGCAATTTGTTCTTTCCAGATGCCCAGCCTTTTTTCTTTGTCCCTTCCGGGCTGCTTGCGGAGGAGCAAAATATTTTCCCGCTTAACACCCTGCGGACAGAAGCACTTTCCAGAGCCTTTTTATTCAACAATGTGGTTGCACCCACCCCGATCTTATACTCAGGCGATATTCCCTTTACTCAATTCAGGTTTTTCAAGCCCGAGATCAATGAACTCAGCAAGTACGACACGCCTTTGCAAACATTCACCGCATGGTTCTGGCTGGGATTAATGGGGTTGGGTGCCATCGTTTTTGCTTTGAGGTTCAGGGGATATAAAACCAACCGGCTTTCGCTGGCTCTGCTCGGATGCATTTTATTAAATGTCGTGCTTCACCTGCGGTATGGCAAGGAATTATTCCTATACTCCCAAAATTGGACGTATGCCATCATCCTGCTGTTGGGACTGGCCCTGCAGGGACTTTCAAAACACAGGTGGATGCAGATCACCCTGATGGTTTTCGTGTTTATCCTGATGTACAACAACAGTTGGTTGTTCGACACATTTTTTTACGTGCTCTCCCCCGAATAAACACAACACCTATTTTGGCAGGTACACCAGAAACTTCTCGAACTTTCTGGCTGTATATTCGATGCCTGAGACGGGCGGTTTCTCTTTCAGCGTCAGCACGTAAACGGCGCCTGGGACTCCGGCACAATCTGCAAGTTTGAAGCGGTAATGATCGATGCTGCGCGGAGTACGGGCGGGATCGGCGGGGTCAAGCGGGGAAATCCATTCGAGCTGGTCAACATATTCAGAGGGGTGATATTTCTGAGTGAGCAGCACATAAATATATAAAGAATAGCGCTGCTCCGTAAAGCAGACTAGGGAATCGCTTTTCTCGGTGGCAAATTCAATGGCCGGGATGATGCCTTCATTAAACAGCGCACTCGTCCGGCGTTGATAGTCTTCGCCATGATAGGCTATGTTGAAAAAAATAAAACCAATCGAGAACACAAAGGCGGTTATCGGTAAAGCCAGTGGGATTCGTTTTTCCAGTTGCAGAATGAGGATTGCGATACAAAAAAGGATGGGCGTGAAGATCAAGTTGGCGCGGGTCAAGTTTACGGGGTGCAGGATTCCGATCGCGAGGGAAGCGGCCATCCACGAGAACAGGAACCAACGCTCAAGCCGAGTCTCTTTCAGAGTGGCAAAAGGCATGGTGAGGACGAACCCGGCCACAGCAAGTGGGAGCGTGATCGTGTAGAAATATCCAAAAGGGGAAACGAAATTCCAGGGGAAGGCATCCTCCTGAGTCCACAACATCTTAAACAAAATGACGGCATTGCCCCACATTGCAGACAGCGGATTTTCTCCAAAGACGGCGGCCATGGTTTCGTAGCGCGCTTCGACCGGCAGGCGCGGGATGGTGACCACGCCCAATTGCAGGGTTTCCAGCTTGAGTGTGTTCACTGCGATGAATAAAAGGATCGGGGCGGCGGTCACGGCAAAGACGGCGAAACCGGCAACGGCCTGCCTTACGGACATGCGCTTTGCGTACAGCATGGCGGGAATGACCATTGCAAGAAAAACCGGTACCCCCACATAGGCAGTTCCGTAGGCATAAAGGCAGGATGCAAATAAAACAAAGGCTGGGAGAAACCACCAATTCCGGACGGTGGATAACGCGAGTGCGGTGAAGCCTGCCAAAAAGAAAAATGGCATAATGTTCGATTCAACCGCCCAGCGTGTGTTGATGATATGCCAGGGGGAAACTGCCATGAAGAACATAGCGAGCAGGGCGAATTTTGTGCCAAGCAGACGCTGCCCCGCAATAAAGATCAAGATCAATGAAAGGATGCCAGATAGCATCATCGGGAGGCGGACGGCTACGGGGCCAACTCCGCGCAAGGCGATGAAGGGGATCAACAGATATGCGTACAGGGCATTCTGTCCGCTGCCCCAGGAGATGAGATGAACCGGATAGGATAGACCGTAGCGATCCATGCCGAAGTTGAAAAGGTCATACGCTTCCACACCGATAGATGCTTCGTCCGGGTTGAGTCCGGGTGGGAGCGAGCCAAATTCCCAGACGCGGGCGAATATGCCGATGGCGAGAATGGCTGTAAAAAACAGAACCGTTTTCCATTTGATGACGAATTTGGTGAAATTGCCGGGCGTGGTATTCATATTTATGAGTAATCCCTAAAAAACCTACTATACCATCCATGATAGAATTTGGTAACTCTGGGGTGTGGATGCTGGTATTTCTCTAAAAACGACAGCCTCCAGATGCCCGATTTCAAGAAAAATAAGGACGCTTTCATCGTGTTGCAGATAAATAAACGGTTCCTGCCTGCCTGGCTGCTCGGCATCCCTTTCAGCTATTTCATCCTAGGGTTTCTGGGGAATTTTTACACAACGGGAATTGAATTCATTCCGGTTTCCATTATTATTCATTCCAGCGTTCTCCTGTTCGGTTCCTACCTGATGGGCCGGGTGCAAAGCGAATACCGATCCAAACCCGTTGATATGACGATCTACGCCCTGCTTGCCATTGCATTGACGGTGTTTCTCACCCTCCTTGTAAATATGGCGTTGCGGTTCCCAAAGGTGTTTGACCGGTTCATCTATCTGATCGACCCCGGGCTGCTGGTTTATTTTTTCATCGGGATCGCGGCGGCGCTTCCCACTGCAGTGTGGATTGCTCATTATGCGGAGAAAAAGATTTCAAGAACAGCCGCTTCTTCTTATTCGTGGATAAGCATTTGGACGGCTTGCTGTTGGCGGCCTTTTTCTTTACGGTTTATCTTCTGATCGCTTCGATATTCAATCAGCCCCTTTTTAATTACGATGATCTTTTCTTCGATACGGATGCGAAACTCTGGCGCACGCGCTTTGCCACGGAAAGCTATCGAGATTATTTCGAGCGTCCGGTACATCCGCTTGTGTTGATGGTTGTACGCCCATTCGTTTGGATAATTTCCCTGTTCTTAAAAGGAGATACTTTTTATGCCACCGTCGTGCTCGTGGCATTGACGGGCGGCCTTTCCGTTTTTCTGGCGTGGTATTTTGTAAAGGAAACGACAGGCAGCTCGCTGTATGCCGCTCTGATCGGGGCTTTGTTCGGCGGTTCCACCTCACAGATGATATTTGGTTCGTTCATGGAGACCTATGTCTTTCTGGGGGCGGCGGCATTGATCTTTATCGTGCTGCTTTTAAAAGACATGCCAGCCTACACATTGGTATTGACAGGGATTGCCGCGTTTGGCATTACCATTTCAAACTTCGCGCAGACGGTTTTCGCGCACATTCTCGTAAAACGCAACATCAAACAGTGGATCATTTACGGGGCCATCGTTACCGTGTTGGTCTTTCCGCTAAACATTCTGAACAATTATATCTATCCAAACGCAAGCCCCTATTTTTGGGATTTCAAAGCTCTGGGCTGGGAGGAGAAGAACGTCTTCCCGGTCAACGTCCAGAGGGCGAACTATTTGGGGCGTGTGATGGTGATGAGCAGTTTCGTGGCGCCGGAGCCTCTGCTGCTTAAGGAATATCCGCCGATCCTCAAAGTGTGGATGTTCCGCGCTTCCATCCGAAAGGCGCCGATGCAGATCGGGCAGTATTACGGCTGGTTCGAAACCTCGGTTGCATATCTCTGGTTGGGGTTTGTAGCATTGGGCGGATTGCTGTTCCTAAAGAATTTGAGGAAGCAGGACATGCGATTCCCGCTTACGTTCATTGTCACCATCCTATTCTATTTTGCGCTGCATCTGCGGTATGGCAAGGATGTATTTTTGTATGCAGCGAACTGGACGTATGCCATCACGCTTTTTCTGGCGCTGGCGTGGCAGGAGTTTTCGAAAAAGCGCTGGTTTCAATTTTCATTGTTGGGATTTGTGAGTTTGATGCTGGTGAATAATACGAGGCTGATCCTGTTCATGCTGACGGCGGCTTTCCTGCATACGAGGTAGCGGCAAGACCTTTTGCCACAGAGAACACAGAGGGCGCTGAGAAAAAACTCTTGGTTTTTAGAGAAAACAAAAAGGCTGTCACTTTTACGGTGACAGCCTTTTCTATTAGCGTGGGTGCAACGAACTTTGCACTCCGAAAATTTACTTCTTGCCTTTTAGCTCGTCGCGGAGGATGAGGGTCATGATGATGCTGACGAAGCTGATAACAAGACTGCCGAGCAAGGCCTGCCAGAATCCATCCACGGTGAAGCCAATGCCGAAAGATTGGCCGATGTTGCTGGTAAGCATGAGCATGCCCGCGTTAATGAGAAAGGTAAAGAGTCCCAGCGTGAGCAGGATCAGCGGGCAGGTGAGGAATTTGAGCAAGGGGCGCAGAAGGGCATTGAGCAACCCAAAGATAAGCGCCAGCCAAAGGATGCCCGTCCATTCGCCAACATAGTGAATGCCAGGCACGATGAGCACAGCCAGATATAAGGCGAGCGTGTTAATGCCCCAGCGGATGATGAATTTTGTCATTCGTACTCCTTTTGAAATTTTCTGTCATTGCGAGGAGCGTTCGTTGCGACGAAGCAATCTCACAGCACAAGTGTCGCAAAGTACGCTTGCAATGACATACGCAGGTTACCTCAGGAAGTTGCCTGCATCCAGATGAGGGTGCGGAGAGGTTTGAAGCCTGCAGCGGCAATGGCTCCATCAAACCGGCTGACGGGGAATTCGAGGGCGATGTGCGGATACTGTTGATGGATCTCGCGGCGGGCCTGGATGAGCAAAGCAGTCAACGCCTCTGGTGCGGACCTGGCACCTGCTGCGGCAAAAAGAGATTCGCCACGCCCTGAGGGGATCCACGAGAGCGTGGCTTGCAGATCGTTCCCCGCGCGGACGGCGGCCCACTGGCGGATGTTGATGTCCACGAACATGAGGTAGAACCAGTTCCAGAAACCAGGCCGCAGGGAGTTGATATTCCAGTCGCGGTGCCAGCTTAGAGCGGAGGGATAGAGGCGTGAAAGCCAGTTAAGTTGAGTCTGCCAATAGCTGGGATGTCTGCCAGTGATGGCGATGTCGGTTTCCAATGGTTGAGCATACAGGTCAGTGGCGGCCTGCCAGGAGGTGCGGCGGGCACGTTCGACAAATCCCAGTTTGGCGTAGAGTTCGATGGCGCCGGGGTTGTCATCGCGTACGTGAAGCCAGATGTTGTTGACTTTTTTTTCTCGGGCGTGCTGCATGGCGCGTTCAGTGAGAGCGCGGGCAATGCCTTTGCGGCGGTGTGCGGGATGCACAGCAACGTTGGCGATAAGGTAGATACGTTCTTTGTTGTGTCGAAACGGGACGAGGCTGGTGTTGCCGACGATGTATCCACCCTCTTCCCAGATGTAGCCGGTGAGGGGCAGGGATGTGGTTTCAGCGGCGCGGTTGGCCCACCTGACGAAGGAGTTATCGTTGCCTGCGCGGCGCATGTCCTGCACGTAGCGTCGGCCGTCCGTATCCATGGTACTGGAGAAGCACAATTCGATGAGATCTGCAACGGCGGGCAGGTCACGCAGGATGCTGAGCGGGCGAAGGTTGGGGTGACTTTCTCCGCGCGCAGGAATAGTGATGGAGGACATATTGGTATTATAGTCGCTTGTTGTATTTTGTTTTTTGGGAGGTTGTATAATGCTGTTATGGAATACATAAGGGCGTTATGGTACATGCCGCATAAACCCTGATGCGGCGTTTTCTGGCAAGCAAAAATTTAAAGGAGTTTTTAGCAATGGACAACAAGTCGAATAATCGGGTTTTTGGATATACATTTGCAAGTATTTATCCACTATATATTCAAAAAGCAGAACGCAAAAATCGCACGAAAGAAGAAGTTGACCAAATCATCTCCTGGTTGACTGGCTATAACCAAGAAGGGCTACAACAGCAAATCAAAAAGGGAAATGATTTAAAAACCTTTTTTGCTCAAGCCCCAGCCATTAATCCAAACAGTTCGCTTATCAAAGGTGTAGTGTGTGGTGTTCGCGTGGAAGAAATCGAAGATCCGCTGATGCAAAAAATACGCTATTTAGACATACTAGTTGATAAACTCGCAAAAGGAAAAGCGATGGAGAAGATTCTGCCGCAGTAAGCATTAAGCCAAAAGGAATCATCCTTATCGGTAATGGTTTTATTTGGATGGGTAATCGCAAAAACGTCCAACAAAGAGTGCGCCTGATGCAGGAGACCGCCCGTAGGGTGCTGAATACCGCCGCCCGCTATCCCCATTCCGAAAAAACATTATGCAAAAAATAGCTATACTATCTGACATCCATGGAAATATCGCAGCGCTTGAGAAAGTTGCTGTAGATATTGAAACAAGACAAGTTGATCGTGTCTTCAATCTCGGTGACCACATTTCCGGGCCGTTGTATCCGAAGGAAACCCTTGAGTTTTTGATGAAGCAGGATTGGGTTCACATATCGGGAAACCACGACAGGCAATTGATATATCAGTCTCCGCAACAACATGGGGATTCCGACAAATATGCGTTCGGTTTTTTGAGCGGTTCAGACCTGGAATGGCTAAAAGCGTTACCAGCCAGCAAAGTAGTGGAAGATCAATTTCTTTTGTTTCATGGCACGCCATCCAGTGACACAACCTATCTTTTGGAAACCGTGGAGAATGGCAGGGCAAGGCTCGCAACGCACACAGAGATCGATCAAAAGCTTGGTGAATGGACGGCGCAGATCATGCTCTGTGGCCATACGCATATTCCAAGGATCGTTGAAACTTCCCAAAAGTCTTTGATCATTAATCCCGGCAGCGTGGGGCTCCCGGCATATGAGGATACAACTCCGGAATATCATGTAATGGAAACCGGTTCACACCATGCTCGGTACGCAATTTTGGAATACAAAAATGGAACATGGCAGGCAGAACTGATAGCCGTACCCTATGATTATCAACAAGCGGCTGCACAGGCCGGAAAAAATGGACGCCCTGATTGGGAATATTGTCTCCAAACAGGGCGTATGCCCCGCGCAAAAGCAGGCTGAGCTTGTATTCAGTCTTCTTGAGCCCGAGGTCCAGCATCACGGACAGCTTATCCGCTTTGTATATGGGAACAAGCTTACCTTTCCGGATAGTTGGAATAAGATGTACACGGTGTAGGTTGAGACAGGCCTTCCTATCTTTCCGCCCCCCCGAATACCAAATCAAATGTTAACATATGAATGACGCCTCCTTTATCTTGTGGAATTTGTAAAATTCTCCTTTTGCCGGTTATGAATAAAACCTTCAAGGCTTCTATCATTTAGCATGACTACTCCTGCATCGTCACCGCTCGAAACCAAGACCGTCGATTCATTTTCGACACGATTTTGGCTGGAATTATTCAGTAACTCAGCTCACTTCCCCATCGCCAACATCATGCTTGAATTTATTGTAGAGCAGCCATTGGCTTATCTACGAGCGCCTGACATGTACGCGATCATAGCCGCCAGCCTTGCACAATCCTATTGGTTGACACGCTGGCAAACCAGTTCCCATCCACGCCGCTTTCTGGGGAACTTGATCGGGCCTGCCTTATATACAGTCTTTGAAGGATTAATAGAGGGACCCCGTTTTTTTTCCGCTTCACATCATGTAGCGTATTGGGTTTTTGCCTTTGCGATCGGCCTTTTACAAGGCGTACGGATGCGAGCGCCGACGGGTCTTCGAAATCTAATCACCATGGTAGAAAATGTATTCCGTACCGCCATCATTTTCTTCATGTACATTATCTCTGAGACGTACCTCAATGTAGCTCAAACATCTTCCATCCGTATTTTTCTTAGTGACGAGAGCCATAAATTCATCGGCCTGACCATTCTGTTTCTGGGTTTGTCCCTCAGCCTGGCCAATTTAACAGCAGAGCGGTATCAACGCCTGCTGGCAGAGGAGACAAAGCAGCACAATGAAAAGAGATTGCGCGAACTTATAGAAGTTGCTCCTTTTAGCGCTCATCTTTACGAACTAAACGCGGAGAACGGATTAATCTTTGCCGGTGCAAACGATTCTGCCAACACAATGCTGGGCATAGACAGTCAACAGCTTATCGGGAAAACAATTGAAGAGGCTTTTCCGCAATTGGCAAAAACCGATATTCCACTTATTTACCGGCAGGTTGCTGTGGATGGCATCATGCATCATAGCGAACAGGTTATCCGTAAAAAGGATGGCACAGAAGGCATTTATGATGTTCATGTCATTCAAACTGGTCCCAATCGCATGGTTGCCTTCTTTCACGATATTACAGAATTAACACACGCGTACGATATGACGCTTGAGGGGTGGTCACGTGCAATGGACCTGCGTGACAATGAAACTGAAGGACACACGCAGCGGGTTACAACCATGGCGGTCGAACTGGCCAGTGTAATGGACATCAGCCAGGCCGATATATTGCACATTCGGCGCGGCGCACTTCTGCATGATATCGGAAAGATGGGTGTTCCAGACCATATCCTTTTCAAATCTGACAAGCTCACCAGTGAAGACTGGATCCTCATGCGCAAACACCCTGAACTTGCTTATGAAATGCTTGCGCCTATCACTTTTCTACGCCCCGCATTGAATATTCCGTATTGTCACCACGAAAAATGGGACGGTACAGGATATCCTCGTGGACTAAAAGGCGAAGAAATACCACTGGCAGCAAGAATATTTTCAGTAGCCGATGTATGGGACGCTTTATATTATGGACGTCGGTACCGCGAAGGATGGTCTGAAAAACAAGTTCTGGATTACATCCAGGAACAATCTGGAAAGCACTTTGACCCGCAAGTCGTCGAAGCTTTCTTAAAACTACGGCGGTTGTCTAAAAACGAAACGTGAGTATTTACCTCACCATCAAATGGCAGTATGATAATTTTGTCAGGTCTGTGTTTTTATCAGTTCACCACTAGAAAGGAAGCTTTATCTGTATGCCCACCCCAAGCCAACCCATTCTTGAATTGCGCGTTGCGCTCACTGTCCATGACTATGAACGCTCGGTAAAATTTTATTGTGACGGTCTCGGCATTGAACCCGCTGCCATTTGGAATAACAGCGGCGGACAGGCTCTGATGCTGGAAATGGGAAAAGCCACGTTTGAAGTCTTTGACGAAGCGCAGGCAGAGACCATTGACCAGCTCGAAGCGGGGAAACGCATCAGCGGACAAATCCGCTTTGCGCTGCAAGTGCCAGATTTGAAGATGGCAATGGAGAGGCTGCTCGCCCACGGGGGAACCCTGATTCACCCGCCCGTCACAACTCCGTGGGGAGATTACAATGTCCGTCTGCAAGACCCAGACGGGATGCAGATCACTCTGTTTCAAGTGGTTGATAAAGCCGAACCAGAAAAATAAAAAGGAAAAGACGAATTGAAAAAACGCATCGACGCCATAACCATCCTGAAAATCTTAGGGGTTATCATCGGCCTCATACAGCTATTTGATATTGCCATTCACGCCGCCACAGACCAACTGGAGTTCCTGCGCGTTTCCTCAAACGTGATCATTCTTTTATGGCTAGCGATCTCAGCATCAGGGAGGCTAAATGTCAAATCTCTGCTGACAGCTGTCAGCGCGGTTGGATCGTATCTCATCCTCAATGGTATTTTCCTTGCGCGAGAAGGATGGACCAATCCCGAACAAGGCGGCGAGTTGAGAATCATGCTTCTGCTGCTGGTGTTTCTCACCGTGGCATCATCTGGCGTTCTGGCTTATTTGCAGAGCAGGCGCGTCTAAACCCGCAAAATCTTACACATCTCTTACACCGCATAGACAAGCCGCCTATGCGGCTTTTGTTATAATGCCTCCATTGACTGACCGTAGACCGTGGACAACAGACCATCGTCAAGCGTCTGTTGTCCGTAGTCTTTTCCCGTCAGCCAACGGAGGAACTACCCTATGATGAGATTTGATAGATTTACTGAGAGAGCACAGGAAGCCGCCCAGCGCGCAGCGGAGATCATTCAGCGCTACGGCCACAACCAAATAGATACCGAGCACATCCTGCTGGCGTTGATCGAACAGCCCGGCGGTGTGATCCCCCAAATCCTTGAAAAATTAACCGTCAGCGCCGAAGCGTTGACTGAAAGATTGGATGCGACTCTGCGTGCCAGCCCGAAGGCGAATATCTTCGGCGGCGGCGCTGGGCAAATTTTTATTACGCCTCGCGTCAAGCGGATAATTGATCTGGCAAACGAAGAGGCGAATCGTCTGAAAGATGAGTACATTTCAACAGAACACATCTTTTTAGCAATTCTCACCGAGCGCAACACACCCGCCGCCCGCATTTTGGAATCGGCTGGTTTAACGCGTGACCGCGTGTACGATGCCATTCAAGACCTGCGTGGCGGACAACGCGTGACCGACCCGCAAGCCGAAACGAAATACCGCACCCTCGAAAAATATTCGCGTGACCTCACACAACTGGCGCGCGAAGGCAAGCTTGACCCCGTCATTGGGCGTGATAAGGAAATTCTGCGGCTCATTCAAATTTTGTCCCGCCGCACCAAGAACAACCCTGTGTTGATCGGTGAAGCGGGCGTGGGCAAGACCGCCATTGCAGAAGGTCTCGCGCAAAAGATCGCCAGCAACGACATTCCTGAAATTCTTTCGGGCAAGCGCGTGGTGGCTCTCGACCTCGGCGCGATGATCGCAGGCTCCCGCTTCCGCGGTGAGTTTGAAGAACGCCTCAAGGCCATCATGGACGAAGTGCAGCGCTCGAAGGGCGATGTCATTTTGATGATCGACGAGTTGCACACAGTTGTCGGAGCAGGAGCAGCGCAAGGCGCGATGGATGCGAGCAACATGCTCAAGCCAGCCCTCGCCCGCGGCGAACTGCAATGCATCGGCGCGACTACGCTCGATGAATTCCATAAGCACATTGAAAAAGATGCCGCGCTCGAACGCCGCTTCGCCCCCATTTATGTGGACGAGCCAAGCGTGGAAACTACGATCAAAATGCTGCACGGCTTGCGAGACCGCTACGAAGCGCATCACAAAGTCCATTTTTCGGATGAAGCGCTCGAAGCTGCCGCCCGTTTGGCTGACCGCTACGTGACCGACCGTCACCTGCCTGACAAAGCCATCGACCTCATGGACGAAGCCGCCGCGAAATTGCGTGTGGCGTTGTATTCCATGCCTCCTGATCTGAAGTCTTTGAAAACAGATATCGATAAGTTACACGCCGAAGAAGAGCAAGCCGGTCTCGAGCGCGATTACGAACGCGCCGCTCAAAAGAAAGCCGAACGTCTGCGCCTCGAAGCAGAGTACAACGGCAAGCGTGACAAATGGGAAGTGGATCACCAGCTCGATGAAGTGGTGGATGTGGATGATATTGCATCCGTTGTAAATCAATGGACTGGCATTCCCGTCAACCAAATGCTGGAGACGGAATCTGAAAAACTCCTACACATGGAAGCACGCTTGCACGAGCGTATCATCGGTCAGGAAGACGCCATTCACGCCGTCTCAGATGCCATTCGCCGCGCACGCTCCGGCTTGAAAGACCCCTCGCGTCCCATTGGTTCGTTCATTTTCATTGGGCCTTCGGGTGTCGGTAAAACAGAACTCGCAAAAGCTCTCGCATGGTTCATGTTCGACGATGAAGAAGCGCTTGTGCGGATTGACATGTCTGAGTACCGTGAACAACACACGGTCAGCCGTTTGTTTGGCGCGCCTCCCGGATACGTTGGCTACGAAGAAGGCGGTCAGCTCACTGAAGCCGTGCGCCGCAGACCATATCGCGTGGTGCTCTTCGATGAAATTGAAAAGGCGCATCCTGAAGTGTGGAATGCTCTTCTCCAAATTCTGGATGATGGCCGCTTGACGGATGGTCAGGGCAAGGTGGTGGATTTCCGCAACACGGTTCTGATCATGACCTCGAACCTGGGTACTGAATATGTGACCAGAGGCGGCACCCTGGGCTTCCTCACCCAAAAAGCTGACAACGATGAGCGCGTGATGCACGACAAGATCGAGAAGGCGCTCAAAGGAGCGTTCCGTCCCGAGTTCCTCAACCGCGTGGATGAGACCATTATGTTCTCGCCGCTCTCGCTGGCGCAAATGGAAGAGATCGTGGTGCTGCAAATGAAAGAAGTACAGGGTCGTTTGAACGAGCATAATATCTCCGTTCAGTTGTCCGATGCGGCCCGTGTGTGGCTTGCCAAGGAAGGCTATGACCCGGCATTTGGCGCGCGTCCGCTGCGCAGGGCCATTCAGAAATATGTCGAGAGTCCGCTTTCGGTGGAACTGCTTGGCGGCAAGTTCAAGGATGGGGCCGTGGTCAATGTGGATGTGGATGAGAAGGAAAACAAGATCATCTTCCACACCGAATTGGCTGTCGTAAAGAAGACGAAGCAAAAGGTGGAAGCGTAAGCTAAGAGTAACAGCGCGAGGCGAAAGTCTCGCGCTGTTTTTTATTACGGACTCCTGCTCAGGGCGGCGTCCTCGCCGCTGGGGATGGCGGCGAGAGCACACAGTTCAGAAACGGTCTCTGGAACTGCCCGACTCCAGAGAAAAACCACAGAGTGGATTCTGCCATTGACGAGGATCAACCGTCCTGTAGGGATGATGCGTTTTCTTCACCCGAATATCCTAATCCTCTTTTCAGTAATCCAAAGTATCATCAGTCAATCTTTTAAAAATTCCAGAGGAAAAAAATGACCGAAAATAAATCAAGTACCACGGCAATCATAATTGGCATCATCGCTTTGTTATGCTGTATTTGTGTATTGGCCGCAGGCATTGGCGGATATGCATTTTATACGTTTTTCGAAACCTTACCAACAAGCGACCTGCCTTCATTTACGCCGAATAGCGGGCTGCCCACCGCAGAGCCGGAGATGACCCGCCCGCCCGTGGATTCTTTGTCCAAAGAAACGATGGAAATTTTACAGAGCACCATCGTCCCGCCGAACGATCCGCGGGAACTGGCTTGTCGGCTGGCTAATAATTGCAATGTGCCGGAGGTGATGGCAACCACCGCCGCGCCGCGCCAGATCGGCGAAACGGATATGTTCTGGGTCTCGAACCGGGATGACTTTTCGAAAAAAGAGGTTTCGGCCACACTACAATACTTAACCGCGCATGTGTACTTCTGGGTGCAGGATGGCGTGGATTTCGACAACGGTGAAATGAAGGCACTGGTGGATGAATTCGAAAATTCGATCTACCCCACCAACCGTGAATTCTTTGGCAATGAGTGGTCTCCGGGCATTGACGGCGACGAGCATATTTACATTCTTTACGCGCGCGGTCTCGGTTCCAACACCGCCGGATATTTCTCATCATCGGACTCAGTCCACCCGCTGGTACATGAATATTCCAACGGACATGAGATGTTCCTTTTCAATGCAGATAATACCCAGCTCGGGGATGACTTTACTTACGGTGTGCTGGCTCATGAATTTCAGCACATGATCCACTGGAAAGAGGACGGCAATGAAACTTCATGGCTTAATGAAGGCTCATCGGAACTTGCGGCTTTCCTGAATGGATACAATCCTGGTAATTTTGACTTACTCTATATCAGAAATACGGACCTGCAATTGAATGACTGGCCCAACGACCAGAACTCCACCACTCCACACTATGGCGCGGGCTTCCTGTTCATGACCTACTTCCTCGACCGCTTTGGCGAAGATGCCACCAAGCTGCTGGTGAAAGACCCCGCCAATGGTTTGGACAGCGTGGAGGATGTGCTGCGCGAAATTTCAGCAACCGACCCACTAACCGGCGCGCCGATCTCTGCAGATGATTTCTTCATGGATTGGGCAGTCACCAACTTTGTTCTGGATAAGATGGTTGGCGATGGCCGCTATGTGTACAACAATTACTCAGGTGCGCATCGAGCTTCTGCAACGGAAAGCGTTTTCACCTGTCCACAGACACCCGTTACGCGGGATGTGCGTCAATACGGTGTCGATTACATCGGCATTGAATGTGCAGGCGATTACACCATTTCGTTCACCGGCTCCACCGTGACGGGGCTGCTGCCCGCCGACCCGTATTCCGGCCAGTATGCATTCTGGTCGAACAAGGGAGATGAATCGGACATGACACTGACCCGCGAGTTCGATTTCAGCAGTGTCAGCGGGCCTATTGAACTGTCGTTCCAAACCTGGTATGACATTGAAACCGATTGGGACTATGTGTACGTGGAAGTTTCGGAGAACGGCGAGAACTGGCAAATCCTTACCACCCCGTCTGGAACTGGTACAGACCCCTCCGGCAATTCCTATGGATGGGGCTACACCGGCGTCACCAACGGCTGGATCGAAGAGAAGATCGATCTCTCTGATTACGCCGGTAAAAAGGTATTCGTCCGATTTGAATATCTGACGGATGCGGCAGTAAATGGCGAAGGCTTATTGCTGGATGACATCAAAGTGGACGCGGCGGGCTACAGTTCCGATTTTGAAGCGGACGATGGCGGCTGGCAAGCGGAAGGATTTGTGCGCGTCCAGAACGTTCTTCCCCAGACCTTTGGGCTGGCTCTGATCAAGACGAGTGATTCCAGCGTGACGATGATCCCGCTTAATGAAGACCAGACCGCTGAGATCCCCATTTCAATAAGATCCGGCGAAAAGGTGTATCTGGTCGTTTCAGGCACAACCCGCTTTACCCGTGAACTGGGCGCTTATCAGTTCGAAATTCGATAAAAGTTAATCGCTCACCTTACGCACCCGGCCGTGATTCCCTGAGCGACAGCGAAGGGTCTCTGAGATAATCCTAGAGATTCTCACTGCACTGGCGTGCAGCGCAAGTGTCGCTTCGCTCACGCGTGTCTGCTGCACGGTGCAGGCAGAACGACACCGCGTAGCGCGACATGTATGTCGCCCGAAAACGCGGGATAGATCTCGCGCTACCGCGTAAGGTGAGTTCATTATTCGGGGGAGTAGCCTTGTTCTGAAACGGCAATCTATTTTACAAAATTGCCAGTCACAATTCAGATATACTGACTTATAATTTTAGAAATCTTATGACAGTTGTGAAAAGCAGTTCAGGTGAAAGAAAAACCATTGCCGTGCTTGGGGCGCAGTTGACACGCGCTTGGGGTGCCGAATTTATGGCGGGCGTGTTGGATTCTGCCAGAGCGCAGGATGTGAATGTGGTTTATTTCGTAGGCGGGAGACCGGTGGCCATTGCCGCACCCGCTCATGAGGGACGTTCCTACGGTCTGTACGACCTGATCAAACCCGGCAAGTTTGACGGTCTCATCTTCTCTGCGGATATGGGCCACGGTTCCTCTGAGGAAGACATCAAGAATTTCTGTCTCTCCTTTGCGCCCACGCCGATCGTATCCTATTCGGTTCCGGCGGAAGGGGTTACTTCCATCATGGCGGATAATGTGGGTGGAATGCGCTCGGTGATCCGCCATTTGATCGAAGTACATGGATACAAACGGATCGCATTTCTGCGCGGCGCCCAAGGACAATTGGAAGCAGACCAGCGCTTTAACGCTTATAAAGAAGAATTATCAGTCCACAACATCAGATTCGATGAGCACCTTGTGATAGAGGGAGATTACACCCCGGAGAGCGGGCGTGCCGCAGTCCGCACTTTGCTGGATGAGCGCGGCATTCAGGTGCAAGCCATTGCCGCATCCAATGACCGCATGGCATTTGGCGTGCTGGAAATGCTTCAGCAGCGCGGCATTCGCGTGCCGGAGATGATCGCCATCACCGGCTTTGACGATGTCAGCGACGCCCAATCCATGGGAGTGCCGTTGACCACGGTACATCAATCTTTTTATGAAGCCGGTCAGATGACCTTTGAAACATTGTTAAAGCGCATGGACGGGCAAGAGGCGGGCGAATTAAATATGTTGCCATCCAACCTTGTGGTGCGTTGGTCCTGCGGATGCCTGCCCGAGAGCATAAAAAGAGCTGTGGTATTAACGAAGGAAGTGGCTCACACCGCGCGGCTGGAGAACAAACGTGAAGCTGCCATCCGTGCCTTGTTTGGCGCGGCGGGCATCCCAGAAACCGACCCGGCAAAAGAACAATATGTGGATGTCTTCGGGCGCACCTGGAACGTATTCCTCGCCAGCCTGCGCGAAACAGACACGAGCGATGCCTTCCTCAAAATGATACAAACCACCATGGAAGTGCTGCAAAAGAACGGCTACGATTTCAGCGTCTGGCACAATGTGTTATCCACGTTCAGAAAATATGCGCTGGGCGGTATTTCAAGCAGTACCACCATGTTACATGCCGAAAATCTCTTTCAGCAGGCGCGTATTCTGGTGGGCGAATTATCCCAGCGGGCACAGGCCTATCGCCGGATGCAATCCGAGCAAAAAGAGGAACTTCTAAACAACTTTAGCTTTTCCATGGCGCCCGCCATGACACTGGAGGGAATCGGCGAGGCCATCTCAAAACATTTCCCCCTGCTTGGGTTGCAAAGCTGGTACGTCATGTTCTACAGTGATGTCAAAACGCCGGGTTCCATTTCGTCCCCCCCGCCGGAAAGTTACCGTCTGTTGCTGCAATATGATGAGAAGAAATTCCAGATTCCAAGGGAAAAAACCACGCTCGGGACGGGACGCCTTGCCCCGCGTGGAAAGACCCCCGAAGACCGCCGCTACGACGCCGTGGTCATGCCGCTTGTGCTGGCAAGCAACCGCTTCGGTTTCATGTGGGTGGAAATGGGTCCTGATGACTGGGATATTTATGTCCGCTTGAAGAACCTGCTTTCCAGCGCTCTCCTGCGGACCATGCTTGTGCAGCAGCGCGAACAGGCTCAGAAAGAAGTGGAACGTCTGTTGGGTGAGGCGCGTGAACGGGCTGTGGAATTGGCCCGCGCGCGGGATGTGGCGGAAAAAGCCGCAGCGCAAAACGCAAAGCTATTTGAGTCCGAGCAGGATCGGCGTCGCGCAGCGGAGGCGCTGGCACGATCCTCCCGCCAATTATCCTCGCTGACTACCATCGAAAAATTACCGCAGCAGATCCTCGAACAGTTAAAACAAGTGCTGGCCTTTGACCGCGCCATTTTATTCATGGAAGATGTCAACGGCACGCCGCACATCCGCTCGAATTATGGAATGCCGGAAAATGTTGACCTGAAGGAATTCCAGTTGAAGACCGGGGAGTTGGATTTTTACAAGACCGTGGTTCGAAAAGGGGAAACCCTTCTGATCCACAATATTGATGAGGTCAGTGGATGGAGCCAGCCCCCCTGGCTGCCGCATGACCGCTCCTGGCTGGGTGTGCCGCTTTATTCAAAAGATAATGTGGTTGGCCTGCTCGCACTGGGACGCGCTAAACATTCCTTTAACGAAGATGACAGCCTGCTCGTGACCACCTTTGCCATGCAGGCCACCGTTGCGCTGGAGAATGCCCGTCTGTACGATGAAGTAACGGGGATCAACCAACTCATGGAACGCATGGTCACCGAACGTGTGGAGGATCTGAACAAGGCATATAACACGCTCGCACAGCACGACAAAAACAAATCCTCTTTCATTCAAGTGGCCGCGCATGAACTGCGCACGCCGCTTACCGTGATCAAAGGCTATCTCGGCATGTTAAAGGGAGATGACATGATCCAGAATAATCCGATGCTCCTGCAAGCCATTGAAGGCGTGATGCAGGGCACGAACCGTCTGCACCAGATCGTGAACAGCATGTTGGATGTGGCGCGCCTGGACAATCAGGTGATCAACCCGCATGTGGAAGCGGTGAGTCTGGGATTGATCCTACGGCTGGTCCACAAGGATTATGTGAAAGACCTTGCGCTTCGTACTATGACCTTTGAACTGGATGAGACCATCAAGGATATTCCCCCGCTGCTGGCTGACCCTGAACTGCTCAAAAAGGCGCTGGATCATGTAATCGTCAACGCCATCAAATTCACGCCGGACGGCGGCTCGATTAATGTCTCCGCGAAAGTGGTGGAAGATGCGCGCCAGGGCAAAATGGCCGAGATCAGCGTGAAAGATAGCGGCATCGGCATTGACCCGGAATACCACAAGATCATTTTTGAAAAGTTGTATCAATTGGGGAAGGTGGAACTGCATTCCTCCAGCCGCACAAATTACAAAGGTGGAGGCGCGGGGTTGGGGCTGGCCATTGCAGCGGGTATTGTCAAGGCGTTTCAGGGAAGCATTTGGGTGGAAAGCATGGGCCATGACGAAGAGAATTTCCACGGAAGCACTTTTATCATCCGCCTGCCGCTGGCGAAGTAACGTTTGCGGTTATTCGAGAGCAGAGCCTCCGAATAACCGCATTGGTACTCGGGGGCTATCGGGCCTCATTCCCATTACTGTTTGAAACTACATCGTCGCTGAATATCCGATTGAGCTGATCGCGCAACGGGGAAAGGATACCAATATGCATAAGCATCAATGCAGAGAGGGAGATCATGACGATGAAGATCGTAAAATCACCAAGCAGCATCCACCCATTTGGGTTGTTGGTAAAAACATAGCGATAGATAATGACGAACAACTGCAAGACGCTGATGACCAGCAGCGGAATGGCAAAGGGACGCAAGTCATGCTCCTCCACCAGCAGATGCAGGCAGATCAACACAAACAACCCACCGAGCAGCATCAACAAATACGCCCAAAAGTGCAGGGCATCATAGGCCTGCATATATAGTTTTTGAATGACCTTGATATACAAGAGACCTACCGCAGCAAGGCACACCCAGGAATATATCTTGATGACAATGGGATAGACCAGATTTCCGAAACCGCGAATACTTGCCAGACCAATCCCCCAACCGAAGAAGAACGCAAATCCCAGCACAACGATCTTCACCAGCATCCCTTCCAGGCTATTGGCGAGGCCGTCATTAAATATATCGAATATCAATCTTGTCGCGCCTAGCATGGACATGGTCAACGCGGCCAGGCTGACAAGCATGGTAACCAGGCTCAACATTCCCCGCGTATCCACACCGTTTTTTTTCGGCTGAGTTTTCGTTTCTACAAACGGCTGAACGTGGGGTAGTGACTTTTGAGGTTCCGTCATATCTATAACTCCCAACCTGTACGGTTTTTAACGCTATTTCATTTTTTCACGAAAATCGTAAATCCCATCATTGACCGCCCAGCGCGCGCTGCATTTTTGGCAAAGCAGGTGATTCTGTTTATCCTTCAAATCGCCGCTGCCACAGATGGGGCATTTGAACAGACCGATCACGTTCAAGGGAATCTCCACTTTTTGCGTTTCGCCGCTCACTTTGGCTTTCACAAACACGCTGGGGGTCACCTGAAACAGCGCACCCGTCGGCTGGAAGAGACCATCCAATGCGGCGAGCAACCTGGCTGGGATAAGGCGCTTCAGAAACCCAAGGCGAAAATGTGAGACGGTGAGCGTCTTTTCAATGGTAAAACCAAGCTCACCCAGCCAATTGCGGATGGCCTTTGGATGAAAGTCAAAATTCAATTTGACGAATTCCACAGGTTCCAGCGTGAACGGATTCCAATCCTGCTTGCCAATCAGATACCGCAAAATGGACTTGAGGTTCAGCTTGTTCGCAAACTCAAGAATAAAGACCCCGCTGGGTTGTAATATGTTCCGCACCTGGCTCAAGGCCTTTGGAGCATCCGCCATGTGATGCAGGGCACGGATCATCGTGGCAGAATCAAACAAACGGTCATGAAAAGGGAGGCGGTAAATATCCGCGGCCACATAGATGAATTGGTCGGAGCGTCCAAGCCGTTGCTGGGCCTGTGCCAGTTGGGTGGTCGAATAATCCAAAAGCACGATGCGCTCAAAGCCTTTGTAGCGCGGCGTGTTGCGGCCCGCGCCAGCACCAAGCTCAAGCATGAGCTTTCCGGTCTTTGGGAGCATCCGTTTCAAGGCAATGGCTTCGCTGCGGTCTTCGTATTCGCGTCCGCCCTGCTCCCAAAAGGATTGCTGGTAATCGGAGCCTTCGTAGTTACAAACAGGAGGGGTAGTGGTCATAGGGAGGATAGTGTAGTAGTTTTTTTGCTTTTGGTCAAACAATCAAATAGTCGAACGGCCTACGGCCGTTCGACTATTGAAATACGGGGAAATTTTTGGTACACGAATCGAGCGGAAATTGACAGAAAAAAGCTAAAAATCTGTGTTTTCCATGTACAGTTTTACGCTCTGCCAATGGCGCGGTAGGTGAAGCCCATTTCGCGCATGATCGCGGGATCGTAGATATTCCGTCCATCGTAAATGACGGGGGACTTGAGCAAACCCTTCACTTTTTCGAGGTCAAGCTGCTTAAATTCGTTCCATTCAGTGACAACCATGAGCGCGTCGCAGTCCTTCGCCATTTTGTACGGCTCATCGAAGAAGTCCACCGCAGGCAGAATGGGACGGGCAACTTCCATTGCAACTGGGTCATATGCACGGACCTTCGCGCCAGCCTTGATCAACTCCGCAGAAATATCGATCGAGGGGGCATCGCGCATGTCGTCGGTGTTGGGCTTGAAAGCGAGGCCAAGCAAGCCGATGGTCTTGCCTTTCAAACTTCCACCGACCATCTTTTGAACATGTTCCACGGCAGCCTTACGGCGGTCATAGTTGACTTCCATCACATCGTTCAAAATGCGGGGATTGAGTCCCTTTTCCTTGGCCATGAAGGCCAGCGCTTCCACATCCTTCGGGAAGCAGGAGCCGCCCCAGCCGAGACCAGCATCCAAAAAGTGACGTCCGATGCGCGCATCGTAGCCCATGCCCGCGGCCACTTCCTTCACATCCGCGCCAACGAGTTCGCACAGGTCGGCTAATTCGTTCATGAAGGAAATTTTCGTAGCGAGGAAGGCGTTGCTGGCGTATTTGATCATTTCTGCGGTGCGCAGGTCGGTGATGACGATGGGAGCACGCAGAGGCAAATGCAGGTGAGCCACCTTGTTAGCGGCGTCCTTATCGGTAGAACCGATGACCGTACGGTGCGGGTTGGTGAAGTCGCCGATGGCAGACCCTTCACGTAAGAATTCGGGGCAGGACACCACGGAAAATTGAATCGGCTTGAGTTGGGCACCCTTTACAATGTCGGCAACCCAGTCACCGGTCCCGATCGGAACCGTGGATTTGTTGATGATGACCAGCGGGGCGGTCATATTCTCCGCGATGGATTTGGCGGCGGCGGCTACGTATTGCAAGTCTGCGGCGCCTTCTGCATCGGAGGGAGTACCCACCGCAATGAAGGCGTATTCGGCATTCTTCAAAGCCTCCTTGTAGGAAGTGGTGAAAATGATACGCCCGCCATTTACATTGCGTTTGACCAGTTCATCCAACCCTGGCTCATAAATAGGCATAATGCCTTTTTTGAGATTTTCCACGCGCTGTTCGTTCACATCCAAAGCGACTACGCGATTGCCGAGATCAGCAAAACACGCAGCAGTAACCAGACCGACGTATCCTACGCCAACAACACAAATTTGTTTCATAAGTTTTCCTCTTGATTGAAAAGATTTTTGAAATGAACTACCATTACTTAACCTTACTCAGCCAGTAATCCACAGATTCTACGAGGTCGAGCAGGTCCATGGGTTTGGTAATGTATTCGTCACAGCCAGCATCCATGGCACGTTGACGATCGGCAGGCAGAACGTGCGCAGTAAGCGCGATCATGGGAATGGAGGCGGTGCGCGCATCGTTTTTGATCAGATGCATGGCGGTCCAACCATCCATTTCGGGCATGGCAAGGTCCATGATGATCAGGTCGGGCAATTGCTTGGTGGCGGCATTCACCCCATCGCGCCCGTTCATCGCCAGAAAAGTATCGTAGCCGTTCTTTTCAAGGATGAAGCGCACAAGCTCATAGGTGTCCATATTATCCTCAACGACGAGGATATGACCTTTGCTCATCGCTTAAATATACTACGTCTCTTAAATGCGGGCAATGTGTAGATACTACCCACATGGGTATAATCAACCTATGCGACTGCTTTTTGTAACCGATGCCCGTTCCCCTATTTCTCAAAACTGGATGCGTTTTTTCGCAAATCGAGGTGATGAAGTCTTTATCGCCACCACCTTCCAAAGTGCGGATATGGATTTCCCTGTTAAGCGGATGGTGTTTACACCTGTGGCTTTTAGCGCAGCCAAGAAGCAGTCTTCCCGTCCGGGCTCCGCCTCTTCCCGGACCTTGGGCCTGCGTACGCTTATCAGACAGTGGTTCGGCCCCCTCACCATTCCCCGCTCCGCGAAAAAATTACGCGCCTTCATCAAAGAAGTGCAGCCGGATATTATCCACGCGATGCGCGTGCCGTATGAGGGCATGTTGACGGCGAAGGCGCTGAGCAATATGGGACGGGGAGACCCCGCCCCTACGCCACCGAAGTTCGTTGTATCCATCTGGGGCAATGACTTTACACTACACGCCCCGTCCACGCCTTTGATGAGGTGGTACACACGGCTGACGATGAGCAAGGTCCACGCCCTGCACGCGGATGTGGAACGCGATATACGCCTCGCAAGGGAGTGGGGCCTCAGCGAAGAAAAAGCCACTTTGGTGGCACCAGGCAACGGCGGAATCCGAAGCGATGTTTTTCATCAATCGGAAGAATTGGTAAAAGATCCTGTCATTATCAACCCGCGCGGGATTCGGCCTTACGTCCGCAACGATGTTTTTTTCAAATCCATTCCGCTGGTGCTGGCAAAGCGGAGTGATGCGCGGTTTTTGTGTACGGGGATGCAGGGCGAGGCGCAGGTGATGGAGTGGATTCAGGAGTTGGGAGTCGAACATGCGGTGGAGTTGCTGCCGCTCATCCCGCACGCGGAGATGGGCGAGGTTTTTCGCGGTGCGCAGATCGTGGTTTCGCCAGCCGTTCACGATGGCACGCCAAATTCGTTGATCGAGGGGATGGCGTGCGGGTGTTTCCCAGTGGCGGGTGATCTTGAGTCCATCCGCGAGTGGATCACGCATGGACAAAACGGCCTGCTCGTGAACCCGAACGACCCGCAGTCCATTGCGGATGCGATCCTGCTGGGACTGGAACGAGAAGACCTGCGACGTGATGCCGCAGGCCTGAATGCAAAGATTATCTCCGCTCGCGCGGATTTTGGGGTGAATATGGGGAGGGTGGTGGAATGGTATGAGGGAGTGTGTAAACAGGTAAACACGTAGTCATGTAAACAAGTACACAGGTTTGTGTTTACCTGTTTACTTATCTACCAATTTACTCACCCACGCCCTTACATTTCCCGCGGCTCTCGCAATGATTCCAGCCGGTTGCGTAATTCAATGCGGCGCGAATCCGCCGAGTGACGGATGTCGTTCATGAAAACCTGACCACGGTCACGGAGCTGACCGCGCAGTTGTTCACCAGATTCAGGGGCAAGCAGTAACGCCATCACCCCGCCCACCAACGCGCCAGTGAAAATCCCGATCAAAAAGCCAAACATTCTTCGCATGTGAATTTCTCCTTCACGAAAATTATTTATCGAATACTCAAATTATACCCGTGACGGGCATTCTATACTGCTGAGTTTCAGGGAATGGTCTATATCTTTTTCAGGCAAAGACTGGCATTTTACAAACCAAACTCAAGCCGTATCGTCACGTTATCGTCCACTTCAAGGTTTTCTGATTTCTGGACGCTCTTTCTGATGGGCACAAGATAACGGCCATCTTTTGGGAACAGGGAAGTCTTCCATTCCGTTTTGCCAATCCGCACATAGACGGGGATCACTCCCCATCCATACGTCACACTGGCCGAGATCGATTTTATTTCACGGCTCGGCTCTTCCGGGACGGCAACGAAGAGAAAAGGGGCTGGACCGCGCCAATAGAAAATTACGCCTTTGAATTCGATGATCATTGGCATAGTATATCAAACGCCCAACATCGAAACCAAAAAAGAAACAGGCCCATTTTCAGACAAACTTTTAATACCAAAATCCCTCTTTTTATGTCATAATAGCTTCTCCGCACGTATCCACAAGAACGTGACGGCATAATCCCAAAAACCAAAATCGCTTGCATACAAGGGTGTCAGCACGCAACGCGGACTCTACCTTTATCGGAGGGTACCACCCATGTCTACAACTACACCTGTTTCAACGAACACGTCACAACACGCAAAAAAGTGACCACGCTCACGTTCCGCCAAAAGAAGGAACGCGGCGAGGTCATTACCATGTTAACTGCCTACGACTATCCCACCGCAATGGCGATGGATAAGGCGGGTGTCGATTCCATCCTCGTGGGCGATTCGCTCGCGATGGTGGTGCTCGGCTATGAAAACACCCTGCCCGTCACCATGGACGAAATGCTCCATCACGCTCGCGCCGTGGCTCGCGGAGCCAAGTCCGCGCTGCTCGTGGGCGATATGCCTTTCATGTCGTATCAAGTCTCCGTGGAAGATGCCGTCCGCAACGCGGGACGTTTTCTACAAAATGGCGGCATGGATGCGGTCAAGCTCGAAGGCGGGCGTGAACGAGCCGATGCTGTCCGCGCCATTGTGGGCGCGGGCATTCCCGTCATGGGTCATCTCGGCCTCACGCCGCAATCTGTGCATCAGCTTGGCGGGTTTCGCGCACAGGGCAAAACGGCTATTGCCGCGAAACGTCTGCTGGAAGATGCAAAGATACTCGAAGATGCGGGCGCGTTCAGCCTCGTGCTTGAGGCTGTGCCTGCGCGGCTGGCGGAATATATCTCCAAACAAATTTCAATCCCCACCATCGGCATTGGCGCGGGCGCGGGCTGTGACGGTCAGGTGCTCGTCACACACGACATGCTCGGCCTCTTCGAGCGCTTCACCCCCAAGTTCGTCAAGCAGTACGCAAACTTCCACGCCGAGATGAGCAAAGCCTTCACCGATTACATCGACGATGTGGAGAGCAGGCGCTTCCCCGCCGTAGAGCACACGGTTGAAATGACAGATGAAGAGTGGGAAGAATTTATAAAATGAAAAACGATATTCTTCTTGTTGGTACTGGCGCGTTGGCAACTCTCTTCGCGGCACGCTTGAGCGAGGCGGGTCATTCCGTGTCCATGTTGGGTACGTGGAAGAACGGGTTGAAGGCGCTGCAGGAAAACGGTGCGCGCATTGTGGATGCAAATGGCAACGAGCACGCGTACAAAGTCCACGTCACGGACGATCCGCGTGAAGTGAGCGGAGCGAAACACGCGCTGGTACTCGTCAAATCCTGGCAGACAGAACGCGCAGCGCGACAGTTAAGAGAATCCCTTGCAGATGATGGACTGGCGATCACTTTACAAAACGGGATCGGAAACAAAGAAACGCTCATTCGGGACCTGGGAACTGGCCGGGTTTCATTGGGCATCACCACCACTGGAGCGACTCTCGTCGGCCCTGGGCTTGTAAAAATTGGCGGCGAAGGAATCATTTCATTGGAACAGAATCAGGCACTCGGTCCGCTTGAGGCGGCTCTGCGGTCATCCAATTTCAATTTGCAAATTGTGGATGACGCCAGGTCGCTTGTGTGGGGCAAGCTCGTCATCAATGCCGCCATCAACCCATTGACGGCGCTGCTGCGAATCCCGAACGGTGAATTGTTATCACGTCCTCTGGCTCGTAAGGTCATGTCCGCTTTGGCGCGCGAGACTGCGGAAGTTGCAAAAGCCGAGAGAGTCCATTTGCCGTTTAGCAATCCCGTGGATGCGGCGGAGGATGTGGCGCGCAAAACTGCGACGAATATATCTTCGATGTTTCAGGATGTGCGGCGTGGCGCGAAGACCGAGATCGATGCAATCTGCGGCGCGGTGACGATGCGCGGGCAGAAGCATGGGATCAAGACCCCGTATAACCGTGCATGCTGGCAGTTGGTGCGGGCGATGTAACACGAAGCAATCAAGTGACAGTCCCCTTGAGGTGACTGTCACTTATACAAAAAGGGTGACTTTTATCGCCAATACTCGGTGACACCGTTTTTGCATTTCCCAAAAACCACATGGTAAGATAAAGAAAAATTCGTTTGGAGGTATTTCCATGCGCAAGTTCAGCTTGATATTAATATTGGGGATCATGCTTGTTTTCCCCTCTTTTGTTTCCGCACAAAGTGATGTGACGATTGCCAATATGACCGTGCAGCTCTGGCCCGAGTATGACCAACCCAGCATGTTGGTGATCGTGGATTTTCAGATGAATGCGGCAACCGCATTACCCGCCGAATTGACATTCAGAATTCCAAAGGAAGCAAACCTGATCGCGGTGGCCGCCCTGGCAAGCGATGGCAGTTATTTGAACACCGTATTTGACGGCCCAAACGATGACGGCGAGTGGCAGAGTTTTACCCTGTCTGTCAGCCAGAGTTCGGTCTATCGTTTTGAATATTACCAGCCGATCTCGTTCAACGGGAACAAGCGCATCTTTTCCTACCTGTGGGATGGTTCCTATGCGGTGGATGCGTTCAACATCCTTGTGCTGGAGCCCATTGATGTCACTGACTTTTCAATGGACCCCGCCTATGAGTCCGTGTCGCAACAAAACGGAAATAACTATTACGATAGCGGGATAAAACGGCTTGCCAACGGCGAACAATTTGCGTTGAACCTGGATTACGACAAAACGACCGACGCGCTGATCGCCCCACCCCAGCAGGGTATTCAACCTGCTGCTCCCGTGGATGAAAGCACGCCGGGGCGCGTCTCCCTTAATAATTCCCTGCCCTATATCATCGGCGGGCTGGGAGTGGTGTTGATCATCGGTGGAATTGTGTATTATTGGCGCGCGGGACGCAAATCTTCCAGGACTCCACGACGCAGGGCTCATGCTCATACCGAAAACGAAGAAAGCGCCGAGGATGCCTACTGTCCGCAATGCGGGGCACGCGCAAAAGGCGGAGACCGTTTCTGCCGAGTGTGCGGGGCACGCCTGAGAAATCAGGAAGTGTAATTTTCAACCAAGTATATTGTCCGCGAATAAAAACAAACCGGGCCGCCCAAATGGGCGGCCCGGTTTGTTTTTATATTTGCCTTATTCTTATTCCGGTGCACCTGCATCGATCCAGCGGATGACGTTGTTCAATTCTTCGCTGGAGAAATTGGAGAAATGTTCCCCGGTCGATTGGATCTGAACAAGAAGGCTGTTCGCAGAATCACCTGACACGATGACCGGTCCATTGCTGCTACCTTTGATAGCAGCAGAGTATGTGGAAAGATCCAGGCCTTCGGGAGCCGCAGCCCCTTCAATATGGCAACCTGTGCAGTTGACGGTGAAAAGGATGCCGATGTAATTCTCGTAGGTTGGGTCACCCGTCAACGCCGGAACTTCCAATTCAGGTTCGGGCGGCGGCAACTGGCTCTTGATGATCTCGCGCAGAGCGGGTGCATCAAAACCGGCATAGGTGAAGACATTCCCGTGGCAGGCTTCATTGGAACAGAAGGATGTATTGCTTACGCCGCCGGGATCCTTGGTATCGTGGCAGTTGGAACAGGATGGGCCAATGGCCTGGTTGTGCATACTGATCCAGTTCGGGTTGAGGTGTGTCTCCGGCTCGGGTCCGCTGCTGATCTCGATCTGTGTAACAAAATCATCGGCTTTGGCAACCACTGGAATTGCATGGCAGACGTTACATTCGAGACGGATCGCTTCATCTTCGGCATTAAGGTGCGTTCCGTCGTGGCAGCGGAAGCAACCGGGTCCGTCAATATGGCCGAGATTGTTCGGGTAGGTCGTCCAATCGATCTTTTGCTCATGGAACACGGTACGATCATAAATCGCTTGAATTTCAGCAACCGCACCTTTGATCGCCTGTCCGTTCTGGCTGTAGTAATCAAAGAGGTTTCTCTTGTAATCTTCCTCAATATCAGCAATGGCGGCCACAGCTTCATCGCGGGTGGCGTACTGCGTGGTCAACACAGCGACTGCTTTTTGATGGATGAGCGGAATGGACGGGTCGATCAGGCCGGTGGACATGGATTCATCCACTGATGTTGAAGGGTTCTTGAAGTTATGGGTGACGCGGTTATGGCAGGTGACGCAGTCCATTTGCTTGAGCTGGCTCTCGTCAATTGTGGAGGGGTCGAAACCGGATTCCACATCCGTATATTCGGTGAAAGTGCCATCATCATTGTACACACGTACATAGGGGATTTCCTGACTCAACTCATCATCCGAATAGTACAGCACCTTACTGGTGATATGCCAGTGAATACCGCGTGCATTTCCCTGACGGGAATCCCCGCCGCCAGTTTTCATGATGAGGTAAACACTGCTTGCTGTGTTCTCACGGTCGCTTGCAAAGTGATCGATCCGTCGCAGGCTATCATCAGAGAAGGTTTCAGGGCGGTGACATTTTTCGCAGGTGTCCAACGATGGACGCAGAGCTTTGGCACGGATGGGATATTCGTAGAGCTTGAAAATCTCGTAATAGGATTCCTTGATGCCCTGCGTCTTGCGCATGGCTTGATCCATGAAGGATGCGCGCCCGATATGGCATTCCTCACAAGTGACGTTGGAATGCGGCGACTCCTGAAACGCCACACTCTGCGGGGGCATGGTATGGCAGACCGTACCGCAGAATTGGTTCGAGTTGGTATATTCCCACGTGTGAATTCCTCCAAACGCCACGCCGATGAAGAGGATGATCAATACCACATAAGGGAGAAAGAACATCCAGCGCGGAGAACCTGCCTCCGGGTAAAAGAATCTTTTTATTCGTTCACCTAATTTCATTTGTACTCCATTCTTTGGCAAGTATGTGTTCAAAAAATTAATTAATAACCGCAAGTCATGAAGGCTAAAAATTCCAATGACCTGCGGTTGGGAAGAACTACGGCTGCGGGGTTTGCGGCGTGTATATTTGTGTTTCCGTTAACGGCTCAATAGTGGTGAGGGATGTGTCTTCCGCGTTAATAAAGCCATAGATCCCGCCGAGCATGGCAACGGTCAGGACTGCGGCGATTGGGAAGTAAATCATCTGTCGCTTGCGCAGGGTTTTCGGGTCGGGTCGGCGGAATGCCCTGCCTGATTTGATATCGTCGAGTTCAAGCGGATGTTCGTGCAGCATTTCCGCTTCGGTCTGCATACCTGTGAACATGGCCTTGTTGAAACGTTTAATATGCACTCCATACATGTGCCAGATGATAATGGCAAGCACCGCAAGGACGGCTTCGCCTCCGTGAGCAGCCTTGGCAGCAGGCACGAATTCACCGGGCAGGAATCGGGTGGCGGTGATCGGGTTCCACATCATGAAGCCTGTTGCGCCCATCACGATAGCGCCCCATGCAAATGCCCAGTATTCCATCTTTTCCTCGAAGGTATATCGCCCCATCTTGGGGTATTCCTTTACAAAGCCGATGTTATATAGAAGCGCTTGTATGCCGTCCTTCGCATCCTGCAAGGAGGGGAGCATGGACATCTTATCGCGTAAGACCATGACGCTGTAACCCATAACGAGGATATGCCAGGCAGTGCCGAACATCATCACTATAGCAGCCACGTGATGGATCATACGCAGGCTTTCGATGCCGCCCAGAGCCTGCACGATGGCTACGCCGACTGCTGATGTTGGGAATCTTTGAGGCAGGCCTGTCAGTCCAAGGGTGGTGAAGGATAGCAACATGGTCAGGTGTTCAATACGCCGCCAAATGGGAAAGCGCTCATACAGGGGGGTGTTTTCGGTTTTCTTGCTCATGCGTGCTTGACTCCTTTTATGCGGTTGACGATACGCCTGTAAATGTCGGTGAGCACGAAGAAGATCATCCCGCCAAGCACTGCGGGGATGAAGAACTTATAAAAGAGATTCACAGCATACACGATCGGGAAGTTTTCCGGGCTGGGGGTGTAATGGCTCATCCACGCGTCGGGGAAGTTGGCGGTTGCGTCGGGATGGCAGCGCTGGCATTTAACAAGGAGATTTTCGCGCAGGGCAATGCCGGTAGCAGCATTATCCACCTTGGAAATGTCATGCACGCCATGACAATCAGTACAGACGGGCTTATTAGTGGGCTGGTCCGGGAATTGCTCTTCAAAGAGTTTGACGGTGGTCCCGTGGAAATCTGCCACATAGGAGTCGAGCACATTGGTGGAAATACCATACTTATCCATAATGGATGCATCGGTGTGACATTCTGCGCACAGATAAGGCGTGCTGTTGCGGAAGGTTACCGTGGTTGGGTCCTGAATGTTATGCACGCCATGGCAATCAATACAGGTCGGCACATCAGTATTGCCTTCTTCAAGCAGGGCATTGCCGTGAACGCTGGTTTTATAAGCCTCATAAATAACACTGTGGCATTTCGCGCAGGTTTCCGGAATGTGCAGGCGCGCAGAGGCAGTCAACTCTCCACTGGATTGGCCGGTGAGGCGGGCTTGCGTATGCGGATTGTGGCAGTCCATACAGACAGCGGCATCCTTGTTGCCTTCGTCCAATGCTTTTTGGTGGACACTGTCATGTGCGTTGATGTATTGTTCTTCGTGGCATTCCTTGCAGGTTTCTGTAAAGGTAAGGGTAAAGTCACGAATATTTTTTACTTTCACATCCGGATGGGGGTAGTCGCTGATGTCTGTATGGCAATCCACACAGTTGAAACCTTCTTCAGCATGCACAGAGTTCTTGAACTGGGTCGGGTTGATCGTAACGGGGAGGGATTCCTTACCCAGTGTTTTATCTATGCCTTCCTCCTGATGGCAGGCAAGGCAAAAATCATTGGTGGGTTTATCCTCTTGAAATACGGGGGCGGCCCGGGCAGGCGTGGTAAAAGATGCCAGAGCGTAGATTAAAATTCCCAGTCCGAGTAGCATGCTAAAGATTGGAATGAGGCGAGTCGGGGGAACATTTTTCCTAAGGCTCATTACATTCTCCTGTTTTGTAAGGAAGTTGTGCGCTATTATAGTCTGTAGTAAGGCGGCAGATACCATAACAATGGCGAGCGCACCAGCGCCCGCTATTGTTATTAAAGTGTGAGCAATAGCTGCACACCATTAATTTTTCTTATCCGTTGAAGACTGGCTGGCTGTCAGGCGGTCATACTCTTTGGCATGGAATTCGCGCATTTCTTTTTCACTAAGCCGTCCGGTGAAAATGCTTAAATTCAGTCGTTCCAGATGAACATGATAAAGGTGCCAAACAACGATAAAGATCGCGGCGACTACGGCTTCAGTGCTGTGTGCCATTTTAGAGGCAGGCACCACCCCACCCGGCAGGAACTTCGTAAATTGAACCGGGAACCAAATGATAAATCCGCTAATGCCCATGAGGGCAAAGCCAAAGAACAGGAACCAATAGGTTACCTTTTGTTCGAAGTTGTATTTGCCAAATGCCGGTTTTTCCTTGCGGAGGAAGAGAAGGTATTGCAGCATGTGCCAGGCATCATATACATCCTGCATGGTGGGGAACATAGCTGCGGACATTTTGCGGCGCGCCAACAGATAAATGGCGCGTCCGATGTGATAGAGCGCCTCCATGGCGAGGATGATCGCGGCGATATGATGGATCTGGCGTACAAGATCCAATCGTTCCGGGGTGGATAACAGGTCCTGACTCCATGACATGTCGCGGTATTTTTGCGGAAGACCTGTTAGCAGCAATACAAGCGTGCTCAGGATGAGAACAGCATGTTCCCAACGCTGGCCTAAATTGAAACGCGCAAACGTTTTCTCTTGCTGTGCGGCTGCACGGGAATTGGTTTTATTTACACTCATTACAGGGTACTCCTCACACGGTCCACAATAGATCGGATGATTTGCAGGGCAACATAAAGAATACACGCCCAGAGAATAAAGGGGGTGAAAGATGTATAGAACTTATCCACGTAAAAGAGGAAGGGTGTACGCTCAAGGCTGACTTCATTGTGCCCAGTCCAGGCATCGACCCAGTTCGGACCGGCATCCGGGTGACATTGGCGGCAGGTTTCCAGTAAATTGGCCGGGTTCACCCTGGATTTTGGGTCGTCGGTTTTGAGCATATCATGCACACCGTGACAGTCAGTGCAGACGGCACTATCATGCCAAACTGCTCCCCAACGAGCTTTATACACTGAAATATCCACGCCATGCCAGGAACGCTTGTAGATGCTATACACGTCTGAGGACAGGTCGTACTTATCCATCAATTCCTTGTCTGCATGGCATTTTGCACAGAGTTCCGGGCTTTGCACACGGAATTCTTCAGTCCGTGAGTCTTGAATGTTATGTACACCGTGACAGTCGGTACAGACGGGAACATCCGGGTTTTCATCTTCAAGCAGTGCGGCGCCGTGTACGCTTTGTTTGTACGTATCTACAATATCGGTGTGGCATTTGCTGCACGTCACAGAGATCTGGGAACGCGGCTCATCCGGGGTAAGCGTATCGTGGTGTCCATGACAGTCTGTACAGACTGGCGCATCCTGATTCCCTTCCGCAGCAGAAAGCGCATGCATACTGTCTTGCGCTTTCTCGTAATTCGCGGAATGGCACTTCTCACATGTTTGATAATAATTGAGAGAGAGTTCGCGCTTGTTCTCATATTTGAGCCTGGGATGCGGATACGTGGAAATATCGTTATGGCAGGCTTCACATTCGATACCCTTATTGCTATGTACGGAGTGATCCAACTGATCTTGGGACACATAAAGGGAAAGTTTTTCGCCGCTTGGAAGGGTCATGCTTAGATTGGAATCGCCGTGACAGGACAGACAGTACTTTTCAGTCTCCTGTGTAGGCGGTTTGGCGTTAACTGGAAATACCGCAAAGGCACTGACCAGCAGAATAATAACGCCTGCCAATGCAAACCATGGCGCCTGACGGTGCAGATTGCGCATTGTCATTGGTTATGACTCCTTTTTCTTTGGAGTAACTGGTTTCTTTTTTCCACTTTTTTGTTGCTTTCCGGGAGCAGCCTTGGAAGATGGAGCCGGTATTTGAGCTTCCAGGGCAGTTGGCGTTTGCTGTTTTACTTCATCGTTCTGCGCAATGCTATCTTCTTCTGCATGGTCAACAATCAATTCCATGCGTCGTAGAAGGTATGAGACACCAAGCAAAATACCCAACGGCACCAAACATCTCAGAACAAACAAAAAGCCCATAATAACGGGACTGGTTGAAGTATCATTCATCGCTTTGCCCTCCAGGATTGGAGCGTTCAATTTTCGCAACGTGGGTTATCAGCATCGCTTCTCCAAGTTAATCTTAGATTAATTTCAAATAAGTATAACCCCAAATATACAGGAGGTGTAACTTGACATTTGTCATTATTATTGTGGGATATATATCTTATTGCTGAGGTAAAAAAATCCTCGGGAAAAGTACTTTTCCCGAGGATAAATATTAGAAAAAAAGGGGGTTAATGTTCGCTATGCTTGCTTTGGAAGGGCAGGTAACGCGCCGCAAAGCTGAACATCAACAGCCAGTAGGAAATGACTAGAGAAGCTACCGCAAATTCAACCCATGTTGGAGTGTAGGAACTAACGCGGATGATCGGCGTATACGGGTCATAGGTGGAAGTGGCGATCAGACCTGCAAAGTTATAGTTCCAACGCGTCAGGATGGCGGCGAAAATGGGGATGACCGAGAAAGCCATCAAATAACGGAAGTTCTTTACCGATTTAGCGGAAAGAAGTACCGATCCCGCTATCGCAGGCAGAAGCGCCTGCCCGAGCCAAAAGGCAAGGGAATAAGGAGCAACGGCATTCAGGGCTTCGGTTTGCAGGCTGATGTTACGGTCAAAGGAATAGTAATTGGTAACGGCCCAATCCCACAGGCGCAGGTAGGTTAATAACAGGGTAATGCCGCCCGCGATGCGCGCCACATCGTACAGCGTATCGTCCGTGACCATTCCCGGGCGCATCACGCGAAAAACGAGAGTGCCCATGAAAAACAGAAGCGCGATCCCGCCACTCATGGCCGAAAAGACGAACTGAACCGGGGCGCTCTGGTTGAACCACACACCGCGTCCAAACAGAACCGAGTAGGTGGCGCCAAGTGAAGCCTGATGCAGCAGCGAAAGGGTCAAACCAACTACTGCAAGAATGGGACCCGCCTTGTGAAGCCAGTGCGTCAATGACTTTGCAAAAGCGGCTATTTTTTTGAGGATTGGATATTTTTCATGCAGTTCATGGCCGTCAAAAAACGGATGTTCCACGATGACCGGAATGAGTTCCGCAACAAGCACGGTCAAATACAGCACTACGCACATGGTCACTTCCCATAGAAGGGAATGAGGCTGCCAGAAAACGATCGGGTGCCAGAAGCGAAAAGGCTGACCGAGATCGAATAACAAAACCATGCCAGCAGTGGAATAGCCAAGGAAACCGAGCAAGACGGCCAGTTTGCCGATGACTTCAAATCGTTTGAGGCGCAGAAGATATACGATTACGCCAAAGACAAATGCTGAGCCGCCCAACGAGATGGAGGAAAGGTCAATGGAAATCCACAAGCCCCAGGGAACCTTGTTCGAGAGGCCCGTAACTTGCAAACCATCACGCAGGACAAAGAACACGCCCACCAACCCAAACAGGACGCCTGCGATCAAAAGGCCGATCCAGTACGGGAAGATGTCAACGTACTTGCTGCCAAAACGGAGCTTTGGGTAATGAATGGATGTTTGCATACCTAACTCCCTTGGAAACGGTTATCCGAATGGGCATCCGGAGGAATGTAAATTACACGCGGTTCGGTGCTCAGTTCTTCACGCAACCGCAGGGTTGTTTCTGCCTGTGAAAGCGCAACCGAGATCGGGCTTTCCGGGTCGTTCATATCGCCAAAGATGCGAGCCGTAGTGGGACAAGCCACCACACAGGCCGGGGTTGCCTGCGGGTCCACGCCCGGAACAAGGGCGCGTTCCAAACCGGCATCGATACGATGCGAGCAGAAGGTGCATTTTTCCACCACGCCGCGCGGACGGTTGGGAACTTCCTGATAGCCGAAGTCCGGTGATTGTGGGCTAAGCGCGATCGGTTCCCGCCAATTGAAGACACGCGCATCATACGGGCACGCGACCTGACAATACCGGCATCCGATGCAGCGGTCATAATCCATCGCAACGATCCCATCGGACCGTTTATATGTTGCGCCAACCGGGCAAACATGCACGCATGGAGCTTCGTCACAATGCATGCAGGGTCGCGAGAGGAAAAACTCCTCTCCCGATTGAGTGGTTTCTGTTGTAACTACGCAGTAGCGCATATCATCTGCAAGGTTGTTGATCGCCTCACAGGAAAATGTGCAGTATTGGCAGCCAATGCACAGGTTGATATCGATCAACATGCCCCACTTGTGGCCTGTACCATCTTCGCCGCCGGAGGAAGCACGGGCATTTGTATTGCCCATAAACAGCTTCGTTACACCGGCCGCCCCCGCCAACGCGCCCGCAAGTTTTATGAAATCACGGCGGGACGCTGCCTTTTCTTCCGGGGCAGTTTGTTGTTTTTCAAGTTCGCTCATAATCAGCCTCCATTTAGATCGGTAAAACCGACGGGGCTATTCGCCGTTAGAAGGTTTGCCGGGGTCCTTGCCAACCAGCGCCCAGGTGATAATGCCGCCGATAAGCATGCCTGCAAACATAAGAGTCCAGGGGGGCATGTTCACGCCGCCTTTGACAGGCTCTTCAACAACCGTTTCTGTTACGGCTGGCTCGGGTGCGATCTCTGCCATTGCTTCCGGCAGATCCATCACCCTTATTTCAAGCCCCGCATCCAGCATGCGCTTGGATTCGTGCAGGTCTGTATGGCATTCGTCACAGGTTGCCACGGCAACCACGAGGGTATGGTTTTTATCCTCCCCCATATGGCAATTGACACAGCTTAAGCCTGCCGCAAAATGGGTAGAGTCAAGCATGTTCTTCGTTTCACTCTTATGGCAGTTCTCACAAACTGTGCGGGAACCCTCAGAGAGCTTCAGTCCCTGAGAATGCTGTTCATGGCAGCTGATACATGTCAGGCCAACCTGTCCATGCTGACTGATCGCCAATTGACCGGCGATATTCTCGCCCGCAACCTCGGCATGACAAACGAGACAGGTAGTCTCTTCACTCTCAACGGTATATTTGGCAAAGTCCGGATGTTCCCCGCCTGTATTATCTGCCAGTTTATGGCAAACCACACAGCTTACATTCGCATCTTTATGATGGCTGCTTTCCCATAATGCAGCAGCCTGATCATGGCAAACCAGGCAGTCCTTCAAGTCCTGTTTGGCAGGTTCTGTTGCTGAGGCATTTTGGGATGGCAAAAGCACCATAGCAGCAAGGGCCACAAAAAGGGTAAGGGCCCCAATGAATAAAAGCATTTTTTGAATTTGTTTCATTGTTCACATTCTCCGTGTAAACAAAAGGATTTGTTCTAAATGATATTACTTGCTAAGAAACCCGTGAGTAAGTGCAAACTGTCACAAACTCGGACAATGAAAGTCATATCACCCGCTTTTATCCGAGAAACAAAAAAGACGGTCATGCCAGGCATGACCGTCTTTTTTACTAAATACTAGACTTTACTGAGCAGGAGCAGGAACCTCAGGACGTGTGTACATGCTCACGTCGCCGCCCAAATCCTCGATGGAGTCAATCAGGAACTGCATGACATATTTCGGATTGTGGACAAATGCGCCTGGATCCTTCGCAATGTAACGATAGTTGAAGGCAGCCTTTACCAAACGCGGTGTATAGGCATTGTAACGAACCGTGGCGCCATCTGCGTTCTTATCAGCTTCGCCGTTCTTGTCGGCATCTACGTAGAAGTTTGCATTTGTGTACACGATCGGAGTACCGGCAGCCTCAGCATAGGTTTGAATTTCAACAAGCAGGGCTTCTGCGATGGTGTCGATTTCGCCCTTGATACCTTCTGCTACATCGCCATCACCATCATAGTCAATTTCGCTTTCGCGGATGGCCAGTGGATCGGTGGTGTCATGACAGGTTTCGCAAGATTCAAGCTTGGGTTCGAGAGCATGAACATCATGGCAGTCCTGGCATTTGTTCATCTTGCCAGCTTCGTCAGCGTGCATGTTCTGGCCGAGGTATTCCTTGCCTTCATACTGATAGGCACCCTTGGCTTCGTTACCAAAGAGGGTGATACCAGCGACGAGTTCATGGAGGCTCTTGAGAGTAATCTTCGCATCCACTACATCATCTTCCTTACCCTTCAGTGAGTTATTAACACTGAGGGAGGACTCACGACCTTGATGGCACTCAATACAAAGATTGGAGTCATCAGCGATGAAATTGCCATCGGCATCCTTACCGCCAAAGCTGACTACAGCGCCACTGGGGAACGGAACAGACTTGACTTCGTAACGGTTGGGGAAGTTCGCTCCGTCATGGCAGGTGGTACACATAAAGCCATTGGAGGCAGGTTGAGGACCAACGCCGATGTTGTAGGAGTTGCCCTTACCATCAACGACCACGGTACCGCCATTGGCAATAAACTGAGGCAGACCATTGGCGCTATGGCACTTGGCACAGCGGTATGGAACCTCGCCGGTGTCATCCCAATCGCGGAAGGCGATGGTGTTGCCAGCGAAGTGACCAGCATCTTCACGAGCCATTGCGCTTGTGTCGCCACCAAGATCGGTAATCGAATCGAAGAGCAATTGGACGATGTACTTGTTGCCGTGGGCATACGCACCGGGATCCTTGAGGGAGACCTGGTAGTTGTAGGCAGCCTTGAGCAGGCGGGGGGTCCAATTGGGGTAGTTCTTGCCATCAGCGCCCATGAAGTATGGGTACGTCGCGGCGTCGTACTTGATCTCAGCGCCAGCCGTATCGGTGGCGTAGGATTGGATCTGGGTCATAAGGGCAGCCTGGAGGCCTTCGATCTCATAGAACATGCCTTCTTCAGCATCGCCATCACCATCATAGTCAGGTGTGGAGGATACCATGCGGACGTTCTTGAGGTCTTCTACGGTAGCAACGCCTTCGTGACATTCTGCGCATTGCTCAACCTTCACCTCGAGGGTGTGGGGGTTGTGGCAGCCTGTGCAAGAGTCATAACCTGCAACGTGCGTGTTCTTGGCATCGTAGGTCATGTCTTCATATTCATAACCACCGTGAGTCTGGCTACCATAGAGGGTAGCAGCTGCGGCAAAGTAGTGAACATTCTTGAAGCCAAGGGTAACGTCCTTGCCGGCATCATCCTTTACAGGAGCGGGAACGGCATCGGGATCAACATCCTCACCGAACTTGGCAATGAGGGCATCAACACTGACTTTGGACTCACGTCCCTGATGGCATTCCATACAACGGACATCGTCACCGGCTTTGATCTCTACACCGGAGGGGAAGACGACGGTTGTCTTGGAAATGGTACCGGCGTTGTGGCAGGCTTCGCAAACGATGCCCTGGGCATCTGCAGCGGGCACTGCAGCGTCAACTTTGCCAGCTTCGGAACCATCCAAACCGAGGAAATCCTGATAGCCAGCGCTGCTATGGCACTTGGCACAGGTGGCGGGAACACCGTCAGGGTTCTCGGCGGCATCATCCCAGTGACGGAAAGGTTCACTAGCCACATCAGCGTGACCGGAGCCTTGCCATTCGGCCAGATAAGGGGTATCTGGAATCGGCGCAACAGGGGCTTCTGTGGCTGCCGCGGTGGGCGCTTCTGTGGCTGTGCCGCCGCAAGCCGCGAGGACTGCGCCGACAAGAACCAACACGCCAATTAATACGAGCATTTTCTTGAAATTCATTGTAGCATTCTCCTTTTTATTAAAGTGGAAAAAAAGCTGAAACCTATCTTGCTTGGAAACCTCCTTTACAGGGGATTTTCTTTGCTAATTCGAGCAACTACCTCAGAATTCTAAGCATTATGAAGATTAAAAACAAGTTAATTTGCACTCTATGCTATGTGACAAAAGTCACGATAATTTGGGTAAAAGCTAGTGGATTTCAAAGCCTTTCATATCTATATAGGATGAAAACTGTCCAAATTTCACACTTTGATGAATGAGGCTATGGCTTCGATATATTTTTTATTCTGAACTACTTGGATATTGGAATAAATTACTAACTCACCTTACGCACTCGACCTTTATTCCCTGAGCGACACTACACCGTACTGCAACAAGCGCAGTGCGGTGTAGCGAAGGGTCTCTGAGATAATCGTAGAGGTTCTCACCACACTGGCGCGTGGCGCAAGTGTCGCCATCGCTCACGCGTGCCTGCTACACGGTGCAGGCAGAACGACACTGCGTAAGGTGAATTATTAATCATCATCTGAATTGTCTGCACCCAAGTCAGGCAGGGCAGATTCAATTTCCTCGGGGCTTTGGCCTGCTTCCAATCTATCCACCACTTCATCAAATTCGGGGGGCAGGGCTTCGCCCGTCTCGCTGCCAAGTTTACGCATCACCTGGCCGAGAGCCTTTGGGTCATCCTCAAGGCCTTCCATGCCGGGGAAATCATTCGCCATGGATTCAAGGCGGCTATCATCCGACCTGGCGATACGTACTTTCGTCATTCGGCGGCGGACGTCCTCACTGCCGCAATGCACGCAATTCACGGGCTTATGCCCGTACTCGTTGAAAGTCATGAACACATCAAAACGCTGGGCACAGGCGTTGCAGATAAAGTCATAGGTAGGCATATATTCATTTTAACCGAATCAAGCCCGGGCGAGGAAGGAAGCGGGGCGTCTCTTTGGTAAAATACTCAAATGGCAAACACATTCGAACTTCGTAAACCCGAACCGCTGCTCATCGTCATTTCAGGCCCATCCGGTGTGGGGAAGGATTCCGTTGTTCAACGCATGATCGAACGCGGCTTTCCGTTCCACTTTGTTGTTACAGCCACCACGCGTGAAAAGCGCCCGGCCGAAGTTCACGGCAAAGACTATTGGTTTTTGTCGAAAGATGAGTTCGCGCACATGATCGAAGAAAATGAATTGATCGAATACGCGATCGTGTATGGGGATTACAAAGGCATTCCCAAGGCACAGGTGCGCGAGGCGCTTGCCAGCGGCAAGGATGTGATCATGCGGCTGGATGTGCAGGGTGCAGAGTCGGTTCGCAAACTTGCCGCCCAGGCGCTGCTCATCTTCATCACCTGTGAAAGCGAAGAGGAACTGGAACGGCGCTTGCGTGAACGCAAAACCGAAACCGCGGATTCTCTTTCCCTGCGCATCGCAACAGCGCGTAAGGAATTGCAGCGCCTCGACGCCTTTGATTATGTGATCGTTAATCAGGATTTTCATTTGGATGATACGGTGGATAAAGTCCGCGCCATTATTTCGGCGGAGCATTTACGCGTGCATCACCGCAAAGTGACCTTATGATCGAACCCGCGCCTCTCTCCCCGCCCGAGCCTGTTCCAACAACCCAAACCGTTCGTGTCGCCTTACCATACATCAACCCCACAGCCACCTACATCATCATCGGCTTCACTACTTTTGTTTATCTTTTGCAGATGGCCAGCGTTTGGGTCTGGGGCTACGCCGTTTATGAAATAGACTGGCTGGAGATCTATGGCGCGCGATTTAATACTGCCATCCGCGCCTGGGAATTGTGGCGATTTATCACGCCCGTGTTCCTGCATGGATCCATCTCTCACATTTTCTTCAACATGTATGCGCTGCTGTCCATCGGCACATTGTTGGAGCGGCACTTCGGGCATGGACGTTTTACCCTGCTCTATTTTCTGGGCGCGTTTACCGGAAATGTGTTCTCCTTCCTCTTCACCGGCGAGAACGGCTATTCAGTGGGCGCATCCACTGCGGTGTTCGGGTTGATCGGCGCGGAAGTGATCTTCTTTTACCAGAACCGTGAATTGTTCGGCTCACAAGCAAAACAAGCCATCAGCAATGCGGTATTCATCATCGCCATTAACTTGTTCATCGGCCTGACCCCTGGCATTGATAACTGGGGACATGTCGGCGGCTTGTTGGGCGGCATGATCTTCGCCTGGTTTGCAGGTCCCCGCTGGGCAGTCACCGGTATCCTTCCGGAAATGAAACTGGTGGACCAAAGGGAAATCCGCGAAATGGTCACTGGAGCGGGCATTATTCTGCTTATCTTCGGTGCGCTGGCGGCATGGGGAATGTCTCTATAGAAATTTGAGCACACCATCACACAAATAACAAAACGCCCGTCGTTACGAAAACGACGGGCGTTTGATTTTCGACGTTGAAGAAATTATAAATGACGACTGCTGCGCGGGTCAAAGGCATCGCGCAGGCCATCACCAAGCAGATTAATACATAGGATCGTAAAGATAATAAACAAACTCGGGAACACCCACATCCACCATGCGCCGCGCTGAATAAAAGACTGGGCGCTGGTAAGCATGTTGCCCCATGACGATGTCGGTGGCTGAACACCCAACCCAAGAAACGAAACATATGCTTCATTAAGAATTGCGCCTGCCAACCCAAGTGTGGACGCAACGATAATGGCGCCAAATGTATTTGGAATAAGATGACTGAAAATCACGCGCATATTATTCGCACCAAGAGACTTGGAAGCAGAAACATAATCCATTTCGCGAAGAGAAAGCACATTCGCGCGGACAATACGAGCCAGCACCATCCATGATGTTGTACCGATCACCACGATGACAATGCCCACGCTGCCGCTAAAGCTGCGCCCCATGAAGGTGATGGTTTGAATATCCCGGCCTAAATATTTACCCAACACGATCAACAAAAATAATTGGGGAATGGAAAGGATGGCCTCGGTAAAACGCATAAGCACCGAATCAACCCATCCACCGAAATACCCCGCCACCCCGCCAACTACCGTGCCGAGAGAAACGGAGATCAACACAGCCAAAACACCTACGAGCAGGGAAATTTGTCCGCCATAAATGATACGGGCAAATACATCACGTCCGGTGCTGTCAGTTCCCATCCAATGCAGGCTGGTAGGAGGGCTGAGACGTGCCGCCAGGTCAACTTCATTTGCCTTTTTTTCAGGGACAATAATGGAGCCGACGATAATGAAAAGTAATAAAAGGATAAATCCGACCCCGCCGATGATCGCCATTTTATGTTTGCGGAAGCGTCTCCAGAGAAGCTGTGACGGACTGAGCGGCGGTGCTATCGCCTCGTGACCAAGAGCCGGAATAAAAGTATCGGTTTGTGCTGTCATTTAAAGGTCTCCCTAGCTCAAGCGGATGCGAGGATCGATCAAGGTGTACAACACGTCCGTTACGATAGTCATCAAGACAACGGCAGTCGAAACCATCAACAAGATTCCCAATACAACCGGAAAATCTCCACGTTGTGCATATTCCCAGAAAAGCCTTCCAGTCCCCGGCCAGGCATACACAGATTCAGTGACAAGAGCGCCGGCAAGCAGATTGGGAATATCCAGTCCAATAATGGTAACCAATGGCAAGGCCGCGTTTCTCAGAGCGTGCTTGAAGATCACGCTGCGGCTGTTAAGTCCCTTGGCACGCGCGGTACGAATATAATCCTGCCCCAAAACTTCCAACATACTGGTGCGGATAAAACGGGCATACCCCGCAGATAAAATGATCACAAGGGAAGAAACCGGCAGGATCATATGAGTGATCATTTCCATGGGGTCTTTTGGATCCCAGATATCTGCCCCTGTAGGAAGATAGGGATACCCCCACGCCTTGAATTGAACTGCAAAAATAAGCATCAAACCCAATGCGATAAAGAAGATCGGCATGGAAAAGCCAACAAAAGATATGGAGGTGATCAAATTATCAAGAAAAGAATATTGCCGCAAGGCTGAGGTAATACCTAATATCAACGCCACAATGATCGTAATCACCTCGGCGGTCAGCATCAGGGTCAACGTCATCGGCATGCGTTCGGAGATCATTTGTAAAACGGGCTGTTTGGAAAAGAAGGAATATCCCAGGTCACCCTGAATGGCAAGGCCCAGCCAGCGAAAATATTGCACGGGAAGCGGGTCATTCAATCCAAGCCGTTCGCGAAGCGCCTCCTTATCCTCTTCCGTCATGCGCGGATTGGTGGCGTATTGTGCCAGCGGGTCGGCGGACAGGCGGGTTAATATAAAACAAAGAACAGTAATAATGAGGAGGGTTAACAGGGCCTGTAAAAGGCGTCGTGCGATATAAGCCCACATAATAAAATGCTCCTTCGGCTTGAGGAAATTTCGTCAAGTATCCTACACGCCAATAATGACGTCAATAGTCCTGTAGAAGTGTAAAAAGAGAGGCGGGGATTTCTCCCCGCCTCTCAATACATCAGCGTGAAACTACTTTACATCCCAAACTTCGGCGTTCCAGTTCATGTTGCTATAGAAACCGAAGGGGCCGGGGACGAAGCGATCGCCATAGCCGTACACGTTGGCACGGGCATACATCATGATCACATAATATTGATCGAAGATGTACTTCTGAACCGCATCCAAAGCAACCTTGCGGGCAGCAGGATCAGCGGTGGCGTTCACAGCGGCCAACAGTTCGTCCAAAGCAGGATCGCAGACGAGGTAGTTGTTCGCGCCGGAAGGAGAAGCAGCGCTGGGGACGGTGGCGCAGGAATAGCTGTCGAACACGCCGGTCATTGGGTCAGGATAGAAACCGGTGGTGTAACCAGCCATCTGGTAATTACCAGTGGGCATGATGCCGCCATCAGTATAGCCAGCGAAGAAAGTACCGCCGGGGGTGTGATTGGGCTTGAATTCAACACCGATCTTGGCAAGGTCAGACTGGACAGCGAGAGCAATGTCCACGCGGAGCTGCTTGTCAGTGGTGTCAAAGGTGAAGGAGAGCTTGGTGTCTTCGCCATTGCAGTCGCCGTGGCGGATGCCATCATCACCGAGAACGTAACCAGCCTCATCGAGGAGGGCGGCGGCGGCATCAGCGTCATAAGCATCGGGGGTCAGGCTGCTGTTTGTCCAGGCAGAGTTCGGCCACTGGGTGGCAGGAACGGTGGTCTTGCCAGCGAGCAGGCTGTCAACAAAGGCCTGGCGGTTGATGCCGAGGGTAATAGCCTTGCGGACGTTTACATTCTTGAATGGGCAGAAGCCATCCTGATCAGCGGCACCCTTGCCATCCACACCAGCGACGGTACCGAGGTTGAAGAAGTAATGTTCGAAATCAGCACCAGGAACAACCTTGAGGTGAATAGCGGGTTCGAGTGCGCCAACAGTTTCGATATCAGATTCAGAGAAATCCGGATACCAGTCGATGTCACCAGTTTCAAGGGCGGCGAGAGCGGTTTCAGGTGTCGGAACGAACTTGATGTTGACAGCATCGAGATTGGGGCGGCTGCCATAGAAGTTATCGTTGCGGACAAGGGTCATATGGTCACCAGGAACCCATTCGGAGATCACGAACGGACCGGAAGCAACGGTCGGCTGGTGAATGAAGGGATCGCTCTCAAGAGCGGTCTTGCCTTCAAGAATGTGCTTGGGCAAAATGGAACCCTGATTGTTCGGGCCCTGGGTAAACACGGTCTGCCAGGGGGGGTACAGTTCACTGAAAGTAATGACAACGGTCAGGTCATCGGGTGTTTCGATGCTGGCGATCTTCTCGTAACCAACGCGGCTAAGAGGAGCATTGGCAGGATCCATAATGGCTTCCCATGTGAACTTCACATCAGCAGATGTGAGGGGCTCGCCGTCAGACCACATCAAACCTTCGCGCAGTTTCCAGGTGATGGTCAAGCCATCAGCAGAAACGCCGCCGTTATCAGCGGTGGGTACTTCAGCGGCCAACTCAGCTACGAAGTTACCCTGATCGTCCCATTCACCGAGACCAACCATGGTGAGCTGGGCAATCCAGATGGCGTAAGACATCTGAGTGAAGTAAGGGATAATATTGTCAGGTTCCTGTGACCAAGCGCCAGTGGCAGACTTGGGCTCAGTAGAAGCAGGCGCTTCAGCTGCTTCAGTTGCTTCACCAGCGGGCGCTTCGGTTGCGGCCGGGGCTTCTGCTCCGCCGCCACAAGCAGCGAGCACAATGCTGGCGAGAACAAGAAGCGACAATAGAACATATAGATTCTTTTTCACGTTTCTCCTCCTTAGAGAGAATAAGTTTTAATGGAGTACTGAGGGGGAAGAATAATCTTCCTCGCTCTCATGCCTCCCGACAATCAAAATTATACAACAATAAGCCTAATCTACCATATAGGCACACATGCCGAATTAGAATTAACCCTACCACAGAAGGGTATTCCATCTGTTTTTTTACTCAAACTATATTTTTGCAAACCTGCAACCCGGCAAGTACGGATGAAGTACTCGCATCTTTCCTACTCTGTCAACTGCAACTTCAGCACCGGGCATTTCCATACCCTCAACATTCACGGGTGTACTAAAAGTATGATGAGATTGCCCCCTTCGCCATTTACTCAAAGAACGCCGCCGAGGACGGCGGCATTGAGCGTAATTACAACAACCTTTGAGTGCCAGTTCATCTCAAAGGCAGGAGATTAAATCAAAATGCGGCCAAATGTTGGCCGCATTTTGATCATTTGATATGTTACGAACTCTGATGTACCAACCGTGGATCAAGCGCATCGCGCAAACCATCACCGATCAAATTAAAGGAAAGCACAGTGAGCATGATCGCAAGCCCCGGATAAAACACAAGGTGCGGGGCAGTGAATACCTGGTTGCGTTCAGAGCCAAGCATGGAACCCCACTCAGGTGTAGGAGGTTGTGCTCCAAGCCCAAGGAAGGATAGAGCAGCGGCATCCAGAATTGCCGAGGCGATGCCAAGAGTCCCCTGCACAATGAGGGGCGTTAGCGCGTTCGGTAAAATACACTTGAACAGAATTTCATATGTGCTGCCACCCAAAGAACGGGTCGCAGAAACGAAATCCATTTCGCGGACAGACAGCACCGAAGCACGCATGACACGCGCATAGGATGGGATGGAGACAATGCCGATCGCAAGCAGAGCATTGATAAGTCCGGGGCCAAGAACCGTTACGATCGCAATCGCCAGCAAAAGCGATGGAAAAGCCAACAGCACATCCATCACGCGCATAATGGAATTATCGATCCAACCGCCAAAATATCCGGCCAATGCGCCAAGGACAGTCCCGATAATGATGGCAAATGTAACCGTGGAAAAACCGATCATCAAACTCAGGCGCGCACCATACACCAAACGACTGAATTGATCACGGATGTTACCGTCAATTCCGGCGAGGTGTTGAGGCTGGTCAGCAGGGCAGCCAAGCAAATGGATACACGGTGCCGTGCGGGCTTTGATCCTTTGGGGCGGATCCATATCCAACATGGAAATGGTCGGGTCATACGGGGCGATCAAGGGGGCAAAAATCGCCGTCAGTACAAGGAGGCCGAGGATGATCAAACCTGCCACTGCAGAACGGCGGCGAAAGAGCCGGTGCAATGTGGTTTGCCACATGCTGATGGATTTTGAGGACAAACCTTCTGCATCAAGCTTGGTAAGTATATTGGGTTCAGCAGTCATGTTCGAGTCCTAGTTGAGGCGAATGCGGGGATCTAAATAAGCGTACGAAATATCCACAAGCAGGTTGACTACCACGAAAACAACTGCAATAGCCAATGTAAATGCCTGCACGATGCCATAGTCACGCGCTGTAATGGCTTCATATAAGGTGCGCCCCACCCCGGAGAGTCCGAAGATCGTTTCTGTAAGTACAGCTCCGCCAAGCAGACCGCCGAATGAAAGCCCAATGACCGTGACAACTGGCAAAAGTGAATTTCGGAAAGCATGTTTAATAATGACAGAACTCCATCTTAATCCTTTGGCTCGCGCCGTGCGGATGTAATCCTGCCCAAGCACATCCAACATGGCCGAGCGGGACATACGCGCAATGATCGCCATGGGAATTGTTCCCAGAGCAAGCGCGGGAAGAATAAGATGCTTGATCGAATCCTTCAATAATTCCCAGTTTTGGGTAAGCAGTGAATTAAGAATATTCAGACGACCTGTAAAATTTAAAAACGCAGACCACAAACCGGTTTCCGGAACAACCCATCCCCATACCGCATAAAAAGTATCATCCGGTATGCCGGGACTGACACGACCGGAAGGTGGAAGCCAAAAGGGAGTATCTTTTAATAAAAGGGAGAATACATAAGCCAGCATAAGACCGAGCCAGAAAACAGGCATGGAAACGCCGATATTCGCCCAGATCATGGTAACCACGTCCAACCATGAATTATGCTTTACAGCAGATATGATTCCAAGCGGAACACCAAATAGCATGCTGATAAGTAAGGCAGCAAGACTGAGTTCAAATGTAGTGGGAAGGCGTTCGATCAAAAGGCGTGTTACAGGCATTCCAAGGCGAAAGGATTCACCTAAATTTCCACGCGCCATGTCGCTGACATAAATACCAAATTGCGTGAGGATGGGCTCATTCAGCCCCTTTTCCTGAATAAAACGGGCACAGACTTCTTCTGTAGCTTTTTCACCAAGGATTGCGCGGCAGGGGTCACCAGGGATGAGGCGCCCAAGCGCAAACGTGACAAGCAGAATACCAAATAATACCGGAATGGATGTTATCAAACGACGAAGGATGTATTGGAACATCATAGGCAAGGTCTCCCTGCAAATACGGGATGGCGGGTTACCGCCATCCCGTATTTTCTTTCAAACTTGGGTCAAATACGAACTAGGAACCGGGCTTCTTCATCAAGCCCCAGAGATAGTCGTAGTAGCTCCAGATGTTGCTGTTACCGACATGGGTGGGTGAAGCAATGTTCAAGCCCATGTTGAAGGTGGCAACTACATCAGCAGCATCGAAATCGGAACCATCGTGGAACTTGATGCCCTGTTTCAGGGAGCAGGTCCAAACGGTGAGGTCTTCGTTCGGGTCGCAGGACTCGGCGAGCACAGGCTCGGTGGCGGTGCCATTGACTTCGTAGCCGTAGAGGGCTTCCATCACCTGATCGCAAGCGCGCAGGGATTCGCCGTCAGACTCGTCAGCACAGAACATGCTGATGGGTTCGGCGTTCTGCATCCACACGAAGGTGTCGCGGTCGCCAGGAGCGGAGAAGGCGAACTGTTCGTTGGTCAGCGGGCTGGCCTGAGGATTGGTCACGTCAGCGAGGTACGCAGTACCGGAACCACCATGAGCAACAGGGATCATCGGAACGAATTCCTTGATCGCGTTGTTGGCTTCCACGTAAATGGATTCAGCTTCTGCGGGGATACCGATCTGAGCGCCCTGAACCAAGAGGTCGGTGTAGGTCGTGGACTGTTCACCGAACTGCGGGTTGGCAGCGCCAAAGTGGTAATCGAGGAAGTTGGTGATGTGCGGGTAATCAGCACCCCAACCGAGCAGGTAGATACCATCGAGGGAGCCGGCAGAAGAGGCTTCGATGAACGCGCCGGATTCCATAACGACGATCTCAGCATCGATGTTGAGGTTTGTCTTCAACTGAGCCTGGATGTCCTGGGCAACATTGCTAACCTGAGGCAGGTAACCGCGGACTACGTCGCGATAGTACAGCTTGGTGGAGAAACCATCGGGGTAACCGGCTTCAGTAAGAAGAGCCTTGGCAGCTTCCACATCAAAGTCATACCACGCATCACCGGCGCAAGCGTTCGGGATGGCGCAAGGAGTGAAGTGAGAAGCAACTTCGGAACCAGCGGGGTAGAAGGTGTCCACAATGCGCTGGCGGTCAATGCCCATGGCAAGAGCCTGGCGAACCTTCACATCACCGAACGGTTCGAAGGTGTTGGTGATACCAATGTAGAAGGTGTTGAGGGCCGGGCGGTAAGCAACCTGCAAATTGGAGTCGGCTTCAACAACGGCAAAATCTTCGGGGCCGAGGTTGTCAATGCCATCCACGGTGCCGGATTGCAGTTCGAGCAAGCGGGCAGCAGATTCGGAAGACCAGCGGATAACGACGGTGGCAGCAGCAGGCTGTTCACCAGCGTAATCGGGGTTGGCAACCAAAACGATGCTTTCGCCGCGATTCCATTCGCTCACCATGTAGGGGCCGGTGCCGATGGGCTTCTCAAGACCTTCGCTGGTGCGGGTGGTGTCGCCAGCGGTTGCTTCAAGCCATTCGGAGGGATAGATGGCGAACGGGCTGAATGCGATCTTGGAAAGGAAGGCGGGATCCGGGCGGCAGAGTGTGAAGGTCACGGTGTTGGCATCGGTCGCCACAACAGATTGGATCGAGCCGATATAGTCGCCATTGCACTCTTCAGCAGGAACAGCGAGGGAAGTGCCGTCAAATGTCGCGATGGCAACATCAGGGATGGGAGCTTCGGTCGCTACAGCAGGAGCTTCGGTTGCAGCCGGAGCTTCAGTTGCAGCAGGGGCTTCTTCAACAACTGCGGGGGCTTCAGTAGCCGCACCGCCGCCGCAGGCAGCAAGCAAAATGCTCGCTAACACTACAAGCGAAAACAAAACAGAAAGGTTTTTTTTCACGTTTCTCCTCCAGAGAAAAAATTAGGGGGTGGATTTTTCATTCAGGAAATCGAGGTTCTCGTATTTCAGCGCACCTCTCTCCTAAATGCTAGTGAAATTATACTCTTATTGCAATCTAAATATACGACCAGTTCCATTTAACCCTACTGTAGAAGGGTTTCGCGGCCATAACCCGCCTATTTTCTCCCCACATTTCGGACAATTCCCCTCTCCATTGATGTTGTATTCGTAGACGACGTACCCGCGCCTCTTCACTAACCGGTAGCTGCATGCCGGACAATGGGTATCTTCATACTCCCCAACATTCCCCGGCAAATTGCCAGCGTACACATACCGCAGCCCCGCCTCGCGCCCGATCTCCGCCGCACGGATCAACGTCTTCGCGTCCGTGTTATCCGGCTCGGTCATTTTGTAATCTTTATGAAAAGCCGTCACATGCCACGGAATATCCACGGACTGCTCCGCAAGAAACCGCGCCGCGTCCCACAACTCTTCATTTGAATCATTGAAACCGGGGATCACAAGCGTCACCACTTCCACCCACAGACCTGCCTCGCGCGCGCGTTTGATGCCATCCAGCGTGTGTTGCAGCGTGCCGCCCATCTTGTGATAGTTTTTCTCGGTCATGCACTTCAGATCGACCTTGTAAGCGTCCAAATACGGGGCAATATATTCCATCACTTCAGGCGTGTTGTTCCCATTGGAAACATAAGCGCACATCAGCCCGTTCGCTTTGGCTTCCTTGAATATCTCAACCGCCCACTCGCTCGTGATCAGCGGCTCATTATAGGAAGAAACCACCACCGAAGCATTGGTGCTTTGAGCAAGCTGCACCATCTTTTGCGGCGTCATCTCGCGGACAAAGTCCGCCGAAACATCCGAAGCAGGGTCACGCATAGCCTGGGATGTGAGCCAGTTCTGGCAATACGGGCAGTGATAATCACAGCCCAACATGCCGAAGGTCAGCGCATTGGTTCCGGGCATCACATGTGAAAACGGTTTCTTCTCGATCGGGTCACTTTGTATGGCAGCCACATACCCATGCGGCACGCGCAATATTCCACCCTCGTTAAATCTCACCTGACAGATCCCGCGCTTGCCCTCACGGATCAGGCAGCGATGTCCGCACGCGAAGCAGCGGACTGATTTGTCTTCGAGCTTTTCGTACAACTCGCCTTCAACCGTTAAATCATCGAGGATATTTGATAGTGAACTCATCATAATCACTGTTGCGTAGTGGCGACTAAGCCCTGTGGGTCAGTCGCCTTTTAACGACTAAAGTCGTTACTACATATATAATACGCACATGTTAACCATAGTCATTCAAGCAGGCGGACAATCCTCGCGCATGGGCGAGGACAAGGCGCTCAAACCATTTTTGGGACGTCCGCTCATTCAACGTGTGATCGAGAGACTTGCGCCCATTGCCGATGAATTGATTGTAACGACGAATCGCCCCGCTGAATATGGATTTATTAAACACCGCCTCATACCAGACCTTCGGCCTGGGCGCGGCGCTCTGGGCGGACTCTACACTGCAATCGCTTCAGCTTCGCATCCGTTCGTGGCTGTGGCAGCTTGCGATATGCCCTTCGCCAGTAAAGACTATTTTGAAAGCGCATACAGGCTCATGGTTAAGGAAGAGACGGATGTTGTCATCTCAAAGACAGATCAGGGTTATGAACCATTCCATGCCTTGTATCGCCGTGAGACTTGTCTTCCAATCATCGAAGCTGCAATTGACGCAGATCAGTGGAAGGTCATCGCGTGGTTTCCGCAGGTCAGGCTGCGGGTTGTATCGCCCGATGAATCGGAAATTTTCGACCCATCGGGCTTGTGTTTTTGGAATCTAAATACCCCCGAAGAATTCACCCAGGCCGAGCGTCAAGCCCGGCTCCCCCGCTAATTACCTCACCACCAAGACCGGGCAATGCGCATGAGCCACAACTTTTTGGCTTGTACTGCCGAGCAACAAACCGGATAACCTGCCAAGCCCACGCGAACCCATGATGATGATGTTACTTTCGCGAGTATTTGCCACCTCAATAATTGCCGCAGCCGGGTCGCCTTCTATCATCTCTGTATGGATCTCGCCGGGTATGGACCCCACTTCCTTGATGGCCTTATCGAGAATCTCTTCCGCGTCCTTTTTGCGGTTATCAATTGCAAACTGCATATTGGGCTCGCCCAAATACACGGGAATGGAATCATATGAAACCACAATGCGAAATTCCTTTGGCTTCATGCCGCGCGCCATTTCAGCGGCGACACGTGCAGCGTGAAGCGCGTGATCGGAACCGTCCACTGCCAATAGAATTTTGTCAAACATGTTGTCTCCTTTTTTGTGTGGGGTACAATTTCAGTATATAACTATTGTGTCTAAATTTCATTTGAGGAGTCTCCCCGCATGTCACTAAATCTTGATGTCATTCGTCAGCAATTCCCATCCCTGAACCGCCCCGCAATTTTCTTTGACAACCCCGGCGGCACCCAGATCGCCAAACAAAGCCTCGAACGCATCACAAAATATCTGATCGAAAACAACGCCAACCACGAAGGCGCATTCGCCACCAGCATCGCCTCTGATGCCGTGCTGGACGAAGCCCATCAAGCCATGGCAGATTTTTACAATGCCGCTTCGCCGAGGAAATTGTCTTTGGCAACAACATGACCACGCTGACTTTGCACCTCAGCCGTTCGATCTCGCGCGATTGGCAGGAAGGCGATGAGATCGTGCTGACTCGCCTCGACCACGATGCCAACGTGACGCCGTGGGTGCTGGCCGCGCAGGACAAAGGCGTAAAGATCAGCTGGGTGAATTTTGATGTGGAAGACGGCACGCTCAATCTCGATGACTTGCAAAAGGCGCTCGAACGCAAACCAAAACTGGTTGCTGTTGGGTACGCATCCAATTCGCTGGGGACGGTCAACCCGGTTGAGAAGATCACAAAAATGGCACATGACGCCGGCGCGCTCGTGTATGTGGATGCGGTTCAATATGCCGTGCATGGCAGCATTGATGTGCAAAAGATCGGCTGTGATTTTCTGGTCTCTTCATCTTATAAATATTAGGCGACACAATCAATAAGCGTTCGGGGTCAGCTTTGAATACACACGTGACATAAGCAACCTTTTCTTCATCTTCAATCACCAGGGAGGCATAGACATTCAGCATATCAACGATATGCTTTCTTGAATCAAAATCTTCTTCTGCCTCATCCAATCCAACAGCAATTTGGCAAGTATATTCTTTCATCGCTTGAAGTTGTTCTGGAGAGTAAGCGCTACTTTCAAGATGGGATACTAAATTAACCCGCTCAGTTGCAAGCGAATCTACAGTATCCTGCAACCGTTGTCGCCGTTCGACAAGCAATTCTTTGGGGAAATTTCCATCAAGATAAAGATCCAGCAATTTTTGTAATTGATCACGATGATCACTCAACAAATCATCAACAACCTGAAGACGTTCTCGAATTGGAGCTTGTTCACGCTCACGATTTTCGTGGTACTCAGCTATTCCTGCATCTACCGCATCCGGATTTCTGATAAAGGATTTTATCCATTCCCAAATGGTAAAGTCCACATCCTCCGCCTTGAAATACCGTGCGTTATCACATTTGCGTTCATAGTCATCGTATCCACGAGCAACATTACAACGATAGTACAGGCGGTTTTTATATCCATCATTACTTCCACATGCAGCTACTTTTGAACCACAGACTCCGCAAACCAACCTTCGATTCATTAAGTATTGATACTTCAAATTTTTCTTTGCACTGGCGATGTTGACTGCCTTTCTTTCCTGAGCAGCATCCCATAAATCCATATCCACAATTGCGGGGATTTCAACTGCCAACCAATGTTCCTCAGGGTTGTTCAAGTGACGCCCATTCGCGCGCCCATTTTTTCCATAATGCCAAACACCGATATAGGTCTTACTGCTAACAATACGTCCCACAGTGGTGCGAGACCACTTTGTGGAACTTCTGCCGGAAAGTGGCGGAATAGGGACTCCCATTTGAGTAAGTCGACGGGCTACGACACGCGCAGACATAGGTCCTTTCTTATCCTCGCCAAATACATACATGTGATAAATCATCTTCACGATCTGGGCTTCGTCTTCATTTACCACCAATTTACTTTTTCCATCGATTTCTTCAAGTCTGTATCCATAGGGTGGTTTTCCATGAATGATTACATTGCCAGCTTTGATCTTTTGTCGCCGTCCACGAATCATGCGTTCATTGATCTTCAATCTTTCGTATTCAGCAATAACCGCCTTGATGTTCTTGTTCAGACTCCCTTCGGGAGTATCGGGGTATTCACCCATGACATATTCGATCTGAACACCATAACGACGAAATTCCTGCTCGATGATCAACTGCTTGGCAAGACTTCGGGCGAAACGGTCAATCTCACGAACCACCAAAACATCGAATTCACCATTCTTTGCCATTTCCAATGCCTGATTCAAGGCAGGAAGTTCAAAGGAAACGCCGGATGCGCCGCGATCATCCTCGGATAATTCGGCGACAATCATATAACCTTTCTTGAGTGCATGTTCGCGGCAGATATCAAGTTGACCTGACAGATTACGACCATCCTTGACACGATCATCCCCGGATACACGCGCGTATGTTACTGCTCGACTGTTCATTGAAAAACCTCTTTAATAGAATCGTTGATAGGTTGAAAGACATAAGCCAGCCGCGCCAGTACGGCTGGCTTGTGCGCATCAGTTCTGAACCGGGGACTTGAGAAAGTCCTTCAATTCCTCGAACAACTCCTGACCCAGCACTTGAACCTGCTCATGGGTACCAAGACCAAGTCCATTGATCAGGTCAGCGAGCAACATCCCCATGTTGCCCTCCACCTCGATCAAACTGGGACACCCGGCGGCATCCTGCCATTCCTGGCGGATACGAGTAAGGGCACCAACGATCTGAAAGCGTTGTGTTGAAGGGGTTTGAAGCATATACATCTCCTTTTGATTTTTTGTTGGACGACCTGCATTTCCCGGCTGAAACACAAATCGCCCTGTGGGAATCCCACCAGGGCGAATCAAAGGGGCTGTATAATCAAACCAGCCCTTCCCTCCGCTCTAGCCGGTGGGTTGGGTGAGGGTCGTATTGGTGCTCGAACACCAGTTCGACCCGTTTTTCTGGCTCTTAATTTCATTGCCAGCAATGAAATTATAGCACAAGTTAAACTGCAGACAAGTCCCCGTTACGTCATTTCATCAATTTTCGGATTGTTCTCGTTTGGGTTTACGACCGCGTTTCTCGCCCTGCTTTTCCCGGTTCTTTATGAACTCTTGCAGGGATTTGCGGCTGACCTGCCAGGATTGCCCCCACTTACGGCCCGTGATCTTTTGAGCGCGTACCAGCTTACGGATGTAATCCAATTCGTATCCACTAAGTTGCACAGCCTCGTATGTAGTCAGCCAGTCTTCCATATATATAGTAGTGCCTCCAAACGATATTATAACGTCGTGGACGGGGAAATCAAACTGGTGTTTCGGTTGTAAAAGTTCTGAGCAAAGGTATAGCATCCGGGAGTCCGTTAACTCTACGGAATGGTGTCCGAATAATGTATGACTGCGATCTGCACACAAAAAAAGGAAAATGAGAGGGAACAAGGTTCGTAGGAATATCCGTATTCCAAACCGTAGGGATACCGTACTGGCAGATGTTAATGATTGGGTGTCAGATGACAATTTCAATTCTTCACGGAAGGCGATCATGCAAAAAGACACACCCAACAACACACAGCGCAAGTACACACTCCAACCTCGATCAGATTCACAGCATCTTCAGAAAGGTCAGTCATGAGCAAAGCATCCAGAGATCAACCCAAAATGGTTTTTACTCCGGAACAAAGACATGCCCTCGGCAGGGTGTACGGTTTTTTGATGGAACTGGGGCGACAGCGATTAAATCGTCTCGAAACAACCGGAGCGATTGATCCTACATCCACAACGCTGAAGGAAGATTCAATTCCCGATCAAGCCAACGGCAATCCAATCAGTACGGAATGATGATGTCAGGAAAATGAAATCAAAAACAGGTTGCGCGATTGTAGTTGTGCCAGCGCAACCTGTTTTTTTAATCCTACCAATTCATTCCAGTTTTCATACACCTTACAAAAATTACTTCAAGAGAGGAAATAAGAGGCGCAAAGGAAAAAAGCACACAAAACAGGTAACAAATGTCAGTTGAAATTTAAAAATACAGATAATAAAATACCGCGCCATATCATTCTCTTTGAGGTAACAACAATGAATCATATTAAAAGGCTTTGGGGGCATTACATTGCTTTACTGCTCCTCATTGCCGCCCTCTCTTACCCCATCTACCGGATCTACAAATTCTTTCAAATCCAATTCGGTCAGGAAGTCGCGCTCATCGCGCTCAGTCTCACGGTCATAATCGCCTTGATTTTTGTGGTGCGGGGAGCTGTGCATACTCACAGGTTGGTTCGCGATTTGAAACGGGAGATCGAATCACAAAACACAACGTCCTCGTTGCCCGACCATCCCACCCCTCTGCTCTTCAAAATATTCAAGATCGATCCGTCTGCAGGCAGGAAACCAAAATCGGTTGAAGAAAAGCCACAAGGGATAAATGAATTCCGAAAATTCTTAAACCTATCCCCCAACCGTCATCGTGGAAAACCGCCGCGCTTTCCCAAGGAAAAATCCGCAAAGCTGTCGAGAAATGGGAGCGTCGCGATCCATCCATCACCGCATTAACGCTTGAACAATTCCTTGCCCAGGAATTTGGCAGCAGCCCGGACGGCATCCTGCTGATGGCAACCACCACCTTTTATGATTGGCGCCGCCGAATTTTGAAAGAGATTGAGGAAAGCGACCACCAGCACTAGCTGGACAACCCTTCTCCCCAAAGACAATCCATCCAACCATTCGGCTCCCAAACCCTGTTAAGTGACAAAGGAATTTTCGTAGTCATCCCGTACTTCAAACCGTAGAGATCCCGTACTCCCAGATGCTATTTATATGAGCCGCCGACAACGCGGCTCATTTTATTTCAGCATCGAATAGGAGACCTATGGCTAAGATCATCGTCTATCTGGGAGATCAGGAACGCAACGCGCTTCTGCAACTCGCCCAACGGGAATTGCGCCTGCCTCGTGCCCAGGCAGCACTCATCATCCGACAGGAACTGGTACGGCAGGGCATGCTTCCCATGCAAGCACACATCACCGAGACAGCTTCTTCCCTTGAAGCAACGACAGGGGCGTCATCATGATCATATTCAAAAAGACATACCCTAACTTAACTTCATCCAAAAGCAGAGGCTCCCATGAGTGAAGCTCTGCACGCCATCCTGATCGCCGTAGCGCTGGTCCTTGGTTCCATGTTGATCGGCTCCATCCTGTATGTGGTCATCCGGGATGCGATCAATCGCAACCCAAACAAGGATTAAGGGAGATACAGTATGTCCACAAAAATCATTTGCATTGCCAATCAAAAAGGCGGCGTGGGCAAGACCACCACTGCCGTATCCCTCGCACATGGACTTGTCCTGAAAGGCAAGCGTGTGCTCCTGATTGACCTGGACCCGCAGGGACAATCCGCCACGGCACTGGGACGCAGCCCGGAACCGGGCGTCTTTTATCTGCTCACAATGGGCATGACCCAACAGGAAACCAGCTTCATCAATTCCTGGGTGCGATTCTCCGGTCGGGAGGGATTGCATATTCTGCCGGGAGATCAACAGACAATGGCTGCCCAAACCGTATTGAACGCCCAGGACAGACCGGTCTCGGCGATCCGACAAACGGTCAGCCGCTTCTTCAAGGACGGACCGGATTACATCCTCTTCGATACCGCGCCCAGTGTGGGCGGTATTCAGGAACGCGCGGTTTGGGCATCCGATCTCGTGATCGTGCCGACTGCCACCGAATTCCTTTCCGCTGATGGGGTTGGCAAGGTGCTGGGTATGATGAGCATCCTGCAATCCAAAAAGAACTGGCGTGGAAATTTACTGGGCATCCTGCCGACCTTCTATGATGAACAGACCCGTGAAAGCAAGGCGACCATCGAGGACTTGAAGGCGCGTTTTGCTTCAAGCTTGCTGCCACCCATCCATCGCTCGACCCTGCTGCGCGAATGCGCTGCCCAGGGACAGACCATCTTCGAGATGGATGAACTATGCCGGGCTGCCAAGGAATATCAAGCCCTGGCACAATTCGTCTTGAAGTATTAGGAGGGCAGGATGAACAAACGCCGTTCCCCTTTTGAAACCTCCAATGAGTCCATGCCAGTTGTGGCAGCGCCTCCGGATCTGTATGAGTCCCTGCGAGTTGCGGAACCACGAAAGAGAAACCGCCATTGGGAAAAACAACATCAAAGTCACAAAGCCGTGTATCGCGGTGTGGATCCCAAGCTGTCCCTGCAGGTCAAGTCCATCGCGGGTGATCTATGTGTACCGGAAGGCGAAGTGGCACGCGCCGTGATTGAACACGCCCTGCGCTGTTATGAACGCGGCGAACTCGATCTCAACCCACGACCCAACCCATATCGCATGCGCATGACCCTTTTCCCAACGCATGATTCTCTTCCGATGCCAGCACGTTCCAAAGGTGCAAAACAAAAGCCCGAAGTGCTATGGCGGGTGATCACCACCTGGCGCGGCTTTTCCCCCGAACTCAAACACGAGCTATCTGCACTGGCATCCGATGACGGATTGAATGTTCCAGTCGGTGAACTGATCACTGCCTTATTACGGTTCGGTTTGAAGGAATACCAACACAAACGATTAACGCTCACGCCTATGCAAAAACGGACAACCTTCACTTTGTCCCTGGAAGGTGCAAAATGAGTTTCCACCAAAAACGAAAAAATAAATCCATTGATGAACTGAAGGCAGGCGGCACGGACTACGTGCCGCCTGCGCTTTGTCTACGTGCCGCCCACGTTTCCGCCTGCGCATCCGCCCACGTCGAAGGCACAGGAAGGGCAGGAATGCGTTCAACCCTGCATATGCGATGGGAGAGACCTGTGATTGGAAATCACCCTATTTTGACATGGGAGGAAGCATGATGAATCTCGAAGAAATTTGGGGACAAGTCTTGAGCCAACTTCAACCGGAAATGCCACGTGCCTCCTATGAAACCTGGGCAAAGGATACGCAAGCACTCTCGCTGGAAAAGAATGTTCTAACCGTCTGCGCGCGCAATGCCTATGCCCGTGACTGGTTGGAGTCGCGCATGACTGCCATCGTCCAAAACATCTTGAAAGGCATCCTTGATCATCCGGTCTCGGTGCGTTTTGTTGCAAGTGAAAATCCGGAAGTGGAGGAGGTTGATGAGTCACTCTCTGATGAAGAATCGGAATTGGATATCGAGCCGGTGCAGTGGCTCGATTATGACCGTATCGTGCAACCCCATAAGCAGGTGGTGGTGAAAGGATATTTGAGAAGACTGGGGATGGAGATCGGACCAAAAGCCATTTGGTTGTATATCGGATTTCATCAGGCAGCCTGGCGGGTGCAGGGCTTGAAACAGGCAGATGCCAAACCATTACACAGCCATGAGGTCATGCGTTTCAGTGGACTGAGCCACGGAGCTTTTTGGAGACTGCTCAAGCACAACACCATTCAAGGTCACTTGCATGGGCTGGTACAGCGCGCAGAAGATACCAACACACGCCGCTTTCGCCGCGGACGTGACGGACGTCCTCATCGCGCGCCGATCCGTTACCAGGTCTTCATGACCCCGCGCCTGACACGCGCCGATGCTCTTGCGATCCATACACGGATCCGATCCATGACCGAAAGAAATCTGGAATTGCACAAAGCCCTGCAGGAACTGCTGGCCGTCGAGGATGTTCTGGAACTGCTCTCCCCGATTGAAAACGTGCGCATCTCTGTGCCATTGAATACGGTGATGGATATCGCCCGTCTGGAGGCCGGGGCTGCTCATACGTTGGAGACGGATCAACTGGCACAATCCCTGCATCGTCGCATCATCAATGCCCTGGGCGACATCCACATCGCACACTTCTTCATCACCCGCACCATCCATGAATTCCACCTGACCCCTGCACAAGCCTGGCTGGTCACCGTATCGCGTGACATGGCATTCATCAACTCGCGCACCGGGGAGCGGCGTGATCTGGTGACCTTCAAGGGTGGCTACCAGGAAATGGCGGAGCTGATCGGCTCGAACCGTTACAAGACCGTGCAAGCCTGGCTCAACCCGCACTGGAATGAAAAGCGCGGCGGAAACCTTTCGCGCTTCCTGATGGAGATGCCCATCCCTGATTCCAATACCTATGCCGACCTGCGTGTCGAGTCCATGCCACGCGCGTTTCGGGTGCTGCTGGATGAACCGCTGGACGCAAGTGGGAGTATTAGGCTGGACGCAAATGGGAGTCATATGGCAGACGCAAATGGGAGTATTAGCTGGACGCAAATGGAAGTATTAGTGGACGCAAATGGGAGTCATATGGTGGACGCAAATGGGACTGTTTTAAACACTATTAAACACGTACCCAACACGGAAAAGAAAAACACTTCCACCACCCAACACGCCTTCGGCGAAAAAACGGGAGAGGCGGTGCCACAGTTTTGGGAACTGCATGTCCTGCTTCAACAGAACGACGTCCACCCCAGGGTGCAAAAAGAACTGCTCGATGTCCAGGCATCCGTACATGCCTTTGTCTCGTGGGTGCTGTATGTCGCCAGCCCCAAAAGCGGGAATCTTTCCGATCCACTCGGCTATGCCCTCAGCCGACTGCGAGAACATCCCCTGCGCGAAGCTCGCGGAGTCTTTCGGCAATTCGCCGACCTGCCTCCTGCCGAGTTATTGATGTTGATGGAGTCCACCCCGCACAGTGCGTATGCGATTCCAAAACAAGTCGAACATCCACTGGCCCGTGCCTGGAAAAAAGCGATGGGGTCGCATAACCCGATGATGACTCAAGTCAACAAGATCCTATTTGGAAACGAAGGGGAGGACTGACATGCAATTGCATTTTCTGATCTCCTCCGAACAACGAGCCTCCGGAGCGATGTTCATGGAGACCTTGAACGAAACCGTGCTGGCCTTTATTTATCCCACAGATGGAACGCGCACCTTTCACACTTTCTTCTGTCCGCCGATGCGGATCGTGGCATTGAGTGCTGACGGACAAGTGCTGTTCGATGAATTAATCGTGAAGTGGAAATGGGTGCGGCTGCCGGTATGTCGATATGTGATCGAGACCGGGCCAAAGGTGGACTATCGCCCGTTTATTCAAAGCGTCCTATCCATTGCGCCTGACCTGCCGCAGTTGGGCGCAATCGATCCAAACACACGCATGGATGGTTTGGTGTTCGCGTTATTGGCGGAAGCCGTCGCGGATATCCGCCGCATCCGCGATGCCCATCGTGGAGAAGTCCGACCTGACATCCAACGCAGGAAGTTCGAAGCCTGGGAGCGCGGGCAGATCGTGAGTTCCGCCGGGTTCATCCTGGATTTTTCACGTACCTGGAGTCTGCCGAACGGTGCGGTGAAACTTTCCTATTCCGTCCTGAAAGCAGAAGAGCCCTATCTGGATGAGATCGTTGCGGCTTCGGTCGCAGGCATTCCCTGGCGGCATGAATTTCCCAATCACTGTATGCGCTGCGGCAAGCCCGCCTCCTGGCGACCGATTCTCAATCCCGCCCCGAATGCACCGGTGGAAATCCTCTGGCGATACCAACGTCCGGAAAATGCCATCCCAATCTGCCATCACTGCACGGAGACCTTGAACCTCCTGCGGGACGAGTCATTACAAATCGATCTGGTCTGGGGCTTATGGGGACCGCGCTTTGAAGCGCTTTGGCAATGGCACCATGCTTTGAAGAACAAGCGCCTGCCAAATCATTGGGATCTGTATCTCCAACCTCTATGGCCGCATGAGTATGGCGGTGGGACATGGGAGACCGGCAGTGGTGCGATCCATCTTGCCGAGCCGCGCCCACCCAGGGATGTACTGCGCAGTGAACAACATATGCAGGCACTGCGGCGCGCCTTGTATAGCAAATTATTTCGCGGGCGACAGCCGGGAGAAGCCCCCTTGCAGAAGTTATTAGACTTTGGGTTCGATATTCCACAAGGAGAATCCCAATGACCTTCCTAGCTTTTCTCGGTGCGCTCAGTTTGAGCGTGCTGGCGTTTGAACTACTGAACGTCTTTCAATCCGCCTTTAGCACCTTTGGCGGCAACCGCTTAAGCAACTTCACCTCGCAGCCCCAAACCAAACGCCGTTCCACTTGGGAGGCGTTATTGATCGCCATTCTGCCGGGACGCTTCGATCCCGAACAAGCGAAAAATAACGCGGATGTGATCAGCCTCTTGAGACGTGCCGGCTATCCCTATGACACGCCCGGTGAATTCTACGCTGTAGCGATCCGCGACTTCTCGACGTTTTTACTGGTCGGCGGGTTACTGGCTGGCGCAATGGCGGCGCTGAACATGCTGATGGCAGCGCCGGTGATCGCCTTGATCTTTATCTTCCTGGGTTTACGACGGCCCTATGTGCGTATCCGCGGCATGGCAAAGAAACGCGCAGAGTCTTTGAGAAACAATATGTTAATCGGGTTGTCTGTGTTGAGTTCACTTCTGTCTTCTGGTGTCGGCGTACAGGAAGCCCTGCGGCGTGCCTCGACCGTGGGTGGTCCGTTCTGCAATTTATTGGGCTTACTCGTGGCGCGCATGGAGGTGGAGGATTTCACCAAAGCCATTGACGTGACTCGTGCCCATCTGCCTGATCCGAAGGATGTGGAAGCCAATCTCTTCCTGCGTGACATCTATGATTTCTTTGCCAATAATCGTCCGGTCTTGTCCAGTGTGCAGGGCTTGCAGGAGTCGGTGCATCGATCCGTGGTGGAATCGACCGAGGAACGTGCAGCTCTCGTGCGCCAACGCGCCGGCTTGTTCGGCGTGATGGCGGTCTTGGGTCTGGTGCTGGCGATCATCGCGCCGTTCATGGGATCAGGATTGATGTAATGCCTGGCTCGCGCTATCCCAATCTGTATCATCCCTTTTGGCGTTCGCTTGCTTATTGGATATTCGTCACACTGGCAGTCCTTGCAGCTTTTTTCACCGTTCGCCAATTGACGCTGTGTTGGACGCTTACGGACCTGTCTGGAATTCCTCCAGCCGAATGTGCCTTACAAGACCAACCGTCTTCCGAAATGCCGGCACTGCCCGATCCAGCAATTGCAAACGATCTTCCAGTTGAAATCTCCGCACCGGAATTGGAGTTGCCTCAATGGGATGGCGCCAGCCGGATCAACATCGCCTTCTTTGGCTTGCGCGGCGATGATGAAGATGGTTGCGCGACCTGCACGGATACGATCATGGTCATGACCGTGGACCCTGTGACTAAAACCGCCGGCATGTTATCCATCCCGCGTGACATGTGGGTCAACATTCCAGGAGCAGGATATGGGCGCATCAACACTGCCTGGGCAATCGGCGAGAATGCCAAACTCCCAGGCGGTGGACCTGCACTGGCGATGCAGACCGTTTCACAATTCATCGGGGTTCCGATCCATTACTATGTGCAGGTGGACTTTGGGACGTTTGTATCGTTCATCAATCTGATCGGCGGCATCGATGTGTATGTTGAAGAAAAGATGGTGCTTGATCCAGAAGGCGAAGGCCCGGATCATTTTGTTTTGAAACCTGGGGATTATCGTCATCTGACCGGCAAGCGCGCCCTGGCATATGCGCGCTGTCGGCATGAGTCACAGGGCTGCAGTGGCGGCGATTTCGGTCGAGCAAAACGGCAGCAACAGGTCATCCTGGCAATCCGCGACAAGGTATTACATCCTGAAACATTCACCAGCCTGATTTCCCAGGCTCCACAGCTCTATGCAGAATTTTCCTCGGGCATCCATACGAATATGTCCCTGGAGGATGCGATCCAACTGGCAGTGTTGGCAAGGGATATTCATGTGGAGGAAATAAAGCAGGGCGTGATCGACACCACGATGGCGATCCCAACCGATACGACCATCGATGGCGTACCTGCCAATGTCCTACGTCCGGTTCCCGATCTGATCCGCATCCTGCGCGATGAAATCTTTGTTCCTGGTGGTCCGCTTAGCCCACTGGCACAGGGCGATGCGGTGACTCTTATGCAATCTGATCTGGCAAGGATCAGAATTGTGAATAATACATATTCTGCCAATCTGGAACAGCACACAGCCACTTTCCTGAACTCCCAAGGCATGCAGGTAGTGGAGTTTGGTCCGCCGACTGGATATGCCAGCCGCACTAAGGCAATCCTATATACCTCCAAACTATATGCCTTACGATACTTGAAGGATCTATTTGGAATGGAGAGTTCACAGATTGTGATCCAGCCTGATCCAGCGTCCACAGTGGATATTGAGATCCAACTTGGAGAGGATTGGCTGAGCAGACTCCCAGCAGGGTATTAGCTCTCTCATATTCAATACTGACTGCAGATACCGGCTATAATTTATTTTAACGGGAAGGAGAAAACGTGCAGAACATTACCGGCATAGAAGAAATTACCCCAACATGGCTGACAGAAACCTTTCAAAAAACCGGACATCTGGCATCGGGCTCTGTTGAAAATATCGTTTTTCAGGGAGGTTCGGATATCCCTGTCGGCACGCCGAAAATTCACAAAGCCGTAATTACCTATTCAAAAGATGTCGATTGCGATATTCCATCAAATATTATTTTTAAATTTGCATCGAGGGAAAAAGAATACTATTTTTATAAAAACATAGTCAAACGATTGCCGCAACGCTTTGTTCCAATTTGTTACCTTGCTCTTCAGAATAAGGAAAAATCCCAGGCGCTATTGTTAATTGAGGACCTAAGCAGAACACATAGCCAGACAGAATGGCCGGTTGTTCCAAATTTCAAGGACTGCAAACAGGCAATTGGAAAACTTGCAGCTTTACATGCCCTTTGGTGGAACCATCCACATCTTGACACTGATCTTCTTCCAATGCTGACACACGGCAATTACTGGTATGGTCGGCTTGAGGAAGCAATAGAAAAAATACCCACATTTCTGGATTTTATTGGAGATCGCCTTTCCTCAAAAAGAAGAAAAATCTACGAGAGAGTCCTGGGCTCATCAAATCTATTTTGGAGACCAGAACGTTTTCGCTTTTCCAGAACGTTTCTTCATGGCGATATTCATTTTTGGAATTTTCTTTTTCCAAACGTTAATTCCGACACAGGTATTAGAATCATCGATTGGAATTCATGGGACATCGGAAGAGGCACCAATGATCTGGCTTATATGATTGGGTTACATTGGTATCCCAGTTTACGGCAGCGCTTGGAAAAAGACCTATTAAGGACGTATCATGAAACGATCATGGACACCGGCATTGCATATTCCTGGGATGAGTGCTGGCTTGATTATCGCGAATCAAATATTATGAATCTTTTTATTCCAATCTGGCAATGGCAAAGAAATTTATCCGCAACGGTATGGTGGTCACATCTGGAACGAAGCCACTTGACTTTTGATGATCTGGATTGCAGCGAACTTCTTTAGTTTGAGTTGAGTGACTGGCATCAAAAAGGATCGGCTGATAGTCAGACTATCAGCCGATCCTTTTTCAGAAAGCAGCACCTTATGTATTACACCAACTCAAAAGTTCCTTTTTGGCGGGTAACTTTCATACGATAGCCAAACATCAGCCAGGCAATGGAACCATATGCAAGTGCAATTAAAACCTCTGCCCCTATGAGAGGAAATACATTGGAATATGTAGCCCCATCGATCAATGCACGTATAGCCTGCAAACCATGTGTGACTGGCAAGATATTACTAAAGAACTGAACAGCGGGAGGTAATGCACTGACTGGGACATTAACACCACACAACACAATCATGGCATACGCGAACCAATTACAGATCATAAATCCATAACGAATGGGAAGTGAAAATGCGCCGATACTCCAACCCAGGGTTGTTGCCGAGAAAATGACAAGCAGAATCACTGGCACGGAATGCAATAGGTTCGCCAACGATATCTCGATTTTCAGCAACGGAATGAGGGCTGCAAAGGAAATAACTGTTGCCAGAATGGCATCTCCATAATGCGCCATACTCTTCCCCACCATAGAAGGGAACCAGCTTGATGGGGCGGCAATCAAATACTGAAATGTGTTGTTCCATTTCTCCGACTCGATGACCTCCTCCATTGCAAGCATGACATTGAATACAGCAATCTGGATCGCATTACCAATCAGGGCGAAGCGAGCCAAATCATCCCCACCAGCAGCCTTCGCCAAATAGACAAAAAATAGCGACTGCAAAATGGTGCGGGGAATATGCATGCCCAAAAAGACCGTAGGAGTCAAATCAACCATATATGTTGCCCATGAGGCTCGCGCACCGCTCAAAAATAATCGGATATTGTTCTTCATTACCATCTCTCCAGGGTGCCGGCTTCGAGAGCCAAATATTCCACTTTTTTATAGAGAACACGCGCAATGATCAGATAGATAATGGAAAGCCCAATGATGATCAGATAATTCGGTAAGAGATCTGCATGTGTGTGAGTAGCCGCCTCATTCAAGACAATATTTCCCCAGGTTGGCGTGAGCAGTTGCGAAAGAGGACGTGTCCAAAGCGGTAACAAAGTAAGGGGCACGGACAAACCAGACAATAGATAGACCGGGTAGTTTGCGACCGATGTAAATTCCCCGCATTCCGGGACAGGATAAATAAGGATCCAAACACCAGCCCCAAACAGGTAATGGAAAAAATGATCAACAACAGGCTAATCGCAAAATTTAATGGATCAGCAATCCCAATCGGCAACCTGTAGGCGATCATGCCGGTTAGGAACGTTATCCCCATTGCAAACGCCGAGGTTAAAGCATTTGCAAAGCTCTTCCCCAGGAGAATGAGCATCAGCGAGGTTGGTGTTGCCATAATCAGGGAAAGCGTTCCAGTACGGCGCTCGTTGTTGATAATCTCGCCTGACGTAAATAGGTTGCTGTTCCATATCGAGATCAGACCTGTCCCAGTAATGGCAAACAAACCAAAGTCCGGCTTCTTTCCGTACACATAAGTTCCAACAGAAATGAGGGTGAAGATCACCGGCTGTATGAACGCAGTTGCAATAAAATAAATGGATACGGCATTGCTTTTCATTTGAAGAAACGCGGAGTTTTTTATGATACGAAAGGTGGAAAGGATATTATAGGTTTTCATCCTTTACTCCTCTTTTCTTCATCACCGACCAGTTTTACATATGCATCTTCCAGGGTGGGCTGACGTGTCACAACTTTGCGAACCTGAACTCCCTCCAAAATCCCCAGGAATTCCTTGACCAATTCCGCCCCGGCAGGTGCCTGGATCTGGATCAACTGACTTTGTTCCAAACGTTCAATATTAACTGCCTGAACAGCCGGATGTGCCTGAATTTTTTGGATAACATCCTCTGGAGCACCAAAGCATTCAACTTCCACCACCTCCAGATTGGCAACCACTTTTTTGAGGGCGGAGGGTGTGTCTGTGATCAAGATCTTACCTTTGTTCATGATTGCCACCCGGTCGCACAGGGCATCAATTTCAAACATGTAGTGAGAGGTAAGAAAAATGGTTTTTCCCTGTTGGTTCAAATTGCGGATCACTTCTCGAAGACCACGGGCAGCCAATGGATCCAACCCTATTGTTGGCTCATCCAGGAATAACAATTCAGGATCGTGAATCAAACCCCTTGCAATATGAAGGCGCTGTTTCATTCCACGAGAATATCCTTCAATCCGCTCATTGGCACGATCTGTGAGCCCAACCAATTCCAACAGTTCAGGAATGCGTCTCCTGGCTATGTGAGGTGGAACCCGGTACAGATCTGCAAAGTACTGCAAGTTGTCGTATCCGGAGAGACGCCAATAGAGTCCGCGTTCACCTCCAAAGACCAGTCCAATGCGGGGACGAATATCCCTGACTGATTTAACGACATCCAATCCAAATATCTGTGCCGAGCCTGAGGTTGGCAATAGAACTGTGGATAGGATCCGGGTGATGGTGGTCTTTCCTGCACCATTTTGCCCAAGCAAGCCAAACATTTCCCCGCTTGGAATCGAGAGATCCACGCCATCCAATGCGGTAATCTCTTTTTTCTTGCGGCGGATCAAGCCAGTTGTTGTTTCATATGTACGACGAAGGTTTTGAGTGGTAATTATGGTCATTTAACATCCTCCAAGGTTGACACTAAACTTTATTATCACACAAAATCTTATTTTGAATTTAATCTAATTCTTGAATTTTCTTTCCCATATCCACTGATATTCAAGCGACACCTTCCGACCACCCATACTATGTTTTAACTATATTTCGGCTGACAGATCAACTGTCAGCCGATTTTTTATTTCATAAGGAGATCCAATGTTCAAGTTAATACAACGATTCATTCGCGAAGAGGATGGTCAGGACTTTGCCGAATACGCCCTGATCCTGGGCGCCATCGGTGTGGTTGCGATTGCCGTGATCGCCCGCTATCGCAATGAATTGATCGCCGCTTTCGAAGCCGGCATCGAAGCCCTGCGCATGGCGCGAGGCGGATAGAGATGTTCCGCTGGAAGGAAAAAGGTCAAACGATGGCAGAGTTCGCTTTGGTCATGCCGATCCTGATCCTGCTTATGTTCGGCATGACCTTTGCCGCGTTCTATGCGTTTCGTTCCGCAGCTACGGATTGGGGCGTGTTCATCACGGGTGTTGCTTCCGGCTCATACAACACCCCGGCAACTGAACATGCCCGTGACAATGTCCTATGGCCAGACCTGGCAGATCGGATCAACGCCGGGCAGACCGGTCAACGTCAAGTGCGTTCGTTGATCAGTGTGGAGGACTCACGCAATTGGATCTTTGGTATCCAACTGATCGAAGCGCAACGGGCAGAGACCAATTTTCGTCTATGGCGCTTCTATCCCGGTCCGCCTCCTGCTGGAGGGTTCGAATGAAAGCCCCGTACCGCAAAGGCGAACGCGGACAAGCTCTGGCAGAGACCGCCTTGTTCGCAATGCTGGCAGTCTTGATGGCGTTCGGTCTCCTGGCTTGGATCCCTACTCATCGTGCCCGTACCGCCGCGACCTCTGCAGCCTATGCCTGTTCGCAATTCCTCTCGCAATCACCTGATCCCACACGCGCCAGAACCAATGCCGTGAATGTCGCCTGGCAAACTCTGAACGCGGATTGGTCAGCCACGGCGGGAGTGGAATATCGGGTGCAGATCTCACCTCCCAGCGGACCGGGAGAACCAGGACAATGCCTGGTCTCGTTTCAAGCGCCGACCTTGTTCGATGGTTTGCTGGGCTTGAGCAAAGCTGGATGGAACAGCGAGTGGTTCATCTCACGCTCAGAGACATGGAAGGCGAAATGGCGCTGACGCTCCAACAAACGCAACCGTGTCAACGGATCTCGCAAGGAACGTGGGCAATCTGTTTTGTTGTTCGCCATCTTGATGCCCATCATGTCACTCTTTCTACTAGGCATCCTCGATTACATGGTGACGAATGCGCGTGTGATGGAAACCGTGGCAGCCGCCGATCTCGCCGCCCATGCCGGTGCGCAGGAGATCACGGTCCTGCCAGATGGAACCATCACCGCAACCACGGCTGGTAACGGAATTGCCGTGAATTACTTCAATTCCCAGCGACCGGGTTCGGCACAACTTACCTCGGTCTCCTGCGGACGACATCAAGGGCGTCCCGCCTGTTATCTCACCGCACAAGTTCGATCTGCTGGTTATCTCTTACCCACGCGCTGGGTGACCGTGCGCGCCATTGGCTATCTGGCGCATGGTGTGACCCGCGAAGATCAATGATTTTTTGGAGAAGAATGAAATCCCTTTGGAAAACGATCCTGGATGGATTGACCTATAAAGACCTGGCTGGAAAACGACAACCGCGCGTCTATACCGTTGTCACCGGATTGATCCTGCTTTTGCTGCTCATGGCAGGTGGCATGGCAGGACTTAATCGCTTCTTACTAATGCGAATGGTGCAAGCCGCACCGGAAGTGGTCTCCATCCCAACCGAAACAAAACAACCTTTGAAAACAGAAACCCCTGTCACAGAAACAGCCGAGGTAGAAGCCTCATCCGGCTGCCCAACAGACTCAACCAAGTGGTCTTTTACGCCGACCGTGATCAGCGAAACGTATCAGGTCATTCAGCCTGCCTGTGTCTATCAAGGACTGGAGAAAACCATTGCCTGGGCACTGGCAGTGCGTGAAGGCTACAGCCGCGCCGAAGCCACGGAACTACTTGGCTTCAGTGAAATGCCCATGCGCCAGATGGAAACCGTGACGATCCCGAAAAATGCGAATGAACTCGTGGATGTGCCGGTTAGTTTCATCCCCACCCATCCTGAATTCAGGGAATGGCGGTTGAACGAACATGGCAAAGCAGCAGTGACCTATGCCTTGCGAGGTTGTTTTGAGACATCCTCAATCAAAGGCAATCGCGTTGAGATCTGGGGCGGTGAGTATTCCGTGATCTGTCTGGTGGTGGAGGATGCCGAGAACACCCAGATCCTCTATTCGCTGAATGGTCACATGTACACATCGCCTGCCACACCTATGCGTTCATTTCTGCTCTTTGGGTATCTTGAAGATGGGCAATGGGTTTGGTTGGGAACACAGACGGAACCAAAGTTGGAGATCACCAATGCTGAGGAAATCGCCAGTGACCGTCTGACCGTGGCGACTCTCTACGACTCCCAGCCCTGGGATGCGAAATGGTTGAGCAACACCCATCATCTCGACATGCAACCCTTGCCGGAAGGCTGGCAAACCATGACCAGCGAGGACGAAAAGCAATACATTCTTTCCATGCTGTCAGGAAGCGCACAATGAAACGAACCAGCCTGCTTCTCATATTGCTCGTCCTGATCTCCATCCAACCATCAACCGTACTGGCACAATCTACGCCTTCCTGTTCCTATCAGCCGGATGGCAGCATCATTTGCACCACAGGTGGAGGAAATGGTGGAGGTGGAGGAAGGTGGTGGTGAAGGAAATGGAAACGGGAATTCCAACGGCGGTGAAACTGCCTGTACGCCTGGCAATCACATGGCATTTCGTGTGCTGGATTTTGATGCAAGTACCAACACCTGCAAAGTTCATCCCATCCGGGTGGATAACTGCACTGGAACGATCATTGGAATTTCTGAACAGATCGGTACCATGCCTTGTGAAATGCCAAATTCTTCACCACCCCAACATCCATGTACTACATTCTCGGTTGGCGCGGGTGGTATTACCTGCACCAACAGCGGCTGGAAGGTTACTGCGCGAGTTACTTTTCCCGAAATCTATCTGGATGTACGTCCCTACCCCGCAACTCTGGTGCGCTGGCCGACCGTTGTCCGAAATGGCGGCATGCCAGAGTCTTCCGGATCAGGCGGTGTGAATTATGTTCCCAATGGTGGCGGATCGCCCAGTCATCCACAGGTGGGCGACTGGCAAAATCTACGCCTGATCCTGACCTTGCGACCGGCGGGTCCCATGTTTGTAACTCTGCCTCTGATTGGCGATTTGGTCTTATCCAATGGTGCAACCCAATCCATCCAATGGGAAGTACCATCCCATCCCGCCGTAGGTGCAACCACGCTTGCAGGGAGCATCAGCGGTCTCGATGAACTTCCCGGAGACATGCCTTTGTTTGTCGGCAACGGACGAGGTGCATACAAATTATTCTGGGAATTGCGCTACCAGGAATATGAAGCCATCGAAGGTTGTCTTCCCGGTCCTGGCGGCAACGGCAGATACAACTGCGGTGGCGGAACAGGACATCGCGGTATCACAGGCTACGAATGGAGAAACCGTTCCAGTGGCGGGGAAATCCCGCCTTCCGCTGTAGCGAACCTGCCTGCCGCAAGAGCGGCAGATATCAACAACGATGGCACACCCGATGCCTATTGGGATACCAACCTAACCCTGCGACGTATGGACGATGCCGGCAGCATCAGCAATCCCCAATATCAGCGTT
>JADKDM010000010.1 GCA_016714565.1 Candidatus Villigracilis propinquus
AAATTCTGCGGATCGACTGCGGTAATGGTGATGTTTCCGTTATTAATACACCGGCTCAAGTTTCCCCAAGTCGTGCAAGAAAGCGAAGCAGAACACCGTCAGGAGAGCAAATACAATGGAGGAGGTGGAGGTTCGTCTGGTCGCAGCCGGGCAACTCCCTCGTTGCACACCGTTCCATATTGGTCGTACAGCAACGAATGTCCCAGGGATTGGTAAAGGTTGGCGCTTCCTCCTATCGGAACCCATTTAAGGCGGGCCGGCTCACTACCCGCACTTGGCGGCGCGGTCTGCGGGAGACCTCAGGCAAAATGGCAAGCACCAGTTTCGGAGCATCCGAAAAATTCCTGGAGCGAGTTCAATTTGACCATCAACAGGAGTCGGTTCCACGCCGTCCTCAATCAGGAGCTTTGAAGCCAAAAAGCGGCCGCGATCAATATTGAAATAAAGACCTTGTATAGGTCAAAATTTTTTTATCGTTCCTTCATTTTCCCTTTTTCCGACCTTAAACCACATAAAATCTCAAACATGTTCAAAACTCTTTTTTTTTAGGTAAAGCGGATTAACAAGCAACTCGCCTGCTCCAGTTCATTAAGAGCTGCCTCTTTCAAATTACGCCACCAATTAATTCACAGATGACCAAACAGTATTCTCGAAGAACTTCCACTTCGGATAAAGACACAAACCAATTGGTCAAGGAATCCCGTATACAATTTCGGTCGGATCCTTGAATAGCCTGGCCGCTGGTGCATGGCCACTCCAGAAACAACTTCCGTCTACGAGGTTCCAGCATCTGCCAGGAAGTAACGTAAGCCGCAAATGAAGCGGCGCGATTTTCGAATTGATCAGTCATTGTGAATACCTATCACCACACACCGGGAATAAAACGCCAGCGGACAGATTTTCGATACCACTCATAACTTGCAAGCACACGCTCCTCAGCGGAAATTCGAACCATGACCAGGCGCACGAACAATAGCAAGGCAAACCAGTTCCACGTATTATTTGCTGAGATGCATAAGCCAAGCAGCGAAAGGATCTCGCCCAGATACATCGGATGGCGCACAAAACGATACGGTCCGCGCTCGACGATCCCGCGGTCTTCCAGGCGCGATGGAAGAATGGAATCAAGCGCGGTCAGCGACCACAAGGCCAATAGCAAACCAGGCAGTGAATAAAGAACATTCGCTCCATCCACCATGAACGCAAGCGGAAGCAAAGCACACAACCAGGCGATCAAAGACATCAGCGGATGACTGATCCGCTCGACAGGTTTATTGCATCACGGTCAAAAATGCAGCCAGCACAGATTGCAGTGCAAGCAGGATGGCGGCGATGTCTCCATCTGAAAATTGCTTTACGCGAATGATGAAAAGAAAAACAAAGAAGGCCGCGCCGAGCGCATTTGTGATTTCCGAGAGGACGATATTCATAGTTAGAATGATTCGAATACGCTGACCATCAGCGGCACAAAGATGGCCAGCATGAAAGGCACGAAAGATGTAGAGCGAGATCGGGAACAAGAGTTTGTTGCTCAACTGCTCCGCAAGCAGGCGACATCCGACGGTATTCGCGTGCCAGTCCGCGCGACTTCTCCCATCTGGCGCGGACCCTCTGCCCCTTTGGTTGCAACCAGATCGATCTGGCGCGCAAAGGCTTCGAGGTGCGGCATACGATATTTAGTGAACTCTTCAACCAGCGCGCCATCCAATAGATCACGCGAGAAGATCAAGCGCCCGGCCTGTTGCGCGTTTTGAGTCACAAGTCGCAAAAGGTTGCCAACCGCTCCGGGCAAAGAGGCCGCGCGTCCCACAGCGGTTTCAGCAGAACTGCCCGCGCTCATCTCAGCCGCGATCAAAGCCGCCGCTTCGGGCAGGCTGCGCTTGACCATTTCGCGCACATCGTTCGCACGTCCGCGCAATTGCAGATACGGATAGTAGGCGGCCACCGCAACGCCAATCACAAAGGCGGGGCTGAGGGCATTGAAGATAAGCAGATAGGCAATCCCGACCGAACCGAACAAGACTGACTTGCCCAGCACACTGCCCACCGTGCGTCCTTCGTACAAGCCGCCCAGCTGTGCCCACATCAGCTCGTGTTTCCAGGCGTCGAAGCTAAACCCGAGCTTGTCCACGATCGAATCTCCCACCCGATCCGTGACACCGCGTCGATCGGTGGATGCAAAGCGTTCAAGCCGCGCTGATGCTGAGCTTCCGAATATGAAATCAAAGCTGCGCAGAAATTGATGGAAGAGAATCCCGATCAAGCCTGCCGCTAAAAATGGAATAATAGTTGTCATGAAAACCTCATAGAAGTGGATAGGGGAAACCCTGCCCTCCTTCATCTTCACCTTCACTTTGCTTTTCAGACCGCGTTGTCAATAATGTTGCTGACCTGGCTGTGGCCGTATACGATCACCAAACAGATCAGTGCGTACAGAACTTGAACGAGAGGTGACTTAACGATATCCGCCATCGCTCCAGAGCGGCTCATGAAGGCGATCATCACGAACGTCATCACGGTCAATATGTTGACTGTCCCTTGTGCGCTGCTCCCTTTGGCTCGCGCCAGCACGCGCGCATCCAATACTGATTCGAGATTGTCCGCAGCTGTGCCAAATGCTTTGGAATATCCCTCGCCGCCAGTTGTCCACATGCGTCCGATCAGATCCGCCGCAATCGAAAGCGAGGTTGAAATTCCCGCTGCGCTTTCACGGATCGCTTCAACGGCTCCGTGTCCTTCGGTGTGCATTCTCGCGGCAGTATCCAATGTCCACACGCGCAGTGGTCCGTCTGAGCGCAGGGTCTTCGCAACCGTCTCCAACGCGGAAGGCACATTCGGCGCGGCTTGGATGGTCGCGTTCAAACGCAATAACAACGACGGCAATTCAGCTTCCATATCGGTACGGGTTTTGTTCCATGCGCGCGCCACCCAGCCGTTGACAAAAATATATCCAGCCACGATCCCGATCAGGCTGGTGAAGAACGGCAATCCCACGATCATCAAAATGAAAGTCATGCCTGCCCCGGCCACAATGCGCGCCATCATCATGTAGTACTCTTCGTTTTCCGCCGCGTCGATACCGATCTTTGTGAAGGCGATCCGCACGCGATGTTCAAAGCTGCCCACCGCCGCAGATGTTGTTTTGCCTCGTGCGCGGGATGTGCCCGCGAAGTTCTCGATGCGCGTGACTTGCGGTCTGCCGATGCGCGGCATGGTCAGTGTGCCGCTCAGACGCCAGACGATCCAGGCCAGCATGCCCGCACCGATAAAGGGCAGGAACATGGAGAGGGTCGGGGGAATATCAAATAAGTTTGTGTTGATCATTTGTAACTCCTTTCTTTTCTGCGCGTTCCAGTGGCGGCCGATTTCGGCTGTGCGTGTTGCCTTGTTCAAGTACAAACCACCACGCCTAAAAACACGATCACAAATAGTGGCAAACTCTTGATGATCCAGACAGCCATGCGAGACTGGCCTCCAGAACTTGTTGAACATCAAATGGATTTATGGTGATCACAGTTACACTCTTCGCTCAATTGCAACGGGCAGCATTTCAGTGTCGCCTGGTTTATATAACTGGCGGAATTGCACATTGCCGCCTTTAAGTTCTTTTTCAACTTCCCAGACACCGATCATCGTGCGTCCGCCGCCAGACCAGCCCACCTGCACGATCAGATCGACAGCCTGTGTGATCATTTCTTTAGCGCCCTCGGCGCGCACACCTGAATCGTTAAACAATTTCAACGACATGCGCGAGATGGCCACTTGCGGTCCCTCGGCGTGGAATGTGGATAGACCGGCATGATCGGACATCTGCGCATCGAGCAGCGCCTTGATGGCTTCACCGCTGCGCATCTCGCCCACGATCAACCACTTCGGTGACATCCGCATGGCGTCCCGTACTGCCGCGTCCAGATCATATGGAACGATGCTTGAACCGACTTGCGCGGGACGCGCTTCGAGCGTGACCACATGCGGATGATCGAGCCAGATCTCTTCGGGATCTTCGATCTTCACCACGCGTGCGTCTTTGGGAATCCCGTTGCACAATGCCGATAACAAGGTTGTCTTGCCAGAAGCAGTACCGCCGATCACGAGAATTCGCAGCGCCTTCGAGACCAGATCCACCAGGCTATAAATTACATTCGCAGGAGCGACCTTCCACTTGATCAGCAGTTCAGGCGGCACAGGCTTATCTTCAAACAAGCGGATATTGATGCTGGGATAACCAAGTCCAGGCGCGACGACAGGATGAATGATCTTGATCCGCGCTCCGCCCGGCAATCCTTCCTGACGTGGAATCTTCGCATCCACCGATGGCGAGGCCTCGGTCACAGCTCGTCCCAGCGGAGCAAGCAATGTTTCGGTCGCGCGCCAGACATCGGTCAGCGTGGGTGTGACAGGCAGCTTCTCGAAGTTGCCCGCACCTTTGCGCTGCACCCAAACATCTCCATTGGGAGTGACAGCGATCTCGGATAGATTCGCATCGATGCGCAGGAGCGGTTCAAGAAATCCAAGACCTCCAACACGCGCGACTACATCGCGCGCGATCTCATGCACCTGGTCGGATGAGGCCTGCAATCCAAACTTTGAAACCACAGACAGAACCAGCGGAACAACACGCCCGACTAATTTCTCGCGCTCTCCGCGCATTTCTGCCAGGGATAGTTTTTGAAGCTGACCAGCAACATCTTCGATGACGCGCGCGCGATCCGTGGCGCTGAATGGCGGTACGACAGAATCCCAACTCATCTCCTATTTCTTCGTCCTGATCTTCAAGGGACCAATTCGGAAAATGCCGTCATTCTTTGCGGCCTCACCCACAGGCACAACCACACCTCCAAAGAGCATTTCAGACAAACGGTGAATCGGACGCGCAAAATCGTCAGACGCATCCAATGCAGAACGTCCGCTATCCTGCGCCAGTGAAACATCGATCGAGTGCGGGATGGTGGCCATGACCGGCGGGAAACCCACATTGAGATTCATCTTGCGACAGGCAGCATCTGCCGCGCCATGCCATTGATCGGCGGTCAACATGCCGTTGGCGCGTTGATTGAGCACCACGAAAATATTGCCCTGGCGTAATGCGATGCTGACCTGCGATCTTCTGTGTCACGGTCCGAAATGATTCAGCGGACATCCAAACATCCGAGACTGTGGGCCGCGCCACCATCAACCAGGTATTCGCGGCAGACAATGCGCGCGGCGTGACTCCGCCTGCTGCAGGTGTATCAAGGATGATGGCTGAGTAACCGCCATACGCGGCGGAAGTGACCAGCTCGTTGATCGAGCCGCTGGCCTCAGGCGGACGATCACCCTGCGACTCCGATAAGATGTCAGGGAAGCCAGCCAGCACATGCAGCTCACCCGCCATCTGAATACTGGAGCGCAAGCCTTCATCGTTTGGATTTGAGATCCACGAGACAATATTGGGTTCTGGACGCAATCCCAATTGCAACGGGATCACATCTGGCGCGCCCAGTCCGATCAAAAGTGTTTTCAAGCCGCGCCGTGCAACCGCCTGCGCCAGTGAGATCGCGATCGTGGTGCGGCCTGTGCCGCCTGAGCGACTCCAGACCGTGACGATGCGCAGTCCGCCAGCGCCGCCTCCGCGCTGAGCTCCTCCCGACCATGCGGTGGGAGAGATGGCCGAGACGGTTCGTCTGAGCGCCAGGGCGTCCGCATACGCGCGCGTCATGAAGTCAGCGATGTTGACATCGCCAACAGAAACCGACTTCACAGATTGAATAGCCTTGAACTGTTCGATCAATTCAGTTCCCACTCCGCCAGGCACGATCAGGTAGACCGCGCCGCTGACGGAGGTCAATGCTTCGGTCAATGGCTGCGGTCCATCGAAGACGGTCGCATCCAACAAAATGATCTCTGGTGAAGATGCGAGCTTGGCGCGAAAATCCTGCGGGGTGTTGGCCATGGAAGTCACGCGAAAGCGTGTGTCCACTTGCAGGGCTTGATACCAGGCAGTGGTGCGTTCCATATCTTTGTGAGCCAGCAGCACACTGACAGGCGCATCCTGTCCGCCGCCTTGTGGGGATGGTTGATTAGTCCAGGCCATTTAAGGAACCGTCACGGGTGCAGGAGCTGGCGCGACTGGTGTGGGCGGTGGCGGTGTTTTGGGAGCCAGGATCAAGTCAGGCAGCCAAAGTCCGGGCGATGTAAATTGTTCAGCGCCAGTCTGTGGCATCAGGTACAGTGTGAAGGTTGCGCCATCAATGCCTGATAAGGCGGCCAATAATTCCAGAGCGTTCACAGAGCGTGTTTGAGAAATCCCGCCGCTGGAGCCAAAGTCATAGAAGATGGATTGCAGGTTTGTCGGAACCGCTAATAAGACTGTGCCTTCTTTTGCTCGTTCGTTGGTGTTGACTCCGCTCAAAGCGCCTTGAGGTGTTGCCTGCGAAACTACATTCGCATCCATGTTGGCGGCGAAGCGCGGGTCAATGAAAAGCACACGCAGTCCTTCGATGGTGGATTTTGAGAATGTGCCACTGCCAAGATATGCGCCGTTATCTGAATTGCTATGATCGGGCGGGGTCACACTTTCATTCCAGACATTGCCATTTGGATAGACACCATCGGCTGTGTATGCGCTGCTGGTTGTTGAATTCGTATCCTGTTGTGGAATGGATGCGATCACACCCACCATCTGACCGGGCACAAGCAAACCCGCCACGCCGCTGGCATCGGTGACGTGCACAGCAATGGCGCGTTCATTCGCTTCGACTGCGATCAGGTTGCCGAGCTGTGAAGCACGGATGACATCGCCCTGACCGCGATCGATGCGCAGGGGCTGGCCGATCAACATGGCTTTATCGGTCAGCACATCCACGGCCAGAACATCATCAGGCACGGACATCAGTTCAATATCTGCTTCCTGCAATACATGACCAGCGCGCAGATCAAATGCGGCTACGACCACCATGCGCGAAGGCGCGGGGCGTAACAGAACGAGGGCGATCACAAATACGATCGCGGCGATAACGAGAGGGAATACTTTCTTCATGGTTTACTCCTGGATTATTATTTTTTCTTTTTCCCTGGCAGGATCAACGCCAGGGATTTGATGAAACTTGTTTCGGCAAACATCCAATTCACAACGCGGTCTTCGCCTTCGGGATCCACTTCGACTTTCAGCACCAGACCAAGTATTGGGGCATCCCCAGTCTTGGCCAGTGCATTCTTCAGGCTTTCAACTGCCTTCGGACTATCGTTCTCGAAAAATACAATGTTGCCGTTCTTTGTTGCTTGCGTCATTTTCTGAACCTCAAATGATGAATGAGAAATTGAATTGACTGTTTTTCATTTTTGCTTCTACTTTTCACTTCTCACTTCTTTGGAGTTGGCGTTGCAATTGCAGACCACCAGCCTGTATCAGGAGCGAGTGTGCTTGTGGGTGTGGATGGCACATGAGTGATCGCCACAGTCCAACTGTTGTCCACGCCAGGATCATCCGATCCCAGGTAAGCAGACACACCAACTCCAATGCAGATGAACACAATCCTTCCAAGAATATTTTCGATCTCGGCGTCCGTCGGTTCAGGCACATCCAGCATGAGCGGCTTGAACAGGATCGGTCTTTGCATCTCACGCCGTGTCGTATACGGGAAGCGTCCGATCGCCATCCCGATCGGCATATCATCCACGAACCGTCTCCACTCTTCATCGCGAAATCCTTTTTCAGAACGAGCCAATGCAGACAGGATCAAGTCCTTGTCTTTCGGATTTTTGAGATATCCGACGATGACATTGTTGCAGGATGAAATGATGTCGTCTGCGATCAGGTGCGGAGCCTGTGTGATCACATGCAGGCGGGATTTATATTTGCGCGCATCGCGAAACATATCCGCAAAGCGCTGCGTGGCAGATACGCCGCCAGTCTCGTCCCCGCTCCCGCCTGTTTCCTTGACGAAGATCTTGTTGGCTTCTTCGTAGAAGATTTGCAACAGCGGCTCATCTGTTTTGACTTCATGCACACGCCGCGCCACCATGTCCATGTAAAGATGCCAGCCAGTCCATCCAAGTAAAAACGCTTTGCCGAAATCATCCAGAAACATGCCGCCTTCGATGATGGTCACGCCCCAGCCGCCATTCTTGCTCAAGTCCTCAACGGGAACAGTGCCAGGACCAGGAGCGAACTGACGCGCGGCTGAACCTTGCACGAGTGGATTCAAACGAAACAGTATTCCTTCCAGCACACCCGTCAACATCACATCCTTCGGAGGAACCTTTGCCAGCTTTTTGGATATCTCTTCGTACACATTGATCAATCCGATCATCACACTGCGCTGCACCGCAAGCGCCTGGCGTTGTTTGGCACCCAGATCGCCGAGCAGTGTTCCAGCCTTTGCACCCACAAGCGCAGCTTCGTCATCCTGCACCCGACCCCATTTCAGATCGACGCGAACGAGCGGGTCATCCACCATGACACCCGCGAGAATGTACAAGCCGCGAATGGATTCCAACAATTCCTGTTTCTGCCGTTTCACACCGAGTTGCGCGATCCCGCCAAACACATCGGCAAATGCGCGCCACTGAGTTTCGGGTGCGATGTTGCGTCCGATCTGCATTGGGTTCCAACGAAGAGGCCGCACCGCGTCCGGCCAGAGTTGCAAAATCTCAACATGTCCTTCAAGTCCAGGTGCGTTGAGCAGCGATCTCCAACCCGCGCCAAAATCCAGCACAACCGTGCGTGTCTTCCAACGCAGCGTTGTCTCATACGCCATGCGGATCATGGCCACCGATTTGCCGAAGCCCGTATCGCCAGCCGCCATCGTGTGCATGATCGTGTCCAGATCGAGCCGAACCTGCGCAGGTGTTAGGTCTCCAGTCTCAGGACTGTATTGATGACCGAGCACCACGTCACCGGGCATGTTTGGATAAAAGCCCATGCCTGCGGGAATGGCTGACATGGTCGTGGATGCCGAACCTTCTTCGAAAAGACCAGGCGCTGTGTATGCCGCCAGTTGACCAGCGGTGAGGAGAGTGGCATAGCGTGTCCACAATTCACCGCTGAATGGATCACCGTCTTCAAGTTCAGTCCAGGGAGTGAACGTAAAGGCGTGCGCACGCAGTTCAACTTCGTCAGCTTCGAGCGGTTGAATGGTCAAGACAGGTGTCGGTACGCTGGATCCGTGAAAGGCTTGCGGTACAAGCGCGGCAGCTGCGGCGCTGCCTTGTGGTGTGTCAGTGAACAGGAAGGCGTTGGTCATAAAGCCACCTTCCATCGATGCTTGATTGGCAAGTGATTCCAAGCGGCGCAATACATCGGCCAGTCTCTCGGCCACATCATCCTCCGTTTGCCAACTGCGATTGATGCTGATGCCAGGTAATAGTCCCGTGCTCATGCCGCCTGAGATACCTTGCATGAAGTTGCGCGATTGTTGCTGCGAAGCAGTCACTCCTTCAGCATGACTTTGTCCCCAGTTCTGACTATCTCCAAAGGATTCGCTTTGTGAGTCCATGGAAGATTTTGATTCCGAGTGCATGGTGGAATGACTGGCGGATGTGCCATCATTCGTGCCTTGCGATGTTCCATCGGAGGTGCTGTGCATGGTTGAGTCAGACACACCCTCCGAGTGTGAACTTGAACTTCCACTCATAGAACTGGTTGAACCAAATCCCGATACGCCGCTGCTCTCGTTGTATCCAACCGAAACACCTTTGAGCAGGCCGCCCACAAGCGGAATTCCGCCGAGCACCGATTTTCCAAGATCGGCGTTTACACCAAAGCCTTAGCTTTCCGACCAGCCGCCGCCCGATGAACTTCCATGCGAAGACATCGTGCCGCTGGATTCAGAACTCATCGTGCCATGCGATGTGCCGTCCGAAACTCCCTGACTACTGCCTTGTGAAACTCCGTGACTCTTGCCCACCGAGTCGGAATAGCCATCGGATACGGTCGTGCCTTCGGAATGCGATTGCCCAACCGTGTGACTGTTTCCCCATCCTTGTGAAACGCCGTCCTGCGCGCTTTGCGCCGATCCCTGTCCGACACCCACACCACTGGCGTGGCTTTGAGAGAGAGCAGCCATGATCGGGATGCCAAGATTGAAACCGATGCCGATCGCGCCTTTGCGGCGTGAGCCAACATTGGAAGCCGCTTCGCTGATGCGCATCAGGGTTTGGGTCATGCGCGATCGCGCGATATGTTCGGCGAGTACTTGAAAAACAAAATTCTGACGCAGCTTGGAGAGACCGCGAAAGAGGATTTCATTCTGTTCTTCGGCCAGGTCTTCATCGGAGTCATCCCCGATCGTGCCTTCTGAATCTGTGCCGCGTTTTCCCTGGCGTGGATCGGGATGTCCAAGTACTGCGGCGATGTTGCAGCCGCGCGAAGTGATGAAATCGAGATACCACTGCAGCCAGTCAGGATTCGGATATCCAAGCTGCGATTGCGGAAAGTTTGCCAGCACAGCCTCGACCGTGGATGCGCCGATCAAAGCTTTCTCCGCAGCTTCCTCAACGTTGTCCGCTTCACCCGCCGCGCCAAACAGTTGGACGATGCCGATGTGCTCCGGGGCGTATATGCCCATGGCGGTGTATACAAAGTTGACGCCCGCGTTGTGCAGGCCGCGCACCGCTGCCCATTGTTTTCCAAGCAGGTCGTAGTCCTCGCGCACACTGACGGGGATCACTTTCAACTCGCGTAAAGCCACACAGCGAAAGAAGCGCCGTGTATCTTTTTGCAGTTCAAACCACGCGTAGCGCAGGTTGCCGTCTTCGATTGTCAATCCGTTGTTCACAATGCTTAACATCGATTACCTATTCGTCAAGAAGACGAGGTTCAAAAAATATAACTACAAGCAATATCAGGATGGCGAAGCACGTAGACGCTATTTCGGCGATCCGTTTTGTTGCGCTCATTCCTTTATGGACAATACGCAACATCAATTACCTATTCTTTGAGTCTTCGACACAATTCTCACTATCTCTTTCCACGTGTGCGGATCGTCGTGATCAGCGCGTCGGGAGTTCCCTGTGCAGGCGGATGTGCCCAGATAGACTGGGTTAGCATCGCCAGCCAGCCGAGCGGAATAACGTACATGCCGATCCCGATCAATGCGTTCAGGTAGCCCGCTCCCTGTGACATCATCGGGTCGCTTGCAATCGAACTGCCAAGTCCGAAATTGCGATACATGGCGAACCCCAATCCCGCCAGCGCATACAACGCCTGACCGCGGATCGTGTTCCAGTGTTGAGCGGGTTTGTTGTATTGCTCGAGCCATGTCCCAGCCCAACCCGCCAGCGACATGACCAGCAGGAAGAGCGGGACAGGCGCGGGCGCAAAAAGAGAAGCCAGGATCGCCATCGCGCCTGAAGCCACTGCCCATACTTTTTGTTCCTTCGATGTGTAGGCGGCGAAGAGGATGGTGGCGACGGCTAGGGTAATGGTCTGGATATGATCGGCGGCGGAATAGACCATCACGAGAAATCCATTGATGGTCCAGATAACGCCCGCCGCGATATTTGAAAAAAGATCGCTCACTCAACTGCCTTGTCATCTTCGTTTGGGGTGTGCGCGAAGACCATCACAACCACGGTTGTTACTTTGCCTAGAAAACTTTTCTTCGCACGAAGATAGGCATTCACGCCGCGCTGTTCATCCGCCGAACCATCGTCTTTTTTGGAAATCCATTCGCTCATAAAGCGGCAGGCTTTTGCGATGACTTCGTCTTCTGTCTCGTTGGTTTCCTGATCAGGTGTAGTTGTCATTTGACGATCACCACTTCCTTCAACCAGACCTCGAAGGTACTATTGCGGCTAAAAGTTCGCGGTCCTGATACCGGTGTGCCCGATGTGCGTCCACTCATGAGCATGTTCCAATTGCCTGGGTCCGCAACTTGAACTTTGTCTTTTGAACCAGACCAGGCACAGCCGCTGCCACCGAATGAAAAGTACGGGTGATGGAGATAGGCTTCGGGATATCGAATGGATAACTCGTTCAAGATCCAGCTACGCGACTCACTTGAGAGCGAGATGGAAGCTGAGGCTGACGCGATACATTCCGAGTAGCTTTGTGTGTGAGATACACATTGATAGCCTGCCTGTTCACGATGGCCGCACTCCTTTTTTTGTGCAGTTGTACTGACCGCTGGTGGTCGTACCTGGAACGCAATCCTCGATCGGTTCCTGTGTGAAGTATGTATAGATCGTTGGGGCAACCGATGCAGAAAAGGCAACATCCACGCCGCGCTTGTTGGGATCCTGTCCCACCACCAGCGGATACGGAGGCGCGCCTTTACTGGCGCTGGCAGTGATGGCGCCTGGCTTGACGATTGGGTCAGGGCATGGCGGAGGCGGGGTAACCGTAGTTGGAGGAATTAAGGTGGGATCGAGCAGCAAGGCCAGTTGTTCTGCGGTGCATCCTCCCGGAACTGTCGCGCATTGACCTGGTGTGTAGAGCAGAAGATAGGAATACAGATTGCCATCTGCTAAAGAGGGAAGGCTGAGACTTGATAGGAAATTCATTAGCCCGGCTGGACCGAGGCTCCAGATATTTGTCTGTCCAGAAAGCACCTGGTTGAAGAAGTCAGTTGCATTTGTGCCAGTGGGCAGTCCAATATTCTGATTACCAACCAGAGCGCCAAAAAATGCGCCGAGGCTCGCAAACCCCACCACATTCCCATTATCGGAATTGACCGTAGATAGCCCGCTTGTCCCCATCGTGCTGGCGGCGTTTGAAAAACCAGATTCATATGCGTTGGCCGCCATGAAGAATAGGGTGGAGGCTGTTGGCATAACGATGCTGTTGCCGCTCGGGGTGTAATAGACATGGTATTCGGCGGGTATCGAGCCGATCAATGGGATGTTCGGCATCCAATCAGCGGGCTGATTGACAATGCCGCCATCCGTTAAGTTGGCGTAGTTAATAGTTCCATCTGGATTGACCACTTCTGCCCATGAACTGTTTGGATCAACGGGTGGATTTGCATCCTGAGCGAATGCCGCAGGGATCACGCTCGACAGAAGCATCACCAGCGCGATGATCAGCATGGAAAATTGAGTACGAGTTTTCATGATGATTCCTTTTTGTTATTCGGCGTACTTCGCCGCTTCCTGAGTGAATAGGACTCGCTCAAGCAGCCATTGCCCCGATGTCGGATCGGCTGCGACCTGAATGTAAATATCAGTGGGTGCATCTGTCACAGCAACGCTGACCTTCCAGATTTGCGATCCATCTTCAAGCGTGTCTGCAACTTGAAGCATGGTTGCGACTAGCTTCATTTTTTTGCGTGCTGGCTGTCCATATCGCAGGCGCGTACATGGCTCGGAAGACCGAACAGCCTTTGACGGTCATGCCGAGACAAACCTTGTCTTCCCAGGCAGATCTTTCACTGGCGGGATCCGCAGAATACATTGCGGTCACGGCTTGCATTGCAGGTTGAGCCTGTGGGATTGGGGTTGGGGCGGCAAACCAGCGGACGGGTAATCCTGTGGAGAACGCCAAACTTCCAGCCCAAACTAAAAGGGCCAGGGCTGTGAAAATTATGATCGCGCGCATAGCGGACGTTTTTGAAATAGTGATATTCATTGTTCCTCGAATTTTGGGAAATCTATATTGGGTCCATACAGCACGCGGTTGAGAAGCCACTTCCCTTGCGCTTCGTCATACACAACGTGCAGGTAGACATCGCTTTCGCTGGTTTTACAATTTTTCGGAATCCCGCAATTTCTATAGATCGTCAGGCCAGCTTTCCAGACTTGAGAACCATCATTGAGTTTTGCGACAACTCCGATGGGTGAAGCGTTATCGCCTGTGACACCCTGGCCTGTTTGCCAAAGCATGGATTCAAGATTGTCTGTGAAGTATGCGCAGCCGCCTTCGGTCATGAAATCACAAACTGCATCGCGCCAATATGAATGGAATTCCGGCGTTGGCGCATACATCAGTGCAACAGCCATCAAGACACGGTTCTCTCTTGGTATCTCAAAAGTGATAACATCGCTGACAGTGAGGCTGGCTTGTGCCGGGGAAACAATAACGGACACAGCCAGCAGAACAAGAATGAGTACGATCGAAACTTTTATATTTTTCACATCTACTTCCTCTCCAAATATCGAAATATGGAAAACGAAAAGACCCCTTCCAAAGTGGAAGGGGTCTTTTCGTTTTGGGTCGAGATAGAATCCTGCCGAAGGAAATCTCACAGCAGGGGCGAGCAGGAGTTTACTCGCGCATTGCCAGAACTGTCAAGCAGGCTATTTAATTGCGATTATAGGTTGTCCCAATTTCATCACTTCAAACTCTTCAGGAGTTGGGATGTTTGGCTGAATGCTGCAATATGCGACGAGACTGCCAAAACTGTCCAGGTGAATTTCGTTGTACCAAAAGAGATACTCAAAAGTATCCCACCACTTTGGCATAAAATTCAATAGCGTTACACCGCTCGGAAGAGGATGTAGTTCATCTGGCATCACTCCAGCCAGAGATGCTACAGTATAAGAGAACGATTGGAGTGGGCCGATGAAAGACGTTATTAAGACATGTCCTGAATAACAGGCGGTTATTGGTTCGCCAACTCCGCTGTATTTGAAGTTAGGGTGAGAAACCATGTATTTGGCAATGACATCTTCAGTCGCCATCTTGCGCCATTCCATGAATTGATAATAGGACAGTCCTTTGAACTCAGGCTGAGGCAGCGGTTTGCCCATCCGCCAGGCAAAGTATGGGATCGGGATCAGCACGGCAATGAGCAGTGCCAGCAGAATGGTTTTGAACAGCAGGGCAAAGCCCTTGCGAATGATTTTCATAATTCTGTGTTTTCCTTTTTATGTCCAGTACATTTTGAACACTTGTTCTATATTACCTTAAAAAACATACAAAGGTCAAGGCACTCTCGCACAGATCGTAAGCCTTTAGCTTCAGTTTTTTGGAATTTTCCGATTGTTGATGTAGCCGAAGTTGCTGATGTCTTTCACGCCACAACCTATGTTCATAATGAGTTGTCCCTGAAATACCTTTGGGGTAGGGGGAATGAGCATTCATCCACAGTACTATCCCTTTCCTCTTTTTTTGTTGACTTTATTTTCGACTACCTTCCACGGACGCTGACCCAGCCCAAGCTCCTCGGAATACGAGAACAGACCGGTCAACATCCAACTGATCGCGACACAGAAATCTTTGGTACGGTATTCACCCAAACCCAGTCCGCCGCGATAATCTGAATAATCGATCTTCACCCAGAAATCAGAGCGGATGTCCTGGAAATCAGGAATATAGAACATGACGTTCAGCGCACCCCCGCGGCTGAAACCATGATGACGCAGGAAAACATCCCAGATGATACTTGTCATGTTGCTGCGAAACATTATCAGCCCCATTTGACTGCCTTTCTTCTGTGTCCAATTTAGCGCCTGCTTGAGTTCCGCCAGCATTGCTTGATTGGCAGGCAGTTCCAGATAATGGCGCAGCATCCAAATCGAAGCGCGCGGCAAGGTGGCATATTTCACTGAAACGCTATCCTTTTGATACGATGCCTCATAAATAAAAAGCGAGAGATTGAAGAAGGACATCAACTGGTCTTCCGGGCGTTTCGCATTCTGGAGTTCACGGACACAGTTCATGTAGTCCACAAAAAAACGTTGTGCATACACGGGAATGGCACTCACAGGCTTTGGGGCAATGGGGACCAGCGTTGGCGCTTCATCCTTCTTCACCTCAATCGCCTTCAAAGGAATCGCGAGATCGATTGCAGTAGATAGATCCTTTTCGTTCAACTCGGCCACAGAGATGTATGAAATACGACAGTTCAACTTTCCACTGGCTTCTACGCGTCCGAGTACTTCCCGCCAGTTCTGGATGGTGGTCGTTGCGGTATCGATGGGAAGATTGAAGACGAATAGCATGTCGACCCTTTGATTCTGGGTCTTTGCATACTCCCGCCAGTGCTCGAATTTTTCAACTGCGCGCCACAGGTTGTTGCGCGGCAGGTCCTGTTCCACCTCAACATACAGGCGCGTATCAGGAAGTTGGAGCAACACATCACAGCGAATATTTTGTTTTCCTTGATCGAATGAAATGACCTTTTCCAAATTGGCTTTCCAATTCATCTTGCGCGACAGGGTGTAGATCTGCGCCTGCACAAAACGATGCTGCCAGGCATCCACATCCCCCAATTCCAGCGCGTGTGTCGTGGCTTGTGGATCAAGCAGACGCAGTGCCTGTGCGCCAAAATCCGTCAACAGATATGCCTTCGGAGGTCTGCCCTCTCTGTCAATCATCCGCATGGGGACGGAGTTCAGGAAAGGCAGCAAGCCGCGACTTGGGCTGACCAGCCATTCCAAAGCGGAATACACAGAGCGGTATTCCTCCCGACTTTCCAGTTCTGCCAGTTCCTGGGTGGTCATGCCGCAATCCTTGCAGCTCGTCAAAACTCTGGCGCGCAATTCCACATGGTTCAAAGCGTCAAGCGCTCTTTGCAGTTGAACCTTTTCTCGTTGTTTTTGTTCTTGCATAATTATTTACCTTTTCTTTTTCAAATGCGTGAAAACTACATGCGTGACAACTAGCCCCTCCATATCCCTTCTAACTTGGTTTTCACGCCAGTTTTCACAGTAGTTTTCCCGGATTAATTTCTCGGTATCCAGATCATTTCTGAATATTTGATTCCATGGTTTCTTTAGCCAAACGATGTCAGATTGCGCGCCTCACAAAGAGACTCGCTATTTACCGGCAGGGTCATTTCAGATTTCGTTGGCCATTGACTTGTCAAGCGCGCGCTGGAAGTCATTTTGGCGATCAACCGTTCTGCGTCTGAGCGAATCAGTTCAGACGTGTGCCATATAATGGAATCCGCAACAATGCATGAAGTGGTTGCGTTGCTGATCAGTGAACTCCGGATGTTGACTTGTATCGGCAGAGGCCCGCCTGGATAGTGATACTTCGCGGACTGGACATAGCAATAAATCACTACGGCCAGACGATCTAATGCCCAGATGGGATGCGCCTGTTGCCCGGCGATCACCATGGCTTTGACGATCGGTGAATCAGACATGGACTTTAGAATCCCGATAGACAGGCTGGAACAATCCAACCCGCCATCAACGTGTGATGTTGCATATGTTATTGGCATCCAAATTTTCCTTGAATACATTGCTTCAAATCGATCATACAATTCTCCTATTGCTTGTATAATATTTACGATTACTCTGAGTAACAAAAAACTTTCTTCAACGGTTTTCAATATTATGTTTCAAACTTTATATTGACCTGCCTTATTACTTTTTTGCGTTCGGCGATACGACGGCATATTGATTGAAAGGATCTGACACCTGGAAGAATCCGACAATTTATTCCACAAACTTGGATAACTAAGCGCAAAAGAATCGGCGCTCAAAGCGGAAGTCAGCACTGTGGGCAGATGCGCGTTGTAGCGATAATTCAACAAGCTGTATAACTTGTCCTCCGCCCATGCAGAACTCGCCGCGCTTTCCTTCAAATCATCCAGGATCAATAACGGCGCTGCGCGGATCTCATGGAAACGCCGCTCAAAAGAAACATCCGAATTGGAGTGAAAAGTCTGGCGCAAATAATCGAACAATGCAGAAACATCGACCAGCATTGCCTGTCCACCCAGCGCAATTTGATAGTTGCCAGTTGCCGCCGCGAGATGAGTCTTTCCACAAAACGATTGTCCTAAAAATACCAGCCAGCCATCTGGCTCTTCCGAAAAACGTATTGCCGCACTGAAGGCTGCATGCAAGGTCTTGATATCTTCCGAGGTTATCTTGACGCGCGTGAGCGCCTTGTCCTTGTACTTGCCGCCAAACTTATCCTGTCTTTCGGTGATCGTGGTTGTCAGTGATTCCCTGCCCGCCTCCTCTTCGCGTGTCTGGAAATTCTGAAAAGTCATCGTCTTCATCTCAGGCAAAGACAGCATGGAAATGCCGGGGTTGCTGGTCTGTTCAGGGCGGCGGTAGTCAGGCGCGCTGATCTTCAAATGTTTCACCAATTCACTATCCTGCAATCGTGAACGGACACGGCCTTCAATGGCATCCAACATTAAGTTGGTTGTGATCACGGTCGCCAATTTGTTGATGTAGCGATAATTCAGCACTTGAAATATTTTTTCCTGCGACCAGGGCGTGGCATTCTGTGTGCCAAAATCATCCAGAATCAACAGATCAGCTGTACGGATCTCATCAAAGCGTTGTTCAAAAGTTGTCTCAGGATCGTTGAAGGCAAAGCGCAAAGAATCCAATAAGTCGGGTACGGTGATAAACAAAGTGGGCACACCCTTGCTGACTGCGTTGTTCGCAATGGCCGCCGCGAGATGCGTCTTGCCGCAGCCGTATCCACCTTCGAGCAGGAGCCAGCCATTGTGAGATCTTGAAAACTCTTCGCAAACTTCAAACGCTTGATGCAGATTTTCTCTTTCCTGCGGTGTCATGAACTTTGCTTTTTCGTTCCCCGTCGCGTTGAAGTTTTCAAAGCTCAAATTACCCAGACGTTCGAGATTGCTCAAAGCGAACAAGCGGTTGCGCGCGCTGACTGCCACATCCCTTGCGCGGCAGACACACGATTCCAATTTTCCAAACTTTTCATGTCCAAACGGCACATCGAAACGTACATAGCCCGCGCCCGCGCAGTGCGGACAATTTGGGTCGCCCAGCGTTTTCATTTCGGTTGCCGGACCCGAAACACTTCTCAGTATTTTCGCGCACCTGTGACAGGACGCTGCTGATATTTGATTTCATGGACTACTCGTCCTCAGGATCGCCAAACAAACGGCGATACAGTTCTTGTTTGTGGATGGCTTGCAGATCGTGAAAATTCAGTTTGTAGATTCCGGCTTCCTGGCTTTCACCAAGATCTACACCTGCCATGTCCGCGTCAAACAGTGATCTCAGCGCATACGGAGTCAGTTTTGCGAGACGGTTGAAATCCCCGCCCGCACCGGCGCTGACGTTCTCGCACAGGCGCTTGACCGCCAATCCAACCGGGTCTGAGATTTTGGATCCGACAGGCGAGTACGCATACAGCAGCCAGGACACGAAGCCTGCGGAAAGACTCGCAATGCTGCGTCCAAATTTCTTGTTGGTTTTCAGGAGGTTTACCTTGCTGCCGGGATTAACCGAATTGTTACTCATCAAAAAATCAAAATCCCAAAAAGCCATGTTCCCCACCCGCCCGCTCTTGCTTGTCGCTGGCGAAGTTTCGTTTTCAGGTTCCTGTAACGGTTGGGGATTAAGAGTTAAGGGTTTAAGAGTTAAAGGGTTTGGTTTAAGAGTTAAAGAGCTTTTAACTATGCAAGTCGCGTCACGATGGTCTGCAAGTAGCGTCACGACGATCATGAAAGTAGCGTCAAGATAGTGTGCAAATGGCGTCACGACGATTGTGAAAGTAGCGTCACGATGGTCTGCAAGCGGCGTCATGCCGATTGTGAAAGTAGCGTCACGACCAGCGGTCAATCCTGCGAGATTATCCGTCAATGCCGCCTCTAGGATTTCGTGAGGCAGATCCTCGATCAGCACATCAAATGTGCGCGCTGATCTGGCAAAGTCCTCGCTCTTTGGACCAGCCACTTCGCGCATGAAGACACGTACAACTGGATTTTTGAACATTCCTGGTTCGCTATGTTTTGCTCCATTTTTCTCGTTGAACCAATCCCATATAGTTCTTGGGCGCGACATCCCTAGCCAGCCAGCGATCTCGGCGTAACCGCCATTTATCTTCACTCGATTTCGTACCTCGCCGTTTTGAGGGTTTTCATAGCACATATCACGCAGGAGGATCAACATCCAGCCCGGTCCTGCATCCAGATGCGGCAGGACATGCTGAATAAAAAAGAGCGAGATCACGATCAGGTCGTTCTGCGGCATGATGTGGGCTTGGAGCGCAGAGGCAAGACTATCTAACAACCCATCCGACAACTCATCCTTGAATAGTTCTCGCAGCAGTGCGCGCACGGTCAATGCCTGATCATCTTCTTTCTGTTGTGCGTCAATCGGGATCAATTCATCCAGTGCGGTTGTCGCTGCGGCGCGCAAGACACCTTCCGCACTACCATATTCCTCAATGTGGGTTGCGATCCAGAGACGCAGGGAGCTTGTATCAACCGCTGTCAACGGCAAGGTCATGGCAATGGTGTAACGCCGAGGCAGACGCCTGGGCGTTGGCCCTTGACCCATTCGTCGCCGCCTTCGATGATCTTGACCAGTCCGGAAAGTTTTTGCCATGTCACAGGATTATTGATACGGTTCCAATAAGTGCGCTCCGAAATGCCGCTCATGGAAGCAAGTTGTTTCCCGGAGAAGCGGCTGGACTTGCTGCCTGCACGCGCACCCGCGAGATATGCTGCCTGACGGAAACTGACGTACATCCAACCCAGATCAGGTCCAATGCTTCTCAGCCAGCGGCGGAAATACCCTGGCAGGTACACTGCTCGATCCGGGCGCACGATCTGTTCGTATGCCGAGTCGTAATCTGCGGGAGAAATATCCACTGCCTCATCATCGTGAATTTGTTCTTCATTCTGAGAGCCATCATCCGTTTCAACTTCAACAGAAATATCGTCCTGCGCAACCACAAATTTCACATGCACGTTCTCGTCGAGAATTCCAATCAACATACGATTTACCGTGCTCACAAGGCGGCTCTCCAACCAGTCGCGCGCATACGCATTGCGCACGGCAATGGTTAGCACGCCGTCTGAATAGGACAAGGCTTTGGTGTCGCGCACCCATGTCTCAAAAGACGCGCGCGGCATGTCGGTTTGAAGTTGATCAAGAATGGATTTCCATGTTTGTTCGATGTTCATGTGTACCTGTTTTGTGAAACGGAAATATGGGTATGGCGAATTTTGCAAAATGCACAGGAAGCTTCAGGATGGGCGACTTTTTCCAAACGATCTATGTGACCTATGATGAAATAGGGGCGGCTAGTATTGCGTTATGTCGAGCCTGTGTAATCGGTGGCGTAAGCGACTGTGCAAGCGTGCGTAAGCGTGGTGTATACGGCATGTAAGCGATGTCGCTTACACACTTTGTTATCATCAAAAAACTTGTGTGCTTTTGCGAGGAATGGACGAGGTGAATTTTGGGCTACCATGTTGGACTCACTTTTTGCGACACAACAAAGGCCTCTTCTTTTAGTCTTAAGTGTCCCTGCTTGTGGGCTTCGACAGCGTAGCTCAAGAGGAATACGACCACTTCCCCCACAGAGACCTCCGTTCCAGCAAGCGCCTTGATCTGTGTACTCACATCTTTCCCCCAGCGATACGTTAGTACAACATTTGCGTTCCCCATTTTGATAGCGCGTTTCGCAGGTTGAATTTCCTGCGGCCATTCACTGGACTCTGCCCATGTCAATATCATTTTTCTGCGATTGGCATTTGGGCGGGCTTCGATTACCAACTTACCCTGACGTACATGAGCCAATGAAAAACCCATTAGCGCATTGGCAACACTTGAAGTACTTGTCATGTGCTGATGAGCCAGGCCGAGAATGGTGGCTCGTATATCTTTTGCTTGTACATGCAGGGAGGATGGAATGCGATATGACATCCCACGGTGCGCTCGATCCCAGGCACGATTGTCCCGCTTTTGTGTCCGTGCTTGCGGAATGATTTTGACGGGCTCCTGAGCGTCCTTTTTTAGATGAGCAAATGCATCCTGACGAGACATGGCTTTTCCTCTCTCCTGTGACTACGATAGCTTCACAACTACGCGACTCAGTTCTTCGTACTCACGTGAAGCGCGGCTGGCGGGATCCATCTCGAAGATGGTCTTACCTTCGGCGGCACATTCACGCAGAATGGTTGCGCGATGAATGGGGGACAGAACGTTCTCACCAAAGTTGGCTTTTAGCTCAGCCAATGACTTGCTGCTTTCACTGGTTTGCTCATCATAAAAAGTGGGCAAAATACCAGCCAGCTTGCCGGGCCAGGTATGCTGATCGCGCAGGCTGTTGAGCACTTCTGTCATCTGTGCCAAACCGTTCATTGAAAGGAATTCGGTGGCGGTTGGGATCAAAACCAGGTCTGAGGCATAAATAGCGCGTTCCTGGATACCGCCAACGGAAGGAGCTGTATCGAAGATGATGTAGTCATATTCTTTTCCCAGCGGCTTGAACAACATGCGGATCGAGTTGATCGGGCGGTTTTCGGCGTTGATCACGATTTGCGCCGTGGCCGTCGAGCGGTCCCCGGGCAGCAAATCCAAGCCAGTACGTCCGGTATCGCGGATCCACTGGTGAATGTCTGAGTGGGAGTTGACGAGTGCGTTGAATACACCAGGCTCCTGATTGATGCCCAGTGCGGTCGCGCATTGTCCCTGTGGATCAAAATCCACCAGCAGGACGCGGCGGTTGCGTAGTGCCAGTCCATGTGCGAGGGAGGAAGCACTGGTTGTTTTTCCGACTCCGCCTTTTCCGTTTGGAGTTACGATATTGATGCTCATAATTTCATTCCTATAATTGTTTTCAATAATTCCAGTCCATCATCGCTTAATTTCCAGATATTGGTTTGTGCGATATCCTGTGTGCCTAATGAGTTTTCCACAAATCCTTGTTTGAGTAGTTTGTATGGAAGACCTGTGCCAAAGTTTTTGATGACTTCTATATTGTTGTGATCATCAAAGAAGAGCCAGCGCAGAAGTTTGGCTTCCATGACGCTCACGTTCGCGTTCCGGCATGACTTTGGATCAAAGCGAAACGTGTCATTTTTCAGAAGAAGATACAAAGCAGTTAAGTTGCTGTTCATTTTTTTATCTTTACTCCGATTTACATAAATAGCGGGCGTTGACCCAGCCCACGATGGGAGACGAAATACGCAGCCATAGTTCGCCTTGGATCATTTCGTCATTAGAAGCAAGCGCGACTTGAACTGTTTCACCTTCAGCCAGATACCCGCGAACTTCACTACCTTCACCTGCAGCAAAGCGCACATGCAGCCGCCCATCTGGAATATCAGTACAGACCATCATGGCAACAGGAGTCGCCATGATGGTTGTAGATGTTGAACTCGGCGATGGAAGCGCCGAGGCTGAGGGTGCAGCCGTATTATCCGACTTGGGAGTGGTCATGTTTACAGCAAAGAACATCGCCCCTCCACTTGCGATCAGAATCATGATTACCGCCAATGCGCTAAACAGAGTCCTGACTCTCTTCCTGCTCTGAGAAGGGAAATGAATTCTTTGAGCGCGTTGGGCCGCAAGAATTTCTTCAAGTTGTTTTCGTGTGGTCATCAGGCTTCCACTTCCTCAACCTTCCAACGCTGGGTTCTCGCATACTCAAACTCCTCTCTGGTCAGGAGGCGGGTTGGCTCTACAACACACATGGTTCCTTCCTGTCCATTAAGACACCATGCGCTGTATGCCCGCACCCGGAAGTGGCCATTTTTATGCGAGGCTTCGAGTACCACGCCATAGATCACCGGTAGATTTTCCGTCACAATCTCGTAATAATCATCTTTTCTGATCTTCTCCTGCCAGTCATATGGAAGTACCCATGCGCCTGTCAGGAAGTTGTAATAGGTTTGATCCGTCTTTTTCGCCATCATTCACCATCTGTAATTTCATCGAGTGTGGTGTTGCCTTCGGTATCTTCGCCAAACAGCGCACCCTCGATCATTGCGAGAGCCACTGGCTGGCCGTTCATTTCAGTGTTTATGGTCCGCACGCCGGACGAGCGATTGAGCGTTCCCAACGCTCCGAGCACGAGAGCCAGTGCCTCCGACAGGTGGGGCAGGCGGCTGACTCCCCGCCGCTGAACCTGGATCGCCCCTGGGCGCACGATCCGTCGCGCCACATCCAGGTTCAGTTCAAAGGAGCGTTTCGCTGTCCGGCTTAGTGAGGGTCCGACAGATGTCCATTGCCTTTCACGATCACAGGCTCAGGCATGTTCAACGGTCCATCCCGCAGCATGTTGAAATCTTCTTCACTCACATTCGCAAACGCAAACTGCTCGTTGGGATTGCCAATGTCATATCGATCTAAAGTTTTTTTCGCTACCAATGCATCACCAACATTGATTATTTGTCCGCTCAGTGTGCAAGCGATCTTTGATGTGAATTGGATCAGCTCGTCATTCATAGAAGTGGCTAATATCTGTAGGACAGGAATGATTGTTGACTGTGGCACATTGGCGCTGCTGCTTGGCTGATATGAAACAGGATGATATGTAGGTTCAGGCCGAGGCACATCGTTATTATTTGTTTGCGTTTGCGTACCAGACTGGGGCAAAGTGGAGGAAGCTGCAAGAGTCTGTGTTTGGTCAGATTCTGGAACGGGAAGTTGTTCCGCTGGAGTATCGTCCGCTTTAGATTCAATCAGTTTCTTTGCCATCTCCGCCAAACGAGTCCTCATCTCGTCAATGTTGCTGCTAATGCCACCGCCAGTGCTGGCCGCTTTGCGAATGCCGATCTGGTCGCGCAGGCTGTCACGCGTGGATTTCTCAACCGCATCCTGCGATTTCTTGATCTCCGCCAGTAGGACTGCCTTGTCGAGTGTGTCCTGCTTTGCCAGCAGATAGGACTCGGCATACAGCAGGTCGCGCTCCATGGCGGTGATCTCGCTCATCTTCTCTCTATGCACCGCGTCCGCTTTGCGCTCTTCACGGCGGGCTTTGGTCTCAGGCGAGGTCATGTGATAGATAAAGCCTGCGACGACGTTGGAAACTACAACCAGCGGAATGGCGACTGTGGCGACACCTGAAAGAACATCGGTCATTGCTCCGTCTTTCGCGCCATACATCATGGAGTCGGTCATCGAGGTCAGGATCACGCCCACCAGGTCGATGATGAAGAAAGTCATCGAAGTCCAGTCCTGATATTTTGAGGAAGAGCCGAAGATCCAGACCAGCGACCAGGCAACCGCTCCGATGTCTAATCCCCACAGACCGACCAGCCCAAGGATTTCAAAGCCAGTCGGGACGGTGGTGGTGAGGAAGTCGTAGCTGCGCCAGGCGGTGTAGATCAGCAGGACTGCGTCGAGCAGAAGTACGATCAGGTCGCCGATGCCGATCCCGCCGTGATCGGTTTGTATGCCAACCTTGCCGGTTAGTTCATCTGTCAATGTGCTTGTGTTACTCATGGTTTACCTCCAAAGATTTTTGAAAAAGTTGATCCAGGATTGCTGGGTGTTTTGCGGGAATCGTTCATACCTCCAAGTTGTGGGTGAAACATTTGCTATTTAGTTTGATTAAGGATCATCTTTTTTCTTTGACCGCATTTGAAAGTCGGAACGATAACCTCCAATGTCCCACTTCCAACACACGATCGTTACAAGAATATGATCCAACACTTGCATACCTCCATTTTGATTTTTGTTACCCGACACAAGTCGGTCATTTATTTATTGAGTAACGACAGGTTTGATTTCAAGTAAGTCCGATGCAGTTTTTTCTGGTTCATCAAGACCGCTCTCAAGTTGCGTATTTCGATTGCGGTGCATTGAGCGCAGGCGAATCGTTTCGTAGATCAAAAGAACGGAAAACAGGGCAGGCGGCAGGACGCGAAAGAATAGATCGGCATATCGCCAGTGAGACAGCAGCCAGATGGATCCGAAGGATACGCCGCTAATGAAAAGTCCACCCGCAGTCATGCCGCCCCAAACCAATCTGGAGTTCTTGCTCAGAATGATGAGCAACCATCCAACCGATACCAGGATGACAGCAAACTGCAGTGCAATCATAGGGATGGCAGGGGAGAAGGGAGCATAGATGGTCTGGATCAAGGTGATGCCCAAATAGTCACCGCCCAACCAGAGCAGCAAAGCCACTACTCGCAACAACCAGGGCAGGGCATAGAGGATCGCACCCACAACACCAAGAATGATGATCGTTAGGAACTCCAATAAATACTTGATGGCGTTGAAGACGAACGTGAGCAGCATTGAGATTATGTTCAGCATGATTCCCCTTTTTTGCTTTCATGCGTTTTCTCTCGCAATGGAAGCACCAGGATCGCACCATTCTTTTTTCCGATCACTTTCAGATTGTGAAGGCGTTGGTATTCAGGCCAAAGGGAAATTGGGATGTCGATGACCCTGTCTGGGCTGGGAGGGGGGAGTTCTGTAACCGCAAGTTTTATGTTGTTTGTTGAAATTTTTGTTTGCATGTCTTTGTCACTGCATCGAAAATTGAATCGGCTGAATCGTTCCCAGTAAGGTGGATCAATGCGAAGCGCGTTTAAAGCATCGCAAAAAAATTATCCGCGATTCTTGGGCTCCATCAAATGGTCATATCCGGCTTGCCGAAGTTGTTCAATTACTGCGCCTGCAGGGATGCGGTATGTACGATTGCCAAACTTCACCACTGGGATTTGTCCCGTCTCGATCCAGCGGTATATGGTTTTGGGACTCACTTTCGCCCAATCAGCAACTTGCTGAATGGTTAGAAGCTCAATGCTAAAAAGTTTTCTTGATCTGAATCTGATTTTCCGATTGGCATATATGTCCTCCCGGAGCCGGAAAACAAAAAAAAACCGACTTCCGATGAATTTCTTCATCGAAAGTCGGTTTTTGCAGCTTGGAAAGTGGTTTTTTGCCACTTTGCCAAAATGTTACGCACGGCGGTCCCGACGGGTTTCGAACCCGCGATCTCGGCCTTGACAGGGCCGCATGTTAGCCGCTACACCACGGGACCAACTAACTAAGCGGGCGATAGTTTACCACGAGGATATGGGAGTGTCAATGCATTTCATAGCTTTTCCAAGGTCGGAAATTTATAATGCGAATATCACAGTGAACAGTTATAGCATAAGAATGAGATAAAGATCGTCGTTGTGACCGTATGGAGACCTGGGACGATGGTTCGAACTCAAAGCGCAGGGAATGTAGATTTGCAAGAAGCAGCTCTCAGTGCAGATGAGGCGAAAAGATGAGAACCCTTGAAATCTACTGTCATTTGTCAATCTACTAACCTTCTTTGTATTCTTGATTCCGCTCCACCCGATAAATTATTCTGAATGCATATTTGAAGTCTCTTGCGCTGCTGATAGCTGCCTCACTGGGACTGATAAAGGGTTCCCTAGCAATAGGCTTGCAAATACAATTCAACAGATTTTATCGAACCACTATCGCCGGTCTCATTTCGCTATCTAATATTCACAACAAACTGGAGTATACTGAATTTAGTAGGCTACACCGCTTACGGTTGGAAGACTCATTTCTGCCAGGTGCGTTACGAAACTCTCGTATAGTAACATTCCGCGGCCCCCTGTAATTTCACTCGCATACGCGAGATGACCCTCCCATACCTCAATTACATTTTTAATCATTGCCACATCGCAGCAGATCAGGTAACCTGATCTGGAAGTTTGGCACCTTGAAAGAATCGAAGGGATGACCCATGTTCGATACTATTCTTGTCCCATTGGACGGGTCTCAACTGGCGGATTGTGTATTGCCGCATGTTGTTGCCATCTCCCGTTCATTTGATGCAGAGATCATATTGCTCCGTATGCTGGAAAAGAATCAAGCCGGCACATCGGCCCAAATGTTCGACCTATTGAACTGGCAGATCAACAAAACCAAATCGGCCCTGTATCTGGAAAAAATAAGAACGCGCATTCGGGAATTAAAGATGCGAGCCCGCACAGCTGTAGTGGAAGGTCTTGTCGCTGAAGGAATTATTGAATACGCCCAAACGCAGGGGATGAAGTTAATCATCCTGAGCAGCCACGGACGTAACGGACTGACTCAATGGGGAATCAGCAGCATCACCCAAAAGATCATCCTAAGCGCTCAAACCTCGCTGTTAATTGTTCGGGCGCACCAGTATGGATCCTACACTGATAAATTATCCACAAATCTGCTTTACCGGCGCATCCTCGTTCCATTGGACGGCTCACAACGAGCGGAAAATGTCCTGCCGATCATCACGCAATTGGCACATTGTCATAAATCCCAGGTGCATCTCGTGCATGTAGTAAAAACACCGGAGATGGCGCGTCAAATGCCACCGGCTCCCGAAGATGTGGACTTGACCAATCGGGTTATCGAACGAAACCGTGAAGAAGCCGTGAATTATCTTGAACAATTAAAGTCGCGGTCCTACCTGGAAGGCATTGACGTTCACACCCATCTCATCACCAGCGAGCATGCCGCAGTCGCACTTCACCAGTTCGAAGAGCAGACACAGATCGACCTCGTCGCGCTCAATGCGCATGGCTTTTCAGGGAATCATCAATGGCCATATGGCAGTATGGTCAACAATTTCATCCTGTATGGCAAAGTCCCGCTGCTGATTGTGCAGGACCTGCCCTACAAGCAGGAACCGACTCCGCCGGAACTTCCGCTCATTAATCGCACAGAGAAATAACCCATGCAAAATGCCTCGCAGGTTATTTTGCCCGAGTCAATTCATTCTGGCGCAGAGAGTCGGCTGAGGGAATTCGCGCACCAGTTGGCGAAATCGCACAATATAGAACAGGCGATGGTACGCACCTCAAAAAAAACCGATCTGTTGGAATATTTAAAAACCTGGGAACAAGCGCTGGGAAATGCCAACGCCTTATTCAAGGTCGCCCCGTCTGATGACCTGCCGGTCTCCCATGCGGGTGAATGGATGCTGGACAACTTTTACATCGTCAAACAAACTCTTCGTCAGATCAAAGAAGATCTGCCGCAGCACTTTCTCGACCAATTGCCAAAGCTGGAAGGTACATCCCTGTCCGGCCATACCCGAATTTTCGCACTGACCCGCGAATGGGTCGAGTATAGCCAAAGCCAGATCGACCTAATTCAATCCGCAGCCTTTGTGTTAAATTATCAGGAAGTGACGCCGCTGACAATTGGGGAACTATGGGCATTTCCTATCATGTTGCGCATCGGAATTCTGGAGCAGCTCGTCTACGCCGCCGCCGAGCTGACCGGGATGGATGCGCCCAAAAGCTTGATACAAATTGAGAACGAATCCGTATTCCCTGCGCCGGCGCATGAAACCATCATCGCCAATTGCTTTCTGAGCCTGCGTTTGCTCGCCTCCACAGACTGGAAGGATTTCTTCGAGCAGACCAGCCACGTGGAAAAGATCTTGCGTGATGACCCGTCAAATATCTATGCAGACATGGATTTCAAAACCCGCAACAAGTATCGCAGTGTCATTGAAGAACTCGCATGTAACTCGGAATCCAACGAAGAGGATGTTGCGCTCCTGGCGGTTGAATTCGCCCGCAGAGTGGATGAAAACGCCCCACGCCGCGAATCACATATCGGTTTTTATCTGATCGATAAAGGCCGTGCCAAACTTGAAAAGAGTATCGGCTACCGTCTTACATTGGGAGTTCGTATACAGCGGACACTGCTTGCTTTCCCCACCTTTACTTATCTGGGCAGTATCGCCTTCCTCTCCATACTGTTTGCTTCTGGATTGATCCTATACGCAATGATGGCGGACGGATCGCCCACACAACTTATCACCGTTGGCATACTTGGGATTGGGCTTGCCATGCAAGCAGCCATCAACCTTGTTCAGTGGAACATAACACACCGCATTAAACCACAAAGTCTGCCTCGCATGGATTTTTCTGACAGCATCCCGCCCGGCAACCGTACCATGGTGGTCGTGCCAACGCTTCTGGAAAATGTGCCTGAACTTAATCACCTGCTGCAAGAGTTGGAACTGTATTATCTCTCCAACCCAGACCCGCAATTGACCTATGCCCTGCTGACCGATTTCAGCGACTCACTAGTGGAGGATATGCCAGAGGACGATGAACTGCTTCTTCTGGCAAGCGCTGGCATTGAAACCCTGAATAAGAAATATGTAGGGACAGCGCCTTTTTATTTATTTCACCGCCACCGCCAGTGGAATCCATCCGAAGGGGTTTGGATGGGCTGGGAGCGCAAGCGCGGCAAACTCGCAGACTTCAACCGCTTGCTTCTCAATCTCGGCGAAGCCGATCATGCAATACCCTTTGAAGATAAACAAACCCTGTCAAAAGAAACAAGAGTAGACAGGCGCATTCCCCAGGCGCACTACACCACCCGCGTAGGGGATGCAAGCATTCTGCCGCATATCAAATATGTGATCACGCTCGACGCGGACACCTCCCTGCCACAAGGCAGCGCCAATCAACTGATCGCCACGCTGGCACATCCACTCAACCATGCCGAATTTTCGGCGGATGGGCGCTCGGTCATCGCCGGGTATACCGTGCTTCAGCCGCGAGTGGCGATCAAGCCTACCAGCGCAAACCGCTCCATCTTTTCGCAAATATTTGCCGGAAACTCCGGGTTTGATCTGTACTCCTTTGCCGTGTCGGATGTGTATCAGGATCTGTTTGGCGAAGGCAGTTATGTTGGCAAAGGAATCTATGATGTCGCGGCTTTTGAGCACAGCCTAGCGGGTCAGGTGCGTCAGAATACTTTGCTCAGCCATGACCTATTCGAAGGCATCTATGGCCGAGCCGCATTAGTTACAGACATTGTGCTCTACGAGGAATATCCATGGCGGTATGTGGTCTACGCACAGCGTTTACGCCGTTGGATTCGCGGCGACTGGCAGTTGCTGCCATGGTTGTTTCCCATTGTTCAAAATGAAAACGGATTGGCGCGCAACCGTCTGACGGCCATCGATGTTTGGAAGGTCTTCGACAACCTACGCCGCAGTCTATTACCGCCAACATTATTAGCATTGCTGACTGCGGGCTGGTTATTCCTGCCCGGCTCACCTCTGGTGTGGACTTTGCTGGTGTTGCTGCCATCCGCTCTGCCCATTTTGGCGCAAACAATTCAACACCTGCGCTACAACTTCAAAAGTCGGCTTTCAATTAAACAGCTTATCAAGCCAACCGAGCTTCCGCTTACCCGTTGGGCGCTTTCCATCCTGTTTCTGCCGCACGAAGCGCTGCTCATGCTGGGCGCGATCCGCACAACGCTGACGCGGCTGCTGATCGCGCGTAAAAACCTGCTCCAATGGACAACCGCCGCAAAGGCGGCCCGTTTGTTTGGCTCAAACCCAAATTACGAAACCTTGCGCGAAATGGGCATGTCGTTGGTAGTCAGCATTGGCTTGATGATCTGTGTTTTCATTTTTAACCCAGGCGCCTTATGGGCTGCACTGCCTCTTTTGATCGCATGGCTTGTTGCGCCGCAAATTGCTTATCTACTCAGCAAACCAGCCATCCGTATCACTACCCCCCTCTCGGAACTTGAACGCAAGAAAGTTCTGCGACTTGCACGCCGCACATGGGCGTTCTTTGAGCAGTTTGCCGGTCCCAATGACCATTGGCTGCCACCCGATCATTTTCAAGAAGAACCACGTGGAAGTGTAGCGCACTACACCACGCCGACCAACATCGGCATGTTTCTATTATCCACCTTATCCGCGTACGACCTTGGCTATATAGGGCTGGTGGAATTGGCGCTCCGCTTACGTTCAACCTTTGAGACAGTAGATAAGCTAGAACATTACCGCGGTCATTTGCTAAACTGGTACGACTCGCAAACGCTGACGGCTCTCCCGCCCCGCTACGTTTCCACAGTGGATAGCGGGAACCTGGCGGCGTGTCTGATTACGCTTGAACAGGGTTGCCGCACCATGTCAGAAGAGTCTCTGCTGGCTGGCAAACGCTGGCAGGGTTTGCTAGTCATCATGGATATTCTCGCGGAAATACTGCAAGCGCTTGAAAAGAATAATCCCAACGCCCTGCCCGGTGTTGAATCTTTTGAAGTGGAACTGACCCGTATTTATGAACGCGTTAGCGCCACACAGAACCGGCCCACAGAGTGGAAGATGACCCTCGACTGGCTATCAGGCGAAGGCTGGGAAAGAGTCTCGCAACGTCTGATCGATATGCTCGCGATCCATCCAAATCTGAATCCTGAGGCTCTGATCGACCTGCAACTTTATCTTGACCTGATGCAGCATCACCTGCAGGATATGCAGCGCAGCCTGGACCTGTTCGCACCCTGGCTCAGCCGTTTGAATGCGCCGCCCGAGTCTTTTATGCAAACTTCCGCATGGCAGGTGTTTCGCAACAGCCTGCCCGATGAACTGCCCACACTGCGGGAAGCGGATTCCGTTTATCTACACGTCCAAACAGCGCTGAAACAATTTATGTTGCAGACGCAGGATGATGCTGTGATCGAATGGTGCCAAAAATTGAATGATGAACTTACAACGGCACACATGACGGTGGAACCCTTGCTGATCGGGTTTCGAGGTCTGGCGGAGCAGGCAGACGCAGCCGCCAAAGGCATGGATTTCCGCTTTTTGTTCCATGAGCGCCGCCAGGTCTTTCGCATTGGCTACAACGTTGCCAACGAACAGCTTGACCAGAGTTATTACGATCTGCTGGCATCCGAGGCGCGTATTGCCAGCCTGATCGCAATTGCCAAAGGAGATGTGCCGCAAAGTCACTGGCAGCATTTGGGACGCCCGGTGACCCTGGTGAACGGCAAGCAGGTGCTGCTCTCGTGGAGCGGAACCATGTTCGAATATCTCATGCCAACCTTGTTTACCAAAAATTACCCCGGCACATTTCTCTCCGATAGCTGCTACGCCGCGATTGAAGCACAGGTACGTTATGGAAAAGAACAGCAGGTGCCATGGGGAATTTCCGAATCAGGCTATTATGCTTTCGATCTCAACTTGAATTATCAATATCAGGCGTTTGGCGTACCTGACCTGGGTTACAAACGTGAGCTTCACGATGACCTGGTCATTGCGCCCTATGCTTCGATCATGGGACTCTCCCTCAACCCTCATGCCGTGCTGAAGAATATGGCGCAGTTGGAAGAGCTGAACATGCTCGGACGCTTCGGCTTTTATGAAGCGCTCGATTACACAAAATCACGCCTGCCGAAGGGACAGACCCATGCAGTTGTGCAATCCTACATGGCGCATCACCAGGGCATGAGTTTGATCGCGGCCTGCAATTATCTTTTGGATGATGTCATGGTTCGGCGCTTCCATGCAGACGAACACATTAAGAGTGTGGAGCTTTTGCTTCAGGAAAAAATCCCACAAAGCCCGCCGATCGAATTTCCACATCTTGATGAACCGTTGGATATGCCCAAGGAAGCCGTGCGTGTGATCAACAGCAGGCCGTGGCACGTTCCCGTGGATAGCCCCATTCCGCAGGTGCACGTACTTGCACAAGGTGACGCCAGTCTGCTTATCACCAGCGCGGGCGGTGGATACAGTCAATGGCGTGAATTTGCGTTGACGCGCTGGCATTCCGATACCACACTGGACCAGTGGGGTACGTGGATCTATGTGCAAGACCGCGAGAGCGGAGCGCTTTGGTCTGCCACCTGCCAGCCGAGTGGATGCTCGCCCGAAAATCAGGACGTGATGTTTTATCCGCACAAGGTGGAGTTTCAACGTTCAGAAAATGGGATCTCCCTGCGCACCGGCGTCACCATCAGCACAGACGGAGTCGAAATCCGGCGTGTAAATATTTTGAACGACAGCGACCTGCCTCGAAAACTCAGGTTGACCAGCTATGGCGAAGTGGTGCTGGCAGCGCAAGCCGCCGACCGCCGCCACCCGGCCTTCAACAAACTGTTTATCGAAAGTGAATATCTACCAGCGCAGAATGCGCTCATCTTTGAGCGCCGCCCGCGTTCAGCAGATGAGAAGCCGGTTGTGCTGATCCATGCGATGGTCATCGAAGCCGTTCGCAAAAGAACTGGCGATTACGAAAGCGACCGCGCAAAATTCCTCGGCAGGTCGCAGACCATGCACAAACCATTGGCGCTGCAAAATGGGAAGCGTTCCCTCTCCCGCACAACCGGAGGAACGCTTGACCCGATCTTCTCACTGGCGCAAAACATTGACCTGAAACCGCACGCGAAAACCAGAGTCACGTTTCTAACACTGGCAGCACCTACTCGAGCCGAAGCGTTGGAAAAATTATCTCGCTATCAAACCGGACAATCCGTGTACCGTGCCTTTGGGGAGTCCCGCGCTTTCAGCGAACGGGAACTCCTCGATTTGGGCTTGAACGCCTATGCTGTTGAAAACATCCAGCGTTTGTATTCCGCGCTCATCCACCCCACCGGCGCCTTGCGCGCCGCGCCGCACATCCTTGCTCAAAACAAAAAGGGACAGTCCGGCTTGTGGGCATTTGGCATCTCGGGTGATTTTCCAATTTTGATGGTGCGCGTCCGTGATGGCGAATCGCCGTTGCTGCGCGAAGCTCTGCAAGCATTTCTCTACTGGCGCAGTCATCACGCCACGGTCAACCTCGTCATTCTCAACGATCAGGATACCGGCTATGCCCTCGACCTGCACAACTCCATCCTTCGCCTGATCCGCCGCCTCGGTGCAGACGCTTCGTTGAATCAGCGCGATGGAATTTTCATCCAGCGCACCGATCAACTTCAACAGATTGACCGGATTTTATTTGAAACAGTGGCGGGTGTTATCTTGGATGAAGAAAACGGGACTCTCGCCGACCATGCGATTCGATTAACCATCCCATCCATCCGCCTGCCGCAATTCACCGCTTCACTCTCCCCGGCAACTGATCCCGAACTGACAGATTCCCTGCCTCTGCCAGTTGATCTGCAAATGGACAACGGCCTCGGCGGATTCAGTCCCGATGGCAGGGAATACGTGATCCATTTGAAATCAGGTCAGCACACGCCGCACCCGTGGATCAATGTGATCGCCAATCCGCAGTTCGGCTTTCTGGTTTCCGAATCAGGCATGGGCAGCACGTGGGCAGTCAACAGCGGAGAGAATCGATTAACTCCCTGGCGCAACGACCCGCTGACAGATATGCCCGCCGAAGCAATTTACATCCGCGATGAAGAAAGCGGGCGGGTCTGGTCGCCAACGCCCATGCCGGCTGGTGCCGATACCACGCATGTGATCCGCCACGGCGCGGGTTATTCCACCTTCGAGAGTCAAAGCTACGGATTGAATCAAAAGCTGCGCCTGTTCGCCGCAACTGATGCGCCGGTCAAGATCGCGCATGTACGTTTGCAAAATCTGTGGGATCGTCCGCGCCGCATGACCGTCACCTATTATGCGGAATGGGTACTCGGCACAACGCGAGATATCAATCAAGCGCACATCATGCCGGAGTTCGTGCCGGAAGAAAACGCATTGCTCGCCAGCAATCACTTCAACAGTGAATTTGCTGAACGTGTGGCCTTTCTGGCATCCAACAAAAAACCGCATAACATCACCACAGACCGCACGGAGTTTCTTGGGCGCATGGGCAGTCTGCGTGCTCCCGCCGCGCTTGGCCGCATTGGGCTGAACAGCTCGGTCAACGCCGGTATTGACCCGTGCGCAGTTATTCAACTGCATGTTGACCTTGCACCCGGCGGAACAGAAGAAGTTTTCTTTTTACTCGGAGAGGGAAATGATCGGGCGGAGTCCCTTGCCCTGATCGGACGGATTCAGGCTGGGGCGGAGGTCGAAGCGATCTGGCAATCCGTCCAACAGCATTGGGATGACATCCTGAACGTCGTCACGGTGGAAACTCCTGACACTGGAATGAATCTGATCCTCAACCGCTGGATGATGTATCAGACGCTGGCTTGCCGTTTGTGGGGACGCACCGCGTTGTATCAATCGAGCGGGGCGTTCGGGTTCCGCGACCAATTGCAGGATGTGATGGCGTTGTTGCATACGCGCCCGAACATTGCGCGCGCGCAAATATTGGAAGCGGCGCGGCATCAATTTGAAGAAGGCGATGTGCTGCACTGGTGGAACCCGCCCGCAGGACGAGGCGTGCGCACGCGCTTTTCGGATGATCTGCTTTGGCTGCCGTACGTCACCGCCGAGTATGTTTCCGCCACAGGCGATGAATCCATTTTGAGCGAGAGCATCCCCTTCCTGAAAGGCGAGACGCTCAAGCCCGCTGAGATGGAACGCTACGCCCAGTTCGAAACAGTGGACAAGAGTTTTTCGCTATACGAGCATTGCCGTCGTGCCATTGAAAAAGGCGCGACAACCGGTACGCATGGTCTGCCATTGATGGGCGGTGGCGACTGGAACGATGGCATGAACCGCGTCGGCATGAATGGACGCGGCGAGAGCATCTGGCTCGGCTGGTTCCTGTATTCCACGCTCAAGAAATTTGCCTCGCTGACAGAGTTGATGAAGAGTGACCCTGCCTTGTATCTTCAGCAGGCCGAAGTATTATCGAAAGCACTCGAAGCACAGGCATGGGACGGCAAGTGGTATCTGCGTGCGTATTACGATGACGGCTCGCGGTTAGGCTCAAGCAAAAATAATGAATGCCAGATCGACTCCATCGCGCAATCGTGGGCGGTTATTTCTGGCGCGGCAGACCCCGCACGGGCATTGCAGGCAATGGAATCTGTGAATGACAGGTTGGTGAAATGCGCTGACCAAATGATTTTGCTGTTCACGCCGCCGTTCGATAATTCAGCGCGTGACCCGGGATACATCAAAGGTTATTTGCCCGGTGTGCGTGAGAACGGCGGGCAGTACACCCACGCCGCGATCTGGACGGCCTGGGCATTTGCCAAACTCGGGCAGGGAGACCGCGCCGTGGAATTGTTCCACGCGCTGAATCCCATCCGCCATTCAGATACACCTGAAAAAGCCGCGCTCTACAAAACCGAGCCGTATGTGATCGCTGCCGATATTTACAGCGTATCTCCTCACGTTGGCCGCGGCGGCTGGACTTGGTACACCGGCTCATCGGGCTGGATGTATCGTTTGGGCATTGAGGCCATCCTTGGGATCAACCGGGTTGGCAGTGCTCTCAATATCAACCCATGTATCCCGCATGATTGGGCAGGTTTCAAAGTGGATTATCGTTTTGGTCGCACACACTACAAGATCAGCGTGCAGAATCCGAATGGGGTCAATCGCGGCATTGTACAAATTCTGCTGGACGGAAACCTGCTAGCTGACAAACTGATCCCGCTTGTGGATGACGGTCACCCACACGAGGCATGGGTGGTGATGGGGTCGGCGAATGTCTCAACGAATAAAACGGGATAGAGGGATAGTGGGCACATGGATTGCCATTGGTGCGGGTTTTGACACATTGATTTATCCCCCAAGAGGATTCTCGCCTCAATAGATTACTGATATTGCCAACGTCATAAACCTTTGAAGTTTGCAAAAAACTCTCCCCCAAGCGGCGGAGAAGAACACTCCCCGGCAGATGGATGCGGCCGGGGAGTGTTCTTTGTATGATGGATACATGATTGGTATTGTGTCTGGATAGGTATTTCTGATGCTTACGATCCTTTATATAGGAGATTAAATGAAACCACTGTCTTTAAAGGTTTTCCCCATGCTGGTAATCATCAGCATGTTCCTCGCATCCTGCAATGTTCCAACGGGAGAATCGCTGCCTTACACACCGACACCCATCATTGCGGTCAGTGCAACGAGCGCCGTACCCGCCAGTGATGATGTGTGGGATCGCATCATGCTCAACAAGAAGATCGTAGTGGGTATGTCCTGGGATTATCCCCCTTTTAGTTCGGTGGATCCTGCTTTTCAGGTGGTCGGCCTTGATATTGCGCTGATCGAGGAAGTTGGGCGCCGTCTACAGATCCCAATTGAGATCCAGAATTACGCTTTCGAAGGACTCCCCGGAGCATTACAGCTCAACCAGATCGACCTGGCTGTAGCTGCCATGGCAATCACCCCTGAGCGAATGAGCCAAATGTCATTTTCACCAATTTACTACGTCAACCAAACTGCCATATTGGCAAATAACGATTCCGCCATCACAAGCATCACCGATTTTAATCAACTGGCAGGGCTGCGCGTTGGCGTGCGGCGAGGGACCACATATGAAAAAATGGTACAGAATTTATTGATCGACACCGGGCTGATGAGCCAGGATAAATTATTGAGTTACATGCAAACCGATGAGTCTGTCCGCGACCTGATCGCCAATCGCGTGGATGTTGTACTGCTCGGCGAAGCAACCGCCAATTATTACGGCTCCCAGCAGAATTTGCGCGTGGTTGGTACGGGCTTCCATGAACAAGACCTTGCGATTGCAATGCGCTTGGATACACCGCAATTAAAAGCAGAGATCGATCGGGTAATGGATGAGATGCTGACCGATGGGACGGTCCTGGGCTTGATCCAACAATATATTCAGAGCGATGTGAGCGGCGCTTTATCCACCCCGATTCCAGCCGCCACCCTGATTTTCCCTCTTCCAGTGGTGGCCGCCCCGCTTGCCTGCGTGGACGGAATGAAATTCGTTGCAGATGTAACCTATGGGGATAGTAACATGAAGTCCCCGCCATTTGTCAAACCAGGAGAAGCATTTGTGAAGACCTGGCGTGTGCAAAATACAGGCACCTGCACGTGGACACCGAATTACCGTCTGGTATACGCGTATGGAAATGTTACCGCCGCTCAAATGGGTGGACTGCCGTTGAATATTCCAGCGAATGTGACGCCGGGCCAAACCATTGATTTAAGCATACCCCTCACCGCTCCAACCGATCCATTAACCTATCAAGGCTTCTGGCAGGTTCAAAATGAAAAAGGCTCCCTCTTTGGTCAAGCCATTTGGGTTGCCATCTCAACCTCAACTGTGGCAGTACAAAATACTGCTGTTGCCACTGTACAGTCTTCCGACGGCTCTTGTCTGGTGATAACTACCGCGCCTAAAAACTCAATCACAGTTAATAGCAGTTTTGACACGATCTGGACTGTCCAAAATAAGAGTGGCGAAGATTGGAGCTCGGATTCTGTAGATTATAAATTTGTCAGCGGCACAAAACTTCAAAAAACCGATGTATACGATCTCGCTCAAACCATCAAAAATGGAGAAAGTGGAACGATCACTGTGCATATGCTTGCTTCTGACAACCCCGGCGTCTACAGTACCACCTGGGCACTTGTTGCCGATAGTAGAACTCTTTGCACGCTAACCATGAGCGTCACCGTGAAGGCAAAGTAATCATGACAGGCTAAGAGATCAAAAGAGATGGCGCACCATGCTGTCCCGATCGTCTGTGCAATGTTGAGACAGCTTTTATGAAAAGCCCAAGGAGAATCAAATGAATACTGACACCTATCCAGATGCTTGGACAGAGATGACTACGAAATAATTTACAGGTGGATCTCTTGTTGACCATTTTCATTCTGATATTAACGGCACAATTGTTTTTGAGCTTCTTTGGTCAAGACCGCCTCCCTAATGTTCCACATTCAAGCGGTTTTATTGATACGCTGGCCATCGCTATCTTTTCCCTGATTGCCATCAAATTTCTGACTTAGTTATTGCCCGTTTTAATTTTTCTTGCCATCTACTTTTTATAGCCCGATCCGATCAAAATAAATGGACTAAAGAACGAAAGGTTTAACCATGTATCAAATACAATCCACAAAAGCAGGTCTCAATGATGTTTCGAGATGTGAAGAACGAAGCCATGGTGTGAAAGATGGAAATGATCTTACCCAGGCTCAAAAAAACGACTCGGAACTGAGAGAAAATATTTACCGTTCTTTTTTGAAGGAAGATGTGCTACGGGCGCTGGAATACTTTGAGATCGATGTCCTTGTAAAAAATGGAGTCGCCTACTTGAATGGTCATATCTTGAATTCATCCAGCCAAAGCAGAATTGAAAGCGCCATGCAGGGCATCCCCGGCATTCTTGGAGTAATAAACAACCTTGTCCTCGACGATAAACTAACCCCCGAGGTAGCAACATCCCTCGGGGCGCTGGAGCACACATATAACTGCAAGTTCTTTACCGGCTCATCACACGGGGTAATCTCTTTGAACGGCAAGGTGAAAAGCGATAAGGTGAAACTACTGGCAGAGCAGTGCGTGGCGCGCAACCCAAATGTTCGCGGTGTGATCAATAATATACAGGTAGCCAGCGTTAAGTTTGAGCCGCAAGCCTGGCCGTTCCTGCAGCCCGCCATCGGGGTAGTAATCTATTTTCTGGATGGGGTATCCGGTATCGTGAAGCATGTGATCGTGAATCCGAACAACCGGCGTGTCGTCGCCATGGTCATTCAGGGGAGGTTTGGAGATCGGGAGCGAACAGCCAATAACAATGGCGGGGCATCTCCAGTAGAGCTACGTATTACGGTGCCGATGAAGACCGTCCGCTTTTTAACTAAAAGCTCAGGCTTTCTCCACATCCGCAGTTATGATAGCAACCGCTTTATGGATTTCGATCCCGACGCTTTTGTGGCGCCAGATCTGGTTTGGACACCCCCTTATCCATATTGCCGGGATGACGTGTTGTTCCCGATCAAGTATCTGCTGGATATTGCTGTTCAAATTACGACAGAATCTCAAGAACTCCCTTTCGGGGCCGTTGTGGAAGAGGCGTCGATCAGGGATCAATTCTTTGCAAACGACAGCTTCGGTTTATAAAAAATTAAAACCAGTGGAATTGTATTGAACCAAAAGGAGATAAAAATGAAAGCACTTGTATATCATGGCCCGGGAAAACGTTCCTACGAAGAAAAGCCCATGCCGGCCATCAAAGACACAACGGATGTGATTGTTAGAATTACCAAGACAACGATCTGTGGAACCGACCTGCATATTATGAAAGGGGATGTACCCAGCGTGACGGATGGCCGCATCCTCGGGCATGAAGGGGTAGGTGTGATCGAGAAAATGGGCGAGAATGTATCAAACTTCCGAATCGGAGATCACGTTCTAATTTCATGCATCAGTTCCTGTGGAAGATGCACAAATTGCAAAAAGGGGATGTATTCACACTGTGAAAATGGCGGCGGTTGGATCCTGGGAAATTTGATCGACGGGACTCAGGCAGAATATGTCCGCATCCCGTTTGCGGACAATAGCCTGTATCCGATTCCGCCGGGTGCCGAAGAGGATGCTCTTGTTCTATTAAGTGATATCCTGCCGACGGGGTTTGAATGCGGAGTGCTCAACGGGAAGATCAAGCCCGGGGACACAGTGGCAGTTATCGGCGCAGGCCCGATCGGTCTCGCTGTCCTTTTGACGGCACAATTCTATTCGCCAGCTGGGATCATCATGGTGGATAACGACGACAATCGTCTGGAAGTTGCAAAGAAGTTTGGAGCGACGCTGGTTCTGCACAATGACCTTGGCAATGCTGCCGAAAAGATCATGGCGGTCACGAATAACCGCGGCGTGGATGTAGCGGTTGAAGCCATTGGCATCCCATCGAGTTTTGATATCTGTCAGGAGATTGTCACTGCGGGCGGGCACATTGCGAACGTGGGCGTTCACGGCAAACCCGTTCAACTGAATCTGGAAAAACTCTGGTCACAAAATATCACATTGACCACCGGCCTTGTGGATACGGTAACAACTCCGCTGCTCTTGAAAACTGTGCTTGCGGGAAAACTCCCATTAGATCAACTTGTTACGCATCATTTCATGCTCGATCAGGTGATGCTGGCCTACGATACGTTTGAGAATGCGATGCAGGAACAGGCTTTGAAGGTGATCATCACCAACGGCGTTATGTTCAATGAAGCGATGCGCGCTTCGGATTCGTTCGGCAACGCCATCCTGGAAGGTCAATCACTCAAAGAGCAACTTGTCGCGAATGACAGCCCAGGCCGGTAAGACCAAACAATGTATTTCAACATTCTTCTGAATGATAGTAATAAAATTGTACAGGGAAAACATGACTCATAATATTCTATGGACAACCCACCTAGCCGCTTCGATGATGCCCAAAATCGATCTGAGGATTTTTTCAAGGAAACTTCCGCAGAGCCGATTGATCTCCCGTCACTTTACGCTGGAACAGGTGATACAAGCCTACGGCAGCTTTGAACACGACATGAAGGTGGAAGCCTTGAAGGTGATCGTGACAAACGAAATCATGATGGAAAAATCCATACAGTCTGACAGAAAGGAATTGATTCCTTTTCCTGTCATTGCACTTACGGATTCTTTTCTTGATAAAGGTACGGAAAATTCCATTATTCTAACAGGAGATAATTCCCATGCTACCCATCGGCGATGATAATAGTTCCCGCAGGATCGTTCCGCTCGTTACGTACGCATTGATCGTCTTAAACGTGCTATTCTTTTTTATAGAGATGAGTGGCGGTGATGCGTTTATTATGAAGTGGTCTTTCGTCCCCAGCCGTTTTGTTGCCAACCCCTTCGCTGATGTCCCGACTCTTTTCACATCCATGTTCATGCATGCCGGCTGGCTTCATTTGGGCGGCAACATGCTTTACCTGTGGATCTTCGGGGACAATGTGGAAGACCGCTTCGGACATTCAAATTTTCTGATCTTTTACCTGCTCTGCGGCCTTGGGGCAACCTTTGCTCAATTGGCATTTAGCCTCGATTCAAATATCCCAAATTTAGGCGCATCGGGTGCGATAGCGGGAGTGCTTGGCTCTTACATCTTGCTGTTCCCACAGGGACGGGTAAGAGTCTTGCAAGGGCAGCAAGTGATCCAGGTCCCTGCCTTGATCGTAATCGGTTTCTGGATCGTCTTGCAGTTATTTAGCAGTATCGGTTCGATCACCGGCACAGCGGATACGGGCGGTGTCGCTTATATGGCGCACGTTGGCGGATTTGTCACAGGCTTTGCGCTGACCTTTTTGTTTCGGGGAAGCACATTGCCGCGCTTGACTCGTTAAGCAGAATTCAGAATATCCATGGCGCTTCCCTCCCCATTAGAACCTTACGTGTGGACGTTTCGCCGGGTCGTGTGGGCGACGTTGGTGTTTGCGTCCGTTATATTTGGCTTCTGGCTGCTGTACAGATTTAATCAGGTGGTCTTCATTTTATTTATCGCCATCATGATTGGCACGGTCATCAGGCCGGCCGTGACATGGTTATATCAGCACGGGGTTTCTCGAACAGCGGGAGTTCTGTTTGTCTACCTGATACTGATCATGCTGTTCGCAAGTTTTCTGTTGTTGTTGTTGCCATTGATCCTTAAACAAGGTGCAACTATTACCGCCGCATTACCAGGCTATTATCAAAGCCTGCATGACTGGATGGTAAATTATCCCAATCCATTAATTTCACGATTAAGCGATTCCATCCCGTCTGTGCTGCCAAACCTAAAGCCCGTCCAACAAACAGGTGAAGATGTGATGGCTTCAGCAGGGCAAATAATGGGATATATAAAATCGGCGGGCAGGTTTGTTTTCGTCGCCATCGTGACTGTAGTACTGTCATTTTACTGGACTCTCGATGGACCTCGTATTATCCAATCCTTCCTGATGCTGGTTTCCCAAAGCCAGCGCGAGACGATCAGGGATCTGGTTTCAGCCATGGAAACCAAGGTGGGCTACTACATAGCCGGGCAGGGACTTCTATGTCTGGTTGTCGGTTCCATGGCTTTTGTCGCTTACCGGCTGATCGGTTTGCCAAACGCTTTTGTGCTCGCACTCGTTGCTGGCGTACTGGAAGCCGTGCCGATGATCGGCCCACTACTTGGCGCTGTGCCTGCATCAATGATTGCGTTGTCCATCGGGCCGGACAAGCTGATCTGGGTCATCGTCGCAACGACTGTTATTCAGCAATTGGAAAATAGTTTGCTGGTGCCGCGCATCATGAGCAAAGCAGTCGGAGTCAATCCATTTGTCACGCTTCTCGCGCTGTTTGCGTTCAGTTCATTTTTCGGGATTGCCGGCGCGTTGATGGCAATTCCCTTAGCCGCCATTCTCCAACTGGTGCTCAATCACTTTGTCTTTTATCCAACAACCGCCGATGTAGAGGTTTCAAGCGGACGTGATTATGCCAGCCGTCTGCGCTATGAGGCACAGGACCTGATCAGCGACCTGCGTAAACAGGCAAGGCTTAAGAAAAGAGGTTCAGATTTACGCATCAAGCAGATCGACCAGGTAATGGATGAGATCGAGACCATCACAACCGACCTTGATGCTTTACTGAATCAGGCAAGTTCAACGGATGAGCCATGACAAAACAAGTGGTGATATTTAGTACAGCCGTGATGACCACCCTACTAGCCCTCGTGGTGTTGTGGCAATTCCGCGTTGTGCTTGTTTATATAATGGTCTCACTTGCGCTGGCAGCAACAGTTCGTCCGTTTGTTGTAGGTTGGAAAAAAAACGGTTCGATGATACGCCTGCTACTGATCCTGCTTTACCTCCTTATCCTTGGCGGTTTCGGCCTCTTGATCCTGTTTGCCGGCAGGTATGTAGCCGGCGATATGCAACAATTTGCCTTGTCACAACTCATGCAAGGAGGGTGGATGTTCCCTCACTGGCTGGAAGGCAGTCTCATCCAGAGTACTCTATCAGCATGGCTTCCAACACCCGACAAGCTCTTTACAGCCGTTACCGGCGAACAAGGCCAGCTTGTTCTTCCAGCCATGCTCAACTTCTCAGAGGGATTTGGCGGAGTCATTAGCGGCATCTTGCTCGTTCTTTTCTTGAGTGTCTATTGGAGTATCAATCAAATTCATTTTGAGCGGCTTTGGCTCTCCCTGCTTCCAGCGGAGCAGCGAAAACATGCGCGCAGCATTTGGCGCACGATCGAAATCGACCTCGGAGCATACATCCGCAGCGAAATAATGCAAAGCGTGCTGGCGGCACTACTGTTGGGGTTTGGGTATTGGCTGCTCGGCTCTCAATATCCCGTATTGCTTGCACTCATTGGCGCATTGGCATGGCTCGTCCCGGTCGTGGGTGCGTTGCTTGCGATCATTACACCGTTGATTATTGGCCTTTCGACGAGTCTCCAACTTGGTGTATTTACCGCACTCTACACGCTCATCATTTTAATTGCCCTGCAAATTTGGGTCGAGCCGCGCCTGTTCAGGCGTAAATGGGATAACCCCATCCTGACCTTAATCATTTTGCTGGCCCTGGCAGATATGTTCGGATTGCCCGGGATTCTTGTCGCGCCGCCCCTGTCAGCTGCCTGCCAAATATCGTGGAGTATGCTCGTCAGCAACCGCCTGGCATCTGGCGCGGCAGTCCAAATTATGGATCTCAAAGAACGTCAGGCGCAGTTGCTTACTGTCATAAGCGGGATGAACGAATCGCCGCCGCCGTTGGTGATGAGCAGCATGGAGAGACTTACCTCATTGATCGAGAAAGCAGAACCAATCCTGCCCACGTCAGTATTAACCACTGATACACCCGGCTTAACCCTCCCATAATTCTGAATACTCCCCCAACCAGCGGAGACGAATACTCCCCAGCCGATGGATGTAGCTGGGGAGTATTTTGTTTATGCTTGGTACAAACAGCGTACCCTAATTGAATGCTACTTGGTGTTAATTCCGGCAGAGAAACTTAACCCGCACCAAATTATCAAAACAATCCGCAAGAAACATGAACGAAAAAATGGAGACCTATCATGAAGATGAAAAATGTGTTTTTTATAAATGCCAGCTTGATCCTTTTATTGCTCGCTGCTTGCAGTGCTATTAATCCAACACCGGTGCAGGTTGTACCAACACCAACCGCCACCGAAATGCCCAAGACAGGCGTGCAATATCAATTTGTTACCAACAAACTTATCGTCCCCACAACACAAGACCAGACAAAAGCCTTCGCACTGAATGTGGACGGTGATTCGAAAAAAACTCTGGATAATAAATTTGGAGAGCTGCTTACCCTGCTCACCGCCGCAGCCCCGAACCTTGAATTACAGGCAACCCTCGATCAGGCAATCAATACGGGTCAGCTTATTTCACTTCACATGGTGAAGGCAGATGATTTCATGAACGACTCGAGTGTCTCATGGTCGATCTTTCTAGGACAAAGAACCGCTGCCGCCCCGAATTTTGACGGCCTGGACAAGTTCACCCTCGATTCAGCTTCGCCTCCCGCCTCGCCGATAGTTGGTTCGGTCACGAACGGCCACTTCTCCGGCGGACCGGGTACCGCACAAGTCCAATTGTTTCTGCTCGGTCAACAGGTAGAGGTGGGATTGGTCGGTCTCCGCCTCGAAACAGACTTCAGCGCGAAGGGCTGCGTTGATGGCAAACTTGGCGGCGGCGTAACTGTCGAAGAATTCCGCGGCAAGCTCCTGCCCGCCATAGCGGATGGACTCAATCTATTGGTAAAGACCAATAACGTCGCTGCAACCCCGCTTTTACAGGCATTCGACTCAGACAACAATAATACGATCACCCTACAGGAGCTTGAGAATAACCCCCTCTTGATGATCGCGATCGCTCCAGACCTAGATCTGCTGGATGCCTCCGGCAAGTTCAACCCCGGGCTGGATGGCGTAAAAGACTCCTATTCCGCGGGATTTGGCTTTACCTGCCTCCCTGCCAACTTCAACACCCGGGAGGATGTGCTAGTTCCATAGGTCAGTTCCCCCCTCCCCCAATTGGTGGAGACAAACACTCCCCAGCCGATGGATGTGGCTGGGGAGCCTTCATTGTAAGATGAATTAAGAACAAATCAAATAAAAGGAGAAACCTCATGCTTACCTGGATCATCGTAATTCTGCTCATTCTATGGCTTCTTGGATACTTCGGGCCAACCGTGTATTCCGGAATTCCCCGCAGCGGTAATGTTGTTCACACGCTGCTTGTCATTGCCCTTATTCTCATCGTCTTGAGATTGTTAGGGATCGTATAACTTCACCTTCATCAATAAATGGGGAACCGCCAAATTGGCGGTTCCCCATATCCCACAAAAGAAAGGAGATATCCAATGTTATATACAGTCGTTGTAGTTCTCATCGTACTATTCTTGATCGGCTACTTGCGTTAGCTGTCAGCCGCGAATTGAAAGCTTTAATTGAAAGCTTTATAGGAGTACCCAATGAAAAAGTGTAGTGAAATAATGACAAAAAATCCTGTCTGTTGTTTGCCAAACGATCTCGTATCAAAAGCAGCGGACATGATGAAGAGCGAGCACGTCGGCTCCATCCCAGTTGTAGAAAACGAGCAGACGAAGAAACTGATCGGCATCGTAACCGACCGCGACCTGACATTGAGGATCGTAGCCGAAGGGCTGGACGCCCAATCGACCAAAGTGGAAACGGTAATGACACGCAAAGTAGTCACCTGTTCCGCCGAAGACAACCTGCAAAAAGCGCTTGACGCGATGTCCGAAAATCAACTTCGCCGCATTCCCATCGTGGATGACGACAACAAAATCCTTGGGATCATTTCCCTGGCAGATGTTGCCATGCACGGCAACCACCCCAAAAGAACCGCTGCAATGGTGAAGGAAATTTCACAAGCCAGTGGAGCGTAAGAGAGAACTCGATGTACCATTATTTGCGCGCCGCCACAGTTGGGGCAACGATCTTGTTGATCCTGTCCGCCTGCGCGGCACAGACATCAATCGCGCCTGCAAATAATACGTTACTGGGAACGCCAATTCTGGTAGATGTGGCATGTGAAGCATGCGCCCAGGCAACTCTGTCTGCTGCCCAAACTCAGGAAATGAATAACTCCAATAATCAGGCAGCAGGCACTGCTGAGATCGTGCGAGCCAACGCACAGGCCACCTTGAATTCGGCCAACACTACTTTGAGCGCGGCGCAAACGCAGGATCAAAACAATGCCAATGTGATCGCCGCTCAAATCGCAGGCACGGCTGAGATCGTACGCGCCAACGCGCAGGCCACTTTGAATTCCGCCGCGGCTACTCAGGTAGCCGCGATGACCCAGTCACAATACAACCTGCAAGAGACAAGTGTAGCCGGAACACAAAACTCATATGCTGTAAGTACCCAGCAAAACAAGAACGACATTGCTGCCGGCACTCAGACAGCCATCGCCAATACGATCGCCACTCAAACCCAGTCCGCCGCCGCCACATCCCAATGGTATGTTGATCAGAAACGTCAACGCGAAGAGCAGCGGCAGGGACCGATCGCATTCCTATGGATGTGGTGTCTTCCGCTCTTTGCTGTATCACTGGCAGGTTTTGGTATTTGGGGATTCTGGCGCTGGCTGCAAATTCAGCAAGTCAACCAGCGCATTCTCGAAAAACCCGTTGACAAGCTCTCAGCGCCCATGGCTGAAATTGCAAGTCGCCGCCACACATTGCCGTACATTGAGAGTGATGTAATCGAAAACGACTCTCAGCTCACGTCTCCGGATGATGAAGTACATGAATGGGTTGACGACGTAAAGAACACACTGCTTGATAATGAAAAGAAGGACGAAGATGATACACCAGCCCCAGGCAATTGATCCAACTGATTTTGCGCTGCGTACGCGGCAGATCAGGTCACAGGTCGCAGCCGTTCTCAAAAAATCAGGATTGTTGCCGCGCTTTAAACGCTGGCGGCTGACACAGGATCCCGACACCGGAATGATCGTGCTGTTTGGCATTCTCAACAATACGTACATTGCCAGATATACGACAATCCCGTTTGGTGATTATTTCGCCCCACACCTGCTGCGCGACCTGGCAAACGAACTTCAATTACAGGTGGTGTCATGCAACAGTGATGAACTTCGCTATGCCTTCATCCTTGACCGCGGAAATTTTGGCAAATTGCCCACACACATTGACTATCCATTTATTGACAACGGCAAACTTTTGGCGCGGGTTGTTTATGCAAAAGAAGCGGAAACTACCCCTCTCTTGTCTGTTGACGAAACCCCAACCGATGAACGGACATTTGCGCGTCAGGTTGCGGGGGCTTTCCTGAAAGTATTTGACGATATAAAGCTCAAAGACGATGCCACTCTGCTGCTTTCCGCTCAAACCCCGCCTGACATTGTGATCATAGACGAGAACGAATTCAATAAGCGAGTGGCAGAGCACGAAGCCAACCGTCAGAGGGTCAAACAGATCGGCAAGCTTTTGGATGAAACTGCCGGAATGCCACAGCATCTCCAACAGAAAAAATAAACCTGTATTTCAACGATTCAAACAAAGGAGAATCAAATGGGACACAAAGGTGTCAGTAAACGCAAGCCCAAAAAAGATAATTCGCACACCAATCCGAACACGCCTTCGAAAGACACTTCGCCAGTGCAGACTCTTATGAAAAATAATGAAACTGCGCCGATAAAAGACGGTCAAAATCCTGCGAACAATGGGTTTAAACCTAAAAACAAAAAGCGGAACCAGAAACCGTAAAGCTCGTTTGATCGTTTTCAAGCAAACCCGAGGAGAAAAACAATGAAACTGAAACTGTTATTTATTGTTATGGATACGCTTACCATTCTGGCTTACCCGATCGTGTTTATATACGAGAAACTGCACAGGTATTCAAAGGCAACTATAAGCCCCGCCCTGGCTGATTGACAGCACTGAGAACTGTAAATTCAAGCAGTCGTCTCCAAAGTTTGTAAAGAAAGCAAAGCACCTGTTGTTGAGAAAAAAGATTTTCTCAACAACAGGTGCTTTGCATATTTCCGTATAAACAAAGGCCCACATCCGTTTTTATCAGGTCAAAGGAATCGCTTGGGGGGCCACTTATTCAATATCGAACAAATCGTATTTGCGCTTGAAACTGCCGTCCACCGGCGGGTACGCGCGCATATAATCTTCCCGCTCGCCGATCAACTTCGTCACGAAGCCCATCAACCCACGCCGCATTTGTCCACCGCCTTGTGAAGCATGGCATTCGCTCGCCTTTGTTTTTGCTTCTGAAGCAGAGCGGGTGTTCAAACGCACATGCACAGGGAATGTCACTTCAGCCAATTCCTTGATATTGATATCGCCATTCCGCCCAAATTTTGTGGGATCCTTACCAAAGAGTGGCATCAGGAAAACAGCAGCCCTCAGCAAGCCTTTTGGAAAAACCTGAAAGTACAAAGCCTGCGGCTTGAAAGGCTCACCAGCTTCGGGGTAGAAAGAAGCGTTGTCCGCATTGGCAAAGGCAAACACCGTCGCCTTGTGAATGTGAATGTGGTCGGGATGTTTATATCCACCAATTGGGTCGAAGGTCAACACAATGTCAGGCTTAATCTCACGGATATATTTCACCACGCGGCCAGCTACCTCTTCAATGGGGGCATTGATCTGCGCCTTGGGATGGTTGTTATCCTCCATGCCAGGCATTCCTGAATCGCGGTAATCCAAAAAGATCACGTCCTTCAAACCCAAATACTTTGCGGCACGCATCAACTCATCGGTGCGCATTTCAGCTGTATCTTTAAAACCGCGCAAATGCTCCTCGTCCACGGTACCAGCTTCGCCGCGTGTAGCGCAAATATAATAAGTTTCATATCCGCGCTGCGAATACAAAGCGATCGTACCACCCAACCCAAACGATTCATCGTCTGGATGTGCAAGAACAACTAATATTTTTTTTGTCATCGTTTCCTCTTTGATGTAGACGCCGAACCAGCGCACAAGTTTACCCCAATGTGATAAAATTTAATTGCTAATCAAAGGAGCGCAGCGAATGACGGACACTCTGTAGTCAACCAATCTTTTAGGACATCCCCTTCTGTTTTGATTCATTAACCGAGGCATGTCCTCGGTTTTCTTTTTAACTACGGAGTTACCTTATGCTTAGCATTCACAACCTCAACAAAAATTATGGCATCCAGCCGATCCTTCAAAATATAAATTTCAACATCAGCGCGGGCGAGCGCATCGGCCTCATTGGCGCGAACGGCTCAGGCAAGACCACGCTCATGAAAATTCTTGCAGGTCTCGAACTTCCTGATTCGGGAAATGTCGTTTCGACGCGCCTTAATCTACGCGTTGGATACCTCGCCCAGGGAGCAGAATTTTCCCCCGAAGAGACGCTTCGCTCCGCGCTCACGCCTGATTCAACAACCCAAACAGACCCCGCCGCTGAAGTAGAGTCATTGGCTTTGGCATTGACCCAAGACCCTAACAACGAGGCTCTTCACCAACAATATGACGAGGCATTGTATAAACTATCTGCTGACAGCCTTCCGCCTTCTGCAATTTTGACTCCGCTCGGCCTCGCAGACTTCCCCCTCGACACCCCCATCGCCCATCTCAGCGGCGGACAAAAGACTCGTCTCATGCTTGCGCGTGTTCTGCTTGAAGACCCGCATCTCCTGCTGTTGGATGAACCCACCAACCATCTCGACATCGAAATGTTGGAATGGTTGGAAGAGTGGCTCAATCACTTTCGCGGCGCAGCACTCATCGTCTCTCACGACCGCGCGTTTTTAGATAACACCGTCAACTCCATTCTTGAACTGGATTCAGCGACTCACCTCATCCGCAAATTTGACGGTAACTACAGCGATTACCTCGATCAAAAACTGCTTGAATACGACAAGCAGCTTCAAGAATATCAAGACCAACAGGACGAGATCGCTCAACTGCGCCGCGCTGCAAAACACATCCGCAGCATGACCATCATGAAAAAAGGCGGCAAATCAGACAGTGGTGATAAATTCGCAAAAGGCTTCTTCGGCAATCGCGCCACCAAAAACGTGGCTGGCCGCGCCAAAAATATTGAAGCCCGCATTGACACGATCCTCACTGACGAAAAAGTCGAACGGCCGCGTGGAAGCTGGAAAATGAAATTGGACTTCGCCCAACCTGACCATCAATCCAAAGATGTGCTGGTCACCGAATCGCTATCAATTGGCTACACGCTAGAAAATCCATTATTGGAAAACATCAACCTCTTCATCCGAGCAGGTCAACGGGTTGTGTTGACGGGGCCAAACGGTGCGGGAAAAACTTCATTCATTCGAACCATCGTTGGCAAAATTCCCCCACTCGCGGGTTCCTTCCGTCTGGGCGGTGCGACAAAGCTCGGTTACATGGCACAGGAACAGGAACTGCTCAATCCAAACTTCAATGCAGTCCAAAGCATTCAAAATGTCTCCACCATGAACGAAACGGACACGCGCAACTTCCTGCATTATTTCCTTTTCAAAGGAGATGACGCGCTTCGGCTTTCCCGTGACCTGTCATTCGGCGAACGTGCCCGTTTGCAGCTCGCAATCCTCGTCGCTCAAGGATGTACCTTCCTTATTCTGGACGAACCCATCAATCACCTTGATATTCCCTCGCGAGAGCGCTTCGAGGAAGCCCTCGAAAACTTCAACGGAACCATTCTCGCCGTCGTCCACGATAGGAATTTCATCGAGCGCTTTGCCTCTGATGTGTGGCTGGCAAAAGATGGAAAAATTTTCAAGTAGGTTCACCATGTCTATTCAACACTACACACCCTACGATGATGTAAATGAAATATTAAATTTACTTCTTAAAAGAGTGAGAGATATTTTGAAAGAGCAATTCGTTGGCATGTATCTTTATGGCTCACTCTCCAGCGGAGATTTCAACCCTGAAACCAGTGACATCGATTTCCTCGTGGTCACAACAGATTACCTTTCAGAAAGAACAATCTCTGAACTGGGCGCCATGCACAAACAAACATGGGCAACCAGTTTGAAACGAGCCGGTAAATTAGAAGGCGCGTACATTCCAAAAGAACTGATTCGCAAGCACAATCCAAACAGTGCGGCATGCCCAACTATTAATGAAGGAAAATTTTATCTTGACAGCCCTGGAAGTGATTGGGTAATTCAAAGGCATGTCGTACGTGAATGTGGAGTGGTACTGGAAGGCCCAGACCCAAAAACGTTAATCGATTTCGTGTCCCCTGACGATATTCGAAGCTGCATCATGGGCGTACTACATGAATGGTGGTTTCCAATGCTGAATGATGCCTCGTGGCTGCGAGACAAAGAAGACGGAGACCGGGCGTTTGCGGTGATCACGATGTGCCGTGTTCTGCACGGCTTGGAGCATGGAACCATCACCTCGAAACCAAAAGCGACTCAATGGGCAAGAACCAAATTAGACAACCAATGGAATCAATTAATCGATAGAGCAATTGCAGTATCAAACCATGAAGAAGGGACTATTTTTCTGGGCGAAACTCTTGATTTCATTCAACATATAAAACAACGAATTGAAAGAAAAACATCATGACGGAATATCGCGATTATCAAGATGCAGACTGGCAAGCCATCTGCCAGATCCACGACCGCGCACGGCCGGATGAATTACTCGGCTCCTGTGACCCGCGCGGATTCGTCCCCATTGAACAGGACGAGGAAGCAGAAGACCTAAAACGTCACAAAAAATTCGTCGCCTGTGAAGATGACAAAGTGGTTGGCTTTGTCGGCGTGGATGAGGATTATCTCGCGTGGCTTTACGTTGATCCTGATTACTACGGCCACGGCATTGGGCGCGAACTACTCCGCATAGGAGTCCGCGAGATCGGAGAAGGCGCATGGACAATTGCGCTCGAAGGAAATAAAAAAGCCATCGCCCTGTATGAGAGCGAAGGCTTTCGGAAAGTCAGCCGTTTTGAAGGCGACAACAATGGATATCCGTGTACTTGTTTGAAATTGAAAAGGGCCGCCTAATAAGCAATACAGAGAACACCTATGAGTTGGTTACATGCCACCCCAAAACCGACATCCATCCAGGCAGCAGTAGTGCTGCTTCTGTTGCCTTCATTCCCGCCATCAGCACCGCTGTTACTTGTCCAATCATTACAATCTGGGGTGATGCCATCCAAATGGGTTCCAAATTCATCTTCCGCACCAGACCACCAATTGTAAGTAGGAGAAACACCAGCAGCATTAAGTGCCACAGATATACTTCCATCCATTAAGTCGGTCCAATTATTAGCGATCACCACATTTGTAACAGACTGTATGGGTAAGCCGGTTGGCAATCCATAATTTGCTGGCATGTTCGCAATCCTATCGAGCGCGCTGTACCCAAGAAAGGCATGGTAATTACTGAACCCGCTTGGGAGGTTTGCTGTACAAAGCGCATCGGCAGAGCTGCGCGGGCCAATGTTACCCAGGGAAGCAGCGCCAAAATAAAGAACTAAATGATTAGGAACAGGTGTGGGGGTATTGGTTGGGGTATTTGTAGGCGTAAAGGTAAAGGTAGGCAAAAAGGTAGGCACTGGTTCTTCTTCCGGCTCAGGCTTGTCGGTAGCCGTTGGCGGAAAGTAATAGACAAGCGGTGCCACAGTCGGAGTGGAAGAGAGAGTTGGCACGGGTGAGGCTGTAAATATAGCAGTAGGGATAAGCGTTTGCGTTGGCGCTTGTGTAGTTGCCATGGCAGTTTTGCTTTGGATAACAACCACCTGTGTCTGTGTCTGCCCAATCGCAGCCAGTGTTGCCTGTACAACAGACGGCACATTGGGTACAGCACCAGTGACAATGGCTGTGTCACCATCTCTTCCAAACAAGCTCAAGATCATGCCAAATGGATCAGGCGGGGGTAAACCATCAGACAAAAATGTTCCAGCCTGGGCACCTAGCCTCGTCTACGCCAAACCAACTCAAAATTAGGCCGAAGGGATCAGGCGTGGACGCATCGTCAGACAGGAAAGTGCCGGACTGAGCAGTAGTAAACTCGTCCGCTCCAAACCAACTCAAGATTAGGCCGAAAGGGTCAGGCGTGGGCGCATCGTCAGACAGGAAAGTGCCGGTCTGAGCAGTAGTAAACTCGTCTGCTCCAAACCAACTCAAGATTAGGCCGAAAGGGTCAGGCGTAGGCGCATCGTCAGACAGGAAAGTGCCGGTCTGAGCAGTAGTAAACTCGTCTGCTCCAAACCAACTCAAGATAACGCCAAGAGGATCAGGTGCAGATGCGCTGTCAGTTAAGGAAGTGGTGGTGGGAGCAACGGTCTCGTCGACTCCAAACCAACTCAAGATAACGCCAAAGGGATCGGGCGAAGATACACCGTCAGACCCAGAATCAGACCCGGGCGGGGTCTGTGGCGCGGATAGAGTCTGCATATATGCATCAAATGGATTGAATAATTCGGGGGGGAGGATTCCGCTGAGCGCATCCTGAAATGCATTCGTCAATGAGTTATCAGGAAAAGTGCCGTATCCGCCTGTCACAATCATGGTTGTGGTTAATACGGTGATAAACAACATACTAAAAATATAGTGCTGTTTTTTTTTCGGTACAGAAGAACGAGGGATTTGCATTTTCTTTTAGTCGATAGGCGCGAGAGAAATACCAGCCTCTTTGAGGGCATTCGTCACACGCAGGAAGAGCCGCGTTTTTTCGGGGCCATAATCCAAACTCTCTGCCACATACATATGCACTTCAATATTGAAATACCCCGGTTCGCCGGATTCCGCCGAAACCGATGAACGGTAGGGAGAGCCTGCCATTTCAGGCGAAAAGCCCTGGATTGATTTCTCGATGGCTTCAAGCGCAAGATTCAAATCTTCGGTGGCGGGCAAAATCACCAGGGATGTAATGAGGTGCCCGGGAGTGGCGGAGTAATTGACAATGGTGCCAGACTCAACATCTGAGTTACGGATATAAATTTGGTCGCCAAAGAGACTTTCCAAAGTAGTTTGCGTTATCGAAATGGCGCGCACGCTTCCCTCCTGCCCTGCTATCGAAACAATATCCCCCACTTGATACGGTCTTGAAAAAAACAAGCTGACCCCGGATACCAAGTCTGCCGCAACCCGATCCGAACCGAGTGCGAATGCCGCCGTTAGGACAGTGATAAGGACAACGAGAAGTCCTTTGGCATCTGCAACATCAAGAATTAGTTTGATCGTCCAAACACTAATTGCAAGCGCAATCAGGCTGCCGATAAACCTGCTCCAACCGGCACCCATGGAGCCAAGTAGTAAACGAGCGAACAACTTGGAACTGGCAATAGCCAGAAACGCCCCCCCCGCGCCGATGATTAAAATATTGATATACGGTTTGAAAATTTCGATAAATCCGTCCATTGTAATAATCCTCCGCCAATTAGATCCTGTAAATTATCTTATAATCTGGGAGTGCCTACAAATTTTTTATGATTATATCAAAGCCAGAGGAGATTGAATGAAATTTGAAACTTTAGCCATTCACGCAGGACAGGAAGCAGACCCTAACAACGGCGCAGTGATGACACCTGTTTATCTTACGTCCACATACAAACAGGATGGCATTGGCAAGCCGCGGCAGGGATATGAATATTCGCGCACGCTCAACCCCACACGCAAGGCACTGCAAGATTGTCTCGCCGAGTTGGAAAGCGGACAATGGGGTCTGGCCTTCGCTTCTGGCATGGCCGCAACGGATACGGTACTGCGAATGCTCGGACAGGGCGACCATGTTGTGGCGGGCAACGATGTATATGGCGGAACTTTCCGTCTTTTTGATAAAGTACTGCGCCGCTTCGGTCTGGACTTTACGTTTGCTGACACGACCGATCCTGAGAATCTAGCTGAGGCATTAAACCCGTCCACACGAATTGTGTGGCTGGAGACTCCCACGAATCCTTTATTGGCAGTGAGTGACATTCGCGCTGTTGCGCAAATCGTGAAAAGCCATCCAAACAAACCATTACTCGTCGTGGACAACACCTTCGCAACCCCATATCTCCAACGTCCGCTCGAATTAGGCGCAGACCTGGTTGTCCACTCCATGACGAAATATCTTGGTGGGCATTCGGATGTAGTGGGCGGTGCAATTATTGGTAAAGATAAAGAACTTGGCGCACAGTTGGCTTATCTACAAAATGCCATCGGCGGGATCCAAGGGCCAATGGATTCGTTCCTCGTGCTGCGCGGAATCAAGACTCTGCCAATCCGCATGGACAGGCACGCTCAGAATGCAGAGAAGATCGTGGCATTTTTGGAGAAGCAGAAAAATGTCAAAAAGTTGATCTATCCATTTCACGAGAGTCATCCTCAGGTCCAGATAGCGAAGCGGCAAATGAAGAACGGTGGAGGAATGATCTCGTTCGTGATGAAAGATGGGAAGGACGCGGCTGTCAAAGTCGCAGAATCCACAAAACTGTTTACGCTGGCAGAATCACTTGGCGGCGTCGAGTCGCTGATTGAAGTCCCAGCCGCGATGACGCATCTCTCCACGCAAGGCTCAACGCTGGAAGTTGACCCCGGGCTGGTGCGGCTTTCGGTTGGGATCGAAAATGTAGATGATCTGCTCGCGGACCTTGAACAGGCGTTGAGATAAAAAAAACCGCAGCAAATTTTGAAGATTGCTCAGGCAAAAACAAGAGCGCCTTCGCAATGACGAAAATTCAAACAAAAAACTCACCCTTCACGAGTGAGTTTTTTGTTTGGCTATGCAGCAGTCAGCGGATTGCGGCGGTAACTGCTACAAGGGTTACATCATCATCCTGTTTCGAGCCATCCTGATATTGATTCAACGTCTCGAGCAGGTTATCGCACACCAATTGAGCACTGACATTGGTCAGCCCGCTCAGTGTTTTTTTGATGCGCTCCAGACCGAATGCCTCCCCTTTGGGGCTGCGGCAATCCGTCATGCCGTCGGTGAATAAAAGTAATGTGTCACCGGGGAGCAATTGGATAGCGCGCTCATCCAGCGTGATCATATCCCAAAGTCCAAGCGCCATGCCCGAGCTGTGAGGGACGCGCTCCACACTGCCATCGCTGTGCAAAATCAGCGGCGGTTCGTGTCCGGCACGGGCGTAAGAAAACTCGCGGGTTTCCATATCTAATATTCCATACAGCACAGTCACAAACTGTGTGGACTTTTGCAGGCGGGTGATGTGAGTATTGACAAGCCTGAGCGCATCGCCCGCGGTCAGGCCGATATCGGCTTCGGCCATGATGAGCGCATGTGCGCGCGCCATGAATAAGGCGGAAGGCACGCCCTTGTCGGCCACATCTCCGATCAACACACCAAGTCGTCCGTCTTTGAGCACGAAGACATCATAAAAATCGCCTCCCACTTGGCGGGCGGGAAGGATGCGCGCGCCAAAGCCAAAGCTGTCAAATTCCGGCAGGACATCCGGAAGGATGCTCAACTGAATATCGGCGGCAACTTGCAATTCGCGTTCGAGGCGTTCTTTCTCGATCAACTGCGCCTGCGCGGCTTTCAACTCATCATAGGCCTGCTGCAAAGCATGGTTCTTTGCGACAAGGTCATGGAACGCAGCTTCGTTGGAGGTATCCAGCCGCTCGCTCATGATCTCGATCATGGAGTAGGCAATCGTAGGCCAGCGCTCTAGGGCTTCGGTGAATTTGTCCCGTCCCATCACGAGCACGCGGGAATCTTCCTTGGCACGGACGCTCGCAGTCCGCCTGCCCTTGGGCATAATCAGACTCATCTCGCCTACATATTCACCCGGCCCGCAAACGCGCAAAAACATTTCATCTTTCGTGTCGCTGGCAAGCACGATCTCAAGCATGCCACTCAACACCACATAAAGACTGTCGCCCTCATCACCAGCGTGAAAGAGATAACCACCTGCTTTGTAGTCTTTCGCAGGCAGTTCGTCAACCAGTTTATAGAGTTCCAGTTTTGGGATCTTATGAAACAGTGGAATTTTTAGAAACGCAGTGGTTGCGTCTTTCTTTTGAAGAGGCGTACTCAACTTCGCAGCTCCATGGTTTCCTTGCCGGCCAATTTATTTTGAATCCGCTGTACGACAAGGTCAAGGTGGACAGGTTGATTCACATAGTCGTGGTCATTTGTCTGGATGGTCAGAACAGGGCAAAGGTCGAATGAGCCGAGCCATTCATCGTAAAACGTATCCAGCAGGGAAAGATACTCAGGCGTGATGCCTGTTTCCATATTACGGGCGCGCCTGCGGATGCGGTCCATCAACACCGGCACGGGGGCTTTCAGATAGATTAACAAGTCGGGACGCGGGAGACCATTCACCACCACATCAAAAAGCCTGCGATAAGCAAGATAATCGCGCTCACCCAAATTCCCCATGTGATGCAAAGCGCGCGCAAAAATACGGGCATCCTCGTAAATACTGCGGTCCAAAATGGAGGAACGGGCATCGCGGGAGGCTTCCAAATACTGCTCTGCACGATGTCCTAAAAAGAATATCTGCAAATGGAAAGACCAGGCGTGCATATCCCCGTAAAAATCGGAGAGATAGGGATTGTCCATCACAGACTCGTACCCCGTCCACCAACCCAGGCGCGCGCCGATCCGTTCCGTCAGCGACGTTTTGCCTGCACCGATATTCCCAGCCACCAGCACCAAATGTTTTGCCATAATGGGTGGTATTTTATCATGGCAGGCGATTGCGGGTATAATTTCCAAAGGAGAACACATTAATGAAAATTCACAACGCAGCAGGCTGGACCATCTTCATATTCGGTTTTCTTGCAATCGTACTTGGCCTAGTCGGCCTGATCCGCCCTGAAATCCTTTTATCCATTCTCGGCTTTGAAGTGATCGAACGCGCGCAGCGCGCAGCGGGCGATTACACGATTGTTTTTATGACCGCCTCCTCAATGGCATCCTTTAATGTGGGCATTTACTATGTGTTCGCCGCCCTGAATGATGTAAGGATCTTTTACCGTTGGACCGTGCCCTTCCGCACACTTACATTCATTGTTTTCACAACCCTCGTTATTTCCGGGGTCGCCCCGCTAAAATTTCTGGGGATAGGCTTATGGGAATTTGCGGGCGCAATTGCCACAGGCATTGCGCTATATCTTGAAAATCAAAAGAAATAAAGAGAGAGGCTGCCATGAAATCCAAATGGATCGAATTCAACGGTAAACAAATTTTATACCAGGACTTCTCCAACTTTTTTTTTGATGAAAAAGCGGTCATTGTTGAACTTCACGAAGTTCAAAGCATTGTCCTCGGCCTGCCCGAAAACTCGGCGCTGGTGCTTTCAAATTTCTCCAACACCGAGATCACCGCAAACCTCATGCCCATCCTAAACGAATCATCCAGCAAAACAAAGACGCATGTCCGCAAGACCGCCGTACTCGGTATCACCGGTGTCAAGCGCACACTCGGCGACTTGCTCTCCAGAATCACCGGCCAGCCGCTCATGTACTTCAACACCGAGCAGGAAGCAAAAGAATGGCTGGCCCAGGATTGATCCGTTCCGCCGGTCAAGGGGAAATCGAAAAGTTGTATACTTAACCCATGAAACCAAGACTCTTATCCATTTTATTGATCGGTGTTTTGATCACCATACTTTTTTCCTGCGGGACGAATGCCGAAGATCCGGCGGATCCAGCGGATGTGAACATCGTCCGCACAGAAGCTGTAGCCACATTCGCCTCTTCTCTGACCGAGACCCTGGTCGCTGTTCCTTCCACTTCCCCTACGCTGACAGTAGAACCGACATTCACTCCAGAAGAAGGTACAGCCACCCTTGAAAGTACGCCAACCGCAAATCCCTGCTACAATCTTTTCTACATTGAAGATGTCACCATTCCCGACAATACGCAAATGAAACCCGGCGAAGTATTCACCAAAACATGGCTTGTGCAAAACACCGGCGGATGCGCCTGGAGACCCGGCTTTACATTCCGACATGTAGGCGGAGACGCGATGCGCGGAAACACGGTCACGATGACGGAGGCAATTCAAACAGGCTCAAAGCGTGAACTGTCCGTGCAGCTTGTCGTCCCCAGCGGGCAAAATGGATTGATCCAAAGCGCGTGGCGCATGGCAGATGAAAGTGGAAATTTCTTCGGGGATACCCTGTCTGTCAATATTTTGGTCGGTAGTATTGCCACCCCCGCAGCAACAAACACCCCCTAAAACGCAATACAGTTATGGAACCGAAAAAGAGACAGGCGTGATTCTGTCTCTTTTCGATTTTTCCTGATAAAGGTCTTTATCCGCGATGGCCATCAGTTCCGATATAGATTCTGCCTCTTTGCTTTGCGCAAAACCGGCGGTAAAGGAAAGTTTGATCTGCGCATTTGGAATGAGAACTATCTGACTCTGAACAAAAGAACGCAGCCTGCCAAGAATATCCCTCGCCTCCGCCTCATTCGTCTCTGGCATGATCAAACCGAACTCGTCCCCGCCGATCCTGGCAAAAATATCCGGCTTGCGAATATTGGCATTCACCATGTCTACAAACTTGCTTATTGCCAGGTCTCCCACCATGTGGCCATGCACGTCGTTGATGGACTTAAAATTATCCATATCAAGAATCGCCATCGTCACCGGGCGGTAATAACGCTGGGACCGTTCAATTTCCATTGAACCTTGCGAAATAAAATACCTGCGATTCTTTGCACCGGTAAGCGAATCCTGCATCGCAAGGCGCTCAAGTCTTTTATTCGCACTCCGCTGACGCTGCAAAAGAACAAAGTTATAACGCCGCAGGGAATAAAACCATCCGGAGATAAATAAACCGATCAAATTCGCCAGCACATACGCCAGCACCACAGACACCCATATGGAAGTGGAGATTATTTTTGTATCCAGATTTTGGAACTCCAACAGTGTGGAGAAGATCGCCACCCCAAAACGCCATTTGATGTGCAGTGGAAAAACAAAATAGACCATGAATAGAGAAATGATGCCAATGGGCACATAATCCATATAATCTCTTGGTCGACTCAAGTTGATGAAATGATTCAGAAGAATACCCGCAAAAAGCATTGCCGCTGAAACCTTCTCAAAGATTAAGTAGGAGGAGCCTTTATGGAAATGAAAAAACACAAAAACACTGACCACTATAAATAGCAATCGACCGGCGAAAAGCAACTGAAACATCTCCCCGAAACCAAAAAAAATATAATCCGCCCTCAAAAAATAAAGCAGTAACGCATTGTAAATAAACAAACCAAACGTGGCCTGGGTCATATTAGCAGAAAAATAATGCTCATGATAAGCATTTTCCAATTTGCCGAGACCCTGTTCTATTTTATTTGGAAACCAGGGTGGACCTGACATTGAAGTCCCTACTTCGCTTACCGGATTTCAGGTTCAATCGAAACAGTACTACTTCTGCGCAAACGCGCGGCCTATAAAATAACCCACAGCGGTAATAAAAATAGCAGGGGAAACGCCAAGAAAAAAGATGCCAATCCCACCCACCATACCGCCAAAAGTAATACCAAACAAGGCGAACGGCACACTGACAGCAAAGGCGATCAGCGTGGCTTTAAACACGGACGGCTGTTCGCTGCGGCGCAAAAAGTAAACCAAAGCCACGCCGATCAACGTACCCGTCAGGAAAACTATCACATAATCAACAATCGGGGCTTGTGAGTTCAAATTCCCGAAACCGAACAAAAGCATCACAAGGCTCAATACCAGAAACAACGCCCCGGCACCGAACGCCCAAAGAAAAGAAATCTTTTTATCCATGAACACCTCTGCTGAATATTACGATTTTACACATTATACACACAACAACCCAATGAAATGTACACCCACCAGCCACGCCCTTCCCGTTTCTTTTGTTCACCTGACCTATTAAATTCCAGCGTTACTCAAAATAGACATGATCTCTGAAAGCGCCATGGTCAATGTTGGATGTTCGATATTGAAATGATCGATCGTATCCTGCAGGCGCTGCAGAACAGATTCGTCCGTTTCAACATTGGGATCCTGCAAAAGGCTGTTTATATCCGCAGTAATGTTTTCCAACAGGTCGCGTCCCTTTTTGTCCTGAGGGCTCACCTGTTCCAACTCACCCTGTAACTGCTCAAGGAGCTCCCGAATTTTGTTTTTTGGCATGTAACACACTCCTTTTGAGATATGAAGAGATCAATATAAAATTCTTCCACATCTCCATTTTACATCCTTTTGAATTTTGACGCAGGAATATCAACCTAGCAATTCACGGTCAGCCTGATCGATCTCCTCGAATATCTTCTTCACATCTGCTTTCACTTCGGCAGTTGCGCTGGGCGTCATGGAAATGAACTTGATCATATCCCGTGCCTGACGCAAAAAATCACGAACGCCTGCGATATAGGACAGGTCATTGCGTCTTAATTCAGCTGGGTAGGGAATTTCCCGGGCCTTTTGGATCAGTTGTCGGGCGCGAATGAGGCGCTCAGCGGCAGGGATGAGTTTTGCCATATTGTTCCTTTGAATTGAAATAAACGGGAAACAGTCATCGCCATCTCCCAAATGGTTATAAAATCTTAGCACAATATGCCATTTATAACTTGCCAGACCTTACCTTTAATTGTATGATTGGAAAAAAATACAGAAAAGAATGAATCGGTAAACCAATGACAAAAATCATGATCGTGGACGATGACAATCTTGTCACCCAACTGCTGGAAAAACTTCTCAAAATCGATGGCTATGAAACCGCCTCTGTGAACGATAGTTCAAAAGCGATCGAAATCGCCAGTTCCGTAAAGCCCGATCTTTTTCTGTTGGATCTGATGATGCCGCAGCCCGATGGCTTTAAGCTGTGCAGAATGCTGCGCCAAACACTGGAATTCGCCACAACCCCCATCATTATTGTTACCGCACTGGACGACAGCGACAGCAGAGCTGTTGCCTTTGGTGCAGGTGCAAACGACTACATCACCAAGCCATTCCATCCCAACGAACTTGCCGAAAGAATAAAAGAAGCACTTCAATAAGATACGTCTTCAACAAAAAGACATGCCCCAAAAAAATTGGGGCATGTCTTTTTGTTCTGTCTTCAAACACACGGACTATTTCAGGGTGCGAATAAAGGAAACTACCTGCCAGATCTGCTCATCGGTCAAAGTGCCTTTCCAGGCGACCATGCCAGTACCTTCTTTGCCGGTATTAATGCGCCAGTACAGGAAATCATCACCAGCGGAAACCTGAAGCACAGAAAGATCCTTCGGGGTGGGGTCAAGAGCCGCACCAGCAGGACCATCACCCTTGCCCAGAGGGCCGTGGCAAGACTCGCAATTGGTCTTGAACACTTCAGCGCCAGCCGCAGCAGCATCTGCACCAAGGGGGTTGGTTTTACCAGCATAATCAGCAGGAACAGGAGCCAAAGTAGCAACCGCATTCGAGCCACCACCGCAAGCAGCAAGCACCAGAGCGGACAAAACTAAAACAGCAAACAAGACTTTCTTCATCATATACCTCCAGTTGTTATATATATCGAATAGCGGGCAAGATTATATTTACCTTGTGAAATTATATACAGTGACTTAAGTTACACATTAAATGTGACACTTGTTAACGGAACATTGTACAAGATTACTTAGCTTTTCGTCCGCCTTTTAGCTCTTTCTGCAACTTTACAACTCCCTCAGTCACCATTTGCAGCGAGCTTCGCCTGATCGATCCAGCCTTCGGGATTCATCATTTGCATCCCTGCCGCATCAAGACTTTTCTGCAAGTCACCAGCTGTTGCATTCGCTAATTCCTCAAAAGTTGTAATTCCGGCCTCTTTAAGGACTTTTGCCACTTTAGGACCAATTCCCTCGATCTTTGTAAGCTCATCAGCACCTTTCTTTGCTGACTTTTTCGCCTCATGCCCCGCCCCAACTTGCTCCTGTTTTCTCGAACTGGCCCACCACCCGATAGTGACCGCCAGAAAAAAGAGAACCATTCCAACCATCAAAAACCACTGAAGCTCCGTATTCGGACCTTCTCCACCTTCAGACAACAAACGTAATGCAAGCATATCCGCCTCCAAAAGTATTTTTTTTCTACTTATAAGGGAAAAAATGGGACATGTCAATTCTTAAGGGTAAAATAAACCAACTTATTTGGGAGCTGAATCATGAAAATTAAAACCTGGCAAAAGATCGTAGCTGTGCTCGTCTTGTTTCTTCTAGTTCTTCGGGTCATTTCAAAACCAGCCATTGAGCACCCCTACTATGCCGCGGACTTAAACTATCCGCTCGTCATCGCCCACCAGGGTGGAGACGGCTTGTGGCCTGGCGATACCATGTTCGCATTCCAGAACGCCGCAGACATGGGCGCGGATGTGCTTGAAATGGATGTTCACATCACCAAAGACGGCGTGCTCGTCCTTATGCACGACGAAGCCGTGGACAGAACTACAGACGGCACTGGCGACATCGAATCCATGACATTGGAAGAGCTCAAGAAACTTGACGCCGGCTATGATTGGTCAGCAGATGATGGCGTCACTTTCCCCTTCCGCGGAACAGGCATTACCATCCCAACCATGGAAGAAGTTTTCGCCGCCTTTCCTGACAAGCACATGACCATTGAGATCAAAAAGACAAACGCCTCAATGACAAAGCTGTTCTGTGAATTGATCCGTACATATAACATGCAAGACAAAGTCCTGATCGCATCTTTCTATGATGACAAGCTCAAGGAATTCCGCGAGACCTGCCCCGAAGTTGCCACCTCCAGCGCAAAGAACGAGACGACTGTATTCGTTCTGTTGACCAAGCCCTTCCTTGGCAGTTTTTATTCACCCAAATTCTTTTCTTTACAGGTTCCAGAAGAATCCGGTGGAATCACCGTGATGACGCCTGCATTTGTGAAGGCGGCCCACGAACGCAACCTCGCCGTTGAGCCGTGGACCATCAACGACGCTGAAACGATGAAGAAATTCATCGCTTGGGGCGTGGATGGAATCATCACCGACAGACCCGATATCATGCTGGAAATATTAGGCAGACAAGATCCATGACAGACTACGAAGAGACTATAAAAAATATCCGCACAGCAAGAAATAAAAAGACTGCATCAGATCCGTTACACTGGCTTAACCTGGCAGGTTTGTTTTGGTTGGAAGAAGGCGAAAATCCGTTTGGCAGCGACGAAGCTAATAAGATCGTTCTGCCTGCATTTCCACAAGCGAATTGTGGCTCGCTTAGACTCAAAGATGGGCTTGTCACACTTCAACCAGCCGAAGACACAAACATAACCATCAACGGAGTACCACCTGCGTCCCGCCCATTGCTGACAGACCGTGAAAAAGAACCGGATTTGATCAATCTTGGCTCACTAACCATGAAGATCATCATCCGCGGCGGTGCGCCACTTGTGAGAATTTGGGATAGAGAATCCTACGCAGGCAAGGACTTCACCGGCTTTCATTATTACCCTGCCAAACCTGAATACCGCATAACGGCAAAATATGTCCGCTATGACCCGCCCAAACTGATCAAAGTTATGGAAGTGATAGGCACAGAAATTGACAGCGCACTTTTAGGGCAGGCACAATTTACATTGAACGGTGTGGATTGCACACTGGAAGCTGAAAAAAGCGGCGACGGGCTGCTGTTCAATTTCACAGACGGCACGAATAAAGACACCACCTACGGCGGCGGAAGAAAATTCTATTTACCGAAACCCGAAGGAGATGAGATCATCCTTGATTTCAATCTCACCGAAAACTGGCCTTGCGCGTACACGCCGTACGCAACCTGCCCCATTCCATCCAAAGAAAATCGCCTGCCAATCAAGGTCGAAGCAGGCGAACTCAAATATCACGATTAGCAAAACGAACAGCGAGATAAAACTCGCTGCTCGTTACTTATTACTTTTTACTTTTTTATTCCACCCACGTCACACGATCTTCAAACCCCAGCCGCACATACGGTTCAGAAGTCACATCTGGATAGCCGACATAAATAAAGCCGACAATATGTTGATCTTCTACAAAGCCTAAAAATTCCTTCACATTAGCATCCCGTGCTGAGTCACCTGTACGCCAGATGGCGCCGAGTCCAAGCGCGTGCGCGGCGAGCAAAATATTCTGGCAGGCTGCTGAAGCGGCAGAGATATTTTCAACTTCATTGATCTTTGTGTCGGCGGGTTTATCTGCGCCAACGGCAATGACTACGGGAGCGCGGAGCGGCAATGCTCGGGTCTTGTCCAAACCTTCAGACGGCGTGCCAGGATTACGGTCCAGAAAAGAAGCGGCCATTACGTCGCCCAGTTTATTACGTCCATCCCCAGTCAACACCACAAAACGCCAGGGGCGCACTTTATGATGATTGGGAGCTTGCACACCCGCACTCAAAAGTTTTTCGATCACATCACGCGGCACGACATCCAGTTTTACTTTTTTGATCGTCTGTCTTTCATGAATTGCATCAAAGATTTCCATCGTTCCTCCGTCATCCATGACGCTTGCGGGTAAAATTGTCTTACCATGAAAATATTTTACTCAGAAGAACATCGCAACCACTACCCGCCTTACGAAGTTTTTGATGGCGGCAAGCGTGTGGAATATTTTGAAAACCCCGACCGAATGGATAGGATCTTATCTGCGCTTGGCAAAACGGATTGGGCCGACTTAACGCAGCCAGCGGATTTTGGACTCGACCCCATCCTCGCTGTACACGATAAGGATTACATCAACTTCCTCGCCTCGTGCTGGACCGAGTGGCTGGCCTCTGACCCTGAAGTGGCTGCTACGCCTGAGCAGCACGCCTTCCTGCCCGCCACCTTTGCATTGCGTCGCAGAACCCGCCCCACCAGCTCCCTGCACGGACGCGGCGGCTACTACATGATGGATCTCTCCGCCTGCATCGTAGCCGGGACGTACAAAGCTGCTCTGGCTTCTGCGAATTGCGCGTTGAGTGCGGCAGAGGCAGCGGTCAGCGATCAGCGATCAGCTTTTGGGTTGTGCAGGCCTCCGGGGCATCATGCGGGGAAGGATTATGCGGGCGGATATTGTTTCATCAACAATGCATCTGTTGCAGCGAACTGGATATCTTCAAAAGGGAAAGTTGCCCTGCTTGATATTGACTATCACGGCGGCAACGGTACTCAGGATATATTCTACGAACGAAGCGATGTGCTGACCATATCGATTCATGGCGACCCGGATTATGAATATCCACATTACACAGGCTTTGCAGATGAAACTGGTGCAGGAGCAGGGCTCGGCTTTCATAAAAATTTCCCGCTTCCAAAAGACACGGGTGACGCGGGCTATCTCGCTACCCTCGATGAAGCACTGGAAATGATCGGCAAGTTTTCGCCAAGTTACCTTGTCCTCTCGACGGGCATGGACACCTTTGATGGCGACCCGCTTGGAAAATTCCATGTGACACAAAATGGTTTTGCTGAAATAGGGAAAAGAATCTCGGTTCTAAAACTGCCCACCGCAATTATTATGGAAGGCGGTTATGCAAATGAAGCACTCGGCACAAATATCGTCACTTTATTGGAGAATTTCAAATGAAAAAAAATCTATTCGGTATCCTTGCATTAATTCTGGCAATGTTTGCTTGCAGCGCACCGGCGGCTGAAGCAACACCTACGCCAATGCCACCAACTGAAACTGAAATGCCTGCTTTTACGTTCACCCCCGAAGCAACATTTACACCTGAGTTCACACTCACTCCCACGACCACATTTATGCCCACAGTCACATTTACGCCGACCATTTCCGCCACACCGACATTTGCATTTCCCACGGTAACTGTCAATAAACAGGCTCATTGCAGATACGGGCCTTCTTCTGCTTATCTGCACGCCGCGGATCTGTACCCGGGTGATGTTGGCAGTGTAACGGGGCGGGCATTGTACAGCAGCTGGCTGTACATCAAGTTCGAAAAGATTGATTATTATTGCTGGGTTTCTCCATCTGTGGTGGATGTTGTAGGCGATATCAGCACCATTAAAAAGTTCGAGCCCAATCTGCAATCCATTGGCAGCAATATGTATGGACCGCCGCAAAATGTGGATGCCTATCGCAATGGTGACTATGTCGTCATCACGTGGGACCAGATGGAGATGTCTGACGATAAAGATCGCGGCTACTTAATTGAGGCGTTTGTCTGTCAGGATGGCGCGTATATTTGGTGGACCTTCTCCTACCCTGACCAATTCACCACCGACTACGAAGTAAAAGATGAGGCTGGATGCGCTGCCGCATCCTATGGAAGAATATACACCGTTGAAAAACATGGTTTCTCAGACCCGACGGATATTCCGTGGCCGAAGCCGTAATTTTCTTCATTTGACCTGTTGCAAAAGTCAATAATTCCCCGGCTCAAGGCGGCGTCCTCGCAGCCGGGGACGGCGACGAGAGCACGTATGCAAGAAGTCTATTAAATCAAAAGCGGACGCTCATCGCGTCCGCTTTATTTTTTCTAGGAAAGTACTCCTGCTTTTTTCAGCGCATTTTCCAAAGCATCAATAGTGGCAGGCTTGATCAGCATGGCTTGCGCACCGCCTTTAAGCACGTGTTGGCGTGTTTCGGGCTGGTCGTCCGACGTGATGACGATGACTGGGACTTTCATTAAGCGTGGCTCGCGGCGGATGTAGGCGAGAACTTCCGTCCCGTCCACACCGGGCATGTTGATGTCGAGACAAACAAAGCGGGGAATCTGAGTCCCCAATACGGCCATTGCTGGGCTGGAACCATACGCAACCTTTGCGGACAACTCCAACACTTCCAACATTTGCTGCAACGCATCCGCGGTCTGGCGGTTATCGTCGATGATTAAGCCTTCTGACATGAGTCCTCCAAAAATAACCATGTCCATTGTGGACAGGTTGTAATCTTTCAGTTGAGATACTGCCTCTCGAAACAGGGACCAGCTAACCGGTCAAGAAAAGAGGCGTGAGCGGTTTATCAAACCTGAATGAGTATACTCTCCCTGAGAATAGCCTGCAATGGACTCGCGGGGAATTGTCATCAAATTCAAATGATGGCAATACTGCCGAATTATGCGACCGCATCCATCGCTGCGCCGAGGCGTTTGATGATCTCATCCACTTCCTCTTCGTTGATGGAAAGCGGGGGCGAGAACGCAAGGGTGTTTCCAAGCGGACGGGTGCGAAGTCCGCGCTCCTGGGCGGCTTTGAAGATCTGCATGGTCTTGGCTGCGTCAGCAGCTTTGGTTTCCTTGTTCGAGACAATTTCCACACCACAGACGAAACCGATTCCGCGCACATCACCGACGAAGGAAAATTCCTTGAGGGTCTGCAAACCTTCGAGCAGGCGTTTGCCGAGTTCGCGGGCGCGCTTGGGGAATTCTTCGCGTTCCATGATTTCGAGGTTTTTCAAGCCAACTGCGCAAGCCATGGCGTGACCTGAGTAAGTGTAGCCGTGCATATACGCTTCGGTATCTGCGGCAGTCTCCATCGTCTCGCGGATGGCATCGGAGAGTTGAATGCCGCCGAGCTGGGCATATCCGCTGGTGACGGCTTTGGCGAAGGAAAGAATATCGGGTTTGACATTCCAATGTTTGAGGGCGAACCATTCGCCTGTGCGGCCAAAACCAGTGATGACTTCGTCGGCAATGAAGAGGACTTCGTATTTATCGCAGATCTGGCGGATGAGCGGGAAATAATCATCAGGCGGGACGATGACGCCGCCTACACCCATGACAGGTTCAGCGATGAACGCTGCGACGGTATCTTGTCCTTCGCGCAAAATTGCTTCTTCGAGTTCGCGAGCAGCAGCCTGACCAACTGTCTCTCCAGCTTTCAAGGTTCCTTCGTAGCGGTACGGATTTGGCGCAGGGATGTGGACGAACCCCTCCATGGCGGGGCCGAACATGGTGTGATATTTTTCGAGACCAGTCGCAAAGGTGGTTGCCACAGTAATGCCGTGATAGGCTCCCTTGCGGGCGATGACCTTGTACTTGCCAGGCTTGCCTTTGCGCTTCCAGTAATAACGAGCGGTCTTGAAGGCTGAATCATTGGCTTCTGAACCGCCGGATGTGAACAGGGTTGTGTTCAATCCTTCGTAGGCGAAGCTCGCGAGCTTATCCGCCAGCTGAATGGATGGGAGATTGGTCATCCCTGAGAAGTTGGAGGTGAAGGCCAATTCCTTCATTTGGTCGTAGGCTGTTTTGGCGAGTTCTTCGCGGCCATAACCTGCGTTGACATTCCAAAGACCAGCCATGCCATCGAGTATCTTCTGTCCGTCGGTGGTGTAAAGCCAGACTCCCTCGCCGCGTTCGATAACCAACGGATTGGCATGCGATTTCGGGTGATAGGTTGGGTGAAGCTGTTTCTTGTCTTTCTCGATCCAGGTTCTGTGTTTCCTGGTTTGTCATGTTTTCCTCCAAATGTAGTTGAAAAGTTTTCAGGTCGAAACGTTCAAACCTGTAAACTTTCTAACCCAATACTTCCACATCATGCGGGCCAGACTCTCTCAAGCCTGCCCCTGTCATCCGCACAAAGATAGCTTTCTTCTGAAAATCTTCCACATCGTGCGCACCGCTGTAGCTCATGCCTGATTGTAAACCACCCACCAGTTGAGTGAGCACTTCGCGTGCTTTGCCGCGATACGGAACAGCAGCTTCCACGCCTTCGGCCACGTACTCTTCGATCTCCTCCTGCGAGAGGTCATTACCTTCCTTGCGGTTGCGGTCGATATTCGCTTCACGGGATGCCATGCCACGGGATGCCTTGTAGCGATGTCCTCTGCGGGTCATAACCATGCCGGGACTTTCATCTGTGCCAGCCAGCATGGAGCCGATCATCACGGTTTGCGCGCCTGCGGCGATGGCCTTGGCCACATCTCCAGGCTGACGGATACCGCCATCTGCAATGATGGGAATGCCAGAGGGGCGGGCAGCATCTGCACATTCGATCACTGCCGAAAGCTGCGGAACGCCAGAACCAGCAACCATTCGAGTAATACAGATCGAGCCTGGGCCAACGCCAACTTTTACAGCATCAGCGCCTGCGTCAATCAATCGTTTCGTTCCATCGCCTGTGGCAACATTCCCACCAATGATCTGAGCAGACGGGAAATGCTTGCGGATATTTTGGATCATTTCGATTTCAAGATTCGAATCGCCGTGAGCAATATCCACAACGATGCAGTCTGCGCCTGCTTGCAGAGCCGCATCCACGCGATGCATTTCCCTGTCTCGCACGCCGACTGCTGCACCCACGATCAAGCGCCCGCGCGAGTCTTTGGTGGCTTTCGGATATTGCGTGATCTTCATAATATCCTTTAAGGTCACAAGCCCGGCCACGCGGCCATTCTCATCCACAAGCGGAAGTTTCTCAATACGGTTCTCGTGCAATAACTTTTCTGCATCCTTCAAGGAAATTTGCGCAGGGCCGGTAACAACATTTTTCTGCATGATCTCTGTGAGCGGTTTGCTGTCGTTATTTTCAAAAAGCAGATCGCGTGTGGTGACGATGCCAACTAATTTCTCGTCACCGTTCAGAATCAAAATTCCACCCGTACCTGTTTCGTCAACAAGTTTTTTCAAGTCACCCACCGTGTGTGCTGTGTTCATCATGATCGGGTTATCGACGATGAATGATTCAGCTTTCTTCACGCGCTGGATCTGTCGCGACTGTTCTTCAATCGAAAGAAAACGATGAATAATCCCAATGCCGCCTTCGCGCGCCATCGCAATTGCCATTTCACTTTCCGTCACCACATCCATATTCGCGGACACGATGGGGATTTGCAGCGTAATTTCCTTCGTCAATTTCGTTTGTATGGAAAGCTTGCGGCGTGAATCCACGTCAGAATATTGCGGCACCAGCAAAACATCGTCATACGTCAAAGCGGTATCTTGCAAAATTTTCATAGGAACTCCTGTTATCCAAAATCAAACCGCCCGAATTATAATGCGTGACGGTGAATCTTTTGGATAGTAAACCGCCTCTTTCTTAACTGCGGCCTGTTCATTTCAAAATAGACATTGGATGCCGCTGTGAAATGTCTCAGCGAAAGATATTGCCCTCGAAACAGAATCAGGTTGTAGATTAAGAACGAAGCGATGAATCATATCTATTTCGTCATTGCGAGCGAATGAGCGAAGCAATCCTCCACACTATGGGAGATTGCTTCGTCGGGCTGAAGCCCTCCTCGCAATGACATAAAAGGAGAAATCATGACAGTTACAGCAGTGATCGGTTCGCAATGGGGAGACGAGGGTAAAGGCAAGGTGGTGGATTATCTTGCGGGGCAGGTGGATTATGTGGCACGCTTCAACGGCGGGAATAATGCGGGGCACACGGTCATCAATGAGTTTGGGACGTTCAAAATTCATTTAGTGCCTTCGGGAATTTTTGCGCAGAACACAACGGGCTTGATCGGCGGCGGTGTGGTAATTGACCCACAGGTGTTGATCGACGAGATCGAGATGCTCAACAAGGCTGGCGTTGGCATTGACGGACGTTTTTGGGTTTCGCCGCGTTCGCATGTGATCATGCCGTATCACAAAATGTTGGATGGGCTGTACGAGGAAGCCAAAGGCGCTGGCGCAACAGGGACGACGCGCCGCGGTATCGGCCCTGTGTTTGCAGACAAGGTCAGCTACAACGGAATCCGCTGGACTGATTTTACGAGCGACATGTTCGAGCAGCGCTTGAAGGTGCAGCTTGAATTGAAGAATAAGATCATCGTTGCGCTCGGCGGCGAAGCGTTGAAGTTTGAAACGGTGCGCGATGAGTATCGCGGATATTATTCGAAGTTGAAGCCGTACATCAAGGAATTGTTTTCACTGGTGCAGGACGGTTTGAAGGCTGGCAAGAACTTTTTGCTTGAGCAAGCGATGGGTACATTTTTGGATACGGATTGGGGAACCTATCCATTCGTGACAGCTTCAACAACGATTCCATCTGCGGCTTCGGCTGGGTTGGGAATTCCTCCGCGATATATTACGAATGTGGTCGGCGTGACGAAGGCGTACACTACCCGTGTTGGCGGCGGGCCATTGCCAACAGAAATCCTTGATACGAGCAGCGCGGTGTATGAACAATTTGGCGAAGTCGCCGCCACCACGGGACGCATCCGCCGCGTGGGCTGGCTGGATTTGGAGATCGTGAAGACTGCCGCACAACTCAGCGGCGTGACCGAAATCTGCCTGACCAAGTTGGACACACTCAGCGGGCTGGAAAATTTGCAGGTTTGTGTCGGCTACAAGTTGGACGGAGTGGATGTCCGCTACGCGGATGTGGATGCCTACGGCCTCGATAAAGTGGAGAAGGTTTACCGGACTGTCCCAGGCTGGAAGGAAGACATCAGCAAGGCAAAATCTTTTGAAGATTTGCCAGCCAATGCCCAAAGCTATGTGAAGATGATCGAAGAGGCTTCGGGAGTCCCAGTCAAATGGATCGGGGTTGGGCCTGAACGGGAAGCGACAATTAGAAGATAGAAGTCCAAGTGACAGTCACCTTAGAGGTGACTGTCACTTTTTTACAAGTTCCATATGCTATACTCACCACATGGCAAAAATTAAACCAATGAAATTTGAATGGGATCCCGCCAAAGCGGAGAAGAACGACGAAAAGTATGGCGTTAGCTTTGACGAGGCTGTTACGATATTCAAAGACCCGCATGTGCTTTTTCACGATGATGAAGAACACTCGCAAAAGGAAAAACGCGAATTGGCGATTGGCAGGTCGGGGCCGCGCTCACGGTTGTTGACCTGTTTTATCGCGAGAACCGAAGACACTGTCCGCATTATCAGTGCGAGAGTGTCCACCCATCGGGAACGCCAGGATTACGACGATAATTCCGAGACAAAAATCCTTTTTCAAATAAAGTAAAATCAACTTGTCATTCAAAAAATAACAGTCATTTCAAAAGAATGGCTGTTATTTTTTGGAAAAAACTCAATCAGAAGGCAAATATCATGCAGCTCTATTTCATCCGCCATGGACAATCCATCAACAACGCGAACACGCGCAACCCTGATTACAAGGAAAACCCGGACCCCTATCTCACCGAGATCGGGCTTGAACAGGCAGAGTATCTGGCAAAATATCTCAAGGAAAAGCAGGAGATCGTCGAGCATGAGAATTGGAATATCCAAAACCAATATGGGTTTGGACTCACTCACATCTACGCCAGTTTAATGGAACGCGCATCCATGACGGCCGCACCGACTGCACGCGCGCTGGGAAATGTCCCTTTCACGGCGTGGACCGAGATCCACGAAGAAGGCGGGATTTACGCCCGCGAGAAGGAAGAGGAACACATTGGCCTTTCAGGCAGACCGCGTTCCTTTTTTGAAAAGAAAATCCCCGAATTGAAATTGCCTGACGAATTGAACGAATCAGGCTGGTGGAATCGTCCCTTTGAAACCGAAGAAGAACGCCAACCCCGCGCTGATAAAGTGCTCACCGAATTAATTGAAAGACATGGCGACAAGGAAGGCCAACCCGAGGAACGGATCGCCTTCGTCAGCCACGGCGGATTTTTCGTTCGCCTGCTCTCTGCCATGCTCCAACTCCCCTGGCGGCAGGGCGCGCTTGGCATGAGCTCATGGTTCCTGCTCAACAACTGCTCCATTAGCCGCTTTGACATCCGCAAAAATAACATCATGGTCTCTTATCTAAATCGCGTGGATCATTTGCCTTCACATCTGGTTACAGGATGATAAAATAGCACAAAAATTTTACAACTTACGGAGGCAGAAATGAACATAATCATATGGATAATCTTTGGTGCACTGGCTGGCTGGATCGCAAGCATGATCATGAACAAGAATAAGCAAATGGGAGCCATTGCCAACATCGTTGTCGGTATCATCGGCGCTTTCATCGGCGGTTACATTATGAACTTCTTCGGCGCGGATGGCATCACAGGCTTCAATCTTCAAAGCCTGATCGTGGCTGTCGTCGGCGCAGTTGTCTTGTTGTATGTTATCGGCTTGATCAGCGGCGGACGTGGACGCAGACGATAGTTCGAAAACAAAAAGAGCCGTTCACAAAAAATAAGGCGGCTCTTTTTGTTTAACTTAAATAATGGTTAAGCGACGAGCAAAAGCAAGCCGAAAGGGATAATACTCAGGGAAGGTTTCTTGGGCTGATGACAATAAGCGATCAAGCCAGCAACAATATTAATAAAGCGTTAGTGGATCTATTCCCGCCTCAAAGCGGGAATTTTTATTAACCATCCATCTCCTACTTTAATATCAATAACTCACAATCGGTGATTTTCCAATCCACTGATTAGCTTTTAATTCCTTCAAAACAAAATCGGCTCCATCGGCGCGGGAAAGCTGAGAGCCAGAATCCCTGCCGACATAACCCACGCGGTATTTGCCAGTATGTGTACCATCCAGCAATCTTGGATAACGTACAACCGTCCAATCCAACCCAGAGGATTGGATCAATTTCACATTTGCTGCCGAGTCAGCAAGCACATCACGCGCGAGCAAAGTCAACAAACCCTTCATAATATGGTCAATCAATTTCGGCTGGTCTTGCGGATCACGCACACCTGCGCCTGTGGTTGAAATTAGGCGTCGTAATCCATGTGCCTGCATGCCTGCAATGATATTTTTTGCCGCGGTCTCCATCATCCCAGGCACTGGCGGGCGCACGGGACCCAATGCACTGATCACCGCATCCTGCCCAGCGATCGCTTTCTTAACTGCATCCGCATCCATCACGTCCCCTTGAAATGCGATCAGGTTTTGATGCTGCACATCAAGTTTCGATGGCGACCTTACAAATGCCGTAACAATATGTCCCGCACTCAACGCCTGCTCAATAATTTTTTTACCAGTTCCACCCGACGCTCCAAATACAACTATTTTCATTTTTTGCTCCTATGATTATGAAAGTAAAACCTTCAACTGCTTCGCCACCAAACGCAGCGGATTTGCTGTGTGGGATGTGCGGCTCAGAATAATCCCGCCTTCGATGGATGCCACAACAAACGTTGCCAATTCATCAGCCTTCGCTTTTGCGAATCCACACTCCAGCAACTTCTCATTGAAGGCAGATTGCAGCATTCCATACGCCTCTCGGCATGCCAGATTGATCCGCTCGGATTGGGTCGCAGTCTCCATCGCCACCGTGGTTAAGGGACTTCCCGCGGCAAAGCCCGACAACTCGACATGGTCTGCAACTTTCAACACAAAATCAGAAACCGCCTTGGACGCGCTGCCACTCTCACTTAACCCCATACGGATTCGCTCCGCCGTATCCTTCCCAGACTGTAAAACTGCTTCTGCTGTAATTTGCTCTTTCCCATCTGGGAAATAGTAGTAAAGCGAACCTTTCGGCGCATGGCTCTCTTTGACGATCTCATTCAAGCCTGTGCCGTGGTAGCCCTGCTTTTCAAGCAATGTGCATGTGGTTTGTAATATCTGTTCCCGTGCATTTGACATGATATTTGTCCTCTATCCATTTTTTAGGATTACATTTATTATAACGACTGGTCTATATATAGTCAAGAAGGAGAAAATCAATGTCATCCCCAATTTTAGTGATCGGTGCTCTCGGCAACGTGGGTGCGGAAGTTGTAAAACATTTACTAAACGCAGGTGTCAAAGTACGCGCTTCGGATATGAGCGAAGAAAAAATCAAAGCAAGATTCGGTTCGTCAGTAGAAGCAGTCCGTTTTGACTTTACTGACCCAAAAACATATGAGGTAACCTTCAAAGGCGTGGAAAAAATGTTCCTCCTGCGCCCGCCGCATATCACGAATATCAAGCGGGACATGTATCCATCCATTAATGCAGCCAAACGCGCAGGCGTAAAGCATGTCGTCTTTCTTTCGCTAATTGGAATTGAGAGTGCAAAATATGTCCCGCATTACAAAGTAGAAACTTACTTGAAAGAAGTAAACCTGCAAACGACATTTCTGCGTTGCAGCTTCTTTATGCAGAACTTGAGCACCACCCACCGACAAGAGATCAAGGAACGCAACGAGATATTTGTACCAGTAGGAAAAGCAAAAACAAGTTTCATTGACGCGCGGGATATTGGCGCAGTAGCGGCTGTTGCATTGACCCAGACTGGTCACGGAAACAAAAATTATGATCTAACGGGCAGCGAAGCGCTGGATTACTGGCAAGTTACGAAAATATTAAGTGAAGTTTTGAGAAGGGAAATTCAATACAAGAACCCAAATCCTGTTTATTTCCTCATCGAAACCATGCAACGCGGCACGCCGTTTATGTTCGCGCTAGTAATGATGGGACTTTACACATCCACCCGCTTCGGTATGGCAGAGCCGATCACGACCGAAGTGGAAAAGCTGACTGGTCGAAAGCCAATTTCATTCCAAGAGTTCGCGAACGACTACAAAGAAAATTGGATGTAGAAATCCAAAATAAACACTGGCCCACGTCATTTGGCGGGGCCAGTGTTTATTTACTTCCGTGCAGCCAATTGTATCCATAGATCGCTCACTATAATTTTCCAATTGATTAGCCCACTTGCATGAAAGTCTTCCGTATCAGGCAGCCTACATCATTTCTACTTACTTTTTATTTCACCATAATTTGCTCAAGCTGAAATTCCACCAATTCGCGCAGACTCTTTTTTTCCAACACCGTGTGGGATATCTGACCCTCCAACAGAAGCATCACAAACCCGTGGATCCCCCCCCACGCAGACAACGCTACCAAGTCAGACGGTCCGCCTCTCAACTTACCCGACGCTTGATTCGTCTCAATGATCATTTTCACCAGCTGAAAATTTCTCTGCGACTCCGCAACGAATTCGGTGTACTCCTTTTCCTTCTCCAACACTCCCGAAAACATGACCTTGAATCGGTCAGGATCATCCATCGCAAATTGGACATACGCCCAGGCCACCTCAATCAACTGCCTATCAGGTTGGCTTTTATATTCTTCTGCCACGGCGCTCATCCGCTCATACAGTTGACGAAATCCTTCCGTGGAGATGGCCGCGATCAGTGCCTGCTTGTCCGCGAAATGCGAATATGGCGCAGAGTGACTCACTCCCGCCTTCAATGCCACCTTGCGCAGGGACAATCCACCTACACCCTCTTTGGCAAGGATCCCAACACCCGCTTTGATGAGCGCATTCTTCAAATCACCATGATGATAGGTTTTCTTTTTCGGCATCTCGTCCTCTCAATCTTGACAGTGTAAAGATTATAGATAATAATTATTCTGCTGTCAAGAAAAACTCCGTTGGTTGAGTAGGGCGAATGCTCTTTTCGCCCGTATCGAAACCAACAATAGTCACACATCACTGGTGGTCTCGATACAAACGGCGGAAAAGCACGCCGTCTACTCGACAACCGAGCACTATGAAAAAAAGGAATTCATATGTCCAATTACCAACTCTACAAACAGGAAGTTGTTGATACCTGCCACACCCTCCTCAACCGCGGATACCTCAAAGCCACTGAAGGAAATATTTCGGCGCGGGTCAAAGACCAGAACGCCTTCGCTATCACTCCATCTAATTACGATTATGCCAAAATGCAAGTGGATGATATTTGCATTCTCGACTACGAGACCAAACCCATCGAAGGGACGATGAAACCGTCCATCGAAAGTGGAATGCACGCGGCAGTCTACCAAAATCGCGCGGATGTGCATTGCATCATCCACACCCACCAGCCCTACGCCAGCGCACTGGCATTGATCAAAATGCCCATCCCCGCCCTGTTCGATGAGCAAGTCCGCTTTTTGGGCCGCAGCGTGGACATTATCCCCTACGCCCCATCAGGGACTGGCTTTCTCAAGAACGCGGTCAAAGCCAAAGTGAAGACGAATGCCAACGCCTACATCCTGCAAAATCACGGCGTGCTCGTCTTCGGTGTGACGATGGAACAGGCCATCCACAATATGGCTCTGCTCGAAAAATGCGCGCTGACTTATTTGCTCGCACTCATGACCGAGAAAAAAGTCTCAAAGATTCCCTTGCCCATCCGCGAGATTGCATTCGCCAAACTCCGTGCGGATGAGAAAAAATTTGCAGAAAGATAACTCGTCATTGCGAGGGTGGTGTTTTCCGACCGACACTTGCGCCGCGCCAGTGCGGTGAGCAATCTCGCAGTGGAGATTGCTTCGTCGCTCACTATCGTTCGCTCCTCGCAATGACGAATATAAGGTAAAACAAAATGACTCAACTATATGCCATCTCTGAATACCCGAACGTGGACGAAGTCTACGCCAAACTGGAAAACCTTGTCAGCCAGCCACCCCGCCCCGTCAACCGCGAGAGGATGAAAGAATATCTCGCTTACTTTGACACAAAATGCAAACGCTCAAAGGAATTGACCGACGAAGCCAAGAAGTTCATCCCTGGCGGCGTGCAGCATAATCTGGCTTTCAACTATCCATTCCCCATTGCCATCGAAAAAGCCGAAGGCGCTTATCTCTGGGATGCAGACGGAAACAAATATATTGACTTCCTGCAAGCGGGCGGGCCTACCATCCTCGGCAGTAATTATGCGCCTGTGCGTGAAAAAGTTCAGGAAATGCTGCAATCTTGCGGGCCTGTGACGGGTCTCTTCCATGAATATGAACTAAAGCTCGCAGAGTTGGTTTCAAAGCACATGCCTGCGGTTGAAATGTTCCGCATGCTTGGCTCAGGGACAGAAAGCGTCATGGCAGCCATCCGTGCGGCGCGGGCGTACACCAAAAAGAAATATGTCATCAAGGTCGGCGGCGCGTATCACGGCTGGAGCGACCAAATGGTGTACGGGCTTCACATCCCCGGCACGGGGCGGTTAGAGTCCACGGGCATTCCGCGCGGCGCAACAAGCAAGACGCGCGAGTTTTACCCAAATGCTTTAGCGGCGTTAAAGCGTCAGCTTTTTCTGAACAGGTTCCGGGGCGGCACCGCGGCGGTCATTGTCGAACCGATTGGCCCCGAAAGCGGCACGCGTCCCGTTCCAAAGGACTTCAATCAAAAAGTCCGCGAGTTGTGTGATGAATTTGGCGCACTGCTCATCTTCGATGAAGTTGTGACGGGCTTTCGTTTGGGGCTCGGCGGCGCGCAGGGATATTTCAACGTGAAGCCCGACCTGACCGTGTTTGGCAAGTGCATCACGGGCGGCTACCCAATGGCGGGCGGCGTTGGCGGACGGCGCGATGTGATCATGACCTTTGCGGCGGGCATCGGCGGAACGGGTGAACGCGCGTATGTCGGCGGCACGCTTTCGGCAAATCCGCTTTCATGTGTGGCAGGTTATTATGCCTTGGTTGAAATGGAAAAAACGAACGCGGCGGTCATTGCGGGCAAGGCTGGCGACAGGCTCACAAAAGGTCTGCAAGCCATTATTGAAAAATATTCACTGCCGTTCGTCGCGTACAATCAAGGTTCCATCGTACATCTTGAAACAGCAGGCACCATGCTGCTTGATTTCAAAAATCCGCTGCGGCTGGCAAAAGGACTCAAACCCCGCAAGCACATGATGGAAGAAATGGGCGCAGCCTACATGGCGAACGGATTGATCACCCTCGCTGGCTCGCGCATGTACACTTCGATGGCTGATACAGACGAAGTGATTGACGATGCGCTCGTTCGTTTTGAAAATGTTTTGAAGGAATGCTAACGGGCTAAAAGGCTTTGCGGCGGAGTTCCTCTCCACATCTCAATTCTGCGAAAGGATTCTACATACCCCATTTGATAAAACGCAGGCAGATGCGGATCGTTAACTTGAATGTTTTCGATATGAGTATCAAGCCGTGGATATTGATGGTGTAAATGTGAAAGGAAAGCATACGCCAGTTTGACCGGGTCGCCAACTTCGGTTTTATAGATGAAGCGAGTGAGCGTAAATTTCTGACGTTGATACACCAACCAGCCTCGGCTTCCATCGCCAAGCGTGAGATACAGCCCCGAAACCTCCTGGGCATTGAACAATGACTCAGATTGATTCGTCCACGGCTGTGTGCCACGGTCACGGCCTACAAGGGTCAGTGCTTCGTGGCGCTCCAAGCGTTGCGCATCTGCCACAACAGGATCAAGCGGCGGCACAGGTGAACGTCTCAACACCAACAGTTCGCCAATTTCATAAAATCCTAATTTGAGGAACAAGGTATGCGCTGGTGTGTTATTTTTGATAACTTCAAGCATGTCAAATTGAATATTCAATTTCTCAGCCTGATCCAGCAATCCTGCCATCAACGCCTCGCCAACTCCAGTGCGGCGCGTCGTGGGAATGACCCCCAAACGAGTGATCCATGCACGGCCTTCGCGCACCCCCAGCATGGCCACTCCCCTTAGATCATCTTCCTGCACGGCAACCAATGAATGTTCCAGATCCACATCGTACACGGAAATATATTCAGCAAGGCGTGCCGCATTCATCGGCATTGGCACCATGTAATCAACACGAGTTTGGTTATAAATACCAGTCAGCTCATCAAGAGTAAATTGGCTTGCAGGTATCAGCTTTACATCCAAAGCAAATGCAGTATTCATTTTATAAAAGATACCACTCGTTCAACAAACGCATTTACATTTACGATCGGCTTGCTAATGTAACCATTAAAACCGTAACTGTTCACCATATCTCTTGCAGTCTCTTCAGGCCACGCAGTAAATGCGATCAACGGCGTGAAGAGCAGGTCTTTCTCATTATGGATCCAGCCCGCCACAGTTTGTCCATCATAATCAGGCAGACCTAGATCAAGCAGGATCAAGTCAGGAACAAATTCCAGTGCAAATTGCAGCCCCGTCTCGGCATCTGGTGCGTGCATAAATTCATAACCGCGTGCGGTCAATATTCTCCGCACAAGCTCGGCAGTATCGGCAACATCTTCGATCAGAAGTATTTTTTTCATGGCATCACCACTATACTATATTTTAGTACGTCACATTTCAAACAAGAAAGGTGTCTCTCATTTTGAAACGCTATGACTCATAAACTACTCATCCTCTCCGAACTTGCCGATCAATATCGAACTTTGGTCGAAGAAGCGCAGCTGCCTGACCTCGTCATCGAGTCGGCACCAACCCCAGAGATTGACATCGTCCTGGGCGAACCCAGCCGAATCAAAGCTGCGCTCGCCTCTCTCCCCGCTCTGAGCTGGTCGCAGTCCATTTGGGCTGGGGTGGAGCCTTTGCTGGATCCCGCTTCGCGCCGCAATTACATTCTCACCAACGCTCGAGGCGTCTTCGGCAGACTCATGTCCGAGTACATCCTCGGCTATCTGCTCGCCCACGAACGCAAAATATTTCAACGACTCGAAGATCAAAAAAATAAACGCTGGGACGACTCCGATACTGGCACATTACGCGGAAAAACTATCGGCCTGCTCGGCGTCGGCTCCATCGGCGCGGACGTGGCACGTGCGGCAAAGTTCTTCGGCATGAATGTCCGTGGCTATACGTGGAGTAGTGAGACAAGTGCAGACGTGGACAAGTATTTTCACGGCAGCGATTTGCTTGAATTTGCCCACGGCCTCGACTACCTCGTCAACATCCTCCCCAACACAAAAGACACCCGCAAGATCATTAACGCGGAGTTGCTCAACGTACTCCCTCCTCACGCCCTCGTCATCAACGTAGGCCGCGGTTCCGCAGTGGACGAATCTGCTTTACTCGAAGCACTTAATCAGAACAAAATCGCAGGTGCGGTGTTGGATGTCTTTGAGAAGGAACCGCTCCCCAAAGACCATCCTTTTTGGACGACGCCCAATCTGCTGATCACTTTCCACACCTCTGCCCCCAGTCTGCCGGAAGATATTGCAAAGATATTTATCGAGAATTACAAATTATTTATTGAAGGCAAGCCGCTGAAATATCAAGTTGATTTTGAAAAAGGGTATTAAGAACGGAACTCGGGAATTGGACATCGGAAACCATACACACCCGATTCCCTATTCCCAAATTCCGATTACCAACAAGGAGCATTCATGACCTCACAATACAAACTTTATCCCTACCGCTGGGTGGTGCTGGCAGTATTCATGTTCATCAACCTCACCATCCAAATCCTGTGGATCTCATACGCTCCCATCACAGGCCCAGCCGCTCAATTCTACGGCGTCACCGACCTGCAAATTGGGCTCTTCGCCATGTCGTTCATGATCGCCTTTATCCCATTGTCCATTCCCGTTTCATGGATTATTGACACGTACGGCTTCCGCATCGCTGTCGGCATTGGCGTGATCCTGATGGGCATCTTCGGCATTCTGCGCGGACTCGCTGGCGCGAATTACACGCTCGTCCTGTGGAGCACTTTCGGTCTCGCCGCATCCCAGCCATTTCTCCTGAACGCATGGACAAAAGTCCCTGCTAATTGGTTTGCCATCGAAGAACGCGCCACCGCGGTTGGCATCGTCACACTCGGTAACCTCATCGGCACAGCACTCGGCATGGTGTTGACTCCCATCCTGCTTGAAAGCATGACCATCCCCACCATTCAATTGATCTATGGAAGCATCGCCGCATTTTCAGCCGTTCTCTTCCTCATCTTCGCCCGCGAGACTCCACCCACCCCGCCCTGCCCGCCCGGAGGCGAAGTCCGCGCTTTGATGCTGGACGGCCTCAAGCATTCGTTCACGGTCAAGCCGTTTTGGTTCACCCTGCTGGTTTCCTTCATTGGATTGGGCATCTTCAACGGCATCACCACATGGATCGAGAATATCATCCGTCCGCGCGGGTTCACTCCTACCGACGCAGGCACACTTGGTGCGTTGATGATCGTCGGCGGCGTGATCGGTGCCGTGGTCATGCCTGCTTTATCGGATAAGCAACACAAGCGGCAGCTTTATCTCTACATCGCCTTCTTCGGCGCTATCCCAGGGTTGGTTGGTCTGACCTACGCAACAAACGCCACGCTGTTATTTGTCTCTGCCTTCTTTTTAGGATTCTTCCTCACCAGCGCTATGCCCATCGCCATGCAATACGCCGCCGAGGTGACACAACCCACGCCCGAAGGCACATCCAATGGACTGATCCAGCTTTTTGGTCAGGGCGCTGTGGTCTTCGTCTACATTATGGAAGCCCTGAAAAGCGCAGACGGTTCCTTCACACCTGCACTTTTGCTCGCAATCGGGTTACTATTGGTCAGCGGATTCTTTGTCTCACAGATGAAAGACCTGAAGGAATTATCAACTCCAAAATAAGGATAGATCATGGCTCCGACCATAAATGACATTCGTCAAGCCGCTGAACGAATCAAACCATACGCACATCGCACACCTGTGTTGACCAATGAGAGCCTAAATCAACAAGTTGGCGCGCAAGTCTTTCTCAAATGCGAGAACCTGCAAAAAGTAGGCGCGTTCAAATTCCGTGGCGCGTGCAATGCAGTGTTTTCACTTACAGATGAAGAAGCTGCCAAAGGCGTGTGTACGCATTCCTCAGGGAATCACGCAGCGGCGTTGGCGCTTGCAGCGCGGATGCGCGGAATCCCTGCGTATATCGTGATGCCAAGCAATGCTCCACAAGTGAAGAAAGATGCGGTTGCTGGATACGGCGGCAGGATCACGTTTTGTGAGCCAACGCTCGAAGCGAGAGAAAGCACATTGGACAGAATCAGGCTCGATACGGGTGCGAGCGTTGTTCATCCATATAATGATGAGCGTGTGATCGCAGGTCAAGGCACGGCGGCGTTGGAACTGCTGGAAGATGTCCCTGATCTGGATGTGATCATTGCTCCGGTGGGCGGCGGCGGGTTGTTGAGCGGCACATCCATTGCGGCAACGGAAATCAAAAAAGGAATTCGTGTGATCGCGGGCGAACCTGAAATGGCGGATGATGCATTTCGTTCAATGCAAGCGGGCGAGATCATTCCGTCTGTAAATCCAAAAACAATTGCGGATGGTTTACTGACGTCACTCGGCAATTTAACTTTCCCGATCATTCAAAAAAATGTAGATCAAATTGTGACGGTGAGCGAAACAGGCATTATCGCATCGATGAAATTCGTTTGGGAACGCGCGAAGATCATCATAGAGCCGTCGTCTGCTGTGGCAATTGGCGTGCTGTGGGAAAAGAAAATCGACCTGCGCGGACTCAAAGTTGGGGTTATCATCAGCGGTGGAAATGTGGATTTGAAAAAGTTGCCGTGGCAAAATTAAAATAAAAATCTCCGAGGTTTTCCCCCACTGGGCGCTTCACGAGACCTCGGAGGTTTCGGAGAAAAACATGAACCCAATCGAAACCATTTTACAAAATCAACCTATCGCAATTTTAGACGGCGCACTTGCGACCGAGCTTGAAAATCGCGGATGCAATTTGAACGATGATCTTTGGTCTGCAAGAATTTTGATGGAACAGCCCGAACTCATTCGGCAGGTGCATCTTGATTATTTTAATGCGGGCGCGGACTTTGCCATCACTGCGAGTTACCAAGCCACAGTGGAAGGTTTTGCCCGCCGCGGACTGAATAAAGAAGAATCGCTTGCGCTCATGCAAAAATCTGTGAAGATCGCACAAGAGGCACGCGATGAATTCTGCGAGAATGAATCCAATCGCGTAAACAGAGTTCGTCCGCTCATTGCCGCTTCTATTGGGCCGTACGGTGCGTTTCTCGCGGACGGTTCTGAATATCGCGGCGATTACAAATTGACCGAACAGGAATTGATCGACTTCCACCGTCCGCGTGTGGAAGCGCTCATCGCCTCAGGCGCTGACCTTTTGGCCTGCGAGACCATCCCATGCATGATCGAAGCTCAGGCATTGGTCAAATTGTTGAGTGAATTTCCAAACACGTTGGCATGGTTTACCTTCAGTGCAAAAGACAACGAGCACATCTGCAACGGCGAAAAAATAACGGATTGTGCCGCGTGGCTGGACACATGTTCGCAAGTGGCGGCGATTGGCATCAACTGCACTTCACCTCTTTATATTCCATCACTCATTCGCGAGATCAAAAAAAGCACAAACAAGCCTGTCATCGTCTATCCCAATTCAGGCGAAGTGTACGACCCCGAAACCAATACCTGGCACGGAGAAACATCCTGTGAAGCGTTCGGCGTGCAATCAAAGGATTGGTATGCAAACGGCGCACGCATCATCGGTGGATGCTGCCGCACGACACCTGACCACATTCGCGAAGTGAAGAATTGGGCTGAGACCGTAGACCGTAGACGGTGAAATATCAGTTGAGGAGAAATCCATGGAAAATGAATTTTTCAGCGGTGAAAGACCAATTGAAGAACGTCTTCCATATCCCACGCGCCTGATGTACTTTCCCGATGGGACAAGCGTGGAGGAATTCATCATCCCGGACGAGGACAAGGAAATTGTCCTCGAACAGCTTTATCCATTTACGCCTATTCCGAAATTAACTGATGAAGTGGAAGACCTACATTCAGGGAAAAAATTCCTTATCAAAGACTTCCGCGTAACATGGGAACACGGCATGAATTATCTCGTCAGCCCATGCTATCCCGAAAGCGGCGGCACAGTCATTGACTGGATGGATGAAGGTTCATGGGTCGATGATGACGATGATTTTGACTTTACCGAAGACGACGAAGACGATTCTCCATTCTGAAACAGGATACATCAATGACCGAACCCATCATCCTTGCAGTTGACCTTGGCACGTCTGGAATGAAAGTTGCGCTGATCACCGTCAGCGGGAAAGTGCTAGGCTGGGAAGCTGAACCGCTCAAATTAATGCTCACGCCTGATGGCGGAGTGGAGCAATCACCAGACGAGTGGTGGGCGGCGTTTTTGTCAGCTTCGAAAAGGTTGATCGGGAAGAATCAGGCGTCGGCGAGTCTGATCCGCGCGGTTTGCTGCTCCACGCAAGGCGAAGGGACGATCCCTGTCGATAAAGATGGAAACGCGCTCGGCAATTGCATCCTATGGATGGACATGCGCGGGGCGAGTCATCTTAAAAAACAACTTGGCGGATTGATCAATATCGACGGCGCGGATGTGTTCAAGGTGCTGCGCTTTGTGAGTCTGACGGGCGGAATGCCGAACCTCGCGGGCAAAGACCCTGCGGGACACATGCTTTTAATCCGCGATACGAAGCCTGAGATGTATGCGAAGACACACAAGTTTTTGAACGTGCTGGATTATTTGAATTTGCGGCTTACGGGTGAGTTCGTGGCTTCGTTTGATTCAATCGTCACTTCGTGGGTGACGGATAATCGCAACCCGAATGAGCTTCACTACAACGATGGGCTGATCTCGATGCTTGGCATTGACCGCGCCAAATTGCCTGATGTGGTGGCTTGCTCTGCAGTGATCGGAAACTTGAAAGCTGGCGTTGCAAATGTGCTTGGACTTTCAAGTGACGTAAAAGTGGTGGCTGGTTCCATTGATAATACTGCTGCCGCAATTGGCGCTGGTGCCGTGGAAGATTTTCATCCGCATTTGTATATTGGAACTTCATCGTGGATAACAGCACATGTGCCGTTCAAGAAAACGGATATCGGCTCCAGCCTAGCATCCATTCCATGCGCAGTGCCAGATAAATATTTATTGACGGCGTTGCAGGCAACCGCTGGCGGGAATTTGACCTTCCTGCGCGACAATATTATTTATCACAAGGATGAACTTCTTCAAGAAGCGGACGTGCCCGACATTTTCAAGGTGTTGGATAAGATCACGGCCCGTGTGCCTGCGGGAGCGAACGGAGTCATTTACACACCGTGGATCTGGGGCGAGCGTGCGCCTGTGGACGATAAAACCGTGCGGGCAGGTTTGTATAATTTATCCTTGAACAACAATCGCGAAGATATCATCCGCGCATTTTTGGAAGGGATCGCGCTCAACACAAAATGGCTGATGACTCCCGTTGAAAAATTCCTCGGTAAAAAAGTGGATTCGATCAATATTGTCGGCGGCGGGGCGCAGTCTGATGTGTGGTGCCAGATCTTTGCGGATGTGATGGATGTGGAGATAAAGCAGGTTGCAGAACCTGTCTACGCCAATGCGCGCGGCGCGGCGTGGATCGGTGCTGTTGGGCTTGGTGAAATATCGTTTAATGATGTGCCAAAGCTGGTGAAGATCAAGCAGGCGTATAACCCAAACAACAAAAACCGCTTACTGTATGATGAACGGTTCGATACGTTCAAAACGATCTACAAGCAAATGAAGGGTGTTTACAAAAAGTTGAATGGATAGCTGATTTTGCCACCTGCGGCCTCCCTGTTGGGAAGCCGCAGGTGGCAAAAAAAGGAAAGACAAGGGTCGTTGGAGTGTTGGAATTAAGTTTTGTTGACTGCTCAATGAGTTTTTTCGTGTCATCGCCTGGGATTGGGCAACCGTGAATGTCAATGATAAGTATTTCAATCCGTTGGCCAAGCAATCCATTTGTTGAAAAGTCAATCGCTTTAGCGGACTTCAGCTTTCGGACAAAAATGGAGTTCTTGAAAACATGAAAGTCTGCAAGAAGGAAACCTGGCTTATGTTTCCGCTATGGACAATGTGTTCCAAAATTTGTTTTACTTCGCTCATCCTGATCCCCACCCTTATAAGATGAACATCGCCGAGTTCTCACTCTAAAACTAAGGAGTCGATCGAAAAAATTTAGAAAATAATCCTATCGTCACACCGCAAAGAGCGCGGCCCGCAATGACAGAACTCCAACCATTTACGATCGACTATTAGTTAGCACCATTGGTTATATAGTGAAATTCACCCCGAACCTGGGTTCGGGGTGAATTTTTTTCTTAAGTTAATTTACTTTTTGATACCTGCAAGTACGAGTGGGCCGTCACGATTTTCTTCAGTGATGTCGAATTCGATGCCTGGGGGCATACGGTTGTTGCGGAATCGCTCACGAAGCTTGGAGACATCCCAATTGAAGTCGGTTGCACCTACAGCGCTTGCACCGAGGATGGAAACTCCAGGAGGAGCGGAGAGCGAATCCGCACCGGTGACGATGCCTTCGTAGGACGACAGGTCCATCTCGTGATATGAGTTTTCAGTGTTGCCGAAGTGGCAGCCGGTACAGGCTTGCGATCCCTCAAACCACATGTTGGGCTGGGTGAAGAAGGGAAGCACATCCCGATCAAAGGTGAGTTGAGCGCCACCGTATTCGAAGGCGTCAGCTTCAGGTGCTCCAGCCTCTACCCAAGTGCCGATCAGGCTAACCCCGTTGAGATCACAGCCGTATTGGCCGGGCAGGGTCGCAACTCCTTCTGAACTGACTTCAATGCAGAGGCCGTCCCGATTGGTTTCAGTGATGTCAAAAGTCCAGCCGGTGGCATACGGTTGTTGCGAAGGCGGGCACGGAGTTTGGAAATATCCCAATGAAAATCGGTTCCGTCACCTGAACTTGCGCCAAGGATGGAAACTCCCGGAGGAGCAGAGAGTGAATCCGCGCCGGTGAGTACACCTTCGTAGGTGGTCAGATCCATTTCGTGATATGAGTTTTCGGTATTGCCAAAGTGGCAGCCGGTGCAGGCTTGTGAGCCTTCATACCATGCGCCGTTTTGTGTGAATAACGGCAGAACATCCGCTTCAAATGTGCCTTCACAGGATGATCCATCTTCGGCGGAGAAGGGGAACGCGTCTGTTTCAGGCACACCCGCATCGACCCATGCGCCAATGAGATTGACTGCCTTAACTTCGCATGCGCCTGTGCCAAAAGTTATATCAGCTGATTCATTCGTTTCAATCCGTTCTCCGTGGAGTACGAGTGGGCCATCGCGATTTTCTTCAGTGATGTCGAATTCGATGCCTGGGGGCATACGGTTGTTGCGGAATCGCTCACGAAGCTTGGAGACATCCCAATTGAAGTCGGTTGCACCCACAGCGCTTGCACCGAGGATGGAAACTCCAGGAGGAGCGGAGAGCAGATCCGCACCAGTGACGATGCCTTCGTAGGAAGACAGGTCCATCTCGTGATATGAGTTTTCAGTGTTGCCGAAGTGGCAGCCGGTACAGGCTTGCGATCCCTCAAACCACATGTTGGGCTGGGTGAAGAAGGGAAGCACATCCCGATCAAAGGTGAGTTGAGCGCCACCATATTCGAAGGCGTCAGCTTCAGGTGCTCCAGCCTCTACCCAAGTGCCGATCAGGCTAACCCCGTTGAGATCACAGCCGTATTGGCCGGGCAGGGTCGCAACTCCTTCTGAACTGACTTCAATGCAGAGGCCGTCCCGATTGGTTTCAGTGATGTCAAAAGTCCAGCCGGGGGGCATGCGGTTGTTGCGAAGGCGGGCACGGAGTTTGGAAATATCCCAATGAAAATCGGTTCCGTCACCTGAACTTGCGCCAAGGATGGAAACTCCCGGAGGAGCAGAGAGTGAATCCGCGCCGGTGAGTACACCTTCGTAGGTGGTCAGATCCATTTCGTGATATGAGTTTTCGGTATTGCCAAAGTGGCAGCCGGTGCAGGCTTGTGAGCCTTCATACCATGCGCCGTTTTGTGTGAATAACGGCAGGATGTCCGTTTCAAAGTCGCCTGCATAGGTTTTTCCGTCTATGCCGGTGTAATCGAACATATCTGTTTCAGGCGCACCAGCATTTACCCAGGCGCCGATCAAATCCACGGCTTTGGCAGCGGCGCCTGAAGCCGCGTCTAAAGAATGGATCTGAATGGCTGGAAGTGGTGTTGATGTTGGTGATGGGACAACTGTCGCGAAGGGGGGCAGCGTTGCGCTTCCTCCACATGCAGACAGTATGACTGCCCCCACTACAAAAAGTACGCCTAACGAACAAAGTACATAAGCCTTTCTATTCATACATTCATTCTCCTCTCCCGAAAGTTGAATTGGTATTAGGTTTTATTATAGCAACCAAACTTGATAATACAAGTCTTTTTTGGGGGATTATAAAAAATACAACAACTGTTGTTTATTGGGTTTTGTGGAGCTTTTGGTTGAAAATTTAGCAGATCTGATTTTTTGTCTTTGGACGGAACCAGTTGTCCGCAAGTGTGAAGCGGTACAATGTCACCAAAAAATAGTGACAAATGAAACGAAGTTTGGTAAATTTGAACAGTTTGTGAAGCCGGGACGGGGAGCCCAATTTACATTTTGAGGAGAGAGCTATGCGACACTTTGTGATCGTGGGAATTTTGGTCATTATTTTGGCCAGTCTCACTTATATTGGATTGGATGGGATCGGGTTGATGCCGGTAGCTGCAAGCGCCCAAGCCATACCGATCGACTGGTTGTGGAACTGGCAAGTGGTTGCCATGTCGTTCCTTTTTTCTTTGATCGTTGTTCCTATGGGATACAGCTTGATCGTGTTCCGCAGGAAAAAGGGCGATACTACGGATGCCGAACATGTTGAAGGGAATACCAACCTTGAAATTGCATGGACGGTGCTCCCACTCTTCCTTGTTATGATCTTTGCTTACATGGGGGCGTTTTCCCTTGGAGAGGTTCTTCGCGTTGACCCGAATGCAATGATCGTCAAGGTGAAGGCCCGCCAATTCGCGTGGACATTTGAATATCCCGAAACCGGAATTGTCAGCACTGAATTGCACCTGCCGTACAACAGACAGGTTGTGTTGAAAATGGAATCTGAAGATGTGATCCATTCATTTTGGGTTCCTGAGTTTCGTGTTAAACAGGATGTTGTGCCGGGGCGTGTGACCGAGTATCGCATTACACCTTCATTGGTGGGGTCCTATAAGGTTCGGTGTGCGGAGTTGTGCGGTACCTCGCACTCGTATATGGAGGCATCTGTGATCGTGGATGAAGTTGCCGACTACGATGCTTGGATCGCTGAACAGACCGCACTTACTGCTGCGGCCCAAACTCCTGAAGGACAAGGCCAGCTTTTAGCTGTTGCAAATGGCTGTGTAGGGTGCCATTCGGTTACCAGCACAAACCTGCCTACTGCCCCAACCTGGTTTGGCATTTATGGTTCGCAAGTTGATTTGGCTGACGGCACAACGGTTTTGGTCGATGATGCATTTATTGCCGAGTCAATTCTTGATCCAAAAGCAAAGGAAGTGGCGGGGTACTCTCCCACCATTATGCCCCCGTATACCTTGACCGATGAGCAGATCGCAAACATCATCGCGTATATTAAGACTCTGAAATAAGCTGGTGGAGGATTTTTAAATGAAGCGTTTCTTTTCCACAGCCCTGATGCGTGGTTTGCTTTGGCAAGTATTGGGCACCCTGGCGGGTGCAGGACTTGTTACCGGCATTCGCGCATTAATGGGTTTAAGTGTTACTGATAAATTCTTTTTTACTGAGCCCGCATGGGTGTTGGGTGGGTTGTTTGGAACACTGGCCTTCCTGGTGGGGAATGGCGTTACCGGAGACTGGATCAAATGGTCCCGCGGTATTGATACGCCGGAGCATCACGAAGAGCATTATTCTGGATGGGAGAAATATTTTAATGTTTCTCTCGACCATAAGGTGATCGGTATTCAATACACGGTCACCGCGCTGGTATTGGTGAGTTTGGGTGGATTGTTCGCTCTAATTTTTCGTACCGAGTTGGCTCAATCCCAGCTGCAATTCCTGACACAGGATCTGACCATATTTAGCCAGACCGGTCCTCAATTGTATAACACGCTTATGTCCCTGCACGGCATGATCATGATCGTCTCGATCCTGCTTGGTATTGCCGGTGTGATCAACTATGTTGTGCCGCTTTTGCTTGGCGCGCAGGATATGGCTTTTCCACGCTTGAATGCGTTTTCCTATTGGATTGCCGTTCCCGCAGCAGTTCTGTTGGTAATGAGTTTGATCCTCGGTGGTTTTGATACCGGTTGGACAGGGTACCCGCCTCTTTCTGCCCGTGCCCCAGTGGGTATGCAAATGTTCTTCCTCGGCGTGTTCGTTGCTGGTTGGTCTTCCATTCTTGGCGGTTTGAACGTTATTGTTACCGTGGTACGAATGCGCGCCAAGGGAATGACCGCCATGCGTATGCCCATCTTTGTTTGGGCGTCCATTGCCACTTCCCTGATCTCGTTGACTGCCACACAGTTGATCGGTCTTTCCTTCCAGTTGGTTATGTTCCAACGCTTGTTTGGGATGGGATTCTTTGACCCTGCTAAAGGCGGCAACCCGATCCTCTTTCAGCATTTGTTCTGGTTCTATTCACACCCCGCGGTGTATGTGTTCGTTCTGCCTGGCTTGGGTGTGATCTCTGAGCTGCTTCCGGTCTTTGTCCGCAAGCCGTTGTTTGGCTATCGCTGGATCGCCATGTCATCTCTGGGGATTGCTTTGGTGGGCTTTGTTGTCTGGGCACATCACATGTATACCTCTGGTATGAACGAATATCTGCGCGTGCCTTTCATGTACAGCACCCTGCTGGTTGCCATTCCCACCGGCGTAAAATTCTTCTCGTGGGTTGCCACCTTGTGGGGTGGAAAGATCACCACTCCAACCCCCATGTTGTTCGTGCTGGGCGGTATTCTTTCCTTTTTGCTGGGTGGCCTTTCTGGTCCTCCGAATGCCACCGTTTCCACCGACTTGCACTTGCAGGATACCTATTGGATCGTTGGTCATTTCCACGATACGATCTTCGGCGGCTTCGTATTTCCGTTCTTTGGAGCCATTTATTACTGGTTCCCCAAGGCAGTTGGGCGCCGCATGAATGAAACCCTCGGCAAGATCCATTTCTGGCTGATGACCCCTTCATTCCTCGTCTTGACCTTGCTCATGATGCGTGTCGGTCTGTTGGGTATGCGTCGCCGCATTGCGGATTACGATCCCGCGCTTGGTTTTGACACCTATCACCTGATCATGACGATCATGGGATATTTGATCGGCATTTCCGTTGTTATCTTCCTCTACAACTTCTTCAATAGCATTAAGAATGGCGAAAAAGCGGAAGGCAATGTATGGAATTCCCGTTCTCCCGAATGGCAGGTTCCATCGCCCATGCCAACGCATAATTACGACAAGCCGTTTGAGGTGATTGGCGAGCCGTATGATTACGGTCTGCCGAATGCCGAATATATTCGGTTTATTGAACCTGCGAAAAGTTCGCACAAATAGGGGAGGAGTGACATGTCTCATACTAACGATAAGTCTTCTGCTTTTACACAGGGCGTGATTATTTTTGCCTATCTCGCCGTGTTGACCGTGATCGAGTATCTGATCGCCGTTTCATTCAACGCCGTCTCCATCCTCGTGGTGGTGGCGGTCATTAAGGCCGCCCTGGTCATGTACTATTACATGCACATTTATAAGCTCAACCAGGACAGTGAAGGTGACGAGCATTCGTACAGCTACAAAACAGACACCAACCGTCTCGGCCTTTGGCTTTTCCTGCTCTCTGATGCATTTGTGTTCGCAGGCTTGCTAACCGTCCGCATGAATCTGCTTGGGTTTACCCGCCCGCACTTGAATCAGATCCTTGGTTTGGCGGTGACCGTAGTGCTTCTGGTTTCCTCCTTCTTCATGAACCGCGGCGAGACCGCCATGGCTCATGGTGACAAAAAAGGCTTCATGAATAATGTTCTGATCACCTTTGTGCTTGGGCTTGGATTTTTGCTCGGCGTGGTCATGGTCGAGTGGAGACTTGCAGCCGCCGAAGGTTTGACCGCCAGCAAAGATGTGACCGGCGCGGTCTTTTACATGATGACAGGCATGCACGCCTTCCACGTGTTTACCGGCCTGATCTTCCTGTTTGTGGTTTGGAACAACGCCCGCAAGGATGTGTACTCTGCTGAAAAGCACTGGGGCGTGGAAGCCGCCGCAGTCTACTGGCATTTCGTAGATCTGGTCTGGATCTTCTTCTACCCTGCCTTGTACTTGATCGGCAAATTAGTTTAGAAAAAATACCCGCCGCCGAGAGATCAGCGGCGGGTATTTTTTATTGGCAACACCGCTAATAGTTTGGTATAACAGGGATGGATATTTATAAATGATCGGGGTGGCTTGTGTCTGCAAGTCACCCCGATTTTGGAGCCAATACCGTATGAACAAGAAAATTATCATTGTTGGAATATCGTCTCTGCTTGTAGTGGCGATTATGTTGTTAATTAACATCGCTTTTTTGAAGCCAGCCAGTTTCCGCGGAACTGCTTATGACGCACCGCTTCCGGTTGCGCCAGATTTTACATTGACCGATGCAAAAGGTCAGCCGGTCACCCTCAGCGAAAATGGCGGGAAGATCACTCTTTTGTTCTTTGGCTATACCTATTGCCCCGATATTTGCCCAACCACTCTCTCAGAATTAAAACTCACAATGGAAAAATTAGGCGACGACGCAGAAAATGTTCGGGTAATTTTTATCTCCGTCGACCCCGGCAGGGATACTTCCGAGTACATGCAGAAATATGTTGAACGTTTTAACTCCTCCTTTACCGGACTAAGCGGTACCGAAGAAGAACTTACCCCTATTTGGGAACAATATGGAATATTTCGGGAGGTTGTAAAACGTACTTCCGAAACGAATTACATCATTAACCATACCGCCCGCGTATTCCTTGTCGACACAAATGGAAATCTTCGCCTATCCTTCGGATTCCAAACTCCCCCTGAAGACATAGCTCATGACATTGAGATCATCCTCGGTGAATAACCATGCAAAAAAATTTTGTTATAAAACGCATTCTCTATTCCATGCTGGCCGGGCTTCTTTTTGGCCTTGTTTTTAGTGAAGTAACATTTCTGTTTGTTGGCGAAACGGCCCGGGAGCCAAAGATAATCCAGGTCACCATCCCTGCTGGTACCGCAGAACTCGTTGCTCACGGCGAACAGCCGCCTTCCGTTCCGCAGGATATGACGTTTGTAGTCGGAGACACTTTGGATGTGATCAATCAGGATAAGGTGGATCACCAGATCGGCCCGCTGTGGATTCCCGCAGGAACCTCCGCCAGCCTCGTGCTTGGCAAACCGGAAAGCCTTGCGTATGAATGTTCGTTTCAAGCTGACAATTACATCGGTCTTGATGTGCGCCAGCCATTGACACTTTTCACCCGTGCCTACGGGATCCTGTTTGCGGGCATCCCCATGGGGATTTTGCTTTCGATCTACATGGTGATCCTGCCTTCAAAGAAAAAAAATGATGCTACTTAGGAAAATGTTCAGCCTTAAGTGGCTCCTCGCCACATTGCTTGTTTTTCTTGGCACTGCCCTGTGTATCCGGCTTGGCATCTGGCAATTGGACAGGCTCGACCAGCGCCGCGCCTTCAATGCGCAGGTTGAATCAATGCGCGCAGCAGAGCCGCTGGATCTGAACAACGAGCTGCCTGAAAATATTGCCACGATGGAATGGCGCGCTGTTACCGTCACTGGTGAATATAATTTTGAGAATCAGATCGCTTTGCGGAATCAATACCTCGGCGATCAATATGGATACCACCTCGTCACGCCTCTTTTCTTTAATGGGACGGTTGTTCTGGTGGACCGCGGCTTTATCCCCGCTGATGGGAATGCCGATCCCGCTAATTGGCGTAAGTACGATGAAGACGGCGTTGTCACTGTCACGGGGCAGATCCGGCTTGGGAACGCCAAACCAGCTTTGGGCGGAGTCGCAGATGCGCTGCCTGAGAACGGGGAAATGCTTTTCGTGTGGAACAATTTCAATTTGGAGCAAATTGCCGCGCAGTTGGAATTTCCCATTTTGAATGTTTATATTCAGCCGAATGTGGAAATCAGCGATACAATACCGCCGATCCCGTATCAGCCGGTTGTGGAGATTACCGAAGGCTCGCATTTTGGGTATGCCTTGCAGTGGTTTACGTTTGCGGCAATTTTATTCATCGGGTATCCGTTTTATTTGAGAAAGCAGGACTAGTGAATATGAAGTATTCCTTGAAGTCATCCTTTTCCCGTTTGGTGTTGGCTTTGTTTGTGATGGTCTTTTTGTTGACCGTTATCGGGCGCATTGTGACAGTGACCGGAGCATGGGCGTATTGCACAGGCTGGCCGGTGTGCGTGCCCACAAACCCGATGGGATATTTGAAACTTTTACACCTCACATTGGTGGGCGTGGCTTCTATATTCATGGCTTTGGTGTGGCGAAAGGCATGGAGTGAGCAGCGTGAACAGAATCTGCTTTTACCGCTGACCACTGTGACCGGCGTGTTGTTTTTGGGACAGGCTTTTGTAGGCGCTATTGAAGTAACTCGCTTCTATCCTTTGCATTTGGTAGTGCTGCATGGGTTGACCGCAATCGCATTATGGATATCGCTTGCTTTCCTTGTTTTTTTCTCCGGTGTGCTTGCGCAGGATAAAGTTGTTGTTGAGAAATTTTCGTTTCGTCAGCGTGTGAAGGATTTCTTCATTCTGTCCAAGCCGTTGATCGTGGCTTTGCTTTTGGTTACTACATATAGCGGGCTTGTTGCAGGTTCAAAGGCATGGCCTTCCGCTTCACTGACTTTTTGGACGTTGTTAGGCGGCACCATGGCAGCGGCTGGTTCGAGCGCATTGAACCAATATATTGACCGCGAGTTGGATAAGAAAATGCAGCGCACGGCAAAGCGCCCGCTTGCAGATGGACGCTTGACTGCAGCGGAGGGGCTGTCTTATGGATTGGCTCTGTCTTTGCTCAGTTATTATGTGATGGCGGGGTTTGTCAATTTGCTGGCGGCTTTGCTTTCGCTGGTTGGCATTTTTTATTATGTACTTTTCTACAGCGTGTGGCTCAAGAAGGCCACCGTGCAGAATATTGTCATTGGCGGCGGCGCGGGTGCCATTCCACCAATGGTAGGTTGGGCGGCGGCTACGGGTCACCTTGGCCTCGCGGCGTGGATCCTGTTCGCCATTGTGTTCATGTGGACGCCTCCGCATTTCTGGGCGCTGGCAATCGTCCGCATGAAGGATTACGAAAAGGCGGGCGTGCCGATGATGCCCGTGGTGCATGGCGAAGAACGGACGCGCAGGCATATCCTCGTTTACACCATCGAACTGATCGCGGTCACGCTGCTGCTCCCCATCTTCAACCTCGCGGGGACGGTGTACCTCGTCTCTGCCGTGGTGTTGGGCGGCTTTTTGTTGTACGCTGCTTTTCAAGTATGGAGAGTGGGTGGCAACAAAGTGGCTTGGACGATGTACCGTTGGTCCAGCATGTATTTGATGTTCATATTTCTCGCGCTGATGATCGACGCTGTGGTGTAAGAGAATAATTGCATAACGAAACTGCCCTCGAGTTTTTCGAGGGCAGTTTTTTGTGTGTCAAAGCATGGCGCTATTTTCTCAAAATAACGGACGTCTCATCTTCGTACAAAACTTTCCATTGAAGCTCGTCTGTCAGGGTGGCTGCAAGATTGGAGTCTGAAGGGATGAGCACCCATTCAATATCATATTGTTGAAATATATTTTCCCATCCCGGCAGGAGGTCTATGACGGTTTCGTATTTCATGGTTATTTCACCTGTTATGTCTGCGACGCTGTCTGTAAAGGCAAGTTGTTCGGGATACAGGTTGAAAGTAATATATCCACCCCAGTTCAAGTAATTGAACATTTTTCCCGCTTGTGGGTTTTCTTTCAGCCAGGCCACTGCACCAACAGGGAATTTTTCAGGGTCGAATTGGTAAAGTTTGGAAGCAGCAGCAGAAGAGAGCACGAGCATACCCAGAACCAAAGTAGAAACGATAACCCAAAAGAATCCATTGATCTGGCTTTCAATTCGATGCAGATTGGATTCAAGCCTGAAGAGGAGTGGAATACTGTTGAAGGTACTAATGGTTTCGGCCAGCACAAAGGGAGCCACAATCCCGTACAGGTGAATATTCCGAAAGGCGATCAGGGTCATGGCGGTAAAGCCTGCCAGCAGCAATCCCTGTCCGGAGGATATTCTTTCTTTTTTGATGGCGAGCAAAAATATGGAAATAACGATCAGCCCTAAAAGCACACGCATTTCAGGCATCTGAAAGTTTGGCGGGTTCGCTTCCAACATACGGGACATTAAGTATTGGTTGTTCACGAATCCGAAGATGCTTTTCCAGGATCCGATGCCGCCCGGGTTCAGTACACTGACGAGGATGGAAAGGATGAGAACCAACCAAAGATTCTTCCCGGCCTGTTTGTTGACGCTGGCGTCATCCAAGACAAGGTCAACAAGCCAGCCAACCGCATAAGCAAATAGTACCAATATCCCCGCGATGAATATGCCGTGCGTATTGCTCCAAAGCAGCATGAAGGCAGGGAATATCCAAATGGAGATCTTTTCTCCGCGCCGCAGTTTGTCTGCCCAAATGAGCCAAATGGATAAGAACAACATTGAGATCAGGTGTGGGCGGGTGACCCAATTCAACGAGGTGGCGAGCGCGCCCCATCCCACCAGGAAAAATGCCCCCAGCCTGTTTTGGAAGCGAGTCGTCACGGACTGATAGATCAGATAGAAGGTGCTGGCAAGTGCGAACGCCGAAAAAAGAACAATTCCTTTTAACCCCACGAATTTATAAATACCATAGTAAACAACATCCGCCAGCCATTCGTGGGTAACATAATGCCTGCCGAGGTATGGATAAATGAATAATTCCGTGGCGGGGACACTTCCCGTTTGCAAAATATATTTGCCCATCACCAAATGACGGGGCAGATCGCCATCCAGGTTAAGCATACGATTGCCCAATAATAATACGGCGAAAAATAGTGCGATGAAAAAGATATCCTGAATGCGTGGGAGTAGACTGAAACGTGGGAGAGTTTTCATGCGGTCTTGTGCCTATGGTGAAATTCTGCTGTAAAGATAAATGGTTATGCCGTCCTGTTTTTTTATGGACTGGAGCGTGAATTGCGAATCCAGATATTCCAGATGCGGATGATTCGAGTATTCGCCTTCCGTGTATTCGTCTATCGATTTTTGGTAAATAATAAACCAGATGCGGAAAAAGTTTGCGGTTGCGGTGCTAATGTCTTCGTATTCCGTCAAATTCAATATTTCCTGGGTGGCGGGGGCGAGCGTATCCACTGTGGTGCCGGGCGGGTCGATAATATATCCCTGGGGCAAACCGGAGTTGAAGTAAAGAGATGGCAGATAGGATAGCTTACTCGAATGAATCACCACATCACCCGCTTGGAATTCGCTGGTGATCGTTTTGTTGATTATGTCGAATGGGCCGTAGGGAAAATTTTTATAAGTTATGTGCTGGGAAAACCCAAGGATCGAACCGGCAGCAATAAAGAACGCCATTAGCATTTGGATCGGTCGCGGGGCTTTTGTTTGGGTTAATGTCCATGCCAGCCAGATGCAAAAAATTGCGTGGGAGGGGAGCAGCGCGCGTTCGATGTACACTGGAACAAATTGTGAGATCAGCCAAAGCAGGAGGGGCGGCGTGAATGCGAGGTAGACCAGCCAAATCCCACGGTTCGATGCGGGTGCTTTTGCTTTTCCAGCGAGGACCGTTTGGAAGGCCGCCAAAGTGATCGTGAAAGTGGCGAGCAGTAGCCCCGGCACAAGCATGTTATTTGGCAATGGCATGTTGGGAAGATAATAAAGAAAAAGAGTGAATATTTTTTCCAGGCCTGGCCGTTCGACCCAATAAGAAGCGCTCACTTTTGAGAATTGCGCCGGCAGATGGATCGCCCAGGGGAGGTACATGATGATCGAGACGAGGCCAGCCGCGGTTAAAGAGCGAAGCGTTTTCCAATCCTTTTGAAAGAGTGGAGTGAGCGCGAGGGGAATCAAATAGAAAGCGGCAAGGTTGTGTGTGTATTGCGCCAGCGCGCTGGATAGGGCGAAAACTCCCCACCATTTCCAATTGTCTGCCCGCGCGCGAAGGAATGCGAAAGTAGACAGGAGCAGCAACATCGCGAGTAAGCCGTACATGCGGATCTCCTGTGCAAAGTGGACTTGGAATGGCAGGGTGGCAAATATGGCGGCGGCGAGAAGCGCGGTTTTTCCATCGAACAATAATTCGGCGATCTTATAAATTAATGCAAGCGAAATGAGGCTGATGGCAATGGAGAGTGCCCTTGCGGCAAAGATGGAATTTCCGAAAATATTTATCCACACCCACAACAGGCTGTAATACCCAAGGGGGTGAATATCTGCCGAGCCTGTGCCTGTTTCACTCAAAGTTCCGTAGATCATGGCCTCAGGCCCTTTTTCAGAGAACAGAACTGAAAACGCCTCGTCGTACCAGATCGGACGGGAGATAATTCCCGTGGTTCTGAGGACGATTGCAAGCAGCAGGATTAATACGAATTTTTTTCCAGTGTTGGACATTGAAATATTTTACCTTCAAAGGAATCAAAAAAGCGTCACTGAATTGTGACGCTTTTTAGGAATTCTATTCGCCGAGATAATCGCGCAATTTTCTGCGGATGGACGGGTGACGCAAGCGGCTGAGTGCCTGTGCTTCGATCTGGCGGACACGCTCGCGGGTGACGCCCATTTTGCGGCCCACTTCTTCGAGGGTGTACGCCTGACCGTCGAGCAGGCCGTAGCGTAATTGCAAAATACGCACTTCACGCGGAGGCAGACCGTTCAACACTTCGCCGAGGTGTTCACGCAGAAGGTTATAGGTGGCGGTGTCGTCGGGCGGGGGAGCCTCGTCGTCTTCAATGAAGTCGCCGAGCACCGAATCTTCTTCATCATCGGTTGGGGTTTCCAACGAGAGCGGACGGCGCGCCACCTGGATCATGTTCTCGACCTTCTTGGGCGGCACATCCAATGCGACGGCTAATTCGTCCACGCTTGGTTCGCGTCCGAGGCGCTGGGTGAGCTGATGCTGCACGCGCAGGAGCTTGTTGATCTGGTCGCCCATGTGGACCGGCACGCGGATGGTGCGTCCCTGGTCGGCAATGGCGCGGGTAACAGCCTGACGGATCCACCACGTCGCGTACGTGGAGAATTTATGTCCGCGGCGATAATCGAACTTTTTGGTCGCGCGGATAAGACCGATGTTGCCTTCCTGAATTAGATCAAGAAAGGGCACACCGCGTCCCATGTATTTCTTGGCAACCGAGATTACCAAACGGGAGTTCGCTGTGATGAGATGTTCGCGCGCGCCCCAACCATCTTCAATGGACTGACGCAGGTCCAGCCTGCGTTTGGGAACCACATTCCCGTGAGCAAGTTCCTCGCGGGCGGTACGTCCACGCTCGATGCGCTGGGCGAGCTGCACTTCTTCCACAGCCGTCAACAGCGGCACACGGCTGACCTCTTTGAGGTACAAGCCGATGGTATCGTCCGTATCAATGTTTGCCAGATAATCGTCAAGGGCAAGATCTGGTTCAGGTTCGGCTTCGCCGCTTTCTTCCACAGCCACCAATTCATCCTCGGTGGGCTCGGGGGTCACGGTATCTTCCATGAATGGAATACCCGCACTTAACAACGCTGAGAAGGCTTCTTCCAGTTGTTCAACATCTTGCTCTGCTTCGGGGAAGAAGTGCAGGATATCATCCAGAGTTACATAAGATTTTTGGCGGCCCAGTTCAATAAGCCGCGCTATTGCAGGAAATTCGTCTTCGTCGTCAACAATCAAAATTTTCTCTACATCCATTTACCAATCCAACTTTCGATTATATTTACCTGAATTAGAATACACTTTTTTGAATCGAAAAGCAATACCCTCACAACTTTCAGATGCTTTGCAATGCAATTGTATTACGGCTGTCCAGAAATATATTTCTGAACAGCCGTACGTTTCGCAGTTCGTTTCCCCTATATAAACCCGTTAAGGCGTCGGGGTTGCGGATGGTTCAGGTGACGGAACAGGCGTCGGCGTGGAGGGAAGCGCGGTTGGGGTGGGGGTATTCAAATAAGGCGGGAATAGGGCAAGGCTGGTCAGCGCATCAATGCTGCTCAATCCAACGATCACCATCTTCTCACCGTCCACGCGCACATAATAGCCGCTGTTTGTAGGGGTGGCATCGCCTACTTCAAGCTTGCTGGTTTTTCCTTCTGCAAATGTGACCGTGATTAAATAGGCTGGCGTATCGAAACCAAAGATGGATGGGTCGGCATCATTGATCTCGCTGATGATCCTCAAAGCGGTGACCTGGGATGCCGCCGCCTCGACCGCGCCCTGGTTTGCTTCTGTTTCGAAGGGCAGTTCCACCGCCCAGGCACCGTCCGCATTACGCGCTACTTTGACAGTTTCGCCATCGGTCGGTTTGATCTCAATACCGGAAACGGCACTGTCTACTCCAAAGATGAAGGCGGGTTCGGTGGTGGCGGTCACTTCTGTGTCAGCAGCGGTTTCCTTGTTTTTGTTGATTAAATACGCACCGCCGATCAGTGCAGCCAATAACAGCACAGATATCCATGTGCCTGCGCGGAAGACCGGCTTTGTTGGCTTTGGCGCAGGCGCTTCCTTGCGAACAGCCCGTGCTTTTTTGGGGGCTGATTTTTTAGGTGTTGATGTTGTTTTGCTGGCCATAATTCTGTTAGCCTCTCTTACGGCGGGTAAACCATGAGTAGACACCGGCAAAGACAACCATGCCCGGTATCACAAAGACAACCATGATGATGAGGAAGAGGAATCTCCCCTGAGTGGGTGGGAGGAATGCCCGTGTGGTTGTCTCACGTGCTGGGATGCTGAGAAGGTCTTCCTGTTCGGCTGCCCAATCGACAGAGTTGATGAATAGATTGCCGTTCCCGTACGCATCGAAAATTTGATCGGTGGCAAATAATGAGTTTCCTACGACAACCACGCGTCCGCTTGTTGTGTTGTTTTCACCAGCGGCGGCCATGGTCAATGGGCCGGGCAGGTCGGTTGTTTCATCGAATTCCGGATTTTGATCTGCGACCAGTTCCGAGGTTTCGCCCCAGGAATTTTCCGAGGTATTGAGCAAAGGTGTGGCGACGACATTCTCAGAGACAGTTGTAATGCTGATGCTGCGGGCCTGAGGCAGGATGACGATGTATTGTTGATTCAGGTTCTGTGTGATCGGATGGGTGTTGTATTGCAGGGAAGCCGCATCCAATGCGTTTTGGGTGACGCCAGAATAATCGATGATCAGGTCTTCGTTTAGGGAAATGCCCCATTCGGTGACGAGATACTCGGCCAGCGGGTCGGGAGCTTCGCCAAATTCAGTAAAGAAGCGCGGGTCTTCCATGACGATCAACGAACCGCCGCCATCCACATAGGTTTTGAGCAGATTCACTTCGCGTGTTCCGAGCGGTTTTGTCGGTCCGGCGATGATGATGGCAAGCGCATCCTCAGGGATGGTTTTATCGGTCAACAGGTTGAGAGTGCCAACAGTGTAATTCTTGGTTTCCATAGTGCTTTTTGCAATGGAGTAGCTTAATTCGCCGCCGGTTTCGATGCTCGGCTCGCCGTGGCCTTGCAGGAAATACACAGCGCGCGGCTCGGGGCTGATGAGACGGATCATGGTGCGCGCGAGTTCTTCTTCACTGACAAAGGAAGCGATTTCCTTTGTTTCGCCCATTTGCAATAGAATTTTTCCATCCCCGGTAATACCCGCTTCGCGAGCTGCCGCGGGGTTTGTATCGGGGTCTACAAAGGAATAATCAAATTTGCCATTGCTGTTTGTTTTGAATTTAAGCAGAATTTCATCGGCGCTGGAAGAATCAAGGCTGGCGGTGTAAAAGGCTGTGGCGGTTACTTTTTCCGGCAGGGTGGCAAGGATCTGGAGTGTTTCATCTGCCAGAGTATTGGATTTGTCTTCCGTCAGGTCCCATGATTTTGGGTTGTTGAAGACAATGTAGTTCACCACAAAGATGATGCCCAGAACAGCAAGGGCGAGGATCAATGAATTGGAACCGTAGCGTGCCTGACGTCCGGTAAAGAAGCGGCGGATACTGTCGGGTGACATGATCGCATAGGCTGCGATCCCAAGGACGAGAACGCCAAGGCTGATCTGAAGAGCAAGGTTGAGACCATCTGTGTTCTCAAGTGTGAACATCTTCATCGAGACGAAGACTTTTGCCATACCCACGAGACCTGTGGAAACGCAGGCGAGCAGAGCAACAAGCAGCCCGATGAAGGCGTACTTTGCGTAGGGGTTTTTCTTTTTACCGGCCATTATCGCCATCTCCGAATTTCAATTGCAGTAGTGCCAACGAACAAGCCCAAAACGGTCAGGCTTAGGTAGTAAGCAATATCTCCCAGATTGATCGTGCCAAGGTTCATGGATTGTGAAAAGTGGTTGGACAAACTGAGGTAGTTCAATATCTCACCGCTTTCCTGCAGGTAGCCGGCGGGCAGGCTGATCATGAACCAGAGGAAGAAGAACAATCCTAATGTACTGAAGAAAGCCGCAAACTGGTTTGTGAAAACCGCCGAGATGCCTACACCGACCGCAAGGAGAGCAGAGACAACAAGGATCAATCCGATATAGGAAGAGAGGATCACCATCCAGTCAATGCCGGGGGTGACAAAGTTGTTGAGAATGATCGGGTAGATCAGCGTGATCAATGCCAGTGAAAGAACAAACAGCATGGCACCCAGCCATTTTCCGGCAACCAGCTCAAAGTCGCGGACGGGAGCCGTGAGCATTAATTCCAGTGTTCCCATGCGGGCTTCATCTGAAAGGGCGCGCATGGTGAGGGCCGGGCTGAGGAAGATCATCAAAAAGACGAACAGCCAGTTTACAGGAGTGCTTTCCGGCGCGCCGCCGCCCATGAAGGATTGCTGGGCGCTGACCCACAGGATCAATGCAAAGTAGATGCCTTGCGGCAGCAGAATGGCAAAAGAAACCACGTACGCCAGAGGGCTGTTGAAATAATTATCGTATTCGCGTTTTGCGATGGTCCAAATAGTTCTCATGAGTTCCTCTTATTTCTTCTTTGTGTCGGAGCCAGTGAGTTCGAGGAAGATTTCCTCAAGGCTCATGCCGAGCGGGCGTAACTCAAGCAGGTCGTAACCAGACTTGATGACTTCCTTTGCAACTTCAGGGCGAAGATCCTTGCCCGAAGCGAATTCAAATTCAACCGCGCCATCTTCCTTGGTTTCCACGCCGCGCACACCTTTGACGCCTTTGATGGTGTCAGCGAGCTCATCTGATTCGCCGCGCACGCGCACAATAACGCGTTCCGCGCCGATCAAACGGGCTTGCAGGTTTTCCGTGGTATCTTCTGCAACGATCTTGCCCTTGTTGATGATGAGCACGCGGTCGCAGATATTTTGCGCTTCATGCAAAAGATGGGTGGATAACAGAACCGTTCGCTCCTTGCCGATCTCGCGGATCAATGAGCGTACTTCCACAACCTGCCCGGGGTCGAGACCAATGGTGGGCTCGTCAAGGATCAATACCTCAGGTCTGTGCAGGAGCGCCTGGGCAAGTCCAACGCGCTGGCGCATGCCTTTTGAAAGATTACCAATGTAGCCATTGGAGCGTTCCAACAGGCCGACCATATCCAACACTTCATCCACTCGGTCATCCACGTTGGGGATGTGGCGAAGCTCGCCCATAAATTTCAGATAATCGAAGACCACCATGTCGGTATACAGCGGCACGGTTTCAGGCAGGTATCCCACTCGTTTGCGAACTTCAAGTGACTCTTCCACCACATCGTATCCCGCCACAATCGCTTCACCATCTGTGGGCGGCATATAGCCTGTCAGGATGCGCATGGTGGTGGTTTTTCCTGCGCCGTTCGGCCCTAGAAAACCAACGATCTCACCCTGTTGCGCATCGAAGTTTAGGTTTTGAATGGCGCGGCGTGCGCCGTAGTCCTTTGTAAGACCACTGACTTTGATCATTGCCTCTCCTTGCGAGTATGATAAATAAAAAGGGATTTTTACAAACAAAAGACACAGCCCGTGGGCGGTGCCTAAATTTTAGTACCGTTGATTACTATACAATATCTCGAGTCGCAAAGTCAAGCGGGTATATAACTTCTAATCCAATCCTAATCTGCAATACCAACTGCTATCATTGGCCGATGCTGAACCTTTCCGCATTCTATCCATGCAGGGGCCACATCACGGTGACTTTGGGGCTGATGAAGGTATGCATTTTTTTGCGGCTCCGAACCTTTGCCTACCACCAATTTCGCTTCGCATGGGACTTTGAACTGGGTGCACCGACATGAGCTGATGCGTACGCACACAACATTGCACATTCTGTACGGCACTGTCTTCCGCGATTATGGGGCAAAGGTCACCCGCTGGGAGGATATGTCCCCGCTCGTAGTCAAAGCGCAGCTGCGTAGGGGTAAATTAGTCGGAAAATCCGTACACGGTACCGTCTCCATTACCGATAAAGAGCCAACCGCCAGAGACGCTTAAACCAGTCCGCGCGCCAACAATGCCAGTAATGTTATGCCAGCGCAAATCGCCTGTGGCGGCATCCAGAGAAAATATTTCACCCAGTTGTGTTAGAAAGATCAATTCATCGCCGACCAGAACCGGCGCGCCGATCAGATAATTAAATGTGCCTTCTGGAATGTTATAGTCCCAAACCGAATCACCGGAATTCGCCTGAATGGCGTGAACCATTGTATTAGCCGACCCATAATACACAACATCACCATCCCCCATCAGCGTTGGAACCCAATTGCCGGTGTCACGCCGCCACAACAATTCGCCGGTATGAGCATTCACACCCACAACAAAATCCTGATAGGCAATATACGAAACCACATCATCTGTGGCATATACCTGTTTTGTAAACCCATCCTCAGATTCGTACGTCCACTTTACAGTTCCATCCGCCGCGTTCAATGCATATATCCGCATGTGGCCGCCTTCATCCACAACTTCGGGGGCGGAAAAACTCCCAGCGAGATAAACAGTGTCCCCCCGCTTAAATGGTGTCTGAAGAATGTAATTATCGCTTTCAAACGACCATAAAACACGACCATCCTCAACGGAAATAGCGAACAACGCAGCCTTTCCATTCGGGTCACCGGGAGTGCCCGGGCCTGCAAAGGTGGTCGGGACGTATGCCACGCCATCTGCAATAAACGGGGGCATTTGGGAATTTATGCCCAACTCGATTTCCCACAAAACTTTTCCAGTGGCTGGTTTCAGCGCCGCATACCTGCCATCTTCAAGTCCAATCAATAATCGTTCACCATCGCTTGCGTAGGCGCGATCCCAGATGCGAACGCCCGGGTCATATGTCCAGACAGTCTTTCCAGTTTCCACATCCAAACCGAGCAGTGGTTTTTTGATGGGAACCACCACGAGAATATTCCCAATTTTCAAAGGCATGTGATTGATCGGCGCACCGACATTCTGACTCCAAACCTGCCGCAGAGTGGAACCATTTAATGGCTCGTCTGCTGGCACAGGCATTGGAGCGGACTGGCAGGAAGTTATTGCAGCCAAAAATAACAGGGGCACAAGCAGTACACAATTCTCAACAAAAGTTCTTTTATTGGATGGCATACGCATACAAATTCCCCTCCGGGTCGCCCAGAATATATAAAGATCCGTAGACTGCGCCACCCACCCGGGAGGAATGTCCTGTATTCAGATAGGCTAATCGCTCCCCATTGTTTTTATCCAGCGCGTAGATCTCGCCTGTGACGGAATTCAACCAAAGGACATTCTCACGAAGGATCGGGCGTCCGATCTGATTCAGCGAGGAAATGTTAATTTTGTGCGACCATGCCTCCTGTCCGTTTGAGGCGTTTAAGGCGTGAAAAATCTCATCGCCGGAACCAAAAAATATTTGTCCATCCTGCATTACGGGAAATTGCATCCAATACCCGGGGTTAGACTGCCAGAGCAATTGACCGTCGGCCAGGCTGAGTGCGTACACAGTTTCGGTTGCTGCTGAAAAGGTGACGACATCCCCGTTCGTTTCAACCCAGCGCAGGAGACCATCGCCTGATTCGTATTTCCAGATCACCGAGCCATCTTCCACATTAAATGCGTAAACCCTGGTGGCGACTTCGCCTGCCGGTTTGTTGGATTCTTGATACGCCCCGCCTGTGATAAGGACTTCCCCATTCAGGACCGGACGGCGCAGGATGTAATTATCGGTAACGGTTTCCCAGATAACTTCGCCATTTTCGGCATTCAAGGCGATCAGGGATGCCTGGGCGTTAAAATCGTTTTCCAGCCCGGTACCTGCATGGGTGGTGGGGGCAAATACACGGTCGGGCGTGAGCGCAAGACGTGATTGAACTTCCAATTCGAGAGTAGCAGTCCAAAGCGGTACGCCTGTTTTTGCGTCCAGGCAAAACACTTGACGACCTTCCATACCTGCGCACACTTTGCTTTCATCGGCATTGACGGAGGCATCCCAAATTTTCGTCTCTCCCGAATACGTCCATGCGGCGCTACCGTTCTCCGCATAGATTGCATGGATCACGCCGTCGGCTGTTGGGGCAATCACCAGATCACCGCTAATCAGAGGCGCGGTATTTACCGAACCCGAAAGGCGGGCGGTCCACACGGGGCTGGTTTCTTCAACTTGCGCTTGTGAAGTTGCGGCGCTCTGCGGCTGAGCATGAACCGTCTGTACGACAGGTACGGAAACCGATTCGGGGGACGAAGTGCAGCCCGTTAAAACTACGAGAAGAATTCCCAATCTGAGAAGATTCTTTTTTCTCATGGTCATTCAATTACCCCTGCAACTCATTTAACAGTTCAACGCTGTGCTCCGCAGGGCGGACATTCTCAAACACCCGTTTGATATTCCCCTCTGTGTCGATCAGGAATGTGGTGCGGAGAACGCCCTCATATTCCTTCCCCATGAATTTCTTGGGTCCCCACACCTGGTAAAGGTCGCAGACCTTGTGTTCATCATCCGCAAGCAGTGGAAATTGCAGTTGAAATTTCTTTTTGAACTTTACATGGGAGGCAACCGAATCGGGGCTGACACCCAGAATAACCACTCCAGCCTGTTCGTAGGCGGAATAATCATCTCGGAAATTGCAGGCTTCTTTTGTGCAGCCGGGGGTGTCATCCTTCGGGTAAAAGTAAAGCACCACGTTCTTTCCCCGATAATCGGAAAGTTTACGGGGGGTATTTGTATCGTCTAGCATTTCAAAATCGGGGGCGGGAATTCCAGCAGAGATGGGCATGACAAAGTTTCTCCTTTTTATAAGAAGTCGCTATTATAACTGCGGAGATGTGTTTCTATTTCATAATGCGCTCCTCTCCGCCGTGATTCTTGAAACAATTCTCAAAATTTTACAAATTCGGCATACCTTACGGTATAATTCCGCCGCTCATTGCAGACCGAATTCGTAAAACTGGGGATGTGCTGGAATTGGCAGACAGGCATGACTTAGGATCATGTGCCGCAAGGCGTGTGGGTTCAACTCCCACCATCCTCACTACAACTCCGTCACTGCGAGCTCTCTTCGCGAAGCAATCCCTGCAATTGAGATTGCTTTGTCGGAAAATCACCTCCTCGCAACGACGTAAAAAGGAATTAACTTTGAACATCGAAAAACAATACCAGGAAGACCACTCCGTCAAATTGATCGTAGAGGTGGATCAGGACAAAATGGCCACCTACAAGCGCCGTGCCGCGACCAAGATCGCTTCACGAGGCAATATCGCTGGCTTCCGCCCCGGCAAAGCCCCCTACGATATTGTTGTCCGCACGTATGGCGAGGGCGCAATCACCGAGCAGGCCGTTGACCTGTTCATTGATCAGGAATATTCCAACGTGCTCAAGGAAGCAGACGTGAACCCCGGCGCAGCTGGCTCCCTCGAATCGATAGACAGCCTTGAGCCGCCGAAGTTTACCTTCCGCGTGCCGCTGGCTCCTGAAGTGAACCTTGGCGACTATCACTCCGTGCGCATGCCGTATGAATGGCAGGCCCCTGACCAAGCCGCCGTGGATGCCGCCCTCGAAGATATGCGCCAGATGTATGCCACCACTGAAAACGTGGAACGTGCCATTGAGCTTGGCGATTATGTTCTGGTGGATGTGAAATCTGAGACCACAGAATTGAACCGCACCGGTTTTGCCACTTTCGTGCGCAAGGAAGACCGCGACACCGAATGGCCCTACAATGGGTTTGCAAGAGAACTTGTTGGGCTTAAGCCTGGCGAGAGCAAAACCATCAAACATGATTTCCCCGCGGATTGGGAAGTGGAAGAACTCAAAGACAAAAGCGCTGAGATCGAAGTCACCGTCAAGACCGTGCGCGGCGTGACATTGCCTGACATCAACGAAGAACTCGCCAAGATGACCGGCGCGGGTGAAACTGTGGAAGATCTTTTGGCCGCCGTGAAGAAGGATGTGGAAACACGTTCACAGGCTGAGTATGACGACAAATACTTCGTTGACTTGATCGAGAAGATCAAGGAAGGCGCAACCATCAAATATCACGAACACACTCTTGAGCACGAGGGCGAGCATGTGCTTTCCGACCTCGCCAACCGCCTCAGCCAGCAGGGCATGGATTTGGATACCTACTTCAAGGTCCGCAGCACTACTCGCGAGCAGTTCGTTGAAGAAGAAGTGAAACCCGTTGCAAAGAAACGCCTTGAGCGCGGCCTGTTGCTCGATGAAGTTGTACGCGTGGAAAAAATCCAACTGGATAATGAAGCTCTGGATGCAGAATATAACAACACGCTCAACGGACTCGCCCAGCAAGGCATGGACTTCAGCAAGATCCGCGGCGGTAAGAAGGGCCAGAAGCAGTTGAGCGAAGCCATCGCCATGGAATCTGCCAGCCGCGTGATGACCCGTAAGGCGTTGGATATGATCAAGTCGATTGCGATGGGCGAATACAAGCCTGTTGAAGAAGCAAAAGCCGAAGAGACCAGCGAAGAAGCCGCGCCCGCCGAAGGTAACGAGGAAAAAGCGTCAGAGTAAGAAATATTTTTTTGATGGCTGGCAGGTAACAGATTAAGTATGACGCGTGCGTCGCACCGGAAAGATGAGAGCATCCGCTTAATGGAAAGAATCCAAAGAGTTGAATCATCTCATTAATTGGGTGCGGCGCACTTTTATAGTACCAATCAAATTTTAATAAAAATCCAACACACATTGTGTATGATTGCCGCAACTTAAAGGAGACAAACATGATCCCTGATTTCAAGAATATAGTTCCAATGGTCGTTGAAAATACCGGCCGCGGCGAGCGCGCTTATGACATTTACTCGATGCTGCTTCGTAATAACATTATTTTCCTCGGTACTCCGATCGATGACCAGGTCGCGAATGCGATCGTTGCACAATTATTGTTCCTCAACCACGAAGATCCTGAAAAGGAAATTCGTATGTATATCAATTCCCCCGGCGGAGTGATCTATGCGGGACTTGCGATCTACGACACGATGCAGATCATCTCGAACCCGATCAGCACTGTGGCCGTGGGCGTGACCGCCTCTTTCGGGACTGTGTTGTTGACTGCCGGTACGAAGGGCAGACGCTACGCCTTGCCACATGCCACCGTCCACATGCACCAGCCTCTCGGCGGCGCACAGGGTCAGGCTACAGACATCGAAATTCAGGCCAAGCAGATCCTGCGCTTGAAGGCTTTGTTAAATGGCGTAATGGCAAAACACACAGGCCAGCCGCTTGAAGTGATCGAGCGCGACCTTGACCGCGATTACTACCTTGATGCTCAACAGGCTGTGGATTACGGCCTGGTGGATCAGATCATTGATATGCCCGAGAAGGTTGCGAAGTAAACGGTGATCAGTAAGCAGTGAACAGCGAAGGCCTCAGAGAGAAATCTTCGAGGCCTTCTTTATTATGTACTATAATGCGCGCTGCGTTGTTCGTGATGCGTGAAACGTAATACGTGACGCATAATTCGAAAATCTAAAATCGCAAATTGTAAATTGTATGCTTCCTTCAAATATAAAAGCCCTCATTCTCGACATGGACGGTGTAATCTGGAAAGGCGATGCGCCGATCGGAGACCTGCCCGCCATATTCAAACGTATCCGCGAGCGCGGATTGAAATTTGTCTTTGCCACCAATAACGGGACGAAGACTCCCGAGGAATACACGAAACGTCTGGCTGAACTCGGTGTGGAAATTGCTGTAGAGCAGATGGTGACATCTGCTCTGGGGGTTGCTTTCATGCTCGCCCAGAAATTTCCGCGTGGGACAAAAGTCTTCATGATCGGCGAAAACGGTATCCGTGTGGCGCTGGAAGATAAGGGGTTTGAAGTACTGTCCACGGAACGGGCGCCCGAGGCGCAGGTGTTCGTGATGGGCATTGACCGTGAAATCAGCTTCCAAAAAGTGGCCGAAGCGACATTGCTGGTAAGGGCGGGCATTCCGTTCTACGCGACCAATACCGACAGAACCTTCCCCACTCCGCGCGGAGAGGTCCCTGGGGCGGGCTCGTGGCTATCGGTCATCATATCGGCAACTGGGGTGCAGCCTATTGTGGCCGGCAAGCCGTTCCCGTATTTGATGGAGTTATCTCTTGAAAAGCTGGGGACGAAAAAAGAGGAAACGCTCGTGGTCGGCGACAGACTGGAGACGGACATCGCCGCAGGCCAGTCTGTGGGATGCCCGACGGCGGTTGTGCTGAGCGGCGTCTCCACCAGAGATGATGCAGATCAGTGGCAGCCGAAAATGGATATTGTTGCTGATGATCTGGCTTCGTTGGTGGAGTAAAAAGACTTCCTTAACTCAATAAAAAAAGCCCTCCTGTTCGGAATTTTAATTTGCTTTCAACTTGGAAGGCTTCTTTTAATAATTGCAGAAATTACGGACAAATCGGCAAATCTACTTTTGAGGAACTGCCTGCATTGTTGTAGGCTTCCACACTCAAGGTAAGTGTAGCTCCGAAGGAAGCCGGGGGAACTAGATAGGTTGTGATATTTGCGCCAACAGAACCGTGGAGTACGCCATTGGCATAAATATTAAACCCATTTTCATTATTGGAATTATCCTGCCAATTGATAGTCCCACTGTACGGGGTCACATCCTTAGTATCTGAGGAGGCAGATAGATTAGAAGCCGCTAGCGCAGCAAGAGGCGCCGGCAGTAAGGCGTTGCAGTTGGCGTAGATGTAGCAGCCGAACCGCCCGGAGTTACTGTCTTTGTAGGGGTGCCGTTTGTGCCGCCACTCACTTTGACCACAATAGTCAACGGCGTGCCAAATGCCACAGACTTGTCATTAACAAGCCGCCAGGTACCAGCAGAGTCCCCAGCTGCTGTGGGCGCAACCATTGCCACTGAAATATCAATGGATTGTCCGGGGCTGACCGCCTGAGTGATGGCTGTTGCTGTGCCGCCCATCGCATTTCCTGCTACATAGGTGATCTTGTACGCGGTTGTCCAAGCACAGGTACCTGAGTTTTGTACCCGCCATGTCTTGGTCAAAGCTTGCCCAGGGGTTACCACGGTGTTATCTGGAATTGTTACGTCACTGACATATACAGAATTATCACAGCCGCCTGTGCTGGATATGGCTTGTGTATTGGTCGCAAACGCAGAAAGCGGCGGGAGCGTTGAGGTCGCAAACACTGTATTTGTGACAAACGGGGTCAGGGTAACAAACGGGGTAACTGTTGAAGTCGGCTGGCTTGCCAGCAGAGTCAATTGCTGCGCTTCAACTGTCAACGCCGCATTGGTGTAGATCGCATTCACATCATCTTCAGGGCTGTTGCCGTTGAAGGCAAAGATCAGGGTAATAACCCCGGCGATCCCCAGGACAGCAACAAGCGCCCAAATGATCGTCGTTCTTGAGAAGGGTGTTTTTTGTTCGAGCATGGTTCTCCTTTTATAAGCGGAATATATCGTCAGGGAATTGGTCAAAACCGTCAACTTGCCTGCGAAATCCCTATATTTTCATTTTGTGAGACAAGTAATACTAACCTAAAACGAAAAAACCTGCACGGAAGTTCCTGCTGTGGTCTGCTAAAATAGAAAGAATGACTCTCATCTACGATCTCGACTTCCCCGCTCTTACCAACCTTCTCAAAGAATGGAATGAACCCGCCTATCGTGCAAAACAGATATGGCAGGGGCTGTATCAACATCTTTACAACTCGCCCGAGCAGTTCACCAACCTGTCCAAGTCGCTGCGTGAGAAATTGGCGGAGAATTTGACTTTCATGCCCTTCTCGGTAAAAGTTTACCAAGATTCTTCAGACAAGCACACGCGCAAGACCTTGTTTGAACTACCGGATACGAATTTGATCGAAGCAGTGTTGATGCGCTACGGCGACCCCGCCGATACTCACGATGGTCCCGATGCACGCACAGCCAAACCGCGCCGTACGCTTTGTATCTCCACACAGGCGGGCTGCGCCATGGGATGCGTGTTCTGCGCTACAGGGCAACTAGGGTTCAAGCGTCACCTCTCCAGCGGAGAGATTGTGGCGCAGGTAATGTATTACGCGCAAATGCTCAAGAAGCAGGATGAAACCGTCAGCAATGTTGTTTTTATGGGCATGGGTGAACCGTTCCACAATTATGAAAATACGATGGCTGCCATTGACAGGTTGAACGACTCCGAAGGCTACAACTTTGGCGCAAGACGCTTCACCATCTCGACCGTGGGACTGGTGCCGCAAATCAGGCGTTTTGCTGACGAGCAGAGACAGGTCAACCTCGCCATCTCCCTGCACGCCGTGGATGACGATGCCCGCACGACAATGATGCCCGTCAATAAGAGATACAAGATCGACGAAGTGCTTGAAGCCTGTGAATATTACGTCGCCAAGACCAGCCGCCGCGTGACCTTTGAATGGGCGCTGATCAATGGCGTGAACGACACACCCGAAATTGCAAAGAAGCTCGCCTCCAAACTGCGCGGACTGATGTGCCACGTCAATGCCATACCGCTTAATCCCACGGCAGGATTCGATGGGCAGGCAACAGACCGTCAGCGTGCAACCCTGTTCAAAGAATCACTGGAGCAGGCCGGGATACCGTGTACGATCCGCATGCGCCGCGGGATCGACATCAATGCAGGGTGTGGTCAGCTTGCGGGGGCGGCAACTCATCAAGGTAATTAATGAATAAAAAATCAAATTCCAGGAGTTGAGGCTTGGATTTTACATCCCTAGTATTTCTATTCATATTTTTGCCTGTGTTTCTCACCGTCTATCTGACCGCGAGGCAATCAACGGCACGACTCGCGGTCATTTTTATTTTCAGCATCGTATTCATACTTGCGGGCACACAGCCTGCCGCTACTTTGTTTTGGCTTGCAATGATCTCAACTGCCACCTATGCAGCCGGTCATTTCATTGAGAAAGACGTGGAAAGGAATACGATTGGCAAACGGACTGCATGGCTGGGACTCATTGCAATAGTATCTACACTGTTTTTTTTCAAAACCATATCCAGCGGATATGGAGACGGAAAGCTGGGCCTGCTGTTCTGTGGATCGTTATCTCGATTTTTCTTGTGCAGCACTGAAACACAAAAGATCATCATTCCGCTTGGCGTTTCCTACATTACGTTTCAATCCATTTCCTACGTCATTGATGTGTACCGAAAACAGGTGACACACGAGAAAAATTTTATTAAATTTTTTTCCTACATGCTGTACTTTCCAAAACTTGTATCGGGGCCGATCACCAGTTACAAGAACATAAACAATCAGCTTGAGCAATTAAAACCAAGCAGCGACGATACTGCCGCCGGAATACGGCGCATTTTTAGCGGAGTCATTAAGCGCATTCTGATCGCCAATCAGGCTGGCATTGTCGCCAATGCGGTATTCGGCCTGCCCGTCAGCGGAATCACACCCGCATTTGCGTGGTTGGGATTATTGGCTTACACCGTACAAATCTACTTCGATTTTTCCGGGTACACCGATATCGCCATCGGGCTGGCAAGGACGATGGGCATCACCCTGCCGGAGAACTTCAATTATCCGTATCTGGCCCAGTCTATCAGTGACTTTTGGAGAAGATGGCACATGACGCTCTCGGCCTGGTTCCGAGAATATGTCTTTTTTCCACTGGAACGAAGGCGCGCAAAATTCCCGGGCAGGCAGCTCAATATTTTGATCGTCTTTATATTGACAGGACTGTGGCACGGCTTCAACCCCACGTTCATAGTCTGGGGGTTGATTCACGGAGTGTTTATCGTCTTTGAAAGCTCCACGGGAGCCGCATGGCTCAACCAAATTTACAGGCCCCTTCGCCACATCTACACCCTGACTATTGTCCTCACCGGCTGGATCTTTTTTCGCTCGCCAGACATTGGGTTTGCTTTTGGATTTATTGGAAGGTTATTTGGGAGCACTTCAGGCTACTCCCCCGCGCCATTCAGCTTGACAACTCCCCTGCCGATCATTGAACCGTCATTTTTGCTGGCAGCTACCATCGGAATCATATTCTCCACACAGTTACCCACTGTGTTCAAAACACTCAAGGAAAAACTCACAGTCCGGCCCGCGGCATTTATATCATTCCAGACCGCCGAGGACGTTCTGCTCCTTCTATTTTTCGTTCTCGCAATCGCATCCCAGATGGCCGGTTCGCTAAAAACCAATATCTATGCTGCCTTTTGATGACCATGAATAACAACTCCGAAACCCAAATCAGGCAGCAAAAGTACAACCTCATTTTCACCTGGGTGGTGATCTTCGCCCTGCTCGCAATCGCATGGCCAAGCATGAAAAAGGGATACAGCCAGATCGGTGAACAATTCTTTATGCGTGACTTTCTTATTCAAAAGTACAACCAACTGCGGATGGACATTGGCGACAGGGTCTTCCCGCCTTACGTGATCGTTGGGCCGGACGGCTGGCTGCAGCACACCTTCACCGATAATATCGATGATTTCCAAAAGGTTATTCCCTTGCCTGCGGCCAGAATAAAGTCCTTCAATAAATACATGGCTCTCGCCGATGAGTATGGACGAGAAAACAACATTCAGATCCTGATCGTGGTGGCTCCCAGTAAAACAACGATATACCCGGATAAACTCCCCAGTCAGATCGTGCCCATTGGCCAAACCTCGCGGCTGGACCAAATGTTGGAATCCGTCGATACGTATTCCAACATCCAAATCCTGGACCTGCGATCCACCTTCATCTCCGCGCGCAAAGAACAGGATGTGTACTTCATCACCGATTCCCATTGGAATCAGCAAGGCGCATACATTGCCTACTCTGAAACGATCAAAACTCTTTCAGAAAAATACCCCGAACTACAACCCTACCCGTTAGATGCCATTCAATTCACAGAAAGCTATGTCCCGCGTGATCTTTCGAGAATAATAAAAGCGGGATACATCACCGAAAAATCGATGACACGCGAAAAGCTCCCAGACTTTGTAAAAAGCCAGCAACTGCCGGATCACTTTGGCTACCATGAATCAACGTGGATTCCCGGCAGCACGGCACCGGTGGCGCTGATCTATCACGACTCTTTCGGGTATGCCAACTTAAATGACTACCTACTCCTGAATTTTAGCAAGGCGTATTTTATACATCACCAAAGCGAACAATTTATCAATCCCCAAACCGTGGATCGCTTCCAACCGAATATCATTATCATCGAGATCGTTGAATGGGACCTGAGAGCGCTTTCCGGAATTCTATCGGCCCTGGTCGCAAAATAAAACACTAAAAGCCTACACGCAAGCCTCAACAACTACGGGTATAATCGTTCTCACGTCGTATTTAACATTTTCCTGTATTATCTGCAATAATTATATTGCGCACTACACTTTATCAAAGGTGAAACTCAATGGAACAAAAACAAAACTGGCTCGAACGCCCCATTCATCCCCTGCTGCCTGCACTAACCAACGAGATCGCAATTTTTGCGGTCGTTATTTTGCTTGCCATTGTCACGCGCTTTTACGATCTCGGAACTCGCGTGATGAGTCACGATGAAAGTTTGCACACCTACTTCTCCTGGCTGCTCTACCGTGGACAAGGCTACGAACATTCCCCCATGATGCACGGGCCTTTCCAGTTCCACATCGTCGCGCTCACCTACTTCCTCTTTGGCGCAAGCGACTTCACATCCCGCATCCCTACCGCCCTGTTCAGCATCGCCATTGTTTGGATGGTCTGGTACTGGCGGCGCTATCTCGGGAAATGGGGCGCGATCATCACAGGTTTTCTGCTGGTCATTTCACCTTACATGCTCTATTACGGGCGCTACGTCCGCAACGAATCATTTGTCGGCTTCTCCGGCGTTCTCATGTTGTACGCCATTCTGCGTCACCTTGAATCCGGCGGACGAAAATATCTCTTGATGCTGGCAGCGGCACTTGCGCTTCACTTCACATCGAAGGAAACCTCCTTCATTTACACCGCCGAAGCGTTGATCTTCCTCGCCATCTATTTCTTTGCCCAAGTCACGCGCCGTCCGTGGAAAGACGCAGAAAGACAATACCGCTCTTTCATCATTTCCCTCGGCGTGAGCATCCTGCTCGTTGCAGCCACAGCAGGGTATGGACTTTACACCCACGACTCACAAACCATTTCAGGGACGGAGACCGCCCTACCCAGCAATCCAATAGCAGAAATATCGCCTCTTGCTCCGCCCGAAGCTGGTTCTTCCACTTTGACATTGATACTCGCTGGAGCCGCTCTCGTCTCGCTCCTCATCACAGCCTACCTGCTCATCAAAGGGTACGGCTGGGAGCGCATTCGTAATGACCGTTCCTTTGAACTGCTCATGGTCACAGGGACGATCGTTCTTCCGCAGCTTTCTGCATTTCTCATCAAAATTTTTGAAAAGTCCCTTCAGGTAACCATCCCCACATCCGCCCCTGAGATTCAATCGCTCGGCTCAGATACACGCGCCATCCTTGTCATCGGCGGGTTTCTACTCTTAACTTTTATCCTCTCTGTTGCGATCGGTCTGGTTTGGAACAAGGAAAAATGGTGGAAGACCGCTCTTGTCTTCTGGGTTCCCTTCACCATTTTATACACCACCGTCTTCACCAACAGCAGCGGCTTTTTCACCGGCGCCATCGGTTCCCTTGGATACTGGATCGTCCAACAGGACGTGGAACGCGGCAGCCAACCCTGGTATTACTACCTGCTCATTCAAGTTCCCATATATGAATTCCTGCCCGCGATCGGCTTCATGGCGGCTGTCGTCATCGGGTTGTTGAAAAAACCCGCCTCCAAACCTGAATTCGTTGAAGCTCAAGATGGAGTTGTAAGCCTTACAGGCGAGGAGCAGGAACAAGTCACCCCCCTGCTTGATACCGAAACAAATACCGAGGAAAGAAACTTCCCCAACACCTTCAGCCTGCTCGTTTGGTGGAGCGTCATCAGCATGATCGCGTTTTCCTACGCAGGCGAGCGTATGCCCTGGCTGACATTACACATCACCCTGCCCATGATCCTCATCACAGGCTGGGCCATTGGGCACATCATCGACACAACCAATTGGGCAAAACTGAAAGAACAACGCATTCTTGTCACCATCTCGGCACTGGCGGTCTTCATCACCAGCACAGCAGGCATGGTGCTCGCGCTAAACAGCAACACCCCCCTTTTCAAGGGCAGGGACTTGAGCAACTGCAAGCCACCAGCGCGTTTCTGCTTCCACTGATCGTAACCATCCTCAGTGCTGTCGGATTAGTCTATCTCCTCCGCGAGTGGACCTTCAAAGAGATGGGCCGCGTATTCATTCTGATCTTCTTCTCTTTCCTCGCAGTTCTCACCGCCCGCGCTTCCTTCCGCGCCTCCTACATCACCTACGATCAAGCCACCGAATTCCTTGTCTACGCACACGGCGCAACAGGCATCAAAGATGTCATTGAGCAGGCAAAAGAGATCTCCGAGCGCACAACTGGCGGCATGGGTGTAGCCATTGCCTACGATGCCAGCGCGCCGGATACGGGCGTCTCCTGGCCTTTCGTCTGGTATCTGCGTGATTTCACCAATCAGCGCTCCTTTGACCAACCCACCCGCTCCCTGCGCGATTCGGTCGTCATCGTTGTGGATGAAAAGAATTTTGACAAGATCGAACCAGCCATCGGCCCCGGCTATTACCGCGTGGATTACACCCGCATGTGGTGGCCGATGCAGGATTACTTCAACCTCGTCATGGATCGCGACCCGAGCACACCCTTCCCGGATGACTATTCCTGCAAAGGGGTTATGAGCTTTATAAAATTGCGGAAATCCAAAGATTATTCCCTATTCTGTAGAGGCTTCACCGACCCCGCCATCCGCGCGGGTATTGTCCAGATCTGGCTCAACCGCGATTACACCGCCTACGCGCAAGCCTTGGGACGTCAGGACCTGACCATTTCCACGTGGCAGCCCGCAGACAAAATGAGACTGTACATCCGTCAGGATGTTGCTTCACAGATCTGGAATTATGGGGTCGCGCCAACTGCCTCTGAAGTTGTGCAAGATCCAACGGAAGGCAAGTTCATTCAGCTTTCCGCGGACTTTGCATTCGATGCAGCGCAGGCAAACCCTGTCAGCATGAATGCGCCGCGCGGATTGGCGTTCGCCAGCGATGGCACTGTATACGTCGCAGATTCACGCAACCATCGCGTTCTACACCTCGACATGCAAGGCAATATCCTGCACGAATGGGGAACCTTCGCAGACGGGGTCGGTATCCCTGTTGGAGATGGCACTTTCAACGAACCCTGGGGCATTGCCGTTGGGTTGGATGGCTCCGTCTATGTGACCGATACCTGGAATCATCGTGTGGAGAAATTCACCGCCAGCGGAAAATTTGTCAAAGCCTGGGGGACGTTTGGGCAGGGTGAAACCCCCGAATCATTCTACGGCCCGCGCGGACTTGCGGTAGATGCCCAGGGGCGGGTATATGTCACAGATACAGGTAACAAGCGCATCGTTGTGTTTGACGCGGACGGGAACTTCATCACCCAGTTTGGCAGCGTAGGTCTGGACGCCGGTCAATTCGATGAGCCGGTTGGCGTCACCGTTGATAAAAATGGCACTGTCTATGTGGTGGACACCTGGAACCAGCGCATCCAGACATTCCTTCCCGTTGACGTGGAAGGCAGCCTGACGTTCACTCCCGACAAGCAATGGGATGTGTTCGGCTGGTTTGGGCAATCACTCGATAACAAACCCTTCATCGCAGTCAATGACCAGCTGCATGTTTTCATCACAGACCCGGAAGGCTATCGCGTGATGGAATTCGACCAAAGCGGAGCCATCGTCCGCACCTGGGGAGAGTACGGGGAGACATCCACAAACTTCGGCCTCGCTTCCGGCATTGCCGTGGACTCTGAAGGCCATATCTGGGTGACGGATGGTGCCTTCAACCGCATTCTGCGATTTACACTACCCTAGTGATCAACAGTACCCCGTGAGTTTTGTAACTCACGGGGTACTGTTTTGAGTATAGTTTTTTCTGGTGATATAATACCGATGCTTTTTACAAAATATCGCAAGATTTAAGAAGAAAAAAAACTTAATAGGCGATAAATAAAATACCCTGCGAGGGAGAATAATGAAACTCCACGAATACCAATCAAAAACAATTTTTTCAAAGTACGGCATCCCCATCCCAAAGGGACGGGTTGCGGCCACCGCTCAGGAAGCAAAGCAAATTGCTGAAGAGCTTGGCGGCCGTGTTGTCATTAAATCACAGGTGCTTGTGGGCGGGCGCGGAAAAGCCGGCGGCGTAAAGCTCGCCAAGGATTCCACCGAAGCCGAACAACTTGCAACCCAGATCCTGGGCATGGACATCAAAGGTCTGCCCGTTCGCAAGGTACTTGTTGACGAAGCCTCCGCCATTGACCAGGAGATCTACTTCGCCATCACCGATGACCGCTCCGCAAAAAAGCCGGTGATCATCGCCTCTGCCGCTGGCGGCGTGGACATTGAAGAAGTGGCCGCAAAGACACCGGAAAAGATATTCAAGATAAATATTGATCCGTTGCTCGGCATGCGCGAATACATTGCACGTGACGTTGCTGCCGCCATTGACCTGCCGCGCGAATACTGGCGCGACTTCACCAAGATCGCCATGGGACTGTACGAAGTCTACAAGAACACCGATGCTTCCCTCGCCGAGATCAACCCGCTCGTCATCACCAAGGACAAGAAACTTGTTGCACTCGATGGCAAGATGATGATCGATGACAACGCCCTGTATCGTCACCCTGATCTCGCAGAAATGCGCGACACGGACGAAGACGCCCCCTCCGAGATCGAAGCCCGCAAGTATGGTCTTTCCTTCATCAAACTGGATGGCAACATCGGCTGCATGGTCAACGGCGCAGGCCTTGCCATGACCAGCATGGACGTGATCAAGCTCTTCGGCGGCGAGCCTGCCAACTTCCTTGATGTTGGCGGCGGCGCAGACTCAAAGAAAGTTGCTGCAGCCATGCGCATCATCCTCTCCGACCCGAGTGTGGAAGCCGTGCTGTTCAACATCTTCGGCGGCATCACCCGCTGTGACGAAGTTGCCAAGGGCATCCTCGTTGCGATGGATGAAGTAAAACCGAAAGTCCCGATGGTTGTCCGTCTCGTTGGCACCAATGCCGAAGAAGGACGCCGTTTGCTTGAAAACGCAAATATGATCACCGCAGAAACCCTCGCCGACGCGGCGAAGAAATCTGTTGAAGCCGCGAAGAAAGGGAAATAACCATGAGCATCCTAGTTGATAAGAACACCCGCCTCATTGTTCAGGGTATCACTGGCAACGAAGGCTTATTCCACACCACACAAATGGTCGCCTACGGCACCAATGTTGTCGGCGGCGTGACCCCCGGCAAAGGCGGCGAATGGGTTCTGGACGGCAAACTGCCCGTCTTCGACTCCGTGAAGATGGCAAAGGAAGCCACCGACGCGAACGCCACCATCATCTTCGTCCCCGCCCGCTTCGCCCCAGACGCCATGTTTGAAGCCGCAGACGCAGGCATTCCCCTCATCATCTGCATCACCGAAGGCGTAGTTGTGCAGGACATGATGCGCGTGCGCAACTACCTCGACCAGAAAAAGGTCCGCCTCATTGGACCGAACTGCCCAGGCTTGCTCACCCCTGGTGAAGCCAAAGTCGGCATCATCCCCGGCGACATCGCCATCCCCGGCAATGTCGGCGTAGTCTCCCGCTCCGGCACACTCACCTATGAAGTGCTCTACGCCATGAAGAACCTCGGCATGGGTGCATCCACCTGCGTGGGCATCGGCGGCGACCCGATCAACGGCACCAACTTCCTCGATGTCTTGGAAATGTTCGAACACGACCCCAAGACCGAGAAGGTCATAATGATCGGTGAGATCGGCGGTAATGAAGAAGAAAAAGCCGCAGCCTACATCGCATCCAAAATGACCAAGCCCGTCGCATCCTTCATCGCCGGTCAGACTGCGCCTGCAGGAAAACGTATGGGGCATGCAGGTGCCATCATCGAAGGCGGCGCAGGCACAGCCGCAGACAAGATCAAGGCCCTCGAAGCCGCTGGCGTAAAAGTCGCCAAGCACCCGGAAGAAATTCCAACCCTTTTGCTGTAATTCAAAAAGCTCGTTCGGGATCGCCGAACGAGCTTTTTATTACAATCAATACCTATCAGAAACACGAGAGCCGCCTGATGAGGGCGGCTCTACGGTTATAATCCCAAACAATAAATTACTTCTTGCGGGCGTCGATATAGGTAACTGCATCGCCCACAGTGACGATCTTCTGGGCGTCTTCATCGGAGATCTCAGCGCCGAATTTATCTTCAAACGCCATGATCAATTCAACGAGGTCGAGTGAATCAGCTTCGAGGTCCTCACGGAAGCGCGCTTCCGGTGTGATCTTAGCCTCGTCCGCGCCGAGCAGATCTTTTACGATCGCCTTAAGTTCAGTATATGTGTCAGACATTACAGCCTCCATTAATTTTGATTGATGTTTTATTTATTGTAATCGCTTGACAAACCCTGTCAAGCAGTCATCACACTCAGGAACACTACCCTATGACAAAAGTTGCGCCAATCGACCAAAGAAAGTCCGATCACATTAAAATCAACTTAGAACAGGATGTTCGCTCTGCGTTGACCAGTGGGCTTGAAAAGTATCACTTTATTCATGAAGCACTGCCCGAACTGGACTTAAACCGCCTCGACACCAGCTGCAAACTGTTTGGCAAGCAATTGACATCACCCACCCTTATCAGCTCGATGACCGGCGGCACCTCCGAAGCAGAGACGATCAACCTGCGTCTCGCGGAAGCCGCGCAGGAATGCGGCATCGCCATGGGAGTCGGTTCACAGCGCGCCGCCATCGAACATCCCGAGCAGGCAACCACATTTCAAGTCCGCCGCGTGGCTCCTGACATTTTACTGTTTGCAAATATCGGAGCCGTCCAATTCAACTACGGCTTTGGCGTGGATGAATGCCGCCGTGCCGTGGACATGATCCAAGCTGATGCGCTTTACCTGCATCTTAATCCATTGCAGGAAGCTGTGCAGGATGCTGGCGACACAAACTGGGTCGGCCTTGCAGGCAAGATCGAAGAAGTGTGCAAAAAACTTGAAGTACCTGTCATTGCAAAAGAAGTCGGCTGGGGAATTTCCGAACACACCGCGGAAATCCTCGCCAATTGCGGCGTGCAAGCCATTGACGTGGCCGGCGCGGGCGGTACAAGCTGGTCTCAGGTTGAGATGCACCGCGCACCGGACGAATTCACACGAAACCTCGCAGCCACATTCGTCGGGTGGGGAATTCCAACTGCTGAATCAATTGTCAGCGTGAAAAGAGCCGTGCCCGAGATGACGGTCTTCGCCAGCGGCGGAATCAAAGACGGGCTCGACATCGCCAAATCTGTTGCTCTCGGTGCCACCCTCGGCGGCATGGCGGGACAATTCCTCAAAGCCGCTGCCATCTCCACCGAAAAAGCCGTGGATATGATCAAGCTGACAAAGCGGCAGATCGAAGTGACCATGTTTGCGTGCGGGGCGGGCTCGCTAAATGAATTGAAACAAGGCAAGCTGCAAGAGCGCTAACCACGAACATAAACGAGGTGACAATGCCTACTCTTGATCTCGAAATTGATTATGCTCATGAACAATACGGTTGGATCGATTGCACGATCACCGTGGACGGCACTCCCCATCACCTGAGCGCCAGCGGTGCCATTCCTCCATTTTCACATTTGATGTATTTCATCAGAGCAGCGGCTGGAAACGACCTTCCGCATTCGTTCGATTGGGATGAAGAGGGTTTTGGCGCAAAGTTCGAAGTGAGCGCAGTAAAGGACAGCCCGCTCCTGCATTTGAACATCACGCATCAAATCGATGAGAAAGTTGAGGTCTGGGTGGATGCAGATATGGAACGCGAGACCATCGTTCAAGCCTTCCTCCCGCCTCTTGTGGATCTTGTTCAAAATTTTGACCGCGGGTGGGCGCCGCCGCGCCGGATCGTAGAGAATATTCAAAACGCCGTCGCAAGGGGGCTGCCTCTTCGTCCCGACCCGCATGCCCCGAAGCACGCAGATTTCATCATCTACCCAAGTTACGGCTACGGCACTACGGAAGACCATGTCAACCTGCAAATCTGGTTGAACGATGACTTCTGGCTCCATTACAGCCTGCAAGATACGGACCCGTTCTGGCCGAATCTGGTGAGTTTTTTAGAGATCATTAACAATGGGAATTTTCCCGCCCAAGTTGAATACATCGACAATATGCGCTTCTCCCTGCTTGGCGCATTCATATCTTCCACCGAGCAGTTCGAACGCAAATTCCGCCTCCTGGCCTCTGCGGTAGACCAGCCCGAACACTTCCGACTGCGACGCTACATGACCGAAGCGCAAAGCAAATACGAGGAACTGATCATGGATGAGATCATCGATCGCCAGCAGTTCACGCGCTCTTTTATTGAGACCTTTGGGGAGTTTCTGCGAATCAGTATCAATTGTCCGAAGATGGGGTCGGGAAGGTTTTTGACCTGCGGACGTTGTCACTGGGGAATCTGACAAAGTAACCGCTTCTTAATTGCACCTCTTGCACAAGTACTCGTATCGTAGGACCGGTTTGCCTACTCCCGTGCCACAAGCACAGGTGCAACCGCCAAATTTCATAACTTCAGAGAACATCAGGCTACAAGCCTGCCTACATGCGACCTTCGCAAAATGTAGAAAACTTACGAAAAAAATATGACAAAAATAAAACCAACCACTTGTCTTTTCGGAGCGATCGCGGGCGATATGATCGGCTCACGCCATGAATGGAAAGCCTGTACCGATCCGCAATTTGCGCTGTTTTCGAAGAGTTCAAAATTCACAGACGACTCTGTTCTCACGATAGCCATCGCGGACGCGATTCTGAATCAGCGCGGGTATGTTGAAGTCATCGTTGAGTACGCCAGGAAATATCCCAAAGCCGGGTATGGAAGTTTCTTCCGCCGTTGGATCGCAAATGATGGAGTGGAGCCATACAACAGTTTTGGAAATGGCTCTGCCATGCGAGTGAGCGCAACAGGCTGGGCGTTCAATTCAGCTGACGAAGTTCTACGCGAAGCCCAACGGTCTGCGGAAGGCACGCACAACCATCCCGAGGGCATCAAAGGCGCACAGTCCATTGCGCTGGCAATTTACATGGCACGGACTGGCGTGGAGAAAGATGAGATTCGCAGCGAGATCGAAGCCCGTTTTGGATATGACTTGAACCACACTCTTGAGGAAATCGGCCCGACTTACAAATGGGATTCCACCTGCCCGGGCTCTGTACCTGAATCGATCGTCGCATTTCTTGAGTCCACGGATTATGAAAGCGCAGTCCGCAATGCCATCCTGCTCGGCGGGGATGCGGATACGATGGCGGCGATCGCCGGGTCGATTGCGGAGGCGTATTATGGCGGCGTGCCTGACGAAATTGTGGTTGAAGTCCGCAACAGGTTGAAGCCTGAGTTGTTGGATGTTGTTGAGGAATTCAACAAGCATTTTCTCGCGGGATAATGTCTCAGGTAAGGATATATAAAGAAAACAAAAGAGTAGAATAAGATAGAACAGACAGGAACTATCTGGATATTGCAAGGTTACTGCACTGGAAAACAAATATAATTCTCCATGAAGTTTCAGGAGCCGCATATGTACACACTTAAACGCTTGGAATGGGATAATGCCCTCAGCACTGGCGAGGATGGGCTGGATAACCAGCACAAATATCTTGTGGACACACTCAACAAACTCGGGGAGGCGATCAACGAAGGCCACGGGAGTGATAATATTGCCAGAATTTTGGGCATTCTCAGATTTTACGCAGGCTGGCATTTTGGAAAAGAAGAAGATTGCATGGAGACCTATCACTGCCCCGCTGCAGGGAAGAATAAAAATGCCCATGCTGTCTTTATCGAAAAGTTCGATAAATTCCACAACGAGTTTACCAACTCGGGTGGCAGCACCGAACTTGCGCTAAAGATCCATGAAGAGATCTCGGATTGGATCGTCAACCACATTCTCATGGTCGATGGCGAGCTGTACCCCTGCATTCATCACAGGCCAAAACCAAAAACAGGACCACTCGGTTAAACAAAAAATCTCAAGAGTTTTGCTCTTGAGATTTTTTGTTACGTACTCTTCTCAATCAGGGGTTCAGCCCTTGATTGAGAAGAGTAGAGCAGCGATCATTTAATCCTCATTCCCTGTCATCAACTTGATGCGCTCCCAGGGTTTCAAACTTTCGTCTTCCGCCAGCAGCGTCTTCAACTCATACAACTCATCACGCAACGCGGCAGCGCGCTCGAACTCAAGGTTCTTCGCCGCATCCTTCATGTGTACTTCAATTTCAGCAATGATCTTGCGCAGCTCGGTACGCGGCATACCGTCCATGCCTTTTACTTTGTATTCACCGCGCATTTCACTCACTGCTTTCGCGGTCATTCCCTCGGTGAGATCGTGGATCTCCTTGTGAATGCTGATCGGTATGATGCCGTTATCAGTATTGTACTTAACCTGCTTGGCACGGCGGCGGGTCGTCTCGTCAATGGCTCGCTTCATCGAATCAGTCATGCGGTCAGCGTACATGATCACACGCCCATTCACGTTACGCGCCGCACGTCCGATGGTCTGGATTAAGGCCGTGTCCGAGCGCAGAAAACCTTCCTTGTCCGCATCCAAAATCGCCACCAATGAAACTTCGGGCAGGTCCAACCCTTCGCGCAAAAGGTTGATTCCCACCAGCACATCGAAGACGCCCAAACGCAAATCGCGCAGAATGCCAACACGCTCCAACGTCTCCACCTCGGAGTGCAGATAATTGACTTTAATCCCCAGCTCTTTCATATACTTCGTCAGATCTTCGGACATACGCTTGGTCAGAGTCGTAACCAAAACGCGCTCGCCTCTTTCTACCCGTTCCTTGATCTCTCCGACCAGATCATCCACCTGGCCTTTGGTAGGACGCACCACGACCTCAGGATCCACCAACCCGGTAGGACGGATGATCTGCTCCACCACCTGTTCCGCATGTTCCATCTCGTACGCAGACGGGGTCGCGGACGTGTAGATCGTCGCTCCCATCACCTGCTCGAATTCATCAAATTTCAGCGGACGATTATCCATTGCGGAAGGCAGACGGAAACCGTACTCGACCAAGGTCTCTTTGCGTGCGCGGTCACCGTTGTACATCCCGCGGATCTGCGGCACAGTCATATGGCTCTCGTCGATGATGAGCAGATAATCGCTTGGCAAAAAGTCGATCATCGTCCACGGGTGGGAGCCGGGCGGGCGCCTATCGAGCTGGCGTGAGTAATTCTCGATGCCAGAACAGTAGCCTACTTCCTTCAACATCTCAAGGTCGTAGCGGGTGCGCTGTTCAATACGCTGTGCTTCAAGGAACTTGCCATTGTCCTTGTAATATTTCAAGCGTTCTTCGAGTTCTGATTCAATATTCACGATTGATTCTTTTAATCGGTCTGCATCGGTCAGGAATTGCTTGGCAGGGTAAATGGAAACTTCGTTCGGTTCCTCGATGATCTCACCCGTCAACGGGCTGAACTGCATGATGCGTTCGACCTCGTCACCAAAGAAGGTAACTCGATACCCTAATTTGGATTCGTACGCAGGTACGATCTCCAACGTATCGCCGCGGATGCGGAAGGTGCCGGGACGCAGCTCCATGTCGTTACGCTGGTACTGGCTTTCGATCAACTGGCGCAGCAGTGCGTTGCGGCGGTAGATCTCACCCACTTTCATGGTGACTGTCCCCTTGCCGAATTCCTCTGGCGAGCCCAAACCGTAAATGCAGGAAACCGAAGCGACGATAATCACATCACGGCGCGAGATCAATGCTGTGGTCGCCGCCAATCGCAGACGTTCGATCTCTTCGTTGATCTGCGTTTCTTTCTCAATGAAAAGATCGTGGCGCGGAACGTAAGCCTCGGGCTGGTAATAATCGTAGTAGGAAACAAAATACGAAACCGCGTTTTCAGGGAAGAATTCTTTGAACTCCGCGTACAACTGCGCTGCCAGCGTCTTGTTGTGCGCCATGATAAGCGCAGGCTTCTGCACCTGCTGAATGACAGACGCGATCGTAAAGGTCTTGCCTGTGCCTGTGGCGCCGAGCAATACCTGATGCTTGAGTCCACGGTTTACGCCGTCCACAAGTCCGCGGATGGCTTCGGGCTGATCGCCCATGGGAATGAAGGGTGCTTGAAGTTTGAAGTCCATAGTTTTTTCTGTTGGTTGATTGGGGAACGTGTGTTCTATTTTACTCCAAATCCCGAATGACGCCGTACCGAAATTGGAGGTTCTTCCTATTTGTGAGTCCTAAAAAATCTTAGCCGTGAATTTCACAAATTACCGCTAATTTTTAAAAGAAATTCGCGTAATTCGCAGCAATAGAGCTTTTTAGAGAACTGCTCCAGCGTGGAAAAACTCAATTGGCAGAATCAAGCCGCAGATTAAGAGCGAAGCGGAGATTTATGTCGAGGGTATAATCACGGGCAATATGGACAAAGTCAGGTCATTCTTTCAACGATTCGTCTTCACAGAAAAAAGCGCGCCGCTCGCATTTTTGGTCACCTGCATTTTTAGTTTCGGGCTGCTCATCCCCAGCCTCGGCTTTTACATGGATGACTGGCCGTATGTTTTTTACGCGAAGCTGAAGGGGATCGACAGCCTGCGCGAAATGCTAATCTTCGACAGCAGGCCGAATGCCGCGTGGCTGTATATGCTAGGATTCAATCTGTTGGGTTTCAAGCCGATGGCCTGGCATATCGCGGCATTGTTGATGCGTTGGGGAACTGTCATATTAATTTGGATGATCTTTAAGTCTCTATGGCCTGAACGCAAAAAAGAAGCTGTTACCATCGGGTTGTTCTTCGCGGTCTATCCGTTTTTTATGCTTCAACCGTTCGCGGTGGGGTCAACGCACCACTGGTTTGGGTTTCTTGCGTTCACACTTTCCATTTTGTTGATGATCCATGCGGTGAAGACAGGGTCTGGAAAAATGCTTGCACTCACGGCTCTTGCGCTGGTTCTTGAAGCTGCGCACTTATTTACGAGTGAATATTTTTCAGGGCTGGAATTGATCCGTATATTCATCCTATGGATATTGATCTCACGCGCGGAACCTGCCTTTTCAAAAAGGCTGACGAAAGTTCTGCTTAACTGGCTGCCATATCTCATTGTGCTTGGGATATTTTTCTACTGGCGCGTAGCTGTTTACGAAAACCCGCCAGACGTGGTACGCAACGAACCAGTGATCTTTCAACAGCTTCTCAGCGAGCCGTTCAAGGCCATTGGATATTTGATCGCGACATCCATCAAAGATGCGCTGGCGGTGATGACGATAGGCTGGCAAAAAGCCACAGATGTGAGCCTGCTGAATTTCACCTCCCCATTTGTGCAGTTCAGGCTTGGGATGAGCGTTCTGTTCTTTGGGGTTGTCTATTTTTACCTGAGCAAATTCCTTTCCAGTTCAGCCGAATCGAAGGATGACTGGAAAACAGGCAGCATTACCCTTGCTGTTGCAGGGTTGTTGACTGGCGGCCTGCCGGTGTGGTTGATCGGGCGTTCCATTGTAGAGAGCAAGAATCTTTTATCCGCTTCACGGTTTGGGATTCCGGCCATGTTCGGCGCGGCAATATTGAGTTATTGGGTGATTGATTATTTTGTAAAAGAAAATACAAAAAAGCTGCTGCTTCTGGCGTTCATGCTGGCGTTGTCAGTCAATTTTCATTTGGATAACACCAAGGAATTTCAGTATTCATGGGAAAAGCAGGTACGGTTGGCACAGCAACTATTGTGGCGAGCGCCGCGAGTGGAACCCGGCACTACATTCCTGACCGATGAAGAAGTATTGGGTGTAATGGGAGAATATGCGGTTTCATTCTCCATCAATACCACTTACCAAGAGAAAAACATCGAGAACATACCTCCCTACTGGTATTTCCCTTTTTATTACACAAACCCTGATATAAACGCGCTTTTGCAGGGAGCGCCGCTGGAATATTCAAAACTCAGCATGGACTTTGCGGGCAGCAGCAAGAAGATGATCCTGCTTTCCTTCAACCCCGAATTGAAGCGCTGTCTGTGGGTGATGCAGCCGCAGGATGTAAATCTGCGCCTCGTCAGCGATGACATGCGCCAGCTTAGCGCAGGCTCGGATATCAATTTGATAAAACGGGCGGAAGGTGAAGATCCGACTTTGCCTGAAGATATTTACGGAAAACAAAGCAAGCAGACATGGTGTTATTTCTTTGAGAAGGCAGACCTTGCGCGTCAATATGGCCAATGGGATGAAGTGGTGCGGTTGTGGGAAGAATCTCAGTCCACTGGCGAACGGGCGGATGACGGCTTTGAGTACATCCCCTTCATTGAGGGACTGGGGCACACAGGGGATTGGGAGCAGGTCAAGTCGCTGACGAAGTTCTCGAAGAAGATCACGGCGGGGCTGGAGCCGAGTCTGTGCAGTGCATTGAACAGGCTGGCGGTGAGCGCACCTGCATCACAGGAGCGGGATGATATGATCTTCAACTTGAAGGAAGATTTGAAGTGCAGCGAGTTTGAATAAATGTAGAAGCCGTCATTGCGAGTAGCGAAAATCGCCTTCCTCGCAATGACGGCTAATGACGGATATGGAAATCACCCCGACAAACTGTCGGGGTGATGATTTTAATAGAAACAGAATCAAGTTTCGGGTGGTTATGAGGCGGGGGGTTTTGATAGCTGCGTCAACACATCGAGCAGTTTCGCAGTCCAGACTTCATCCTTTGCCAGTGTGACCCAATACATGGATTTACCACCGCGAATGCCGTTCGGGAGATCGGACAGGCGCTTCGCTTCCGACCCGTCGGTTGGTGCGGCGTACTTGAGCAGGATCTGCCCCGCTTCCCAGTTGACCGAAACGAGGCTCGCCTTTTCAGCACGCAATTTAACACGCATTTGATAAAGCAGGTTTTGAGTCATCTCTGGCATTTGACCAAAGCGGTCACGGAACTCGGACCCGAGCGCGTCCAGTTCAGATTCGTCGCGCAGGTCGGCAATGCGGCGATAGAGTCGCAGACGCAGGTCTTGATCGGAAATATATTCGGCGGGGATGCCTACCGCGAGAGGCAAATCCACGTTGACAGGCATGGAGAGCGGCAGGTTGAAAGATGAATTTTGAAGAATGAAGGATGAAGAAAGATCGATGTCCAGATTATCTTTCATCAGCAAGCGGATGCGGCGAACTGAATCGGCGAGCATCCTTGTATAAAGATGAAACCCGACCGATTGAATATATCCGTGCTGGCGTGTGCCGAGCAATTCACCCGCGCCACGAATTTCAAGATCGCGCATAGCAATGGAATAGCCTGCACCGAGTTGTGTGTTTTCAGCGATTACTTCAAGCCTTTGTTGGCCGTCCTGCGTGGGTGACATTTTGTTGTGGCGGAAGAAATACGCATACGCGCGCATCGCGCCGCGTCCGACACGTCCACGCAGCTGATAGAGCTGGGCAAGGCCAAACGTATCGGCGCGGTCAACGATGAGCGTGTTCGCGTTGGGGATATCCAAACCGGATTCGATGATGGTGGTGCAAAGCAGAATATCGATCTCGCCCATATTGAAGCGATGCATCACGCTGGCAAGTTGCCCTTCCGCCATTTGCCCGTGACCAATATCCACGCGTGCCTCAGGGACAAGTTTGTTGAGATGGGCTTTCATTGCTTCAATCGTGTTAACACGATTATGGACGAAGAATATCTGTCCACCGCGTTCGAGTTCGCGCAAGATGGATTGACGAACCAAACGGGGAGAATACGGCCCAACATGCGTAATGATCGGCAGGCGTTCTTCGGGCGGCGTATTCAAGTTGGATATATCGCGCACACCAGTTAGTGCCATGTACAACGTGCGCGGAATCGGTGTGGCGGTGAGAGTCAACACATCCACTTCGGTGCGGAGCTTTTTGAGGTGTTCCTTGTGCGTAACGCCGAAGCGCTGCTCTTCGTCAATGACAACCAAACCGAGGTCTTTGAAAACCACATCCGCTGAAATCAAGCGATGTGTGCCGATGATAATGTCTACTTCACCAATGGCGAGTTTGTATAAAATTTCTGTCTGCTCGCGGGGCGTGCGGAAACGCGAAAGCATTTCCACTTTGACGGGGAATGCGGCAAGGCGTTGGGAGAAGGTTTCAAAGTGCTGCTGTGCCAAGACCGTGGTTGGAACAAGAATCGCGGCCTGCCTGCCGCTCATTACGGCTTTGAATGCGGCACGCAAAGCGACCTCCGTTTTTCCATAGCCCACATCACCACATAGCAAACGATCCATCGGGCGGGCGCGCTCCATATCACGTTTGATGTCGGCAATCGCGCGCTTTTGATCTTCGGTTTCCACATACGGGAAACTATCTTCCAGTTCCTTTTGCCATTGGGTATCTTCGGCAAATGAAAATCCCTGCACCACTTGACGGCGTGCGTACAGGTCAAGCAGATCTTCCGCCACTTTTTGCACGGCTTCTTTGACGCGGGACTTCGTCTCTGCCCAAGCCTGCCCGCCAAGGTTATCGAGAGATGGCTTGCCGCCATCCGCGCCGACGTAACGCGTGAGCCTGTCCGCTTGATGGACGGGGACGTAGAGAATGTCACCGCGATCATATTCAACAGTGAGATACTCCCGTTCGTGGCCGTCCAACTGTCGCTGGATGAGACCGGCGAAGCGTCCAATACCGTGATCCACGTGGACGACATAATCCCCTACTTGCAAGTCCGCGTACAGCATCTCTGGCGTATCTGCAATCTGCCGTTGGCGCGTACGGGGCTGCGGACGTTCCCATCCGAATATTTCGGAGTCGGTGATCAAGTGAGCAGGGGCTAAGGAATTAGGGATTAGGGTGAAGCCTTCGGAAAGGGAAGCTTCAATAAATTCCAAATTTTTGAAATCGGAATCGGGATAATGCTCGTTCCACATTTCGTGCAGGCGCGGCGATTGGCGCGAAACAATAAAAACCGGTTCGCCATTCTCAACGATCGGCGCAAGGTAATCAATGAAAGGCTTGAGCCTGCCGCCAAATCTTTCGTCGTGACCAAAGCACGAAGAAAGTTCAAGCGCATCTTCATGCTCAGTGGAATGCCCCAACTCAAGAAATAAAAATTCACTCAGGCTGTCGTTCAATTCCGACCACGGCAAATATGGCACGGGAAAATCAGCAGAAAGCGTTTGCTCTTCAATGCTCTCGCGCCTGAACTTAAGCGCCTGTTCCTCGATCTCATTCGCCATCGCTTCGATCAAACTGACATCGTCCACGACCACAACCGTTTTCTGCGGGAGATAATCAAGCAAAGAAGCAGGCTGCGGGTGAAGCAGCGGAATGTGAAATTCTGAAAGCTGAATTGCGTCATCTGTTGTCTCAGCCAAAAACTCGCGGGCTGGCGTGATAAGAATGTTCTCCAGTTTTTCGAGCGTACGCTGTGTGGCAGGGTCAAAGCTGCGGATGGTTTCGATCTCGTCGCCAAAGAAATCGAGGCGCACGGGATTCATTTCTATCGAAGGCCAGACGTCGAGTAAACCTCCGCGATGGGAGAACTGCCCCGGCTCGAGGACAGTGTTCACACGCTGATAACCGATCCTCGTCCATTCACGGATCAGACTATCGGGTTGAATGCTCTGGTTTACTGACAGTTTTTTACACGCTTTGAGAAAGTCCCGCCGCGGCAGGGTGCGCGTCATCAACGATCTCGCAGATGCGACAATAACGGGCGGCGTCTCCGGTTTTTTTGCGAATGGCAAATAGTAATTGGAGAGCGCAGTGAGCACCAGCAAACGTTCGCGGCGGGTTGTCACGCCCCACGCAGCTTCTTCATAGAAAAGTGGATTCGGCTCCGCAAACAAATAGCGCGGAGACTTTGTCCAAAAGCCAAGTTCATCGAACAAGGCCAGCGCATGGTCGGCGCGGTCTGTGATGAGCAGGACGGGCTGGCTCAAATCCGCATGCAGAGAGGCGAGGACTGGCAAGCGGGCAGAGCGCGGCAGTCCCAACCCTGAGGCGGGTTTGCCAGCGTTGAGCTGAGTCAACAGTTGCTGATACGAGGAAAGCGAACTGATGTGTGAAAGAAGAGGTTGCATGGGCTTTGGAAGAAAGAGGGAAAGGAGAAAGAGAAAGTGTTTATGTTACCTTCCACTGTCTACTTATTACTCGCTACTTACTCACATCTCCATTGAATTGATTCATGGCTTTGTTCAAGCCGTGGGTCACGAAGGTCAGGGCAGCATCAACTCCGTGGTCTAGAACTTCGGGGAGAAGTTTCATGTCGTCTTTGGAGAAGTCCTGCAGGACGTAATCTTTTGCGTCCATGCGGCCAGGGGGACGGCCAATACCGAGGCGCAGGCGTGGGAAGTCCTTTGTGCCGAGCTGTTCTATTGTGGACGCCATGCCGCGCTGTCCGCCTGGCCCGCCAGTGGGACGGATACGAATGGTGCCAAGGGGAATGTCCAGATCGTCATGAGCGATAAGCAGGTTCTCGAAGGGAATCTTGTAGAAGTGCAACAGTCCCTGCACGGATTGACCCGAGAGATTCATGAAGGTCTGCGGCTTGGCGAGAATGATCTTCCGCTCTTCGTACAGCGCAGAAATGACAATGGCTTTGGATTGCAGTCTCATCCCACGCGCATTCAAGCGCACGGCGATGTGGTCAATGAGCATGAAGCCAATGTTGTGGCGAGTGTCTTTATATTCGCGGCCGGGGTTGCCGAGGCCGATGATGAGGTAGGTGTCGGGCATGGGTCTGTTCCAGTTATCAGTGATTAGTAAACAGTAGTCAGTTTTTACGGAGGCGGAGGATGAGGGAGAAGAAGATAAATAAGACAAGGACAATGAGTGCGCCACGGCCAAAAGTGGAATAGATAGATGAAGTCGTGACCGAAGCAGGGTTTACAGGCAAAGGTGTGGATGATGGGAAGGTAATTATGGCTGTGGATGTTGGCTGGTTTAACGCAGATAATGGGGTTGCAGCGCTGAATTGAGGAAGTGCGGTTTCCGTGGGAACAAATTGGGTTGGCGCAGGTGTGTCGTTACGGAGTTTTAGGTCTGAAACGATGGCATCCTGAAATGTGCCATCCGCAAGGAAAACACGCAAGCGCAGGGTGTAATCGCCGTCGGTCAGGGAGGTCGTGTCCCAGACGGCGAGGGTGGAGTCCGTTGCGGGCTGAGGGAATGTCTGAATGGTGAACCAGTTGTCAGCGGAGTCCGAAGCGGCATATTTGAAGGCCAGTTCCGCCGAGGCGAAGTTCGGCCCGGTCATGTTGCCAGCGATCTGCACCTGTCCACGCAATTCATCCCCCGTTTGAGGGGAGGAAATGGCAGCGGACGGGTCCTGAATCAAAAAAAGCAGGAAAGCGAAAAACAACTTTAACATGGCAACCGTTGAGTCTAACATGAAGGAAAAGCGCGGTCAAATATGTTGGGAGATTGCCGCGTCGGTAAGAACAAGAACCCTCCTCGCAATAACCTATCGAGATTGAAACGCGAAGGCAATTCTCGATTGTTTCTTTTTCTGGTAAACTCTAGCCGTTCAATCACATTTATGGCGGGGCAACCCCGCTTCCCTTAGGAGACTGAGTTATGGCACAATCCCGCTCTGACCAAATGGTGGAACGCCTTCGCAACATGCAGGCCGCCGCACCAGACATTGAAGCCTCGGCCGTTGTTTCGGTGGATGGTTTAATCATGGCCTCCGCCTTGCAACAAGGCGTGGAAGAAGATCGTGTCTCTGCCATGTCTGCGGCCATGCTCAGCCTTGGCGAACGCATTTCCGGCGAACTCGGCCGCGGCGGACTGGAACAGGTTTACATCAAAGGAGACAAGGGCTCCATTGTGTTGACGGCTATCGGTGATGAAGCAGTGTTGACTGCGATGTCTCGTCAGGATGGGAAGCTCGGCATGATCTTCCTTGAGATGCGGCGCGCGGCTGAAGACCTCGTAAAATTGGTCGGATGAGTAAGATACGATATTCACCACTAATAAGTAAGTAACCCCAAATGGGGAGGGCTTAAAGCCCTCCCCATTCTCTTTGTCAATTACACAGCCCTTCGACTGCATTCCTCGACGAACACTCGTCACTCCGCTCACATCGTCCCGATGTACTTGCGGGAGGGCGAAGTATCTTAGAAAGGATTCTTAAATGACTACAAAATATTTATTTTTCACTGGCGGCGTTGTTTCATCGGTTGGTAAGGGTGTGACCGCCGCAGCAATGGGACTGTTGCTCAAGGAGCGCGGTTTCAAGGTTGCCGTTCAAAAGCTGGATCCGTACATCAATGTGGACCCGGGCACGATGTCACCGTATCAACACGGTGAAGTGTACGTGCTGGATGACGGCGCAGAAACCGATCTGGATCTTGGTCACTACGAAAGATTCATTGACAACCGCCTGAGCCGGGTAAGCAATTTCACCACGGGACAGGTCTACGCAGAGATCATCGCAAATGAACGGCGTGGTGATTATCTCGGCGGGACGATCCAGGTCATTCCGCACATCACCAACGAGATCAAACGCAGGATCGGCTTGGTCGGCAAGGAAACCGGCGCGGACATTGTCATTCTCGAAGTCGGTGGGACGGTCGGTGATATCGAGTCACAGCCTTTTCTTGAAGCGCTGCGCCAACTCCGCAATGAGGTGGGACGCGAGAATTGTCTCTTCGTGCATGTGACCTGGCTTCCCACCATCGGCGCAACGGGCGAGATCAAGACCAAGCCTACGCAGCATTCTGTGGCAGCACTGCGTTCCATCGGTATCTCGCCAAACATCATCATCGCGCGCGCAGATGCAAATGTGGATAAGAGCCTGTGCGAAAAGATCGCGCTCTTCTGCGATGTGGAAAAAGATTCAGTCATCCCCATGAAGACCGCGGAAGTGTTGTACGAAGTGCCATTGCTGTTGGAAAACCTTGGCGTGGGCGAATTGATGCTCGGCAAACTTGGGTTGAAATCCACCCGCAAGCCCAACATGGAGCCATGGAAGAAACTTGTGGAAGAAGTCCGCAAGCCGAAACCAACGGTCAAAGTGGCGCTCGTCGGCAAGTATGTTGAATTGCAGGATGCGTACATGTCCGTCCGCGAGGCGCTCAAACATGCGGGGCTTGCGAACGGCGTAGAAGTTGAGATCGACTGGGTACACTCGGCAGATCTTGAAAAAGACAAGGGCTGGGATGTTGTTAAAGAGGCAGATGCGATCCTCGTCCCTGGCGGGTTCGGTTCGCGCGGTATTGAGGGCAAGATCCTGGCAGCACGTTACGCGCGTGAAAACAAAATCCCATATCTTGGCTTGTGTTTGGGAATGCAAGTGATGTGCATAGACTTTGCCCGCCACGTTCTCGACCTTGAAGAAGCCAACTCCTCTGAATTTGACCGCAGCACCGAGCATCCGGTCATTGACCTGATGCACGACCAGCGTTCCATCACAGACATGGGTGGAACCATGCGCCTCGGACTGTACCCGTGCCTGCTTCAAAAAGGGACGAAGGCTGCCGCCGCCTATGCTGTTCCCAACGTGGACGAGAGGCATCGTCACCGCTTTGAGTTCAACAATTCATATCGGGAACAATTTGAAAAAGCGGGCATGGTTTTCTCAGGCCTTTCCCCCGATGGACGTTTGGTGGAGATCGTTGAACTGGCTGATCATCCGTACATGGTGGCGAGTCAATTCCACCCTGAATTCTTGTCCCGCCCGATGAGACCGCATCCGTTGTTTGTAGGGTTGACCAAGGCCGCGAAGGAACGGACGAAGAAGTAAAAAGTGATCTGATCCGTGGTTAATAAAAATTCAGAGAGTGGCAAATAAAAAGATCTGTAGACACCGTGTGCTCTGTGACAAAGGTTTCTAGTCCGTTCTTTTAGATACTCTCAAACGAGATCAAACTGCTAACGGAAAATTTCCAAGCCTCATTGACCCACGCTTAAACTTCGGTGCGCGGCGAAGTTCGCCGCGCACCTCCATATCCTGCCGCACAACCGTGTAATACCATTTCACGGGGTCATCAAAAACATCCTGCAGCTGAGCCTCCACCATTTCACCAAGCTGCTTAAACGTCATCGGCCCATACTCAAGCAGATTTTCCAGAATCGCCTCGCGCACAACATCGTATTTGGCCTTCTGAATATGCACGCTATGCTGCATCGGGTCGGGGTTAATCGCAACCAAAAAGTCATCCGCATTCATGGCACACCTAATTATTTGCTGGATTCAGACTGGTATACAAAGCAAGCACATTCCCGGTCGGGTCCTGAAAGACGCCATACCAACCCATCCCCGATATCTCAACTTTTTGATGCAGCACCTTGCCGCCAAGCTTTTCCACTTTTTTCAGGTCAGCTTCAATGTCGTCACTGGCAATATAGACAAGCACCTGACCAGCAGGGTTCTCCTCTGAAACCAGCGGAAAGCCCCCGTACTCATCACCATCACCCGCCTCCCACATCGTATAGTTCATTTCAGGCACAGGTTGTATCTTCCAGCCAAACAACTCGGCATAGAACGCGCCTGCGGCCTCCGTATTTGCGGCAGGGATTTCAACGTGAACAATATTCCTTTTTGACATCATATTCTCCTTAAGCTGGGTAAAATAAAGATGTTTCATTTTAGAACATATTTTCAGTAATTTCAAGCGCCAGATATGGGCACTATTTTCGCAGAACCACCAGATGTACCTACACCTATACACGCCTCATTCCGGACCGTTCACCAGACCTGCCGACCAGGGTATTATCTCAACATTGACAGTTTTCCAACAAAAAAGCCCTGCACCATTGCAGGGCTTCGAACGCAACCACACTTTTACGAACCGAACTTCGCCATGATACGAAGGAAAATATCCTTATCTTCAGGCATGATCTCAGTCAATTCAAATCCCACATGAAATAAGTTGGGCTGGATATTGTCAATTTTGCACCATTTGGAACGGGCAATAAAAACAATATAAGGCATGTTCCCCAGATCAGGCGTCAATTCGACGCGCATATAAAAATCCTTATTAATAGGCAGGGGACCTACTGTTTCCAATCTCAGCCCGATCGCACTAACCTCCACCATGTGACCAAGGATCTCTCCCGTATCATCATTCAAAACCCGCATATAGAATGAAAAATTCTTACGTGGAACTGTCCGTTTTTCAGCCATATTACCTCAGCTTTCACAAATTGAAAATCCACTTGCCTAATTATACTTTTTATTTTCGTTTCCTTTGGCAAATGCACAAATGAAATGAAAAAGCAATAACAAAAATTACCTTCCGCGCGAGTGGAACATCCCAACTTCCAAATTCGTCTAAAAAAGCAGATTTCAACGCAAGGCCGCTTGACACCAATCTCGTCAGGGGGCATACTCGTCTTTGGAAGGCAGGTAACATGGATAACAAAAATCTTCTCCGCGCGGCGGGCATTCTCGTGGTGATCGTCCTCGTGCTCTCGCTGGCAACCAGCATTTTCTCGAATCGCACATCCTTTTCGACAGAAACTCAACCAGCGGGGCCACGAGTCATTGCACAAGATCCAGTGGAAGGACAGCGACTGGATCTTTCTCCCACGATCGAAATTACATTTGACCGAGACATGGATCCGCTTAAGACAGGCGACTCATTCTCGCTTCTTTCCAACGGGACGGCTGTCCCCGTCCGAACGACATGGATCAACGCCCGAACATTTTCCTTCACTCCCGATTCGCCGCTTTCTCCAAGCACCGAATACACCGCCATCTTCTCCACACAAGCCGAAGCAAGCGACGGCACATCTCCCAGCGAAGAAATCAAAATAGAATTTACAACCATCGAGTCACTGGCTGTGATGCAGGTCTTTCCCGCACAGGATACGCAGGAAGTAGACCTCGCTTCCAGCATCACCGTCATCTTCAATCACCCCGTTGTTCCGTTGAGCATCGTGGAAGAACAAAGCAAACTCCTCCAGCCGTTGAAGTTCACCCCCGAAGTGAAGGGACAGGGCGAATGGGTGAATTCGTCAGTGTATGTGTTTCAGCCGGAGGAAATTTTATTGAGCGGCACCAGCTATCAGGTTAAGATCGAAGCGGGGGTGACCGATACGCTCGGCAACACGTTGGACAAATCCTATCTTTGGCAATTCGCCACCCGCTCCCCTTCCATCCTAAATTTTGCATTGAAAGATGGCGCAGAGAATCCCACGGAAGAAGTGAAAAATGTGCCGCTCGATCAGGCCTTCATTGTGACCTTCCAACAGCCGATGATTCAGGAAAGCGCGGAAGCTGCGGTGAAGATCGTCAACCGCGAGACAGCCGAGAGCGTTCCTGTCAGCTTTAAGTGGGACGAGACCTTCAGCACCTTGAGCATCGAACCGAAGGAAAAATTCAGCATCGCCAGCTACTACGAGTTGACGATCTCGACCGACGCACAGGCGGCAGATGGCGGCCACTTATACGATGGACTCGCCGTGCAGTTTGCCACCGTGCCCCTCCCTGCGATCACTGGCGTGTTCCCTACGGCGGGCTCGAAAAATACGGGCTTCTATTCCACGATCTCTTTTGCATCGCCAATGGATTTTGAAAGTATCAAAGGCAAGGTGATCATCACGCCTTCTTTGGGTGAAAATCCGAACACCTATTACAACACATACGACAACACCTTCAACATGCTCGACCTTGCCCCCGCAACAGATTACATCATTCGAATTCTGCCGGGCATGAAAGACTTGTACGGCAACACCATCAAAGATGAAATTTCATACACCTTCACAACCGGCGACTATTCTCCATACGCGCGGCTTGCCCTGCCGTGGACTCCGCTTATCTACCGCACGGCGGGTGAACAGGAAGTTTATTTCGAGCATCAAAATCTTGATGAGGCAAGCGTATCCATTTACAGCCTCACGCTGAATGAATTTACACACCTCACCGACGGTTCAGTGGACCCAGCAAACTTTGCGCCCGAAAAACAAGCCGTGCGCGAATGGACATTTGGAGCCAGTGAACCGCGCAACTCTCTCGAACGCGAACTCATCAAATTTGCGGATGAGAACGGAAAGCCGCTTGAACCGGGATTCTATTTCATCGGTTTGAAAGGCAAGCCGCTCGAAAACACAAACAGATTTTTACAGGGCAATTTATTCATCGTCGCAACGGACAACATCACATTCAAGGCCACGCCCACTGAAGCGCTCGCCTGGGTGACAGACCTCGAAAGCGGCGCACCGCAGCAGGGTGTGCCGGTTACGTTCTACAACGATAAATTTGTTGAGATCGGCAAAACCACAACCGATAAAAATGGTCTGGCGTATCTCAAGGATGTCAAAGCGGCGAACTATGCCAAAGTGGAAGGCGACAACCATTTTGGATTCACCGCCTTGTATTGGGGCAGCGGCGTCAGCGCGGGTGACTTTGGCTTGTACGAAAATTATTACAGCGGTCAGGCAAACTTGTTTGGCTACCTGTACACCGACAGACCCATCTACCGACCCGATCAGGAAGTGTTCTTCAAAGGCATCCTGCGCGAGAATGACGACCTGCATTACAGCCTGCCCGCGCAAAAACAAGTCTATGTAGTGGTGGAGCAATGGGGCGAAAAGATATTCTCAGAATACGTGCCGGTCAATGAACTGGGCAGTTTCAGCGGGACGATCAAACTCGCGCCCGAAGTATCGCTTGGCATGTACAACATTTATGCCTACAAAACCAACTCGCCCGAAGAAGCGCCGATCAGCGCGGTGAGTTTCAGCGTTGCTGAATATAAAAAACCGGAGTTTGAAGTAAGCGCCTCGGCGGACAAGACAAACATCCTTTCGGGAGATTCTGTCACGTTTGGGTTGGATGCGGAATATTATTCCGGCGGCGTGTTGAAGGATGCGCCCACAAACTGGTTCGTTGAATCTTCAACCTTTTATTTCACGCCTGCTTCCAAATACAGCCAATATAGCTTCATGGATTGGGACAGGGATATTTATTGGTCGCCTGACCAAAGTGTGATCAACAACACAATTGACGAAGGCGAAGGTGTAACAGATGAAAGCGGTCACCTTGATGTTTCGCAAACCTTTGACACGGGCGAAAGCAAGGTCAGCCAGCAAATGTCCTTCGCGGCCAATGTGACGGATGTGGCGGGCAACACCGTCAGCGGCGGGACGAGTGTGATCGTGCATCAAAGTGAATTTTATGCGGGCATCCGCTCGGAGAGATACATCGGCACGGCGGGCGAGGAACAGCCATTTAGCGTGGTCGTGCTCGGTTGGGATTCACAGCCCATCGCAGACCAAAAGGTCACTGTCGATTTTGTGGAGCGGCAGTGGTTCAGCGTGCAGAAAAAAGATGACCAGGGTCAGCTGCGCTGGGAAACGTCAGTGAAGGAAATTCCCGTCAGTAAACAGGATGCAGTTACCGGCGCAGATGGAAGCGCGCAAGTGAATTTCATCCCGCCCAAAGGTGGAGTCTACAAAGCGCTTGTCACAGTCAACGACTCCAAGGGAAATTCGCATCAAGCCTCGACGTATATCTGGGTTGCCAGCGATGGAGAGATCGCGTGGCGACAGACCAATGACCGCGCGTTCAGCCTGATCGCGGACAAGGACATGTACGCGCCCGGTGACACGGCTGAGATCTTGATCGCGCAGCCGTTTGCAGGAAAAGTGTACGCGCTGGTCACGTATGAACGCGGGCACATTTATAAACAGGAAGTGATCCTGCTCGAAGGCAACAGCACCATTTACAAATTACCCATCACCGATGAGTTCGCGCCGATCGCGTATGTTTCTGTGACGGTTATCAGCGGCGCGGAAAATTCCGGCGCGCCTGATTTCAAGATCGGCATGGCGCAGATCAATATTGATACGGCGCAAAAGGCGATCAACGTCTCGGTGACTGCGGATAAAGAATCTGCGGGGCCGGGGGATGAGATCACTTACACCATTGAGACCACTGACATTCATGGCGACCCTGTTTCCGCAGATGTTTCGCTGGCTGTCGTGGACAAGGCTGTGTTGGCTCTTGCGCCATCCAACTCTGCGCCACTATTGGATAGCTTCTATTCCAAGCAGCCGCTGGGTGTGAGCACTGCGGTGGGCATCGTCACCAGCGCGGATGATTTCAACGCCAATTATCGCAAGTCCATTCCAGACGGAGCGCAGGCGGGCGGCGGCGGTGGCGGCGATTTGGGCGTGATCACGGTGCGCGAGAATTTCAAAGACACGGCGGCGTTCGAGGCGCAAGTGACAACCGATGAAAACGGCCTCGCGCAAGTGACCGTGAAGCTGCCGGAAAATCTCACCACCTGGTCGGCGGATGTGCGCGCCATCACCGAAGACAGCCGCGTGGGACAAACCACAAGCGAGCTGGTCAGCACCAAGCCGCTCTTCGTGCAATTGCAAACGCCGCGCTTCTTTGTCGTGAACGATCAAGTCACCGTCGGCGCGACGATCTTCAACAACACGGAAAACACTTTGAGCGTGGCTGTCTCGCTTGATGCGCAAGGCCTTGAAATCATTTCCGACACTTTGCAAACCATTGAAGTGGAAGGCAGGCAGCAGGCATACGTCACATGGGATGTGAAAGTAAATGGTGACGCCCAACGTGTGGACATGACCGCCACCGCGGTCAGCGATCAATACACCGACGCAAGCAAACCCGCAGCGGGCACATTGTCCGAGCAGGGCATTCCCGTTTTCAATTTCACTGTCTTCGAAACTGTCGGCACATCGGGCGTGATCACTTCCGCAAACTCTTTCACTGAAAATATTCAACTGCCCACCACTCTGGATTTCACCGACGCGAATCTGTCCATTGAAGTTTCGCCTTCGCTGGCCGCGTCCATGCAGTCGGGGCTCACCTATCTCGAAGATTATCCCTACCTGTGCATGGAGCAAACCATTTCGCGCTTCCTGCCGAACGTCATCACCACGCGCGCACTGCAAGCCGCTGGAATGCCCACGCCCATGCAAGCGGATGTGGACGCGCAAGTCAGTGCCGCGCTGCAACGAATCTACGCCAGGCAAAAATATGATGGCGGCTGGAACTGGTGGGACGGCGAATTGAGCGACCCGCAAACTTCCGCCTATGTTGTGTATGGTCTGCTTGAAGCGCGCGACTCTGGCTACGATATTTCTGAAACCGTTTTGAATAACGGCATCAGCTACTTGAAAGACAACCTGCCCGACCTCAGGCGCAACGAGGCTTCCTGGCAATTCAACCGTCACGCCTTCATGCTGTATGTTTTGGCACGCGCAAATGAACTCGGCGCGGGGCAGACAAACTTCATCTTCGAGCAACGCGCTTCTTTGGATTTGTATGGGGAAGCGTATCTGGCGCAGGCGATGTATCTACTCGACCCCGAAGACTCGCGCATCGACACGCTTCTTTCCGACCTGGCAACTGCCACTGTCCAATCGGCAGCAGGCGCCCACTGGGAAGAATCCTCCAAAGACCATTGGAACTGGAATTCCGACACGCGCACAACGGCCATTGTCTTGAATGCCTTCGTGCAGATCGACCCGACGAATCCCATCACAGCGAACGCTGTCCGCTGGCTGATGGCGCACCGCGATGGCGGTCACTGGTATTCCACGCAGGAGACAACCTGGTCGCTCATTGCGTTGACCAATTGGCTGGTTGAATCGAAGGAATTTGAAACAGACTATAAATACTCCGTTGAACTGAACGGCGATACTTTGGAAGAAGGTCAGGCGAGCAAAGATAACCTGTCCGAGACGGTCAACCTGCAAGTGCAGCTTGAAGACCTGCTTAAGGAACAAGCCAACTCTCTCGTCATCACCCGCGGGCGTGGACAGGGCAACCTGTATTACTCGGCATATCTCAGCACGAGTCTGCCCGTCTCTGAGATCCAAGCGCTGGATCAGGGCGTGAGTCTCTCGCGTGAATATTTCGCACTGGATGACCCGAAGACAGCCATCACCGAGATCGAGCGCGGCGAGTTGGTCAAAGTCCGCTTGACGGTGGTTGTCCCAGCGGCGGTCCACTATATCGCCATCAACGACCCGCTCCCGGCGGGGTTGGAGGCGTTGGATGCATCCCTCGCCACAGACACCGCTGTCCCATCCTCCTACACCGCGCAGGATTACAAAGAGCGCGGCTGGGGCTGGTGGTACTTCACTCACACAGAACTGCGCGACGAGAAGGTTGTGCTCTCGGCGGATTATCTGCCAGCCGGAACCTACGTCTACACCTACCTTGTGCGCGCCAGCACAGCAGGCACATTCAACGTCATCCCGCCAACTGCCTCGGAGTTCTACTTCCCTGATGTTGGCGGACGGGGTGCGGGAAGTGTGTTCACTGTGAAATAAAATACATATATTAAGACCTGTCAGGTTTTCTTTGAAACCTGACAGGTCTTTTTCGTCTCCCCAAAACTATCATTCAAAAGCAATGAATATCAGTCCCTGACAAAGTTATACTGACACCATGATAGAGATTCAATCTTTCGATAAAAAATCCCTTTTGCATCTGGCATTTACAGGGCTGACAGAAGATGAACTGCAGCAAATGGCTGCCATGTCACGCCTTTGTACATATCCGTCTAATCATGTACTGTGCCATGAAGGTGCGTACGAGGGAGTCTTCTATATCATTGCTGACGGTATCGCAACGATCAGCAAGAACATCAGCGAGCAGGATGGGGAACGTGTTTTACGAATCGCAGGCAAAGGCGATCTGGTCGGCGAAATGGCCTTGATCCAAAATGTGCCGCGCTCGGCAACGGTGCGCACCGCCACAGACTGCACCGTGCTGGAGATGGAGAAAAAGGATTTTGAGACCATGCTCAGCCGCAGCCCGAGCATGGCAATCAACATCATCCGCACCACGCTGGACCGTATCCGAGAGAATGACCAGATCGCGATCCAGGACCTGCAAAACACGAACAAAGTGCTGCATCATTTGGATCGCAACAAATTGGAGTTCATTCAGGTAGCTGCCCACGAACTCCGCACCCCGTTGACCGTTCTCAAAGGCTATGTCAACGTGCTGAATTCCTTCCCTGAAATAAAAGCCAACCCTGTTTTGAGTGAAGTGATGGACGGCATCGTCAAAGGCGCCGACCGAATGCACGAAGTGGTCAACACCATGCTGGATGTGACGCGCATTGACAGTGAAACATTAAAGCTGCGCGCTGCACCCGTACTGCTGAAAAGGGTGGTTAGCGACATCGTTCATGAACTCACCAAAGCTGCCACGGAACGCAACATTGAATTAACTATTGCGCAAGATGCAGATACTCCCAACATCAACGGTGATCCTACATTGATCCAAAAAGCGATATATCACCTGATCGTCAATGCAATCAAATACACACCGGATGGCGGCAAGGTGATCTTGCGTTCATACCCGATCACGATGGACAAGGATATCCCGGGCGTTGAGGTAAGTGTTCAGGATACGGGCATTGGCGTGGATGCAGAACAGCACGAATTGATATTTGAAAAGTTCTATCAAGTTGGAGATGCGACGGTACACTCGTCAGGGAAAACATCGTTCAAAGGCGGCGGCCCCGGCTTGGGGTTGGCAATCGTCCGCGGCGTGGCACGGGCACACGGCGGCAAGGCCTGGGTGGAAAGTTCGGGGCATGATGAGGTCAACTACTCTGGCAGTACGTTCTATTTGCAGCTGCCGATCGACCCGCCAACTCCTTCAACATAATTACGATAAGCAAAAAGGCTGTCCAAAAAAGACAGCCTTTTTATTTTTTCGTTACTCAACGACAGTGATCGTTACCTCATTGCTTTTCACTCTCTCACCGCTGCCTGTTATGCCTTCGGCCCAGAAGTGATGTTCGCCCAAGGACAACGTCCACCAGGTTTGGTAAGGTGGTGAAGAGAGAGTTGTTAATGCGATGCCGTCCACGAAGAAGGTTACTTGCGTGAGGTTGGGAACCGTCAGTGTGGCGAATGATATTTGTTGGGCACTCAGGTCAAGGTCAGAGGTGATGCGATAGGTTGTGTTATCAACGGGAGATGTGAGGGTCAGGGAATTTGTTGAGGAAGACGTCCCATTCGCATCTTCTAATAAAGGCAGACCTTGTGAGCGCGCCCAATCCTGTGCTTCGATGGGGATATTCAAAACGACATCGCCTGAGGAAGTGTGTTGATAAAAGGTGTCAGGCATAGTTGGCTGCGTGCCTGAGATGAACCATTCCTTTTTTATGTGCGGGCAGGCGTCTGTGGGAAGCAAACCCGAGAGGTCGCAGACTTCGAGTTGGAGCAGGCCATCAGGCTGCTCAAAAATTTTATCGGGCCGGCCCTGCAAAATGGAACGCATGGTCTCCGCCCAAATGGGAGCCGCACCCGTGAGACCGGTGACATTGTGCATGGCTTGATAATCGCTGTTGCCCACCCACACGCCAACGAGCAGATCGGGAGTGTATCCGATGGTCCAGTTGTCGTGAAAGTTAGTGGTGGTGCCGGTCTTCACGGCGGCGGTGCGGTCAATTTTTAGCACGCTGTTGATGCCGAAGCCCGTTGAACGGGAACGATCATCGCTGAGAATATCGGAGATGAGCCATGCCACGCGCGGGTCAACGATCTGAAGGGCGGATATTTTTTCCGGCGCGTATAAGAGATTTCCATCGGCGTCTTTAATATCGAGAATGAAAGTGCTGTCCGTGTACATGCCGTTGTTTGCGAACGCGGCGTACGCGCGCGACAGCTCAAGTAAACTCATTTGTCCGCCGCCCAACGCGAGAGAGAGGTCGTAATTTTGCGGAGCATCGAGCGAGCGAATGCCAAGCTGGTTGGCAAGCGCGATCACATTTTCAATGCCAACGTTTTGCAAAGTCAACACGGCGGGCACATTGAGAGAAGAAGCCAGCGCCTCACGCACAGAAACAAAGCCATGCTCCCTACCATCGTAATTGACGGGCGTGTACGGCTGCCCATCCTTTGTGGTGAAGGTGTGTGCTACATCCATCAGAGTGAACGCAGCCGTGAGTGGTAGTTGCTGCTTTGGGTCCAGAGCGGCGGCGTAGATAATGGGCTTGAACGCCGACCCTGATTGCCTACGCGCAATCGCCATATTAAGCGCACCATAAATGGATTCGTCAAAGTAATCGGCACTGCCGACCAAGGTCAGCACTTCCCCGCTTTGTGGATCGATGACAACCAGCGCAGCATTATTGACGTTGCGGTTGGCCTCGCCTTCGTTGGGCTTAAACGACGCGATACGCCGCTTTATGATCTCTTCAACAAGGTGCTGCATGGTCAAGTCCAATGTGGTGCGGATGACCAAGGTCTGGGTTGAGTTCACCTGTCCCGCTGCAAAGAGTTCGTCCAATTGATCTTTGATCATCCAGATAAAATGCGGCGCTTCAATGGGATATGGCTCGGGGTTATAGCTCAGCTGAGCATTCTCTGCATCCAACCTTTCGGCAGAGGTGATGAATCCATTTTTCTCCATGAGTCCAAGCACAACCCGCTGACGTTCAAGTGCAAGGTCAGGATTTGTAAACGGGTTATAAATTCCGGGGGTTTGCGGCAAGCCTGCCAACAATGCACATTCGGGCAAAAGCAAGTCAGATGCAGGTTTACCGAAATAAGTTTGCGAGGCCGCCTCGACTCCATATGCCATGCCGCCGTAGTAGATCTGATTCAAGTACAGTGCGAGGATCTCGTCTTTGGAATAGGCGCGGGTTAATTGCCAGGCAAGGACGGTCTCACGCAATTTTCGACGCAGGGTACGCTGAGTCACTTCATCGCTCAACAATAGAGTCCGCGCTATCTGTTGGGTGATGGTGCTGCCGCCTGAAAGAGTCTCGCCGCCTTGCAAATTGATCCACACCGCGCGGATGATGCCCGCCGTATCCACCCCCGAGTTTTGGTAGAAGTTTTTGTCTTCGACGGCGATCGTCGCATCTTTCATGCACTGCGGGATATTCTCCACAGACAGCGCGGCATTGCGTCCGCCTTCGGTTGGGAGAATCTCGTACAGCAAGCGTCCGTTGCGGTCGGTAATCTTGACGCTGGGTTGATTTAGATTTTCAGGGAGGGATGTGATGGAAGGCAGGTCGTAGAAGATATAAACAAGAGAAGCAACAAGAAACGAGAATACGAGTAATGAGAAATAAGCGAGTCTGGATCTCATAAAGGCAGGCATAAGACGATTATAAAGATACGAAAGTTCCAGCCATGAGACGGGAATTCACCGTTTACTTTCCGATAGCCTGATTTAGTTTTCTCTGAAAGTCTTCCAGTTCTTTTTTGCTGGATGTTTCAAAAATTTTATCCAACTGCTGGTCAGCGATGGAGAGTTTTATGGACAAGGTCAGAAGTCCATTCTCTGACTCGGTTATTTCTGAGGAGGAGATACTTCGCAACGGGACGTACTGCCAGACTCCGCCGTAGCGCTCCCCTCTGCCTTGGATCTCTGCGGTGCGTTCATCGTCCCTGATAAAAATGGCTTCCTTATCTGTTAGAAGCGCCAGATGCGAGAGCACCATCGTTCGATAAAACTTTTGGCCAAACAAGGTGAAAATGTTCCTGCGAATCCTGGGCTGCATCAAGGAGCAAATCACTTTGCCGCCACGCACAAGGCTTTCACGCGCATAGTTCATAAACTTGAACTCAGACGATGACAGATGATCAAATTTAGCAAGCTCTGTCTGCCAATCCGCCTCGTTGACTACTACAGGGCTGGGCCGCATATGATCTATAAACGGAGATAGAAAGCGGCGGGTCGCTGTATTAAACGAAATAGTTACGGAATCCGTAACGCCTTCGCTCGTCTGTCCACTAATGGTGAGCCAGGAGAACAAAAGTACGCTCCCCACCTCCAGAGAATAGATGGTCTTCAAAGGATAGGCGGCAAAAACCATTTGTTTGCCAGTGCGTTCCCAAACATGGAAGGCACCGTCCATTTCGCTAAGTAATTTTTCAGTATTTTTTTGTTTGTAATCGCTGACGGCTGGCGCAAGAACCACATACGGGAATGGGCTACGGCCTTGCAAAAGAGGCTTGCATGAATTCTTATATATCTCGGGAATATCCTCGTAGGATTCGATCACTCTTGCCCACGACGACATGGTTTGTTTGGCCCCGGTTAACTCTGCGAACGGATTTTCTACATTTGACGACATTTTTCATCCTGACCCTATTAAGGATTCCTCAAACTGCCCTTAACAGATGCAAGCAAACTATACTACCAATCCATTTATTTGCTCGGCTGTCTTTTTTATTTGGGGTGCTATATAATCGTTGAAACAGACAGAGATATGGAGAACAACATGGCAACAGGCTCAGCCTCATCACAAATATACACCCGTCCTGCAGAGATTCTGCAAAAGCTAATTCAATTTGACACAACCAACCCGCCGGGGAATGAAGCCGCATGCATCAATTACATTCGCGGACTATTATCCGATGCGGGGATCGAATCCACCATTCTTGCAAAGACACCCGAGCGCCCAAACCTGATCGCGCGCATCAAGGGAACGGGAAAGGCAAAACCGATCCTATTATACGGTCACGTGGATGTGGTCACCACTGAAAATCAGAAGTGGGACTATCCGCCATTCGAAGGCAAGCTAGTGGATGGAGTCGTTTGGGGACGCGGCGCACTGGATATGAAAGGCGGTGTAGCCATGATGGTGGCTGCCGTCCTGCGTGCAAAAGCTGAAGGGTTGCAGCCTGCCGGGGATATTTTGCTGGCAATTGTCAGCGACGAAGAAGCGGGCGGCGATTTCGGCGCAAAATTTCTCGTGGAAGAACATCCCGAATTATTCAAGGATATCCGCTACGCCATCGGTGAGTTTGGCGGGTTCACTTTGCAGGTCGGCAAAAAGCGCTTTTATCCCATCATGATCTCGGAGAAACAGATCTGCTGGTTACGAGCAACCGTGCGCGGACAGGGCGGGCATGGCTCAATGCCTGTGCGCGGCGGAGCAATGGCAGAATTATCGAAGCTGCTCAAAAAACTGGATGAGAACGACCTGCCGGTACACATTACTCCCCCGGCAAAAATGATGGTGGACGCAATGGCCTCTGCGCTTGGCGGCGTGCAGGGCTTGCTGCTTGGACAGTTGAACAACCCATCCATGACGAAGACCATTCTGAAAACACTTGGCTCAAGAGGCCGCATTTTTTATCCTCTTTTTCATAACACGGTCAGCCCCACCGTTTTGCATGGAAGTTCAAAGATAAATGTAATTCCAAATGAAGTCTCCATCGAACTGGATGGACGCATGTTGCCCGGATTCAAACCTGAAGACATGCTTAATGAATTGCGCCAGATCGTTGGAGATAGCGTAAATCTTGAAGTGGTTCAATATGACCCTGGCCCCTCCACACCGGATATGGGAATGTTTGACACGCTGGCACAAATCCTGCGAGATGCAGATCCTGATGGAGTTCCGATCCCTCTCCTGTTGAGCGGAGTCACCGATGGACGATTTTTCACCAAGCTGGGAATTCAAACCTACGGCTATCTGCCGATGACTCTTCCGAACGATTTCAACTTCGCAGGCACAATTCACAACGCGAACGAGCGAGTCCCTGCTGCGGCCATTGAGTTTGGCGCGAATGCGGTCTACAAGGCGCTGGAAAGATTCAATTAATTTCTCTTCCGCATGGCGGTAGAGAAAAAATCCAAAATTAGGAACAGACAATGCAAATTCTTGGAATTGACGTAGGCGGATCGGGCATCAAAGGCGCACCCGTGGACACTGAAACAGGTCAGCTTCTTGGGGAACGGATTCGCATCAAGACGCCGAAAAATGGCGAACCCGAACCCGTAGCAGAAGTGGTCAAGCAGATCGCGCAATCCTTCAATTGGAGTGGGCCTATTGGCATCGGCTTTCCTGCCCCCATCAAAAGCGGTGTGGCGATGATGGCCGCCAATGTGTCTGAGAAATGGGTTGGCACGAATGCCGATGCACTCTTTACCAAAGTCACCGGCTGCGAATGTACATTGATCAATGATGCGGATGCAGCGGGTTTGGCAGAGATGACATTCGGCGCGGGACGCGGTCAACCGGGGACTGTGATCATGATCACTCTCGGCACAGGTATTGGCACCGCGATCTTTCACCACGGACACCTGCTCCCCAATACGGAGTTTGGTCACCTCGAAGTTGAAGGCGAGGATGCAGAGTTTCGCGCCTCGGATGCAGCACGTCAACGGGAAGAACTCTCTTGGAAGAAATACGCCAAGCGGCTGAATAAATACTTCACCGCCCTAGAAAAACTATTCTGGCCCGACCTTTTCATCATTGGCGGCGGCATCAGCAAAGAGTCCGAAAAATATTTACCACTACTCACCATCGAAACGCCTGTTGTCACCGCCCAAATGCTCAATCAGGCAGGCATTGTCGGCGCGGCGCTGGGCGCGCTAAAACCAGATTAATAGTTGTACTCAGATTTGTAGGGCGGGTTTGTAACCCGCCCTATTTGATAATTCACAAGAACGTCGGGCTGAAAGCCTGATCTACATCTCGCCTACATCAGCAAACGCCGAGACATTTTCGTCAACAGGAAATACAGCGCAGCCAAAAACACCGCAAACACCGCTACATTCCATCCATTTGTATAAGCATCGCCAATCGCCAGGCGCGACAACGCCGTGATCGGCGATGTGTTTAATAACGTGCTGATTCCCGCGCCAGCCAACAGCAGGAGGGAATAAATGAACTGCGAGCGTTCACGGTCTTGCAGCATCACCGCGCCCAACATCGCCGCCGTGGATGTGATACCAGCCACAACGGCAGCCAGCAAAAGGATCCAGCCTGTGTTTTGAATGACAATCCCATTCATTTGCAGCAAAGCAATCCACGCCAAGCACTGCACAAAAGATAAAATGACCGAGGCTAAAATCTTCGCGCTCACCATCCCGTTGATGCTCAAGGGCGTAGAGAGCAAGGTTTGCAGAGTTTTATTTTCCACTTCCTCAGTCAGCGAATCCACAGACATGCTGCCAGAGACGAAGGCGGGAAAGAACATCAGCATGGGGATGAGTACCGAATACACGAACTCATAGGAGGTTGAGGGCTTGCCTTTCATGTCTGTGTAGCGGACCTCAATTCCCTTTTGCCCGCGCAGGTAATTCTCATATTGTTTGAGCGGCTCCTGAATTACCATGCGGATCAAGGAACTTACCGCATCCAATTCAGGAAGGTAGAGGTTTATCTGGGTAATTCCATTTTCATCCAGCGGAGTATCCACCACTGCACTAACCTCATTATTGAAAAACGCGGTCTGCGCTTCCTTGAGCGAGGCGAATTGGATAACGGTCAACCCGCGCACGCTCATCAGCGAAGCCAGCTCGGTATCGGATGAAGCAACCACTCCGATCTTAATGCCCGCACCGCCGAATTTCATGATCGTATCCGAGTCGTACAACGACAACATTCCCAACAGCAAGGCGGACGAAAATGAAGCGATAAACAACTGGATCAAGATCGAGATGACAATGGTTCGGTCACGGATGACCGATGCCAATTCCTTTTTGACGACTGCAAAAAATGGGGCGATCACATTCCACCTCTCAGCACATACACGTTATAAATAAAATGCACAACGGTTCCAATCCCCAAAGCCAGCCAATAGGGAAATCTCAGCTTCGTCCGCAGCACGGTGATGATGGTCGAGAAAACGAAATGTGCGATCAGCGGGATGAACAGGAGCAATCCCGCGCCAAACAACGCACCCGAAATCTGAGCCTGTGACACCATGCTGATCGAAACCAACAGCAAAAGTTTCTCGCCGATCAAAAATCCCAAAGCAGATAAAAATGAAAGACCGATGATCTCACGCCATGTCTTCACCGCGCCATGCTCGGCCAGCGCCACAATGCCAACCGTCTTGACCACCTCCTCGATCAAGGCGGATGCGAACAGCGTAAAACCGAGGATCAACCCCACGGGCAGGTTGGTCGCAAACGCGAGGAAAACGATCTGCGTCATGTACACAACGGGGATGGTGATCAAACTCCACAGCGGCACGGCGATGTACGGTTTCGAGTGCGCCATCATCAAATAGATCGCGTCGCTGAGCTTGCGCGTGAGCGGCTTGTAGCCCATCAAAAATTCTTCGTTCAGCAGGCGCGTGCCTGCGAACATGGCAAGCCCAAAGATCGCCGCCATCGGCAGGGACGGGAACAAATACTCGCGCCAGCCAAACGGCTCGTTGCGGTACATCTTCACCGCCAATGCCAGCGGCGAAATATACGCAAGGTCATTCACATTGGTGAACATCGCGGGGAACACAAGATAGGCCGTCGTGAGCGTGGTCACGAGCATCGCGATAAAGGTCGTGTCTTTGAATGTGCGGTAAAACAGCGGCACCATCAAATAGATCGCGAAGATGAACAACGTGGTCGGCGCGAAAATGGCCAGAGCGAGGAGAATGTTCGTTTTGGTCAGAGCAGCTATCAGCGCGGTTGAGGCGAGCGCGAAGATCGCGTAGGGCAGCATCTTCCCGAAAATAATCTGAAAGGGAGTCACAGGCGCGGAAAGCAAAATCGTCAAGCGGCGGTTCATTTTTTCATCCATAAAACTGCTGGTGAAAAAGATGCTGATGAAGGTGATCGGCATGATGTAAAGCAGCGCGACGAGGACTTGCGTGAATGGCGCGGGAGGCGGCGTGAGGGACGGGATGATGACTTCCTCGGGCGTTGTTATGGGAAGGGCTTCGCCCGCTTCATTCTGCGCTGCGGCCTGCTCGGCGGCTCCGAGATAGTTGATCGCCACCCGCAGAGGGAACGCGTCCGCGTTTGCGAAGGAATTGCCCACGCGGATCAGCTCCTGCTTTTCCATGTACTGCTTCAACGCCCGCACAGCAAACTGTGACTTGTCATCCTCGCGTGAATAGACCTGCGAACCGTCGATGAACACATCAATCACTTTTTGTTCGAGCAAAGTTTGTCCCTGCTCCGCATCGACTTCCATCACGGCAAAGCGGCTGTCGCTGATGGCAGGCACATCGCCAGAAACGCCAACACGATAAAGTCCGCTGCCAAGCGAAACCGTATCGCGCAAATAATAAGCGGACAGACCCAGTACGGCCAACAAGGCCACTACCGCCAGCGGACTCGCTCCGCCGCCAAAACGCTTACGCAGGCGCGTCACTTCACGCCATGCAATCACAAGGATTTGATTCATAAGACTCTCGTTGATAATTTTAGAATAAGGTATCTGTATCTCTGTTGATCGAGTATCGAGACCAACAAATGTAAAAAGCACTTCTGTCCCATATGTTTCTTTATTCACTGGTGGTCTCGATATGGTCTCGGCTATCGCCTCAACCTACTCGACCACCGTAGTACAATTAAGCCATGATAACCATCGAAAATGTTACCAAGCGCTACGATAATACTACAGTCGTTCATGAGCTGAACTTACAAATTCATGCGGGCGAGATCGTCGGGATCATCGGGCATAATGGCGCGGGGAAAAGCACCACCATGAAAATGATCGCGGGGCTGATCGAGCCGAGCGAGGGTGTGGTGCGCGTGATGGGACAGGACATTCAAAAAGGCAGCGCGAAGATCAAACAGAAGATCGGCTACCTGCCTGAGGAAAGTCCGCTGTATGAGGCGATGACCGCCCAGCAGTATTTGCTGTTCTTCTCCGAGCTGTATCAGATGCCGCGCCAAACAGCATTGACACGAATTGACGCGCTTCTCGATTCGCTGGACTTGCATGAGACAAAGAAACTGACGGGCGAATTCTCCAAAGGGATGAAGCGCAAGACCGCCATCGCACGCGCGCTGCTGCACGACCCCGAACTGCTCATCCTCGATGAACCCAACTCAGGCCTCGACCCGTTGACCTCGTTCTTCATTATCAATTATCTCAAAACCCTGCGCCGCGAAGGCAAGACCATTCTATTGAGCGCGCATAACCTCTTTCACGTGGAAACCATTTGTGACCGTGTGGCGATCATCAAAAACGGCAAACTGCTTATCTTAGACACGATGGACGCCATCCGCAGCAGACTGGGCAAGCGTGAATATCAGGTCATCTTCCACGCAGACCAGAAACTGGACTACGAGCAGGTCAACGGCAATTACATCTTCCGCACCGCAGAAGTGGACGCGATCGCTGGCATGCTCGAAACTGTCTCTGCCAACAAGTGGACGCTGATGGACTTATCCATGCGCGAATCAGCATTGGAAGAGATCTACGTCAAATTGATGACGAACGAGTGACAACTGGTGGTTTCCCCCTACGGGGACTTCGCGGTACGCCCTTCGCTATCGCTCAGGGCTACTCAACCACCGGGTTTTCCCCCACAACTAGGAGCATTATGCCTCATAAGAAAATTCCAATGGAGCACGACAAGAAGATCGCGCTCGTGGCGCATGACAATAAAAAACGGGATCTGGTCGAATGGGCCAAGTTCAACCGCGACCTGCTGGCTCATCATCAGGTATTTGCAACAGGCACCACGGGGAAAATACTGGAACAGGAACTCGGCTTCAAGATCGTCAAACTCAAAAGCGGGCCGCTCGGCGGCGATCAGCAAATTGGAGCGAAGATCGTGGAAGGCAAAATTGATTTCCTCATCTTCTTTTGGGACCCGCTGGAGCCGCAGCCGCATGACCCTGATGTAAAAGCGCTTCTGCGCATGGCTGTGGTGTGGAACATCCCCATCGCCAACAACCGCGCCTCAGCAGACTTTATGATCTCCTCCCCGCTGATGGATGGTGAATATGACCGTCTGGTGCCGGATTATGAAAATTACACGTCACGGAAAGTGAACCTGGGAGACAAACCCAATTAGTCCACATCCGTTTTAGTTGAAAAAGGAAAACAAAATGAACACAATTACCATAGATAATGCTTCTGCAGTTAAGGGACTCAGTTTTCGCCATTTTGCAGGCGAAAGCGATTACCCGAAGATGGTCAAAGTGATTGAAGCCAGCGCAGATGCGGACAAAATCGAACGCGCCGATACGGTCGAAGATGTTGCCCATACCTATTCCCACCTGACGAACTGTGATCCGTATCAGGATATGATCTTTGCTGAAGTTAATGGTGAGGTGATCGGATACGCACGCGGCTGGTGGCAGGACGAACCCAATGGTCCCTTGATCTATGGGCTTATAGGATTTCTAGCTCCCGCCTGGCGACGCAAAGGAATTGGAAGCCGTATGCTGCAATGGGTGGAAGATCGCCTGAGAGAGATTGCAAGTTCCCATGCATCGGAGCGGGAGAAATGCTTTCAGACCTTTGCCGAGGAAGCTCAAGTGGGCATGAGTGCGATGCTCGAAAAGAGCGGCTATCAACCGGTCCGTTATTTTTACACAATGTTGCGCCCCAGCATGGACAATATCCCCGACTTCCCACTACCGCATGGACTGGAAGTGCGCCCGGTATTACCGGAACAGTACCGCGCCATTTGGGACGCGGACATGGAGGCCTTTCAAGATCATTGGGGGTTTTCAGCGCCCACCGAAGAGGACTATCAGTCCTGGCTGACAGGCAACACCTTTCAACCTCATTTATGGAAGATCGCCTGGGACGTTGCCACGGATCAGGTGGCGGGACAGGTAAAAACATTCATCAGAGTTGAAGAGAATAAAAAGTTCGAGCGCAAACGCGGTTATACCGAGTTCATCAGTGTGCGCAGACCCTGGCGCAAAAAGGGACTGGCTCGCGCCTTGATCGTGCAAAGTTTGCTCGCACAAAAAGAGGCAGGCATGACCGAATCCGCGCTAGGCGTGGACACCGAGAATTTAAGCGGTGCTACTCACGTTTATGAAGATTGCGGGTTTCAGGTGGTGAAACGAAATACGGTGTATCGAAAATCTTTTTAGATTCTTCCAACGACTTCCCGCTCTACAAAATTTTGTACAAAAGGCTCGCCTGCTTGAAAAGAAAAATTAGAACGCCGAACATGTACAGAGTACGAAGGTTATAATGAAATCACATCATTCCCGTATGGTTCGTGGAGTGAAAAGGAGTAAGACCCAATGTTTAACAAACCGGGCGAAGAGTCGATCCCCCAAAAATACGAAGAGATCATAAAAGATGGGGCGCAAAACGTCACTGAAAAGGACGTTGAAAAAGTGATCAACAAGTCCGATGAAATTCAAAGGAAATTCAGCGCCAAAGGTCCGCTGGCGCGGTTTATAGAAGACGGCAAACTGCTGATCGCGATCGTCAAGGACTATTGGGCTGGAGCCTATCGTAAGGTTCCGTATGGCGTGATCGCCTCAAGTGTCTTCACGCTGATGTATGTGCTCAATCCATTTGACCTGATGCCAGACATGCTGCCGCTCATCGGTCAACTGGACGATGTGGCAGTCATGGGCGCATGTTTGATCCTCGTTGAGCAGGATCTACACAAATACAAGGATTGGAAATTGGAGCAGGAGTAAAATACTTGGAAAGTCCGCAAGGGAGTATCTTTTCAGCCTGCGTATAAATTGATGTGACTTTCCACTCAGAATCAAAAAGCACAGAGACTCGAAAAAGTCTCTGTGCTTTCGTGCTTTTATGGAAAATAATTACGCCCCAGCCGCCTTGAACGCCGCGCTGACGATCTCCTGCGCTTCCGCGAAGATGCGATTGAGGTGGGCTTCGTCCACAAAACTTTCGGCGTAGATCTTGTACACTTCTTCCGTGCCTGATGGACGCGCCGCAAACCAGCCATTTTCGGTCACAACTTTCAGTCCGCCAATGGATGCGCCGTTGCCTGGAGCTGCCGTCAGCCGTGCCGTGATCTTTTCCCCAGCCAATGTATCCGCCTTCACATCCTCAGGCGCGAGGTTCTTGAGCACATTCTTTTGCGCGGAGTTGGCTTTGGCATCAATGCGTTTGTAGACTGGCGCACCGAACTTCGCCGCGAGGTCTTGATAATGCAAACCAGGGTCGCGCCCCGTCAACGCAGTGATCTCCGCTGCGAGCAGGTCAAGGATGATGCCGTCCTTGTCGGTGGTCCACACTGTGCCGTCTTTGCGCAGGAAGGATGCGCCCGCGCTTTCCTCGCCGCCGAATCCGAACGAGCCATCCACGAGTCCATCCACGAACCATTTGAATCCAACCGGGACTTCGTTCAACGTGCGGCCAAGCGACTTCGCCACGCGATCGATCATGGACGACGAGACGAGTGTCTTGCCGATCTGCGCATCCGCACGCCACCCGGAGCGGCTCCCGAACAAATAGTTAATCGCCACCGCTAGAAAATGATTCGGGTTCAATAAACCCGAGGATGGCGTCACAATGCCGTGACGGTCAACATCGGGGTCGTTGCCGAAAGCGATATCGAAATCATCCTTCAAGCGGATCAGTCCCGCCATCGCAAAAGGCGACGAACAATCCATGCGGATCTTGCCGTCATGGTCAACGCTCATGAAAGAGAAGGTCGGATCCACGGCGCGGTTGACAACGGTAATATTGAGCTTGTAAACGTCAGCGATCACATCCCACATGTTCACCGCCGCGCCGCCCATCGGGTCCACGCCGATGCGCAGACTACCGAGCTTGTCCATCTCGATCACATTGCCCAGGTCACGGACATACGGCGTGACAAAATCATGGAGTTGTGTGGTGCTGGCCGCACGTGCCTGCTTGAGCGGAATCCGCTTCACGGCTTTGAGTCCGTCGCGCAAAATCTCATTCGCGCGTTTTTGGACGATGTTCGTTATTTCGGGCCCGGCAGGTCCGCCGTTGGGCGGGTTGTATTTGAAGCCGCCATCCATCGGGGGATTATGTGAAGGCGTGATGACCACCCCGTCGGCAAGTCCGCTGGTGCGGGCGCGGTTGTAGGCGAGGATGGCATGGGAGACGACAGGCGTGGGAATGAATCCGTCCGCGATGCGGATCTCGATTCCATTAGCGGCGAAAACTTCAATGGCAGTCGACTCGGCAGGTTCAGAAAGAGCATGTGTATCCTTGCCGATAAACAACGGCCCGGTGATGCCTGCCTGCTGGCGATATTCCACCAACGCCTGACAGACCGCGAGGATGTGATCTTCGTTGAAACTGCCCTGAGTTGAAGTTCCGCGATGACCCGAAGTCCCAAACGCGACTTGTTGCGCAGATTCCTCTGAACTGGGATGTCCCGTGTAATAGGCAGACACGAGGCGGGGAATGTTGGTTAAAAGTTCACGCGGGGCGGGCTGGCCAGCAAGCGGATGGGACATGGCAATCTCCAATGCGAATTTTTCTATATTATAGCAAGGGATTTCATCAAATGAAAAACGTATGGTCAAATAAAACAAAACTCGGAGGTGAAAGCCTCCGAGTTTTGTTTTACCCATCCTTCTTCTTCACCCGCTCATTCTTCCTCTTCAGCATAGCACTGACTCGGGCGTGTCGTTCGCGAGTCAGCGGGTAGAACCAAGCCATGGTCACCGCGCCGAATAAAAGCAGAGCGCCAAAGGGGCCGATCAAAAAGCGAATAGCTTGCAGTGTAGGTGCAGATTGGGAAAATTGAATTGCACCAACGGGCGGAGCCTGATAACCAAACCAACCGAGCGTTTGCAAAGCAATGAAGATCGCCAATGCGCCTGTTAATTTCCGCACGAAATTTTTGACGCCATAGTAAATTCCCTCACGGCGATGGCCTGTACGCAGCTCGTCCCATTCGATCACATCGGGGAAGATCGCATCAGGCAGAACGTGCGCGGTTGAAACACTAATACCCGCCAAAACCGCCAACACGAGAATATAAGTCACTTGACCAGGCTGAATGGAATAGATCAACAACTGCACCACCGCCCAAAATACCATGCCGATGATATATGCACGCTGCTTGCCGATCCTGCGCGCCAGCCAAACCCAAAATGGCAGCACGATGACCGAGGTCACAAGCAGGCAGGCAAAGACAGCCGAGTCCAGCGGAAGGCCAAGCGCTTTTTGCAGCAAGTTCCCGTCTGCAACCCAATACGCCAAAAAGAACGGTAATGCCAACGCTACCAGATCAAAGGTGATCCAGTTCAGCATGTAAAGTGCAGTTGCAAATCGGAACGGAACATTTTTCCATGCAGTGCGTAATGTTTGCAAAAATGGGATTTCAGGTTCAGCGGCATCGTCCGCGTTGCCGCGTTCGCGTACAACGGCAAAGATGATAAAAAACGGAATGACAGCCAATCCGCCAAAGAGTGCCGAGACGATAAAATATCCCTGCTGTTGAGTCGCACCACCAGCCAGCGCAGCATCCACTATCGCGGGCGCAGCAACTGCCGTGGCGAGTGAAGCGAGGAGGTTGAAGAACATGCGATAGCCGCTGAGACTGGTCCGCTCATCGTAATCGGATGTCATTTCAGGAGTCAACGCATAGAACGGAATGGAGACCAAAGTCTGAAGCGTGTCGCTCAACATAAAAGTCAAACAGACAGTGGCCGCAAGTAAATACTGATTATGAAACGGCGGCGCCCACCACAACGCGACGAAGCTCAACCCAAATGGAATTGAAAAAAGCAAAAGGAATGGACGGCGGCGGCCCCAGCGCGAACGGACGCGATCACTGATCGTGCCGATGATCGGATCGTTGATCGCGTCCCAGATGATGCCGACCAACGCGGCGAAGGATGCGAGGCGCGGTTCGAGCCCAACCACATCCGTGAGAAAGATGGCGTAAAACACCTGGCGGAGCGTGCCAAAACTGGCAAGGCTCCAGTCGCCTGTGCCGTATGCCAGTTTTGTCCAAAACGAAAGATAACCCTGCTTGGTTTTTGTGGTCATGATTTATCCTTGGCGATGCGTATGTCGCTGCGAGCGGCTTTACCGCGAGCAGTCTCATGTTACATGGGGTGGATCACCGCACAGGCGTGCGGCGCAAGTGTCTTCGGGAAGAACACCCTCCTCGCAACGACATCACTTTTTATAGCGCGTCATTCCATCCAAAAGGTCTAACACCATTTCCTTCAAATCGCCACGGTTTGGAAGGGAACCGATCAGCCCATACATCGGAGCCATCTTGCTGGGAAGTCCGCCCCCTCCACCGAGCAGGCCTGATGCTTTTTCCATAAAACTTGTCACCCACGCTTCAGGCAGGATTCGCACCAGAAAATTCGCGATCTTAACCAGCCATCCGTTGGCGGTCTTCTCAAAGCTCGGCTTGCGGACAACATCCGCCGCCGCAGACAAGTCACTTAGAAACTCATCCACCACACCCACATGACCAAACTGCACAGTCATGTGCAAAGTCGGTGGGAATTGCTGACGGTCAAGATGCCAGTTATGTTTGGTTAATTCATCAGCCAATGAATAAACATCCAACCCTGAGCCTGTCGAAGGGTTAGAACCAATCGCAAACACGCTCATCTCCGGGTTGCTGACAACTTTCAGACCGGGCGTAGCGTTCACCCCATCCTGCAAACGGCGCGTGGCTTTCATCACCAGATCGGTCAATTCAAGATAGCCAGATTCGCCCAGATAATTCATCACCGCCCAAGCCGCTGCAATCGGCGCACCGGGCCGCGTCCCGCCCATGGATGGCGAGGGATAAATTCCACCCGGCCAATTGATCGAAACAAACATTTGATGGCGGCGCAATTCCGCCGTCTTATACAAAATGACCGAAGCGCCTTTGGCGGCATATCCATACTTGTGCAAGTCGGCGGAGATCGAAGTCACACCGGAAACAGAGAGGTCAAAATCTGGCACGGGATAGCCCAGCTTGCGGACGAAGGGCAGCATGAAGCCGCCCACGCAGGCATCCGTGTGAAATAGGATTCCGTGTTCCTGCGCAATCGCCGCCAGCTCGCGAATCGGATCCACGACCCCATGCGGATACGCGGGCGCAGAGCCGATCATCAGGATGGTATTGGTGGTCACTGCTTTTCGCGCAGCATCCACGTCGGCGCGATAATCAGCCCAAACGGGAATATAAACCGTTTTGACCCCAAAATATTCCGCGGCTTTTTCAAAGGCTGGATGCGCTGTGATCGGCAGGATCATCTCTGGATGCTTTATCTCAGGGCGATTTTTTCTTGCCCAATCACGCGCGGTCTTGACTGCCATCAAGAGGGATTCTGTTCCCCCGGAAGTGACCGTCCCTGCAGCATTGTCATCACCGCCAAGCAGTGAGGCGGCCATTGAAACGATCTCCGTTTCAAATTTTCGCAGGGATGGAAAGGCTGTTGGGTTCAAGCCATTTTCAGAGAAAAATAAAAGAGACGCTTCCTTCAGCAGGTCATCAACTTCCTTACCAGCGTGATAGACCAGGCTGAACGCGCGTCCCTTTTGCCATTGCACATCATGATCGCGCGCGGCGCGCATGGCAGCAAGGACTTCATCTTTTGATTTTCCAGTGGAGGGGAAAGGGAGTGTCATACGCAATAGTTTAACATGGTTCATCTCTATTCAAAACATCAGGCAGATGTATGATCTCGCCGAATTCATATCCGTGCGCAAAGAATCCGCTCTTCTGATTTTGCTACAATCATGAAAGATCAAACCGCCCAACATTCAAAACCTCCACAATTTATAGTAAAATTACGCCCGTTGGGGCGATGGCGGAATCGGCAGACGCAACAGACTTAAAATCTGTCGTTGGTAACAACGTGAGGGTTCGACCCCCTCTCGCCCCACAAAATGTCATTGCGTTGAGTATCTTCTCAGAACACGCAATGACATATTTATCAAAAGGCAGCCATGTACTTTACCCGTCAACAGTTGGAAGAGACCGAAGATAAAAGCCTCGCCCCCTACGGAATGCGAAGCAGGGATACAAAAGGCCGCGCCTATTTAGATGGCGAACCTGAGTACCGCACCTCCTTCCAGCGTGACCGTGACCGCATCCTGCATACCACCGCCTTTCGCAGATTGGAATACAAGACTCAGGTCTTCATCAATTTCGAAGGCGACCACTTCCGAACCCGCCTCACCCACACGCTGGAAGTTGCTCAAATTGGCCGGACATTGGCCCGTGCCTTGGGCGGGAACGAAGACCTCGTGGAAGCAGTTTGTCTTGCGCACGACCTGGGACATTCCCCCTTCGGCCACTCGGGCGAAATTGCCCTCGCACGCTTGATGAAGGATTTCGGCGGCTTCGACCACAACAAACAATCCCTGCGCATCGTCACCGAACTGGAACAGCGTTACCCCGAATTCCCTGGCTTGAACCTAAGCTGGGAAGTTCGTGAAGGCATGGTCAAGCACGAATCGGAATACGACATCTCCGATGCCCGCGATTTCAACCCAGACCTGCGCGGCAACCTTGAGACGCAGATCGCCAACGTCGCCGACGAACTGGCCTACACCACGCACGATCTCGATGATGGCCTGCGCTCGGGCATGCTCCGTCCGCAGATCCTTGACGGCATTGCCCTGTGGGATATCCTGCGTGAGACCTACAACTGGCATGGCGCGATCCTCGATGATATGGAACGGCATCGTATGATTCGCCAGCTGGTCGGCATCATGGTTACAGACATGGTTACATCCACCGACGAGCGCCTCCGAGAGAGCAAAGTCAAGACCGCGACAGATATTCAGAAGCTAAAACATAACGTCATCGGGTATAGCGAAGAAATGCAGCGCCGGAACCGTGAACTGAAAGACCTGCTTTATAGAAAACTTTATCGTCACTACCGCGTGGTGCGGATGCAAGTCAAAGCCGAGCGCATCATTTCCGACCTGTTTCATGCCTATCGCGCCGAGCCAGCCATGCTCCCCGACCATATTCAGTTCTTCATCGAAAAGCGCGGACTCGAACGAACTATTTGCGATTACATCGCAGGCATGACGGACCGCTTTGCGATCGAAGAACACCAAAAGCTATTCAATCCCTTCGAAAAACCATAATTGGTTTTTATATGAAAGGGGGCGCGAAACTTCACAGTTGCCCCTTTTTCTATAAATATCGACACATCAACCAGAAATTAGAAAGGAGCAAGCCATGTCCCAACCCAACTACCTGACCCCTGAAGGTGAAGCCAAGCTCATTGCCGAACTGGAAGACCTCAAAGGTCCACGCCGTGATGAATTATCGGCCAGACTGCGCTCCGCCATTCAAATGGGTGACCTCTCTGAAAATGCCGATTATCACAAAGCCAAGGAGGATCAGGGCTTCCTTGAAGGCCGCATTCAGGAGATCGAGGCCATCCTTCGCAATTCAGTCATCATCGAAAAAACACAAAGCACGGGAGTCATCACCATCGGTTCCCATGTCACCATCCAGGAGGAAGGCTTCGACCCTGAAACCTATCACCTCGTTGGCCCCACAGAGGCAGACCCACGCAAAGGGAAGATCTCCCACGAATCCCCCATCGGCAAAGCGCTCATGGACAAAAAGGTCGGCGACACCGCCGAAGCCGATGCCCCCGGCGGCAGGATCAAGTTCAAAGTTATTTCAATCGAATAAATTTGTGCTGCAACATGAATATGCAGCATAAACAAAAAATCCCGTCGCATGCGACGGGATTTTTTAGTTCTATCCTTGTCTCGGCCAGATGGCTAATTCGAGGGTAATTCTTTCAAAATAGCTGTTGTTCGGCATCGGACCTTTTCCGTACTCAAGGTCTACCACGGTGGCTAGCAATTGCAGGGTAGCCGTTTCCAGCAAAACCTGAGCTTGTGGTTCCACAACAACGAGTTCACCTTTTCGTTCAAGGCGACCACGGATCTCGGGATCGTTGAAAGCATGTTGTGACATTAAAACTTTTGTGGCAGTCTTGATATCGTTCTTATCGAAAAGCCAGATTTCCAACGCAGTGACCTTCTTCGGGTCGCCTACGCCGATGGCTTCTGAAACACCCACGCCATATTCACCCATAAATTCACCAGCTTGTGTATCAATGCTGAACGATTCGTCATACAGGTCATCGCCCAACACATACGTGGTCATGGTTTGCGTGATCGGAGGAGCCAGACCGAGATCTTCAAAATTAGTCTTTTCAGCGTTTCGGCTGATCTCATTGGCTTGCATCACAGCAGTCACTTCACCGCTGCCCCGTTTCGCCAAAAGACGGTATGCGTAAAAAACGCCTGCGCCAAGTACGCCCAGTAAAACAATTCCCAGAACACCAATAATGATGGGGCTTGAAAGCGCCGATGAACCGCCATCTGTAGCTTCAGGCTGTTGCTCACCCCCCGACTGAAGAACAGCAATGATCACATCACCATACGCCTTGACCACATTCGGGTCGGCATTGCCGGGGTTTGCCTGAATATTACTAAAAGCCTGTTGCGCACCCGCACCAAGATTCTGCCAGCGTTGAACAGCCAGATTCGGATCCGAGTTAAGGCGGAAGGAGTCAATTGCCATTCGCAGGTAATCCTCCTGCAAATCTGCGCGCAGATAAGACGGCGTAGCGTCCTTAAATTCCTTTGTCTGCCACCCGATCAACAACCCAACCACCAACCCTGCCACAAGGGCTAAGATCGGAACCAGGGGCAGTTTTTTCAGCAAAGCAACGATAAACTGCATACAAGACTCCTTTTCTTGATGACTTTCGCTTGATTATACAACGTATTTTTGTTCCCCTGCATGGCAGATTAATTACTGCGCCTCCATCAGGTAAAGCACCCGCTCCGAATCACGGACGGATTCCGCATTGTGGATATCAAACCCCTGGGAGAACGCGGCTTCAAACCCTTCGCGCGTGTAGCTCGGGAAAATATCCTTGCGCGAAGTGAGCAAACGCTTCACCTGAGAATCAGACTTTGGGACAAATTCGATCACCAGCCATTTTGTGCGCGCCGCAAAAAATTGGACAAGCTGCGGAAGCGGCACATTATTGGAAATGGCAAGATGGTGGATCACTGCCAAGGCCAGCGCCATATCCGCTGGGCCGCGCTGGCCGAACGAATCTCGCTCGGCATGATCCCAGCCAATGGCGGGGCTTGGGTTGGTCAAATCCAAGACCAAGGGCAGGATATTTTGTTCTTTATTCTTTTTGACCACCTGATAATTTTGCTCAACAGCCGCCGGGTCAATATCAAATGAAACCGTGAACGCGCCAGAGGCCGCAGCTTCACGGCTGAACACACCTGTATTGCCGCCCAAGTCCCAAACCAGAGCAGGTTTCTTTTCAGCAGCCCACTCGCGCACCAACTGTTTTTTATGATCGAACGCCGAATCTGAATAATTGGTAGCCTCGTAATACGCGCCCCATTCCGTGCCGGCAGGACTCCACGTTAATTTCTTCACCGTGCCTTCAAGGCTTTCGATCAAACCTATCATCGCCTGTTGACTCATACTTCCTTTGCGCGGTTCCACAACTTTGTCGGAATATCTTTTTTGTGAACCGGCGTGAATATGAATATGAGTGAGCAAACCAAAATTCAACTTGGTTTTGAACGGAAGCAATTCACTTGCAAGGTCAAGCGGCACACCGTCAATATACACGCGCAGCAACTGGCTCAAACGCACGTCGCGGTATGCCATCAACGCCAGCGGCGCAAGGAAGTGCTGACAGAATTGCTTGTACGCCGTCCAAGGCTCACCTTCCTTGTAAACCTCAAACGAAAGCGTATCGATCAACATGGCTTTGCCGCGCACGAATTGAATATTGTACGCGCTCGCATCCTTCAACGACATACCCAATTTCAAAGAACGCTTATGAATGGACAATGTAGCCAGCGCAGCATCCTTCAATTGACTGAACGACCACTCATACGGATAGGAGATGAACGGCGCGCGTTCAGGCTGGATGACTTTAAAAGCCGCATCCGACTCAGCCGGAGCCTGATCGGACTCAACATGCGGAATCAACAAATTGGCTTTGACCAGCTTCTCGTACAAGCCGGAATCCATCAACCGCGCGTAGTCTTCTGCATACGCGCGGTTGATCTGTCGGTATAGAATCCCGTTTCGAGAAAACAGGAATCCGCTCGGGTCGCGGAAAGAGGCGGAGAGTTGCCCGCTAGTTGGAGTCGCCATCAGCGTCGTCGTCGTCCACTTTGGGTTTGGCGCCAAATAATTTCTTGATACTTCCCCAGGAAGCACGAATGGCAACGCCGATCCCCAAGACTGCGGCGATGACAATTTGAATGATCAGGCTGCCGGAGCCCGGGTCAAGATATGGAAGGGGTGAAAAATGCATTTGACTACCTCTCAAGTGACAGTCACCTTAAGGTGACTGTCACTGCATAATTTTTACGCCATCTCTGGCATGATCTCTTCCAAAAGGAAGGATTCGGAACAGTTAAGGCATTGCGCCTCTCGCTTGTTTGCGATCACCAGCAAGCCGTTGCATTTCGGGCAGGGTTTGACAATGGGGCGTTTCCAGGAAGTGAATTCACAGTTTGGATAATTAATGCAACCGAAGAAGGTGCGTCCCTTACGGGTCTTGCGTTCGACAAGTTCGCCGCCATCGGTCGGGCATAACACGCCAATTTTTTCCAACCACGGTTCGGTGTAGCGGCATTCTGGGAAACCGCTGCATGATATGAATTTTCCGAAGCGCCCATAGCGAATGACTAGTTCTTTTCCGCAATCGGGACAGTTACGCCCGATAGGCTCGGGTCCGCTCTTGGTGACAGGCATTTCGGCTTGCGCCTTTTTCACATCCTCTGAGAAAGGCTCGTAGAATTCGCGGATCGCGCTCGTCCATGTCATTTGGCCGTCGGCGATCTTATCGAGGTCTTCTTCCATGTGAGCGGTGAAACCAAGGTCCACAACTTCGGGGAAGTATTGCGCCATCAAGTCAGTGACTTGGATGCCCGTATCGGTCGGGATAAGGCGCTTTTCCACGCGCTCCACATATCCACGCTGTTGAATAGTAGAGATGGTCGGCGCATATGTGGACGGACGTCCAATGCCGTTCTCTTCCAGCGCCTGCACCAGCGACGCTTCTGAGAAACGCGGCGGCGGCTGTGTGAAATGCTGCTCAGGGATGAGACGGATCAAATCCTGTTTTTGTCCTTCGGCAATGCCAACGGGGATTTTCACATTCTCTTCGTCATCATCTGTTTTTACATCTTCATTCTTGGCTTCTTCGTACAAAACCAGATAACCTGCAAATTTCACGGCTGAGCCGGAAGCTCGTAGAAGATACTCATGTTCCGTTGTCTTACCTGTCACTTCCACTTGAAGCGTATCGTACACGGCAGATTCCATCTGTGAAGCTACAAAACGCTGCCAGATCAAACGATAAAGCTTGAACATGGCGGGGTCAAGAAATTCTTTTACTTTTTCAGGATCGCGCATGACGGAAGTCGGGCGGATGGCTTCATGTGCCTCCTGCGCACCAGCAGATTTGGTCTTGTACACAGGTGCTTCGGCGGGTAGATAATCCGCGCCATATTTTCCAGTGACATACTCACGCGCCTCCGTTTGCGCCATTGTGGAAACATTCATCGAGTCGGTACGCATGTAGGTGATGAGACCTGTCGTGCCGCCCTCACCAACATCCTGACCTTCATATAATCCCTGCGCCAGCCCCATCGTGCGCTTGGCAGTGAAACCAAGTTTGCGCGAGGCTTCCTGCTGCAACGTGGACGTGGTGAACGGCCCCGCAGGTTTGCGCCTGCGTTCGCCGCGCTTTACTTTTGTGACGGCATACTCGGCCGTTTCCATGTCAATCAGAATGGGCCTGACTACACCTTCATTTATAAGTTCCGGTTCTTTATCATCAATACGCGCTAACTTGGCAAGAAAAGATGATTTATGACTCCCATGCTTAAGCTCGGCGTGGATCGACCAATATTCAACAGCTTTGAAATCATCGATCTCGCGCTCACGGTCGACGATGAGCCTGAGAGCCACCGATTGCACCCGCCCCGCTGACAGTCGTCCGCGCACCTTTTCCCACAAAATGGGACTGATGCTGTAGCCAACGATACGGTCTAGGATGCGGCGTGCCTGCTGGGCATTAACCAGATCCATATTAATATCCCGCGGATGGGAAAAAGCATCCGCAACTGCAGGGGCTGTAATTTCATGAAAGACCACGCGCTTGGTGCGCGCAGGGTCGATCTCCGCCGCTTCCATTAAATGCCATGAAATAGCTTCGCCTTCGCGGTCAGGATCGGTTGCGAGGAAGATCTCTTCCGCTTTTTTCGCGAGTTGCTTGAGTTCCTTTACAACCACCTTCTTTTCATTCGGCACACGATACTTCGGCGCAAAATCATTATCCACATCCACCGAAAGTTGAGACTTCAACAAGTCACGCACATGCCCCACCGAGGCGCGGACTGTGTATCCCTTCCCTAAAAATCGTCCAACTGTTTTGGCCTTCGCGGGAGATTCCACGATCACCAGCTTGCCTTCGCGCACTTCCACCTTGACAGGCTTGGGCGGCGGGATCAAACCTTCATGAGCCTCTGTTTTGCCCATGCGAAAAAGTTTCGTGCCGCAAACGGGACAAATACCAGTGGTTACAGCAGAGCTTTTGGCATTAAAAGCTGCAACAGGGTTTTGAACCTCCCGCTTTGCCTTGCACTTCATACAATATGCTTCCATTAAACCTCCAGCGCAAAATGCGCGAACTTTGTGAGACAGACATAAATCTATCCCGTAAGGCTACGGGATAGGGCATCATTCTACGCAATTTTCCGTTTTTTTACAAATGCCAATTTTACAGGAACTTATCCTGCCTGTGTTTTCGCAAGTGTTCGACCACTTCCTTCACCTTTTGAGACTGGTCAGACTTGCATACCAGCAGGGCATCACCCGTATCTACAATGACCATATCATCCACACCAATGGTGACGATGAGACGATCCATCGAGCCGCCGTAGACTAGTGTGTTGTGCGTTTCATGAGCAAGATGCAAACTGGAATTGGTGGCAATATTGCCATTCATATCTGGCAATAATACCTCAAACATGGATGACCACATGCCCACATCGCTCCAGCCCAGGCCGCCTGCAGGCAATACTGCCACCTGCTCTGCCTTTTCCATCACACCATAATCGACTGTCTCGTTTTTCAGGACGAGCCAGCGTTTGTTCAAAACATCATTCTGCTTTGACGTTCCCCACGCCTCCCCAATGACCTTCAACTCGGCGCCCAACTGCGGCATCTGTCTATTGATTTCGTTCATGATCGTATCGGCACGCCAAATGAACATGCCGCTGTTCCATGAATGATCCCCGGAACGCAACAACTGTTGGGCGGTCTGCTCATCTGGTTTTTCTTTGAAACTCTTCACCAAATAGGCGGGATATTTATACTCACCATCCAATGCTATACCTTGCTGAATATAACCATACGCCGTGGAAGGTGCCGTTGGCGTAATGCCAAGCGTCACAAGATAACCGTTATCCGCGACTTCAAATGCGGCTTTCAACAAGTAATGAAACAAATCCACATTGCGGATGAAATGATCGGAAGGCAATACCGCCATCGAAGCATGTGGGTCACGCTTCTGCAAAACCATCGCCGCCATGCCCACCACCGAAGCCGTGCCGCGCGGAGCGGGTTCGATCAGATAATTTTCTTCGGGAATCTCAGGCGCCTGTAATTTCATCTCACGCGCCTGCTCCTCCACCGTCACAACCAATATCCGCTCGGGAGGAAATAAATTCTTCAATCGCGCGACGGTGCTTTGAAATAATGTATCCTGCCCAAGCAAAGGCAGTAACTGCTTAGGTCGTTCCTTCCTTGAAACAGGCCAAAGGCGCGTCCCACCGCCGCCTGCCATAATTACCGCGTATGTATGTGAATAATCAATAGCCATTAAAACTCCTAGGCATTATAGTCTGATTGCGTTTCCCGCATCGCAACGTAATTCATACCACCAACCTGTCGTACCATGCCTTTCAATTCCATCATAGCAAGGGTAGCAGATATTTTCTCAATTGGCAAACCAGCCTGATTGCGGATCTCATCCACGTGCAGCGGTTCGCTTCCCAAGACATTCAACACACGCGCTTCGGTTTCATCGGCGGGCAAAATTTTGCGTGCCGATTTTTGTGCGCCAACGCGAGTCAGATCCAATGCCTGCATCAGGTCATCGGGAGTCAATAATGGTAGTGCGCCTTTTTGAATTAAGCGATTCGTGCCTTTTGATTGCGGAGCAAGGATGCTCCCAGGTACGGCAAAAATCTCACGCCCCTGTTCGGCGGCAAACTCTGCAGTGATCAATGCACCGCTCGTTTCTGCGGCTTCAATAACCACAACAGCAAGCGATAAACCTGAAATGATTCGATTGCGCGGAGGGAAATTTGATGCATCTGGTGGAGTGCCAACCGCGTAGTCACTGATGACCGCGCCACGTTCCATCATCTGCTCGGCGAGGCCGCGGTGCTCAGGCGGGTAGATCTTATCTACTCCAGAGCCGAGAATGCCTATCGTCCGCCCGCCAGCTTTCAGCGCGGTTTGATGCGCGATCGCATCCACACCGCGCGCGAGGCCGCTGACCACCGTCATCCCGTTCGCCGCGAGAAATGACGCGATCTCTTCCGTCACCTGCCTGCCATACGGCGTGACCTTGCGTGTGCCAACAATCGCCACGGCAAACAGATCATCAAGCAAATATTCACCACGGATATACATTACGGGCGGCGGCTGGTCGATTTCTTTTAGACGGGCTGGATATGCTTCATCACCCCATGTTAGGATTTTAATTCCCTGCGACTCGATCCGCTCCCAAACTTTATCGAGGCTGACAGTTTCTCTTGCCGCGAGGACTCTTTCGATCACTTTCGCGCCGAGGCCTGCTTCGACCAAATCAGCAGGGGACGCATTCCAGGCAGTTTCCATATCGCCGAAATACGCAACCAGCCCCTGCATACGGACTGCGCCAATTCCTTTGATGAGATTAAATCCGACCCAATATTTTTTATCGTCCATAAAACTATTTAACCACAAAGATGGCGATATTGCACGGATAAAAAAAGATGTTGAACTTATTTGTTCAACATCTTGATAATCAGACCAGTCCGTCGATCAAATGGACTTTGACCACACGGGCTTCCATATCCACGTTCAGAATGACAGAGGGGATGTTGGGGAGAAGAATTTCTTTCCCTGCTTCGTCACGGACGATGTAGACATCGTTTGCGCCTGTTTCCAAAATCTCGGCAAGTTTGCCAAGCGCATTGCCGTTATCGTCCACCACATCGAGATCGATCATTTCGTATTTGTAATGCTTGCCTTCGGGCAGCGGTGGGACATCTTTTGCTTTGACGTACACCCACTGGTTACGGAAACGGCCTGCAGTTTCGGGTGTGTCATAGCCGCGTATCGAAACAAGTAATCCGTTTGCATGCACGCGGACGCTTCCAAAGGTGGCGGCTTCATATTTTTCGCCGATATACACTTTGCGCCCAGCCTTGATACGGTCAGGGAAATCGGTGTGCAGGTCCATGATGACCTCGCCGCTGACACCATGCGGTCGGCGGAGAAATCCAATTGCCAAATAAATAGACTCGCCTTTTGGCGAGCCTGATTGATCTTCTGTTGCCATTTAGGGTTCCGTCACATCAAGTGTGGCTTGCTTGCCATTGCGTTCGGCTGCCACTCGCAGCAGTGTGCGAATGGAGTTCGCAACCTTGCCGCCTTTGCCGATCACGCGCCCCATATCATCCTTGGCGACGCTGAGTTCGATGCGGACTCTGTTGCCGCCGCTTTCGCTGACTTGTACTTCGTCAGGATGCTCAACCAGTGACTTGGCGATGTATTCGATAAGGTCTTTCATAATAATTTCTTTCAAAGACCCTAAAGGTTTAATAAACCTTTAGGGTCTCATGTGATTAATCCTTGCGGGTCTTGACAGGGGCAGCGCGCTTGACTTCAGCAGCGGCGGCTTCAGCAACGAGGACTTCGAGAGCCTCGCCCTTCTTGAAGCGGTCAAAACGTTCCTGAGTACCGGAAGTCTTGAAGATCTGCGCCACGGATTCAGTGGGGAGAGCGCCGTTCTTCATCCAATGGAAGATGCGGTCTTCCTTTAAATGAATTGTGGAGGGATTGGTGCGGGGATTGTAAACACCCAAAATTTCCAAAAAGCGACCATCGCGCGGAGACTCTTTGTCAGCAGCTACCAGGCGGTACGTGGGTTGGCCTTTGAGACCAATACGACGTAAACGAATTCTTACCATTTTTTACTTACTCCTTGAAATATTGCGCTTTTGGCGGTAGAGGGGCGCCAATCACGCTTTGGTTTGGTTTGTGTCCCAGACAGGCAAGAGAGGTGTGTGACAAGGAAATCACACGGTTGCGGGCTGAAATCACAGGGGCATATTTTACCAGAGAAACAAGGGATTCCAGAGTTGGACGGTATAATGCGGGGCAGAAGGGTGTGAGTAACCATTCGGCTTTCTACCAATTAGAGGTATCCATATGAGTCCGATCCACATGTCAAAAATTGAAGGGGGAACCCGCCTCGTGCTTGAGTTTAACGAGGCGTTCAACCGCCATGATGTCGCTGGGATGATGAAACTTATGAGCGGGGATTGTATCTTCGAAAACACGGATCCAGCCCCTGACGGCACGGCTTACAAAGGAAAGGAAGCTGTCACCCAGTTTTGGCAGAATTTCTTCCACGAATCGCCACATGCTCATATTGAGATCGAGGAGATCTTTGGCATGGGCAGGCGGTGCTTGATGCGCTGGAAATATGAATGGGTGGATGAGGCAGGAGTCAAAGGCCATGTCCGCGGAGTTGACATATTCAAGATAGATGAAGGTCTCATCACGGAAAAACTGTCTTACGTCAAAGGATAAAAGGCCAGTTTTTCTACCCTGAAATTTCCTTCCTGACCACAGGTGCAACTTTGGTACCAAGCAGTTCAATGGCGCGCATCATCTTTGCGTGCGGGATGGTGCCAATGCCGAGCTGGATCAGGAAGCGTCCGTGACTGAATATCTTGTGTTGGAAGAGAATCTTTTCAATGACTTCATCAGAGGTGCCGACAAAGTCCGAGCCGCGCAGGGAGCGGGAGCCTTCAAATTGTTGACGGGTAATACCAGACCAGCCGCGCTCTTTTCCAATTTTGTTCATCATCTGCTGGAAGGATGGGAAATAATCGTCGGCGGCTTGTTTTGAGTCGTCGCCAATGAAGCCATGAGAGTTGATGCTCAATTGAATATCTGCAGGGTCGTGACCTGCTTCCGCAGCAGAAGCACGATACAGGTCAGTGAGAGGCGCGAAGCGTTCGGGCATGCCGCCGATGATGGCAAGCGCCATCGGCAGGCCCAACGTCCCTGCACGGACGACGGATTCAGGCGTCCCACCTACTGCAATCCAGACGGGCATCTTCTCCTGAAACGGGCGAGGATAAATTCCCTGCTCAAACAATGCAGGACGATGCTTGCCAGTCCATGTGATGATCTCTGTTTCGCGCAGTTTCAAAAGTAGATCCAGCTTTTCGGAAAACAGTTCGTTGTAATCATTCAGGTCATAACCAAACAATGGAAATGACTCGATGAAGGAACCGCGCCCGGCCATGATCTCGGCGCGGCCTTTGGAAAGCAAGTCCAGCGTGGCGAAATCCTGAAAGACGCGCACAGGGTCATCCGAGCTGAGCACAGTGACAGCGGTGCTGAGACGGATATTCTTTGTCTTTGCAGCGGCGGCAGCCAAAATGGTGACGGGGGAAGATGAAATGAAATCAGGGCGGTGATGTTCGCCCAGACCGAAGACATCCAAACCCACTTGATCAGCGAGTTCGATTGTTTCCATTAGGTTGCCCATGCGCTCTTCCGGGCTGAGTGTGACGCCTGTGATGGGGTCGGGGGTCAATTCGACGAAGGAGTAAATACCGACTTCAAACGGTTTTTTGGTTTCTGTCATTAAGGGTTCCTGTTATTGTTTTGGATACACCCTAAGACAACGTATCCCCCGTAAACATTACACACTGGGGCACGAAGCTTACCGTGCCCCAACCATTTATCCGAACATTCTGCCAAGTCCCTTGCCGCCAGTTTTCTGAAGCATCTTCATCATCTTCTGCGTTTCGCGGAATTGTTTGATAAGCTTATTCACGTCTTGCACTTGCATGCCTGCACCCGCGGCAATGCGGCGGCGGCGGGATGCGTTCAGCAAATCAGGGTCGCGGCGTTCTTTCAAGGTCATCGAGTTGATGATGGCCTCAGATTGCTTGAAGGATTTTTCCACAAGGGTCGGGTCAATGCCGCGTGCTGCCTGTCCCATTTGGCCTGGCAGCATTTCCATAATTTGCGAAAGCGGACCCATCTTTTTCATCTGCTTCATTTGGTCGAGCCAGTCCTCCAGCGAGAAACCGCCCTTCATCAATTTCTGGGCTTGTTTCTCCATGTCTTGCCCATCGAATGCGGCTTCCGCTTTTTCGATGAGGCCGATCATATCGCCCATGCCCAAAATGCGGGAGGACAAACGCGAGGGGTCGTATGTTTCCAAAGCGTCGAGCTTTTCGCCAGTACCAATAAATTTGATCGGCACGCCCGTCACTGAGCGGATCGAGATGGCCGCGCCACCGCGTGAGTCGCCGTCCATTTTGGTGAGGATGAGGCCCGTCAGGTTGATCGCGTCTCTGAAGCCCTGCGCGATATTCAACGCTTCCTGACCGATCATTGAGTCGATGACGAGGAGCGTATCTACTGGGTTGACATTTGCATGGATGGCTTTTAACTCATCCATCAAACTCGCATCCAACTGCGACCGGCCAGCTGTATCGACAATCACCAGGCTGAATCCACCCTTTTCAGCTTTGTCCAAGGCTCGCTTCGCGAGCTGCGGCGGCGTGATGGATGTATCAGCTTCCACTTCCACATCGAGACGTTCGCCGAGCTGCTGCAATTGCTTCACAGCCGCGGGACGGTATGGGTCACCAGCCACAAGCAGGATACGCTCGCCTTTTGCTTTCATCAAACGCGCAAGTTTACCCGAGGCTGTCGTTTTACCAGCGCCCTGCAAACCGACCATCATAATGACGCGCGGTTTCGGGCCAGTGAGGTTCAACCCGACAGGCTCGCCCAGCATACTGATGATCTCTTCATTTACGATCTTAATTACCTGTTGACCAGGGTTGAGCGCTTTCGATACTTCCGCACCAACGGCACGTTCGCGCACCTTGGCAATGAAGGTTTTGACAACGCTAAAATGCACATCCGCTTCGATGAGCGCAAGGCGCACTTCCTTCATCGCGGCGTCCACGTCCGCTTCGGAGAGCTTGCCGCGGCGGCGGAGTCCGTCAAAGATTTGGTTTAATCGTCCAGTGAGGGTTTCAAACATGAGTTAAATGCTCCAGTGTAGGACAAGCATTTTAGCGCGTAGCAGGTTGAGGGTCAAGCATGAAGCGGAGCACTTAATTTCATTAATTCACCCCGCGACAGATCTGCTGCCGCTCCCGTATTTTCCAAATCAAGACAATTACTACGATTAAGCATATAATAACGAGCGAGTTTGATCTATCTTAATTTGAAAATATGATCTTTCACCGAGTAATTGCCATCCTTCCATCTCCCCACTTCTTCCAAACAGCCAAGCGCCAAGCCAAGCCACTGATCGGCGCCATAATCAAGTTATCAAACCAACACAATGGAGTTCGCCATGCTTGAATACGTCAATCTCGATCTGGCTTTACCGAAAGAGGAATATAAAAAACGATTACGGCCCTTACAGCAACGCCTCTACGAACTTGAACATGCGGTATTCGACGCGAAGATCCCAGTTGTGATCATTTTCGAGGGTTGGGCGGCTACCGGTAAGGGACGTCTGATCAGCCTGCTTGCGGAGCGATTGGATCCGCGCGGGTTTCGCGTCGTCCCGATCACACCGCCGCGCACTGCCGAGCTGCGTTATCCGTGGATGTGGCGCTTTTGGCTTAAGATCCCTGCGCGCGGGCAAATGGTGGCGTTTGACACTTCGTGGTATCGCAGGGTGCTGATCGACCGTCTGAACAAGACGATCAAAAAGGATGAATTACGCTCCGCTTATCAAGATATCGCCGAATTTGAAGAGATGTTGGCAGCAGACGGAACGGTGATATTAAAATTCTGGCTGCACATCAGCGAAACAGACCAGAAGAAACGCATCAAGAAATTGCGCAAAGACAAGTTGACGGCATGGCAGGTAGGGGAAGAAGATATACAACAAAACAAGCGTTATGAGAAATATGCGAACTTTGTCGAAGATATGATTGCACGCACCGATTCGCCTCACGCGCCCTGGACGATCGTCGAATCAACTGACCGCTATTACATGCGCGTCAAGGTTTTTGAAACGATCATCACTTCGCTTGAAACGCATCTGGGGCTAACCTCGTCTTTGAAGGCGAAAACGAAGCCGCGCCGTGCAGCGAAAGAGATGAAAGGAGCCGTCAATGCTTGAGCGTCTTGATCTTACACAGGCAATTGAACATGATGAATACGATCAACAGCTCAAGGTTTTACAGGCTGAGCTGCATGAGCTGGCTTTCCAGATCTACATGCAAAAACGCCCGGTGGTGATCGTCTTTGAAGGCATGGATGCCTCAGGTAAGGGCGGCACGATCAAGCGCCTGACCGAACGCATTGACCCGCGCGGATATGTGGTGTGGCCGATCTCTGCACCGTCTGGTGAGGATAGAGAGCGTCATTACCTTTATCGTTTCTGGCGGCGATTGCCCGAGCATGGACAGATCGCCATCTTTGATCGCTCATGGTACGGGCGGGTGTTGGTTGAGCGTCTGGAAGGGTATTGCACTGAAGAAGATTGGCGACGTGCCTACAGCGAGATCAATCAATTCGAACGCCAGCTCACAGACTCTGGCGCTATCATTTTCAAATTCTGGATGCACATTAGCAAACAGGAACAGCTGCGCCGCTTCCGTGAACGTGTACGGACCAATTACAAGACATGGAAGATCACAGAGGAAGACTGGCGCAATCGCGGCAAATGGGAGGATTACATCACCGCCGCCGAAGAGATGCTGTTGAAGACGAGTACACCAGACTCTCCCTGGACATTGGTGGAAGCCAACGACAAGTATTTTGCGCGCATCAAGTCCCTGCGTACGGTTGCGGAGAAATTGCGGCAAGAGTTAAAGTAAAAAAAGATTATACGAAATTGGCTTGATACAAACTGCGCAAAACATAAATAATTTCACGCAGTTTGTTTTTTCTTCGTGATATTCGCATTAAAGGTTTTCCGACCCTGACAATCATGAACAGTTCACTAATACTGCTTTACATGCAAGGCGAAACTCCTTATACTGGCGCGTGTTCTTGCTTACATCCATTTCAACTCGCGGAGGAATCATGGCAAAAGACGGCACGATGGTAAACGACAGGAAAGAGATCTTCGGTTGGGCCATGTACGACTGGGCCAACTCGGCATTCAGCACCACAGTGGGAACAGTGTTTCTGGGGCCGTACGTGGCAAGCCTTGCGCGAACCGCCGCCGAAGCAGCAGGAACTTCAACCGTTTCATTTTTGGGAATTCCCGTAGCACCAGATTCATTTCTACCTTACTGCATTTCGTTTTCAGTAGGCATGCAGGTTTTATTTCTACCGATCCTCGGCGCGGTGGCAGATTATTCACATTTACGAAAACAAATGATGCAGGTCTTCGCGACCATCGGCGCATTCGCAACCATTTTAATGTTCCTTTTGACAGGCAACTTATGGTGGCTGGGCGGCGTGTTGTTCATCGTTGCGAACCTCGCATTCGGCGCGGCCATGGTCTTCTATAATGCCTACCTTCCTGACATTGCAAGCGAAGATGAAAGAGACAGAGTCTCTTCGTATGGCTGGGCAATGGGATATATGGGCGGCGGTATTTTGCTGGCGCTCAATTTGGCCTTTTATATTTTCAGCGAAGACCTTGGAGTACCTGGCGACCTTGCGGTACGTATTAACCTTGCATCGGCTGGTATTTGGTGGCTCGGATTTGCGTTCATCACATGGGGACGGCTGCGTCCACGCCATGCGGCACGCCAACTGCCTGCCGGCGAATCATATGCGACCATTGGTTTCAAACAACTACGAAAGACCATCAGCGAAGTGAAACACTTCCCTGAGACGTTGAAATTCCTGCTCGCCTATTTCCTTTACAACGATGGCATTCAAACCGTGATCGCCGTCGCCGCAACATTTGCCGCTGCTCCGCTTATTCAAGGCGGTCTGGAACTCGAACAAACCACGCTCACAGCTGTTATTTTGATGATCCAATTCGTTGCTTTCTTTGGAGCCTTGTTCTGGGGCAAGCTGGCAGGTTGGATCGGTGCAAAGCAATCGGTTGTGGTCAGCCTTGTGATCTGGGCTGGTGTGGTGATCTATGCCTACGGCGGATTGAAAGGCCCAACCGCAACCGCTCAGTTTTTCGTCCTCGGCATATTCATTGCACTGGTGATGGGCGGTTCACAAGCCATCAGCCGCAGCTTGTTCGCGCAAATGATCCCCAACGGCAAGGAAGCTGAATTCTTCTCGTTCTACGAAATCAGCGAACGCGGTACCTCATGGATCGGACCATTGGTCTTCGGTCTCGCGAACCAGATGTTCGGGAACCTGCGCATCGCCATCCTCTCACTGATCTTCTTCTTCATTATGGGCCTGATCTTGCTTCCGTTCGTGAACGTGAGCAAAGCGATTGCAGATGCAAAGAAGTATGACGGGAATGCAGTGTAAACAGCAAGACGATAGACGGTAGACCATGGTCAGTGGTCTGCGGTCTATGGCAAAGCAGGAAATATTCGACAGTAAAAAAACAGCGCGGATACATTGTCTGCGCTGTTTTTTGTTTAAGCGTGTCGCTTCTTCTTATAAAACATGGGCGGCATTTTGAATCTCTTCGCACGATCACTGGACCAGGGTACTTCCGGCGCCATCACCAGGCTGCAAAGAACGATCAGGACGCGGTCGTAATTTACGCGCCAACCTGCGAAATCGAGCCATGCTTTTTCACGGTCTGGTTTAATGGGCAGGCCCGCGGCTTCAAGTTTGGAAATGAGAGTATCGTACTCTTCTCTTGTGATGCTAATGGGCGTTTCCGGGAAGCGCGGATTCTCTGGATACGAAATATCAAAATAATCAGTCACGCGGCTTAAGGCAATATAACCAGCGCGAATGCACAACGCGGCAGACATTTCATTGGGCACATCAATTGAGGATAACGTGATCGCGGCAGTATCCAGAACTGCGCCTGCGGAAGTGACCCATGAATTATCCGAGCGGGGTGAACGAAAAAAGACAAGAGCCGGCAGTGTTGTGTGGCTTTCCTCCACATCCGCGAACCAGAGCTCCCAGGTTGACCACAGGTCTGCCAGTTTATCCATTCCATGAATGCGATTGAAACGCGAGAGCATATCAAAGGGATTGGGCGGATTGCCTGCGCGAATTTCCAGCATATTGACCGCCTGTTCGCGGCGAGAAAATGCGGAGTACATGGTGGGCAAATAAGCAATTAAGAGCGCGACCATGATGAGCCCAAGCATGGCTTCAGAGAATACAAGAATGGTGACGAGATACCCTTCGGAGGCGGTGAAACCGAGAGTCAACAGGGAGGAGCCGCTCAGGCGCAGGTCAAAGAAATAATCGCCCGCCCGCAGTGCCCAATACATAAAAGAATATCCGAGAGCAATTAGGACATACCAGGTAGGAACAAGCATCATCAGCGCAATCGGCGCATAGTAAGCCATGATGGCGTCCCGTTGTTCATACGTCTTCGTGAAGCGCATGATGAACTCGAACAGGCGGCGCAACAAGCCGAAGACAAGGCGGTTGAGCTGGCTGCGCGCGCTGCGGGGTAAAACAAAAGTAGAAATGGCTGAAAAGATGGTGGCAAGTACAATGGACAAGCCGACAATAAAAGCAATGATATGAATGAAAGAGTTCATAACGCGATTATATGGCAGGGGATTTAAATCAACAACCTGCCGTTTTGGGCAGGTTGTTTTATGTACCTAAAGGTTTGCGTCGAACAAATTTCTAAATTCTTCTTCAGAGATAAAACCGATGAGCTTCTTGATCAAATTCCCGTTCGCATCCAGAAAGTAAAACTCGGGCTGGTAATAAAAACCAAGCTCCTTTTGGAACATATCGGTACGGGGATCGTCGGCATCAAGGTATGAAAACTTGACTTTGCCAAAATACTCTGCTTCAAGCCCATGAACCATGGGCGCCATTGCGCGGCAGGTACCTCAGGTGAAGCGGAAGAATTCGACAAGCTGCAACTGTCCCGAAGCAAGGCTGACCGTGGTCGGGTCGGTGGCTTCGAGGTCAGGGCCGCGAGAGGTGGCTGCTGCTTGGACAGTCACACTGACCGCAGTTGTTGGCGGGGCAGCTGGGGAGTTGGAAACTGCCGAGGCGCAGGCAGATGCCACTAAAACGGCAACCAGACTCACGGTCCAGAAAAAGAGGCGGGGTTTCATCGGTTTTCTCCTATTCATAATAATTAATGATAGCCTACTTCCCCATCTTCTTACACAGTCTCACGCGATTCTTAGGCGGGATATACGTCACACTTAAAAACCGCCGCTTTACTTTGACGGTTGTGAAATCCTACGCTATACTAATATTAATAAATTCGTTAGTTGACCGCTTCTTGATAGTCGCGGTCAACGGGCTGGCTACTGTTTGACTATCTAATCTACATTCGGAGGCTCCCCTATGGCAGACTTTAAACTTACCTACGCAACCATGTTCAACCCACCTGAAGAGTTGCACACCGGCTTCGACAAAGCCGTGGAAAAACTCAAGGCCAACATGGGACAGGAACAAACCATGTTGATCGGCGGCAAGGAAGTGAAATCCGACGAAAAATTTGATGATCACTCCCCGGTCAATACCGACTGGGTGCTGGCAAAGATGCAAAAGGGCAACTCATCCCATGCGCAGGCAGCCATGGCTGCGGCCCGCGCGGCGTTCCCGGGTTGGAGTCACACTCCCTGGCAGAAACGCGTGGAATTGCTGCGCAAAGCGGCTTCCCTGATTGAAGAAAGAATTTTTGAACTGGGCGCGGCAATGGCGCTTGAGGTCGGCAAGAATCGCATGGAGTCTTTGGGTGACGTGCAGGAAACAGCCGACCTTATTTATTATTCCTGCTATCAAATGGAAAAGAACGAAGGCTACGTGGTTGAGATGGGCAAGGATCCGCTCGTGGGCTACGAAGCCCGTAACGTCTCTGTGCTGCGCCCGTACGGCGTGTGGCTCATCGTTTCCCCATTCAACTTCCCGCACGCGCTCACAGGCGGCCCAATGGGCGGCGCGCTTGTGGCAGGGAATACTGTTGTGGTAAAACCCGCCACCGACACCGCATGGATCGTCCGCCTGTTGATCGACTGCTTCCGCGATGCGGGGCTTCCCGATGGTGTGGTGAATTTCGTCACCGGCCCCGGTTCCACACTCGGGCAGGCGCTTGTAGACAGCCCCGAAGTGGACGGCGTGACCTTCACCGGGTCCTTTGATGTGGGCATGAAGATGTATCAGGACTTCGGCAAACGCAATTATGTGCGCCCGATGATCCTTGAACTCGGCGGAAAGAATCCCGTCATTGTTTCGAAGAATGCGGATTTGGAACGCGCCACTATCGGCATCATCCGCTCGGCGTTTGGCTTGCAGGGACAGAAGTGCTCCGCCGCCTCTCGCGTGATCGTAGAGGATTCTGTTTACGATGACCTGGTTGCACGCTTGAAGGATGCCGCCGACAAACTCGTCCTCGGTGATCCCACAGACCGCAACACCTACAACGGACCTGTCGTCAACAAATCGTCCTACAATGATTTCAAGAATTTCTGCGAAGAGCTCAATCAAGGCGGCGGCAATTTCCTCGTCGGCGGCAATGTGAAAACCGGCGGCATGTACGACAAGGGCTTTTACTGTGAGAACACCTTTGTCACAGACCTGCCCTTCGAGCACCGCTTGTGGAAGCATGAAATGTTCCTGCCCATTACCACCATCGGCAAGGTGAGCAACCTCGATGATGCTATGTCCATCGCCAACAATGTGGACTATGGCCTCACCGCTGGCTTCTACGGCTCCCCCGAAGAGACTGACTGGTTCTTCGACAAGATCGAAGCTGGCGTGACCTACGCCAACCGTCCACAGGGCGCCACCACGGGCGCATGGCCTGGCTTCCAACCGTTTGGTGGTTGGAAAGGCTCTGGCTCCAGCGGCAAGAATGCGGGCGGCCATTACTACGTCCCGCTGTACATGCATGAGCAGATTCGCACACTCATCAAGTAACGATCAGGTACACAAGTAGACTCGTACACAGGTACGCAGGTGAAAGTCAACTTGTTTACCTGTGTAATTTTTTTACTTGCCTACGGATTTCTGCGTGTACGCCTCAACAGGTTAGAATAAAGCCATGGATAACGATGACCCCATAACCGTGCGCATGGGAACATTTTTTATTGTGATCGGGCTGGGTGCCCTTGTTCTCTTCGTCACCTCCGATATCGCCAAACAGGTGGACTTTGACTACCTGTTCCTCTCCATGCTCATGTTTGCCTTGGGGTGGGCGTTCCGTCGCAAGAAGGCTCCTCCCCCGCCTGCGGGGCGATTTGAATACCTGAGAAAAATGCGCGAGAACGCCAAAAATAAAAAAGCCGAAAAAGATAAGCCCAAAGATAAAAAATAACATGTCCAAACTCATTACGCTAAAAAAAGCCATTTCTGAATTCGTGAACGACGGCGATGTTGTCTACGCGGCGGGATTCACACATCTCATCCCATTTGCCGCGGGACATGAGATCATCCGTCAGGGGAAAAAGAACCTCACCCTAGCCCGCGCCACCCCAGACTTGATCTACGATCAAATGGTGGCGGCGGGCTGCGCAAAGAAGGTCATTTTTTCATACATGGGCAACCCCGGCGTCGGATCCCTGCGCATCGTTCGTTCCGCCATCGAGAAAGGCGAATTGGAATGGGAGGAATATTCCCATTTCGGCATGATCACCCGCTTACAGGCGGGCGCATCGGGCTTGCCTTTTTTGCCGATGAATCAAACAGGCGCGACCAGCCTTGAACAAGCCAACCCGCTTATCAAGCGCATCCCCGACCCATACGGCGGCAAGGATGTGATCGTTGTGCCAGCCTTGAATCCTGATGTAGCCATCGTCCACGTGCAGCGGGCGGACAAGAACGGTAACGCCCACTTGTGGGGCATCATCGGCGAACAGAAGGAAGCTGCCTTTGCCGCGAAAAAAGTCATCCTCACGGCAGAAGAGATCGTGGACGAATCAGTTATCAGGTCCGACCCGAACCGCACGATGATCCCCGGCATTGTCGTCAGCGCGGTGTGTCATGTTCCGTTCGCGAGTCATCCATCCTATTCACAGGGATATTACGACCGCGACAATGAGTTCTATCTCGCGTGGGATAAGATCAGCGAATCGCCGGAAAGCATCAAGCAATATCTTGATGAATGGGTATACGGCGTCAAAGACCGCAACGCCTATTGGAAAAAACTTGGCGAGAAAACCCACAAGCGCCTGAAAGTGAAAGCGCTTTACAGCGAGAAAATAAATTACGGAAAATATTAGTGCCAGCAAAAAGTAAACTGGTAAACAAGTAAACTCGTGAACCATTTTCCGCATTTTGATTATGGCGGTTCTGGCACACCGCTACACTTCCTCCACGCCAACGGCTACCCGCCCGAATGTTATCAGCCACTTTTACAACTTTTGGAAAAACAACATCACGTTTTTGGGATGAAGCTGCGCCCGTTATGGGATGATACGAAACCAGATGATCTTCAGGATTGGCATCCTCTTTCCGATGACTTGCTTCGCTTCCTCTCTGACCGTGAGCCTGATCCTATTATCGGAGTTGGTCATTCCATCGGAGGCATTGTCACCCTGCGGGCAGCCATCCGCGAGCCGAAGAAATTTCGTGCAGTAGTCCTGCTCGACCCTGTACTTTTCATCCCATCCTTTATAGTTGGCTGGAATATCCTGCGCGCCATCGGGCTGGGAGATCAAGTCCATCCGCTCATTGCCGGGGCCAAACGCCGCCGGCGCACGTTTGACAATCTTGATATTGTTTTTCGTAGTTTCCGCTCCCGCTCCGTTTTCCGATACTTAAGCGATGAAAGTCTATGCATTTATATCGAAGGCATTACGCACCCAAAAGATGATGGGACTTTCGAACTGATTTACTCTCCCGAATGGGAAGCCCGCATCTACCTGACGGGACTGCGTGACTTTGATCTCTGGCGCGCCTGCCAAAACTGGAAGTGCCCACCCTCATCATCCGCGGCGCAGAGACAGATACATTTATGGAAAAAGCTGGAACGCTTGTAAAAAAGAAAAATCCAAAAATACAAGTTGTGACCATGCAAAAAGCCACCCACATCCTGCCGTTGGAACATCCGCAGGATGTGGCGGACATTATCAATAATTTCTTAATCAATATCGACCACAAACAATAGACAACCGTCCGCTGTCCAATTAGGAGCCACCATGCCCGAACTCAAATACTCTTCCGCCGAATTGATGATCGTCAACGCCGCCCGCCTGCTCAAGGATGGCGATGTGGTCTTTGTCGGCGTGGGTCAACCCAACCTGGCCTGCAACCTCGCCAAACGTACACACGCCCCCAACCTTGTGATGATCTACGAAGCTGGCGTGATCGGCGCGGAACCTGAACGTCTGCCCCTCTCCATTGGCGACCCCACCCTCGTCAGCGGTGCGCTTTCGGTTGTGAGCATGTACGATATTTTTGCCAACTATCTCCAGCGCGGCAACGTGGACGTGGGCTTCATGGGTGGCGCACAAATTGATAAATATGGAAATATCAACGCATCTGTGATCGGTGACTACGCGCATCCAAAAGTGAGGCTGCCCGGTTCGGGCGGCTCGCAGGAAATTGCCGCGTGGGCAAACCGCTGCTACATCATGACCCCGCACCAAAAGCGCCGCTTCCCCGAAAAGGTGGAATTCCTGACGTCTGCTGGATTCATCAACGGCAAAGGTGACCGTGAAACTGCAGGTCTGCGCGGCGGCGGCATGGTCGGCGTGGTGACAGATATTGGCATGTTGGAGCCTGATGAAACTGGTGAAATGACCCTCACCGCTTTACACCCCGGGAAAACCGCTGAAGACGCCAAAGCCAACACCGGCTGGAATTTGAAAGTTGCAGACCGGGTGAAAATCACCGAACCTGTTACAAAAAAGAATTGAAAATATTGCATAAAGAGCTCGACCCAACTGGAATTTATTTGAAGAGCGCCGCATAATTTCAGGATCATAAAATCCGTGAATCCCCCCCTTTACTCCAGCTCAGAGAAGGGGTATACAAAACCAATGAACGCCACACCCATTCGACACATCCTCTTTGACCTCGGCGGAACGCTTATGCACGCCCAGAAAAACTGGGTTCCGATTCTGGCGCAGGGAGATCAGGCACTTGGTGAAAAACTACTTGAGCACAACATCAAGCTCAACCCGAAAACTTTTCGCGCGCGGCTTCACGAGTATTACGCGCAACGCGATAAAGACAACCGCGAAACCACATATCACTTTGTCTTAAGCGAACTGCTCACAGAGTTGGGTTATGCCGAAGTCCCCGAATCAGTCATCAGGTCCGCGTTGGATGCGCTGTACTCCGTCACCCAATCCAATTGGATACTCGAAGAGGATGCAGCCGATACCCTGCAAAAATTGAAATCCAAAAATTATCAGCTTGGAATTTTTTCCAACGCCGGCGATGACAAAGATGTGCAGGAACTTATCGAGGCATTTGGCATCCGCCCGTATTTCGATTTTGTGCTCACCTCTGCCGCGTGCTTTTACCGCAAACCCCATCCGCGCGCATTTGAGATCGCTCTCGCGCAATGGAATATCTCGCCCAATGAAGCAGCGATGGTTGGCGACAGTCTGGAGGCGGATATGTACGGCGCGAAGAATTTGGAGATGAGTGCCATTTGGATCACACGCCGCGCACAATTCAAGGATGAGGACATGCGCCGCATCAAACCGGACTTTAGCATACGCAAACTCGATGAGCTTCCCGCCACCCTTGAAAGAATCTCCATCACCCGCATCTGACGTTCTGCGCGGTAATGTCAGGTAAAATCCCTGCATGTCCGAAAACCGTGCCCTCCCTTATATTGCTCTCACTGTTGGCATCGTCGCCTTGAGTATGTCTGCCATGTTCGTGCGTTGGGCAGATGCGCCCGGCCCCGTGACCGGATTTTATCGCCTGCTCATTTTCACGCTTTTGCTTACCCCGCTTTTCATCAAACAGCAAAAACAACTTGCGCCCATCGATAAAAGATTTTTATACTTTCCAATAGCGGGTGGAATATTTACCGCCTTCGATTTTGCGTTTTGGAATTCATCGCTAAAGTTCACAACAGCCGCCAACGCAACCCTGCTCGGCAACACCGCGCCTTTGTGGGTTGCACTGGCTTCACTGCTGATCTTTCGCGAAAAACTCAAAGGCATCTTTTGGGCGGGACTTATCCTTGCGCTGGCGGGAGCCGTGCTTGTCATGGGAAGCGACTTTCTTGTGCATCCCACTCTCGGGCTTGGCGACATCATGGCAAGTACAGCCGCAATTTTTTACGCGGCTTATCAACTCGTCACCCAGCGCGGACGGATACACATTGACCCGTTCCGCTACGCATGGCTGGTGGGCGTCAGCGCAACCATTGGCATGCTGGTCATGAATCTCGTGCTGGGAAATTCCTTCACAGGCTACTCTACACAGACCTGGTTCATTTTCTTTGTCACTGCTATTGTCTCGCAAATGATCGGGTATCTCGCCATCACCTACGCTCTCGGACATCTGCCAGCGTCCATCGTTGCACCCACCATGATCGGGCAGCCCATCCTTACCGCGGTTCTGGCAATTCCCCTGCTCAATGAAATCCCCACCACCATTCAATGGGTCGGCGGTGCGATCGCGTTGGCGGGTATCTATCTTGTAAATCAATCTCACAGGCAAAACCTGCAGGAGACACCCAATGCCTAATCCAAAACGTAAAAAGGAAAATTTCAGAGCCATGGATATCACAGCTTCTACAGCACACGGTCGCGTTCCAGTTACGATCATCCACATTCAGGGAAGCATCGACTCGTCCACTCACCAGACATTTCAAGCCGTTTCAGAAACGATCATTAACGACGGCGCACGCCACTTGCTTATTGACCTTAAGGATGCCTACTACATCAGCAGCGCAGGACTTCGCACCATTCATATCCTGTTCAACAAATTGCGAACCATTCACAAGGATGTCAGCGACGATGAATTGCGCCTTCAAATGAAAGCGGGCTCTTACAAATCGCCCTATATCAAAGTGGCAAATCTTTCACCGCAGGCCAGGGAAGCCTTCGAGCTCAGCGGGTTTGAAACCTACATCGAAACCTTTGACGATATCGACAAAGCGGTCGCATCTTTTTGAAAACTCAGAAAGCAACAAAAAACATCCCAACAATACGGTTGGGATGTTTTGATCTCAGAATTCGCACGAATTATTTTCCGGCGATCACGCTATCCACCAATTTTATTGCCAGCCCAATATACGAATGCGGCGAAAGTGCAGCCAATTGAGCACGCACTTTTCGCTGACTTCAACTGACTCCACCCAGGCCTTGTAATCCGCAGCCGTCAGGGTGCGTCCGCGCGTTTGCTCTTTAAGCGACTCATAAGCATTAGACTGCCCCGCCGCGCGCAGGATGGTTTGTGCGCCTTCGGAGACGACTTCCCAATGGACATTTAATTCCGCTGTTAGTTTCTCCTCATCTGGAGCAATACGCTTCCCCGCTGGAAGCTGATCCACGCCAACAGGCTGTGTCCCAACGCTGTGCCAAACGTGCGTCGGACAGTGGAGTCGGAAAGGTCACGCTGCAAACGCGAGACCATCAGTTTTTGGGCATAGTGTGTGAAAAGCGAATTCGCCACGCCAAGATTGCCCTCCAGGCGTTTTCAAAATCAATCGGGTTGACCTTTTGCGGCATGGTAGAGGACCCCACCTCCCCGGCCACAACCTGCTGCTTGAGATACCCATCACTGATGTAGCGCCAGATATCCTGGAGATAAGTCGATCAATATGGAATTGGTCAGGCGGACAAGGTCGAAGTAACGCACCCAATTATCGTACGGAAGGATTTGCGTGGTAAGCAAATTAGGTTCGAGTTCAAAACCAGAAACGAAATTTTTGCTGAAGGATAACCAGTCCACTTGCGGAGCGGCGGCTTGCAGGGCGTTGAAGTTACCGCACGGCTCCTGTCAGCTTGGCTTCGAAGCGATGAGAGGCAATGTCATCACGAGTCTTTTTGAGGCGGGCAATATACACAGCGAATTCTCTTCCCACGGTTGTGGGGACGGCATATTGTCCGTGTGTGCGAGCGAGCATGGGAATGGATTTGTAACGGATGGCAAAATCGGAAAGGTTGGAGATTAGAGATTGGAGATTAGGGAGGATTACCTCGTCTCTTGATTCTTTTAATGCAATGGCTTGACCTAAGCTGTTAGTATCTTCGGAGGTCAGGCCAAAGTGAATCCACGGGAGCAGGTCTTGCAAAGAGGTGTCTTGCAATTTGCTTTGGATGAAGTACTCAATGGCTTTGACATCGTGGCGGGTTTTGCGCTCATAGTCGAGGATCAATTCCGCATCGGCGTTCGAGAAATTGGTGAGGATGGATTCAAGCTGCGCAGATTCAGAATCTATCAGAGGACGAACCATGCCCGTTTTGGAAAGAGCAGCTAAAAAGTTAAGTTCGACGCGGACTCTGTCGCGCAGGAATGCAAATTCGGAGAAGAATTCGATCAAGGGGGCTAGCTGTGAGTGAGCGGGTTTGATTCTGCGAAGCGCCCATCCAACCGGAAAGCCATGCGCGAAGCAGAGCACCGAAAGCTGATAGTCATTCTTGAGATATCCTGCAGATCATGGCGTCATAACTGCGTGCGTAGGATTGACAAGCCTTTAACGCCGAGCCCCAGCGGATTTTCTTGAAGCGGCGAGGTAAATGGTATTTCGCCCGCTTCTTCAACAGCAGACAATATCTCATTGTAATCGCCGGGGTCGCAAACGAGAAGTGACACACGTTCGTGATTTTTTGCAGCGGCACAGATCAACGTAACGCCGCCGAGATACCGCAGATGATTCTCTATGACCATCTTCATGACGTGATCAGTTCGGTTTGGCAATGGTGGTTTCCACAACTTGAAGGGATTAGAGATTGAACCGGGCGCAGTATCGAGGTCGGCACGGCGGCGCCCCCGGCCGCCCCCCCGGGCCCCGGGGCGCCCCCCGGCCCCGGGGGCGCCCCCCCCCCGGGCCCCCGGCGCCGCCCGCCCCCGGGGGCCCCCCCCCCGGGCGGGCCCCGGCGCCCCCCCCGCCGGCGGCGGGGGCCCCCCCCCGGGGCCCGGCCGGGCGGGGGGGCGGCGGGCCCGGCCGCCCCCCCCCCCGGGGGGGGCGGGCCGGGGGCGCCCCCCCCCCCCCCGGCCCGCGCGGGCGCGGGCCCCGGCGGCCGGGGGGGGGGGGGGGGGGGGGGGGGCGCGCCCCGCCCCCCCCCGGCCCGGGGGGGGGGGCCGACGGGGGCCGCGCGCCCCGGGGGGGCCCCCCCGGGCCCCGCGGGCCCCCGGGGCCCCCCCCCCCCCCCCCCCCGGGGCCCGCGCGCCCCCCCGCCCCCCCCCGCGGGGCCCGGCCCCCGGGGCGGCCCCATATAATCCCAGCCGTGGTTGAGGAGTTCCACATGATCGGCCTCTGTTGGGCGGGCGAACGCGAGCAGTCCACCATGAATGGCGGGGTGCAAGGTTTTTACGGCCTCCCAAAATTTCTGGTGACTTGGTACAATCCGCCACTTCGGTGACGACTATGTCCTTTTCACGCAGAAGTTTGGCTGTGCCGCCGGAAGCAAGCAGGCTCCAGCCGAGAGAGGCAAGACCTTGCGCAAATTCGATGAGTCCAGTTTTATCGTGGACAGAGAGAATGGCGGTGGGCATAAAAAATTCCTTTAGTGAGTTGTGGTTTTCAAGAGGACTAATCTGAGGGTGTTCACAAGAAGCTTGTGTTCAGTTTGGTGAACACGAAATTCAAGAGATTCAAGCGTGTCTTCTGCATGAATGGGGACAATTTCAGTGGCAAGCACGGGGCCGTTATCCACGCCTTCGTCAGGGACGAGATGAACCATAACGCCAGTGTGCTTTATTTCGCCGCGTTGAAAGGCCTCAAAAGCGCTCGATAGCGTGTGTGCCCGGGAAGGTGTTTGGTAATGCAGGATGCAGATTAATGACTCGGTTTGGGAAAGAAGAAAGAAGAGGAGAGAATTCGCATCCAGCCAGCGAGAATGATGTAGTTTGGTAGTTTGGTAGTTATGTAGCTGGCTAGTCGCAAGTCGTAGTCACTGCGCGATTCGTTTTTCTAGTTTTGAAAAATGGATAGCTTCAACCCCTGCATTTCTTGCACGGGTAAGGCCGAAGGCATCTGCTTTATTGGAGATGACGGAGGCTATGGATGCAGGAAGTTCACCAGACACGCAGGCATCAAGAATGGCTTGGAGGTTAGAACCGTTACCAGAAATGAGAACGACAAGACGGGGAAGAAGTCATCAGTTATCAGTTAAGAGTACTGCGCGTGTGTTTCCTGCGTGTTTACCTGTTTCCATTTTAGTGATGGAAGAGGCGGACGCCAGAGAAGACCATGGTCATACCGTATTCGTTCGCGGCTTGAATGACAATGTCATCGCGAGTAGAACCGCCTGGTTCGAGAACATATTTCACGCCGCTGACAGCTGCACGGTCAATGCTGTCACGGAATGGGAAGAATGCATCGGAGCCAAGGGTCACAGAATCCAGCTTGGAGAGCCACTCCTGCTTTTCGTCGAGAGTCAGTTGTCGGGGCGTTTGAGCGAAGATGTTGCTCCAATCTGCTTTTTCGTTTTGAGTCACATCGTCACGCAGAAATTGATCAATGGCGTTATCGCGGTCAGGACGTTTGATGCCAGTTTTGAAACGCAAATCTAAAATAGTGGGATGCTGGCGCAGCCACCAGAGATCCGCTTTTTGGCCCGCGAGGCGCACGCAATGGATGCGCGACTGCTGCCCCGCGCCAACACCGATGGTTTGACCATCCGCGACGAAACAAACAGAATTGGACTGAGTGTACTTGAGCATGATCCATGCGAGTGTGAGATCGCGAAGCGCAGATTCAGGCAGATCTTTTTTGGAAGTGACGATATTGGTGAAATCGGAGGGAGTGACAAGGCGATCATGATGGCGTTGCTCAAAAGTGACACCAAAAACTTCACGTGTTTCAACGGAGGAAGGTTCATAGGCTGGGTCAATTTGCACAACGGCATATTTGCCCTGCTTTTTGTTTTTGAGAATTTCTAACGCTTCAGGTTCATAGGCGGGAGCAATGACGCCATCGGAAACTTCGCGGGCAATGAGCTTGGCGGTTGGAACATCCACGGTATCGGAGAGTGCAATGAAATCACCAAAGGAACACAGACGGTCTGCTCCACGGGCACGGGCATAGGCAGTGGCGAGAGGAGAGAGTTCAAGATCATCCACGAAGTAGGTTTTCTTGAGCGTATCTGAAAGCGGCACAGCCACTGCCGCACCAGCAGGGCTGACATGTTTGAAGGATGCCGCCGCTGGCAAATTCAATGCAGACTTAAGTTCGCGGACAAGCTGCCACGCGTTGAGCGCATCCAGAAGATTGATGTACCCAGGGGAACCACCGAGGACTGTAATGGGCAGCTCATTATCATTTTTCATAAAGACGCGGGCGGGAGCCTGCTGAGGATTTGTGCCGTAACGAAGCGGGAGAGATGATGACATAAACGTTTCCTTTAGTTGACGAGTTGAACTTTTTTGTTACCTTCGACGAGTTCGCCGATCACGAAGGTTCTTTCTGGAATCCATTCTTGAATTTCGGCGGCTTTGATTTTATCTATGATGACAACCATGCCAATTCCCATATTGAAGACGCGATACATTTCTTCTGTGGGGATATTTCCTTTTTGCTGGATAAGATTCCATAAGGGCGGAACAGGCCATGAACCAAGCTGTATCTTCGCATCCAAATTATCGGGCAATATGCGCGGAATGTTCTCGATAAATCCACCGCCCGTGATGTGAGCAAGGGCTTTGACATGAGAAAGAAACGAATAAAGAATTGGATAATAGGAACGGTGTGGAGCAAGCAAGGCGTCTGCAAGAGTGGCATTAAGCTCAGGAAAAAATGTATCAAGAGCTGTATCCGCGAAGACCTTGCGAATAAGCGAATAGCCGTTGGTATGTGGCCCGCTGGAGGAAAAACCCAGTAGGGCATCCCCTGATTGCAGGTTTGTTCGCGGCAAAATATTATCACGTTCGAGCACACCAATAATTGTCCCTGCTACATCAAATTCATTTGGCTGGTACACACCGGGCATTTCAGCGGTCTCGCCGCCAAGCAAAGCTACATCGGATTCTTTGCAGGCTTCGGCAATACCAGTCACCACTTCGGCAGTCTGTTCAGGGTTCAGTTTAGAGGTAGCAAAGTAGTCCATAAAGAAGAGCGGACGTGCGCCCTGCACAAGAATATCGTTGATGCAGTGATTGACGATATCATGCCCGATGCCGCGGTACCTTCCAACAGATGAGGCAAGTTTTACTTTTGTACCAACACCATCGGTGGAGGCAACCAACACAGGCGACTTCATCTCCTTCAAAACTGAGGCGTCGAACAATCCGCCAAATGAGCCGATGCCCGCAAGAACGGAAGAGTTATATGTGGATTTGACAGCATCCTTCATCAAATCCACGGCGCGGTTGCCAGCATCAATGGAGACGCCAGATTCTGCGTATGAAGTTTTCCTCAATGCACGTCGTGCAATGTCTCTGCGATACTGCACGCCGTCAAAAGAAACTTTGTGGATGTTGTCATAAACTTGATGCACAGCATCTGCAATGCTATCCGCCCAGGCAGTTACGCCAAAGACTCTTCCACCAGAAGTGAAAACTTTTCCATCATCCATTTTTGTACCTGCATGAAAGCAGGCAAGATTTTCAGGCAGATCTTCAAACGTCACAACCTTGCCCGTCTCCACTTTTTCAGGATAGCCTTTGCTTGCCAGCACCACACAAACAGACGCGCCGCTCTTCCATTGAATATCAAGGTTCTTCAGGTTGCCATCCACGCAGGCATCGGCAATATCGAGCAAGTCTGTTTCGAGCAACGGAAGCACGGCTTGGGTTTCAGGGTCGCCAAAGCGGCAGTTAAATTCAAGGGTGCTGAGTCCACTGTCCGTTAAGATGAGACCCGCGTAGAGAACGCCGACAAATGATGTGCCTTCGGTTCGTAGTCCATCCACAGCGGGCTGCAAAATAAATTCCATTGCCTCATTCATCATATCCGCCGTAAAGATTGGCGCGGGCGCGTAGGCTCCCATGCCGCCTGTATTCGGGCCGCGGTCACTATCCAGCAGGCGTTTGTGATCCTGCGCGGGCAGCATCGGCACAATGGACGTTCCATCCGTAAATGCCATCAGCGAAACTTCCTGTCCGCTCAGGCGTTCTTCGATCACAACTTCCAACCCAGCCTCACCAAATGTTTTATTCACCAAAATAGATTCAAGTGTGGCCTTCGCTTCTTCAAAGGTATCAGGCAGAATCACACCCTTGCCAGCCGCGAGACCTGATGCCTTGATAACAATTGGATAATCAACAGATTCCAAATAACGAAGCGCTTCATTGAATTGAGTGAACGTGGCATATCGCGCGGTTGGGATGTGATGCCTCGCCATAAAATCTTTCGCGAAAACTTTAGACGCTTCGATCTGCGCCGCAGCCTGCTTCGGCCCAAAACAGCGGATGCCATCCGCTGTTAGAGAATCCACCAACCCCGCCGCGAGCGGCGCTTCAGGGCCAACCAACACAAGGTCAATTTGATTCTCTTTGCAGAAACGGATCACCGCAGAATGATCATCCAAATTCAATGAAATATTTTCACCGCAGGATGTTGTCCCCGCATTGCCAAGTGCAATAAAAAGTTTGGACAAGCTGGATGACTGAGCCACCTTCCACGCCATTGCATGTTCCCGCCCGCCCGACCCAACGATCAAAACATTCATATTTATTTGGTTACCCTTTCAAAACCAGTCTTCACATTCGATAGATCAACAGGGATCGGATACTTCCCCGTAAAACAAGCCTGACAAAAACCATCCTTCCGCTGGATCGCGCGCATCATGCCATCGATGGAAAGATAATATAAACTATCAGCATCCACATATTCACGAATTTCTTCCACAGTCCGTTTGTGGGCAATCAGTCCGTCATGTCTACCCATGTCCACACCCATGAAACACGGATGTGAGATCGGCGGACAAGTAATCGCCACATGCACTTCCTTTGCGCCAGCATTCTTCAGCAATTTGATCAACGGCCCTGTGGTATTACCGCGCACAATGCTGTCATCGATCATCACCACACGCTTATCACGCACATTCTCATTGATGACGTTGAACTTCAAGGCCACACCGCGCTTGCGAAGCGAATCCGTCGGCTCGATGAACGTCCGCCCGACATAGCGGTTTTTGATAAAGCCATCGTTATATGGAATACCGCTCACATGTGAAAAACCAATTGCCGCAGGCACAGACGAATCAGGCACAGGAATGACAACATCACCATACTTATTTCCTAATTCATTTTCAACTTCCTTTGCGAGTTCCTCCCCCAACCTCTGCCGCACATGATGGACATTGATCCCATCCCATGTTTGGTCGGGGCGCGCAAAATAAATATGTTCAAACACGCACATCGCCGAAGGTGTTACAGGCGGGATGGCCTGCATCACTTTCAACGCGCTATTGGAAAGCGAAACCACTTCACCGGGCTTCACATCCCGAATGGCTTCGCAGCCCAATGTCTGCAATGCCCCTACTTCCGACGCAACAGCATGCCCGCCGCTTGGCAGCAACCCAATACACAACGGACGAAATCCCCACGGGTCGCGCACCGCGTAAACGCAATCACGAGTCAGGATCACTACAGAATATGCGCCCACCCATTTCTTCATGGCCTGCTTGATGCGTTCCTCCCACGTCCCCTCACTGTTACGCGCCAGCATCATCGTCATCACTTCGGTATCAGAAGATGACGAAAAACCAACACCTTGTTCCATCAATTCATTTCGGAGTTCGGCAGAATTAATTAAATTTCCATTATGCGCCAGCGCCAGCGGCCCATGCATTGTTTCGATCATGAACGGCTGCGCATTCCGCAATGACGACGACCCCGTTGTTGAATATCGCGTATGCCCGATCGCGTAATGGCCTTTCAATTCTGCCATCGCTGCGGGCGTGAACACATGCGAGACCAGTCCCACCCCTTTATGAATGGACATCATCTTTCCATCTGCCACAGCAATGCCCGCCGCTTCCTGTCCACGATGCTGCAAGGCATACAACCCAAAGAAAGTCATACGCGCCACATCTTCATCTGGCGCAAATATCCCGATCACACCACATTCTTCATGCGGATGATCATCTTCCAGACCAAAATTTATTTGACTATCTGACACTGGCATCATCCTCAAGAATTTTATCCGCCGCCCGCTTCTGACTCGCTTTTACCTGCTCCCGCACTTCAGCATTCGCCACGCTGAAAATTTTCGCCGCCAACAACGCCGCGTTGAAAGGTTCCAACACCACCGCAGGCGCGATCCCCGAAGGCATCCGCAGGGACGAATACACATCCGCGCCGCCAAATGATTCTGAAGGCGGCGGACAGGCAATAACAGGCGCGCTCACAGAACCGTCCGTAAATCCGCTCAAGGCATTGCTACGCCCCGCTACCGTGATATACACCTTCGGGCGTTCGTCTGCTTCATATTCGTTCAATATGGCCAGCGCGTGTTCCGGCGTTTTGTGCGCAGACCCAATGCGAATGACCGTATCAAGCCCAAATCCCTTGCAGGCATCCGATATTTTTGTGCAGTGTTCCATATCTGCTTTGGAACCCATCAAGATCACAACCAATGGCTTTGACATTATGAAATCACTCCCAACCTTTTCAAATTCATAAGCAATCGGTCTTCAACTGGGTAACTTCCCGCATCGAAAGTCTGCCCAGTCAACATCTCATAAATCTGAATATATCGCTGACTGGCTGACGCCCACAGATTCCTCCGGCATGGACGGGATTTCCCCATCCCCACGATAGCCTTTATCTGCATATGCAATTCGGACAAATTCCTTGTCAAAGTTTTCAGGGTCTTCCCCGGCAGCAAAACGCGCATCATACGTATCTGCCTTCCAAAAACGAGATGAGTCGGGGGTGTGGACTTCATCGATTAAAACCACACTGCCGTCGGCAGCAATACCAAATTCATATTTTGTATCCACAAGAATCAAGCCTGCCTTGCCAGCAACTTCCTGTCCGCGCTTGAAGATGGCTAAGGCGGCAGTTTGCACCTGGTCCCATGTCTTCGCATCAAGCAAGCCTTTTTGGGTAACTTCTTCGCAGGTCAAGCGCTCGTCATGTCCTGTTACTCCGCCTTTGGTAGTGGGGGTGATGATCGGTTCAGGCAATGCCGATTTTTCTGCAAGCCTTCTGGAAATTCATAGCCATAGATATTTCGCTCTCCCAGTGAATAGCGATACCACAAAGCAGTAGAGGTGACACCGGTAATGTATCCACGCACGATGACTTCCACAAGGATCGGTTCCGCTGTCCGCACAATGGCGGCATTCAGGTCGGGTAGTGAAATGATATGGTTTGGAATGATGTCCTGCGTCCGCTCGAACCACCAGGCGGATAATTGATTTAGTACCTGTCCTTTGTAGGAACTCTCGTCAGAACACGGTCAAATGCGGACAGGCGGTCTGTGGTGACGATGAGTCGTTTGCCATTTGGCAGGTCGTACCAATCACGCACCTTGCCAGACTGTCTCCTGATAATGGCAAATTCGTTTCATCCGAGGCGTTTGGGATCAATTTCAAGAATTCGTTTTGTGAGATCATTTTAGCCTCTAAATAATCAAATTTGATTTGCGTATTTCACGCCGTTTTCAAACAACCTCAACCCGCTTCCGCCGGTTTCGCCGCGTGTGTGACGTGGATGCTGTCATGCATGGATATGATTTTCAGGATGCGGCATCAATCCAAGCACATTGCCTTGTTCATTGCAAATGCCTGCGATATCAAGTATGGAGCCATTCGGGTTGACGGGATATTCACCGTTGGCAGGAGAGCCGTCAGGGCGGATGTAGGTGAGGGCAACCTGGTCATGTTCGATAAAAGAAGAAAGGGGAAAGAGGTCTGTGGTTTGGAAGTTGCCTTCACCATGAGCGATTGGGCAGGTGATGGTATCTTCCAAATCTTTTGTCCAGATGCAGGTTTGCGAAACAGGTGCTAAGTTAACCCAACGGCATTCGAAGTGCCCCTGCTCATTAAAAGGTCAATGTCGTACTTGGGCGTACCCAAGCATTCTTTCTTCCTTCGGATTTCTTTCGGCACCTGGCAAAATCCCCGACTTCACCAACGCTTGAAATCCATTGCAAATCCCGATGACGGGTTTGCCAGATTCCACGAAGGCGGCGATCTCATCTTCGAAATAGGATGCGAGGTCAAGTGCGAGCAATTTGCCAGCGCCCAATGCATCAGCGTAGGAAAAGCCGCCAGGAACGACGAGCAGTTGAAAGTCGGAAAGAAGCGTTTTCTTCATCCGCAATTCGTTGAGCGGAATTCCTGTCGCTTCTGCGCCAGCGAGAGTCAGCGCTTCCATAACATCGAGATCGCGATTGGAGCCGTGAGCTTGGAGGATGAGGGCTTTTGGTTTCATAAGTGGCTCGGTGAGTTGAAGGCGTGGACGAGGTCTTCCACCGGGATTTCCTGTTCGCCAAGTTTTAGGATGGGATTGGATGTGACTACGCCAATTTTTTGAAATGGGAGATTGACGAAGTGAGATTCAAAAGCGACGGCGTTTGATGGGGAGACTTCGACGAGCAGACATCCATTAACTTCTGTGAACATGCCGACTAAAGTCGGCACTACATTCATGCCAAGGCGCCCGCCGATGCACATCTCTGCGGCGGTGACGGCGAGGCCGCCTTCGCTGAGATCGTGCGCGGAGCGGATAAGTCCGCTGGTGATGGCTTGATGCAAGGCGCGATACACCTGCGGGGTTTCTTTTGGAACATCAGGCACAGACTGATCACTAATTACTGGCAACTGATAACTTCCCACTAAATACACTGCATTACCCGCTTCTTTCAAATCCATGGTGATGGCTTGATTGACATCGTGAATGATGCCAATGGCAGAGATCAGCAAAGTGGGCGGAATGGCGTGGCGCAAGCCGTCTGCGCCGAGGTATTCGTTGTTGAGCGAGTCTTTGCCGCTGATGAAGGGCGTGCCATAAAATAGTGCGGCATCGTGACAGCCACGGCAGGCTTCAACAAGTGAGCCCATCGTTTCGGGGCGGAGCGGATCGCCCCAGCAGAAGTTGTCGAGCACGGCAATTCGGTCGGGGTCGGCGCCAACGGCTACTGCATTGCGAATGGCTTCGTCCATCACAGACCATGTCATTTTGTAGGCATCCCGCTTTCCGTATTCGGGATTAATTCCATTTGAGAGAACGATGCCTTTTGTTCCTTTTGTGCCAATCGGTTTGATGACTGCGGCATCGGATGGCGCATCGGCTTCAATGCCTGTGAGCGGTTTGACCACCGTACCGCCCTGCACCTCGTGGTCGTAGATACGGATGACGGGGCTTTGCTGGCGATGTTGGGAGAAGAGAGGAGGGAGAGCAGGGTTTTGGAAACAGATTCGGGAACGGATGGGGAAGCGGAAAAACGGATGGATGGGTGGGCAGGGTTTTCAATGATTGCATTCAGTTGTCTTTGCGGGATTCCTTCGTGCAGAAATTCATTGTCCATATCTACGACAACAGATTCTTTGTAACGGATAATCAATCGGTTTTTGCCTGTGAATTCGCCAATGTCCGTCAATTCGGTGTCGAAGGTGTCGCATAATTCCTGCAAGGCTGAGATCTTTTCAGGCGCAACAGCCAGCACCATACGTTCCTGGGCTTCGGAGAGCCAGATCTCCCACGGAGCGAGGCCGGGGTATTTCAGGCGGACTTTCATCAAGTCCACGTCGCAGCCGATGGTTGCGGCCATCTCTCCCACTGCAGAGGATAAGCCGCCTGCGCCGCAATCGGTGATGTCATTGTAGAGCCGCAGATCACGGGCGCGAACAATGACATCGATCAGTCCTTTTTCGGTGATGGGGTCACCGATCTGCACGGATGCGCCTGAGACTTCGCCTGTTTGCGCGTCCATCGTCATGGAAGAGAAGGTCGCACCGCGCAGGCCGTCACGTCCTGTACGGCCGCCGAGCACAATCACGCGATCCGCAATTTGCGGATCTTTTTTATGCTTTCCTTTTGGCGCGATACCCACACAACCACAAAAAACGAGCGGATTGGCGGTGTAACCCTCATCATACAAGATCGCGCCATTGACGGTTGGGATGCCGATCTTGTTACCGTAATCCTGCACGCCTGCGACTACGCCCGATTGAATGCGGCGCGGATGCAGAACACCCTCAGGCAAAGATTTGGGATCGAGATTCTGCGGGCCAAAGCAAAGGACATCGGTGTTCGCAATCGGTTTGGCACTGACACCAAGCACATCGCGTATGACTCCGCCGACGCCTGTGTTCGCGCCGCCAAACGGCTCCACCGCTGACGGATGATTGTGCGTTTCGGCTTTGAAAGATATTTCGAACTCATCGTCAAAATCAATAATGCCGGCGTTATCGACAAATGCGGAAATAACCCAGGGGGCGTTGATCTTGTCTGTGGCGGATTTGAGGTAGGTCTTTATAAGACTATCGACCACAGACGATTGACCACCGGAACCCGCAGTCTGTTGTCTATCGTCAATGGTCACTTTCGCCTTGAACGTCTTATGTACACAATGCTCACTCCATGTTTGCGCGATGGTTTCAAATTCCACATCGGTGGGGTCGCGCTGTTCTTTGATGAAGTAGGCTTGAACAGATTTCATCTCAGCGAGGTCGAGAGCAGCGCGGCGTTCTTTGGAAAGTGCCAGCAGTTCATCATTTGATAAATCACGAATGGAAATGATTTCAACCGTTCCACTGGATGCAACTTCTTCAGGGAAGGCTGGTTCAATGCTTCCGATCTTCCAATGTTGAATAACAGAATTGGCAAGCAATGCTTTTGCCAGCTTTTCAACCTGCTCAACCTTCAAGCCTTCAATCTGAAACCTTGAACCCGTGGCGGCGCGGTGGACTCCGTCTATGCCAAGTTCATGCGCGGCGCGGACAATTTGCTCGACGACAGGGTCGGTGACGCCCGGGCGAAGGGCAACTTCCAGAATAACTGAATCAGGCTCGGGCGGAGTGGGAGGCGCGGGCACTTCATCCCATGAAACGGTTTGAGTCACGGGGTCTGTTAAAAAATTGAGGGCCAACTGTCGACATGTCTCCTCTGACAGTTGGCCCTCAATAAAGTAGAGGTCGCTAATTTTGATACAACTGAGGTCGTTGAACCCCAGCGCGCGCGCATCGGCAAGATACACACCTGCGCGCGGCTCTGAAAATTTGGATTGGGTAATGAAACGGTATATGGGCATGTGAGTTCTCTGAAAAGCAGTGGGATTTTACTTCGCCATATTTGTCTAGTCAAGTAAGTATGTAAAATATTTCAACACCCCATACAGATTACATCATTTTAGAAAAATAAAAAGTACACAAATGGGTAATACAAAATCATTGACATATCTCTCATGCGTAGTAGAATTCGGCCCAATATGTTTAGAGATCAAGCAAGTATTCTGATGGAAGCTAAATCCAAGCGCAAGCCCACGTTCACAACTGCGGTTGTCGGATCTGGGCATGTTTCGGTTAAACAGGAAATAGGCAAATACTTGCCGTAGTTCATTCTATCTACCTGTCATTCAAAACACCCTCTGACAATGGAGGGTGTTTTTTTTATTTTCTCAAAAAGGAAAACCTATGCTTGAAATTTTGGATACAACTTTACGCGAAGGCGAACAAACTCCATTTGTTAATTTCACGGTTGATGAAAAGGTGGAGATCGCACGGATGCTTGACTCGGTGGGCGTGGATATGATCGAAGCTGGCGACCCATCCGTTTCGCCAAATGTTGCCAAAGCGATCAAACGCATCGCCTCTCTCGGACTTCGGGCTGAGGTGGTCGCCCATTCAGTTGCTTCACGCCTCGGCATTGACAAGGCCAAAGCCTGCGGCGCAGACCGTGTTGCCATTTTTTACGCCACCTCGAAAATTCATCTGGATGCAAAACTGCATAAAACGCAGGAGCAGGCCGTTGCGATCATTCAGGAACATGTGGCATACGCGCGCAGTTTGGGATTGAAAGTCCGCTACACGCCTGAGGATGCTACACGCACGGACTTTGAGTTTTTGATCCAAGTCTGTAACGCAGCCATCGAAGCAGGCGCGGATCGAATCAGTTTTGCGGACACGCTGGGCATCATGCAGCCGCATGTGATGTATGAGAAAGTCCGTGCATTGCGTGAGCGATTGCTGCCCTGCAAAATTGACCTGCATTGTCATAACGATTACGGACTCGCGCTCGCAAACGCCATGGCAGGAATTCGCGCAGGCGCGGACTGCATCCACACCACGGTGAATGGACTCGGCGAACGCACGGGCATTCCTGATCTCGCAGAAACAGTTGTGTCATTTCGGAATTTGGAGGGAAATGAGAAATACAACATCCAGCCGTTGATGGATGTATCCGGCTATCTTGAAAAAGTTTCTGGATTTTTCCTCGCGCCGAACAAACCCATCACAGGACAAAATGCGTTCAGCCACAAAAGCGGAGTCCACACCAACGGCATTCTCAAAGACCCGCGCACCTATGAGCCTTTCGACCCAGCCATTTTGGGGAGAGAGCGCAAGATCATCATCGACAAATACACGGGCAAAAGTGCGGTTGCCTCACGGCTGGAGGAATACGGCATCGAAGTCAGCGCGGCGGAATTGGAGGTAATTGTCACGCGCATCAAGAACATTGGCGATGAGAGAAAACAGCTTTTCGACACGGATATTCTTGAGATCGCCGAGCAGGTAACGGGTAGAGAGATCGATGTCATCCCGCACGATATCAGCGCGATGTTGATGGTCGAAGTTGAGTCACATGTGTACACATCGGCAGTGGTGCGTCGCATGCGTGGATTTACGAATGTGTCCAACGTGTACGAAATGACTGGCGACTACGACATCAGCGCATTCGTGAATGTGGAAAACATTATGGCGTTGAATAATTTGATCGAGGAAATTCGCACGGTGCAAGGCGTCAAACGGACGGAGACGCGCATGGTGTTGAAAAAATATAACGGGAAAGCGTAATACAATGAAGAACGCAGAATGTAGAATCCGTAAACACAAGATTGAGAATTCTGCATTCTGCATTCTAAATTCTGCATTTGGAGAAACTATGGGCACACTAATCGAAGAAATTTTTGCACGCAAAGCAGGCAGGCCTGTTCAAGCAGGCGAGATATTGCTATTGGATGTGGACTACATCATGAGTCACGACAACACGACTCCACTGGCGATAAAGGCATTTCGCGAGATCGGCAAACCGATTCACGATAAGAATCGCATTGTTCTTCACCTTGACCATGCCTACCCCGCGCCGAATGTGTTGGCGGCTGAGAATCATAAAAGGATTATCGAGTTTGTCAGAGAGCAGGGATTGCCCCACTTTTTCCATCAAGGCGTTTGCCATCAGGTGATGATCGAGGAAGGATTTATCACACCCGGCGCAATCGTCATCGGCGCGGACTCGCACTCGAACACCTACGGAGCAATGGGCGCGTTCGGTGCGGGACTCGGCTCCACGGAAATCGGCGTGGCATGGGTAACAGGCAAATGCTGGTTCAAAGTCCCCGAGACGATTCGAATTGAGCTGAAGGGAAAAACTCAACCAGGGGTATATGCCAAAGACGTCATGATCTACATCGCTGGCCTGCTCGGCATGGACGGCGGCACGTACCGCTCCGTGGAATTTGGCGGTGATTATATTGACAACCTGCCCATGCACGAGCGCATCGTCTTCCCGAACATGTCCACGGAGATCGGCGCAAAATGCGGACTCATCGCCGCAGACGATGTGACGATTCAATATCTTGAAAATGAAACGCCAGCCAAAGGGCCGTTTGAAAAGATAACTCCAGTCAATCCAAGATATGAGCGTGTGATCGAGATTGATGTTTCTGCCCTTTCTCCGCATGTGGCTTGTCACCCCGATGTGGATAATGCCAAACCACTGGAACAAGTGGAGGGTCTGGAAGTACAAGAGGTGTACATCGGCACCTGCACCAACGCCCGCTACGAAGACATTGAGATCGTAGCGAACATGCTCAAAGGCAAAAAAGTGGATCCGTTCACGCGCGTGATCGTCACACCTGCCAGCGAACGCATTTATAAAAAGGCAATGAAAAATGGTCTGATCGAAATTTTGCTGGATGCGGGCTGTACGGTCACAGGTACAGGATGCGGCGCGTGCATCGGCCGCCACGGCGGAATCCTCGCTGCTGGTGAACGCGCATTGACAACGATGAATCGCAACTTCATCGGGCGCATGGGCAGCCCGTTATCGGAAGTGTATTTAGCTAGCCCAGCCACTGCAGCAGCAACAGCGCTGACGGGAAAAATTACTGACCCGCGTGGATATTTATAAGGGATTCGGAACTAGGGATCAGGCAACTAGGGAAAACCAATTCCTAGTCCCTAATTCCTAGTACCTAGTCACTAAAAAAGGAGACCCTCATGGCAAAAGCCTGGACATTCGGAGAAAACATGAACACGGACGAGATCATTCCCGGCCGTTACAACATCACCATCGACCCGCTTGAACTTGCAAAGAATGTTTTTTGCGAGGTCAAGCCTGAGTATGCAAAAAACGTACAACCCGGCGACATCATCGTCGGCGGGCAAAATTTCGGCTGCGGCTCTTCACGCGAACACGCGCCCATCGCCATCAAAGGCTCGCAAGCCAAGTGCATCATCGCCCCATCCTTTGCACGCATCTTTTTCCGCAACTGCATCAACATCGGCCTGCCCATCCTTGAATGTCCCACCGCCGCTGCGGATATCACCGAAGGCGATGATATTGATGTTGACCTTGCAAGCGGCAAAATTTTCAACCGCACCAACGGGAATCAATATCAAGCCAACGCCCTGCCTGATTTCGTTTTGAAGATCGCAGACGCGGGCGGCATTGTCAACTTTTTGAAAACGCACGACATTCAAGAGCTAATGATGAATGCGGAAGGATGAATGATGAATTATAAAATCTGCCTCCTACCTGGTGACGGCATCGGGCCTGAAGTGATCGCTTGCGCTGAAAAAGTTTTGCGCGCCCTGCCTTTGGATTTGGAATTCACCCGCGCAGAAATTGGATTTGGCGCCTATGAGCGACTCGGCACGCCGCTGCCCGATTCCACACTGGAAAAGATCCGCCTCTCTTCCGCGACCTTATTTGGTTCTGTTACGACACCACCCGCCATCACTGGATATTTTTCACCCGTCGTACGGATGCGTCAATCGCTGGAGTTATTTTCCAATCTGCGTCCATGCCGCTCGATCCCGCACTCCTCCTCCCGCGCAGGCATTGACATGATCATCGTCCGCGAGAATACCGAAGGCTTGTATTCTGGCATTGAGCGAATTGAAGATGACGGCAATCGCGCCATCACTGAACGGGTCATCACCCGCAAAGGTTCGGAACGCATCATCCGCAAAGCATTTGACACCGCCCGCCAAACGGGACGCAAATCTGTTCATGTGGTCCACAAAGCCAATGTGCTGCGTCAAACCTGCGGACTTTTCCGCACAGTCGCACTTGAAGTTGCAAAGGAATACCCAGACATCACCATGTATGAAATGCTCGTGGACACCTGCGCCATGGAACTTGTCCGCGCACCGGAGCAATTTGAAGTGATTGTCACGACCAACCTTTTTGGCGACATCCTCAGCGACGAAGCCTGCATGTTCGTCGGCGGCCTCGGTGTGGCTGCTTCCGGCAACATTGGCGCGGACGCAGCAGTCTTTGAACCCGTCCACGGCAGTGCGCCACCGTTGGTTGGTACAGGCAAAGCCAACCCCATCGCCACCTTCCTCGCCACCGCCATGATGCTGGATTATTTGAATGAAAAAGAATCTGCTGAACGATTGCGAAATGCAGTGGAAACCTGTATAGCGGATAATGAGTCCACACCTGATCTGGGTGGAAATTTGACGACAAGCCAGGTAACGGAAAGAGTGATTGGAAAAATTTAGGTTTGTCATGCTGAGCAAAGCGAAGCATCTCTAAGACTGTCATAGAGACCCTTCGCTCCGCTCAGGGTGACACATAAGGAGCAATCATGACCAAAGTTGGATTTTTATACACCCGCCTGCGCGTTGAAGAAAAATATTTACTGGATGAATTTGAAAAGCACAGCGATGTGGAAGTTGTCCGCATTAATGATGGGAATTCATTCTTTGATATTAATCAACTTCCCGAACAAGTTGATGTGCTCTTCGAGCGTTCCATTTCTTATTCACGCGGGCTGTATATCTCGCGCATCTTTGAGGCGCATGGCGTACCTGTTGTAAATTCGTCTGCGGTGGCGGAACGCTGCGGAGACAAGTACATCACCAGCCAGATCCTCACACAGAACGGGATCCCAACTCCCAGAGTGTATATGGCCTTCGACGAAGAATCAGCTCTCAGCGCGATTGAAGCGATGGGCTATCCATGCGTGCTAAAACCCGTTGTCGGGTCATGGGGACGCCTGCTCGCAAAAGTGGACAATCGTCACATGGCTGAGTCGTTGATCGAACACAAATCATCGCTGGGAGTCAATCACCAGGTTTTTTATATTCAGGAATATATCAACAAGCCGGGGCGTGATATCCGTGCCTTTGTGATCGGTGATGAATGTATCTGCGCGATATACCGCTCCTCCGAAAATTGGATCACCAATACCGCACGAGGAGGCGTCGCCACGAACTGCCCCGTCACTGATGAGATCGCGGAGTTATGTCAACGGGCGGCTCGCGCCGTCGGCGGCGGATTGTTGGCACTTGACCTGTTCGAGACCGACAACGGAATGACGATCAACGAGATCAACCATACAATGGAGTTTCGTAACAGTATTGCCACCACAGGAGTAAATATCCCCGAAAAGATGGTGGAGTATATCTTGAAAAGCGCGGTCATGAAACAGACATAAAAAAGACCGCCTTCGGGTTAGGCGGTCAACAAGCATTGCTTTTTCTGTCGGGGTGGAGAGATTTGAACTCTCGACCTCACGGACCCGAACCGTGCGCTCTACCGGTCTGAGCCACACCCCGATAGCGTCCCTTTGATGGGAAAGCCTGCGAATTATACCATTGTGATTTATTTTGGCAAGCCTATTATGGATTCAGCATGATCTCAACACTATAAACGTAAATATACTTTTGCACCTCTGAATCGGTCACATCCAGCAGCGGATTATCCTGCTTGAAGGTCAGGCGGGCGAGGGTGGGTTCGGTCACTTTGTAGGGCAACTTTGTTTCAAAGGACTGGGTATCGATTCCGTTGAAGTTTAGTATTCGCGAGGAGATCGGCGATCCATTTGGCAGTATCAATTCCGCCACCATGGGTTGATCGTTGAAAGGCCAAATGCGGCCTTTGAGGTTGACCTCCCCAGCATAAAAATCAGCCCTTTCCTTCATACCTTCGATCATCACCCGTTCATAGATCATGTTCCCGGGTGGGTTAATTTGATTGGTGCCAATGGAATATAAAAGAACAGGCATCGTGTTGAGAGCCTGAATTCGGCCAAAATCATCCTTGCTGCTGATGCGAATATACCCTGCCTCGGAAACAGCACGGATCTCAAATCGCAGCTCAAACCTGCGGAAAATGCCTTTCATATTTCGCGTCACTTTTTCAAGATCGCGATAAAGGACACGGCCATCCTCACCCAACAAGTCCACTTGAATTACTTCGCTTTCACCCGAGACAACCTCTATTTGTAAAATGATCGGGGAGACCAAGCTGGAGGCCGGGCCAGGAGACAAAAACCTTACTTGTGCAAAATCTGTGAAGCCCGCCGCAAATGTAGGCGTTGGGCTTGGAATCTCCGTCAATGGAATTGATAGTTCAGTTGGAACAGCCGTCAAAGTTGGAGGGACGCTTTGCGTTAAAGCATCAGCGGTGGCGAAAGCGGCCTGTCCGGTCAGCGCAACTACAGTCGGGATGGAGGGAGGCGGAAGAGTTGTCGGCGTGGACCCTATACTTTGAGAGCAAGCAGCTAACAGCGTAAGAAGTGAAGCGAGAAGAAATGTTTTATATTTCATATCCAAATAAAAGAGACGCCCTGACGGGCAGGGCGTCCCATTCAATCCTTTAAATTTACAGCCCGTAAATCCCGCTGTATTTTTTCGTCAAATAGCGGACATAAGCGGCAGAGTCAATTCGTGAGCCGGTGGCCTTTTGCACAAGATCCTGCGGATCATACTTGTGACCATACACATGGATGTTCTTTCGCAGCCAACCGAGCAGTTCATCAAACTTGCCTTTGCGGATCTGTTCTTCAAGATCGGGGATGTCTTTGTTGATGACCTCCCACAACTGAGCAGAGACAATATTGCCCAACGCGTATGTGGAGAAGTAACCGATCATGCCGCCAGACCAATGCACATCCTGCAAAACGCCTTTCGCATCATTGGGCGGGACAATGCCAAGATAATCCTGCATCTTCGCGTTCCAAATTTCGGGAAGGTCTTTGACGGCGATACTTCCATCCACCATGCCGATCTCGATTTCAAGGCGCAGCATGATGTGCATGTTGTAGGTGGCTTCATCTGCATTCACACGGATGAGGGATGGCTCAACTTTATTGATGCCCTTGTAAAAAGATTTCGCGGTCACACCATCCAACTGAGATGGGAAAGTTTTCTTCAATTCAGGGAAGAAATATTCGCAGAACGGAAGCGAACGCCCTACAAGATTTTCCCACATGCGTGATTGCGATTCATGCACAGCCAGAGATGTGCCATTCGCGAGCGGTGTGCGCTCATATACCGGGTTGATGCCCTGCTCATACATGGCATGGCCTGATTCATGCATGGCGCTGAAAATGGTGGCAATGGGATTCCCGGCTTCAAAACGATTCGTGATGCGCACATCGTTCACGCTGAAAGAAGTCTCAAAAGGATGCGGCGCTTTGTCCTGTCTGCCGCGGCTGAAATCGTACCCGAACTTCGAGACGATCTTTTCGCTGAAGCCCCACAACTTCTGCTCGTTATATTTTTTGTGAAGGAAATCATCCTTCACCTGCTTTGTGGATGCAATCGCCTTCAGCAGTTCCACCTGCTTCGGGCGCAGGTTGCCAAATATCTCACGCACTTCGGCGGTCTTCATGCCCGGTTCAAAATCATCCAACAGAACATCATACGGATGGTCAGCCGGCGGGAAGAACGAAACATATTTCTTTACCAATTCCACAACTTTTTCAAGATGCGGCTGGAAAATGGAAAAGTCAGATTTGCCCTTCGCCTCGACCCATGCTTCAAAAGCCTTTGAAGAAACAATAGCCTGCTCTGCAACGAAAGAAGGCGGCACAAGTTTGGCCTTTTTATAATCGCGCGAAGCAACGCGGATCATGGCGCCATCATCGGTCTCTGCATCGCCGTATTCGCTTTTCAGATCCTCGAGCAGTCTGCCAACTTCATCGGATGTGAATTTTTCTTGAACGATCTTGCCCAGCGTAGCAAGCTGCTGCCCGCGCGCCTCACTGCCGCCGCGCGGCATGTTCACCTGCTCATCCCAACCCAACACACTTGCGGCATGACCCAGATCAGAAACCTCGCCAAGGATTTGCTTAAGCTGATTCAGCTTTTCGGACATGGAAACCTCCAGAGGAATAGATAGTTTTCATCATTACAAGATTGCTTCGGATAAATACAAGAGCATCCTCGTAATGACATACATACGACACGACAAAACGCCTCCCGCCTAACGGATACCTGATCCTGTTTCCTCAAGCATTTTCTCCGCATTAGCACTTAGCGTCTGCAATATGATTGTATCGTAATCAGAGTTTCTTTGCACCCTGCTTCGGAATGATCTGCCTTATCTATAAAATCCCAAAGGTGACCTGACATCGGGAGCCATGTCATCCCTTCGGGATTTTAAATTGCACAAATAAACTTCTATAATAGTTTCACCCTTTCGGGGTTGGCGTAGAAAACAGAAGCTGTTTGGAACTTGATGAAAAAGCCATTGAAATTCCGTTCTTTTCCGTGCGCAAAACAACCTAGCTGGCTATTGTGTTACGGGCATTTATGCCCTTCGCCACGGCCATTGATGGTGATATAGACTGTCACACCTTCGCGGACCTCCAGAACTTGGGCCTCGGGCTCGTCCGGGTAGTACATGTCGTAGGCAATGTAAGTGCCGGGGTCAACCTGATATTCGTTCAGGTATTTTGCGTTCGTGTATAACGAGGGCAGGTAGGTATTGCCTGGCGTGATGAACATGTCATGCTCGGTGCAGTTTTTGATATAGGCAGGAGCAGGCCATTCGGTGAAGGTGAAATCGGGTATTTGGCTTAAGTCGCCGTCAATTTTGGAATAGGGTGTTTGAATGGAAACCCAGCCCGTAGTATCGAGATCGGGGATATGGATCTGCACCCACTTTGAAAGAACATCCTGAGCAATGACTTGCGCGCTTACACCTTTTGCCAAAACGCCGATCGGGTTATATGGCAACCCGGGTCCACGGCGGATGTAGATATTTCCATCCACTGCGGTGATGGTGACAGAAGGCAAAGGCGTAGGCAAAATGACAGTTGCCGTAGGAGCAACTGTCGGCGGGGAAAGAGGCGTTGCTGAAGAAGACGGGGCGGGCGTATCAAGCGAGGAATTTGTCGCTTGAAAATCTAAAGTTGGCTCGGCTTGACTAACACGCTGTCGTGCCCCGCCCATCAAAATACATCCCTGAACAAAAACGATCAGCAGCAGGGAAATCAATACTTTCCTGAAAGTTGACATGGTTACTCGTAACGAAGCGCTTCGACAGGCTCCAGATTTGCAGCGCGGCTGGCGGGGTAAATTCCAAAGAACAGGCCGATGATGGCCGAGAAACTTGTGGAGAGGAGGATCGCATCCGTTCCGACAATGGGAGTGAAATTATTACCAGTTGCCGTGGCGACCTTGCCAACGATGAAGGCGATCAACCAGCCAAACATGATGCCGATGATGCCGCCGATCAAACTAAGTAGAGAAGATTCTGTGAGGAATTGAAGCAGGATGTCTTTTTTGCGCGCGCCGAGGGCTTTGCGTAAACCGATCTCGCGTGTGCGCTCGGTGACGGAAACAAGCATGATGTTCATGATGCCGATACCGCCAACGAGCAGGGAAATACCCGCGATGCCGCCGAGGAAGATGGTGAGCACGCCGGTGATGGTTGCAAATGTGGAGAGAAAATCCTGCTGGGTAAAGACGGTGAAATCGTCGATGCCGATCGGAGTGCGATGGCGTTGACGAATAATGTTCGATACTTCATCCGACGCCAAAGGAACCGCTTCGGCGGAAATAGCCTGGATAAAAATCACATCCACTTCATCGCGAGTGCTTTTTTTTATGAGACGCGCCTGTGCAGTGGTGAATGGAATGTAGGCTGCGTTATCTTCACTGCCGAACGCGCCGCCGCCTTTGGGCACGGTGACGCCGATCACACGAAAAGGCTGACCTTCGATACGAATGGTTTCACCGATAACACCGTCGGCGTGGCCGAAAATTGTTGTGGCTGTCTCGGGGCCGAGCACCACCACGGACATACGTCCGAGGATATGTTCTTCATTGATAAATTCACCTTCGGCCAGTTCCATATTGCGGACTGTGGCGTAGGTTGGCGTGATACCAGAGATGCTTGTGGTGGTGTTCTCGCCAGCGTAGGTCAATGTTCCATTGCCTTGAATGGCGGGAGCAACCAATTCGACAGATGGCGCGGCGAAGGGGTCAGCAATCGCTTCGGCATCGGTCAAAGTAAGCGGGCGGTCGTTATTGCCGCTGCGTCCGCTGCCGGGGCCACCGGGGGAGCCGTCTGCGCTGCCGCTAAATACAAAGAGCAGGTTCGTTCCGATGCTGGAAATGGAACCGGTGATGGATGCCTGTGCGCCATTCCCTACCGCAAGCATGGCGATCACTGCCGCCACGCCGATGACAATGCCAAGCACGGTGAGGCCGGAACGCATTTTATTGCCGTTCAGGCTTTCAAGTGCTTCAAGGATCGATTGTGTAAAGGTCATTTCTTCCTGCCTTTATCGTCGTACGCTGCATCCAACTCGCCGTCTCGTAAGCGGATGACACGCTGGGTCTGTTCAGCGATGTTTGGATCGTGCGTAACGATAATGAGGGTTGTCCCCAGATCTTTGTTGAGATTGAGCAGGAGATTCATGATCTCCTTGCCAACTTTTGAATCGAGGTTGCCTGTCGGCTCATCGGCCATGATGATGGCCGGGTTATTGACGAGGGAGCGAGCTACGGCTACACGCTGCTGCTGTCCGCCGGAGAGTTCATACGGGCGGTGAGACATGCGGTCTTTCAGACCGACGGCTTCGAGCGCGGCTTGAGCGCGTTCACGGCGTCCTTCAGTGACACCGGCGTAACGCAGCGGGAGTTCCACATTTCCAAGGGCGGTCAAACGGGAAAGCAAATTGAAGCTTTGAAAAACAAATCCAACTTTGCGGTTGCGGACACTTGCAAGCTGGTCGTCGTTCATTTCAGCAACCGACTCACCATCAAGGATATAGTCGCCCGAAGTGGGTCTATCCAAACAGCCGAGCGTGTTCATCATGGTCGATTTGCCTGAGCCGGAAGGACCCATAATGGAAACCATCTCACCGCGCGTAATGGTAAATGAAACATCGCGCAGCGCCCGCACTTCGAACTCACCCATCATGTAGGTTTTTGTCAGGTTACGCGCTTCGATCACCAGATCCATATCAGCCTCCAAACGGATTGCCGCTAGCGGAAGGAGGATTCAGAATGATCAAATCACCTTCCTTAACATCGCCGCTGGCAATCACGCTCTCCAGATCGGATGAGGACCCGAGCTGAATCTTAACCTGAACAGGCTGGTTCTCCACAAGAATATATACAACCCGATTGCCATCCACAAGACGGACAGCCCTATTTGGGATCAGGATCACATCTTTCACTTCTTCAACCACAACATTGACGGCGGCTGTCATACCTGGTTTTACAAGTTCATCGGCATCTGTCAACTCAATCGTGACGGTGAAACTAACCACACCTTGTACGGTATCGCCAGCCTGCCCCACTTGAACGACCTTGCCCTGATATTCCTTGCCGAGGATGGCGTCAAATGTAAGTGTTGCGGTTTGACCCAAAGCCACACTGTTGATATCCACTTCTGAGACTTGCACATCCACCAATAAATGGGAGAGGTCGTCGATGCGATAACCAACCGTCCCCGTGGAGACCTGGTCTCCCACCGCCGGGCTTGCCTGTGTGATCGTCCCGTCAAATGGAGCGATCAAGTACGCCAAATTCAATGTGGACTGTGCGGCAGCTACGCGGGCTTCCGCGGCTGCAACGTCCGCTGAGTTGGGACCCTGCAACAGGCTTTCATATTTACGGCGGGCATCATCAAGCCGTGATTGAGCAAGAGCGAGGTCTTTATCCGCCTGCGCGACAGTTTCCGGGCTGGCAATGCCTTTATATTGTCTTGATTTCAACACACCGAATTCATAATAATAATCAGTGATCTCAATTTTTCCATTAAGTTTCATACGCCAGTTATAGGCTTTTTCATAGGCCTTCTCGGCGCTATCCACAGCCTTTTGGGCTTCCAAGCGTGCCGTATCGGAAGTAAGCAAATCTTCCAGCGCCTTTTTTGCGCTGACAAGATCAGCCTCAGCGAGGATAATATTTTGGTTGAGAGAGGCCTTATCAAGATTAGAAAGTATCTCTCCCTGTGAAGCGCTGCTCCCTACGTCCACATTGACCGCTTCCACGATCCCGCTCGTCTGCCAGATCAGAGTGGCGCTTTGTCTTGCGCGCACACTTCCCGTTGCGCCCACGGACGCGACCAGATTTCCGCGCTCAACAGGCACGGTTTGAAAGGCAACAACATCTTGATTGCCTGAGTTTGAAAAAATGGCGATCAACACTGCAACCACCAGTACAACTCCCACGACGATCCACGTTCTGCGGGAAAATCTTGAAAAAAATTGTTTCATTATGAGCATCCTCCAGGAATACAGTCAGCCCGCGATCGATCATTCTTACGAGCCAGACTATCCAGTTTATCAAATCATTGTGTGTAAATTGTGTAGGTCTATTTTAATTCAGGCGGACCAAATAGTCCCTCATTATTGGCCTTGCTTTAATGATTATCTTATAAGAAATTTGTGACGATTATCCGAGGGTTTTGTGACATTTACGCCTATGTCTGTCCAAATACATTGGGTATCATCACTCGAGACTTTATATGTACGGTATATATATTGATTCGGAGGCATAATGCAGGCTGTACCCAGCGAATTTTTGGCAATTGACAGGAAAGAACGTGCGAACCGGCCGTTCTTTGACCTTGACCTGCGCGCGCCGGAAGCACGAACCTGCGATTTCGATGATGTGGTCATTGAATTTGACCCCGAGCGAGCCATGGTGGAAGCAGCACGCTGCATCCATTGTCCGGATCCCGCTCCCTGCATGGTTGCCTGTCCAACTGCAAATGACATCCCTTCCGCCATGTGGTTGATCGAACAGGGGCGTTTCGTGGAAGCGGCTGGAATTTATCACACGACCAGTTCCCTTCCCGAAGTGTGCGGACGCGTTTGTCCGCATGAAGCCTTATGTCAGGGCTCCTGTGTTTTGAACAAACATCATCAGCCGGTTCTATGCGGTGAACTGGAAGCCTTTACAGTAGACTATGAACGCCGCACTAGCGGGTACAACATCCCTGTAGGCGAACCAAAAAACAAGCGCGTTGCCGTGATCGGTGCAGGACCTGCAGGCCTCGGGTGCGCGGATATGCTCGTCCAAAAAGGCTATGATGTAACGATCTTCGAATCCAAGCCCGCCCCTGGCGGATTGCTCGTGTACGGCATCCCGAATTTCAAACTTTCCAAGGAAGTCTGGCAGGAAAAATGGGAAGAGTTTGAAAAAGCTGGCGTGAAATTCTCACCAAACACTTACATCGGAAAAGATAAAACTATCGACGGCCTGTTTGCAGAAGGCTTCGAAGCCGTTTTCATTGGCGTCGGCTCTGAGATCGATGCAAAAATGGAAGACACCCCTGGCACAGATCTGCCCGGCGTATACGAAGCCACAGACTTCCTCATCCGCGGAAACGTGGAAACTGACCAGCTTCCCGAAAACATGCGCAAACCGCTTGAAGTGGGCAGGCGCGTTGTGGTCATCGGCGGTGGCGACACTGCCTCCGACTGTCTGCGAACCGCGCTTCGGCTCGGCGCAGAAGATGTCACCTGCCTGTATCGCCGTACCGAAAAAGAAATGCCCGGCGGAAAGAAAGACCGCAAAATGGCGCGGGAAGAAGGCGCAAAGTACCGCTTCCTCACCCAGCCTGTAAAATTCATCGCCGGTGCGGATGGCAAACTCGCCGCCGTCGAATGCATTGAGATGAAGCTTGGCGAACCCGATGCAAAAGGACGCCGCAAACCTGTTCCCGTGGAAAGCTCCAACTTCAGCGTTGCAGCCGATACCGCCATTCTTGCGCTTGGCTATTGGCCCGACCCCATCATCAGCAAAACCACACCAGACCTTGAAACCCATGACTGGGGCCTCGTCACCGTAAAAAGCAAAACCACCGGCCAAACCTCCCGCGAAGGTGTATTCTCCGGCGGAGACTGTGTCACCGGTCCCGACCTCGTTGTTACAGCCATGGTCGGCGGAAGAAAAGCAGCGCTCGCAATTGATGAATACCTGAAAAACAAGAAATAACCTGTTGTGAGGGCAGGGTGTAATAACAGGCTGCACGTAACGTGCAGCCTGTTCCTTTTTTTACACTCAAGCTCTGTCGAGGGCTAAGCCCTCGACAGAGCTTGCTTTCATAAATTTCAGAAACAGCCAAACCCATTTGTTATAATCCAGCCTATGTTTCAGCGCATTGTTCGCGGGCTTGAGGTCACTCTCACTCTCATCATCCTCGGTTTTATCGTCGGCTACAGCAACCCATCGCTCACGCACCCCATTGAAAAGGTGCGCGCATTTACCCGCCAAGTGGAATTCAACTTCGTCACTTGGATCGCCAACGCCGCCAAAATAAAGGTACGCGCCGCTTCGGCCGGTATTCCCTACACGCTCAACAACGAATCTCAAAAAGAGATCGTCAACGAAAATCTGCGCGTCACCCAACTCATTCTCGAAAAAGAATACCAGCTCGCCCGCATCTACGCCGACCCCGCCGTCACAGACAAGGAACTTGCCTCCGAAGCCTTGCGCGCCGAGCTTGACGAACACTACGCAAGGCAAAGCCAGCTCGCCCCCCTCGCCGAAGCGATCCTTCAGGAACAGGTCACACAAATACTGGCAGAGCTTGGCTTCACCGCAGCCGGACAACCAATACCAAACGTCTGGTACCACTCCACGCCGCTGCCCATGGCACTCATCGTCTCACCGCGCGACCACATCGAACAAGTGGCAAACATCTCCCTCAACACAGACCTCACCGTGGATGTCCAGGCGCGCATCGAAAGCAGCGTGGACAAAAAACTCAATATCTCATCGCTGGTTGTAAATGTCGGCGGCGTTGGCGCCTACCCCACCATGGTGCAGCGCACAACCGACCTGAATTGGACACTCAGCACCATCGCCCACGAATGGATCCACAATTACCTCACCCTGCGCCCGCTTGGTCTCCTCTACGGCGAAAGCCCCGAACTCCGCACAATGAACGAAACCACCGCCTCCATCGCAGGGGATGAGATCGGAGCGCTCGTCATCGAACGCTTCTACCCCGAGCGGATGGCTACGCTTCAGCCTGCCCCACGCGAAGACAGCGCCTCTTTCCCAAGCCTGAGCCTGATCTCGTTTCCTATTGAACATCCCACACCGGGAGATTTTCTGCGCCCCCCGTTCGACTACCGCGCTCAAATGTACGAAACCCGCATCACAGCAGATGCCCTGCTTGCGGAAGGAAAGATAGATGAAGCCGAAGCCTACATGGAAGCACGCCGCCAGGTCTTCCTGCAAAATGGATATTTACTTCGCAAGATCAATCAGGCCTATTTTGCATTTTTTGGCGCATACGCCGATACCCCCGGCGGCGCAGCGGGCGAAGACCCCGTTGGGCCGGCTGTCCGTGCATTGCGTGAACAAAGCGAATCGCTGGCGGACTTCGTCAACACCATTGCATGGATGTGGAAATACGAGCAATTACAAAAGGCAGTCGGCCAGTAAATGAAACGAACCCTGATCATATTATTTCTTTCCATTGGAAGTATTTTTATCCTCAGCGCATGTGCTAGCCAAACGGAAGTTCCAACGCCAGTTGCCTTTATCGCAACCCCGTTCATTGTTGACACCCCGACCCCGGTCATTGGCTGTTCGAGCATTTCCGCCGAGCCCACTCCCGCCCTCGGAATAAACTCCATCTATCCGCCCGTCAGCGGCACGGATTTTTCCATCGGCCCCGCTGATGCACCCGTGACCCTCGTTCTCTATTGCGACTTTCAATCCACCGGTTGTAAAGGCATGGAAACGGTTGTCACTGAATTGATAAAAAATCACGATGACCTGCGTTTCGTCTTCCGTCCCCTGCCACTGATCGGCATCATGGACAAATCTGAATTGGCGATCCTTGCCGCGCTTGCCGCAGACGAGCAGGGAAAGTTCTGGGCCATGTACGACCTGCTCTTTGCCAAATACAACGAGTGGACCGTTTTGGCTCCAGCCAGGTTCAATGCCTGGGCTGTAAAAGAAGCTGTCGGGCTGGGTATGAATGGGGACCAATTTACAGCGGCGATAAATGCCCCGGAAACAGCAACCAGAATGATGTCCATGTATGATGCGGCGAAGCAATTATCCATCGCAGCCGTCCCGCTTGTCCTCATCAACGGCGAGCAATTCTTTCTGCTCGATTACAAAAATATGAACGACACCATCGGCATCATTGCGCTTGGGCGAAAACAATTCACCACATGCCCGCCATTTAATATCGACACCTCCAAACAATACACCGCCGTCATTCAAACGGAAAAGGGCGAAATCGTGCTTCAACTGTTTCCCGATAAAGCGCCGCTGTCTGTGAACTCGTTCGTGTTCCTCGCGCGCGAAGGCTGGTTTGACGGCGTGACCTTTCACCGTGTGATCCCCGGTTTTGCCGCGCAAGCCGGTGACCCGAGCGGCACCGGCAAAGGCAACCCTGGATATTTTTTCAATAACGAGATCAGCGACCTGTTTTTTGACAAGCCCGGCATGGTGGGTATGGCAAACTCCGGCCCGGATACGAATGGAAGCCAGTTCTTTATCACATTCGCGCCGGCTCCGCATCTGGATGGTTCCTACACGATCTTTGGACGGGTACTTAGCGGTCTGGATGTTGCGGAAAACCTGACGCCACGCGACCCTGACCAAGGCACCCTTCTGCCGCCCGGGGATAAGATCATCAGCATCACGATCGAAGAGAAATAATGCAGACAAAAAAGACTCATTGGGCTTCCATTTTTATTCTGTTCGTTTTTGGCATCAGCATATTGTTTTTGTTCTTAATTGTTGCACTCCTCGGAGTAAGTTCATTGGTCGATCTGTTCAAAAAAAGCGGCGACCCCGTGGTTGAAATGATCGGCGCGGCAGCCTTTGGTTTTGAGATCGTGCTGCTGTTGCTCTGTGGATGGTTCGTTCTGCAAAAAGCAATGAACCGCGACATCGCAGATACTCCATTCATCCCGCCGTTTGCAGATTGGCATCTTATCCCCGTGATCGGGCTGGCGCTGGTCGGCGTAACAGTCGGCGGACTGGCTGCCTATTCAGAAATTAAATGGCTGGGCTGGCTCATCATGCCGTTCGCCACCATCCTTGTCATCGTACCGCCCATCGGGCTGTTGTTCGGCTACGGCTCCCGTGGGCTGGAGACGGGTCCGCGCTGGCGGGTTTTCGCTGTCCTCGGTTTGGGAATGACGGTTGGCCCGGTGATCATGGTTGTGCTCGAAATGGTCACGCTTCTTGGGATTATCGTTGCAGGCGCAGTCCTAATCGCGATCCTTGAACCAGCCACATTTCAAGATATGATCCAGCTCTCCCAGATCATTCAAACGGAAACCAGTGAAGATGTGCTGCTCAATTTGCTTGCGCCTTATATTTCCAACCCATTTGCAATTGCCGTAGGCATTGGGTATATTGCCCTCATCGTTCCGCTTATTGAAGAATTACTAAAGCCTCTGGCGGTCTGGCTTTTTGCATCGAAGATCGAAAGCCCATCTCAGGGATTTGTGCTGGGATTATTGAGCGGAGCCGCCTTCGCATTGATCGAAAGCCTGAACGCCAGCGCAGATGGAACCACCAGTTGGCCTATCATTGTCAGCGTGCGCGCTGGGACAAGCATCCTGCACATAACGGCTTCCGGGTTGATGGGATGGGGAATCGTCTCTGCCTTCAAAGAGAAGCGATACGGGCGTTTTTTCGCCGCCTATTTTTCGGCAGTGATGATCCATGGAATTTGGAACGCATCTGCTGTGGGAACGGGTCTTTCCGCCCTCGGCGAATCGATTGGCAGACCAGAGTGGCTGCTTAATTTTGCCCCCGCTTTGGTCTGTGGATTGCTCGTTATGGGAGTAGGTATGTTCGCGGTCCTGCTTGCCTCCAACCGAAAACTTAGGAATATTTCCAAACCGATCACTCTCGAAGAAAATGACATCAAAGAAGAGGAAGTACAATCCGCATGAATTACTCATCCACAGCACGGGATGGAGACCTTGCCCAACTAGTCGGCCTCACCCACAAGCATTTTATTATCACCCTCAAAGCCGGTGGAGATTTTCAAAGTCACCGCGGCGTATTGAAACACGACGACCTCATCGGCAAACCCTGGGGCTCACAGGTCTTCAGCCACACAGGCGCACCTTTCTTTTTATTACAGCCCTCGCTTTCAGACATTTTGAATGAACTCCCGCGCACCACTCAGATCCTCTACCCGAAAGACATCGGATATATCCTCATTCAAATGGGCGTGGCTCCCGGTCAAACTGTGATGGAAGCAGGCACCGGTTCCGGTTCCATGACCATTGCATTGGCTACCGCCGTCGGCGCGGAAGGAAAAGTCATCTCGTATGAACATAAACCGGATGTGCAGAATCTGGCACGCAAGAATGTTGAACGCATCGGCCTCGCTTCGCGCCTGACCTTCAAACTGCGCGACATTCAATTGGGCTTCGACGAAACTGACGCAGACGCCTTCTTCCTCGATGTGCAAAATCCTTTTGACTACATCGCCCAAGTCCGCAATGCCCTCAAGCCCGGCGGTTTCTTTGGCACAATTCTGCCAACCTTTAATCAAGTGGAAAGAACCCTGCTTGCCCTAAGACTAAACAAGTTCGCATTCATCGAAGTATGTGAACTCATCCTGCGCTACTACAAAGCGGATCCAAGCCGCCTCCGCCCCACTGACCGCATGGTGGCGCACACTGGCTTTTTAGTATTCGCCCGAAAGATCGAAGAGACCCTCGACCCCCGCGCGGTGGAATTAGCCAACGAAGCAGGCGTGGATTCATAGCAGGAGGACCCCATGTTTCGACGCCGTGGACAACGCATGATCCGCAGAATGGCAAGACGGGAGGACATCCCGCCCGTTTTGCAGCAAGCCAACCAAATGATGGCTAATGGTGATTATAAAAACGCCGCCGAATCTTTTCACGCTCTGGCAATGGGCGCAGAAGAACGGTTCCCGCACCGCGCGCCATTTTTATATGTTGAAGCAGGACGCGCCGCAATTCTCAGCGGAGAGACAAAAACTGGCATCGCAGACCTGCGCCGTGGATTAACCCTGTTGGCAACCCAGCAGCGTTTTACAAGAATGCAGATGCTAGGTCAGCGCATCGTGAATGAATTGCAGGCACGCGGCTTGAACGCCGAAGCAGAAGAGATCTCCAATTTATTGAACGGCAACCTCCCCACCGTACCACTGTTGAAACAGCCGCTCCTCAAAAAAGGCCTGTTCTGCCAACCCATTGCCCAGCCTGCGGTGCGGCGGTAAAGCCGGACGAAGTCGAATGGCTGGACGACATCACTGCCGAATGTTCCTATTGCGGCAGCCCGATACGAGACGAAAAATAAACTTTATTCGATGAGCCATTTAACCGAAGATTTCATTTCCCTAAAATTGGCAGAAGCCGCGCAAAACGCCGAATCGTCAGACGGCTACGCCGAGATCCCCGTCAAACCAGAGACGCGATTAAGATCAGCAGCCGTGCTTGTCCCATTGATGTACTTTCAGAACGAGTGGCACATCCTCTTCACCCGCCGCACAGACCGGGTCGAATCCCACAAGGGGCAGGTCTCCTTCCCCGGCGGCGCAAGTGACGAAGGCGAAACCACCCCCGAACAAACCGCCCTGCGCGAAGCGGACGAGGAAATCGGCATGAAGCCGGACGATGTAAAAGTGCTCGGGAGACTCAGCCGATTGATAACCATCAGCAGTTTCCGGGTGAGTCCGATCGTGGGCGTCATCCCGTGGCCGTATGCCTTTCGCGTGGCAGGGGTCGAAGTGGCGCGAGTCTTCACCATCCCACTGCTATGGCTTGCAAATCGAAATAATTATTGGGAATTTTCCCTGCGCGAATCGGAGCGCTCCCTGATCGCCTATCATCCGTATGACGGCGAATTGCTGTGGGGCGCCACAGCACGGATGACCGTGAACTTTTTGAAAACGCTTGAGCTTTTGTAGCCGAAGCGCGAACTTCATCCTCCCGAAAGAGCATCGGGACAACACTACGCCAGTGCGGTGTGTGAGCGAAGTTGAGGATACGGAATAGTAAACTCTCGTTTTGCGTAAGGTGAGCTAAATATAAAAAATCCGCCATCGAATGATGGCGGATTTTTTGTTTCAAATAGATTTTGAAGGAGCCTACTTCTTGGCTGCGCCTTCTTCTTCTTTCTTACCGCGTTCCACACTAAGTCCGGGAGCGGCGGCTTCCACAGCGCCAGGAACAACAGCCGCCACATCAACAGCTTCCGTCTTCGGAGCGGCGGCGACGGCGATGGTTTCATCTTCGTCATTCAAAATGCGAATGGCATCGGAGATCGCCAGATCGCGGACGCGAATGCTGTTACCAACCAGCGCGAGCGCGGCGATATCAATCGCAAGACGCTCGGGAAGATCGGTGGGCAAACATTCCACTTCGAGCTTTTCGATGTTCTTCACCAACACAGCGTTGTAATCCTTCACAGCACCGGAAACGCCCACGAATTCGAGGCGAACGGTCGCGCGGATTTTTTCTGTGAGATCCACAGCCATAAAATCAATGTGAGTGAGATTGCCCTTGATGAAGTTGCGCTGACGTTCGCGCACAAGTGCGGGGTATTCCTTGCCTTCCAGGTCAATTGTGACAAGGCTGGAAGAAGACAACTTGCTCATAACAAGGCTGGCAGCATGTGCTTCCAGCGAGATCGCAATCGGCTCCAGATGACGGCCATAGATCACCGCCGGTAATTGACCATCACGGCGCATGGCTTTCACCTGCTTGCCGGTCACGTCACGTTTTACAGCTTTCAAAACTACTTTATCCATCGTTACTCCTCGGGCGCCTCTCACCGTGCGATTCACGGTTACCTTCACCCTATGAAATGATATTCTGAAAAGCGGCCACGCCGCTGAACATTCAAATTATTTTTTACCGAACAACATGCGCCCCAATAAGAGCATGATGCCCGCAAACAAACCGCCGACCAACCCCGCGATCAATGCGCCGCGCGTATCGATCACTGTGATCACGTTGCCTTCCACTTTTGGCGATAACAGGATAAGCGACTCAATGCGCTCGCCACGGACTTCACGTGCCGCCACAACGCCAGCGTACGCATTGCCGAACTCGACGCTTCCACCTACAACCACGCCTGCCTGCCCATTAATGGACATTGTCTCAGCCCGGGCAAATGCCACCCCACTCCCCTGCGTGGTAACTTCCTGTGCCTGCACCAACCCCAATGCCGACTGACGAGACGTCACATTTGTTGCAGTTACATGTGCGCCCGCGCTCTGGCTCAATTCCACATCTTCAGACTGGATTGTCTGAGCGGCGCTCTGGTGCATTCGCACCAACTCCGCTTTGACCATCTCCGCATTTACTTGAGAGAGATTGGCCACCTGCGGCTGCTCGGATTCTGTGATTTCGTTTTTATCTGCCATGTATGCCTTTTTGCCTTGCGGCAGAAAACGCGCCTCCTCACGGAGGCGCGATAGTACGAACGGGTTGCATTTTATACGGTGGAAGGGGTTTCGTCAAGGAAAAAGCCCTCGGCGCCGCATAAAACAGCAGTTATTCCTTCTTGAAACGGTCCCGCATCCCCTTCACCTTGGACTGTAAATCCTGGAAGAAGTCGCTTTCCACGATTTCCTTCACCTGCTTATCCAGTTTGGAGCGATCCACCATGATCTCCAACTGTTGCACGCGGGCGCGCAGGGTCTTTTCACGTTGAGCCACCTTGCCCACCATGACCTTGAATACGCCGGTGAGAGTATCAATCTCATCATGGAAGCTGCGGGGAGCGCCCGTCTCATCCTTCCATTCGTGGCTGTAATCGCCTTCCCCGATCTCCTTGGCCACACCAGCAAGGCCGATAATGGGACGGGTCAAAAATCCCGAAAGCCAGAACACCAAAAGGAAGATAAGAATATAGCTCAAGACGAAAGCAATAGCCCCGTTACGCAAAATATTCGCGCGAACCTCTTCGATATAACTTGCCTCAATATCAATACCAATGGCACCGATGGCGTTTCCATTGGCATCAATAATGGGCGCATACGAAGTGATCCAACTGCCAAAGCTGTCGGTATATGGCGTCCATGCGTCCACCTGAGCCGTCAACCCATTATGGATGTTTGACGAAGTTGATGTGTAACGCTGGCAAAACCGAAATCCGCCGCGCGGCTCACGAAAGTATCCCGTACTGCCAATGGCAATGATCTCGCCTTCATCAATGCCGTTTATGTAAGTGTAAATACGGGTCTGCGGCTCGATCTGCTGAACAGCCAATAGCCAGTTTTCATGTTCGATATACAGAGGATTATCTTCAGGGTAATACCCGTTCTCCTCTTTGGGGGTATCGGCGGTGGGTTTTTCAGGCGGACAGGCCGGGTTATTGGTACTTTCCTCTTCATAGAGTTTTACAAACCCTTCCGTGTCCATTCCCTTAATGGCGCCGTTCAGGGTTTGCTGAAGATCGGTTGTGATGGTCTCAAAAACACGCGCAGAGGTATATTGATAAAACCAGTAATAACTGGCCACAAACACCGGGGTGAAAATAAGAATAAATCCGATCCAGATCTTCAGGCGCAGGCTGAAAAAGCGTCCGGCTGGTTTTATTGGTTCTGTTCGTTGTTCGCTCATGGTCATCACATCCTATACATTAATGGTTTCAAGTACTTCAAGAACTACAGGGTGTTGCTCGGGCAAACCGTAATGGTCCACCAAAAATGCCTCTACAAAATTTATGATCATTTCACGGTTATATATTTCCGTTTTTGCTTCCGGGTTCGGCAAAAAACCGATGTGCATAGGCGAGAAACGCGTATTCGCAAGTTCTTCCAAACGGCTGCGTCCTTCCACTTCGGGAGGAAAGATGGGCTCAACATATTTTAACGGTAATTGCACCAAACCGTTACGCATGTAGTGCTCCATCAGGCGATGGGGTTCCACCTCGTTCACCATTCCATAAAGAGGCGGATCTCCTTTTTGTTTTGCATCACGTATCACTTGATGCAAACATTCATAAATAATGAACACCGCCAGCGTTTGGTCTGCGGCAATTACTTTCCGGAAAGCCGGGTCCACCGCAAGGGAATGAGCCAGACCGCAGCGCCGCCCGCGGACATAACGAAAGGTACGTAACCCTGCAGGTTGACCGTCCACCTCGACCAGCCAATAATGAACAATATGTCCTTCACGATGCTCATTGCCGAACCGGGCGCGCCGCCTCATTCTCGGGACGTAATGCTGATACTGCGGAAATAGTTTTGCATACAGCCCGAGCATTTTTTCAATTCGATCCGTGTCGCCTGAACCAAGAAGTTCATAAATGGCAACATTTCCCGCCTCTCTTACAGGATTCAACGACATTACTTATCACCCTCTCCAAAATCCAATTTATCCAAAACACTGGCCCCGCGTGTACGGCGTTTCAATTGCCAGTTTAACATACTCTGTTCATACGTGGCGCGCACCCGAAATGAGGCAAATACTGCCAGCAGGGCAACGACAACGCCAATTCCAAGGTAGATGAGCGAGTACTGGTCTCGAACGAGGCCAAATTTCAAACCAAGAGTGATGACAGCAAATGCCACTAAACTTCCTATGATCGTCCCGCCGGAAGGAAGGTAACTGTCAATAAACATGCTAACGCGTCCACGCTTTTCGTTCGGGACCATTGCCTGAAATGCCTTGCGCGTTGAAAGGTCCACCGTGTCATAGGTCACACGCGAAACGCCTTGCGCGGCTGCACTGCTTACATAACCGGGAATAAAGAAATTCGCGATGATGGAACCCAGCATTACAAAAGGCTGGATGAGGAAACTGCGCTTCAAAGAGATGCGCTCAATGATCTTTGCAGAGACGCCTTGCACAAAGATCGAAACGAAGGCGATGATCAGATTGTATTGAGCGTAAAAGGATTGAAAGCCGCTTCCGAGATCAAGTTTGGCATCAGATAATACATCGTAGAGGAGGATGGTCATCACACTTCCGGCGGCCAGCATTCCCAAGGCCGACCACGCAAACGCCGGAACGGTTTTAATGAACTCCCAGCCTTCTGTAAGGGTTTCTTTCATTGAATCTTGTTTGCCGCTTGGCGGAGCGAGCTTCACCGTCCGCAGGCGGGTTTGTGCGATCAGAAAGGCGATGAAAAATATTGAGGCGTTGAGTAATAATAATTTGACGGGACCAAATCCCAGCTTGGCATCGATCGCGCCGATCCCCAGGCCAATGATGGTGCCGAAAAAGGCGAAATTCGCAATGATCGGCATAATGCGGCGTCCTGTTGCGGGGTCGTAAATATCATTGACGAGGATCCAAAAAACGACAGGGAAGAAGCGCCACTGCTGGTCATTCAGCAGATAAATCAATGTGTAACTGACTGGTTTTGGGAAGGAATTGGAGAGAAAGGTCAAGGGCAGGACGGCGTACAGAATCACAAAAACAAGCAATACGCCTGCCAAAAGTTTGATGCGGTCAAAACGGTCCACGATGAGGGATTGAATGCCGGTTGCCAGAATCAACAAAACCATGTCAATTGCCCAAACCAGCAGAATGTAATGGTCTTTCACTTCCGCCAAAAAACCGCTGACGGATACGACTTTTGTGATGCCCATGGCCGCATAGTTCGCAAATAAAATAAAGCCGAGGGAAAAAACCAACCCCGACTCACCGGTGCGTAGCGGAATCCACTGTCTCAAACGATCTATCATGCAATGCCTCTACAACTGTATTTATATTTTATGGTTTTCAGGAAGCTGCCTGAGTATATTTTTCAGGATCGTTTTCAAAAGAGACCTTGCAGCCGGGGAGCAAAATAGTAGGTTTTGCCTTTGTATTCGGATTTCCACTGCGCTGTTGCTGGGTCAACTTCCATTTTGCAGACCGGGTCGATTTCCATGAACACTCTCCAGAAAATTTTGTATCGCGAGTATACCTGATAATAGTTGTACAACAAATATAAATAGGGTTACGGAAACGGATATTGACCCTCATTTACACAGGGAGCCCTAAACGAGTGAATTTTTCTTTTCCCGGCGACTATTCCTCATATCCATCGATCAAACCTTTTACGCCGAATTGTTTTTCATACAGGATCAGCAACTCTCCTGCTTTTCGTCTAAACTCCAAATCGGTGTTTTCTGAATCCTCCAAATGAGCAACCAGCCGCTCGCGGAAATTATTACTGCGCGAATCCGGCAAAAGCATTTTCAACTCTTTGATCATGACTTTGGCTTGTTCAATAACTTCCAATGCCTCGGGCAATGGAGTGCTTTCATCGATGACCTGCTTGAGTAGTTTGCATTTATAGGTACGGCAGGCATGTGGATAATCGGACGAAGTGTGGATCGGACATTTGCCCGCCCACAGCGGACAAGGTAAACCGAACCCGCGGTTTTCAGGTTCGACTCCGAGCACGTTCAGACCCAAACCGCGAACAGTTTGCACTTCAACAGACTTGAGCTTTGCCCATAAAAATAAATGCCCCGTGCAGCAGAGCCCACAGGATGTGCAAAGAAGGCTGGCAGGGGAATCAGTCATACAGAGGGTTATACCAAAGATCTAGAAAACAGGATCAACTTTCATTAAGAAGAGTGTAGCGCAAAACTATCGGTACCTATGCTCCCGGCGCAGGGAGCGCTCAAGGGTTGATGAGTGGACAATTATTAACAAGAATAATCCACGCTAACAAAGTCGATCAGGGCATGGTTGTAAAAGTGGGTGTCCGCATCGGGCTAGGCGTGATTGTGGGAGTAAATGTTTCAGTGGGAATGAGTGTAGGTGATGTGATGAGTATAGGTCCAGGCTCTGGTTCAATTGGCATTTCAGGGCAAACTGCTTGATATGGCAACGTAGCACCAATATATTGTTGCCATTCTATACGAGTAAGATTACGAGTTACTCGCGAACAGGCATCAGCAATTAGATCTTCTGAACGCCATTTCCACACACGAACGTCACCCATATAGCTGCCAGAGGAAACATATCGGCCATCAGATGTGAAAGCAACAGACCTTACATTATGGTGTGTCATACGGGCAATTTCCTGGCCTGTGGGAAATTCCCATATACGTACAGTCTTTTCTCCTCCTGAGACAATATACTTTCCATCTGGGCTGAAGGAAACAGAGGAAATTCCATCAGTAGGTGTTAGCCGGGCAATTTCTTTGCCAGTGGAAACTTCCCATATTCTAGCGCTATAGCCTCCTCCCGAGACAATATACTTTCCATCTGGGCTAAATGCGGCGGAAGAAACTACGTCGTCGTGAATCATGCGAGCAATTTCATTCCCCGTGGAAATTTCAAACACACGAACACTCAATTGTCCCGTTGAAACAAGATACCTCCCGTCCGAACTAAAGGCAATTGAGCTTATATATTCACTATCAAATGGCAGCTTGATAAATTCCTTCCCCGTGGAAGCATCCCATACTTGGATAACATAGTCATAGCCACCCGAGGCTATATATTTTGCATCAGGGCTGAAAGCAATGGAAGCTGCTGAACTATCATCGGCTACATGGGTGATTTCCTGCTTAGTGGCTATGTCCCAAACCGAGTATGCACTGTTGCGAATTACAAGGGCCAGGTATCTTCCATCAAGACTCATATCAACGGCATCTACGTAACCTCGCGCCCCAGGAGGATTAAAGAATTCATTACCTGTAGAAATATTCCATACGCGGACAATCCCATCTTGGCTGCTTGAGGCTACATATTTGCCGTCGGAGCTAAAGTCAAGGGAAGTCACATTTTTATCATGATGAATCTTGCGAACATTTTCCTGGTCTGTTGCCTGCCAAACATGGAAATTCCCATTGGCTCCTGAGACAACATATTTATTATCAGGGCTAATAGCAATAGAAGTCACGACGTTACCATGCTCCATGCGGGTAATTTCTTTTCCCGTGGCAACGTCCCAAACCCGAGCAGTCCTACTACCTCCGGTAATCAAATATTGCCCATCAGAACTGAAGTAGGCAAAAAACATGCCATCATAAGGAGTTATGTGAGAAATTTCCCTGCCTATGGATGCATCAAACAACCGTGCGCTGTTCGAGCCAATGAGAAATAGATATTTGTCATCAGCGCTGAAGGCAACTGAAGACATATAATTATCATGTTTTATTCGATAGATTTCATTCCCTGAGGCAATATCCCATACGCGGGCAGTATCGTCCGTACTTGCCGAGACAATGCGTCTTCCATTCGGACTGAATGCAACTGACGTCACAATACCATTTTGCTTCATGGAAATGATTTCTTTTCCACTAGAGATGTCCCACACTCGAACAAGCGACTCTTTGCAATAACCGTCTCTCGTCTGGTCGTCACATCCACCTGAGACAATGTACTTCCCATCAAAACTAAATGCAACAGATGTCACATAATAGTTATGTTTTAAACGGGCAAGTTCTACACCGGTGAAAGCATCCCACACCCGAGCAAAACTATCTTCGCACTGATGCCAGGAATTATAGGGTTTTCCACATGAAAGTATGTATTTTCCATCAGGGCTGAAAGTAACAAAACCCACCAAACTATCGCTCTCGATACGGGCAATTTCATGTCCTGTGAAAGCATCCCATACACGAGCAGATCCGTGACTGCATGAATAGCCTTCCTGTTTGTCACAACCACCAGAAACCACGTACAGCCCATTAGGACTAAAGGCAACGGAATATACTTGATGGCCATGCACCATATTAGCAATCTCTTTTCCTGTTTCAGCCTCCCAAACGCTGGCGAATTCGCCTCCTCCCGAAACCACGTACTTACCATTAGGGCTAAAGGCAGCAGATGTCAAATACCCCGAATGTTTCATTTGAGAAATTGGATAGGCAAGCGTACTGTCCTGTAAGACTTGTGCTGCTTCACCTGATGGGACCATGCGCATGGATTGAATTGCCAGCAAAACAGCGGTCTCTTGTTCTCCATCTAGAGTTGAAAATATTTTTTGTGACTGAGACGCGAGTTGAAGGGCGCGGGCAGTTTGAGCCTGATTCTGCGCTTCAAGACCTTTGGCATCAGCTGTTCCCAACTTTATGACCACGTGATAAAAATTCGATTGCGCTGTTGCCGCCTCTGACCTGGCCCGACTGTTATTGACCCACCCAAGGCTGCCGAGAATCAAAAAGAGCGCCACCGCAATAAACAAAGCAATCACTATCCATCGCAGTTTTCTTTCACGCATTTCTCCGCTGGCAAGACCTTGCTTGAGCAGGTCTATTTCATCTTGCTTTGCTGTTTTATAAAGAATCGGTTTTTGTGCTTTTTTGCCTTTCATGTTTTATCTCCCAAAATAGCACACCCGCATCTTCTGATGAGTTGATTGATTATGGCAAGTTCAGTCCCAAAGGTCTGACAACCCTTGGGACTGAACTCTTTTATAGCGGCAACCCCAACTCCATCAATTTCTCTTTGGTCGGCCAACCCTTTTCATCCCAACCGCGGACTTTGTAAAACTCGGGCAGCATCTTATCGAGTTCCACGACCTTGCCTTTGGCGGGGCCATCGGGCAGCGGTTCGTGCAACATACGGTGCGGAAGTGTATCCTCAGTGGAACCAGCCTTGAGCAGGAACATGCGCTCAAGGTTATACACACGCTCGGCGGCTTTCAATGCTTCTTCAGGTGTGTAGCCCGCGCCCGTGGATAGGTTCATCATCTCGGCAAGGCGCTCTGGCAGGATCATGCGGTCTTTGTTGAAAGCGTAACGAATGGCAACGAAGACACACAAACCAGAACTATCCATCAATGCAAACGAATCTTCAAAATGTTTGACGAGTTCAGGCTTGCCTTCAGTCGTGAGTGGATTTTCCTTCACAGGCACGCCAAAGACTTCTTCATACGCCACGTCACCTTCCATGTGTGACGCGCCTTTATTCGATGTGGCATACAGCAAGCCCATGCCCTGCGAGCCGCGCGGATCGTAGCCGGGGAATTCCTGCTTGCGTGTGGTGACTGCAATTTCAGGATGACCATATTTTTCAGCGAGGCGGTAACTGCCTTGCGCGAGGTCATTTCCAAAACCTTCACGATACGCCATCTTCTTGATCATTTCGATCATCGCGTCATGGTCGCCAAACTTCAACGGCTGGCCGATCACACTTTCAGGGATGTATCCCTTCTCGTACATTTCCATCGCGGCGGCAATCGTCATGCCGGTTGTGATGGTATCCATGCCGTATTCGTTGCACAGATAATTTGCCTTGAGCAGCGCGGCAAGGTCACTCACTCCGCAGCCTGTTCCCAACGACGAAATCGTTTCATACTCGGGGCCTTCCCCCTTGCCTTTATATTTTCCATCGGGCACTTCGGTCAAACGTCCGCACGAAAGCGGACAGCGATAACAAGGTGTGTGACGGATCAAATATTGATTCTTGAGCGCGTCACCGTCGATATTATTCACATGCTCAAATGTGCCTTGCAAAAAATTTCGCGTCGGCAAAATGCCGAGCGTGTTCGTCACCTGCGGCACATACGACGTTCCGTAAATGCGCATGTTCGAGCCCTTCTTCACATCCGCGCCCACATTCTTGGACGTATCCACGCTCAACGCGCGCATGCCTTCGGGATTAAATAGCGGTGGGTTTTTATTCCCCATCGCCACAACGGCTTTGAGATTCTTACTGCCCATCACCGCACCGACTCCAGAACGAGCCGCAGCGCGATGCTTATCATTCATGATCGCCGCCATCAACGCAAGGTTCTCGCCCGCTTGTCCAATACATGCGACTCTCGCATCAGCGGATGTTTCACTCTTCAAGATATCCGTGGTCTCATGCGTATCCTTTCCCCAAACATGCGCCGCTGACCTAACCTCAACCTGATCCTCGTTTACGAAGAGATATACCGGCTCTGACGATTTTCCCTCAAAGATGAACATATCGAATCCCGTGCGCTTCATCCATGTCGGGAATTCACCGCCCGAGTTGGAATGTGCCAGCGCACCCGTCAGCGGGGACTTGGTCACGACCATGTAGCGGTTCCCAGTCGGCGCGGGAGTCGCGGTCAACGGGCCGGTGGCGAAGATCAACTTATTCTCTGGAGAGAGCGGGTCGGTCATCGGATCCATTTCTTTGTACAAATAATGGATCGCCCATCCGCGCCCACCGAGATAATCGCGCGCGATCTTCGGGTCAACAGCTTCGGTGGTTACTTCTTTAGTGGTGAGGTTTACTCGTAAAATTCTGAGGTGCCAGCCGTACATGAAAAACTCCTGTTGGGGAAAGGATGAGGGATGGAAAAAGTCGAAGGTCAAAGGTCAAAAGTCTTTATCCTTCGTGTTCCTTTGTGACCCTTTGTGGTTAAAGAATTATCCGCCAGCGATCGCGGAAAATGCGGTGACCATATCGCCTTCGACGAGCGGCGTGTTCATATCCACGGTCAGGCCGTTCAGTACGATCACGCTTTCATCGTTGAGGGGAATGTCAAAACGCGAGATCGCCTCGTAAACCGTTGTCCCAGCAGGGACATCCAACTCCACTACGCCGTGCTTTGCTTCGGGCGGCAGAGCTTCACGGTAGTTGGCGATCAGTTTGACGCGGATCATCATTTGTGGATTCTAGCACGAAAGGGGATAAAATAATAAACATGAAAAGACAAATTCCCTATCATGGTTGGTGCTTCGTCTGTGGAACAGAAAACCCGTACAGTATCGGCATCACAATGTTCGTGGATGACAACGGAGTCCTTACATCCGAGTTCATATTGAATGAAGCGCATCAAGGTCCGCCGGGACATACCCACGGCGGAGCATCCGCGGCGATATTGGATGAGGTCATGGGATTGGTGGTTTGGGCGGCGGGGCATCAGGTGGTGGCTGCAAATATCAATATCAACTACCGCAAACCTCTGCCCTTGCATCAACCGCTTCTGGCCGAAGCGCGCATCACCGAGGTTGGCGAGAGAAAAATTATCAGCGTGGGAGAAATCAAATTGGCTGATTCAACTGTCGCTGTGAGTGGAAGCGGGGTGTACGTCATCGCACCACATTTGTTTGAAGCATCACGATTGAAAGGAGCCGCTTCATGAAAACCATCGGGTTGATCGGCGGCATGAGTTGGGAATCATCCATCGAGTATTATCGCATCATCAATGAAACCGCGAAAGAAACTCTGGGCGGACTGCACTCGGCAAAAAGTTTGATGGTGCCCGTGGACTTTGCCGAGATCGAAAATTACAGCATGAAGACCGCTGGGACGAGGCCGGGCAAATTTTGGTTGAATGCGCGCAAGACCTCGAACGCGGCGGCGCGGATTTTATTGTGCTGTGTACCAACACCATGCACAAACTCGCGGATCAGATCATTGCCAATGTGAATATCCCCTTTTTGCACATCGCAGATGCCACCGCAGAAAAAATTAAAGCGGCTGGAATAAAAAAGATCGGTCTGCTTGGCACGCGCTTTACAATGGAGCACGATTTTTACAAAGGCCGCCTGATTCAAAATTTTGGTCTGGATGTACTCGTACCCAATGATGCGGATCGGGAAATTGTTCACCGCGTGATCTATGATGAATTGGTGCTGGGAAAGATCGTGGATGGTTCCAGGGAGGAATATAAGCGCATTATGGAATTGCTTATCGCGCAGGGCGCGGAGGGCATCATCCTCGGCTGCACTGAAATTGAACTGCTCGTCAACCAAAGCGACAGCCGTGCGCCGCTTTTCCCAACGACATTGATCCATGCAGTTTCTGCAGTGGAATATGCTCTCAAGGACTAAATGAAGTATTTCTCTTTTATAGTTCCACTTTTACTATTAAGCGCCTGTCTTGCCGCCCCCACGCCGGAACCCACGGCCACTGTGGCTGTTCCGATCATCATACAAGTTGAAGAAAACCCGTACAGGCCGCAATCAAAAGATGTTGGCGCAAAAATTGCAGGCGCGATCGTTGACAACACAAGCCTGGTTGAACGTTTTGACCTTGATCCCTTTCGTGTGGAGTTGAGCATCTCTGGTTCAGTGCCGAGTGTGTGCAATGAACTGCGCATCGATGTTGCGCCGCCGAATGCAAGTTATGAAATTTTCATTGAGGTATATAGCTTGATAAGCAAGGGCGTAAACTGCGACAATGTCTTTCAGCAGTTTGAAGCCAGCCTGCTGCTGGGTGTTTATTCAGATGGAAGATATACCGTATGGGTCAATGATGGATATGCAGGAGATTTCATAACTTATTAATGAAACTTATTACAGGTGGAGAACGTCTGAGTGACAAGGAGTTGCCATGAAAAAAATAATTGCGCTATTGCTTGTTCTGGTCTTTGCATTAACCGCCTGTATACCAGATGCAGATGAACCCGTTAGTACAGATCCCGCTTACACAAATACATCCATTCCATCTGAACAGAATTCGTACCTACCCCAAACAGAAGACCAAAGCCTGACCCGCAGCGCAGTCTTTGTGGATTTCAAGGAAATGCTTACGTTGGAAAGTTTTCCACTGCAATTTATGCTGCACCTTGTGGGCAGCCTGCCCACACCCTGCAACCAATTGCGCGTGGCCGTCAGCCCGCCTGACGCTGACAAAAAGATACTAGTGGATGTGTATTCCGTCTCAGACCCCGACAAAATGTGTATTCAAGTTATTGAGCCTTTTGATGTCAATATTCCACTTGGGAGTTTTCCCGAAGGCAAATACACGCTTTGGGTAAACGGTGAAATGGTCGCAGAATTCCAATCATAAATCGTTTTGAAAAAGAGGTTTTAATTTTTGGCCGCTAATTTTCGCGAATTTCACTAATTTTAAAAACAATTCGCGAAAATTAGCGCAATTAGCGGCTAAAGATTTCTACTCCATTCTACTAACCGTGCCGATCTTTGCATTCACCAGCTTCACCAGATCCCCCACACCCAATTGAATATCCAAGCCGCGCTGTCCGCCTGAGATGTAAATCTCATCGAAGGCTTGCGCAGCCGAATCGATCACCACCTGAAAGCCTTTGTTGATCAGCGCCAGCGGAGAAATGCCGCCCGCCTGCAAACCGGTCAACTGCTCGGCTTCACGTTCGCTGGGCAAATGCATTTTCTTCTCACCCAAAAACGAAGCCAATAATTTCAGATCCACCACGTGCGGGGCAGGGATCACCGCCAGCACAGGCTTGCCTTTTTCACGCTTCGTGACGATGGTCTTGAAGACCTGCTCTGCTGGCGCGCCCATCAGTTGGGCCACCTCCACCGCGCCGAGTTTTTCAGCGGGCACTTCGTGCGTGGAATATTTCACCTTGCGCGCATCCAAAAATCTTGTGACATTATTTGTGATGGTCATGTGATATAAAATCCTGTACAATTATATACACAAAGGAGGCTGTCATGTCCGATCAGGAACAGGAAAGACTCAAAAGACTCCGCGAGAAACAACTTCAGGCGCGCGACCCGCTTGTCAAACAGCGTAACTTCCAACACAGCAGTTCCGTCAAAGAAAAACGGATGCGCAAACCCTTCTCCCTTGCCAAGGCGTGGAAGAAGGACATTCCCCACATCATAAAAGCCCCATTGTACGGCCTGCTCCTCGGCGTTGTCGTCATCTTTGTTCTGCCAATGCTTTGGGTCTCACCCTACGCAATTTATGCGGGCGCAGGGGATAACCCTCCTGCTGATGATCTTTGGAGCTATCTTGGGAAATTCACTGGACCTGCGCGACGATATCAAAGACCACATCAAATAGACGACGGACTGCGCTTCGCTCTTAATCTCGAAACTGATTCTGCACAATAATCATTATCCACACCCAACCATTGGAGGCAACATGATCAGCACGGAAATTCTTTCCCAGTTCAATTTATTCAACGGACTTTCAGAAGCACTGCTCAAAGAGATCGCAGCCATGAGCAAGGAAGTTTCGTACAAGAATGATGAGTTCGTTTTCCGCGAGGGTGAAACAGCGGAAAATTTGCATTTACTCGTCAAAGGAAGTGTTGCCTTGCGAGTCAAATTGACTTCACGCCCTGAGAGTGTGACCGTTTCCTTTATTTCTACACCGTTCCAAAGCTTTGGCTGGTCTGGCGTGGTGCCGCCCTTCCACTACACTTCCAGCGCGCAATGCGACGAGGACTCGGAAATGTTGACCATTCCATCCGCAGCCTTCATGAATCTGCTGGAGCAAAATCCCGAAGCGGGATTCAAGGTCATGCAGCGGATTACCGTTATTATTGCAGACCGCTTGAGGAATAGCCACCAGGCGCTGTTGAAGACGATCTAACATCAGAGTAGGAAAAAGCAGCAGGAAACAGAGGCAGGCATGGGCGCGGTGCGAGGCGACTCCATCCCTGCCTTGATTCTCTAATCCTGCGTAGTACAATTATCTGAATGAAAACAGCCACTGCTACAATTCCGCTTGAAAAACTTTTAGAGCAACTCCCAGACACGTACACTGTTGCAGACCGCGAGTTGGTGCAGCGTGCTTATATCTTGGCGGAGGAGGCGCACCGTGAGCAAAAGCGGCATTCGGGCGAGCCGTACATCAATCACTGCATTGCGGTGGCGAGCATTCTCGCGGAGTTGAAAGTGCCGTCGGAAGTGATCGCTGCGGGGCTGTTGCACGACACGGTGGAAGATACGAGCATCACTCTGGCGGACATCCGCCGCGACTTTGGGGACACCGTAAAAATTCTAGTGGACGGCGTGACCAAGCTCACCCACCTTCCGCGAGTCTCGCGCGGCGACCAGCACGCTGAAAATGGAAACAACAGCAACGAACCCGAAGAACCCGTGATCGAGCCTGCGCTGTTGGGCCGCAAAGAGGATATGATCTCGGAAACACTGCGCAAGACATTCCTCGCCATGGGCGAAGATGTGCGCGTGGTGCTGATCAAACTGGCAGACCGCCTGCACAACATGCGCACGCTTGGGCACATGCCCGAGCACAAACGTCAGCGCATAGCACAGGAAACGCTGGATATTTTTGCCCCGCTCGCAAACCGACTCGGCATCTGGCAGATCAAGTGGGAATTGGAAGATCTCGGCTTTCGACATGTGAACCCTGAGAAATATAAAGAGATCGCAGAACTGCTGGCGGAAAAAAGACCAGACCGCGAAGCGCAGTTGGAAGCGATAAAAGAAAGCCTGTTAAAACTGCTTGAGAAGAATAACATCAAAGCAGAGATCAGCGGACGCCCCAAACATATTTATTCGATATTCAAAAAGATGCAAAAAAAGGATAAACCCTTCAATATGCTGCATGATGTGCGTGCGGTGCGGTTGATTGTATCTGACGTGCCTTCATGCTATGCCGCACTGGGTGTCATCCACACCACGTGGCGTCCCATTCCTGGTGAGTTCGATGATTACATCGCCGCGCCGAAGGATAACTTTACCAGTCGCTGCATACGGCTGTTGTATATGAAGATAAACGTCCGCTTGAGGTGCAGATCCGCACACACGAGATGCATTTGAGCGCCGAGTACGGTATTGCGGCGCACTGGCGCTACAAGGAAGGCACGAAGCATTCCGACAAAAACTTTGAGCAGCGTGTCAATTCATTGCGCTCGATGATGGAATGGCGCTCGGACGTGAACGATGCTGCGGAATTCGTCGAATCCATGCGCAGTGATGTGTTCCAGGACCGCGTGTACATCTTCACCCCGCGCGGTGACATTATTGACCTGCCTGCCGGTTCCACCCCTATTGACTTTGCTTATCACGTCCACACGGATATCGGTCATCGCTGCCGCGGGGCACGGGTGAACGGCAAGCTCGTTCCGCTTTATCAGGAATTGAAGACGGGCGACCAAATCGAGATCCTTACCACCAAACGCGGCGGTCCCAGCCGTGACTGGTTGAATGTGAATCTCGGGCTGGTGCGGACGTCCCGTGCGCGCTCGAAGATCAAGGTCTGGTTCAAGAAGCAGGAAGATGAACAGAATCTGGCGCAGGGACGCGATACGCTCGAACGCGAACTGCAACGGCTCGGGCTGACGGAAGTCAACTACGAAAAGCTGGCGCGTGACATGGGTTATAAAATTCCAGATGAATTGTTCATTGCGCTTGGCTGCAGCGACCTGTCCATCAGCAAGATCATCAGGCAATTTTCCGAAGCCGATGTCACAGAGGAAATTCTCGCGGTGAATGCGCCTTCCTCTCCCAAAACTTCCACTGATGCGGTGGAGGTGGTTGGGCTGAAAGGCATGCTTTCCACCATGGCGCGCTGCTGCAACCCCATGCCCGGCGACCAGATCGTGGGCTTCATCACTCGTGGACGTGGCGCAACCATCCACCGGCAGGATTGCCCGAACATTCTGCAAACAAAAGACCGTGAACGTATTCTACAGGTGGGCTGGGGCCACGTGGAACGGACATATCCCGTACCGGTGAATATCAAAGCCTATGACCGGCAGGGACTGGTGAGCGATATCTCCAACTTGCTTGCAGATGAAAATATCAACATCGCGAATGTGACGGTGAACGTCAACCGCAGCATTGCCGACCTGCGCCTGATCATTGAAGTGAAGGACATCTCCCAGCTTAGCCGTGTGCTCACGCGCATCGAGAATTTGCCGAATGTGATGGAAGCACACCGCATCAACCCAGGGTAATTCAAAGCGTACTGCTGAAAAGTTTAACGATTCAAAAACAATTCCAAGGGTGTGCATGGGGTATAATCGCGGCGCATTCAACATGTTATCAGTCACTCAAGCTCGAGAACGTATCCTTTCCCATTTTCAAACTACAGCAACAGAAAGCACTCCACTGATTGCTTGTGCAAACCGTGTATTGGCAGTGGATGTTGCTGCCACGCACGACCTCCCCCTTTTTGACAATTCAGCTATGGACGGCTTTGCCATTCGCTCGGAAGATACCTCCGCTTCACGTATCACTTTGCGTGTGGTCGCGGACATTCCCGCAGGCTCCGTCCCCACAGTAGCCCTCAAAGCAGGTGAAGCTGCGCGCATCATGACCGGCGCACAATTGCCTGCTGGTGCGAACGCCGTCATCCCCGTGGAAGATACCGACTTTCACAACCGCGACGCAGGCACATCCGCACCTGAGACGGTTTCGCTGGAAAGGGCATGGAAAGCCGGACAAAACGTCCGACTGCGGGGGATGGATATTCACGCCGGGGATGTGGTCATAAAAAAGGACAACCTCTTAAGCCGCAGGATCTCGGTCTGTTGGCGATGCTGGGAATCTCGAACGTGGAAGTTCACAAAAAAGCCGCGCGTGGCTTTGCTCTCTTCAGGTGATGAATTGCTGGCAGTGGACGCTCCGCTCGGATCGGGCAAGATCCGCGATTCGAATTCATATACATTGGCGGCATCCATTGAAAGCGCGGGCAGCGAAGTGCTGCGGCTGGGCGTAGCGAAAGACACGCGTGAATCTGTGGAGGCGATTTTTCAAAAGGCAATGAGCGAAGATGTAGACTTTATCCTCTCATCTGCGGGCGTGAGCGTGGGAGCGTTTGACTATGTGAAAGAAGTGATCGAATCCAATGGAGCGTTGGATTTTTGGCGTGTTAACATGCGCCCGGGAAAACCGCTGGCCTTTGGAAAATATTTCGACAAAAAATTCATCGGCTTGCCCGGAAACCCTGTCTCGGCATTCGTTGGGTTTGAGGTTTTTGTGCGTCCCGTGCTCGAGCGGCTGAGCGGCCAATTGGGCAGCAGCAGGCGCAGGATTAAAGTAAGAAGCGCCGAAGAGATCGAATCAGATGGAAGAGAAAGTTATCTGCGGGCTATCCTCCGCGAAGAAGACGGTGTCCAAATCGCCCGCCTGACCGGCCACCAAGGCTCGGGAAACCTGCTCTCTTTGGTACAGGCGGATGCTTTACTTATTATCCCCGCTGGTGTAAAATGCGTGCCTGCTGGACAGGAAGTAGAGGCTTTACTATTATGAGGAAGCATGGATAAATGGCTGTACCGCGCAACGCTTGCGCTTGTGATCGTCGGTTTGCTTGTTTCGGTTTACATGACCATCTACAAGGTCACATCCAATGACAGTATGTGCCTGGGCTCAGGCGATTGCTCCACTGTGAACGCGAGCATCTATTCCGAAGTGAACGGCATCCCTGTTGCTGCAATTGGTGTTTTAGGGTATTTGGCAATCCTCGCCGTGCTTTTGTTTGAAAACCGAAATTCGTTTTTCAGGCAGAACGGCACACTGTTGATCTTTGGAATGGCGCTGACCGGTTTCATATTTACGGTCTGGCTGATCTATGTTGAGGTCGCCTTGCTAAAAGCCATCTGCCCATTCTGTGTTACATCGCAGATCGCAATGACGCTCATCTTTATCGTGGCCGTCATTCGCCTGATCAAAACCCCCAATCTTAGGAGGAAGTGAAATATGCCCCGTATTAAAATGTCACTACGCAGATTGTGTGTTCGTTGATGAAGGATATTGTTCCGCCGCAGCGGTGGAGTTGGATCCGGACACCGGCTGCGCCACCTATTCCCCATCCGATGCCACCATCGTCAAAGAGGATGACTGGGACGAAGAGGAAGAATCGGAAGAATGGGAAGACGAAGAATCTGACGAAGACGACGATGAGTGGCTCGATGAAGAAGACGAATTCTAGCGCCGCCTCTTTCTTAACTGAAAATTGAATCTGCAAAAAAGCCTTCTCTGCGCGAGAAGGCTTTTTTGATTCTCATTTCCGAATCGGACATCCATTGGGCATATAATTTGTAAACAGGTTAGATGAGAAAAACTATAAACATTTTTTACTTTGGACATTGAAAAAACTTACAAAGGGTGAAAATATGCAAAATGAAGAAAAGAGCAAAAGGGATTTTAACAAACTTTGGTTCATCCCAATATCAGTGCTTGTCTTATGTTTTGCGACATGGATCATACCGAATGTCATTTTCTGGATAAAGTATCAAGGCATGCCCATCGCCGCTCAGACAGTTGGGTTTGCCCCCGATTGCGCATGGAGCGGAACCGCCGTCGCATGGATAGACAAAAATAAGAACGGACAACGCGAAACAGATGAACAGCCGTTGCCAGATGTTACCTTCCACGTCAGTAATGGCGAGAGCGTGGCAAGTGATTGGAAAGGTGAAGCGGTATTGATGGTGTGGCTGCCGGGCTGCCCGGAAGCTAGTTTTGAAATATATCCCGATGCTCCGGCTAACTACGCCCTGACTACGCAAAACAGCCTGCCATCCAACGCCCGCGAGTCTGAAAGAGTTTATGAATTTGGCTTCATTACGCTTGAAGGGGTCCCGACAGCCACAGCTCGTCCAGCCTCTCCTTCCTGCACATCTTATCAATTAGGCGTCGCCGTTCAAGATGAAATATCTGACATCGCCATCGCTACAAATGGGACGATCTGGGCTGCAACCTTTGGAAAAGGCATAGTACGCTATGACTCTGCGCAAGACACATGGGTTCGCTACACAAAAAATGAAGGGCTGATAAGCAATGACATCTATTCCATCACTCCCTTCACTAACGGCGATATCTGGTTCGGAGCAAGAGGCGGAGCATCGGTCTGGAACGGCTCAACCTGGCAATCGTTCACAGAACAAGATGGTTTGATCAATGGTGAAGTCTTCAAAATAGCGGAAGCCCCCGACCAATCCATTTGGTTCGCAACAGAAGGCGGGGTTTCGCACTTCATACCGAGCTCAAACTCATGGATAAACTACACAACACAGGAAGGGCTTACTGATAATTTTGTTACCTATATAGCCGCCACTGAAGATCGCTCTGTTTGGCTTCCCACTGCGACAGAGGGAATGACCCGCTTGATCCTGCCTGCAAGCGAAAATGGACAGCCAAAATGGATAACCTATAGCAACGATACCGACGGCGCTAACTACGTCCCTGTGGATTACATTGACAGGATAGTGGTCGCCCCGGATGGCACCTATTGGTTTGCGGGCCTGGAAGGTTTAATGCAATTCGACCCCAAATCTGAAATCTGGAGCCTTGATGAAAACACCTCGCTTCCAAGCGGCCATATTAATTCCTTTACATTTGGGCCAGATGGTTCGATTTGGGTGGCATCCGGCGTGGAATCTCCAGTAATCTACCATCTGAACAACCAAAACATTTGGGAGATATACGACAGCCGCGATGGACTCCCAACTTTAAATAAAGAGATTACTAATGAAGATGGAGCGCATGGAATTGCGGTGGATACAAATAATAATATCTGGGTAACAACTAGTGAAGCAGTGACTCGATGCGTTTTTAAAAACGGGACGTTCCCCCCCCCCCGGGGGGGTAAAAAAAAAAGGGGGTTTGTACGGCCACCCCCCCCCCCCCCCGCGCCCGCGCGCGGGGGGGCGAGGGGGCGGACCCACCCCCAAAAGGGGGGAAAAAAAACCCCCCCTCCCCCCCCCCCCCGGGGCCCCCCCCCCCCCCGGGGGGTTAAATAAACCAGTTCCTGCTTTTACTTCTTTTCCCCAAACTGATACAACAACACACCAGCCGCAACAGCCAAATTTAGCGAACTGACCCGCCCTTGCATGGGAAGTGACACCGTCACATCACAGGCGGCGGACTGCTCTTTTGAAAGTCCCTTTTGCTCGTTGCCAAGCATCAATACCCACGGGATTTGCGGGACGAGCGTATCGTAGCCTACGTCCGCTTTGGCGGAAGTGCCAATGAGCTGATACTTCCCCTCGCGCGCCCAGCCTAGAAAATCATTGAATGAGGTTTGGATGATGGGTTTCCAGAACAAGGTTCCCATGCTGGCACGGATCACGGACGGATGATACAACTCCACACCGCCATCGAGCAGGAAGAGTGCATCCGCACCAACGGCATCAACGGTACGCAGGATGGTACCGACATTGCCAGGGTCTTGCGGAGAAACCAACGCTACCGCCTTCCTGAACGGCTTTACATCCTTGAGCGGGCTCTTCCTCTGGCGGACGATAGCGATAATGCCCTGCGGGTTTTCCTTGTCAGCCAGCGCTTCCATTACCTGAGCAGTGACAGGCTGAGGCTTGAAAGCGAAGCGGGTAATTAATTCATGCGCAAAGGGACTGGTCAACACTCCCGACGAATACAGGATCGTTTCCACATCCCAGCCAGCTTCCACAGCCTCGCCAACGTGATGGATACCCTCAACGAGGAATAAGCCGCTTTCGTTACGCGCCTTCTTTTGGCGCAGCGCACGCGCCTGTTTGATGAGTGGGTTGCCCAAGCTGGTGATCAAAGGTTTCTGCATACCCCAATTGTAAATGACATCACCCAAACGTGCGGATTTTTTGTTGCCTGTTTTTTGCAAACTACACTATATTTACCGGCAGGAGATAACCATGTCCACTATTGTCCAACAATCCATGCAAAAAAATTATTGGAATTACGCGCTCTGGCTGGCAGTCTTTACCATCGTCTACAACATCGCCGAGGGATTGGTATCCATCGGATTTGGCGTCAGCGATGAGTCACTCGCGCTCTTCGGCTTCGGCGTGGACTCGTTCATCGAGGTGATGTCTGGCATTGGGATTCTGGTGATGGTGAACCGCATTCGTCAGAACCCCGAAACATCACGTACGCCGTTCGAGGTCACTGCCCTGAAAGTGACAGGCACGGCATTTTACATCCTTGCCGTGGGGCTTGGCGTCTCGGCTGTGTACAACATCGTCACCAATCACAAGCCTGAGACAACGCTGCCCGGGCTGGTGATCTCCATCATTTCGATCGCCATGATGTGGGCATTGGTAACGGGCAAACGCAAAGTGGGACGGGCGCTCAATTCCATGCCGATCCTCGCGGATGCAAACTGCACGATGGTTTGCATTTACATGTCGGTGGTGCTGCTGATTTCCAGTTTCATTTATCAGTTCACTGGCTTCGGCTTTGTGGACAGCCTCGGGGCATTGGGCTTGATCTATTTTTCGATCAACGAAGGGCGCGAGTCTTTTGATAAAGCCAAAGGCCTTGAATGCAGTTGCGAAGATGAAAACTGCAACGATTAATCCTGCCTGCTCTTTCGAGGGCTAAGCCCTCAAAAGAGCCAAAAAGTTACCGAGTACTGCAAAAAGAGCAAACTGTCATTCGTTTATAATTACTTCCATGAAATCCCTTCAATGGCTGGCGTTTTTGCTGACTCTGTTTTTGTATTCATGCCAGCCAAATTCTCCCCGCTCCATCACCATCATTGACGGCGAGACGATACTCACCGTTACATCCAGTTCAAAAACGCCGCTGCTGATCCTGACCGAGGCGGGCATCACACCGCAGCCCACTGACCGCGTACTCGTGAACGGCATCCCATTTGCACTGGACGAATCGATTACAGCAAACGATTCCTTTCAACTTCAATTGCGCCGCTCGATCCCGCTTACGTTTGTCACTCCGCAGGGCGAGCTGACGATTCAAACATCCGCGCTCACGGTGGGACAGGCATTGAGCGATGCGGGCTTTTCACTTGGCATGAATGACGTCATCAACCCGCCCGCTGACACTGCCGTCAACTCTGCGATGACCGTGACTTATTTCCCTGTGCGTGACTTGGTCGTTACAACTGGCGAGAAAATGATCACCATCCGCTCCGCCGCAGGGACGGTTGGTGCGGCTCTTGCTGAGGCTGGGATACCACTGTCAGGACTAGATACCAGCTACCCGCTTGAGAATGAAGCGTTGCCAGAAGATGGGCAGATCCGCGTGACGCAAGTATCCGAATCCATCAGCATTACAATGGAATCCATCCCATTCGAAGAAGAGACTGTTGATTCAGCGGACGTCGCTTTTGGCGAGGAGAAGATCCTCCAGCCCGGCGTGAATGGGATCGCGATGGTGCGCACGCGCATCCGCTACGAAGATGGAAACGAAGTAAATCGCGAGACGGAAGATAAAACGATTTTGCGCGAACCGCAAAAACAGGTTGTGGCAAGCGGCTCGAAGATCGTGCTTGCGCCTGCGGGCGGCGCCATTCCGTATGAATACTGGTATGCCACGGAAATGTATGCCTCATGGTATTCGCCGTGCAACTCGGGAACAGGCAGCTGCTCATACGGAACCGCAAGCGGCGCGCCTGCGGGTTTTGGCATTGTGGCGGTGGATTATTCGATCTATTCCTACTTGGCTGGCATGAAGGTGTATGTCCCCGGCTACGGCGCGGCCACCATCGGCGACACAGGCGGCGGACCGATCATCGAGACTGCCTTCGGCGTGCCGCGCACAAAATGGATCGACCTTGGTTACAATGACAATGCAATCGGCGGACTCTCCGGTTGGGTGACGGTATACTTCCTCGCACCTGCCCCCGCTGAAGTTCCATATTTTTTGAAATAAATCCATCCGTCCTGAGCGGAATGACGAGCGCTCCCTTCGACATGCTCAGGGCAAGCTTCGAGGAATGAAGTCGAAGGACAATTGATGTGAAAAAAGATATATCGCCTCCCCATCCTTCGACTGCGCCGCAAAAACCACGCGGCTCCGCCCAGGATGAAAAACTAAGTACACAAAAATGACCAGATCACAAAAATACACCATCGGCGTACTTTCCATCATTGCCTGCGCCCTATTGGGCGGGCTTGGATATTACGCGTACGCAAATTATCAATCCTTCGCAGCCCAGCCGCTCGGCCCTGCATTACCAGTCAACCAGCAATCCCTGCCGCCCACGTGGACGGCCTCTCCCGGCCCATCGCCAACACTCGCAGGGTCTGTCACTCTCGTGCCGCTGGTGAACTTCCCCACCTCCACACCACAGGCTTTTTGCGGCGGACCCAACATCATGAACATTTTGCTCGTCGGCGCAGACACCCGCGGAGATAATTACACCTACGGACTCGCAGACGCCATCCGCGTGGTGCGCGTGGATTTTTCCATCCCGAAGGTCACCATGCTCGAATTCCCACGCGACCTGTGGGTTGAGATTCCTTACATCTCAGACGATCTTAACGGGCAGGATCACGAAAAGCTAAATCAAGCCTATCTCCACGGGCAGCCCGGCTTCCAATATTGGGACGACCCCAGCGCAGGACCCGGTCTGCTGGCGCTGACCCCTCAACAAAAATTTCGGCGTGCAAACCGATCATTATGTTTCCATCAACATGCGCACCTTTGAAAAAATCATCAACGCCCTCGGCGGCATTGACGTGAACATCAAAGATGAGCGGGCTTCAAAAAAGGACAGGCTTGCCCTATCGGCACCCATCATCTGGACGGTGCGGGTGCGCTCAAGGTTGCGCGCAACCGCGGCGGTGGCAGCTTTGAACGCGCAGACAACCAGAACATCGTCCTGTGCGCGTTGCGTAAAAAACTCACCAGCCCAAATGTGGTCACCCAGATCCCGGCCTTGATCGAATCTTTCAAAGATAACATCCGCACCGATTTCACCCCCGAACAAATTTCACAACTGGTCTGCGTTGGCACAAAACTCCTGCCGCAAAACATCGTCCTCACCAGCTTCCCCCAGGAGCTCTTCACCCAAACCCGCGAGTTCGACCCCCGTCCTCGATAAACGCATCGCCATTCTGGATGCCGACTTCAACATCCTCAGCGACTATGTCAGAAAATTCCACGCAGGCACATGGCCCGCGCCCATCCTCCCCGCTGCTTCGTCCATTGCTCCCGAAAACGAAGACGTCCCTCTGGTCTGTGATTAACAATGAAATACAACAACATTCAACCGCTCAATGCCGCCGCCGTCCTAAAACGCTACGGCCTGCGTGCCGACAAAGCCCTCGGCCAGAATTTTTACAGGACGATCTCTGTTCTTGAAAAAAATTGCGGACGCCGCAGAAATGGGAAGATGACTGCGTCCTGGAGATTGGTCCCGGCCTTGGAAGTCTCACACGCTATCTGGCTGTCTCTGCCAAACAGGTGACAGCGGTCGAACTGGACTTTGACCTGCTTGCCCCACTACGGGCAGTTCTCTCGCCTTATCAGAATGTGCGCGTGGTGCATGGTGATATTCTCAAGCTCTCCATCTCGGAATTAATAGACCAGCCCAACTACATCGTCGCCGCGAACATCCCGTACAACATCACCTCCGCCATCATCCGCCACCTGCTCGAAGGCGACATCAAACCCCGCCGTGTGGTATTGACCATCCAAAAGGAAGTTGCTGAACGCATCTGCGCCAAGGCTGGAGATTTGAGTCTGCTGGCTTTGAGCGTCCAAGTCTATGGCAAGCCCAGCATCGCCGCGAAGATTCCCGCCGGAGCATTCCACCCTGCCCCCAAAGTAGACTCCGCCATCCTGCGCATCGACATTTACGATGAACCGCTCATTCCACGAGACCTGCTAAACACCTTCTTCAAACTTACCAAGGCAGGATTTGGACAAAAGAGAAAGACCCTGCGCAATTCGCTTGCTTCAGGCTTGCACATTCCCACTACAGAAGCGGAAGCCCTGCTTACCTCGGCAGGCATTGACTTCATGCGCCGCGCGGAGACTCTGTCCATTGAAGAGTGGAAAGTTTTATGCGATAAGCGATAAAATATCGCCAGCAATAAAATCTTTATCGGTTGAAGGCTGTGAGTTCTTATGAGAACATTCCATCAAGTCCCTGCCTCACCTCAATTGATAAGGAGAATAACATGCTCAGGTCAAATAAAATTCTGCTCGCGTGCATCGCCCTCATCACCATTCTCGCCTGCAATGTGCCCGCAGGCCAAACCCCAACCAGTGAACCGGATTTCATAGCCACTATTACCGCGCAGGCTGTTCTTATTCAGCCGTCCAACAATCTGTTATCCCCCGTGGTGATTACAGCCACCCCCGATCTATCCATCCCAACAATCAACACAGAGACGCCCACCGTCACATCGACTCCCACTCTGGGCATCGCCACGGTCACCGTCAGTGCGGACACAAACTGCCGCAGCGGGCCCGGAAAGGAATATGACAACCTTGGCGCACTACTCAAAGATGAAACCGCCGAACTTGTCGGGAAAAACACCGTCACCAATTATTGGATCATCAAGAATCCAGACCGTGACGGAACCTGCTGGCTTTGGGGAAGATACGCAACGGTGAACGGGAATACTGACAGCCTAAAGGAAGTTGCCATCCCACCCACTCCCACACCATCCCTGCCGGGTGCGGTCAAAGGGCTGTCAGCGAACAAGATCTGCTTCTTCAACGGAATCAGCTACGATCTCGCGGGATCGATCAGTTGGGAGGATGTATCCAACGAAGACGGATACAACATATATTCAAATGCCGGTCATTCCAGCACCAATCCACGGGACGTGACCACATCCGCCATCCCGAAGTTACAACTCAACCCCGGCGGCTCCATCACCCTGTTTGTGGAAGCCTATAATTCCGCAGGCAAATCTCCGAAGAGATCCATCGACATTATATGCCCGTAAATTTACGATCTCTCCCTAACCAGCCTTTCAACGAATCTGCCATAGCACCTTGCTAGGCCAGATATACTATTGCCCCCTCCTTGACCTTTCCGTAACTTATGTCATAATCGTTATGAAAAGGAGAGAAAATGCTTAAAAATAAATCACTCTTATTATTATCGGTTCTACTGATCGTTTCTCCCTACAGCCTGAAACCTCCCACCGGAGATGGCACACCCACCCCGGACCCGTGCTGACTGTCACCGCCCAGGCACTTCTGCTCCAACCGGGTGGTTTCACTTCAACGCCTGAGTTCACGTCAACACCCGGCCCAACTCCCACACCAGGATTTACCTCCACCCCCTCTGTGCCGGAAGTTTCAGTAAGCACCGACACCAACTGCCGCACAGGTCCTGGTGTGCAGTATGATCGTGTCGGCGGACTGTTGGTGGGACAGACCGCCATTGTCGTTGGTAAGAATACATCCACCGGGTACTGGATCATTAACAACCCCGGCAAATCCGGCACATGCTGGCTTTGGGACGAATACGCAACCGTCAGCGGAAACACAGCTGGTTTGACCGAGTATGCAATTCCGCCTACGCCCACCCCAACAGCCACATCTACACCTACAGCAACTCCCACGCAAACAGCCACACCTACTCCACCCTCGGCTGTCACAAATCTGGCCGCTGTAAGGGCTTGCGCTCCTCAGGTATTACCCATTTATTTATATGGCGGAGTTATCAACTGGCAGGATAATTCCAATAATGAAGGTGGTTTCAATATTTACCTGAATGGCGGTTTATTTGGCACCGTCGCAGCAAATATCACCACCCATCCGATTCCTCCGCTGGCCCGTGGCAGGAACCCCCATCACCTTGAGCGTGGAAGCGTTCAACAGCGGCGGCAAATCAGCCAAAGTGGATGTTGTCGTCATTTGCCCGTAAAACTGACATCGTCATAAAATAAAAAACAGCCTCGTGGAAAATCCACGAGGCTGTTTTCATAAATCTAAAATCGTTTAACCGAACTAGGTGCCTTCTTCCCAGGAATTCAGGTAGTGAGTCTGTTCCGGGGTGAGGATGTCGATCTTGACGCCCATCGCTTCGAGCTTGAGGCGGGCGATCTCATTGTCAATGTCAGTCGGGACGGAGTAGACCTTCTTCTCGAGCTTGTCGGCGTTCTTTGCCATGTATTCGGCAGAGAGAGCCTGGTTGGCGAAGGACATGTCCATCACGGAAGCAGGGTGACCTTCGGCGGAAGCGAGGTTGATCAAGCGGCCTTCGCCGAGGATATTGATCTTGCGTCCGTCCTTGGTGAGATATTGGTCAACGAACGGGCGGACACGATTCGGTTCGCCAACGCTCATGGCAGCGAGGGAAGGAATATTGATTTCCATTGAAGTGACCGAGTTGGCAACCAAAGCGCCGTCTTTCATCACTTCAAAGTGATGCTTGTCGATCACGTTCAAATCACCTGTCACGGTGCAGAAGATATCGCCGATCTTGGATGCATCGGTCATCGGCATGACCTGATAGCCGTCCATGACCGCTTCGAGCGCCTTCATCGGGTCGATCTCGGTCACGATGACCTGAGCGCCCATGCCGCGTGCGCGGGAGGCGAGACCACGTCCGCACCAGCCGTAGCCGGCAACGACGAAGTTCTTGCCAGCCAACAACACGTTGGTGGACGAATGATGCCATCCACGGTGGACTGGCCGGTGCCGTAGCGGTTATCGAATAAGTGCTTGGTCAACGCATCGTTCCACAGCGATGACGGGGGAATTTCAAAACTTTGTCAGCTTCCATCGCCTTCAAGCGGATGACGCCCGTGGTGGTCTCTTCGGTACCGCCGATGACGTTAGCGAGCATCTGCTTGCGCTCTGCTTCGCTGAGGCCTTGCGCCCATGAAGCGAGGGATGGCTCGAGCTTTTGAAGCGTCCCATTTCGATGAAGAAGAGGGATGAAACGAGGTCAGCGCCATCGTCCTGGGTCATGTGGGGTATGCTCCAATGCGGCGCGGATGTGCTTGAAGTAGGTAACTTTGTCTTCGCCCTTGATGGCATAAACAGGAATTTCGTACTGGTTCACCAAAGCGGCGGCCACATCATCCTGAGTGGAGAGCGGGTTTGAGGCAGTAAGAACGATGTCCGCTCCGCCTTCCTGCAGGGTGATCATCAGGTTCGCGGTTTCAGTGGTAACGTGCAAACAGCAGGAAAGGCGCAGTCCCTTGAGAGGCTTTTCTTTCTTAAAGCGTTCGCGGATGGAACGAAGGACGGGCATTTCGCGTTCCGCCCAATCAATACGGCGGCGTCCGCCTTCGGCTTGTTGTAGGTCTTTGATATCGTAATTATTCATTTAATGCTCCTTTATTTATATCGTTCAATTGTTTCTTATTTTACTTGAGAAAACATCCAATTGGCCGCCATCATCAAAGTGCCGGCGGAAACGTTTTACGAACTCTGCAGCGGTGTAGGAATGGTTCTGCGTGCCGCGCTGTTCGAGGCAGTACACAGCAGAAAGAGAACCGATCTCACCGCACAGTTTCCAGTCAAAGCCGTGGGAATAGCCTGTCAGGAAGCCTCCACGGAAAGCTTGACCATCACCGGTGGGGTCTACTACTTCATCTTCAGGGACGGTGGGGATATGAACCGAGTCGCCATCTGAATACAAGTCAGCACCGTCTTTGCCTCGTGTGATGACGAGCACCTTCACATGATCCAGAATCTGATCCAGGCTCCAGCCTGTCTTCTTTGAGATCAGACCGAACTCGTAATCATTGCAGAAGAGGAAGCACGGCCCTTCCATATCCCGCGCCAGTTCAGCCCTTCGAGACGTAACACCTGCTGGCTGGGGTCGTACAAATATTTGATCCCCAACTCGCGGCATTCTGCGGGGAATTTCATCATTGCATCCGGTGCGCTTGGGGAAACGATCACAAGATCCGGCTTCGTTTCGGCAACTCCTTGATGGACGGGTTGCTGGTAGGCCATTGCACCAGGGTAGAAAGATGCAATTTGAGCAGAATCAAGATCGGTCGTGGCAAAGAACGAAGCGGTGAAATGCCAGACGACTTTCATCAGCGATGTATCCACACCTTTGGAATCAAGCCAAGCACGATAATCGCCAAAGTCTTCGCCGACGGTTGCCATCACGCGCGGAGTTTGTCCGAGCAGCGCCATGGTGTAGGCAATATTCGGGGCAATACCGCCGCGTTGTTTGGACATGCCGTCCACAAGGAACGAAAGGCTGATGGACGCCAGACGTTCGGGAAGTATTTGTTCCTTGAATTGACCGGGAAGGTCATCAGGTAATCGTACGCAACGGAGCCAGTGAGCAAAATATCCATAGTTATTCCTTGTCGCAGTAAATGGCGCACTCATACGAGTGCGCCATAGCTTCATAACAATGAAAAGTTTATCACGGGGATTTGTGAATGTAAAGTTTTTGAACAATCAATTTTCTAAGGTCTATTTTCAACCAGCTTCTTCAAACTCACTTCGAATGGCGGATATGCCACGCCGTTCTCGGTCACGATGCCGGTAACAAGTTTATGCGGTGTTACATCGAAGCGATGTTGCCGGGCTTTTGCGTTGGCGGCGCAACGCGCTGGCCTTCAAATTCCAAGCCCAGCACTTCCTGCGGATTGCGTTCTTCAATGGGAATCAGATCACCATGCACGAGCGAGAGATCAATTGTGGAGGTTGGCACGACAGGATAAAACGGCACGCCATTATCAAACGCGGC
>JADKDM010000011.1 GCA_016714565.1 Candidatus Villigracilis propinquus
ATCTGTTTTCCATAGGTTAAAACAAAAAGACCTCCGAGGTTTCGAAACCTCGGAGGTCTGCACTTATAACTTATTACTCGTTACTTCTTACTCGCCCTTACTTCCCCAACTTCTTCTTCAACGCTTCCGTCAACGCCGGGAGGATCTGGAACAAATCTCCCACCACGCCATAGCGGGCTTGCTTGAAGATGGGAGCATCGGCATCTTTGTTGATAGCGACGATCACTTTGGCATTGCGCATGCCAACGAGATGTTGAATCGCGCCAGAGATACCGCAAGCAATGTACAGATCAGGCGCAACGACTTTACCCGTCTGCCCAACTTGATGAGCGTAGGTGATGTAACCACCGTCCACAGCCGCGCGGGATGCGCCGACTGCGCCGCCGAGCAATTGAGCGAGGTCAGTGACGAGCGCAAAGCCTTGCTGGGCGCGCCAGACTTCGGCTTGCTTCTCGTCCATGCCTGCGGGCGGGGTGAGGGATGGGTTGTTCGAAACGCCGCGTCCGCCAGAGACGATGACGCCTGCGTCGCCGAGGTTCACTGCGCTTTCAGATGCAGAGTAGCCTTCCACGGTGGATTTTGCTTCGCCAGCGGCGGCGACTTTCGTGATCGTGCCGCTCTTGCCTTCTTCGCGATTCGGTTTCGGGAAAGCACGTCCGCGGATGGTTGCCATGACGGGCTTGCCAGAGCACACGGTCTTTTCCAAAACTTTGCCTTCGTAAATGGGGCGGGTGGCGACGAACGATTCGCCGTTCACTTCGAGAGCTGAAACATCGGTGAGCACGCCTGTGTTCAAGTCCACAGCCGACATGGCGGCCATTTCACGGGTACGAGCAGTCGTCGGAAACAGGATCAGGTTCGGGCTTTGGGAAGAGGCGGCTGCGGCGAGCGAAGTGAGTGTGGAGGCATACGTCTCAGCGCGGTAATCTGTCAGCGAGGCATCATCCGCAACGAGGACTTCATCCGCGCCATATTCCACAGCGGCTTTCGCTACTTCATCTACACCAGTGCCGAAGACCAACGCGACGGCGGTGCCAAAACTTTTTGCGAGGCCAAGCGCTTCCCACGATGCGGGCTGCACTTCACCTTTGAAGTGATCGATATACACAAAAGTTTTCATAGCACTTTCTCCGCGATGATTTTGTCAGCAAGTTTTTCGGCGATCTCGGCGGGGGTTTCGCCAGTGATCATTTCGGTGGCGGTTTCCTGCGCGGGCGGGTTCATCAACTCGGTGCGGGTCACGATGGGGGCGGGGGCTGTTGCGCCGAGGTCACTCAACGACCAAACGGGGATGGTGGCTTTCGACGCTTTGCGGATGCCCATGAACGACGGGTAGCGCGGCTCGCCAATGCTTTGCACGACGCTCAACACCGCGGGCAGATTCGCCTTCATGGATTGTCTGCCTTCTTCGAGGACTCGTTCAACGGTCACGCTTCCACCGTCGACTTTGATCTGGCCTGCCAACCCAAGCATTGGCCACCCGAGGACTCTGGCTGTTTGCGCAGGGGTCAGCCCCGCACCATTGTCCAGCGTCTGCCGACCGAAGACGACCATATCCGCGCCGCCGATCTTTTGGATGGCAGCCGCGAGCACCTTCGCCGCGCCGACCGTATCGAGATCATTCAACGCTGCATCAGAAACGAGGACAGCTTCATCCGCGCCCATGGCGAGCGCATGTTTGAGCGCTTCTCTCGCGGACTCAGGTCCCACGCACAACGCGGTGACCGTTCCGCCAGAGGCTTCCTTCTGCTGAAGCGCGCCTTCGACCGCGTACTCGTCGAACGGGTTGATGACCAGCGGCGCGTCCCCCCAGGATACCTGCCCACCCTCGGCTTTGACTTTCGCCTCTGAGTCGGGTACTTGCTTGATACATGCGATGATTTTCAAGATGTACTCCTTGATGAGATTTTCCGTCATTGCGAGGAGGGTGCTCTTCCCGACGAAGCAATCTCATGAGCCGTGTTGGGGATTGCTTCGCCAAAGAACGGCTCGCAATGACGGTCAGAGTAATAAGATTGCTTCGGGCGGAAAACCACCGCCCTCGCAATGACGGGGACAAATTTATTTATACAAAAAACTCATCGTACAAATCTTTCCACTCTGGATTCTTGCTTATTATCAAATCCAATTTCTTTTGCCTTGAACCGCCTTTGATCTGTTTCTCGCGGGCGATGGCTTTTTCCATTGTGGTGTATTCTTCGTAATAGACCAGTTTTGTTACGTTGTATTGGCTGGTAAAACCTTCAACCGTCTTTTCTTTATGCTCTGTCACTCTTCTCAATAAATTACTGGTTACACCTGTGTAGAGAACTTTATTGTATTTGTTGGTCATGATGTAAATACAAGGATGAAGTTCTCTTTTCATATATATTCACACTATTTCGTCATTGCGAGCCGCGCTCTTGTTCTCTGCGGCGAAGCAATCTCATGTTCGGGGTATGAGATTGCTTCGGGCGAAAGTGCATCGCCCTCGCAATGACGGTGGGGCTATCCTAAATACGCCATCACTACAAACACATCCATTCCCACAACTGCAACGATGCCGATCATGCTGAAAACCTTTTGCTCCACTTCCCAGCGTTTGCGATTTTTCAATCGCATCAGGAAGAACTCCTTGAACGGCATCGGGGAGCGGGTGAGACTGTTATAAAGATCCTGATAATATTTTTCTGTGTTAAACCACAGCCTGAAAGTGTTCGAAAGGAAGATCAGGCTGAATAGAAGGAAGGCTAGTACAAATCCGAGGGGAGGTTGTTGAATGGGAAGCATTATTTGAAACTTGATTTACTGATAATCTTGCCGGTTTTCAAGTCCAATTCGCAGAAGACGCCGTCATTGGTAAAAGTGGAGAGGGTGAAATCTTCATTTAGTTTGATGCGTGTATACAAAGAACGTATTTCTGGCTTTTCCGCCTTCCAGACCACATTTCCGCCTGGGCTAAGGAGGTAGAGATTGGATTCTCCAAACGGGAATCCAATATGAGCCTCAAGAATGACGTTCCCATCCGCCAGTTGGATTGTTTTTTCGATTTGGGTAAAAAGAGGTTGGATTGCCATAAAATTTATCTTTATTCCTCTATGGTGGGGAAGAAGTCCATATCTGAATTCCTCGGTAAGGTGGCTATATTATATCTCAATACTTCAAAACCTACCGCTCGGTAGGGAGATTTTCCCCAAGCATTCCACTTTAATAACTCACTTTACGCAGAATGAGAATTTTTTGCCCAATGGCGCTCACATCGTCTGGATGTTCTTTTGGGAGGAAGAATTTCGCGCTGAGCGGTGTTCGTTCCCGCCCGTAGTCGAAGCATGGATGTGTATGGAGAGTTAATAAAAAAAGCCCGACGCGTCTTTCAATGTGCGTCGGGCTAGGGGATGGGATGGTCATCCATCATTTCTCTTGAACTCCCATGTTGCTGAGTTCATCCGGGCTGTATTGGGATACGAACAGGTCTGAGCCAGCCAGGGCGAGCAATAGAATGACAACCACTACTGCAAGTACAAACATGATGCAACTCCTTTCTTTGATAGATAATATAACGAATTTTGGGGCAAAAAGATACATCCCCTATCAGTACTGTAATGGATTGACAATGCATTTTTGAAAGGGATGGAAAGATAACGATGCAGCCAATGATTTTGTTCCCGACCATATTATTGACATTCCGATTATTTGAGATAAAATACAACCCGCCAACAAATGACATGCCGAAGTGGCGGAATTGGCAGACGCGCTACGTTCAGGGCGTAGTGAACTTACGTTCATGAGGGTTCAAGTCCCTCCTTCGGCACTGAAAAAGAGACATGCTTATGCAGGTCTCTTTTTCTTTTATTGTGCGGCTCTTCGGCAGCACAGAAAACGGACTTGGGTGGTATAATTACACTATAAATACAGGCTTCTTTCATCTAATGCGGACACGAAGTTTCCACCCATCTTCGTGTCTTTTTATGCCAATTTGACGATTTTTTCCACATTTAAGGACATTTATGGCTGAAGAAAATTTGATCGCAGGAAATATCGAGATCGTTGATATTGACGCCCAGATGCGCTCTGCCTATCTCGATTACGCCATGAGCGTGATCGTGGCACGCGCTCTTCCAGACGCCCGTGATGGCTTAAAACCCGTTCACAGGCGTATTTTGTATGCCATGCACGAATTGGGCATCCGTTCCAATTCTTCCTACAAGAAATCTGCCCGTATCGTGGGTGAGGTGCTGGGTAAGTATCATCCGCATGGTGACTCGGCAGTTTATGAGTCCATGGCGCGTATGGCGCAGGATTTCTCTCTACGGTATTTGCTCGTAGATGGTCAGGGTAACTTCGGTTCGGTGGACGGTGACGCGCCTGCGGCCATGCGTTATACCGAGGCTCGTTTGCAAAAAATGGCCGAAGAATTATTGGCCGACCTTGAAAAAGATACGGTGGACTTTGGCCCCAACTTTGATGATTCTCTCGAAGAACCCCTCGTTCTTCCTGCGCGGTTGCCGAATCTGCTGCTTAATGGGGCATCGGGTATCGCTGTGGGCATGGCGACCAACATCCCGCCGCAGAATCTGCGTGAATTGACAGGTGCGATCAATTATCTGATCGATCATTACGACACGATCGAAGATGTGACCGTTGACGACCTGATGAAATTCGTGCTCGGGCCGGATTTCCCCACCGGCGGAATGATCGTCGGAACAGAGGGAATTCACTCGGCGTACGGAACAGGCCGAGGTCGAATCGTGATGCGCGGTATTGCTCACATCGAAGAGACCAAGGCCGGACGGTATTACATCAATATTACGGAAATTCCGTATCAGGTCAATAAATCCACGTTGATCGAACGCATTGCCGAACTCGTGCGCGACGACAAGATCGACCAAATCTCTGACTTGCGCGATGAATCCGACCAGCGCGGTATGAGCATCATCATTGAGTTGAAGCGCGGTGCGCAGCCCAAGAAGGTGCTGAACCAGCTTTATAAATATACGGCGTTGCAGTCCACGTTTGGCGTGCAAATGCTCTCGCTCGTGGATGGGGAACCGCGTACCCTGCCGCTCAAGCGCATGTTGCATATCTTCATTGAGCACCGTCAGGTGGTCATTGTCCGCCGCACGAATTTTGAGCTGGCAAAGGCGCGTGCCCGCCAGCATATTTTGGATGGATACCTGATCGCGCTCAACAATATTGAAGCAGTCATCAAAACCATCCGCGAAGCCGAAGATGCGGATGTAGCCAAGACCAACTTGATGACCCGCTTCAAGCTCAGCGAGTTGCAGGCGCAGGCAATTTTGGATATGCAATTACGCCGTCTCGCTGCTTTGGAACGCTGGAAGATCGAAGAAGAACACAAGCAGGTTCAAGCGACGATCGAATACCTTGAAGACCTGCTTGCTCATCCGAAGAAGGTACTCGAACTCATAAAATCTGAATTGATCGAGCTGACTGAAAAATACGGTGATGACCGCCGCACACGCATTGCTGCCGACGCGAAGGAAGATATCCATGACGAAGACCTCGTTGCGGATGAATCCGTACTCATCAGCCTCACCGAGCGTGGATACATCAAACGCGTGGCTGCATCTGCTTTCCGCTCCCAAAGCCGCGGCGGGCGCGGTGTGATGGGGCATACGACCAAGGATGAAGACGAAGTAGTCATGCTCATCCCGGCACGCACGTTGAACACTATGTTGTTCTTCTCGGATAAGGGTAAGGTATATTCCGAGAAGGTGTACCAAATCCCTGATTCTGACCGCGCAACAAAAGGTATTCCGTTGGTCAATGTCCTCTCACTTGAACCAAACGAAAAAGTGACAGCGGCCATGGCAGTCGGGGCTTTCTCCTCAGATAGCTTCTGCATGCTGATGACGGGACGCGGCAAGATCAAGCGCGTTGCAATGGAAGAGTTCGCCTCAGTCCGCCCTTCGGGCTTGATCGCCATGTCTTTGGAAGAGGGTGATCAATTGGGCTGGGCACGCTTGACTTCGGGCAAAGATGAGATCATCATCGTCACTGAAAATGGACAGGCGCTGCGCTTTAGCGAGGCAAAAGTCCGTTCGATGGGGCGTCAGGCTGCCGGTGTGCAGGGCATCAAACTCAAGAAGGATGATGCCGTCACAAGCATGGATGTGGTCGAGAAAGACGGCGCGCTGCTGATTATTACCACCAAGGGTTTTGGCAAGCAAACTCCGTTGACCGATTACTCAGCCAAGGGACGTGCAACAAGCGGCAACTTTACAATTGACCCGAAAGCCTTGAAGGATATCGGCAAGATCGCAGCCGCGCGTGTCGTTCAAAAAGATGATGATCTGACGATCATGACTTCCAACGGTGTGACCCTGCGCTTGAAAGTGAAGGATGTCAAACAGTCAGGACGTGCAACGAGGGGCGTGCATCTCATCAAGCCGCAGGATGGAGACGCCGTTGCCTCCGTGGCGCGTATCTCAGCCGAGGACTTGAAAAAGGCAGGCGCGCAGATAACTGAAGCCGAGAGGCCCGAAGAACAACCGAAGTTGGTGTAGAAACAGAAAGCCCCGAAGCAGAAACGCTCGGGGCTTTTTTATTTTTTTACGAACAGGGCGGATGCAGTCTAAATGGCGATCTTTCCCATTACAAATAAGAATGATGCACCAATGATGCATACCGTCAGGAACAGCATGAATACGATCACAAAACGCTGAACGGCGGTCATTCCCAGAATGCGGGTTGGTTTTCTGTTGCCAGCGGATTCGGTCCCTGCGGCGGGTTGGAACTTGGCTTCTTCTTCATCAAGGAATGGCTTGGCTGAAACTTCTTCTCGAAGATTATCAAACATGGGTCACCTCATCTTTTCAAAAAGTATATCACGCCATCGGGCGCAGGCTCACATCTCCAAAGCGGACTATTACGGAGTTGTCATGCAGGTCTTTCAACCGCAGGCTGCCATCGGATTCAAGACCGTCCACTTTTCCGGTGACGGGAGTTTCGCCTCCTGCTTTAACTTCAACCTGCTCGCCACGAAAGGAAAGCATCTCCTCCCAGGCATGAATCAACTCATCCGAGCCCATGCGTTCACGCCAGCGAATGAACGCTTCCAGAATGCTGAGCAGGATCTCCTCGCGTGCGTGCGGTATGCTCCCGAGCATTTCTTCGAGGCTGGTTGCGGGGAACTGCAGCACATCCGCAGGCGGGACGGAATCCCTGAACACGTTGATCCCCATGCCGATCACCAGCGAATCCACATCTTCTCCAGACCAGACCGATTCAACCAAAATTCCGGCTGTCTTTTTTCCGTTCAACAAAATATCGTTCGGCCATTTGATGCGCGGAGCGAGTCTGGTTTGGGTGAGGGAATCTGCTATTGAAAGCGCAGCCAGCCCCACGGTCCGCGAGAGATGCGGGCGCAGCGCCGCGGAGGGGCGCAGGATCAAACTAAAAGCGAGGGCGCTGCCTTTTGGGGTGAACCATCTTCGGTTAAGTCTGCCACGGCCCTGCGTCTGTTCATCTGCAATGACGATGGATAAGTCATCAGCACCTGCCGCCGCCCATGCCAGAGCTTCATCGTTCGTGGAGCCAATGGAATCAAACCAGCGCAAGCCGCCGATGTTTATTTTGGAGAGAGTTTTTTTGAGAGAGGTTTCGTTCATGTTAAATGAAAACCCTAAAGGTCTTTAAGACCTTTAGGGTTTGTTTTATTGAACAATATCGTACGGATTTATGTTCGAACCGCCGATGCGGACTTCAAAGTGAAGATGCGCGCCGAAGGAATTACCGGTATTGCCCGCCGCACCAATGACCGAGCCCTGACCCACCGGGGTACATTGGCCGACATTGATCGAGCTTAAGTGGGCATAGACCGTTACATAGCCGTTGCCGTGGTCGATCTGAACCACATTGCCGTAGCCGTAATTCCACCCGCCTTGCGCCATGGTCACAATGCCGTTCCCCGCTGCAAAAACAGCGTCGCCTTCAGCGGCTTCAATGTCGATGGCGAGGTGGCCGGGGCCATAGCCATTGCCGGAGATGTTGTGTGAACCGGCAGGCCAGCCAAATCCGCTGGCAACAGGGCCGCCGCCGCAACTGTTGGTGGCATTTGTACCGCCCGTGCCCGTGTTTGCGCCGCGCCCCGCGGTTTGCAGATCCTGTTCCCAGGCGCGCAGGTCACGCGACCCGCCGGGAATCATCACCAGCGTGCCGGGTGTCACAGTGGGGTCGGTCAGGTCAATAGCGTTGCCGGGGAAATTGATGATTTCATCGGCAGATGAATCGAATTTTTCAGCGATTGTCTCAAATGTGTCGCCGTCTTTCCATTCGTAATACAGCCCGTCCACCGGCGGGATGGTAAGTTCCATGCCGGGCTTCAAGTTATGCGGGTTATCTTCCAGTTGTGTATTGACGTACAAAATGGATTCGGATTTCAGCTTGAATTCATCTGCGATCGCAAGCATGGCATCGCCGCGCGAAACGCGATAAATGATCGAGTTATATCTTGGCCGTTCAGGGATGTTGGTGATCAGTTGCAGCTTGCGAACGATGGAAGGCAATGCGCCTCCATCCGCGCTGGCAATTGGTGCGCCAGTTTGGGGTGTTCCTGCGCTGGAAGTTCCCGCCGCGCTGGTTGGCTGCGGAACTGTGACTATGGTTGGCGACAGTGTGCTTTTATAGTAAAGGGTCGAGCCAAGCAAAACCGTCACAAGCACAATTGTCACCACCCAACTGATGATCGCAAACCGATCTGCATTGGGCTTTGCGCGAAGCGTGCGAGTCTCACGCGGCGCGGTTGGTGGTTCATTAATGGCTGGCACATCCACCTGAGCCCCGGGTCTGCGTTTAAACCTTTGGCCCAAAGCAGAGAAGGAAGTGCGAATTTTTTCAAAAAAAGATTTCATTTTTTATGTGTTGTTTTTGGGATACCCCAAAAACAACCAGACTAGGCATCCCTTGTGAGATTTTCAAGAAACTCTAAATTGTTTTTGGATTTTTCCATGCGGGTAATGATGGCTTCGGTGGCTACGGAATTATCCATACCTGCGCCCTGGGGCGGGGGAGAGATCATCTGAATGAACATACGGCGCATGAGCCAGACGCGCTGGAGCAGGTCGGGTCCGAGCAGCAGGTCTTCGCGGCGTGTGGACGAGCGTTCGATATCCACGGCGGGGAAGGTGCGGCGTTCCTGCAGTTTGCGGGAGAGGATCAATTCCATATTGCCGGTGCCTTTGAATTCTTCGTACACCACATCATCAAGGCGGGAGCCGGTATCCACAAGGCATGTCGCAATGATGGTCAGCGAGCCGCCGTCTTCCACGTTACGCGCTGCGCCAAAGAAACGCTTGGGCGGGTACAACGCGGAGGGATCCATACCGCCGGAGAGTGTACGACCCGAGGGATTGACGACCAGGTTATAGGCGCGGGCGAGGCGGGTGATCGAGTCCATTAAGATTACCACATGGCGTCCGATCTCCACCAAACGCTTAGCGCGCTCTAAGGCCAGTTCCGCCGTGCGCACATGGGATGTGACGGGTTCATCGAATGTCGAGGCAACCACTTCCGCATCCACGGAGCGATCCATATCGGTCACTTCTTCGGGGCGTTCGCCGATGAGTGCAATAATTAAATGAACATCGGGATATTTGGTTGAAATTGAATTCGCAATTTGCTTGAGAATTGTAGTCTTGCCCGCCTTGGGAGGAGAAACGATCAATCCGCGCTGACCTCTACCTATGGGTGCAATTAAGTTGATCAAACGGGGAGCTAATGTGCTGTGGTCGATTTCAAGGTCAAAACGTACTTCTGGAAAAATAGGGGTGAGATTTTCAAAAACCACTCTGCGGGCGCCGATCTCTGGTTCGAGGCCGTTGACCGATTCTACTTTGAGTAACCCGAAATGCCTTTCGCTTTCACGCGGAGGGCGTACCTGCCCGATCACGAGGTCACCTGCGCGCAGATCATATTTCCTCAACTGCGCCTGTGAGACGTACACATCCTGGTCGCTAATTCTATAGTTGGTGGCTCGCAGGAAGCCGATGCCTTCGCTCATTATTTCCAGAATACCGCCGCGCAGTTCAATGCCTTCCTTTTGCGCTTCCGCCTCGCGGATGAGCATGGCGAGGGTCTCTTTTTTCAGGCGGTTGAAGTTTGGAATATTGAAATTCTTCGCCATTGCGCGCAATTTGGATAGCGGTTCATTCTCTAGTTCAAGTATTTTCATTTTTCGTTTCTCTTGGGATTTTGGGATGTGAATGCAAAACTAACCAGCTTTCCCCGTTTAGCGGCTGGCGATTTTCCTTATGATGTTGGTGAAAATGGGAGTTCAGTCAAGTTTCTCGTTACAATTTTCCAAACACAATTAATTTATGCGTGGCACCCTACAAAGTTTATTTTTCAAATATCAGGGGAAGTAGTCGAATTATAGCACTTCCACCAAAGCGATGCAAGCATTCGAAAATCAAGCTTTCTCTTCGAGAATACGATTTTGTAAATCGAATAGACGGCTATATAAACCATCCTTGTTTTTTAATTCATTATGCGTGCCGCGCTCCACGATCTGGCCGTGATTCATCACGATGATCTCATCCATATTTTCGAGTCCCACAAGACGATGCGTGATGAGCAGCGAGGTTTTTCGCTTCATCACATTGAACAATGTTTCAAGTATCTGCTTTTCGGTGAGTGGGTCAAGGTTGGCAGTCGGTTCATCCAGGATCAAGATCGGCGCATCTTTGATGAGCACGCGCGCAATCGCCAGCCGCTGGCGTTCGCCGCCTGAAAGACGAAGTCCCTGCTCTCCGATCATTGTGTCATAGCCTTTTGGCAGGCTCAAAATAAAGTCGTGGATTTGCGCAGCTTTGGCCGCGGCTTCAATTTCTTCTTTTGTGACTTTTCTACGGGCGAAGCGCAGATTTTCATAAATGGATGTGTTGAAGAAATAGGTATTTTGGGAGACGAGACCGATTCTTTCCCGTACCTGATCCTGATTCTGCTCTTTGAGAGATTCTCCGCTGAGAGTGATTTCTCCCGAAGTTGTAATCCCAGAAGCGTAATAAAAGATTGGCAAGGGTAGATTTGCCCGCACCGCTTGGGCCGACGATGGCGAGGGAGGTCGAAGGTCGAAGGTCGAAGGTTACGTTTTGCAGGGCGGGGGTGGATTGCGATGGATAGGTGAAGGAGAGATTGTTAACAAGTAACGAGTGATGAGTAACGAGTTGTTCTTCCTTGTCCCTTGTTCCTTGTCCCTTGTCACTAACCGCAGGCTCCGTATCCACCACTTCAAACAACCTGCGTGCCGCTTCACGAGAGGAGTTCCACATTTGGGCGGCGAGGGGCAGCGGGGTGACGGCTTCAAAAGAGGCGAAGGTGAGCAATGTCAGCGAGGCGAGCATGGGGCCAGCGAGGTTGCCATCCGTCACTTGTGGAATGCACAGGAATAACACTGTCCACATGCCGAGGTTGGTGAGCAGGGTGGATAATCCCGCGTGGATGCCTGTTACTTGTGCCATGCGGCGTTGGGCGTTGCCATAGTCGAGTCCGTTGGCTGCGATTTGCTTCAGGCGTTCATCTGCGTGGCCGTAGGCGAGCAGATCGGCCATGCCTTGGATTCCGTCCACGAGGCGGGTGTGTAAATCTCCGCGTAGGGTGATCGTCTGTTCGGCGGATTTGCGGCTGGTGATCTGCGCGATGGCGGGGAGAACAATGCCGAGGCTGAGAAAAAATATCAGGAAAACAGGAGCAAGTATCGGGTAGAAAGAGGCGAGAAACATCGATGTGAAAATGCCGACGATGGCAGCGGTCAATGGGGGAGAGACAACTCGAACGTAGAAATTTTCCAGAGTTTCCACATCACCGATGATGCGGGCGAGTAGGTCACCTGCGCGGAATTCCATCAGGCGGGCGGGGGCGAGGGGTTCGAGTTTTTCGTAGAACCAGACGCGCAGGCGCGAGAGCAGGCGGAAGGTGACGTCGTGCGAGACGAGGCGTTCGAGGTAGCGGAAGATGCCGCGCGTGATGCCGAAGAGCCGCGTGCCAACGACGGAGACGCCGAGATCCGCGACGGAGGTTGCGATGGCGGCGGTGGAGATGAGCCATGCCGAGGTGCCCATGAGCGCGATGCTGGAGCCGATGGTGATGGAACCGATAAGTACGGAGAGGGCGACGCGATGCCAGTTGCCTTTTAAGAACTTCAGAAGGCGGAAGGCAGTAGGCAGTTGAGGCGTTTGGGGATTGGCAATTGTTAATTGAATTTGGTCGAAGGTCGAAGGTCGAAGGTCGGGAACGTTGTTGGGTTGGTTCTGGAGTTTGGAGGCTTTTCAACTTGTAACCTGGAACTTGTAACTTGCAACTCATACGTTTTCACCATGCTCGCATACATGCCATTGTTCGCAAGCAGTTCGCTGTGCGTGCCTTGTTCGATGATTCGGCCTTCGTCGAGGACGATGATCTGGTCGGATTGGAATATGGTGTTGAGGCGATGGGCGATGGTGAGGACGGTGCGGCCTTGCATTAATTTGCGCGTGGATTCTTCGAGCAGCGATTCGGTTTCAGGGTCGAGGCTGGATGTGGGTTCGTCGAGGATGAGGATGGGGGCGTCTTTGAGGAAGGCGCGCGCGAGGGCTACGCGTTGGGCTTGTCCGCTGGAGAGACGGGCTCCGCTTTCACCGACGATGGTTTCATATTTTTGAGGAAGCGAGTCAATAAATTCATGCAGGTGCGCGGCTTGCGCGGCGATGATAATTTCTGCGTGAGTCGCGTCCGCTTTGCCGATGCGGATGTTGGCGGCGATGGTGTCGTGGAAGAGGTGCGGGCGTTGGGGAACCCAGGAAATGAAAGGATGAAGGATGAAGGATGAAAGGTGAAGGATGAAGAGTGCCTTGTGTGGGTTGGATGAAGCCGAGGAGGAGTTGGACGAGGGTGGATTTGCCTGCACCTGTTTTACCGACGAGGGCGATGTGTTGACCCTGTTTTATTGTGAGGTTGATATTTTCGAGTGCGGGGGTTGTTTCGTTGGGGTAGGTGAAGGAGATACCTTCGAGTCGAAGGTCAAAGGTCGAAGGTCGGATGTCTATGTCACTTGACTTTTGACTTTCGACTTTTGACTCTGGTATTTCTGTATCCAAAATTTCATAAATTCGTTTTGCTGCGGTGGTGCCGTTCATGCCTGCGTGGAATCTTGCGCCGAGGGCGCGGAGGGGCATGTAGAATTCGGGGGCGAGGACGAGGAGGAAGAGCGCGGGTTGGAAGTCCATTTTGCCGTAGAGCAGACGGAAGCCAATTTCCACGGCGATGACGGCGGTGCTGAGGGTGGCGAGCAATTCGAGGGCGAGCGCGGAAATAAATGTGATGCGCAACACGCTCATTGTGGTGTCACGAAATTTTTCGCTGACTTGTGCAATGGTTTGCGTTTGCGCTTTGGATTGGCCGAAGAGTTTGAGGGTGGTCAGTCCCTGCAGGCTGTCGAGGAAATGGGCGCTGAGGAGTCGCAGGGTTTCGTATTGGCGTTTGGTGACAGCTTCTGCACCTTTGCCGATCATGATCATGAAGAAAGGAATCAATGGCGCAGTGATAAGAAGGATAATGCCTGAGAGCAGGTCAATGGGGAAAACAAAAATAAGAATGGAAAGGGGAACGAGGGTGGTGATAACCAGTTGGGGAAGGTATTGACTAAAGTACGCGTCGAGCGCTTCGATGCCTTCGACGGCGGCGGCTGTCAGTTCGCCGGTGCGCTGTCCACGGGCGTAGGCGGGGCCGAGTTTGAGGATGTGCGCGAAGAGACGATTGCGCAAGTCCGTTTTGATTTTGACGGCGACGGCGTTTGCGGCGACTTCATTGAGCCAGCTTAGGAGGGCACGTCCGCCAATAGCGAGGGGGATGAGGAAGAGCGGACGCATCACCTGCGCGAGTGCCTGCTTCTCAAGGAAAACAGCATTTATCACGCTGCTAAGGAGCCACGCCTGCCAGATCGTAAGCAGACCAGCTAACAGTCCAGAAAGAATCGTTAAGAGGAGTGGGGTGCGGGTGTCGCGGGTGAGAGTCAGAAGTCTGCGGTGCATGGGGGAGGTGTCAGGTATCAGGTGCTAGGTATCAGGTTAAAAAGTTGGAAGGTTGGTGAGGAGTATACCCCGCCAACCTTCCAATGTTCAAATTACGCTTGGATTAATAAACGAGAGTCTTTTTGTCGGTGCTGATGCGCTGGCGGAACATGTAGTATGTCCAGCCTTGATAGGCGAGGACGATGGGGACGAAGATGAGCGCAATGACGGACATGACAGTGAGCGTGTATTGCGAAGAGGATGCGTTGTAGATCGTGAGAGAGAAGGCAGGGTTGGTGGTGGAGAGCATGACATTGGGGAAGGTCATCGAGAAGAAGGTGACCTGTGTTAGCACGATATTAAGTGCAACCATAATGAATGCCCAGCCTTCCATCTTTTGGTTGATGAAGTAGCCAGCGGCGAGCAGAACAGCAACAGCAGCGATCGGAACGATGCCGGGATTGACAACACCGCGCGCCCAGAAGCCAGCTGCGTAGGTGAAAATGCCGAGAGCCACATACAAGACGGTTGCGCCGATCCACAGTTTTTTTGCAAAGGCATTGACGCGTTCGCGCAGTTCGCCTTCGAGTTTCAGGCCGAGGAAGTTTGCGCCGTGAAGCAGGAAGATCGCAACGGTGGTGAGTCCGCCAAGCAAGCCGTAGGGATTGAGCAATGTGAAGAGGTTGCCGGTGAACATCATGTTTTCGTCAATCGGCACGCCGCGTGCGAGGTTTGCAAATGCAGCGCCGAGCAAAAGAGCGGCCATGAAGGAACCGATGGCGATCATCCAGTCGAAGCGGTTGCGCCAGGCGGGGGCAGAGTCTTTTGAACGATATTCAAAAGAGACGCCGCGGATGATGAGACCGATCAGCAAAAGGAAGAGGGCGAGATAGAAGCCGCTGAACATGGTGGCGTACCAATGCGGGAAGGCTGCGAAGGTCGCGCCGCCTGCGGTGAGCAGCCAGACTTCATTTCCATCCCAAACGGAGCCGATGGAATTGATGATGGCGCGGCGTTCCTCATCTTTTTTGCCGAGGAAGGGCAGGAGCATTCCCACACCGAAGTCGAAGCCTTCGAGGAAGAAGAAGCCGATCCATAATACGGCAATGAGAATGAACCAAAGGATTTGTAAGAATTCGTATGACATGTTTTCCTCTGTTATTAATCTTGCGAGCCAACGCGCGCAGGAGCCACGTCAACTGATTCGTGCATGGCGGCGTCTGGACCGGCGATGGCGTATTTCTTCATCAGGTAGACCATGGAAACTGCAAGCGTGCCATAGACAACGGTGTAGCCGATGAGGGAGATGAGCAAGTCAACGGTGGTGAGATTGGGTGAGACTGCATCTTCCACTTTGAGCAGACCATATACGATCCAGGGTTGGCGTCCCATTTCGGTCAGGATCCAGCCGCTGGCATTTGCGAGGTAGGGGAGAATGAGCAGCCAGGGAACCCACTTCATCCATTTGGCTTTGGTAATATCTCCGCGCATGTTTGCCCAGACTAAGTATGCTGTGATGAGGATCATCAAGATACCAAAGGCCATCATGATACGGAATGTCCAGTAGGTGACGATCATCAGCGGGATGTAGTCGCCGGGGCCATATTGCTGTTCATAGGTTGCTTGTAATTCGTTTACACCTTTGACTTCGCATGTGAAATTGTTACAGGCGAGGAAACTCATCGCGGCGGGAATGCGGAGTGACCAGATTTCCTTTTTGCCGCTTAAATCACCGATGGTGAGGACGGAGAAGGAAGCGGGTTGTTCGGTTTCCCAAATGGCTTCGAGCGCGGCCAGTTTCATCGGCTGTACTTCAGCCATGTATTGTCCCATGGTGTGACCACCGAGGAAGATCAATACGCCAGCGACAAGTCCACTGATGGCGGCGATGTTGAAGGAGCGTTTGAAGAAATCGAGATTTTGCTTGCGGGCGATGTGATATGCGCTGACAGCCAGAATCAGGAAGGCGGCCATTGCAACACCGTCGGAAATGGTGTGCCAGAAAAAGATCCAGCCTTTGGGGTTGCCGATGAGGGCAAAGAAGTTGACGAGTTCAAGGCGTCCATTGGCTTCGTTGTAAACGAAGGAATTCGCGGGAGGAGCTTGCATGAAGCCGTTTGCAAGCAGAATCCACAAGGCGGAGAGGTTGGAGCCGATGGCTGCCAACCAGATGGAGGCGAGATGAACCTTGTCTGATACTTTGCCTTCGCCGAAGATCCAGATGCCGAGGAAGGTGGATTCCATGAAGAAGGCCATGAGAGCTTCCACCGCGAGGGGAGCGCCGAAGATGTCGCCAACATAGCGGGAGTATTCAGACCAGTTCATACCGAACTGAAATTCCTGTACGATGCCTGTGACAACGCCAATTGCAAAGTTGATCAGGAATAATTTTCCCCAAAACTTTGCCATCTTGTGCCATGTTTCATCTTTTGTTTGGTAGTAGCGGGTTTGGAAAAACGCCACATACCAGCCCATGCCCAAGGTGAGAGGAACGAACAACCAGTGGTAGATGGTTGTGAGGCCAAATTGAAGCCTTGATAATGTGATTGGATCCATATTTTTCTCCAAAAAAATAATTGGCAAACTTTATCCAAATTGGGAAATAAATATCACCAAAATGGTAAACGATTACTGGTATTGTAAACATTGATTAGACTATTGCAACGTGCATATTATCACAAATAAAAAAGAAAAATGTAATATAAATATTTATTGTTGTAAAATATTTATTGCAGTTCCAAGGCTTTTCCGGAAGATAGGCTGAGTAGGGGGATTTTTTGTATTTGTTTTGAACTATTTGCCAAATATTCAAAATTGATCTGTTCCAGTTCTTCTGACATAATTTTTTGCAGCTTTTCCCACTGTGTGCAGATTGGGCAATCCATGCCCAGGGGACAGGTACTCTCGTTATGACTACAATCAGAAACGAACAGGTGGGTTTCAAAATGCTCTAATAGTTGCCGTAAATTTATTTCGCGGGCGGGTCGGGCAAGTATCATTCCACCATCCCGGCCGGGGTAGGTTTGAATAAAGGAGCCGCGAGCCAAATTTGCAACCACTCGTTGAGCAAAGGAATGGGGAATTACCATTTCTTGCTGAATTTCTGTTGTTGATGCGCGAACTCCTATCTCGCGTTTTGCAAGAGATAGGAGCATTCGAATTGCATAATCAGTTTGGCGGTTGACTCGGAACATGGTTTGTTATGTTTTGTTATATTACGTTATATATAACTATTTATAACAAATTCAGTAGGCTATGACAATGGAAAAAAGTAATAATTATTTATGACAAATGAGATGAAATCTAAAATCATTTACAAAATAAGTAAACAAAAAAACAGAGGCAGAAATTTCTGCCTCTGTTTTTTTAAGTTAGAAATCCAGACTTATGAACGCTTGCTTTGATATACCGCTGCCAGAATCTTCAGGTTCAGTACAACGAACCGCCAGAGTTGATAGAGTTTGAAGTTCATCCAGAATTTTTCAGCTTTTGAGAATTCCTGTTGGTTTTGCATGTCGTTTCTCCTATTCGGGGATGATGGTCCAGCCGGGGAGGGCTTTGAATTTCCAGATGAAGGTGTGGTGGAGCATGAACTTCATCCATGCGCCGCTGACGCCCATTTCGAGGTGGGAGGTGAACAGGTCACGCCCGAATTCGTTTTGGTACTTTTTGCGGTCAGGCACCACGGGACGCATGACGATGGTGACGGCGTTGCCATCCCAAAGTGAGTCTCCCATGCTGGCGATGCAGGCGGCGACCATTTCGGTCATCGGTTCGCTGTGGGTCATTTCACCTTTTTCAATGAGGTCGGCGATGTTGAGGGCAACCACGCGTCCGATCATGCCGCTGACCATTCCGGTGCGCGGGGGAGCGGGGGCAATTGCCAGGTTGTTCTTGTTGGTGAATGGCTTGGAGATGGGGCCGGGAGGTGCGAAGGCAATGCCTGCGGCGAACATGTTCTTGTAAGTGGGATTCTGATATCGGGAAGGCCATGCGTCAGGTGTTTGAGCAAGCTCGGGGTAGGGAAGACCGTATTTCCCATCCACCAGAACGAAGCCGGCAGGGTTGGTCACTTTGGAGGTGATGTCCTCGCCGTTCTTGGCAATGAACTTGAAGGGCTGACCTTTGAATTGCGGGATGAGCATGGAGAAGTCGAAGTCGGTTGTGCCTTCTTCGCCTTCGTAATTCTGCCAGTGGATCTTGCCTTCTTCAATTTTGGTGACGCCGGTTTGCACCTGATAGCGGATGCCGTGATCGTTGAAGACGGAGGTGAGGAATTCCTCGCTCTTCATCACGTGGCCGTTGCGTTTGATCTGCACGCCGTTGACGCCGAAATCGCCCATGGCGGGTTCGTTGGAAAGCCAGAGGATATCGGCCTTGTCGCGCAGGCCTTTTTTGACGAGGTCCTTGTGAACATTGACGATGTATTCAAATGCCGCACCCTGACAGGTGGCGCCGGGGTGGCCTGTGCCAATGACGATCTTTACGTTCTCGCCTTTTTTCATGCGTTCACAAAGAGAGAGATAGGTATCGCGCGCTTTGAGGGCATGGGGCAGGGAGCAGATGGAATGGGTGAAACCGTTCTCGGGTCCGAGGCCGGGCGTGCCAGCAAAGTTGAGCAGGGGGCCGGGGGCAACCACGAGATAGTCGTAATCGAGGCGGACTTCCTTGCTTGTGCCTACTTCCTCACCGAGCACGTATTGATCACCTTCGTCGGGGTGGATTTCCTTGGCGGCGGCATGAACAAACTTGACATTCATTTTGTCGTATACGGGTTTGAGTTTGAAGATTGTCTTTTCGGGTTTCATGTGACCCACGCCGACCCACACCCACGAGGGGACGTAGCCGAACACGTCACGATTGCTGATGACTGTGATGTCGTGCTTTTTCCCAAGACGACTTCCCAGATACAACGCTGCGGTGTGTCCTGCAAAACCTGCCCCTATCACTACAACTTTTGCCATGTTTTTCTCTCCTTTTGGGAATTAAAAAATCAGAACAGAGGACGACACACGTCGTCCTCTGTTCTGTTGGTTGATGAGCTGAATCGTGCAAGTGCGAATAGACATGTCCCTGCTTTGCAGAGAGATGGCCGATTTGCCTTGAAGGTTTGCCAGCGAGTCATGGTGAATTACTCCATTCATCCAAAAGTGATGTGGAATTCACGACGCCATCGTCTGGTAAAGTGATGGTCGTCTCTCGATATTTGGCTGTCAGCTCATATTAAATTAGGTTTTGTTTGCAAAACTATTATATCCGTACATTTGGTGTTTCGAACACAGACCGTAGACCATAGACGGTCGACCGCGGGTCTACGGTCAAAGATCGCTATTTCGGGTTCGGGTACGCTGTTTCTTTGCCGGGTGTTTCAAGTCCATCAATGGTGCGGGTGCCATAGAGTTGCCCGTCTACGGTGATGGTGTATTCTCCCACGCCGGAGACTGTCTGATCTGTTCCAGCAAGGCTGTTCCAGGTGAAGATCAATTTATTGCCTTCGAGAGTGCCTGTGCCTTCTTGAATGCCACCGGAGATCAGCCATTGAAATTTATATTCATTGGGTTGAGAGCCTTCAGTGATGGTGAGTGTACCGCCATATTCTTCACCAGTCGGGTCAGTGGCGTTGACGGCGTATGAGCCGACGATGTTTGGCAGGCTGTCGGTTGAGGCGTCCATGCCCAGTTCGGCGGGGTCGCCACGGCAAGCTGTGAGGCTGATGGCTAATAATAAAAACAGGATGCTAATTCGTTTCATGTTTCCTCTTTTTTAGACGATGGACGTTAGACCACGGTCAATCGTCCATCGTCTAATTTTTATTCTTCTTCCATTGTCATCAGGAACGCGACCAGGTCGTTGATCTGTTCTTCGGTGAGGATGGTTCCAAAGTTTTGGATCATCTGTCCTTCGGGGTAGCCAGAGACAACGAAGGCGTTGGGGTCAACAATGGATTGGCGTAAATACTCTTCGGCTGTCATACCGGGGATGCGTTCACTCGCGCGGTCTGCGATCCCGTAAAAGGATGGCCCGATGATCTTCTCGTTTTCTTCAAGCGAGTGACAAATGCGGCAGCCCGCGTTCACGCCGGAAGCGGTTTCATAATAAAGCTGTTCACCGGCTTTCGGGTCGGGGATGTGCATATCCCTGAAGTTGATCGTCAACGATTGGCGCGGCTCAAGGTTGACCGTATTGTCGAACAGGATCTGTTCGATGCTTTCGTCGGGCCTGTCGTACATTTTGATGGTGATGTGATGTTTTCCAACAGGCAGTTTGATCTGCTCAAAGATGCGCGAGCCCTGATTGATATGGTTATCCGTAGCCGTGTATGTTTCGTCGAAGACAAGTTCGTGATCCACTTCCAGCGTAAGACGAATCGGATGTTCAAGATCAGGCTCAGGCGCGGCAGGAGACGTCACATCGTGCATGGGATACCCGCTGTGGTGAGTCATCTGGATCGCCAGTATGGCCGAATCCGCATTGAAGAATTGAATCGGCCTGTCACTAAACCAAATTTGGAACGCGGTGACAACGGCCATCACGCCAAGCAGGGGGATGATAAACCGAAGATGCGATTTGTTCGGCGTGAATGTGAACGTATTCGCTTCGGACTTAATCTGTGAGTTGATTGCCTTGCCAAAATCAGTGGGCGCAACCCAGGCAGTGTGAACCAGCGGAATAAAGTTCTGCTTAAGTTTGGGCAGCCGCTCGCCAGAGACACGGTCATTGAGCCATGTGTTGCCTTCGCGGTTGGCGCAATCTTCCGGCGGACAGCCGATGAACTGCACATCGCCTGCACCAGCTTCAAGAGCTTGCGCCGCAAGGTTGGGACTTGCCATTGCGATACAAGTGAGGGGAACGATGTAGGTGTTCGGGTCTTCAAAGTGTTTTCCAACGCCGTGCATGGCATGGCGTTCGCAGGTGAAAACGACTTTGACATCTTTCTTTTCAGCAACTTCGCTGAGGGTTGTCTTCCAAAGCGGGTTGAGCGGAATATCGCCGAAGGTCAGCGCGTTGTCGGGGCAGCTTCCGATACAAACGCCGCAGGAAACGCAAAGATTTGGGTCGATCTCCGCCTGGAATTTGGGACGCGCGCCATCGGTGCGCGGAATCATTTTGATGGCAAGATAGGGACAATCACGTTCGCAAAGGGTGCAGCCGTCACAATTGGCCAGATCCACTTTGATGGGTTCAAGTTTTTTTGCGCGGGGCATGATCCACGGCAGGGCAGTGATGAGACCGAGGACGAAGAGCAGCACGCTCCAGAAGAGCGCCTGCGGCCCGCGCAGGAAGGTGGGTAGATAGAATAAATAGAATAAGTCAATGGGGGCTTGCTCGGGGAGTTGCGTGGCGCTGAGCGGCGGCAACATGCCGAGAGGGAAAAGCGCTGCGGAAAGCAGGAGCACGAAAACGGAGATGACCATCCAATATTTGGGTGGCAGCCATTTTGCGCGGCTCATGCGTTTGAGGTGCAGCCAGAGGAAGTAGCCGACAAGTGCAGAGAGGCCTAGGTGCAGCACGATGACGATCATCATGAAGACCCAGCCTGTGCCCGCCGCATCGCCGACGATGAAGTCTACGATGAAGGCTTGTCCGCCTTTGAAATTGCCAAGAACCTTGAAAAGGCTTTGGTTCAATATTTGTGCGCGGTCATCCCAGATCAGCCAGTAGCCTGTGATGCCAATGGCCCAGACGACCACTGCCATGCCAACACCGGTAACCCATGCCAGCCAGCGCGGCCCGCGGAAGCGATCCTGAAAGAAGGTGCGCCATCCATGCAGGAGGCCGAAGATGACAGCCGCATCGGATGCGTAGCGGTGCATGGCGCGGATGACGCGCCCGATGAAGTTGGATTCAATATCGGAGACTGCCTGATAAGAGAAGGTGAAACCGAACGGATAGAACATGGTCAGGTAGACACCCGTCAACAGGATGACGATCAACAGGAAGATGGTGATCGTGCCGGTGTGGTAGAGCGGATTAAAGCGCGGGTCGTTGATCAGCCAGTTGATGGGGGCTTCAAGGCGCAGGGAAATGCCCTCGAAGAAATTGATCAGGCGTCGGCTTGGGGAATTGAGGCGCGTGTTCCAATCCACACTGGGGTTGCGTTCGGAGAGGGAATCAGACAGTTGTTTTTTTTCGGGGGTTGATGTCATTTGCTTGGCTTAATGAAGGATACGGGTAATTTCGCGTGAATGATAATGAATAAAAATAAGGGCAAATAATAAAGGCAGCGAAATAAAAAAGAAGAAGGTGACAGCCACTTTTATAGTGGCTGTCACCTTTGTTGAAATTACCAGACTCGGAAGCCGGGGGAGGTGAGCGCAATATTGGCGATTTGATCGACAAGCTGCGGCCCATACACAATGATAACCAATGCGAGGGTGCCGTAGATCCAGGGGGCCCAACGGTCAAGCCAGGCGGGTCCAAGAGCAGGATCCTGCATAGATTCAGCAATGGGTACGGTCACTTCTTCGGTGACGGTTTCCTTGCTCAAGGCGGTCATAAGCATAACGGTGAGGTAAAGGGCGCCGCTGACGAAGAGGATGGCACCACCCACGCCGACCTGGAAGAGGCGGCTGTTCCATTCAGCAGGAACATAGGGAGCCAAACCAAGCGGTACGCGGCGGGGGGCGCCGAGCAGGCCGAGAACGTGCATGGAGTTGGAGAAGATGATCATACCAACGAACCAGATCCACGCCTGAGCAACAGCCCACTGCGGTTTCCACAGTTTCTTACCGGTGAGGTAAGGCAGGAGCCAGTAGGAAATACCCATGAAGCTCAAGGTTACGCCGGTAGCCACGGTGAGGTGGAAGTGGCCGGGAACGAAGGCTGTGTTGTGCAGAACGAGGTTGACGTTGTAGGAAGCATTCGCCAAACCACCGATACCACCGAAGAAGAACAGGATGCCAGCGAGGAGCTGGGCGGCCACAGAGGGGTCTTTCCAGTTCAGCTTGCCGATCCAGGCGAGAGCGCCCTTACCGCCATTTTTGCGTCCTGCATGTTCGAGGGAAGCAACCACGGTGAAAGCGGTCATCATGGAGGGGAAGAATACACCGAAGGTGAGCATGGAATGGAGGAACTTCCAGGCTGGCGGAACGCCGGGGTCCACATACTGGTGATGGAAACCAAGGGGTGTGGAGAGGACGAGGAAGATCCAGAAGGAAAGGCGGGCGAGTGAATCGCTGAACATCTTGCCGTTGCCAGCCTGTCGAGGAAGCATAGCATACCAGGAGATGTAGGCAGGCAGCAGCCAGAAATACACAAGCGGGTGACCAGTGAACCAGAAGTAGGTACGAGCCAGTTGCGGGTCCACGTTTTCGATCAACCCCAATGACCACGGCAAAAGCATGGTGAGGATTTCAACAGCAATACCCACAGTACAAATTTGCCAGAGGGTTAAGGTGAGGATACTGGCAAACGCAATGAAGGGAGTGCGTTCGTTGGGGTTTTCCTTGCGCCAGCCGAGATAGGTGGCGAAGAGACCCCAGCCTTCCACCCAGCTACCAACCACAACTAGGGTCAGGCCTACATAGAAAGCCCAGTTCGCTTTGAGGGGAGGATAGAAGGTGAAGAGCACAGTGGCCTGGTTGAGAAGGATCGGGATCGCAGCCGTAACTACGCCGACAACCATCACCCAGAAACCGACCTTGTTCAAGGTCATGTTGCGGAGGGGGCGTTTGAGACCGAAGATCACGTTGAAGGTCAGGAAGCCCATGATGAAGAAGGTCGTCCACACCAGAGCATTCAAAACACCGTGAACAGTGAGACCCTGATAGTAGGACTTGATGAGCGGCTTGATGTAGGGATAAATATCCCAGCCGGCATGTTCAAAGGCTTGCAGGGGGCCGAACAAACTGCCGACAGCAAGCGCGAGGATAGCCACCAAAAGGTGTGAGCTAATGAATTTCTTTTCGCCAATGGATAATTGATATTGTTTCATGGTATCTCTCTTTGCAGCCTAAGGCGTAACGATGATCGCGCCGTACATGATGCCATGTCCGCTGCCGCAGTATTCGGTACAAATGTAGTTATATGTGCCAGCCTTGTCGAACTTGATGGTCAACTTGGAAACCTGGCCAGGGATAACCTGGAAATTAGCATTTGTATCCTGGATCTTGAAACCGTGCTGTACGTCAGATGAGGTCACATAGAAGGACACGCTGGAGCCGACAGGTACAGAGATTTCCTTGGGGAGATATTCCCAGTTGGGAATTGCATGAGACAAAATGTAGGCATCATATTTGCCTGGCTTGATCTCGCGCAAACCGGGGTTCGACCAGGGGCTATTGGGGTCGGTGGCCACGGTTTTGGGATCAACGCGCTGCTCAGGAGCGGGAAGTTGAATTCCCATACCAAAAGCTGCAACACTGACGGCGGTTGCGAACAAAACGAGCAATACCGCGCTGAAGATCATCCAGTTGCGCTCGTAGGGATCGATGTGCATTTTTTCAGTGCTCATAGTGTGCCTCCTCTGCCGACAAGGATCATATAGATCGTTGCCCAGATTGCGATGAGTGTGACAACAAAGATCGCCAGTACTGCGATCGTGCCAGTGGGGCGAAACTCATCATCGTCTTTATCTTTTTTCGCCATGTTTCATTCTCCTCTTAAAAATGATGGATGTGGATGTGCCGCTTCGCGCGGCCCTGCCAGTTGCAGGTGGGGGAAATGTAAATTCGTTACGCTGTTACAGTTCCACCTCCTATTGCCTTAGCATGTACTTCAGATCATCGGTGATCTCGGGCACGGTCACACCGAATGGAAATACCAATTTCAAATAACCTTCACGGTCAATTACTAGTAATGTGGCGGTATGGTTGATCAGATAGCCTGTGTTGGCAGACCCTTCTGTTTTCTCGTAGAAGATGCCATAGAGGGATGCGACCTTGTCTAATTGATCCTGTGTACCTGTTACACCAACAAAGGAAGGATGGAAATGGGCCACGTACTCAGCCAGCTTTTCGGGGGTATCGCGTTCAGGGTCAAGCGAGACCATGATCAGTTGAACATCATCCGCTTTTGCGCCAAGTTTTCTGAGAGACTGTCCTACATTAGCCAATGTGGCGGGGCAAATATCAGGGCAGAAGGTGTAGCCAAAATAAACAAGGACGAGTTTGCCGCGATAGTCACTTAACGAAACATCACCATTGGCGCTGGTGAGGGTGAAATCGTAGGAGGGTTCAGGGGACTGGATCACCGTCCCGTGAAAGGTGTGGGGGCGGAAGAAATAAATTCCTGCTGCCAAACCTGCCAGGATTGCGATAGTGCCGAGGATGATTTTTATTTTCATGTTCAATTCTTATGGCGCGTAGCACAGGAATAAATGTGCGGCTTCGTAGGCGTATTTTGTGGTGCCATTGCTGTTGCGAACTTCCTCTGCCAGAACTCCAAGGTGACGAATGATTCGGTCTGCATTGGAGACTTCTGTGGAGTATCGATATTCAGCGCGGACGATGCCCCAGCCATCAACAAGTACAAAAGCGGGGTCCAATGAAAAATTGCCGTTTCCTTTATCTTCGTAATAGGTTTCAAAGCCGGAACCGATGATGGTCTTGAGCAGGGCTTTGTTGGTGGTCGTTGCGAACTTCCATTTGTTTGTATCTGCGTTGATGGCTTCGGCGTAGGTGTTCAAAACTTCCGGGGTGTCACGCTCGGGGTCGATGGAAATGGTGACGAAGGAAACATCGATTCCGTCAAGCTGAACCTCACTCAGGCGGGACTGCACTTCCTGCATGGTTTCATTAATGTTATAGCAGGGAGCGGGGCAGTTGGTGTATGTAAATGTGTAAAGTACGAATTGTCCGCGCAGGTCTTCGCTGGTGAGGCGTTTTTTGCTTTGGTCGGTAAAGTCGAACGCGGGGGAGAGCTGCATGCGTGGCAGCACTTGAATCGGTTGAAATATTTTGAAGGCAAAGGCCGAGATCATAAGAACACCGAGCAGGCCATAGATGCCATTGAGAATAAATTTATTCATGCACTGATACTATCGGTAATGAAAATGCTGCTCGTAACAGTGGCAGGTATCGGCGCGGGGGAGGCGTTTTTCTGTAAACTGGATTCGATCAATTTACCTTCCTCCACAAGTTGCAGGAAGGATACGCGGGCCATTTCATCGCGCAGCAGGTTCTTCAATCGCACCCATTGACAATGGACAGGGCATTTTTTATCGAACGGACAATCTCCGGGCTTTAGAACACAATCTGAGAGATATAACTCTCCCTCAAAATGTTCCACGATCTGTAGGAGGGTGATGTCTTTTGGTTCATGTGCCAGCGAAATGCCTCCATCGCGTCCTGCTTGGGTGTGGATGAACTTGCCGCTTGCCAGTTCTGCTACGATGCGCTGGAGCAGGGCCGGGGGAATGAGCATTTCGCGACCAATTTCGGAAGTAGAAACGCGTTTGCCCGTTTCTTTTTTAGAGAGGGCCAATATCACCCGGACGGCGTAATCGGTTTGACGGTTAATTTTGAGCATTGTTTATCCAATCTTCTAATGTTGAGGGCAGGGGTCAATGTTTACAGACATTGTATGAATATGTCCTTTTTTTTTGATGTGTTATTAATCACATCATAGTATGACAAATGTCTTTTCTTTATGATGTTATATGCGATATTTATTACAAATCATGTCGGAATTTGTTTGGCCTGTAAGATGAGATATAATCTTCAAAAAATAAATAAGAGGTAATACATGATCGATCCAGTAATTTTTTCTTTCAAGTTATTTAATTTGCAAATTGTTTTGCGTTGGTATGGCGTGTTGGTAATGCTTGGCGCAGTTGTGGGTGCGTGGTGGGCGGAAAGAGAGATTAGGCGGCGCGGCGAGAATGGGGAAATCATTTGGGATGCGATGGTTTGGGTTTTGCCTGTCGGAATTATTGGCGCGCGTTTGTGGTATGTGGTGAACAACATTTTTAGTGGTGCAACCTATTACCTGGAAAATCCCGCTCATATTTTATATGTGTGGGAGGGCGGTTTGCATTTTTTTGGTGGTCTGTTGTTTGGCGGTCTGGCTTTGATCTTTTTCCTGCGCCAGAATGGCATGGATGTCTGGCTGTTTTTGGATGCGCTGGCTCCCGCCACGCTGCTGGGACAGGCCATTGCCCGCCCTGCGAATTTTATTAATCAGGAATTGTATGGCCAGCCGACGCAGCTCGCGTGGGGCATTCCGATCGAGGCCAATCACCGCATCGCTCAATACTCGGACCTGATCCAGTTTCCTGTGGAGACTACCCGCTTTCACCCGACTTTTGCCTACGAAATGATCTTGAACTTTTTGATCGTTCTGTTCCTGTGGTGGCTTTCCCGCCGCTATGAAGAGGATTTGAAACCCGGCACCTTGTTTAGCGCGTGGCTGGTGCTTGCTGGTCTTTCACGCACGTTCATTGAATTCTTTCGCCCGGATCAGGCGCACATTGGCAGTACGTTCATCAGTTATACAATGACGGTTTCCTTTGTGATGGCGGTTGTGGGTTTTCTCTTGCTGCTGACTCGTTTTGGGAAAATAAAACTTTCCTTGCTGGAAGGCTGGGAGGAGGAGTATCAGGTTACGAAAGTGGGGAGCAAGCCTGCCAAACCCCGTTCGCGTGTGAAACCGTACGCGGAAGATGTCTCGGATATGGATGAGGCGGAGGTGCTCACAGCACCTGTTAAAAGGAAGACCGCTGCAAAGACAACCACTAAAAAGACGACCAATAAGAAGGCTCCAGCGACAGCTGCTACAAAATCAAAGAAGACACCTGTTGCAAAAAAGCCGGCACCAAAGCGCAAGAGCGAAGGATAGAATCAAAAAGAGAGCACCACGAAGTGCTCTCTTTTTTTGTTTGCTTTATTACTGCGGAGTCCGCAAGTGTTACTTGCGGGAACTCTGCATTATCTTTCCACTTTGATGCTCTGGATTGATGCCAGATCATCGCGTGTTTCAAAATTAAATCTTTCGAAAATATCGGCGTAGATTTTTATGATCTGGTGGCGGGTGAAACCCATTTTCTCGTAGGAATAATTGTGATCACTATTGAAGGTGAGCGTCTCTTTAACAGCCTGGTCAATGATGATGGGCAATCCGGGTTTGTCGGGATAACCGAACTGTTCGTAAAACCCGCGGATGACCATCTCCGGGCGTTGGATCAAGTCGTCGTATTTCAGGACCAGGTGACGGGGAGAGGGATGCGCATCCAGATAATTAAGTGGATACCGATACCAGTGCTGGGTCATATCGAGGATCTCTTCGATGTAATGGTATCCCTTGCTGGGGCCGGTGAATTGGCCACGCGCGTAGTTGATCCACGAAATGGTGGAGGGTAGCATATCCAGTGGATTGCGAGCGAGATAGATAATGCGCGCATCGGGGAAGAACTCAGAAAGCGTGGCGATCTTGGGGCTGAAGGCGGGGTTCTTTGCTACAAAATATTTTTTGCCCGTTGCATACATGTGCCGTTGCAGCATGGACTTGTAGAAGGTCATAATGCGTTTTTTGTGTTCAGGGGAAAGCGCTTCATCGAAGTGCTGGTAATTCGGCATTTCATCCATGAAAGGAAAAAGGAAGGTGACGAAGTATCCATCCCAAATGTTCAGGTGGATGTTCTCATCCTCTTCAGGTTGGAAGAATGAAATGGGGTGTATCTTTATCTTGCCAAGTGTGCGCTCGTCGAAGGCAAATAGCGCGCGGTGCAGGGTGTTGTTGAAATATTTTTTATCGATCCGCGAAACGAATTGTGTGAGTTTCTTTTGTGTCACTGAAGGGGTGAGGTAAATATCCCACGTGGTCAGGCTGGTGAAGGTTTCGGCATCGCGCGAAAGCAGACGGTGCAGAAATGTCGATCCGCTGCGCAGGTTACCAATGATGAAAAGCGGCTTTTCGATTGGGTGATCTTTATAGGCTGGGAAGAGAATATCATCCAGCCAAAAACAAAACCAGTGAATGGCCATGCCGACAGGCCAGATGGTATAAAAAAGAGCAAGAAATAGAAAACGTTTGCGGGTGAGGCGGGCGGTTGTATTTTTTGATTTGAAGAACGAGCGATAGAAGGTACGCCAGAAAAGGCTGAAGTTATATTTCATTCAAAGTGGGATCCTTGCCATTTATGCTGTATTGAAAAAAGCCATAAGCGCTATTTCGTTCGCTATTCTATCAGCAAATGAAGTTTTCTGATTAACGCTGTGTAAAGAGGGCAGGATGAAAAGCGCCGCCAGCCTCGGCTCTGGGAGCAATCAAAGTCTGTTAGTCTGAAATCTTCCCTCACCCCGTTTGTAACGGTCCCTTGTTGGGCCGACTCTCCTCTCTTCCTATGGGAGAGGGTAGGGTGAGGGTGTTTGACAAAAGACAAAGCCAGCACAGAATGACTCATTGACAAACTTTTAGCGCACCCCGGCTCTGAAAGCCGCCGTTGAAAACCAAATTTCAGTATAAAATAACGAGCTGAATGCTTTATTGGCAATTTCTCAATAGACCATAAAACATGTGAAGAGGAGAAATGATGTTGCGGTTTCTGGTACGACGGTTGACGTTGATCCCCGTCATTTTGGCAGCGGCAAATTTTTTGGGGTTTTACTTTGCGTTCTCTATTGCCCCTGTGATTTCGACCAGCAACCCTTATTCACAAGGTACTCTCGATCTTCCACCGGTATTGCCGGAATACATGAACTACATATCAAATGTAGCCCAGGGAAATTTTGGCACCACGTTCAATGGTGAAGACGTCACCGAAGCGATCTCCCGTGTTTCGATTACCAGCCTCGGTTTGATCGGTATCTCTCTTACCCTCAGCATCGTACTTGGGGTTATTCTTGGCAGGCTTGCGGTTCGCCGCAACCGCGTGGGAGTTTCCACCTGGCTCACATTCACCTCCACCGTGGGATTGGCGCTTCCCAGCTTTTATGTCGCCACCCTGCTTATCACTCTTTTCCTTTTCATCTTCCTTTATTTGACAACCGGCAACACAACCATGATCCCCTTTCAGGGTTTCGGCTGGGATGCGCATCTCATCTTGCCCGTCCTCGCGTTGACGTTTCAACCGACGGTCAAGATCGCCCAGGTGACAGGCGGCCTGCTCTCCGAAGAATTGGAAAAGCAATACGTCACCGCATCCCTGAGTTTCGGACATTCCTTCAAAAGCCTGAAAAATAAATTCGCCTTCCGCGGCATTCTCGCCCCCGTCCTGTTGACCATTGCATCCTCGCTGCGGCTCATGATCGCGGAATTGATCATCATCGAAAGATTATTCAACTGGCCCGGCCTCGGTAGGTTGATCGCTTCGGCATTAAACATCAGGGCACAATCACAGGATGTATTATCGCCTCCACTGATCGCCGCCTTGTTGACCGTGCTGGTCGGTCTTTTCCTGTTCATTGACCTGTTCGCCACCACCCTCTCCCGCGTCATTGACCCGCGCCTGCGCGTTGAAACAGAAACCGCATCGGTCTCAAAATGATCAATTCATTTAATATCCCCGCCCTGCTAAAAAAACTGAAGAAACTTAATTGGTATCTGGTCTTCGGCGGTATCTTTGTTATTTTGATCACATTCATTGCCATCTTCGGACCAAACTTCGCGCCGCAAGACCCGATGAAGGAAAACTACGCGCTAGAAGTGGATGGATTGATCCGCACTCCGCCATACAGGATGTTCGATGTTCCCGGCTACATCCTCGGCACAGACCGCTTCGGGCGTGACCTGTTCAGCCGCCTGCTCTTTGCGGTTCGTCCCACCATGCTCATGGTTCTGTCTGTTGCTGGTGTGCGCCTGTTCCTCGGCGTGGTGCTTGGAATGGCAACCGGCTGGCTGGAGGGGCGCAAAGGCCGCTTCCTTGAATCACTGCTTTCCACCACCCTATCCATTCCTGTTCTCATCGCTGCCATCTTTGGCATTTACATGGTCGGCATTGAAAAGGGATTGTGGGCTTTCATCGTCGGGTTGGGATTAACCGGTTGGGCAGAAACAGCCCGCGTCGTCAGCGAACAGACGCGCGCCATCAAAACACAGACCTTCGTCGAAGCCGCCCGTGCCTTGGGCGCATCTGATAGACGCGTGCTCTACATCCACGTATTGCGGCAGATCATGTCCATGCTGTGGATGCTGCTCGCATTCGAGATCAGTTCCACTCTGCTTGTCTCGGCGGAATTGGGTTTTCTCGGCTATTACATCGGCGGCGGAGTCTGGATCGAGATCTTTGACTTCGTCACTGTCAACGTGGAAGGCCTGCCTGAACTTGGACAAATGCTCGCTTCATCACTCGTAAAAATTACAGACCCCACCGTCCTCATCGTTGTTGGCAGCGTGGTCTGCATGGGTGTGCTTGGTTTCAATCTGCTTGGCGAAGGCCTGCGCCGACAAATGAGCCAGGAAAATATGCGCAGCGGCAACCGCCTCACCATGCTCATCGAAGAATGGCTCGATACCCGTGTGTTCCGTCCAGTTTCGATTTGGATCGAAGAACACGCGCGCATCGCATGGTCACTTGGCAGCCTGCTCTTCTTTGCACTCAGCGCATGGATCATTTACAAAACCGTTTACATCCCGCCCATCGTCAACGAAACCGCACAGCTTGAAACTTCCGGCGAACATTTATGGTCAAGCGAAAGACATGATTCATACGGCACGCTGCATGTTGACTTTAGCCTTGAAACCGAGCCGCAACTACTTTGGAATATCTCCATCCCCGGCGGGCCGGTCAGCAGACCTGCCGTCACAAAAGATGGCACCATCATCGTAGGAGCAGTTGGCAAAGCCGTGCTCGCCATTGACCCAAATGGAAATATCCTCTGGCAAACCCTGATCGAACAAGTGCCCGTCGGTTCCCCCGCATTAGATGCGAACGGAAATATTTATCTCTCCGATGACAAAGGCGGCGTCACCGCCCTCGACCCAAGCGGGACCATTCTTTGGCGCGCGCAAGTTTCCAATGGACGCAACGCCACTTCCGGGCCTGTCATCGATCCAAATGGAAATATTTATATTACCGTTGTCGAAGACCTGTATGCGATCAACGCGCAAGGTGAAACCCTCTGGAAAACCTTCGCCGCAGATGCCTACCTCGAAGAACCCCCGCGCCTTAGTCCCGATGGAACCATGCTGTATTTGAAAAACTCAGTATTCAACGCAGCCACCGGCGAACGCATCGATGCCCTTATTGGCACGCCCGACCAACACATCTTTTTAGACCCTGCCTACTTCAGTGGTGCAGATGGAAAAAGTTACTATCGTCTCGGCCACGAGATCATCGGTTGGCAATTGAACGGCACCGAAGTCAAAACCGAACCTAGCCTTACGTGGGATCACGCTGACGTTTTATTCACCCCGTTCGAGCAGGGCGTCACCCCCAACAAACTGTATTGGATGCTCTACTCCACCTCGTGGACAGACTCACGCATCGTCTGGATCGACGGCCAAAACCGTCTGATCGGAAACTATCGCCTCCCCTACCCAAGCGGAAAATTACTTGCACTCGGCGCAAACGATGAAGCCTATTTATGCGGAGCCAACGGCGCAAAAGTTTTCTGCGTCAACGTTGCCCCCGGCGCCGAAACCGCCACATGGATCGTCAACATCACCTCACGCGCGCTTGTCAACGGCGGCGTCATCGTCCCCGGCCGCATGTACGTCACCATCGACAAAGACGGCCTCTACGCATTTGGAACCAACGAAACAGGAGCCCCATGAAAACATTGATCAAGAATGGAACACTCATCACCGCTTCGGATACGTTCAAGTCAGATATTTTGATCGAGGATGAAAAGATCACCCGCATCGGACTTAATCTGGAAGCTGACTCTGACCATCAAGTGGATGCCACCGGCAAGCTGATCCTCCCCGGCGGCGTAGACCCGCATGTCCATTTAGACTTGCCCATGTTCGACACCGTCTCTTCCGATGACCATTACACCGGCCACAAAGCCGCAGCCTTCGGCGGCACAACCACCGCCATGGACTTTGTTGTTCTTGAAAACGAAGGCTTCGATCATTCCGTAGACCTGTGGATGAAGAAAGCCGAGAAAGCCGCCATCGACTATTCCTTCCACATGAACCTCACCCACTTCGATGACAAGATCGCCGCATCCATTCCCTCGCTCATGGACATGGGCATTCAAACCCTCAAAGTCTTCACCGCCTACAATGGAAAATTGCGTCTTGATGACGGTAGCATTTTCAAAGCCATGCAGATCGCAAAGGACAACGGCATGTTGGTGATGGCACATTGCGAAAACGGCGATGTCATCGACACCCTCGTCCAACAAGCGCTGGCAAATGGTCACACCGACCCGATCTGGCACGCGTGGACAAGACCAGGCTGGGGCGCAGTAGATGCCACTTTACGAGTAGCAGGCATGGCAGCAGATGCAGATGCGTCGGTTTACATCGTCCACATGAACATGGGTGGCGAAGTCGATATGCTCAAATACGCCCGCGAGCGCGGAGTCAAAGTGATGGGCGAAACCTGCCCGCAATATTTGTTCTTCACCGAAGACGACCTGCAAAAAGAAGACGGCGCGAAATGGATCTGCTCGCCGCCGATGCGCACCGAAGTGGACAACATCCGCCTGTGGCAGGGATTGCACGACGGCACGCTTCAAACTGTCGGCACCGATCACTGTCCGTTCTTCTTTGACGGCACGAAGCCGATCATGTACGAAGGAAAAGAGATTGCGATTGCTGGCAAAGAGTTGGGACAATATAACTTCACAAAAATTCCCAACGGCCTGCCCGGCATTCAAGACCGCATGCCCATCCTGTGGACGTACGGCGTGCAAACTGGCAACATCACCGCAAATCAATTCGTGGCGTACACATCCACCAACCCAGCGAAAATATTTGGCCTGTATCCGCGCAAAGGCGCCCTCGTCCCCGGCGCAGATGCGGACATTGTGATTTGGGATCCTGAGAAAAAATTGAAATACGGCGTGGCACATTCCCATCAACGCACCGATTACAATCTCTTCGAAGGCTGGGACATCATGGGCTATCCCGAAAAAGTTTTCCTGCGCGGCAAACTCATCGTGGATGGCGAACAATGGCTCGGCAAAAGCGGCGATGGGCAATTCTTGAAAAGAAGCGAAGGCGAAGTATTGTAAACAGCCCGGTGGTCGAGTAGTTCCGAGCGCTTTTGGCGAGGAACGTATCGAGACCACAATGCGAAACCAAAACTTCATCAGGTGGTCTCGATACGAGCGAGAAAAGCACTCGCTCTACTCGACCACCAGAAAATATAATTAAATTAATCCTATTGTTTATAGGTAAACATGCCCACTAAAAAACCGATCATTCATTGTGATGCGCTCGTAGTCCACTGCATGGACTATCGCCTGCAAAAATTCATCCAACCGTGGATTACCGTCCGCTTTGGCTATGACAACTTTGACATCATTTCGCTAGCTGGTAGCGTCCACGACTATGAGATGGTTTTGAAATACGTGGAACTTGCAGAAAAAATCCACACCATCGAAACGGTCTGTCTCATCAACCATGAAGATTGCCGCGCCTACGGACGCGAAGGGACATACAAACGCCACAAGCACGATCTGCAAGATGCACAGTTCAAGATCAAAGCCTTATTTCCCAATCTAAAAGTGGAAACTTTCTATCTGCATTTGGATGGGACGTTCGAATTCATCTCATAAAAAGGAAACCTCATGTCACACAAATGTGAAGCCATCGTCGTCCACTGCATGGATTTTCGTCTGCAATCCTTCATCAACCAATGGCTTGAAGCCAATCTTGGCAAAGCCAGCTACGACCGCGCCGTCATGGCAGGCGGCGTATTTGACGTGTACGACGTCATCCGCCAGGTGGATATCTCCGCCCGCCTGCACGGCATCTCCAAAGTCATCCTCATCAACCACGAAGACTGCGGCATGTACGGCCCCGGCGGCACCGAAGCCCACCACGAAGAAGATTTGAAAGAAGCCGAAGAAAAGATCCGCCGCATCTTTCCCCACCTTGAAGTGGATACCTATTATTTGAATCTAGATGGAACCTTCGAGCAGAAGTCTTAAAATAGGCCAAAAATTTTCTTGTTATAACGACACAATCCCGTAGGGATGTTATGATTGTAGAAACATGATCAACCCCAAATCAAATCCCGTAGGGATGACATAAATTCCAAAACCCATGACACCCCTACGGGGTTGCAATACAACATTGTTTTAGTTCTATAATCATTTCATCCCTACGGGATTGAAACATAAACCGATTTACCCCGAATAAATTAGGAGGAAATATGGCAAACACTTATTCTCAAATCTACATTCAGATCGTTTTCGCCGTGCAGGGAAGGCAAAACCTGCTTGCCAAAGAATGGCGGCAGGAGGTTTTCAAATATATGGCGGGAATTATCAAAAACAAGGGACAAAAGCCCATCATCGTCAACGGGGTGGATGACCATGTCCACGCGTTTGTGGGACTCAAACCTGCAATGGCATTATCCGATCTTGTAAGAGATATAAAGAACAACTCTTCAAATTTCATCAACGACAATCATTGGGCCAAGGGCAAATTCAATTGGCAGGAGGGATACGGAGCATTCTCCTACAGCCATTCACAAGTTGAAGATGTGTACAGCTACATTTTGAATCAAGAGCAGCATCACACCAAACAAACATTTCAGGACGAATATATAGGCTTCCTCAAAAAGTTCGAGATCGAACACGATGTAAAATATTTATTCGAATGGATACAATGAAAAACACATTTATCAAATGGTTCATGAAGGTCAACGCCTTCTTCATCCGCATCTCACGCGGACGGGTTGGCACGCAGCTCGGCACACAAAACATCCTGATCTTGAATACGGTCGGACGAAAATCAAGGCAGACACGCAGCATCCCAATCGCATACTTCTTCCACGAAGACAAATATCTTATTGTCGAATCCAACTGGGGCAAGGATAACCACGCCGATTGGTATTTCAACCTGCAAAGCCAACCGCAAGCGACCCTCGAAGTAAAAGGCAAAACGATCAGCACCGGCGCGAGGTTCGCCGAAGGAGAGGAATACACCCGTCTGTGGGAATACCTTACAAAAAAGCATCCACCCTATTTGGAATATCAGAAAATGACGAAGAGAAAAATTCCGATTGCAATCTTTGAAGAAATCGGTTAATAAAGGGCTCATAGGTCAGTAAGACCTATGAGCCCTTATTCTTACTTAAGTACCCGTGTGATAAAATCCCACCACTAAAACAAAGGACGCCTTGGGGGAGCATGAGCCTTTGTGAACATCTATTTATTTCGGAGAAAAATTTATGCCTCGGAGAAGTCTCGCTCGTCTATATAAAGACGAGTTTTCAGAGTATTCGTTTGCCAGTTTTCAAAAAGACCTGATCGCAGGTCTATCCGTTGCGGCGGTGGCGTTGCCATTGGCACTGGCTTTTGGCGCAGGTTCAGGTGCGGGCGCAGCAGCGGGACTGATCACATCCATCATCGGCGGATTGGTCATCGGCGCATTGGGCGGCGCGCCATATCAGATCAGCGGAGCGAAAGCCGTCACCAGCGTGGTGCTGATCGTACTCGTCAATCGCTATGGACTTGAAGGCATGTGGTTCGCCACCCTCTTCTCTGGGTTGCTCATGCTCACCATCGGCCTCTTCAAACTTGGCCGCTTCATCGCCTTCATCCCCGCGCCCGTCATTCGCGGCTTCACCCTCGGCATCGCCCTCATCATTATCATCCGCCAAATGGACAACCTGCTCGGCATTCACACTCCCACCACCGAAACCGCTGCGCAAAAACTTGTTGGATATTTCACCGAAAGTTTTGTCATCAATCCGCAAGCCATCATTTTGGGACTCGTCGTCATTGCGACCATGCTGCTCTGGCCAAAAAAATGGAATGGATATTTTCCATCCACACTTGCTGGACTCATCCTAGCCACGCTTCTTAATATAACTGTGGGCTGGTCGGTCACGACCATCAATTCCATCCCCCGGACATTGATCCTCGAACAACACCTCGACCTCACAAAAATCCCGTGGACGAATCTCTCCGACTTCATCGCCCCTGCATTAACCCTTACCGCACTTGGCTCCATCGAGGCATTCCTTTGCGGCGCAGTTGGCTCCAATATGACGGGTATACGCCTGCAGGTGAATCAACAGCTCATCGGGCAGGGACTCGGCAACATCGCACTGCCCTTCTTTGGCGCCATTCCCACCACCTCCGCGATGATCCGCACCAGAGTAGCCATTCAGTCAGGCGCGCAGACGCGTTTGGTCAGCATCATCCATTCCATCATTTTATTGATAGCTATGTTTCTCTTTGCGCCGTTCATCGAACAGATTCCTCTGGCAGCGTTGGCGGGTCTGCTGATGATCATAGCCATTCGCACCAATGAATGGGACGCGATCAAGCGTATCTTCGCCAAGCGCTTCAAAACCGATATGATCGCCTTCAGCATTGCCATGCTTGCAACCGTTGTCCTCAACCTCACGGACGCGATTCTGCTTGGCACATTTTTAGCAGGAGCAGTCTTCCTCAACAAGATCGCCAGCATCGACATCAATCTTCAGGATGTGGATATTGACCGTCTCAAACAACGCGGCATTGAAACGGCGGGCAACTGCAAACACATCCGCGTGGCGTTTCTCACGGGGCCATTGTTCTTCGCGGCGACCGGTCAATTTGACGAAGCCTTCGCCAACTTGAAAGACACTCACGCCCTTATCCTTTCCATGCGCGGCGTGCCGTTGATCGACACCGAAGGTCTGGAAGAAATTCAACGCCTGCATGAAAGACTTCGCAGACAGGGTGGTACGCTCATGTTTGCAGGTGTCCACGAGAACGCGCGCGCCATGATGGAGCGTGACGGACTCGTACAAATTATCGGCGAGGAAAATTTCTTTTGGTCCAGCGATCAGGCCATCGTCGAGGCAGAGAGGCGCGGATGTTCCTTCTGCGAATCGGAAATGGATGAGTCGCCTGAAAATTTGTCCGCATAAAATTCAGTCAACAACATCCAGCAATTGGAGATAAGATTGCAGCGGAGAAAAGCCCATGCCACGAAGAAGCCTTGTACGTTTGTATCGAGATGAATTCAAAGGGTATTCACTTGCAAAATTTCAGCAGGATCTGCTCGCGGGGTTGACCGTTGCAGCCGTTGCGCTTCCGCTTGCGTTGGCGTTTGGCGTTGCATCGGGCGCGAGCGCGGCGGCGGGGTTGGTCACTGCAATTCTCGCGGGCATCATCATGGGGCTGCTTGGCGGCGCGCCGTATCAGATCAGCGGGCCAACCGGCGCAATGTCTGCGGTGCTGATCGTGCTCGTCACGCGCTACGGCCTCGAAGGCATTTGGGTCGCGGGTCTGCTCTCCGGCTTCATTCTGCTGCTCGTCGGCATCATGCGCCTTGGCCGCTTCATCGCATTCATTCCCGCGCCCGTCATCAGCGGCTTTACATCGGGCATTGCACTTATTATTTTCATCGGACAGATCGATAATTTATTGGGGATCAAAACTGCGGCCACTGAAACCGCCGCGCAAAAATTCCTTGGATATTTTTCCACGCCCATCACACCAGATTGGCAATCGCTCACGCTCGGCCTCGTTGTAATTGGAACGATGATCTTTTGGCCTGCAAAATGGAATGCTCGATTCCCATCCTCGTTAATGGGAATTATTCTTGCGACGCTTCTTAACGCCGCCTTGAGCTGGTCGGCCCCAATGATCGGAGCCATCCCCCGGACATTGCTCCTCGCTGATCGCCTCAACCTTGCCAATGTCCCATTCGCCAACCTCTCCGATTTCATTGCGCCCACACTTACCATCACCGCACTCGGTGCTGTGGAATCATTGCTCTGCGGCGCAGTTGGCTCGAACATGACGGGCGTGCGCCTGCAAGCGAATCAGGAACTCGTTGCACAAGGTGTTGGCAACATGATCATCCCCTTCTTCGGCGGCGTTCCTGCCACTGCGGCAATTGCGCGTTCCAGCGTGGGCATCAAATCAGGCGGACAGACTCGCATGGTCAGCATCATCCACGCGGTTGGATTATTGCTCTCCATGTTTTTGCTCACACCACTCATGGAGCGAATCCCACTCGCGGCATTGGCTGGCGTGTTGATGGTCACCGCCGTCCGCATGAATGAATGGGACGCGATCAAATTCATCTTCGGCAAGCGCTTCAAGACAGACATGATCGCCTTCATCATCACCATGTTTGCCACCATCGTATTGGACTTAACGCAAGCCATCCTGATCGGTTCCTTCCTTGCGGGGGCAGTCTTCCTCAACAAGATCGCCAGCATCGACATCACTGTTCAAGATGTGGACATCAAACGATTAAGGGAAAGGGGAATTGAAACGGCAGGGAAGTGCAAACATGTCCGCGTGGCGTTTCTCACTGGCCCCCTCTTCTTTGCGGCCACGGGTCAATTCAACGAAGCCTTTTCTGACTTGAAAGAGACCCACGCCCTCATCCTCTCCATGCGCGGAGTCTCACTGGTGGATACGGCAGGCATCGAAGCCATCCACCGCCTGCATGAAAGACTCCACAAGCAGGGCGGCACGCTCATGTTCGCAGGAGTCCACGACAATGCACGCAATATGATGGAACGCGGCGGCCTTGTAGAGACCATCGGTGAGAAAAACTTCTTCTGGTCCAGCGATCAAGCGATTGTGGAAGCCGAGAGGCGGGGTTGTAAGTTCTGTTGGGATTCGGAGAAAAGGGAAAGGTTTAAGAGGTAGGCAGAGGTTGGGAATTCAGAGGTTACTTTCTCATGGATGCGATGAGCCTGCAAAGGAGGAAGTCGACTTCGCTTCGCAAAGATTCGGCTTCTTTGTGTTTTTCGGGGGTCGATATATTTTAGGTCTTTCTCTAACAAAACAAGTTACTTCTGCAACAATTCCTTCACTCTTGGAAAATCCCTGTAGTATCCGCGATAGCTTTCAGGCAGCATGGCAGCAATTCGACACATCACTTCATCTATGGAAGATTGCAGCAGTACATCACGCTCCGCACCTTTGACGGGTTTTATATCAGGAGGGAAATACAACTCATCTCCTGCTGTAATGGTAATCTTCAATTTCTGAAATTTCTTCAATCGTGTAATTACATCTGCGTCTTCGGTTCCCGTCAACGCCACAGGGATGATGCCGACATTTGCCGTGCTGGCAATGTAAACTGCCCCAGGCTCCGCTTTCAATAAGCTCGCTGTCTTCGAGCGCGTACCTTCCGGGGCAATGATCATCACAGCGCCTTTCTTGAGTCGCCCAATAAACTCCTTGATCGCACTCAAGTCCGCTTCTCCACGCGTCAGCCAGGTGACGTTGAAGATTTTTCCCGCAAGCCTTCCATACCAATATTTCTTATATTTATCCGTCAGCGGGTGAATGAGATCATCGTTGTCTATAACGAAATAAACCACCAATGAATCCAGCCTGCCAAGGTGATTCGAGGCAAGCATGTATCCGCCTTTTGGTAATTTACTAATATCGCCATGCACTTCAACATCCGCGATCACTGGAAAGAGCTTCCTTGCAATAAACCGGATGGCAGCGCTCATTGTTTTTCCGCCAATAATTCCTTCAATCGCGGGTGCGCGGCATAATACCCGCGATTCTTTTCGGGCAATAGGACAGCAATGCGGCACATGATCTCATCCGTATATTCCTGAAGCTTTTCTTCACGATGTTCTTTTGGGAAAGGCGGCAGCGTGAACGATTTTCCTGCAGTCAGTTGAATGGACGTGCGTTTCAACTTTTTGAGGTTTTTAATCACGATGCGGTCTTCTGTACCGCTGATGGCAACAGGCACAATCGTCCAGCCCATTTTCGCGGCTAGATACGCCACGCCGGGTTTCCCCTGCGCCATTTTTTCGTCACGGGCGCGCGTGCCTTCGGGTGCAATAACGAGGGTCTGTCCCTCTTCCATGCGTTTGATCATTTCACGCATCGCTTTGAGGTCAGGGTTGAAACGGTCAACGAAGATGGCATTAAGATGCTTGCCCAGCCAGCGAAGAATGGCGCTTTCCTCCCATTTCTCGGCAACGGGAATGAAAAGATTCCAGTTATTAAGAGCATAATACGCCATGGGCGCATCCAAAAAGCCGAGGTGATTCACAGCGATGACAAAGCCGCCCTTTTCAGGCAGGTTCTCATATCCGCTCGCCTTGACCCTTGCAATAAGATTGATAATGAAGCGAATTAACCAGACGATGAAATTTTTCATACGTTAATTTTACACGGTTTTGTGGGTCATCCCAACCTTTTTGGGTTAACTGCGAGTTAATAGAAAAATTCCCTGCACACACTGCAGGGAATTTTTCATTTATATCATTTGTCAGGATCATCCCCAAATGTAATCCGAGTTGCTTTTGTGGTGTGACTGTCTCTGAACACCATACTCGTTGAACATTTTCACAAAAACATCGTAATCGGCAGGGGTCATATCCACGAGTTGAAAGCCGATATTGAAAATGGTGGGATCATACTGATCACGCTGACACCATCTGACGCGCGCAGTAAATGACAAATAACTTTTATTTGAAATTTCGCGGGTCTGGTCGATCCGCAGCCGGAAATTTGCGCCAATCGGAATGGGGGTGGTGCTTTCGATCTTAAATCCGCCTGTGCTGATGTCGGAAAGCTGGCCGACAAGTTCGCCAGTCGCTTCATCAAGGACACGCATGTAATAGGTGAAATTTTTTCGGTCTAATTTTCTTTTTTCGGCTTTCACGGCAGCCTCCTTGCAAAAATGAAAGGTGGCGTTCAGTATATTGCATGAATTTTCAAGATGCAAGTCGATAACGTGAATTTAGGCCAAATAACGTGGATTCACAATGAAATTGCAATGCTTTAGTGTGCTAAAAGTTCAATCGTCCTTCTTCAAAATATGGGTGAGAATCGTCGCGCCTGAGCCGCCAATATTCTGCGCCATGCCGATCTTCGCGCCCTCCACCTGCGTTTTTCCGCACTCCCCACGCAATTGCTGGACAACTTCCACGATTTGATACATACCCGTTGCACCGACCGGGTGGCCCCGGGCTTTTAATCCGCCGCGAGTGCAGACGGGCACTCGGCCCTGTGGGCTGATCTCGTTGTCGAGACCGAGTCTTACGCCCTGACCTCTTTCTGCAAATCCGCTCGCTTCGAGGGACAACGCTGCCATGATCGAGAAGGCATCATGCAGTTCAAAGACATCAATATCCTTGGGAATGACTCCTCCCATTTCATATGCGCGCCGCGAAGATAAATACGCCGCTTGCAGGAACATGGGGTCTTTGCGTGAATGGACAGCGATTGTATCCGTGGCTGCGGCAGAGGCGGAGACGAGGATGCGCGGCTTGCGCATCACTTTCTCGGCAGGGACGATGATCGCCGCCGCCGCACCATCGCCAGTGGGGGAGGCATCCAATAGATTGATCGGCGTCGCGACCATGGACGATCTTTCAAATTTTTCAGCCGTTATCTTTTCGTGCAAACGTGCATACGGGTTGTGCATGGCATTGGCATGGGCGTTGATGCTGAATGGAGCAAAGTCTTCATGCTTCCAACCGAACTCGTGCATGTATCTGCGCATGACGAGCGCATTGATACCCACAAATGAGATACCCTGTTCCACTTCGTAGTCGGCATCGGCGGCGGTGGCTAGTGCAGCGGTGACATCGCGCCCGGCTTTGTCTGTCATTTTTTCGACACCAACCACCAGCGCAGAATCCACGTCGCCGGATGCAACCGCCATCAGCGCGGAACGAAACGCAGCGGCTCCTGATCCGCAGGCTGCTTCTATCTTCACGGCTTCCTGTTTCCAAAGTCCGATCCAATCCGAAAAAAAAGTGCCAAGCTGGTTTTGTCCGCTGACCATGGACGAAAGCATATTGCCCACGTACAGCGAATCGACCTTTTCCATGCCTGCATCCTGCATAGCGGCAAAGGCGGCATCTCCGCCAATCTCGCGCAGGGATTTATCCCAATGTTCATCGATTTTTGTTTGACCAATTCCAAGAATGGCGACTTGTCTCATATTAATTTCCTCAGGTAGATTCTACCGCATCCCGCTATCAGGAACTATCATAAAACGGAGGAACAAAACTGTTGCAGGTTCGTCTATTTCTTGCTATGCTTGAGTTAACTTTAAAGGAGAAAGAATGTTAAGAACTTATTTCCCTTCGTTTTGATCATCGCCTTGTGGTGGGGTGGGGGGCCGCGGCCCGGGGGGGCGGCCGGCGGCCGGGGGGGGGGGGGGAGAGAAAGAAGCGCGGGGGGGGGGGGGGGGGGGGGGGGGGGGGGGGGGGGGGGGGCGGGGGGGGGGAGACCCGGGGGGGGGGGGAAGACGGAAAGGCGGGGGGGGGGGGGGGGGGGAAAGAAAAAAAAAAAAAAAAGCGGCGGGGGGGGAGAGGGGGGGGAAGGGGGGGGGGGGGGGGGCGGGGGGGGGGGTCCGGGGGGGGGGGAAAAAAAAGGGGGGGAAAAATTGCCCCCCCAGGGGGAACCGGGGGGGGGAATTTGGTTACATTCCTGCGTGAGATGATAGACTCGGCGTTGAAATAATTATGCAAAACTCCGAATGGACTGAAAAATATTTCGAGAAGGTAGCGCAATCTTCTAGCGAGGGACGTGATGCTGTAGATTATGTCCGCACGCGTAGGATAAAAGTTGGGATGCGGCGTGCAAGAAAAAGCGTGGGGGCATTCTGGACTCTCGAGGGAAGATTTTTTCTAAACTCAATTCATCACACTTACGAATCTACTTTGGAGAACCCGCGTGCATGGACTTTATTTGTGCATGAAGTCCGCCATTTGCAGCAAGGTATATTCACGGCCTTATCCATTTACGGTGAATTGGATGCATGGCAGGTGGAATTCAATTTGTATAAAAAGCTGACGGGGAAACCATTACATGCAGCTTTAGAGGAGTTATTATCTCTACCCTTAAACATGGATCGAGATATTCTTCAACGCGCGCGTGAGATAATGATTCAATATGGTGGAAAAAGTTATGGTGCAAACTGGCTACCGCTTTTTCCAATTCATAAAGAGATCAAATATTGGGTTACACGCAGATAGTTAATCTACGCGACGACTTTCAAAACTAACAGTATTTTTTAATGTAAAGAATTATTTTTGTTGTATGATGATGTCAAGAACAAGAAAGGAGGTTGCGATAGATTTACCACCTGAATACATCATGACGGGAGGGCCGAAAAGCCCCAAACTGGCTAAGGCTCAGCTTTAGCACCAGACGTTCTCCAAACGAAAAGAAGGCTGCACTTCGCTCCTTCCCCGATATATAGATTACCCGACGGATGAGTGACCCTCATCCGTCTTTTTGTTATTACTTACAATTCTATTTTTTGCCACTGAGCTACAGAGAACACTGAGGAAAACTTTTTTATCTTTGTGTCTCAGTATTCTCCGAGGTAAAAGTCTTTTGTCTGCACAATTTCAATGATTATTTGGAATCCAATGCCTTCCGCATCTTGTCCAAGCCTTCTTTCAGCAGCTTTCTCGAAGTGCCAAAATTAATTCTTACATGCCCCTCTCCTTCTTTGCCAAAGACCTTGCCATCGCTTAAAAATACTTTTGCGTTTTTGAGGAAAAAGTCAAAGGGAGAACCTTCAATACCTGTCTGCGTGAAATCGAGCCAGCCCAAATAGGTGGCATCTGGCACCGTGGTGCGGACATTGGGCATGTACTTCGTCACATAATCCACGAGGAAATCGCGGTTGCCTGTCAGATAGGTGTTTAATTCCTTCAACCAGCCGTCGCATTGACCAGAGAAAGCGGCGTTTGCGGCATGTAGTCCCATACTGCCAACGTACAGGTGCAGATGGTGCAATTCGGCCTCAAAGGGCTTGCGTAACTCTTCATTGGGAATGATAGCAAACCCACAGAACAGACCAGGGACATTGAAGGTCTTGGACGGCGCAACAAGCGTAATGACATGCTTTTCGATCTCGCGGGAGATCTTTGCCATCGGCGTGAATTTATTGCCGTTCAGGAGTATTTCAGAATGGATCTCGTCCGAGACGATAATCACATTGTTCTTGATGCAAATTTCCGCCATGCGGGTTAATTCTTTGCGGGAGAAAATAATGCCTAGCGGGTTGTGCGGATTGCACAGCAGGAAAATCCGCGCCTTTTTGACTTGCTTCTCGAACACATCCCAGTCAATTTTGTATGAGATGATATTCCCTTTCACGCTCTTCACCAGCGGAATATCCACCTGCGGAATGCCGATATTATTCTTCACTTCGTGAAATTCGTTATACACAGGCGTTTGAATAGCCACGCCTTTTTTCTGTGAGCAAAAAGCGCGTGCTGCGACGCTAAATCCGCTCACTATGCCGGTCACAGTCAGCACAGCCTCGGGCTGCACCTTCCACTTATACAAAAGATCCATACGCGCAGCGACGGTCTCTTGCAAAACCTTACCCGGGATTTCATATCCCAACACACCGTGATCCACTACTTTATGTAAAGCGTTCAAAATCGGCTTGGGTGCAGGAAAGTCCATGTCTGCCACCCACATGGGAAGCACATCCTTCGGGACAAATGTCCATTTGTATCCGTGGATGTTGTTACGACGATTCGGTGTTATGTTGAAATTGGTCATTTATCCTCTGGTAAGGGCGAGGTTGCCTTACTTTTTATAGGCTACGATCATTCCATCACGCATTGGCGCAAGGGAAACGATCCAATCTGAATCCGATGTAATTTGTTTCGTAAATTCGCGCACGCCTTCTGTGGCGGGCGAAACATCCTTTTTATCGAAAATGCGTCCGCTCCACAACATGTTGTCGATGATCAATAAGCCGCCGCTGCGCAATTTCTCTTTGATGACGGGCAAAGACGCAGGGTACGCCTGCTTGTCAATATCATTGAAGATGATGTCGAACGGGCCGTCCGTTTTGCGAAGCGCTTCGACAGCTTCCGAGACATGATACTGGACGAAGGCATCGCTTCCCATCTTAACGAGATGGCTGCGTGCGCTCTTTGACAGTTCCTCATCCCAAACTGTGTGATGCACAACACCGCCGCCGTTATCCCTCAAGGCTTTGGCAAACCATGCCGTGGAATATCCATAGCCTGAGCCCAGCTCAAAAATGGACTTGGCATTTATCATCCGCGCCAATTGATAACAATAATATCCGCAGGCAGGGCCGATGATGGGAAAATCATGTTTCGCAGCGTAGTCTTCCATCTCCTGCAATTCCGTCTCACGTGGCGGGACGAGGGCTGCAAGATAATCCTGTGTTGCTTGATAGGTCAATAGATTGTTCATATCCGTCTCCAGTAAATTCGTAAACCTATAAATGTGTGCTGAATTTTACTCCCATAGAGACTGTTTTATAAAAGTGCTTTCTCTACTGCACAAAGGGGAAAATTTCCCCTTGGGGGGGGGGGGCTCCCCGGGCCCCCCGGGCGAGGGGGGGGGGAAGATGGGGGGGGGGTGGGGTGGGTGGGGGGCCAAAGGGGAAAAAAAGGGGGGCCCGCCCGGGGGGGGAAAGAATATTTATCATCTGCCGTTTTGGAGCACGAAAGATTTTCTGAAGGTGGCAATTTATAGGTCAAATCGAATCTGATATAATTTTCGATATGAATCCAAAGCGATTTTTTATTTTACTTACTCTGGTCGGTCTGCTCCTGCTTGGCTTGTGGTTGCCGGTGAATGCTGCTCCGGTTGTTCAGCAAGTTGTTCCCACACCCACGGCGGGCGCGGATGGACGTATCATTTATATTGTTCAGCCGGGAGACGGCTGTTTTCGGGTTGCGAATTTAAACAATATCACTGTGGAGACGCTCCGCCAGTTGAATTCAAAACTGGATGAAAATTGTACCCTCGTGGAGGGACAGGAATTGCTGGTGGGGATTGTCTCGGTAGTGTTGACGCCCACGCTTGGGGCGCCTTCTACACTTGGGGCACCGACAGTTACTCCCACGCCGTTGTCTGGTACCACCGAAGTATGCGTGCTATTATTTGACGATATCAACGGCAATGCGCTTCGCGAAGAAATCGAGCCCGCTGTGGAAGGCGGCGCGGTCAGTTTGACCGAGAACAATGGAAAATATTCCGCCGCGCTGGATACGGTCATTCCCGCCGACCCGGCAGCCTATCAGGGGATCTGTTTTTCAGACATCCCCGAGGGGAATTACAACATTACTGTGGGTATTCCCGATAATTACAACCCGACCATGGAGTTGAACTATTCGTTGGATGTAAACGCAGGTGACCGCGCGTTCGTAGATTTCGGGATCCAGTCTCAGGATGTGGTGGTGGACCCTGGCGCTGTGGAACAGAATAATAACAGCGGTGGCGGCAGGTCCACGGTCCTTGGTATTTTCGGGGTGTTATTTCTTTTGGGCGGGGCGGGGCTGGGATATTATGCGTGGCGTTCCGGCAGGCCGGAGAGTAAGCTTTCAGGCGGCGGTTTTTTGAAGAAGTAATTGAAACAGCGCGAGATCAACCTCGCGCTGTTTTTTTTATTTTGAACGTTTTTCGGTGAATGGGGGAGTGGCCGATCTGAAGGATATGCCTGCAATGCAGGCGGGTGCCATAGCCTTTGTGTCGTGAGAATCCGTACTCTGGGTATGTTGAATCCATTTTTATCATTTTCTCGTCGCGCGCTGTCTTTGCGAGGATGGATGCGCTGGCAATACTGAGGGAGCACTGGTCTCCTTTGACAAGCGCGGTTTGTGAAATATCCAGTTCGGGGAGTTCAAGGCGGAAATCTGTCAGTAAATAGTGTGGGAAGACTGAGAGCATTTCCACAGCGCGGCTGGCTGCAAGGCGTGTGGCGGGGACGATGCCGAGTTCGTCAATTTCTTCAGCGGAGGCGAAGCCAATTCCCCAGGTGAGGGCGGTCTCTTTGATGAGGGGGGCAAGCTGGAAGCGCTTACGGGGAGTCAACTGCTTGGAATCACGTGCCCCGCTCAAAGTTTTGGAAAGAAGCGGATCGTCGTTTGGCAGGATCACTGCTCCCACACAGACGGGTCCGGCCAGGGCGCCGCGTCCTGCTTCGTCTAATCCCGCAATGTGTGGGTAGCTTGGCCAGAGTTCCTGTTCAAACAACAGGTCAGGTTGAGAGATCATATTTGCCGCGTATTGCGTTGATATGGATGCGGAAAATATCGCTGATCATTCGCAAAGCATCGCGGACTGCGCTCACTTTGCTATCCGGGTCGTAATACCATTGAATGGGGATCTCTTTGATTCGCATTTTTTTTCGCCGCGCGAGGTAAAGATTTTCGATGTCGAAAGACCAGCCTAATAATGTCTGCTGGCTGAAAATGATTTCGGCGGCATCTGCACTGAAACATTTGAAGCCGCACTGGGTGTCATTCAGCCCCGGCAGGATCAACAACCGAATGGCGAGGTTGATGGCCCGCCCACCCAAATGCCGGTAGGGAGGTTCGTTGTGTCGAATGGCGCCGGGCGCTTCACGCGAACCGATGGCGATGTCAAAATCAGCAAGTGCTGGGGGAATGAATTTTTGTATTTCTTCGATGGGCATGGAGAGATCGGCATCACAAATAAAACGATACTGGCCGAGCGCCTTCAACATGCCTTGTCGAACTGCATTGCCTTTGCCACGCTGTTGTTCCTGGCAAACGATCAAATTTGGATGGTTCAGGGCAAACTCTTGCGCGAGCGCGAGGGTTTGGTCGGAACTTCCGTTCTCTACAATGATGACTTCGAATGTGAAACTTTGCTTCTGTAGGAAATCAAAAATCTGCCCAAGCGTGCGAGGCAGGCGACTCTCTTCATTATGAGCCGGTATAACGATGGATAGGAAAGGATGGTTCACTTTTGATTATTGAATGAAAAAGAAGAATATTCCAAACCCGACGACAACACAGCATTCGATCACAAACATTCCGATCAGCAGGAAAAGCTGCTGCCTTGTCATTCCCAGGGTTTTCTTTTGGGCGGGTGCAGCTTTTGTGCGGGGCCGCGGGCGCGCGGGGCCGCCTTCAGGTCTGGCTTGCGGGGCGGCAGCATCCGGAGCCGTGCCGTCTTCAAATGAAAAGCCAAGATCATTCGGGTTGAATTCTTTTGAAGGGTCAGACGCGTTAAAGATAGCCTGCGCGCGTGAGGCGGGTTTTTCACCTACATCCACCGATGCGGTGAGCAATAATTCTTCGGGAGAGTGAGGGGTGACAATGCGTTCGGCGATAGAGTAGATGGAGTCCGTTCGCAGCAAGGGGCGCGCCGACAGCAGGGAGCCTGCAAATTGATTGACGGCATCGCTGCGCAATACGCGCACAATCGGTCGGATGGATTCGATCTGTGCGCCGGGGTCACTTGCGATCAGGATGGGTTCTACAGGGACTTGCAGGTTGATCTTTTGGCTTTCAAGATATTTCTGGAAAGCGCGCGTCAGTTTTGAGATGAGGTCTATCAAATTCCGGCTGGCCGGAAGGGATCTGCCATCGGAACTAACTATATTCCACTGATCGCCTTTGGCTTCAAACTGGCCTTTTACCTGTGTAACGAAAATTACAAAAATACCGCTTGAGCCGATCAGGATCATGGGGATCACGATCTCGCTGTTGGGCAGCGTAAAATTGCGGATCAGGACAAAGCCTTTTTCCAGCATACGGTCCAGTTGGGTGATGACCGCTTTTTGGGCTTCCAACTCCGGATACCAATTCAACCCGTATTTCAACGTCCCCTGAACACGGGCGATAATATTTATATTTCCGTTCGCATCCTGAAGCGATGTCTTGTCTATGATTTTCATGTCAACTCACTAAAAGACCAGCACGCCTTCCAGTTCATCGTTGGTTGCATTGGGTTGAGTGGCGAGAAATTCGCGGTCGTTGTTTTTTACCAGCAATATGGATTTTCCCGTGATGAAGGTGCCGGCAAGCAGTTCTTCGCGGGAGCCAGTTACATATTGCAGGCCTTTTTGAACGCGCTCCAAAAGCACTTTACGATCTACCATGATGCGGTCCGAAAAGGTGGGGCCGCGTTTTTCATAAATGCGGGCCATCGTGATCTGCCCATTCTTGTACCGAACTGCTTCGATTACACCATCGATTTTTTTTGACATAATTATCCTCGCTGTAATTTTAACACACACGGCTTAAATCACTGAGACACGGCCCACAGAGAAATTAACTCCGTGCCTCCGTGTCTCAGCGGTTAATTGTCGGGGCGAGAGGATTCGAACCTCCGGCCTCTTGCTCCCAAAGCAAGCGCGCTAGCCGGACTGCGCCACGCCCCGATGAAATGAACCTGCCGAGTATAATGCGTATAATGGATACACGTCAAGCAATAATCTGGATTGCAACCCTTTCGCTTCTTTTCGGACTTTCAGCCTGTTCCACACCAACCGCAATTGTCCCCACCCAAACAGTGACTTTGCCACCGCAGACTGCAACAGTCACTTTCACCCCCAGCCCCATTCCGCCAACTTTTACACCCACACCACTGGCCTGCCTCAGCCAGCCGGGGACCGTTAAACAGGAAACCGTTCCCTTTGGCAACAACCTCAAACAGGATTTCCTCGTCTACACCCCGCCTTGTTATAAAGAGATGACAAACCTGCGGTATCCGGTGCTATATCTGCTTCACGGACAAACCTACACACAAGACCAGTGGGTGAGGCTTGGCGTCCCGCAGATCGCGGATGGGCTTATTCATGCAGGGCAGTTGGTCCCATTCATTGTTGTCTTCCCGGATGACCATTACTGGAATGCGGTTCCCGGGGCCGGTTTTGGCGACCGCCTCATTCTGGATATCATTCCCTTCATGGATAAAAATTATCGCACCATTGCAGACCGTACACATCGTTCACTTGGCGGTCTTTCCCGCGGAGGTGGATGGGCGGTGAGGCTTGGGTTTCAGCACCCCGAATTATTTGGCTCGCTCGGACTGCACTCCCCGGCGGTTTTCAAGGAAAATGCCCCATATGTAGATGCGATATTGAAAACCATCCCTGTAGAATTGCGCCCGCGGTTATGGCTGGATGTGGGCGACGCGGATCGAGAATTACGCAGCGTTCAGGATTTTGAAGAGATCCTGAAAATTAATAATTATCTCCATGAATATCATTACTATTCCGGCGATCATTCGGAGGAGTATTGGGTCAGGCATGTGGAGGAATACCTGCGCTGGTATGCGCAGGCATGGCAGACGGAACCGGTTGTTCCGTAAGATATAATTTGAAATAGATTTATTTTTTAGGAGACTCCATGAATATCTTCGTTACAGGCGGCGCCGGGTATATCGGCTCGGCCACCGCAGAAGCATTGATACAAGCCGGGCATTCCGTCACAGTCTACGATTCTCTGGTGACGGGGCATCGCGCGGCGGTGCCTGCAGGCGCAAAATTCATCCACGCTTCGTTGGATGACAGCCATGCACTCGCCGAGGCATTGACCTCGACAAAGTATGACGCCATTATGCATTTCGCCGCATTCATTGAAGCGGGCGAAAGCATGAAAGACCCCGGCAAATTCTTTCGCAACAACTTTACCAATTCCCTGCAATTGATGGAAACCGCTGTGCAGGCTGGAATTAGGAAGATGGTCTTTTCATCTACTGCGGCGGTGTATCAATCCAGCGAAGAACCGTTGACGGAAGAATCAACTCTTGGCCCGACCAATGTCTACGGTCATACCAAGCTGATGACCGAGCAGGCTATGGAATGGTATCGCAGTATTTATGGCTTGCATTTTGCAGTCCTGCGTTATTTCAATGCTTGCGGAGCATTACCCGGGCGCGGTGAAGCGCACCAGCCTGAGTCTCATCTCATCCCGCGTGTGTTGGATATTGCGCTGGGCCGCGCAGAATCTGCAACCATTTACGGCACGGACTATCCCACACCAGATGGTACTTGCATCCGCGATTACATCCACATTGGTGACTTGGTTTCTGCACATATTCTGGCATTGGGTGCTTTGGATAAACGTGACAAGATGGTCTTTAACGTGGGAAGCGGCAACGGTTTCTCCGTCCGCGAAGTGATCGAGGCGGCGCGCACGGTGACAGGACATGCCATTCCAGTGGTTGAGTCTCCGCGCAGGCCGGGTGACTCGGCCCGTCTTGTGGCATCACCAAATAAGATCATGACCGAGTTGGGTTGGAAGCCGACCCGCACAAACATGCAGGATATCCTCTCCAGCGCGTGGGAATGGCACCAGTCGAACGGATATAAATAAGAACCCTGTCGGGGCTGGCCCCGGCCGGGGCGAACAGGAAAAGGGGGGATATGACATTCTCCTTTCATCGCATCCCTGTTGGTATTGATAACTGTTTTCTTTTGCGCGGCGAGCGGACGATTTTCGTTGATGGCGGTGCGTGGGGTGGCTTATCGTCTTTTCAAAACGGTTTAAAGAAATTAAATGTTGATCCGAAGGAAATTGAACTCATCATTCTCACGCATGGGCATTGGGATCACATCACCTGCCTGAGCGATATCCAGAGAATGACCGGGGCGAAGATCGCTGTGCATGGACGGGATCAGTTCATGGTGGAGACAGGCGAGCCGCCTTTTCCAGCAGGCGTGAATGCGTATGGCAAAATCATGTCTGCATCAGCGAAAGCGTTGCTGCATCCAAAACTTCCAAAACTAAAAGTGGATGTGGTCATTGACGATAATGGCATGTCGTTGAGTGAGTATGGAATTCCGGGCAAGGTTGTGCATACGCCCGGTCATTCTATGGGACATGTGAGCATCATCCTTGATTCGGGGGATGCCATTGTTGGGGATATGGCAATGAACTCGTGGTTCCTGCGGTTGACGCCGGGCCTGCCCGTACTTGCGGATGATATTAAGTTGGTGGTGGAAAGCTGGAAGAAGATTTTGCCGATGGGCATCAAACAGGTTTATCCCGCACATGGCATGGATTTTTCTGTTGAAGTGATGCAAAAAGAGATCGCGAATTTTAAATAAGAATATCTAAAATCAAATTTGCCACAGAGGTCACAGAGAAAACTTTCTCTGTGACCTCTGTGCGCTTTTGTGGTTAACTGTTATTCATCCGTTTATAAGTTTTGCGGAGCAATCCGTTCCCGAATCCGTTTACATTGAAGTTTTGTAGATGCCTTATTGCCCGCAGGTGAATCGCCCCAATGCTTCTTCAAAGAGTGGACGGGCGTTTTCAATTTGTGGGGTGTAAACCTTCCATGCGAAGACACGGTCGCCGCATGTCCATGCGCCGGAGCCGCCGAAGGGCAGGACAGGCGTGGCGGTGGATGTGATATTTGTGTACATCACGTTCATATCGCGGACGCGCATCACATCCATGTTGCCGTCAACGAGATCGATTTGCGGGTCGATGATGGTGTCGAGCAGGAATTTCGGGTCGGCGGCGCCGGGAGCGGATTGCCACATGACTTGGATGAAAAGATTGCCGTTGAAAGAGGCAAGCAATCCCTGACTGAATGTGCTGGGAGCAGCTGGGTTTTGTTGTGCGCTGACGTCGAAGAGAGCCATGTCTATGGGATGGCCAATGCAGAAGGAATATTCGCAGTACAAGCCTGCGAGATTAAATGGTGTGGGGGATGGATAGGGTGTAGCTGGGGGAATGGGTGTGGCGGATGGAATCGCGGCCAATGTCGCTGCAACGGCTTGGCGGATCTGTTGGTTGGGGTCGGGGGTAAGCGTTTTCGGGGAGCAAGCTGCTGATAGAAACAGAATCAGGCTAAAGGCTAGCGCTGAGCCGTGTCGAAGTGTTAAGAAAAGAGGCGGATGTTTTTTCATCCTAAAATTATAAACGTAAAAGCCCAGTCTATTACGACAGGGCTTTTATTCATCAGCAGCGACGCTGATATTGGTAAGGTCGGGGGCGATCACACCTGCGGCATTTGGAATTCCAGCAATGACGTGGCAGCTTCCACAAGCGCCTTTTTGGAAGGCGGCAAGAACGGCAGGGTCACCGTTGCTAACGGTGGAAGAAGCTGTCCCGGGCATCACATCCGATGTGCTGACCATTAAGATGCCACGCATGCATTTCCTGAATGTACGAAGTCATAAGTTTCATCAGGTCAAAGGAAAGATAAGGTCGCTTCTCCAACATCGAGTGCAGGAACTTGCTGCTGAACGCGAGAGCTGTACTATTTTCGAGAGCCTGTGCGCTCGCGGGGTAGGTGGCCTCCGCGCGGACAGCACCCAGCGCGCCGAACATCTGCCACGGATAGATCGTCCGCAAATTGACCTGCTGCCCGTTCGGGTTCGACTGCATCAATTTGACCTGTCCACTGGTGAGGATATACATGTACTCAGCCGCATCTCCCTGAAAAAAGAAGAAGCTGCTCTCTTCAATGGAACGGGTGATGCTGTTTTGTAAGATAAGTTTCAAGTCGTCATCAGTTGCATTCTCAAAGACGACCACCTGACGAAGATCTTTTGGCGAAATTTCCATCTTGCTATTTTACACTCTAAGAAGATTACATTTGTCCGCTTGACAAGTCACGTGGCGGTACGTTATATTCTGGGCACCCCACCCCCCTGGGGGGGGGTAAGACAAGAACGGATAACTGTATCTGGAAATTTGAGGTAACCATGGAAAACGATAGCACCATCCGAAGATTGAAGACAGTCGAAGGCCACTTGCGCGGAGTCATCCGCATGGTGGAGGAAGATGCGTATTGCATCGACGTCATCCGCCAGATACAGGCCATTGAAGGCGCCTTGAACAAGGTCAGCTCGAAGATTCTGGAAGACCATCTCAACTCCTGTGTGATCACTGCCATTCAAGGCAATGACAAAAAGGAACGTGAGCGCGTCTTGAAGGAAATTACCGAAGTGTTCGAGATGTCTACGAAAGTTTAGGTGGTTTGTTAGTTTGGTGGTCGAGTGGCCTGAGGCGACAGCCGAAGGCGTATCGAGACCACCTGTGACAAGAGTGTTTTCAATTACAGGTGGTTTCGATACGCCCCTCACACCTGCCCTGGCGAGCGGTGCCAGGGAAGAACATTCAGGGCTACTCAACCACCAAGCATAAAAAATAAAAATCATACAACCCAAGGAGAAATAAATCATGACCACAGTAACTTATACCGTCCCCGCCATTTCCTGCGGACATTGCACCCACACCATCGAGACCGAAGTAGGGGAGTTGCAGGGTGTCCAAGCCGTGAAAGCGGACGAAGCCACCAAAAAAAGTTGAGATCACTTTTGATGCTCCCGCCAGCGAAGCGACGATCAAAGCCTTGCTTGCCGAGATCAATTACCCCGCTGAAGGCTTGCTCACTTTATAGTTCCAATTACTAATTACCAGTTACCAATTATTTTTTGGTAACTGGTAATTGCAAGGAAGACGAATGGCTGATACCAAGCAATTAACTCTCCCCATTACAGGCATGACTTGCGCGAACTGTGTTGCCACAGTAGAACGCAATCTAAAGAAAATGGATGGTGTGCAAAGCGCGGTGGTGAACCTTTCCTCCGAGCGTGCCACCGTGGACTTTGATGCCGCCAAACTCGGGCTGACCGATGTCATCGCGCGCGTCAACCGTGCGGGATACGGCGTCGCCACAGGCGAAGCGGATCTGGTCATCAAGCGGCTTTCGGACGATAACGATGCCCGCCGTTTGGAGAAAGCTCTCGCCAAGCTCGAAGGCGTGCTTGAAGCACAAGTCACTTTCACCACTGAAAAAGCGCGTGTCAAATATGTGCCGACTATTGTCACACAGGCCGAATTGCGCCGCGCCGTTTCCTCCGCTGGATTTGAAGCCGTGGAACTTGGCGGTCAGGCGGAAGATGCCGAAGCGCAGGCACGCGAGCACGAGATCAACGAACAGCGCCGCCTGTTGATTATCGGACTCATTTTCACTGTCCCACTTTTTGTGTTTTCGATGGGACGGGATTTTGGTTTTATAAAAGGACTATGGATACATGATTCATGGGTGCATCTTGCGATGATGCTCGTTGCTGCGCCTGTGCAATTCTATGTCGGCTGGCAGTATTATGTTGGCGCATACAAGGCGCTGCGTAACAAGTCTGCAAATATGGATGTGCTGATCGTAATGGGCTCGTCGGCTGCCTTCTTCTATTCACTGCCGATTGCATTTGGATTTTTGACAGGACACGTCTATTTTGAGACGGCGGCTGTCATTATCACGCTGATCAAACTTGGAAAATTCCTGGAGGCGCGTGCAAAAGGACGCACTTCAGAGGCGATCAAAAAATTAATGGGACTTCGCGCCAGAACCGCTCGTGTCATTCGCTCCGCTGAGAAAGGCGGGGCAGGCAATTGGACGGAGCTTGAAGTGTCGATAGATGATGTTCGCGTCGGAGATATTGTCCTCGTAAGACCTGGCGAGAAGATTCCCGTCGATGGAGTTGTCATTGAAGGCCGCAGTGCCATTGACGAGTCCATGCTTACGGGTGAGTCCCTGCCAGTTGAGAAAATGCCAGGCGACCCAGTCATTGGCGCTACGCTCAATAAGCTGGGCATGTTGAAGTTTGAAGCCACCAAAGTTGGCAAGGAAACTGCGCTCGCGCAGATCATCAAACTGGTGGAAGATGCGCAAGGCAGCAAGGCTCCCATCCAAAAAATAGCGGATCAGGTCTCAGCCGTGTTTGTTCCTGTTGTAATTGCCATTGCTACGCTGACATTTTTCGGCTGGTACTTCTTTGGCCCTGCCCTACCCATCAACTCGGATGTAAATAACTTCACCCGCGCGCTGATCTACATGGTCGCTGTGCTGGTGATCGCTTGTCCATGCGCGATGGGGCTTGCCACACCCACCGCCATCATGGTTGGAACTGGCAAAGGCGCTGAAACTGGCATCCTCTTCCGTACCAGTGAAGCCTTGGAACGCGCGGGTAGAGTCTCAGTGGTTGTTCTCGATAAAACAGGCACGATCACAAAAGGTCAACCTGCTGTCACAGACATAATTACTAATCACCAATTACCAATTACCAATGAAGAACTTCTTCGTCTTGCCGCCTCCGTTGAGAAAGGGTCCGAGCATCCCCTTGGCGAATCCATTTGGGCTGAGGCAACTACTCGTGGGTTGGTTTTAGTAGAACCAACCGGTTTTAAGGCAGAGGCTGGGCATGGCGTTCAGGCCGAGGTCGAAGGAAGAAGCGTCATCGTCGGGAACAAGAGAATGTTCGAGGCGCGCGGAATCCAGTTAGGGGATCTCGAGTCCGAAGTGTCGCGTCTTCAATCCGAAGCAAAAACAGCGATGCTCGTTGCAATTGATAATCAAGCCGCGGGAATTATCGCGGTGGCGGATACGATCAAGGACAGCTCGAAGGAAGCGATCGCGGACATGCACAAGATGGGGTTGAAGGTTGTCATGATCACGGGCGACAATCAAAAGACCGCCGATGCGATTGCCAAACAAGTTGGCGTGGATTTGGTGCTGGCCGAAGTTCTGCCAGAGGGGAAAGCAAATGAAGTGAAAAAACTTCAGTCGAAAGTCGAAAGTCAAAAGTCAGGCGACCTTCGACCTTCGACTTTCGACGTTGTTGTAGCCATGGTCGGTGACGGTGTCAACGACGCTCCCGCTCTCGCTCAAGCTGATGTCGGTCTTGCAATTGGAACAGGTACAGATGTGGCGATGGCCGCCGCGCCAGTAACCTTGATGAGCGGTGACCTGCGCGGTGTTGCACGCACGATCAATCTTTCGCGCAAGACGCTTGCCACCATCAAACAGAATCTATTCTGGGCGTTTATCTACAACGTCATCCTGATCCCTGCGGCCATGTTCGGATATTTGAACCCGATGCTCGCCGCTGGCGCGATGGCCTTCAGCAGTGTCTTTGTGGTGACGAACAGTTTGCGCCTGCGTAGTGTGAAAATTTAAGACGATAGACCACGGACGATGGACCATCTTTTATGGTCTGCGGTCTATCGTCCGTGGTCAAAAAAATGAAACGATGAATCTAATTCCCAACCCCGCAACCCAAATTATAAAATCCGCTTGCGGCGGAGACTTGAAAGACCCATCCCTTTACCCAAGCACGGACTTTCACGGTGAAACAGTTTACTTTTGCAATGCCGCTTGCCTGAAGGCGTTTTTGAAATCTCCTGAAGCCTTCATGGCAGGTGAAGTGGAACACCCCGAAACAGAGGAAGAGGCTTAATCAGCCTGTTGAAATAAAAGGAAAACTTTAATATGAAGAAGATCGCTCTATTTACTCTTGTAATACTTGCTTTGACCCTTGCTGCATGTGCTCCGATAGAAGCCGAAATGCCTAAGGCTGAACTGCCCGCTGGCAAAGCTTGGGCAGAAGGCAAGGAAATTTATTTCGTCCACACCGAAGCATCGGATGCAGGCGTGGCTGAAAAATTGACAGGTATGATGAAGTCACCAGTTATTCTTGTGCCTTCATTAGCAAACGTACCCGATGAAGCACTCGCGAACGTTTATGTATTCACCAACGGTTTGGAAGGTTCTGGCCCGTTCGGTTTTCAAGCGGACGTATTTGACAATCCTCCTGGCACAGATGGCTATTCTCCACTGCGTCGTTTGAACGTCATTACCTGGGCCGATGGCATCACCACCCGCGAATTGAAATCTGTTGCCGAAGTATTGGATGCAGAAACCGCTGGCGAACTCACCATTGAACAGCCGGGTGTCGTTATCAATATGCCTTTCGTCGTTTGGGATGGCGGACAGAGATAAGTAAAGAAAATGTGTACCTGTATACGTGTGTACTTGTTTACACGTATACAGGTACACACGTATATTCCTTCCATGAGGCTCCATGTCCAAAAAACAAACACCTTCTGTTGACCCCGTTGTGATCGTCATGCTCGGCGTTGTATTCGTTGCAGTTGCCGCTGCAATGATCGCATTCCAACCCGACTCGAATTCCATCAACATCGCCACAGATGCAGGCACGATGAGCCAGCTTCTCGTTGCATTTGTCACTGGTATCACCACCGGCGGATTAAGCTGCCTCGCGGTGCAGGGCGGTTTGCTCGCAAGTTCACTCGCTCATCAGATCGAGCAGGATTATGTCGAACATGCTGCGACAAACAAAAAAGTAAAAGCAGCCCCGCGTTCCAACTCTGCTTTGCCCATTGCACTCTTTCTACTTGCAAAACTGGCCGCGTACACATTGCTCGGCGCGCTCCTCGGCTGGCTGGGTTCGTATCTCACTCTCAGTCCGCTCACCCGCGCCATCCTCATGATCGCCATCGGCATCTTCATGATCGGCAACGCGCTGCGCATGTTCAACGTCCATCCCATCTTTCGTTACTTCTCCATCGAGCCGCCGAAATTCATCACGCGCTACATCCGCCGCACCGCCAAAGGGACAGACACCGCCACGCCAATTTTTCTCGGCCTGCTCACTGTCTTCATTCCCTGTGGCGTCACACAAGCCATGATGGCAACCGCCCTCGGCACAGGCAGCATCGCCATGGGCGCCGCCCTGATGTTTGCCTTCACCCTCGGCACCAGCCCCGTCTTTTTCATCATCGCCTATTTGACAACTGAACTCGGTTCGCGCCTTGAAAAATTCTTCATGCGATTTGTCGCCGTGCTGGTTCTGATTTTGGGATTTGTGACTCTCGACGGCGGACTCAACTTAATGGGCTCCCCGCTCTCGCTTCAAAACTTAACCCGCGGCTGGTTCCCATCTCAAACAGAATCCAACGCTGTAGCAGACTCTCCTCAACCCGCCGCAGACGGCGCCATCATCCTCGAAGTCCAAAACAGCGGATATTTCCCCACTACCCTCAAAGTCCCCGCAGGACAGGACTTCACCCTAAACCTCGTCACCGACCAAACCTACTCCTGCGCAAGGGACTTCGTTATTCCTGCTTTGAACTATTACGAATTGCTCCCCGATACTGGAACCACCCAGGTTAACATCCCCGCCCAAGAAGCAGGCTCCACGCTCTTCTTCACCTGCTCCATGGGAATGTACACAGGCCAGATCGTTTTTGAATAAAAAACTTTCTTTCTTCCTTCCTCTTTCTTGAGAGGAAAGAAGAAAGAGGAAAGAATCCTCAATGGTCAAAAAGACTTTTAATATCCCTGACATGACCTGCTCCAACTGCGCCATGAAACTCGAGTCCCTCGAAGATACTCTCGAAGGCGTCAAAGAGATCAATGCCAGTTATCATAAGCTGGAGATGGTCATCGAATTCGACGAATCAAAGTTGACCGACGACCAGATCGTCGCCGCGGTAAAGAAAAAAGGGTACACAGCAATTATGAAGTGAGTGAAAATAGTAAAAAGTAAATAAGTAAAAAGTAGACAAGTACGCAGGTAAGATAATGTGCGTACTTGTTTTCTTTTTTTACCTTTTACCTTTTACCTTTTACCTTTTACCTTTTACCTTTTACCTTTTACCTTTTACCTTTTACCTTTTACCTTTTACCCGTTATACTCCCCAACATGCCAAAATATTACACTCCCAAAGAAGCAAATGAAGCATTGATCATCGTCCGCCCGATCATCGATGAAATGATGCAGATCGGCGAACGCATCCGCGCCCGACAGCCTGAGATCTGGGACGTGGTGCAAAAGTCCGCTGGCAATGGCGGCAACCCCGCTCTGAGCAAACTGCTTCCGGACTTTGACAGGCTCGATATCCTTCTTCATCAAGTTCAGGATATGGGTGTTGAAGTCAAAGACCTGACCATTGGATTGATCGATTTCATCGCCATCCACGAAGGCAGGGAAGTGTATCTGTGTTGGCAATATGGTGAAGAGAGCATCAAATACTGGCACGAGATCGAAGCGGGTTTTCGAGGTCGTCAGTTGATCGATTGGGAATGAGGCCGTTGTCATATCCCGTGAAGTGTTCTATACTAACGCCCATTCCATAAAGCGGTTGAGTGATAATGAGCATATCCACAATTGGACGGTATGAAGTTGAGACGGAACTGACTCAGGGCGGCATGGGCGTCATTTTTTTGGCGCGTGACCCGTACATTCAGCGCCAGGTAGTTGTCAAAGTATTGATGTTCAAGCACACCATGGATGATGTCTATCGCGAGTTCTTTCAACGTGAAGCGGAAGTCATCGCCGCGCTGGAGCATCCCTGCATTGTGCCGATCTATGATTTCGGCTGGCACGGACAGCAGCCCTACATCGTCATGCGCTACATGTCCGGCGGCAGTTTGGACGATAGACTGCAAAAGGGTGAGATCAAACTCACAGAAATGGCACACATCCTCAAGCGTGTCGCCGAGGCGTTGGACGCAGCCCATGCAGGCAAGATCATCCATCGCGACATCAAACCATCCAACATCCTGTTTGACTCGACTGGCGAAGCCTTCCTCTCCGATTTTGGAATTGCAAAATCCCAAACCATCGCTGATGATGAAGGGGAGTGGTTAGTGGGCACACCCGCTTACATGAGCCCCGAGCAGGTAAAAGGGGATCACGTGGATGGCCGTTCTGATATTTATGCCCTCGGCGTGACGCTCTATCGGCTGCTTTCAGGGAGACTGCCCTTCGCTTCCGCCTCTACCACTGCACTGATCAACATGCATGTTGAACTGCCCATCCCCGACATTCGACAAGTCAAAGCCAATGTCCCCGCTGTGTGGCAGGAAGTCGTTGCAAAAGCGATGGCAAAAGACCCCAATGACCGCTATTCCACCGCCAGTGACTTTGCCCGTGATGTGACCGAAGTGGTCTCAGGCAAGTGGTATTTGAGAAAGTTATAAGAGAAGCATCTTCATACTTATCAAAGACCTTGTTGCCAAAGACAAGGTCTTATTTTTTTATACTTATTATTTTCATGGTGGTCGAGTAGGGCGAGCGTTTTTTTGTCCGTATCGAGACCACATTTACCAAAGGAGAAAAATGAAAAAAGGTATTCTATACGGACTCGGCGCGTATGCGCTTTGGGGGTTCTTCCCGATCTATTGGAAGTTCTTACATGATGTTCCCGCCCTTCAAGTGATCGGTCATCGCATCGGATGGTCGTTTGTTATTCTGGTGATCTATATTTTCGCCACAAAACAATGGAATGATTTTCGCACCGTTGCATTCAACGCAAAAACAATTGGCATTTATGCCATTGCCGGTGTGCTGCTTTCCATCAACTGGCTCATGTATGTGTGGGGCGTCAACGCAGGCTTCATTGTTGAGACCAGCCTCGGCTATTTCATCAACCCGCTTTTGAGTGTGCTGCTGGGAGTCATCTTCCTGCGTGAACGACTGCGCCCAGCGCAATGGCTGCCCGTTATTATCGCAGCCATCGGCGTCATCTACTTAACCTATGTGTACGGCCGCCTCCCGTGGATCGCGCTAATCCTCGCCTTTTCCTTCGGCTTCTATGGGCTTGCCAAAAAACTTGCGCCGCTTGGCTCACTCTATGGCCTCACTCTTGAAACAGGTATCGTTTTTCCCATCGCCTTGATCTATCTCGTTTTCGTTCAAGTCAATGGCACGGCTGGTTTCCTGCACGACGGCACAACCGTGGACATGTTCCTCGTGGGTGCGGGCATCGTCACCACAATTCCATTGCTCATGTTCGCTTCGGCCGCCAAAGAGATTCCGCTTTCAATGATAGGCATTCTTCAATACATCGCACCCACGCTGCAATTCCTGATCGGCGTCTTTCTTTACAAAGAACCGTTCGACCAATCTCATCTCATCGGCTTTGGTATTGTCTGGGTTGCTCTTATTATTTTCTGGGTCGAGAATTACATCGCACATCGCACTCCCGTCGAACCCATCCCTGAATTAGGAGAAGGATAATGAAACTTCTTTTTATCGGCGGCACGGGACTCATCAGCTCTGCATGTTCAGAACTCGCCGTGGAACGTGGTCACGAACTTTTTCTTTTGAATCGCTCCTCTTCGACAAAGTACCCTGCACCGGAGCATGCCACTGTTCTACAGGCAGATATCTACGCTGATTCAGCGCATCTTTCCGCGCTGTTAGCTGGTCATCACTTTGACGCAGTTGTCGACTTCATTGCATATTCTCCCGAAGACATTAACCGCAACGTCTCCCTCTTCCGAGATAAGACCGATCAATTCGTATTCATCTCGTCGGCGAGCGCCTACCAAAAGCCGGTGAAAAATTATCTCATCACCGAAGAGACTCCGCTGGAGAATCCGTACTGGGATTATTCACGCAACAAGATCGCCTGCGAAGAAAAATTGATGAACGAATATCGCACCAGCGGATTCCCCGTCACCATCGTCCGTCCTTCGCACACCTACGGCCCTTCGCAAATTCCATCCGCGGCAGGGAGCTGGCAACACCCGTGGACAATCGTTGACCGCATGAAACAAGGCAAGACTATCATCGTCCCTGGGGATGGCACCTCCCTTTGGGTATTGACGTGGAACGAAGATTTTGCAGTGGGTCTACTCGGCCTGCTTGGAAACAAAAAAGCTGTCGGCGAAGTTTTTCAAATTACATCAGACGAAGTTCTCAGCTGGGATCAGATTCATTTGGAACTGTATCAGGCACTCGGTCAGACCCCGAACGTGATCCACATCCCAAGTGATTTCATTGCGAGGTTCGATGAAGGCGCAATTGGCAGCCTGATCGGTGATAAATCCAATAGTGTGGTATTTGATAATAGAAAGATCAAACGCTTCGTGCCTGAGTACAACTGCAAAGTGAAATGGGGCGAGGGGTTGCGCCGTTCGCTGGCATGGTTTGAAGCCCACCATGAATTTCAGACAATCGACATTGAATCCAACCAACTTTGGGATAAAATAATCGCAGAATACACAAAAGCTTTTTCATAGTTTCAACAAGCGAGGCCGCGATGATGAATAAGAAAAAAGGTGTGATCGGTATTCTGACCGGGGGCGGCGATGTGCCAGGGCTCAACCCTGCCATTCGTGCTGTGACGATCCGTGCCATACGTGAGGGATATCAGGTGATCGGCATCCGTCGTGGCTGGGCTGGCTTGATTGATATCATCCGCGAGAAGGACGCGGACAACAGCAATAATTTCCAGATACTCTCTGAAGAGATCGTCAATCGCGCAGGCCGCACAGGCGGGACATTCCTGCACACTTCGCGCACCAACCCGGGCAAGGTTAAGAAGGCGGATGTCCCTGCGCATTTGCAGGACAAGTATGCCGAAGAGAAAAATGACCTGACCCCCGAAGTGCTGAAGAATCTTGATTTTCTCGGCATCGATTATATGATCCCCATCGGCGGCGACGATACGCTTAGTTATGGGGTTCGCCTGTACCGTGAGGGATTCAAAGTCGTTGCCATTCCGAAGACGATGGATAACGATGTGCCCGGCACCGATTATTGCATCGGTTTTAGCACCTGCGTCACCCGCACCATTTCCCTCACCAACAGTTTGCGGACGATTGCGGGCTCGCATGAACGCTTCATGGTTCTCGAAGTTTTCGGGCGTTATGCTGGCTTTACGGCCATGCTTCCCACCATGGCTGGCGCGGCGAACCGTTGTGTCATCCCCGAATATAAATTCAACATTGATCATCTCACCGAGGTGATGGTGAAAGACCGCGAAGCCAACCCCAGCCGTTACTCCGTTATGCTCATTTCGGAAGGCGCGATGTATGAAGGCGGGGAGATGGTTTTCAAGGATCGTACTACCGATGCCTATGGCCATGCCAAACTCGGCGGCATCGGTGACCTTGTCTCCGAGCGCATCAAGGAGATCTCGCCGAAATATAACAAAGGCAAGACCATTGACGTCATCAACCAGAAACTTGGCTACATGGTGCGTGGCGGGGATCCAGATGCTATTGATTCCATTGTCCCAATGGCCTTTGGCAACCTCGCGCTTGACCTTGTCTTGGGCAACATCCACGGCAGGCTGGTGGTCTTGAAGAATGGCCGTTACGACAATATGCCGCTGGACATCATCACCTCCACCAAAAAACTCGTAGATGTCAACCGCTTTTACGACACAGACCGCTACCGCCCTAAATACGAGAACTTTGAGATGAAACCGCTGTTCATCATGACCAGTGAGATATAGCGGTTGTGGGATTGTTGAAAATATTGACACAGGACTTATCTACGAAAATTTATCCCGTGGATGAGTCCTTTTATACTACTCTTTAGCGTTAATGCATTTCAATATAAGAAGATCTATAGAGGCCATGCCATTTCAAGAAAGACGAAAGCATTTTTGCGCATGATATACTGTTTCAATAATATTCTCTTAAGGAGAATTTCGCATGCCCAAATTAAAGGGGCAAGTCCTTGGAATTCTGGTAAGTTCGGCAGATGATAGATTCGAGAGTGCATTGCTGCGTGGGTTGGCTGATGTAGTCTGGCAGGCTGGCGGAAGCTGGATCTGTTTTACGAGTGGGGCGATCCGTTCGCATCGAGGGTTTGAGTTTCAGAGAAACATTCTCTACGATCTTGTAAATGAAGATGCCGTGAATGGACTGGTTGTCAGTGGGACACTTGGCCATGTGGTGCAGCATGATGAACTGCTTGCTTTTTGCAGGAGTTACGCACCCCTGCCTCTGACGACCATTGCAGTTGGCCTGGAGGGGTTTCCCAAAGTATTAAATAATAGTTTTCAGGGGATCAAGGATGTCGTCAGCCATTTGGTGGATGTGCATAAATATAAGAATATCGGTTTTCTCCGCGGACCCATGGGCCATCAGGAGGCTGATGAACGCCTGCGAGCATTCCTGGGCGGTATGAAAGACTCTGGGCGCTCAGAATCGGAATTACTTGGATGGGTGGGAGAGGGTGAGTACACCTTTGAATCGGGCCGCGAGGCCATGAAGCAATTGTTGGATCGTTCACTTCCATTGGATGCAGTGATATCTTCCAACGATTCCATGGCGTTGGGCGCGATGGAAGTTCTGCGCGAACGAGGCTTGCGCATTCCACAAGATATTGCCATTACCGGTTTCGATGATACCGATGAAGGCCGCCAGTCCCTGCCTCCTTTGACCAGTGTATATCAGTCAGTTTATGATCTGGGTAAAAATGCCGCTGAAATGCTGCTGGCAGGATTAAATGGGCTTGAACATCCTGATACGATAATTATCCCGCCTGCGTTGATCATTCGGCAATCCTGTGGCTGCCCGGAACAGCGCGTATTGAAAGCAGAATTGGCGGATGAAAGAGTTGAACCGCTCGGTTTTGCCTCTGCGGCAATACGGGAAAAAGTAGTCAACAGCATGGCGCAATCAGTTTCGGCCTTGTTACATCAGGACCTGATACGTTGGATGACTGAAATCCATGATGCATTTATCCATGATCTGAAGCTCGATACACCCGCAAAGTTTTTGGAAAAGTGGAAGGAAGTGATATGGGCAGGCCAACAGGCTACTACTCACGCCATTCCCTGGCATGATGCTCTTTCGGCGATGCGTGGAACGATCCTGCCAACGCTTAGCGGTACCCCATTTCTCCAAAAAGCCGAATCCTTTTGGCAACAGGCTCGTGTATTTGTCAGCGGCGAGTTGTTGAAGGTTGAGACCAGCATACGGCTGCAGGCGGAGCATCGCAGTGTGGTGTTGCGGGAGATTAGTGAAAGTATGATGACATGTCATACTCTTGCAGAATTGTTGGATACAGCCACATTCGAACTGCCCCGCCTTGGAATCCATGCCTGTTATTTGGCACTATTTGACCGCGCAGCAGTTTCCACTGAAACTGCCCGTCTGGTCTTTGCATTTGATGGGACTGGACGATATTCCATTGCGCGCGAGGGAATTCCCTTTCAGTCTCGTAACTTGCTGCCAGACACATTTCTCAGGGAACTCAATCAATTTGGTCTGGTTGCGGAAGCGTTATATTCCAGGGAGCATCGGCTGGGTTTTATGCTCTTGGAAGTGGACGCCGAAAATGCGATGGTATGTAGTGCGATCCGTGGCGTGTTAAGTAATGCACTGCAGGGAGTTATTCTCGAAGAGCAGCGCAACGAGGCGGAGGGAGAGCTTCGTCATTATCAGAGAGATCTTGAGAAGCTTGTTGAAGAGAGAACGACAGAATTGCGGTCTGCCAATCAAAAGTTGGAGGCGGAAATCCGCGAACGATTGCTGACGGAAGCGGAACGAGAACGCCTGATCGTTGAATTAGAGAAGAAAAACGCGGAGTTGGAGCGTTTCGCCTATACCGCGTCTCATGACCTGAAGTCGCCGATTATTACGATCCGTGGATTTCTTGGACATCTTGAGTTGGATGCAGCCTCCGGGAATACTGTCCGTTTGAAACAGGATATCCAACGGATTAGCGCCGCAGCCGATAAAATGTATGAACTTCTTAATGATCTTTTGGAATTATCCCGTATTGGACGGGTGCTAAATCCGCCTGAAATTATTGATTTTAATGCGCTGGTCGAGAGTGCATTGCAACTGATCCATGGGCGGTTGAAGGAAAATGATGTTGATGTCAGGGTCACTTCAACAGGCCAGCAGGTTTTTGGCGACCGCAGCAGGTTGATCGAAGTGCTTCAAAACCTGCTGGATAACTCGGCAAAATTCACGCTCGGTCGGAAGACTCCCACTGTGGTAGTTGGCTGTTCCGGTACGGAAGGGGATAAGTTCATTTTCTATGTGCGCGATAACGGGATCGGCATAGCCCCGGAACACCATGAACGTATCTTTGGATTGTTCAACAAATTGGATGTCACGATAGAAGGTACAGGGGTAGGACTGGCGCTCGTTAAGAGAATTATCGAATTACATGATGGACGAATTTGGGTGGAAAGCGAATTGGGCGAAGGTTCCACTTTCTATTTCACTCTTCCAAAAGCTGTGATCTAATTCCATAAAATAGGGGATAATTATCAATATATCCATATTTCCATTGGAAATGTGGACTAATTGGATATAATTCAAAAAAACCAAGGAGTTGTATTATGAATTTTGCAATGTGGAAGAAAGCCTTAAATGTGATTCCCGAAGTCTCAAAGGAAGAATGGGATCAATTGGATGTCATTTCAAAGTGGTTGATCTCGACCCGCGCGGCCGTTCTCGTTATGACCTTTATTTCTGCGGCGTTGGCGGGCCTGTTTGCGTGGCGTGACGGAGCCTTTAGTTTCACCCCGTGGATCGCGCTTGTCTTTGGTCTCATCATGGCACACGCCAGCAACAACATTTTCAACGACTACACAGACTTTGTCCGCGGCGTGGATAAGGACAATTACTACCGCACCATGTACGGTGCACAACCCATCGCTTCCGGCTTGATGACACAGCGTCAGCACCTGACCTACTTTGCGGTAACAGGTCTCCTCGCGCTCGTCGCAGGCTTGTACCTGATCTTCATCAATGCCAATGACCCGACCATTTGGGTGTTACTTGGCCTCGGCGCTTTCTTCGTGTTGTTCTACACCTGGCCGCTCAAAGGACTTGGCCTTGGCGAAGTAGCCGTTCTGGCTGTGTGGGGTCCTCTCATGATCGGCGGCGGATACTACGTCCTTTCACATCAATGGAATTGGTCTGTTGTCATCGCCAGCCTGCCGTATGTCCTTGGCGTAACCACCGTCATCTTCGGCAAGCACATCGATAAGATCAGCGTGGATACAGCCAAGAAGATCCACACTCTGCCGGTGGTCATTGGCGAGAAGGCCGCACGCTATGCCGTCATTGCCATGATGGTGCTTCCGTATTTCTTCACAGGCTATTTGATCGTGACGAAGTTCTTCACGCCCATCATGCTGATCGTGCTCTTCGCCATTCCCGCCCTGCGCGAGAGCCTTCCGCCTCTTTCCAAGCCCAAGCCTGATACTCGCCCCGAAGGTTTCCCCGACGGACAGGGTGGGTGGCCGCTCTATTTTGCGCCCATCGCATTCCGCAACAACCGCTCCTTCGGCTCACTCTTCATGCTCGGCCTGCTGTTGGACGTGGCGCTGCGTTTGCTGCCGTTTACACAAAATTTCTGGCGCTAATTTCTTTCACACCCAAAAGACGCCAAATGGTTCCAACCATTTGGCGTCTTTTTCTGTTAAGGGAAGTGGTAACAGTCAGTACTAATCTCCTATTGTGAGATTATTTACAAATAAGACAGTTTTGGTTATAATAATGGTGATAAATTTCACAAATATAAGGTGACAGTCACTTTGGACTTTTTCACTCTGAGAATCTAATTGCAAGTGACTATCATCTGAACGAAACGAGGTCATCATGAACACAAACAAAACTCCCCACATTGTCATCATCGGCGCAGGCTTTGCTGGCTTGGAAACAGCACGCGGACTTGCCAATGCACCCGTGCGCATCACCCTCATTGATCGCAACAACCATCACCTCTTTCAACCGCTGTTGTATCAGGTTGCCATTGCGGGTTTACTCCCTTCGCAAATTGCCCAGCCTGTGCGGACCATTTTCCGCAAACAAAAAAACCTCACCTTCCAAATGGGTGAGGTCACAGCAGTTGATTTCGATGAGAAGTTCATCAAGCTCAACGGCTCGGTCATTGCCTTCGATTATCTTGTCATATCGGCGGGCGCGCGCACCAATTTCTTTGGCTTCGATGCTCTCGAAAAATATGGACTTCAATTAAAAGATATTGATACCGCTGTACAAACACGCAACCATTTGCTTTCCATGTTCGAGCAGGCCAGTCACGAGGGCGATGCCGAAAAACGCAAAGCCATGCTCACATTTGTCATCGTGGGCGGCGGCCCAACGGGTGTGGAAACGGCAGGCGCATTGAGCGAACTCATCACGCATGTGATGCGAAAAGATTTCCCGCGGTTGGATCTCAAAGACGCGCAGGTCATTCTTTTGGAGGCTGGTCCCAGCCTTATTGCAGCCTATCCCGATGAATTGCGCGAAGCCACCTTCAAACTTTTACGAAACAAAAAAGTGGATATTCGTTTGAATACGAATATGCAGGATTTCAACGGCCAGCGCGTAACGCTGGGGGATGGGGCAACCATCGAAACACAAACCTTGATCTGGACGGCTGGCGCGAAAGCTGCAGAGATCATTGACTCGCTTGGCGTGGAACAGGCCAGCATGGGACGTGTGCGCGTCACCCCAAGCCTGCAACTGCCTCAGTTTCCTGACGCATTCGTCATCGGCGACGCCGCTTTTCTCGTCAATGGAAATGGTCAACCCCTGCCCATGCTCTCGACTGTTGCCATTCAGCAGGGCAAAGCCGCCGCGAAGAATATCCGCCGCCTGATCGAAGGTAATGAACCGCTGCCATTCCATTACAAAGACCCCGGCTTGCTCGCCACCGTTGGACGCAATGCCGCCGTGGCGCGCATCTTCGGCATCTCTTTCAGCGGATTCATTGCCTGGGTGATCTGGGTATTCCTGCACATCTACCGCATCGTTGGCTTCCGCAACAGAATCCTTGTAATGTTCAACTGGGCGTGGGATTATTTCTTTTATGACAATCAGGTCAGGTTGATCACGAAGGAATGAAAAAAATTCTTTCGTCTTTCTTCTTTTATGAAAAAGAAAGACGAAAGAAGAAAGAAACCTTGGGTGAATTTACTCCAACTCCCGATACAAGAACCATTCCCCTTTGCGTTTGTCCACGCCTTTCATGGCGCGGTCGTAGTAAATTTCAAAGATCTGACCCGAATCCACTTTTACTTGAAAATAGAATCTGCCCACATTCAGCGACCCGCGCGTGGACGCAACTGCCGCGTGTTCGGGACGCATATTGTTAGCCATCTTCCCGCGCCGCGAAAAATCTACCCACTCCGAAAGAGATTCTGTGATTTGGAATGTTTTACCATTCCAAATCATTCCATTCGGGCAGGGTGGGGACTTTTCATGCACGGGCGGCGCATTGAAAATTACGTCAATGTGCTCATCGAAAAAATGAATGGGAGTGTATTCTGGCATGATGTTCCCGAAATTTATAGAGTCCTGGTTGCGCCGCCATCGACATCAAGAACAGCACCTTGAATGTAGGAAGCCTGCGAAGAAGCGAGGAATGCTACTGCCTGGGCGATCTCGTTTGGTTGGCCGAAGCGGGCGATGTTGAAGCTCTTTGCCATTTGCAGGGTCGCTTCTTCGTGGCTGAGATTGTGTTCTTTGGCGAAAGAGTTGATGCGGGTTTGCAGCCGCTCGGTGGCGATGGAGCCAGGGTTGATGGCGTTGACGCGCACACCGTCCTTGATGCCGCGATCTGCGAGGACTTTAGTGAGGTTCATCAGCGCGGCGTTGACTGTGCCGCCAATGGCGAATTCGGCAGAACCCGTGCGCCCGCCGATGCCGATGATGTTGATGATGCTGCCTTTGCTTTTCATTAGGTGCGGCCATGCAGCGCGAGAGAGGCGCATGGCTCCGAAGAATTTGAGGGCGTAGCCATCATCCCATTCTTCGTCGGTGAGGGAGAGGAAGTCACCGCGTTTGGTGGCGCCTGCGTTGTTGACGAGGATGTCGAGCCTGCCAAATTTTTCGAGGGTGGCGTCCACTACGCGGGATGCTGAATCAGCGTGGCGAAGGTCAATGGATAGAGGCAGGCACTCGGCGGGGAGGGAGGCGCTGAACTCTTCGAGGGGCGAACGAGCCGCGAGAGTCAACTTCACTCCCTCGGCAGATAAAATCTGCGCGATGGAGTTTCCGATCCCGCGGCTCGCGCCTGTGACGATGGCAACTTTGTCTGTTAGGTTTAATTCCATGTATCCATTATATGCGACGAACGAGCAATGGGATGCCGATGGACAAGATGATCATGCCGAAGGAAGTTGGGCAGAGAATGACGGGCAGGAGCCAGAGTTCCCAAAAGCTGTTTTGACGGGCTTTGCTCGGGTTGGCGGGATCAACGAGAAGTGTTTCCACATCGCCAACTTCGTTTGTGGGCGGGTTGGAGGAGTTGACACTTTCGTATTCGTATTGCTGGCCTTCATAGGTGTAGCTGAAGACGGGTGAGTAGGTGGTGCTTCCATCGGAGGTTGAAGATTCCAAACGGACAACAGTGCCTTCTACTTCAGTACCTGTAGTGAAGAACATATAGCTCGTGTACGTGTACCAAATGCTGACGGCAACCAATATGATGGCGCTAATGGGAAGGAGTATGAAGGCGCACCCTAACTTGCGTGGACTTTTTTTGTTGGTATCCGATGGAAAAGCTTGATCTGCTGATTGCATGTTTCACCTCTAAAGTTTGGATTTTTAGACAAATGACGGAATCCATTTGTCTGGATTGCTATTCGTATAAAGACTCGTCGCCCTGTCTCCAACTGCGGAACGCGAAGAAGTTGGTGATGAGTGCGGCGAAGATCATGGATGGGATGATGAGAACTGGGAACAGCCAGCGCTCCATGACATTATCAATTTGTGCGGTGTTGGGGTTTGCAGGGTCGTAGCGGATTTGGACATCGCTGCCGACTGTGTAGTCCACTGAGTCTGAGGCGCTGCCGTTCTCGACGGAGTAGGTTTGGCCGTTGGCTTGGAATTCCACGACGGGGGTGTATAAGCAGCAATAGCCTTCGCTGGTTTTGCTTTCTTCAAGCCGTGTGACTGTGCCCGTGGTGACTTCACCCGTGCTTTGTAATTTCCAACTGACAGATGCGGCGTACGCTCCCCACAAACAAAATGCCGCCAAGAATAGATTTACGAATAGCGTGATGCAGCCAATTCTCAGGCGGTTTACGCCAGTTGCCACTTTGTCTACGGTGTTTGCGACCTTGTCGAAATTCTTTTCGTAACTTTCAACAGCTTTATCCAAATTCTCGTCAAAGTTATTCATGTATCACCTCTAAAGTTGGTTGACTGTGCGACAGAACGAAAATCAATATGGACAGGTTGAGTATAATTTACAAACTATGATCATTCTGTATCGTGAAGAGAAAAGTTCGTCAGCGGATGTGATCGAAGCGGAGTTCCGTGAGTTGGTGCTGGGTTATGACCGTGTGGTGGTGGACGCTTCTCAAGCAGCTACATTGTTTGATGAAACCCACATCCTGCCTGTTATCAAGAATAATGAGCGGGTGGTGAGCGGGGATGATATTCCTGTCTATTTGAAGGAGCTGACCAAGCTAATGCACGATTGGCAGTTGTTCCAGAATCATTGTTGTTCTGTGGATGATGGCAGCGAAAGCTAATAGGAATTTTTAGTACACGGAGAAAAATATTTTTGCCGCGGATTTCACGAATTCCCGCGAATTTTTCTCAATTCGCGAAAATTAGCGTAATTCGCGGTTAATGGTTTTAAACAATGTCGTTTTATCCGCGCAGGGCGATGGATACCACTTGCGGATTGGCGATGCGGAAGTAATCTTCCATTTTCATGAAAATTGACTTTTCCAAACTGCCCGCGTTGAAGACAACTTCATCGTTCTCTTTGATCATCGGGTCAGCGAGCAGACCGAGTTTTTCGTTGAAGGTGAACGGGGGAATGGAGCCAATGACGCAGCCTGTGAGCGCTTCCGCTTTTTCGCGGGGAGCCATGCCAATGCTGGCGGCGTTGAAGTGCGCTTTGATGGCGTCAAAGTCCACGCGGCAATCGCCGGGGACGTTGGCAAGGTAATACAAATTCTCCTTTTTGCTCATGCGTACCTGCACCACCATGGACTTGATGGCCTGCTCAATGCGGTTGCCGCGGATCTGGGTGATGACTTCCGTGCGGCCTTCGGCTTCGTGTTCGAGGACGCGGTAGACTGCGCCTTCTTTATCCAGCAATGTGCAGAGTTGTTCATGGATGTTGGTCATAAATATATTCTCTCATTTTGTAGTTTTGGGTGCGCTCACAAGTACGAGTCGGTTGAGATAAAAGACTTGCAATGCGGCGAAGACGATAAAAAAGAAGATGAAAAGGGGCAGCCCAAACAGTGCAATGATGGATGAGGTGCCAGCGGGTTTCATTGACCCTAAAAACATAAGGATGTTCGTGGTGGCTGTATGATTTTCAACGGAAAGACCAGTCAGAAGCGGCATGAACAGGTCTTGGGCGGCGGTGAGAAGCGAGAGGGCTGCCATGAGTGCGGCAAGCGGGAGGGAGGGGATGATCAAATATTTGAAGAAGGCGCTCATCGATGATGTTCCTTCTTCACGGGCTTTCTGCCATTTGAAGTGTTGACCGCTAAAGAAGAGGGTGAGGATGAAGAGCATCGGCACGCTCAACAGGATGGGTTGTATCAATGCAACTGGAGAGTTGACCAATTCCATTTTGCGGAAGCTCTCAAAGGTGGCAAATGCGAGCGGCACCGAGGTGACGAATAACCAGGGACTGAATAACAACAGCAGCCAGTTGCTGGATTTCCCGAACGGACGCACCACGCCGATGGCGAGTCCGCCGAGATAGGCAACGGGGAGTTGGATAAACAGGATGACCAGTAACGGGGGCAGGATGGAGACACCCCACATGCGAAGAATGGACGAGAATTCGAGGGTGGAAAACCCGTCAGGGAATGAAAGCGTTTTTGCCACGCTCATGAAGAGTGGGATCAATGTGACTGCAAAGGCAGCAATCCCGCCGAGGACGATGGCAACCCAGCCGGGGATGGAAGGATTATTTTGGGCGGCGAGACTTTCCACTTCATTACGCGGTTCGTGTTTCAACTGCAGCTTGCTGCTGAGGATGAGCACTGTTGCAACGATGCCGAGGATGGAAACAAAGAAGAGCATGATCTGAGAGATGGAATAGGTCAGACCGCCTTGCGCATTCCGCACGGTGACGTAGAGATAGTATCCAATGGGAGCGTCTCCATTTGGCATCAGGCTTGTCAGGTTGTTGAAGGATTGCAGGGAGAAAGCAATTGTCCCGAGGAATGCGGCGGCCCAGGTGATGAGGAGCGGCTTGCGGCTTCCATTGGATTCATTCCCTCCACGCAGGGCAGCGGAGTAGATGATCAGCCCGAGGGCGCAGGCAACCGCAAGGCTGGCGGTTCCATCCAACAGCAGGAACGTGCCTTTGATGGAGGCTTTCCCCCAAAGGTCGCGCATGTAGGCGGGACCATACATCACAAGCGCGGGACCGAAGAAGGCCAGCGGCAGGGTGAACAGCAAGCGTATGCCCAGGCTTAGTTTTTTGCCGATGGTGTTCACTGCCTGTGCCAGCAATAGCGGAAGGATGGCAACTGCCAGCAAGCGGACCACGATCTGCAAGGCAGTAAACACCATCGATTCCGTAAAGGCTGGGTTCTCAAATAGATTTTGATAATTCACCAAGCCGATGAATTCACCCGCCCCTTCTCTCAGGGAAAATTTTTGGAAACTGCCTTGCAAAGTGTTGAATGATAATAAAAATAGATTGGAAGAACATAATGCACAAGCGGGGAAAAGCAGCAGCAATCCCAACAGTCCACGCAGGAGGGAATTCATTTTGGGCTTTGTGGTTTGAGATGAAGAGGTGGATATGGACATTGATTTCTCCTGAAAGGATAAGGTTATGGAAAGAGTTGAACAGGCTGTGTGGGCAAAGCTGTGATGTAGCCTTGCGGCACAAAGCGAAATCCTTCAAGGTTGACTTCCGGCAGGCCAGTGAGATAGGTTAGGTTGCTTCCGTCCAGGTTGATCATGTAGATCCCGCGGAAGCCGTTAGTCTCTTCGGTTGCGTTGAAGATCAGTCGGGTACCGTCAGGAGACCATGCAATTGAGTTGATGGAGTAGGCGGGTGTTTGTGTCACCGCGTGGACGTTTGTGCCGTCCGCGTCCATTACATAGATGCTTGCCTCAGGGCCTTTGACGTCAAAGATGAAGGCGATCTGTTCGCCGTTCGGTGACCAAACGGGATTCATGTATCCCACATCTGTTTGAGCTTCAAGCAGCGTGCTGACTTCTGTTCCATCTGCGTTGGCGACCATCAGGGTGCTGTTGATGTAATCCACCAGTGAAGAGAAGATGATCTTTGAGCCATCTGGCGACCAATCAGCCCTGGAATTGATTACCTTTTCGCCGCTGGTGATCTGTATACGGTTTGTGCCATTGGCATTCATCACGAAGATGTGATGACCTTCGGAGGCTGCTGCATCCACGGTGATTTGTTCTCCATTTGGCGACCAGTCGGGGTACGCATCACTTTCAGAGGTTATCTTCGTCATTTGAATGGGGGAAAACCCGTCCAGTTCGGTCACATAGGAATTCACATTGCCTGTTGAGCCAGTATTCAAGACGATCTTTGAACTGATGGGAGACCAATCTGCACTGCCGATGAAGGGCAGGGGTTCTGTCCATTGGACGATCTGTGTGCTGGATGTATCAAACAGGTATAAAGAAGCGCCATTCTCACTATTCCCAATGGCAGAGATGACCGCGCCGCCGAGGTCTATCTCTTTGGCGGGGGCCTGTGTGGCAGACTCAGTGGGGGTGGCGCTTTCCTCATCGGTAAGAAGGGGCAGGTCATTGCTGGCTGCCGTGAAGTGGATTTGGGTTTTGCTGCCCTGCCTTTCGTAGGTGCCTTCACAACCTGCAAAACTCTGACCGTCTGATTTGCCCAGTGACTGGTCGTCGGCGAAGACTTCACATTGGATGTCTCCTACTTCGGAGAGATTGGTGACATCGATCCGAAAAGCAAATGCGCTGCCGACCTTGTACTGCAATTCGTAAGGCAGTTGCACAACGGTTTCTTCAGAAAGTACGCCTTCTCCGTCCATGTAGCGGATGCTGACTTCTTCCGCTGTGCCTGTGACGCTGTAGCGCAGGACGGTCTTCGAGCCGCAGGCGGCGAGCAGGGAGCCGAGCAGGATGGATAACAATAAAATGATGATGGGATGTTTCATTGAGGACTCCTGAGAAGATCAGTCACCACGAAGTGTCACAAAGGGACACGAAGGAAAGCCCGCCTTCGCGAGCTGCGGTATTTCACTGTGAATGTAGTTCCACCATTGGAATTCTTTTTTATCTTCCTTTGGGCAATCCCAATGGAAGGTTTGCATCATGACGCCCATGTGCTTCTCTCTCCTCTTTATATCTTCTCGTTAGACCCTAAAGGTTTCCCTTGCTATCATTCGTCACGACAGGCAAGAGTATCCCGCCAGACATAACGAAGGCAAACGAACAAAACCTTTAGGGTCTTATTCTTGAGTGCATTTTAATCGCAATTCTAAAATAAAAAAGATAACCAAAGGTCATGGGGGATTTTGATTTTCTTGATCTCATAAAAAGGAAGACTATCTCCTGTAACGCATACGTCAGACTCATCAAGTGCTACTTTTCTCGACACTTAAAGGATGAAGCGGTGTTTTCTTTGCAAAGGGGAGAGTACGCCAATCCCCATATCCTAATTTAGAAGTAAAAGGAGATTGACCATGCAAGAGAGCATCATTTCAAGTGTAATCCTCCCGTTGTCGATTGCCATCATCATGGTAACGCTGGGCATGACGTTGACCGTCGCAGATTTTCGGCGCATTTTTACGCAGCCGAAACCCGTGCTGATCGGTCTGTTCTGCCAGATGGTCCTGCTGCCCTTGCTTGGCTTCGCAGTAGCGAGCATCTTTGCCCTGCCTGCCATCTATGCCATTAGCCTGATCCTATTGGCAGTCTCCCCCGATGGCGCAACCTCGAACCTCATCATCCACGCAGGAGACGGTGACCGCGCACTGGGCATCACCCTGACCGCCATCACCAATATGCTCGCCTTCCTCACCATTCCCTTTGGCTTGGGCATTGCCTATTCCATGTATGGAAGCGGCGCATTGGATATTGACTTCCCCGTGCTGGATACGATGATACAGGTTGCCGTCATCACCTTGATCCCTACATTGCTTGGCATGGGCATCCGTAGTTGGAAGCCAGACTTTGCGGAGAATAGCAAACGCTGGTCGAAGATCTTCGCCACGGTTTTCCTGTTCCTCGTCATTCTCGCGCTCATTGCCCAAAACTGGGACGTGATCGTCCGCGACGGTCCGCGCTTTGCCCCCGCCTTTATCGTGCTAAATGTTGTCTCGTTGATCGTGGGGTATTACGTCTCAAAATTTGCAGGCATCAATCATATCCAAGCCATGACCATTGCCATCGAGACGGGTCTGCAAAACTCCACCGTGTCCATTACGGTTGCCATCACCTTATTGAACAATAACGACATGGCGGTCATCCCGGGTCTCTACGCCATCTGGATGTACGTCACTGGCTTTGCGCTCGCTTTTTGGATGGCGCGCCGAGCCCCCAGCCCTGAAGCTGTCACTGCATAAGTTGCCCTCTAAAGGGAAGAATAATATGGGTTGACGGAAGAAGAGGTGAAGATCGTCACGAACCAGACCTGACAGGTTTCCGTAGAAGCTTTATTAACCAGCGTGACTTTGATTCACGGAATCCCGATATAAAAGCGCCACGGTGAAACCTGTCAGGTCTCACTGCCTAAAAAGGCCTCCGAGTTTTTTTGAACTCGGAGGCCTGCTTTTTATCTTTTACCGCCAACTTCTATGGGCAGCCCGCAGTTGAAATATTTACGGCTACCCTGGAAGATACTCCCGCATCATTAAAAGCCTCCACATAAATTACGGGTTGCAATTCTTTATTTGCTCCAAAGTTGTGAACAAAACTTGTTGTATTAGGTCCAACAGTGCCAACTGATTGGATAACGTTTCCGCTAACCATCCCAGCATTGAAATAAATAGTGAAACCTTTCTCATTACTCGAATTATCCTGCCAGGTTACTGTTGCTGTTAAATTATATTTCGGGGTACTAATCCCAGTTGGAGTGCATATATTCGTCTCGCTCAGGTTGGAAGGTGCAGCAGGCGCGAGCGCAGTGGTTGGTGTAGGTGTCACAGTCACCTTTGGCGTGGGGGTGATGGTGGGCGTGGGCGTAGGCGGAATGGCAACGGTGGGCAGCGCGCTCGTGTCACCCGTCACCGTGGCGTACTGTCCCCACAGCCAGCAAGTCCCATTGCCATTGGGGATCTTGATGATCCAATAATTGGTGGATGTATTCTTCCCGACCACCTCGGCAATCTGTCCCACGGGCAGGCCGAAGATGCTCGGGTACGCTTGTCCGGGTCCCGTGCGGCAATTGGTGGCGGTACTCACCGTCACCGTAGGAGCGCCTGAAGGGGGCGCAGCATTTGCGGCCGGAGGAAGAGCCGCATCAGGCGTCGCCGAAGCTGCTCCATCCGCAGTGGCAGTCACCACAACGATCACTTGATTCTGCGCAGCCGTCGGCGTAGCCGTCCACCCCGCCTGCTCAAGGATCAACGCCTGCGCGGTGATGGTCTGTAAAATGCTGGCGTCTTCTTCTCCACCCTGAGGGATAACTGCCACTGACGGCATGTTACAAGCCGAAAGCGCAATCATCAAGAGCAGCGGAAGAAAGGTTCTTTTTATTTTTTGGATCAAGGTTGTATTCCTTTTGCTTGTCCCGTTTTCTATGGGCAGGTGAGCGAAACTGAATTTTCAGCAGCAGCCCCGGCGCTATTCGTGGCGGTAACTTTGTAGGTGTACACCGCTCCTGCGGGTTTTATAGCAGTCACAGTAACATGTTGTTGGGCTGATGAACCACCGCCTCTGTTGATAGGTGTTCCATTGAGGCTCCATTGAAAGGACCGGCTATAACGCGCATTGGGGTCGGAATTACCAGGAGCCCAATCGATCGTGATGATGAATTCGTAATTGCCATCCAGTTGATCGTTGCATACCACAGATGAATTCACAATAATAGGCGCACTCGCCGGGGGCGGAGGGTAGGTGCAAGAGCCGTCATCGCTGTTGGCCTTTGAATTGTAGTTTGTCGCTGCCGGGTCGGTGCAGCCCAAAATGGTTGCCTGTGCGGTAAAGGTACAAGAGCCGTCATCCACGGTAGCTGCGGAGTTGTAATTGCTGGCGGCAGGGTTGGTACAACCCGTCACGGCTGCGGGGCCGGAAGAAGTAGTGGCTGTCGCGCTTGCGGTTGGGGTAACCGTAGTCGTTGGTTTCAGAGTCGCCGCAGAAGTGGGCGTCACCACATTGTTCAAACTGTTAGTGTCACCTGTCACCGTGGCGTACTGCCCCCACAGCCAGCAGGTTTTTCCGTTTTGCCCGGGAATCTCAATGATCCAATACCCGGTGTAGGAATTTTTTGCGATTACTTTCGCTACCTGTCCCACAGGCATACCGTACAGGCTCGCAAACGCTGTCCGGGTCCGCTGCGACAGTTGGTCGCCACACTCACCGTCACCGTGACGGGACCCGTAGCCGGTGGAAGTACCGCCGCCGGAATCACCGCCTCAGGCGTCGCCGAAGCTGCTCCATCCGCAGTGGCAGTGATATACACTATCGCCTGATTCTGCGCCCCTATGGGTGTGGCCGTCTGCCCGGCCTGCTCAAGGATCAACGCCTGCGCGGTGATGGTCTGTAAAATGCTGGCGTCTTCTTCTCCACCCTGAGGGACAACTCCCACCGCTGGCAGGTTACAAGCCGAAATCGCAAAGATCAGGAGCACAGAAAGAACAGAGATCTTCTTCTTCCAGTTCATGTTGTTTTCCGATGTTGAATAATAGGGGCTACGGGCAGCTGACTGTGCTAATCCCGGTGGTAGAACTGCCGCCATTATTAAAAGCAGCGACCTTTACCTCAATCTGCATTGAAGTTGAAGGCCAGGCAAATGTGCTGCTGTGGACGGTTGTATTGGCGGGATAGTTGAAATCTCCATCAGGCGCGATTACCGTAAAACCGTTTTCGTTATTGGAATTATCCGTCCAGGAAATTGTATAGGTGAACGTGTAGTTGCCATTTGCATCCGGCCCGCTGACGCCGCCGCAGCTATTGGTTTTGATAGTTGGCGCGTTCGGTTTGACAACGGGATACGTACAAGAGCCATCATCGGCATTCGCAGCAGGGTTATAGTTTGTGGCCTTAGGGTCGGTGCAGCCGCCAACAAAAGCCTGCCCCACATACGTACAAGACCCATCATTTACAGTGGCAGCAGAATTATAGTTAGAAGCTGTAGAGTCCGTGCAGCCAGCAATGGCTCCAGACGCTACCGTTGAGGTGATGGTGGCGGTTGGGGTTGATTGTTTGTTGACCGTCACAGTGGCGGTAGCTGTTTTCGTTGGCGTAACCGTTCGCGGCGCGGAGGTGGGCGTAGCCACATTGGTAAGCGTGGCCGTGTCACCTGTCACCGTGGCGTACTGTCCCCATAACCAGCAGGATTTTCCGTTCTGCCCGGGGATCTCAATGATCCAATACCCGGTCGTGGTGTTTTTGGCGATTACCTTGGCTACCTGTCCCACGGGCATGCCGTACAGGCTGGCAAAACTCTGTCCGGGTCCGCTGCGGCAATTGGTAGCGATACTCACTGTCACGGTGACGGGACCTGTAGCAGGCGGAAGCACTGCCGCCGGAATCACCGCCTCAGGCGTCGCCGAAGCTGATCCATCCGCAGTGGCAGTGATATACACTATTGCTTGGTTCTGCGCCGCGATCGGCGTAAACGTCAGCCCGCCCTGTGCGAGCAATTGCGCTTGCGCAGTGATCGTTAATAAAAGCTCGGCGCCTTCTCCCTGCGAGCCTTCCACCAATTGCAGGTTACAAGCCGATAAGGCAAAGATCAATAATATCGGAAGAACGTATTTTTTAATACCCTTAATCATTTTTGTTTTCCTTATCAAAAGGTTTAATCGACAAAGTCCCTGCGAAGTTCTTCGCAGGGACTTTGATTCAGTCAACTTATGGGCAAACGAAAGAAGCCGAGCTCGGCGCAGATTCACCGCTGGCATTTGCAGCAACCACAACAACTGTTAATGTTGTACCTGCTGGCAGCCGCTCAATGAAGTCCACTGTAACGGCATCTGCCTTCTTTGAATAATATTCGTTATTGGGCGAGGTGTAGATGTTGAACTTCGTTTCATTGGTGGAGTTATCGGTCCAATTTACCCGCACCTCATAATCCTGGTCGCCGCTTCCGGCGTTGTAGCATTTGACATTTGAAGATGTGATGACGGGGGCTAACGGCTTCTCTCCGCCGGAAGGGGTTGGGGTGGCGGCTTCGGCGAGACCGGCAGTATCTCCGCTCACGGTGGCATAGCGTCCCCACAGCCAACAGGTCTTTCCCGAACCGTCGGGGATCTTGATGATCCAATAGTTGTTGAGAGTATTTTTGCCGACCACTTCCGCAGTTTGCCCGATCCCTAGAGAAAAGATATCCTTGAAATCCTGGCTGGGGCCGGTGCGGCAGTTGGTGTTCTGGCTTACCGTAACCGTCACCCCGCCGGTGGTGGCGGCCACATTCAGCGCTGGGTCAACTGTGGCGGCAGGTAGTGCTGGGTCAGGTGTATTTGTAATGACAACGACAATGGGCTGGGCTAAGGCCGTGGCAGTTAATCCCTGCAGTTGAAGCGCCTGAGCAGTGACAGTGGCTGCCAAATTTTGAGGTGGAGGTGGTGGAGGTATTGGCGTGCGAGGAATACATGCCCCTGCTAAAAAGGCAAAGGCCATCATAGTACAAGAAATAATAAAAAGTGATTTTCGATTTCTCTTCATCGTAAACTCCTAATTTGGAAATGTGTGTTGATGGCGGGCAGTACAGTTATGTGCATACGTAGGTTCACCTCACCTTTCCACTCCCTTGTTGTATACATTTCCATTTGGCAGGAGCGTTCGCGAAAAGAAAAATAAGCAAAAAGACAAACTGGATTGTTTTACTCGAAATAACAATGCCCCCGATTGTAATGCACATTGCAGAATTGCAAGGTGGACAAAAGTACGGTAACCCCGCTTCATTGTTTAGATAGGTAGAGTAATTGGTTAATGAGATTTCTCTACGCCCCCTTTGACGCCTATGTTTGTTTATGGATGAGGGTCGATCCCTACCACAAGTGCATCGCGCGCCCACTCGCTGAGCTCCCTACCCTCGGTCCATTCCTGATACTTGGCCGCCATCAACGGGCGGATGGTGGATTCCTCTCCAATATCTTGCACGATGCGTGCTGTTGCCGCGAAAATATACTTCCCGATGCGTACGGTCACTTCCGGGTTGGCGCGCAGATTCTTCACCCAGTCTGATTCGCCTCCGCCGCCGGAGAGCAGATAGAGCGTATCGCCCACAACGCCGAACCAGATCTCGATCTCATGCGGCTTGCCGGTTTTGCGTCCCCTGGTGGTGAGGTAGCAGTACTCTTCTTTTGCGAGTTGGGGAAGGAGCTTTAGCAGTTCATTACTTTCATTTTTCATGGATGCCTCTAAAATGATCCGATGGGTGATATTTTTCAATTATCGTACTGGTTGATATCCTGAATTTCGTTGGAGAGGAAATACGTTTGCGCAGGCAGCAGTTGGTGCCAGCGTTTGCCTTTGGCATGGACGGTGGTGCAGCGCAAGCGCGTGAGCCTTTTGATCATGGCGGAATCATATAACAGGATGGAGCGGCTGGTAATACTTTCGATGACTGTCCAATGGTCGTGATAGCCTTGCAGCCCCAAAATAATGGCACGCCCGGGTGTACCATCCAAAAAGTTTTGCATCGATTTCCAGAAGGTGGTCAGGTCCGGGTTCTGCACGCCGCGCCAGGGAATTTGTACATTCGAGATGCGTTTTTTCCCCACCACTTTTTTCAATATGACCAACATTTCGATGTGGATGATGCCGCCGATCAGAAACTTGGATAACAGTCTGCGGCGGGAGAGATAATGGATCAGCTCGTCAAACAACTGCTGGGTTTCCTCATCCGAGGAGTGGTTGACGATGCGCTCGGCGTTGATGATGCTGTATAAACCGCAGAGAGAATCAAGCCCGCCCTGTTGAAAAGGAGGCAATCCAGAGGATGTTTGATAATACCTGCCCATGGAAACTCCCTGTCAATTAATCCTTTTTGCCGAAATAGCCGAAGGCGATCAGCACTGCGGAGACTGCGGCAACGGCAAGCCCGGTCTGTAGCAGGGCTTCTGCATCTTTTACTTCAATCAGTTTTTGCAGGAACTTTACAGCCATGACGAGCACGATCATGCTGCTCAGTTTGGCTTTGAGTTCGTACAGGTCGTGTGCCAGCATCCATTCGGGCATGTCCAGTTTGCCGATGAAGAGTTCGTACAGGCTGGCGGCGAACATGAGGATGGCCGTGGCAATCAGAAAGCTATCGAGGATTTCGATCAGTTCGATGGTGACGGCAGGGTCTTTGCCGAGGGTTTGGATCACTAACAGCGTGGTCGTAACCGTCTTGATGGTGCCCCATGCAAAGGCGGCGAAAGAGGCGAGCAGGAGAGAGATGACGCCAATGATGGCCAGATAGCGCGATCGCTCGATGATGAATTTCATGTCCAATTCTCCAAAATAAAAATTTATCCTAAAATGCAAAATGTTGCAGACCAGTCGTTCATCTGCAACATCTTTTTTATTCGCCGTTCATTTGGCGGTGTAACGCTCTCAAATTGCGCCGGTGTAATGTTTCTGCCAGACCGCCGAGGTAAACGCGGCTCTTGCCGCAACTCTCGATGGTGATCTCTTCGAGGTATTCGCCCATGTTCTTGCGTTTACCGCCGGACTTGACGGCTTTTTTGATGTTGTTCAGGTAATTGGTATTCTCTTTTACTGCCGCATCGATCTCGCCGCGCAGGATGATATCGCCGTGTCCCTGGATGATGTTCTCCAGTCCCATTTTTCCGATCTTTTTAATGGAGGCGAGCATGTCGTCTGCGTCACCATCCACGATGTAGGGGAGGGGCATGAAGGCGTCACCGGCGAAGAGCACACGGTCTTCCTCAACGAGGACGGAAATGCCATCGTCGCTGTGACCGAATGCAGGGGCGATGATGAGATTCTTTTTGCCGACGCGCATGGCCATTTCGCCGGAGGAAAATGTCATGTGTGGAAGCACGATCTTGACCTGCCGCAGATTCTGATCTTGTTTGCGGGAGCTTTCCAATGAAGGGATGCCATTTTCAATGAGATACTCGCGGCATTTTGCGTGGGCGATGACGGTTGCTCCGGGGAAAAAGCAGTTCCCCCAGGTGTGGTCAGCGTGGTAGTGAGTGTTGATCACATAGCGAACCTGTACGCCCAATTCATGCTCAATGAACTCACGCATACCGAGCGTCTCTTCCGGGAGGGCCAGGGTGTCGATCACCACCGCCCACTGCGGGCCAACGATCACGCCTGCCGTTACCTGGGCATATACTTCACTTTGGAACCAAAACACATTTTCGGATACTCGTTCGCGGTGCATACTCACAACCTTTTTATTTAATTTTATCTTCCATTGTTAATAGCACACTCTGACGAAAATATCAAGTTGACTAGACAAATTTGCGAGGGAAATGCAAAAAAAGACCTCGGAGGTTTTTACATCGTCCCGTAACGGGAAACCTCCGAGGTCTGCTTGTTACATATGTATCGGGTTTCCATCCGCGCCATGCGCCGCTTCCATGATCGCTTCGGAAAGCGTGGGGTGCGCGTGGACGTTGCGCGCGATCTCGTGCGCGGTCAGTTCCATCATGCGGGCGAGGGTCAGCTCGGGCAGCAGTTCGGTCACTTCGGGGCCGATCATGTGCGCGCCGAGCAGTTCACCGTACTTCGCATCAGTAATGATCTTGACGAAGCCGGCATAATCTCCCATGCCCAGCGCCTTGCCGTTCGGCTGGAAGGGGAAGCGCCCGATCTTAACCTCGTAGCCGCGTTCCTTTGCCTGTGCCTCGGTGATACCAAATGAAGCAACCTGCGGATACGAATACGTGGCGCGCGGCATCATTTCGTAATCAAGGACTACGGTTTCATGTCCGCCGATGTGTTCGGCAGCGACAATGCCCATCGTTGAGCCGACATGCGCGAGCATGAGTTTGCCGGTCACATCGCCGACCGCCCAAATGCCATCCACATTCGTCTGCATCTTTTCGTTGACTTCGATGAAGCCGCGCTCGTTGAGCTTCACGCCGACTTCTTCAAGCCCGAGATTTTTGGAATTGGGACGGAAACCGATCGCGACTAAAGCCTGGTCTGCTTCCAGTACTGTTTCTTTTCCCTCCGCTGACACTTTTACCTTCACTCCAGTGGCAGTGGCTTCGACGGACTCAACTTTATGCCCCGTCATAATATTGATCTTGCGCTTCTTGAATTCCTTTTCGAGTTCCTTCGAGACTTCTTCATCTTCCAGCGGAACAATGCGCGGCAGCATTTCGACGATGGTCACTTCCACGCCGTAGGCGCTCCAGATGGTGGAGAATTCCACACCGATGGCGCCTGAGCCGATGATGACCACTGACTTGGGAAGTGTAGTTTGCAGGATCGCTTCCCAATAGGTGAGGACTTTTTCCCCGTCCACTTTCCATACGGGTGGAACCATGGCGCTCGCGCCCGTGGCAACGATGATGTTCTTGGCCTGAAGCTCAGTGACCTTGCCTTCTTTGTCCGTCACGTTGAGCGTGTCTTTTGTCTTGAACTTCGCTTCGCCCATGAAGACCGCAATGTTGTTCTTCTTCATCAGGAAGCCAACGCCCTTGGTCAATCTGTCTGAATTCTGGCGTGAGCGTTTGACGGCTACGCTGTAATCGAGCTTGAGATTTTCGAAGGTGAAGCCAAATTCCTTGCCGCGTTCGCGCAGGGTGTGCGCCACTTCCGCATTTTTGAGCAGGGACTTGGATGGAATGCAGCCCACGTTTAAACAAACTCCGCCCATCCACTGCTTGTCCACGATCGCGACTTTCTGTTTCAATTGCGAGGCACGGATGGCGGCCACATATCCCGCGGGGCCAGCACCGATCACAACGAGGTCAAAATTTTCTGCCATAGAGAATACTCCAGTAAATTATAGAAAGATTTTATTTCGCCCTCATTGTACTATTAAAGGAACTTCCTCCATTTCAGGAGGAAGTTAGAGTTTTGTAAATATTTTGCAGATGGAGTCTGCAAGTTCTACTTGTGTTTTTTTTAGTAAAAGCCCAGAAGTAAAACTTCTGGACTCCAAAAGATGCTTATAAATTTTTCTTCAAGAACTCGAATGTCCGATCCCATGCCAACTGCGCGGCAGCGGGATCATATTCGGGGCGGTCAGACTCAACGAACCAGTGGGCAACTCCCGGGTAAGTGTGACGCGTCGCATCCACGCCTGCTTTTTTGAATTCCGCGAAGGTGTTATCCACAAATTCGTTCGGTTCCCATTCATCGTTGTCGCTGTAATGCCCCATCACTTTGGCGGTGACCTTTCCATATTCAACGCCTTCGTTGCCGTAGAAAAGGACGATTGCCCCGAACTGCTCGGGCTTGTATGTCGCGGCGATCAGTGTCCATGCAGCGCCCATCGAAAATCCAACGGCACCGATCTTATTCCCATTTACCAGGTCTCGCAAATAATCTTTTGCCGTCATCACTGTCGCACCGATAAATTCACCGTCGCTTTTTTGCATTAACTCTTTGGCTTCGTCAATTGTATTTGCGATTTGCCCATCCCGCAGATCAGGCGCGAGGACGGTAAATCCCTGCCCGGCAAGTTGGTCACAGACTTGCTTGAAGAAGGGCTTTAGTCCCCACCAGGCGTGCAGAAGCAAAATTCCCGCGCCGCCGCCATTGGCAAGATACGCGTTGACCTTTTTATCGTTCACGTTCAATTGGATATCAGATGTTTGGATGGACATGTCACTCTCCTTGATTGAATTCATTTTACTAAAACAAATGTTCTAAATCAAGTGGCAAAATAAAAAGGCGATGAAAATCGCCTTTGGGATTTAGATCCAACGCCTCACTCTGGATCTGTATTTTGTGAACTCATCCTTGAATTTGCTTTCCAGGTATAACTCTTCGGGTTGGATGACCAGCGAATTCATGGCGACGATGAACATGGGCATGAGCGCGATGCCCCAAGTAACCAAAGCTAAGTGGAAACCGATCAACCATCAGAAAAACCCAAGGTTGACGGGGTTGCGGGTGTATCCATAAATTCCTGTTATGACGAGGTTGGATGAAGCGACTTTTGATTTCGAAAATGTGCGCATCCGTTTAAATTCTTTGAGCGCCAGCAGACCAAGCCCCAACCCTGCGGCGGAAAGCACAAGCCCCAGCCAGCGGACGATCTGCGGCATGGGAAAGATTCCTCCGAATGTGCGCCCCAAAAGTAATGCCAGAATGATGAAGACGAATTCTATGACCGACGGTTCGACCTTGTAAGGTTTATTTGTTTTGTTTTGCACAGTGATGGTTTCCTTGAAAACTACCTGTCATTCGCTTTGCGGGCGGACATCAGAAAGACTGGAAAGGACTTTTCGGCGTCTCCAATTTTTTTCCTGATCGTATATGCCATTATAAATTTTATATCTTCAAACCCTGCGGCTTCCACTTGCTTTTGCAATTCACTTTGCGCGAACCCCTTGTGGACATCGGTTGTCCCATCTGTATGAAAGGAACCATCTTCTTTATCAAGATCGGCGATTAGCAGATAGCCGCCCGGCTCAAGGATGATGTGAAATTTTCTCAGAACGTCTTGCGTATCGTGGATGTGATGCATGGTCAGCAGGGAGTAGGTGATGTGATATTTTTGCGGAGGAATCGTGTCCACTGCAAGATCGAGGCGGATGGGGCGCATATTGACTGCGCCCGCTGCGGAAATCTTTTCAGCGAGAACATCCAACATTCCCTGAGATGTATCTGCCAGTGTGATCTGACCGAGGTATTCCTGTAACGCAAAACTTAGCAGACCTGTGCCGCATCCGTATTCGAAGGCATTCATTTTTCGTGACAACGGAACCGTCTTACGGATTTCATCCGCAACCACGCGGGCGCGTTCCACTTTTTTCGGGTCAGAGTCCCAGTCTTTTGCTCGTTCGTCGAAATTTGTCATGACCAGTTTTCCAGCGTTTCTTTGACTTTCGCAAGGAACCAGTCTGCGGATGCGCCATCCAAAATGCGATGGTCAAACACGAAAGACATATACACCATCGGGCGAATGGCGATTGCGTCATCACTTGTCCCGTCTTTAGCGGGAATGACAACCACGCGTTTCTGCATGGCTCCAATCCCAAGAATACCAGCCTGCGGTTGGTTGATGACAGGGAAGGCGAATAGTGACCCACTTACGCCATGATTGGTGAGTGTGAACGTCCCGCCTTTGACATCATCAGGTTGTAATTTTTTATTTCGGGAGCGCGTAGCCAAATCGTTGACCGAGCGTGCCATTGCCAGCAACGAAAGATTATCTGCATTCTTGATGACAGGCACGATCAAGCCATCTTCACCGAGGGAAACAGCCATACCGAGATTGATGTTTTTATGAACCAGCAGTCCTTCATCAGTCCATGAAGCATTGGTCTGTGGGAAGGCTTTCAGTCCCGCCACGATCGCCATCATAAAATACGCTGTGAAGGTCAGGTTGACGCCGTCCCGTTCGAAAGCTGCTTTGTTCGCGGCGCGATGTTTGAAAACACGAGACATGTCCGCTTCCATCACGGTCAACACATGCGGGGAGGTGTGTTTTGAATCCACCATGTGCTGTGCAATGGATTTGCGCATGGTCGAATGTTTGATGAGAGTGTCATGTGTTCCAGTTTCAAGTGTCAGGTTGGAAGGTTTGAAAGTTTCAGGTTGTGCCATTTGACCTTTGACCTTTGACCTTTGACCTTCAACAAACGCAAGCACATCATTCTTCGTAATGCGACCATTCATGCCTGTGCCGCTCACTTGGGACAAGTCCACGCCATGTTCGGCGGCGATCTTTGCGACGACGGGGGAGATGAAGCCTAGATCGGTCGAAGGTCTAAGGTCGAAGGTCACAGGTTGGGGTTCTGACTTTTGACTTTCAACTTTTGACTTTCCTTCACTGCCTACTGCCCACTGCCCACTATCAACCACTTCGCCCGCAGCCCCAATAAGCGCCAATAATTCTCCGACCTTCCCAACCTGTCCCTCTTGCATATCGATTCGTAAAATCACACCCGAAGCAGGTGCAGGGATTTCGGTATCTACTTTGTCTGTGTTAACTTCAAGCAACGGTTCCAATTCCTTGATGGAATCGCCAACCTGCTTAAGCCATTTTGTGACGGTAACTTCATCAACGCCTTCGCCGAGCCGGGGAACGAGTACTTTTGTGGCCATAATGTCTCCAGTTTTCAGTAAACAGTTATCAGTGGTCAGTAATCAGTTTTCAGTTGCAATGATATATTCGGCAGCTTCTTCGCGAATGGTTCGAGAGGGTTCTCCGCAGAATAGCTCAGATTTTTCCATCATCCCACCCAACATACGTCCGAGTTCAAGACATTTGCCAATAAGTTCTGAACTTTTCTTTTGATCAATATATCCGCAATCCTGAGCAGTTTCGATCCAATGTTGCGTTTCCATTTGTTCACCATCAGAATCAGTGAGTTTGCTAATGAAGTGTTTTTCATACCTGCGTTTTGCCCATGCTTCGGCAAGGTTTGCACCAATGGAACGGGAGGAGCGGCGGATTTGATCACTCAACGAAAAAGTTTCATCCTTTGGGAAAGACTTTGTGAGGTTGAAGATTTCCTGTTGCAACTGACGACTCTTTTTGTAAACGATCAAATCGCGAAAGCTCTGCGCGTGTGTTAGTCCGCTCATACATTCTCCTTCACTGACACTGCTCACTGATTACTGTTCACTAATCACAGTTCACTGAAACACTGGATACCGCTTCGGGTCAACTTCATTCATCATTTCATACACCGCATCGAACACCGTTTCTGCATTGGGCTTCGACCAGTAATCGCCATCTGAACCATAGGCGGGGCGGTGGGCTTTGGCGGATAATGTCCGGGCGGGGGAGTCTAAGTGGAAGTAGCCGCCTTGCTTTTCGATGACTTCCTGCATCATGTAGGCTGTTGTGCCGCCCGGGACATCTTCATCTACAAACAAAACGCGTGATGTCTTTTTGAGCGACTCGACGATCTTGTGATGAATGTCAAACGGCATGAGCGATTGCACATCGATCACTTCAACTTCGATGCCAACCTTGCTTAACTTATCAGCCGCTTCGATGACAACTTTGCAGCAGGCGCCGTAAGTGACAATGGTGACGTCCCTGCCTGTGCGGATCGTTTCAGGGACGCCCAGCGGCAAGGTCATTTCAGCAATGTTATCGGGTAGGCGTTCTTTGGAGCGGTAGCCATTCAACACTTCCACAACGATGGCAGGTTCATCTGCTTTCAACAAGGTGTTGTAAAAACCTGCGGCGCGGGTCATATCACGCGGGACGAGAACATACATACCGCGTGTCAGACTCAAAATGCCAGACATGGGTGAACCCGAATGCCAGACACCTTCGAGACGATGCCCGCGCGTGCGAATGATGACAGGCGCTTTTTGTCCGCCTGCGGTGCGCCAGTGCAGTGAAGCGAGATCATCGCTCATGGTTTGGATGGCGTACAAAACATAATCAAGATATTGGATCTCAGCGATGGGGCGCAACCCGCGTAACGCTAAACCAATTGCCTGCCCCAAAATCGTCGTTTCACGAATGCCCGTATCGGTCACACGGAATTCGCCGTATTTTTCCTGCATCCCTTTGAAACCCTGATTCACATCGCCAAGTTTGCCAACATCTTCACCGAAGGCGATAAGCCTTGGCTCGCGTGCCAGCGCGGCATCGAACCCGGCGTTGACCACTTCAAAGCCAAACATATTTGGCGAATTACTTGAATATACGGGCTTCACTTCATCCACCTTTAGCGCAGTGCCCGAATATAAATGTGAACTATATCGCTCTATATTGACCTTATCGTTTTCGTGCTTCCATTGGATCAATATCTGCTTGATGGGATTTGACTCGTCCCGGAGGATTCGCAGCGCTTCATGCGTGATCGTATGAATGTCACGCCTCGTGTACGACGGGAGAGTTGACAGCCGGTCTTTGAGCCTTCTCAACTCTGCAACATGGTTCGACGAGCTTGCGATCTCATCAAGCATGTCCATGACGTGGTTGCGCTCTTCGGCGATGGGGGCGAGGTAGGAGTCCCACGCAGCTTTGCGGAATCCTTCCACAGCTTTGTAGTCTGCTTTTTCAACAGAATCAAGCTCGGGCGCGGAAATGACGCGGTTCTCTATCATCCACGCGCGCATCTTTTTGAGTCCGTCAAATTCCTCTTCCCACTTGAGTCGCTCGGCGGTTTTGTATCGCTCATGTGAACCGCTGGTGCTGTGACCTTGCGGTTGAGTCACATCAATGACATGCACCAGTGCAGGGATGTGATATTCGCGCGCGATCTCGGCGGCGCTGAGATAAGTTTCGACGAGGGCGGGATAATCCCACGCGTGGACGGTGTAATGATCGTATCCGTTTTGCACTTTTTCAAGCGACGCGGCTGGGTTGCGTTCAAAACCTTTGAGCAATGTGCCGATGTTTTCCTTGACCATTTGAAATTGATTGGGGACGGAAATGCCGTAGCCGTCATCATAGATGGTGATGATGGCGGGCGCTTTCAGCACGCCGATGGCGTTGACCGATTCCCAGAAATGGCCTTCGGCGGTGGATGCGTTGCCAATGGTCGCGAAGGTGATTTCATTACCGTTGATCGAGAAATCTTTTAGGTTGTGTAATTCCTTGAGATTACGATAGACAACAGACGCGTACGCAAGCCCAACCGCTCTTGGCATTTGTGCCGCTGTGCAGGAAACATCGGATGCGGTGTTGTACGTTTGGGTTTGCGGACGCCATGAACCATCAGGGCGCAGGAGCCGTGTGCCAAAATGTGCGTTCATCTGGCGGCCGCCGCTGGCGGGCTCGTAGGTGATATCGCCATGCGCGTACAACTGCGCAAAAAATTCCTGGATGCTCATCATGCCAAGCATGAACATCCAGGTTTGATCGCGGTAATATCCAGAACGCCAGTCGCCTTTTTTGAAGGCGCGGGCGATGGCGAGCTGGGCGATCTCTTTGCCGTCGCCAAAAATTCCGAACTTTGCTTTGCCGCTTAGGACTTCTCTTCTACCGATAAGTGAAGCCTGCCTGCTTTGATAGGCAAGACGGTAATCCTTTACAATTTCATCTTTCTCGAGGGGCAGCGCAATAGAACCCTTTTTCTTGGGCATGTACTCTCTCCTGAGTGTTGGTTATGTAAGATTATAACAAAGGAGGAGGGTAAAGGTTTCTGTAGTTTCAGATTTTTTCCGTAGGTAATAAAAAAAGCGGCTTCCCCTCGGAAGCCGCTTTTTGTGAGTGAAATTCTTATTTACGGAATGTAGTAGGTGTTGATCGCGTTGTTGACGGTATCAAGTGTTGCTTGATCCACCTCATTGATGTACCAGACGGTGAACATGAGGAAGGTGGCGTTATCAGCTCCACGGGTTTCAAAGTAGGAGTACCCGGAGTAGCCGCCGCCTTTGGAGGTCCATTCGAGGCGTTCGGAGCCATCGTTCATGATCTGGTCGCCTAAAACCCGGATGTCGCCTACTTTTCCTGTGGAGCTATAGTAGGTGTTCAGGAGGTTTAAGGCAAATTGTCCGTTCTGGTTCTTTACAAAAGCTGTCCCGTCGTTGTACACAAGGCTTTCGATCTTCGCGGAATTTTCATCCGGTGATGTAAATGTGTCTACATAGTAATTGTCATAGTCATTGTGTTCGTAGAACCAGTCACCGGGCAGATCAAAGCCAAGAAGGTTATTCTGATCTACAAAAGTAACGATGTCGGAACTGCCGCCACTGGTTTGGGAGTTCCCAGCATTTCCACCAGCAGGGTTGGAGGGTCCGCTCGGGTTGGGCAACTGTACATCGGATGTGGGCAGCGGGGCAGCGGTTGGAGGCGGCGGGACGGTTGGAGGGATGGGCGTAGCGGTAGGCTGAGCAGGTGTGAATGCTCCACAGGCAAGGCTGACGCTCACAAGAATAGCAATAAAAACAAATAACATACGATACTGTGATTTCATGAGGTTATTCTCCTTATTCTCCTCTGGTTGAAAATTTTCGCAAGGATACTGCATATCCCTATAAAGCGGAAGGTACATTGGTCATGGTGCTTGGGGCGGAGGGCGTTCAGCCGCGGCCCAAACTTCCACTGAAGCAACGGTAAAATCTCACTTTGTTCACATTTTTGACAAGTTAGGGGTGTCTGATAGAACTGCCCAGGACAGGGGTACCAAAAGCAAAAGGAAAAGGCAAGAGGTCATTTTTTATTCCACCCTTCGGATCGCCAGCATGGTCAGGTCGTCACCCAGCGGGACGAGACCGATAAATTCATTCAGACGCTCTTCCACGATAATGATGACTTCTTCAGATGTGTGCGATTGAGTGGATGCCAACGCTTCCATTAAGCGCACATCTCCAAAAAGATCACCATCCGCAGAAAATGCTTCCGTCAGGCCGTCGGTATAAAGTAGCAACTTATCTCCAAATGCTATTGTGATCGTGCGCTCCTGCATATTCGGCTGTTCCTTCACACCCAGCGCAATGGCAGTGCGCGTGAGTTTTTCGATCTCACCCTTTGCCTTCACCCAAAGCGGCGGATTGTGCCCCGCGTTCACGTAAGTGAATATCCCCTGCTCCATATCCAACTCACCATAGACAGCCGTCACGAACATACCTTGTTGTGTATCGGGCAGCAGCAGATCATTCACGCGGCCCAACGCTTCGGCAGGGGAGTGCGTCTCAATGACGGCAGCGCGCACCAACGTCCGTGTGAGCGCCATGAACAGCGCAGCAGGCATGCCTTTATCCGCCACATCCGCGATGAAGATGCCCAGCTTTTTATTGGGCAGTTCGATCACATCGTAAAAGTCGCCACCCACCTGACGCGCCGTGCGCCAGCGTGCCGCCAACTGCCATGCGGGGAAATCGGGAAGCGATTGCGGGATGAACGTCTGCTGGATCTGGCGCGCCAACTGCACTTCCGTTTCGAGGCGCTCGCGCACCACCATCTCCTGCTGCAAAAGATCATTCTGAATTGCAAGCGCGGCCTGTTGTGCAATGCCATTGATGATCTCGATTCGGCGCGAGCGGAAGCGGCGTCCGTTCTCCGTCTCTTCGATGAGCATGACACCGAACAAGTCATTCTTGATGGAAAGTGGGACCGCCATGAGCAGCCGCTCGGCATTCATCACATTCGCTTCATTTCTGACCTCTGGCCTGATTCCCAACCAGGAATTTGGCAACGCGTTGGGTTTTAGCGCATGAATGATGAGACGGTTCTCTTCTTTTGCCAGATCCAGCAATGGAAACACGCCAGCCGTGAATTCTCTCTCAGTCATGATCGCTTCTTCTTCATTTGAGAAACCGTATTCCTGCGAAGCAGTAAATGAAGTCCGCTCGGCATCCCAACGATATAAGGCAACCCGTTTCACACCCACGAGGATCGGCATGATACGCGTGATGGAACTTAATATTTCTTCCAGGTCGCTCATGCTGACCACAGCTTGTGCCACCTGTAACAATGCCGCAGACGCATACGCCTGCTCTTGAGCAGAGTCATACAGGCGGGCGTTTTCAATGGCAACGGCGGCGTAGCTCGCAAAGGTGGTGGTGATGCCCTGCGCTTCATGTCCGTAGCGCCCCGAGGTGTGATGTGCCAGCGCTAGCACTCCCAGCGGACGGTCTCCCACGCGCAGCGGAGCGGCAATGGAGGAGTAATTTCGATCGTAGCCAGCCGCCAGCCCCGCAGGCCAGATCGGCTCGTCCGGGCGGCGGATGATGGGCACATCCGAGACAAGGGCTTCCGCCATGGCGTAGGTGGCGTCGGGGTTGCTGATGCATACATTTTCTAACTGACTTGCGTCAATGCCATGTACCGCGGAGAGGCAAAGATCGCCGTCTTGCAAGAGCCATATCGCTGAAACATCGATTGGCAGGTTGCGATCCAATTCAGAAAGGATGGTTTCGAGCACTTCATCCACGCCCACGTTATCAGAAACCAGACCCGCCACTTCGCGCAGACTGTCAGCGATCTGGCGGCGCCATTGCTCAGATCGGTATAAGTCTGCGTTGCGGATAGCGGCGGCCATTGTGTCGGCCACAGCTTCGAACATGATCTGGTCATCTTCAGTGAATGCATTATTCTTATCCGATTGAATATCCAGCAAGCCAACCACTTTGTCCTCAAAGACCAGCGGTACACATAGTTCGGAACGGGTATTCCCCGGTGGCAACGGCGAAGGGACATACCGATCATCCAATGTCACATCATTAACCAGAATTGTTTTGCCTAACCTGGCTGCCCAGACCATAATTCCCTTTGGGGTATCCAAAGAGATGGTATAGCCTTGTAACTTTTTACTGCGCTTGCCGCTGCCCGCTTCATAGACAATAATTCTTCTATTCGGGTGGACTGTAAACAAGGAAACATGGGGGTATTTAAATTTTTCATGGATGAGGTTTGCCGCGTCTCGCATGATCGTTGAAAGATTAAGTGTGGAGGAAACGCTTTTGCTGACTTCAGAGACGAGTGTGAGCTGGTCCGCGCGGCGGCGCAAGCTGCTATATAAGCGCGCGCTGTCCACGGCGCGGGCGATGTTATCCGCAAGCGCATGGAGGATGAGCAGGTCGTTTGGGTGGAAGGCTTTTTTGTGATTGCTTTGCACATCCAACACGCCGAGGACACGGTCTTCGATTTTTAATGGAATGACGACTTCGGACTTTGTTTCGGGCAGGCTGTCAATAAAGCGGTAGCGCGGGTCGGATTGAACATCGTCGCAGACGATCTGCTCGCCGAGCTGTGCGGCTTCGCCGATCAGTCCCTGCCCGATTTCCACTTCCAGGGCTATGGATGCTTTCTTCTTTCCTTTTCGTGATGCCACTGCACTGGAACGGAAGCGCAGGGCGTTGGAATTCGGGTCGTGGGTGAAGATGGCAACATAGTAAAAGTTGAAGGTCTTTTGGATCAACTCGGTAACGCGCGCGGAGAGTTCATCCAGATTAAGAACATTAGCGATCTGTGCGCTGACTTCGCGGACAAGGTTTAGCTGCCGCAAGCGGAACTGTTCCACTACGGAGCGGTGGGATGCAATTAAACTGACGGCGATGATCTGGGCAAGTGCCTGGAGCAGATTCAATTCTTCGGCGGAGAAGGCGGCCCAGTGGGGCGGGTGATCTGGAGCGCTCCCAGCGTGATTCCATGATCTTCGAGCGGGACCGCTGCATAGGTCCCGAAAGAAGCGGAGTCCTGGCCTGTCGAAGGGTGGAGTCTTTTATCTTCCCTTGTTTGATGAAAAGCTTTCCCATCTTGATGGCTTGTTTCATTCCATCCAGTCTCGGGTGAGCGGGGAGTGCTTTGGTTTCTTTCCAATCCGGCACGCGGAAGACTCTTTCATTCAGCCAGACATCCACCGCACCTTCGAGGAGGCGGTTTGTCATGGTGATGATGCCCTGACTTTGTGCGCTTAGTGAATCTTTATTGCGTAGGTCTTCCCCCAGGCTGGCGAGTTGGCGCCAATCCCATGAATCTCGATTTGCCGCGTTCATGGGGTTTATCCCTTTCGCTTGGTCATTGTTAATAGGTTGCCTGTGCGCGAGTTCGCTTCGTACTGGACGCTGTCCATAAGTTTTCGCATGAGGTACACGCCAAGTCCGCCGATCTGGCGCTCGGAAAGGTCTGCTTTCAGGTTGGGATGTTTTACTTTGGAGGGATCGAACGGTTTTCCGTTGTCGCGCATGGTGATGATGATCTCATCACCGTCAACTTCGCTGGTCACATCGAGGGATGCATTCGAAATACCCGCGTATGCATGCTCAATGATATTGGATGCGGCTTCGTCCGCGGCAAGCTGCAGGGAGTAGATTTCCTTTTCAGAGAATCCGCCCTCACGGGCTACCTCAGCTACAAGGTCGCGAATCTCATCCAGGAACTCGAACCGGGCCGGGAATGTTGAATGTGCCATAAATAAAAAATTTATGCCGCCTCGATCAAGGTAGACGGAAGCGGCATGTTCTGTAGTTGCTCAGAAACGCGCGAGGCGTTCTTTAGAAGCTTCCCACGGCTTCAATCGGGTCATCAAAAGTTTTGAAGAGTTCAGTGAAACCTGCCAGTTCAAGCGCTTCACGGATGCGTTCGGGAACGCCAACAAGCACCAGTTCACCGCGGTTGTAGCGTTTGCAATTCCTTTGGGTGGCGAGCAGGGCGCGGAAACCAGCGCTGGACATGTACTCCAATTCGGTCATATCCACTACGATCTTGAACTTTCCATCATTGTTTGTTTTTTCAAGTGCCTTTGAAAAATCAGGAGCTGTGGCACTGTCCACGCGGCCTTTTACTTTGATCAAATCGCAATGCTTGAATTCCTGGGTTGAGATTTCCATAATTTCTCCTCATAAACCGATGGATTTATTTATTGATTGCGGGATTATAACACGTTCCCTATGGGGAGTTTTACAGGTGTTCTGATAAATTTGCGCAGATAAAACCTGTTGTTACATTGGTGCGGAGGCCTTCGGGAAAGTAAATAGAAAGGTTTTCCTAGTATTCCCTGTGATTGGAGGAAAAATTGCTTGACAAAAAAATTTCAGTATACGGATACCACGGAAAGCAGAAAAAAATATTAATACCTTATGCTATGCACCTGCACTTCGACTGCGAGCGGGAAAAACACCCGCTCTCCGCTCAACGCGAACTTCGTCCTCCTGAAAGAGTATCGGGACAATGTGAGCGAAGCCGAAGGACATGGCAATTTCCTGATTTAACTTTCCATCCTTCAGGGTTGAAATGTTATACTTGGCAAGTCCAAATCGTTTACAATACGAGGAATGAAAGGAGGATGCAATGATGGGAGAACCTGTGGTTGTCATGCTTGTGGAGGATAATGCTGATCATGCGGAATTGGTGATTCGTACTTTGGAAGATCATCGAATCGCAAATAAGATTCATCATTTTTTAGATGGCCAGTCTGCGTTGGATTATCTTTTCAGACGCAAGGAATTTGAGGACCCCGAGTCCAGCCCTCGTCCGCACATGATTCTGCTGGATCTCCGCCTGCCGCGAGTGGACGGCCTTGAAGTGCTTCGCATTATCAAGGAGGAAGATGTTCTTAAAAATATCCCTGTCATCGTCCTGACCACTTCCGAAGCAGAAAGAGATGTGGCACAGGCGTATGGGCATCACGTCAACAGCTATCTTGTGAAACCGGTAGGCTTTGAAGAATTCAGCAAATTGATGCACGACCTGGGCTTTTATTGGCTAGGCTGGAATACGCATCCCCGCATATAAAACCAAATGTCATACGATGTAATAAACATACTACTTATTGAAGACGAAGACCCCCACGCGGAATTGATTCAACGCGCATTCGAAGACCAGAGTTCCCGCGTATGTGTCAACCGTGTCCGGTCGCTGACTGAAGCACGGGTACACATGCTTCTGGAGGAACCTGCGCTTATCATTGCAGATTGGCGCCTGCCGGACGGCGAAAGCATGGAGTTATTGCCGAACCATAACGACCCGCTCGCCACTCCCATTATCCTGATGACAAGTTATGGCAACGAACGCATTGCCGTGGAAGCGCTCAAATCCGGCGCGTTGGATTATGTTGTCAAATCGCCAGAGTCCATGCTGGATATGCCCCATCTTGCGGAACGTGCCATCGAACAGTGGGCTGCTCGTGCGGAACGCGTCCGCATGCAAAGGGCCCTGCTTGAAAGTGAAGCGCAATTCCGCCTGCTGGCGGAAAACGCCAGTGATATGATCTCCCGGCTTACAATTGATGGACAGATGCTTTATGTATCACCTGCATGTGAGACCATCCTTGGCTACACTCCTGAAGAACTGATCGGCACCAATAGCTTCGATTTTATTCATGAGGCAGACAGCCATCTTGCAAGGAACCTCTTTAAAGCGAAGCCGCTGGACGTGACCTATACAATTGCCCTTCGTGCCCTTCGCAAGGATGGAAACTATGTTTGGCTCGAAACCTCAACCCGGGCCATTCTTGACCGGAGAACAGGCGATATTCTCGAAGTACAAACAGCCTCCCGCGATATCACCGAGCGGAAGAAAGCTGAAAAAGCCCTGCAAGATGCCCACGATCACCTACGGGAAGCATACGAAAAAACCATAGAAGGCTGGGTACGTGCGCTCGATTTACGCGACCGCGAGACGGAAGGTCATACCCAGCGCGTCACCGAACTGACCCTGATCGTGGCCGCAACACTCGGCTTTAGTGAAGAGGAACTCTCCCACATTCGGCGCGGTGCGTTGCTGCACGATATGGGAAAAATGGCCATCCCAGATGATATCCTGCAAAAGCCCGGTCCGCTCAGCGAAGCGGAATGGGAAAAAATGCGACGCCATCCGATTTATGCCTATGAAATGCTTTCGCCAATCTCATACCTTCATCGCGCCCTTGATATCCCCTATTATCATCATGAGCGCTGGGACGGCAGCGGGTACCCGCACGCTTTGAAAGGGGAAGACATTCCCCTTGTTGCGCGCCTCTTTGCCATTGTAGATGTTTGGGATGCATTGAGCGCCGACCGACCATACCGCAAAAAAATGCCCCGTTCCGAGGTCATTTCCTATATTAGCGAAAACTCCGGGAAGCTCTTCGACCCGGCTCTTGTAAAAGTTTTTCTCTCCGTAATAGAAAAAGAAAAACAATAACTCAAATTTTCTGTCACAGGGATACCTTATTTGACACAGCATCCCAATTCGAGTATCCTAGCACACGTCCGGGCAGGCCCGGCGCGGCGAAGCCTTTCGAACCCCGCCAGGATCGAAAGATAGCAACGGTAAGGAAGAGTCTTCGGGTGCCGCCGGTAGCCTGTCCGGATATTTCGTCGGTTTTATGTTTATAATCCCAGCATGACATCCTCAAACTTAATAAAGGCAGCCGTTGCAGCCGCTCTTGGCATTGCGCTGGGGCTCATCTATGGTTGGGTCATTAACCCTATCGAATATACCGATGTCCCGCCGAACATCCTTAGGGAGGATTATCGCGCCGATTACGTACTCATGGTGGCAGAAGCCTACCAAAACGAGATCGACTCGGAAACCGCCGCCCGCCGACTCGCCGTGCTTGGAGGCGAATCCCCCGCATTGGTCACATCTTCCACGCTTGAATACGCAAAACAAAACGCATTTACCGAAAATGAAATTCAGGCTCTGCAAAACCTGTTAACCGCCATGCAGACGTATCAACCGCAGGGAAATACCAACCCATGAGTCGACTCAGCCTCCGCGGCCAGCTTCTTCAGATGATCCTCGCGCTTCTTGCCGGACTTGGGCTTGGTCTTGTTTACTCCTGGTTTCTCTCCCCTGTAACATACGTGGATGCCAGCCCCGCCATCCTCCGTTCCGATTTCAAGGATCAATACCGTATTGTCATCGCCGCATCCTACGCATCCACCCAAAACCTCGACCGCGCACGCGTCCGTCTCGAATTGCTCGGTGACGTTGACCCGATCGGCGAACTCAGCGCACAAGCGCAGCGTATGCTGGCCTCAGGCGAACCCTTTGATAAAGCGCGTCCCCTCGCCCAGCTTGCCACTGACTTGAATCAAGGCTTTGCCAGCATCCTTACGCCCACGGAATTCACGATCCTCAATACTCCGCAAGATGGCTTTGTCATTTCAGGCACAGAAACGCAATCCAGCGAATCAACACCGATAGACGCAACACCGATGGATGTAACACTCACCCCTTTCCCCACGGTCTTGTTTGAGCAAACTCCCCTCACCCCGGTTGTCGCAGAAACTGTTACACCCCGCCCAACATTTACACCCATCCCCGGGCCAGGCGCACCCTTTACTCTCGTCGGGCAGGATACGGTCTGTACTCCCGGCTCACAGCAAGGCCTATTGCAATTCATCCTCATGGACTCGCGCCGCAAACAGGTGGCAGGCATCGAGATCATTGTCACGTGGAGTCAGGGTGAGGACCGCTTCTTTACCGGATTCAAGCCCGAGCTTGGAAATGGATACGCGGACTTCGTCATGGAAGCGGATACCGTGTACAGCATCCGCGTGGTGGCGGGTGGGGCATTTGTTCCGGATATTTTCACTCCCACCTGCACAGACCCAAATGGTGTGAGTTATCGCGGCGGCTTGCTGCTCACATTCCAACAGCCATAAGTTTGATGAAACCAAAACCGTTTTCATTCGTTATATCTTTTAGATAAAAACAAGGAGCAATGAATGAATACATCATATTCTCTACAAAAACCTGGTCTGGTCACTGCCATTGCAGTGATGACCCTTACCAGCGGCATTATCAATCTCTTTTGGGGATTTGTCGCTTCCGCCACAGCGCTTGGCACCATCATTGGTGTCATCTGCCTGCCAATCACCATCCTTCCCACCATTCTCGGTATCTTTGAGATCATTTATGCGGCAAAGCTTTTGAGCGCACAGCCGCAGCCTGTGCAGCCTTCACCGTCCATTGCGGCTTTTCAGATCGTCACTGTGCTGATGGGAAATGTATTCTCCATGGTGGTTGGTATTCTGGTCCTCATTTTCTATAACGACCTGACCGTGAAAGAATACTTTTCCGGTTTGAATGGACAGCCTGCTCCCACAGTTCCCGCGTCGGCCCCCGTTGTGATCGAACCCGTGGAAGCGCCTGTGGTGATGGACGAACTCCCCGCGCCGCCGGAAGCGGAAGCGCCCAAGGTAAGGAAGAAGCCCGGTCCACGCAAGCCAGCCTAAAGCTTTGAAGATAAAATGCCGCTCAAAAAGAGCGGCATTTTTTGCATTAATAACTTGGGGTACAATCAAAAAGTTCACCCTAAAATAAGGAATATACATGCAACATTTCAAGCGAATCTTTTTTTGCCTTATTCTTTCAGCGCTCCTGCTGCAAGCCTGTCAGGCTATCCCGCGTTTTTTTAATGACGAACGTCCAAATTTTTTGATCATCGTTACTGATGACCAGCGTTACGACACAATGCAATATATGCCGAACACTCAGGAGCTTCTTTTCGACCAGGGCGTCACATTTTCCAGCGGATATGTCACAACCCCATATTGCTGTTCCAGCCGTGCAAGTATTTTGACGGGGTTATATTCCCACAACCACGGAGTTTATGTGAATGAAGATAAATTGAATTACAAAACCGTGGTTGAAGATATGCACAATAATGGATACTACACGGGTCTGGTGGGGAAGTACCTGAACTCGTGGGATGGGAGTATGAGGCCTGAATACGATTTTTGGGTATCCATTTGGGGCGGGACTGTCCCATCCTATTACGATCCGGATTTGAATGTAAATGGGACATGGTCCAAACACACCGGTTACATCACATACTTATTTAAAGATCAGGCGATTCAATTTCTAGACGAAGCCGCTGACCAAAGAAAACCTTTCCTTTTGCTCTTTGCACCGAACGCTCCCCATGCCCCTTATACCCCTGCAAAAGAGGATAGCGCACTGTATCTTGACCTGCCTCCGTTTCGCCCTGCAAGCTTTAATGAAGAAGATATTTCAGATAAACCAGAGTCCATTTCAAACAAGCCGTTTCTCACCGAGGAGGAGATCGTCAGCCTTGATAAAACCCGCCGCCGTCAGATATTGACCCTCACAGCGTTGGATCGCTCCATAAAAGAGGTGCTTGATAAATTGGAAGCGACTGGTGAAATGGATAATACCGTTGTCATTTTCATTTCTGATAACGGCAAGCACTGGGGTGAGCATCGCCTGGATCAAAAAAATACCCCGTATGAAGAATCGGTGAAAGTCCCCTTTGCCATGCGCTATCCGCCGCTTGTGCCTGTTCCCTATACAGAAGATCGTCTTGTTGCCAATATTGATATTGCCCCCACATTGTACGAACTCTCTGAAACGAAAATGCCCAAGATTATAGACGGGGCGTCACTTGTGAGCCTGCTCAGCGGAACAGATACATGGCGCACCAGCGTTCTTATGGAAGCCTGGCCTGATAGAGGCCACTGGACATCCGTCCATACGGGGCAGTATGTGTACATCGAGAACGACGGATATATTTCCGAATTCTATGACCTGAAAGTCGATCCTCTTGAAATGGAAAACAAGATCAATGGGGATGAATATCAGACGATCATTCAGGAGTTGCAGGCCACTCTCCAACAAGAGGTTGTGCCAAAGATCATATCTTCAGGAAACTAAAATAATCGCAGACCATAATAGGCTGTTGTTTTATTCCATGGAGTATTAATACCTTCCAATAGTTCCTTGCAGCGCCTGATAACTTTGAAACGCCAGCAGGCCAAACAGGAATGCCATGTACGTGCTTCTGAGCAAAACAAGTCCCCCGATTGCGAGAAGCGCAGCTGTGGCTACGGAGACCCAAAGCGAAGTACGTACCCCGTTCATCGGGTCGGTTTGGATGAGGATGTTTCGGGTGACATTTCCACCATCCAGCGGGTTGACGGGCATCAGGTTGATGAATCCCCAAAAGATATTTACCCAAAGCAGGCTGATGACGAATGAGCCTAAAATTTCCCAGCCGGTTGGAAGCATGACAAGGGGGAAGGGAATGAATCCAAATATATAATTAGGGATGATCGTCCCTCCCAGTGCTGCGGATACGGCCAGAACAAGGCCAGCGAATAAAAAGCCTGAAAAAGGACCCGCCAGCGAAATGAAAATTTGCTGATTTGCCGTGATGGCAATATTTGCATAGCCGCCGCCCCATGCGATGGATTCTGGAACTGTGAGACCGCCCGCAAAATGCAGGATGATCTGTGAGCCTTGTCCATAGCGACGCATGGCGAAGGCATGTCCCAATTCGTGAATGAGAATCGAAACGAAAATGGCAACGACCCAGCTCAGAATGCTGACGATACTTCCAGCGGAGGAACCAAATAATATGGCGATCAACCAAAAGAGCGGATGGACGCGTACAGGAATCCCTGCAATGGAGAAGCGCAGGTCAAATCGGGTAGGTGGGGGAACTTGAAAGATTGACATATAAATTTTCCTGAAATAACCTTATTGAGGTATTGGTAAAGTATAACCGCCATCCACCATGATGGTTTGACCGACGATCATGGATGCCGCGGGGGTACAGAGGAAAGCCACCACTTCGGCAACTTCTTCGGGGGTGATGAGACGGCCAGCGGGAACCTGTGCGATGAATTTTTGCAGGATGTTGTCTTGATTGCCCATCGATGCGAAGTGATTCAGCGCCTCTGTCTCAACGACGCCTGGTGACACGGCATTGACATTGATTCCCTTTGAGATCAACTCGACACCCAGATAGCGGGTCAGTGATTCTAGAGCAGCTTTGCTCGCCCCGACCACAACATAATCCGGCAGCACGCGGACGGAGCCCGCGCTCGAAATGCTGACGATCTTCCCGCCGCCGCGTTTTTCCATGAGCGGGGCAGCACGTTGCGCAGCGAAAAGCAAGGCGCGGGCGTTGATGTTCATCGTCCAATCCCAGCCTTTGGGCTTCTGTTCCATCGCGGGGCGGTTGTACCCCGAAGCCGCGTTGTGGACGAGAATATCCAGCCCGCCGAATTCCTTTTCCACTTCGTCGAACAGGCGGTTCAAGTCTTCGAGGTCGCCAACATCCGCTTTGACGAGCAAGGCGCGGCGGCCAAGTTTTTCCACTTCACGCGCGGTTTCTTCGGCAGGGGCGCGGTTACGAAAGAAATTGATGATCACATCCGCGCCGTGTTGGGCAAAATGCAGGGCAATGGCTTTGCCGATACCGCGTCCTGAACCTGTGACGAGGGCGATCTTGTTTGTAAATAATTGTGTAGGCATAAGTTATTCTGAATTCCTTTGGTGACGGCAGTATAACATGATGGATTTCCACGCTGAATAGCCCCGCGATATCGCGGGGCTATTCAGGATGATTTTGTCTGAAATTCTATATGATGAAATTGTTTATGATCGCTCTGATCACAAATGTTGTAATACCAGCCAATCCGAAGATAATACCCATCAACTGACTGTCTTCCAGGTTTTGTATTACAGGCTTATTCTGGCCAGGTGAATTCCCCATGATCAGGCCTCCGAAATTATATTTCATGCCCACACCTGTGGATGTTGCCCCTGCCCCGCCAAAGAAACTGAATATGCCGAATAGAATGGCCAAACCGCCTGCCCAGGAAAGCCCATTGCTGTAACCTATCAGAGACCAATGTCCGTTCCATTTGCAGATCAATCCAGTTGCAGCAAGAACTAAAATTTCAGTTATTACAAGTCCTTTTGCAAAGTAACCTAGTAGTGCAAGATACCCGCCCGATTTCATGTAAAGCTCCTTTTTCGGAAAATATATCCCCAACTCACATTTATTATATCAATTTTCCAGCTTGACATAACCTCAGTCTATTTATTTTCTGTCAAAAAACTGGATGGTACAATTAAGTTTGAGCCACTTATGAAATCACTTTTTAGCGGAAGAATTTGGATCATTCTATTGGTACTTGCCGCATTGGTCGGGCTGGTTGTTCTTGCTTCGGGGTTGAATGGCATGAAATTTGATGCGCCAAACATGGTGAAACTTGATAACTTTTTTAGGCTGAGAGATTCCAGCCTTCCGGAAGATACAGATCACAACCCGTGGCTTCGATATTTAGTGATCGGCATGTTTATCGTTTTGTTTTTGGTCATGCTTGGCCCTGTTCGTCCGCAGACCAGTAAAAGCCTGCTCATGCAATTGGTACGGTTTTTTGCTTTTACGATCATTGCAATGGTCATCTTGAGCCGCTTTGCACAAAACAATCCGATGTTTTCTGAAGAGGGACAAACTGAATCTGGCACGGGAGAATTAAGCACGCAGCTTCCGTCTCTTACTCCTCCGGTGGTGACTCCGCAATGGGAGTTTTGGATCACGGCTCTGGTCGCCGTTGTCATTGGTGTGGTCGCCATTATCATTTTCAACCGCTACATTGACAGATTTTTCCAGCCGAAAACAAACTTGCAAGAGATCGCGGACATTGCCCGCTCGGCGTTGGATGATCTTTCCAAAAATAAAGAATCACGAAATGTCATCATTCGAAGTTATACGCGCATGAATGCGGCGGTGAATCAATATCGCGGCATTGCCCGTGAAGAAGCGATGACGCCTTCTGAATTCGCAAGCCATCTTGAAAAAGAAGGATTGCCCGGTGACGCCATCAATGGATTGACACGAGTGTTTGAAAAAGTCCGTTATGGGGGACAGAGCGTCAGCGCGGAGGAAATAAAGGAGGCGAAGCAGTGTCTGACAAGCATTCTGAAAGCGTGCGAAACGAAACAGTAAAATTCTGGAAGCCGCTTCTTTCCACTGCCTTATTAATTCTTATTGCCATTTTGTTATATCCTGTGCGCCGTGCAGTGGCTGGCGCAGTGATGAGTTTTGCCTCCTATTTGGTGTGGACTGTGAACGTGATGGGCGTTGTCATTCCGCAGCAAATTCTGTGGGCGTTTTTATTGATCCTGATTCTCTACATCGCTGTCGGGAGTTTTTACGGGAAACGCTACAGAGAAGAAAAAAGCCCGGAGGACCAGTCACCAGTTGTCGGGGCGGTGGAGGCGATGGCGGGGTACATCGAGGAAAGACATCGCGGGATCTATTTCAAATGGCAGATCGCGCATCTGCTTGGGAAAATCCACAAGACGATTCAAGAAAGCGCCTCACGCGGGACTTCAAGCCGGATCCCGCTTCCGTCGGACAGAGTCCAGGCTTTTTTGGATGCGGGGGTGAATACGTCGTATGTGGATTACGCGCCCGATGGGTTCTCGCTAAAAAATATTTCCACGCCGTTCGATATTGAGTTGGAGCAGGTTGTGGATTACCTTGAAGAACAAATGGAGATCAAACATGAGTAAGGTCAACGATGTTGCGGTGGCGTCACAAAAGGTGATGGATGAGGTGGAGCGGGCGGTGGTTGGCAAGCGCAGCGTGTTGGAGATGATCATGTCTGCGGTGCTGGCGGGTGGGCATGTGCTGTTGGAAGATTATCCCGGCCTCGGCAAGACGTTGATCGCGCGTTCGTTCGCCGCTGTGCTTGGGCTTGATTTCAAACGCATTCAATTTACGCCAGACCTTTTGCCCGGTGACATCACTGGCAGCTACGTGTTGGATCGTGTGCAAAATCGTTTTCAACTTCGGCAGGGGCCGATCTTCTCGAACATTGTGCTCGCAGATGAGATTAACCGCGCTTCACCGAAGACCCAATCTGCTTTGCTTGAAGCCATGCAGGAGGGACAAGTGACTCTCGAAGGCGAGAGCATGCCGTTGCCTGAACCTTTCCTTGTGATGGCAACTCAGAACCCGATTGAATACGAAGGCACGTTCCCATTGCCCGAAGCGCAGTTGGATCGTTTCATGCTCAAGCTGTCGATTGGCTATCCTGATGTGGCTGAAGAAAAAGAGATATTGAATCGCCGTCACACCCGCAGGCAGGATGAAGTGGAATTGAAACCTGTCACTTCAGCGGCAGAGTTAATGAAGATGCGTGCATTGGTTGAATCTGTGCATGTGGATTCTGACTTGGAAGAATATATCGCCCGCGTTGTGCATGAGACTCGCAATGATCGCCGCGTGGCTGTCGGAGCAAGTCCGCGTGCTTCGCTGGCTTTTCTAAAAATGGCGCGTGCTCACGCCGCATTGAACGGACGCGATTACATTTTGCCCGATGACATCAAACGCTTTGCCACACCGATCCTTTCGCATCGCATCATTTTATTGCCTGAATATTGGGTGGCGCGTGATATCACGGGCGAAGTGATTGCGGATGTGTTGAAGAAAGTTCCTGTGCCCGTGGTTACGGGCGCGTAATGTATCCGCAAATCTACACTAATCTTCGCTAATTTGAAAACCCTTCGCGTGGATTAGCGAAGATTAGCAGATTGATTTTTTTATTCTTTCAAGGATTTGCATGAGTCGTATCGCACTATTGGCAGCGTTAATTTATCTCATCATCCTCGCAGGCGTTGGCACGCTCAACGGGGCGATGGTGGCGTTGGCATTGCCATTAGTTTTGTATTTGCTGGCTGGTCTGTGGCGCGGGCCAGAGGAATTGAATCTCTCCGCCGAGCGAACCATCAGCGCGGAAAGAGTCGCGCCTGGTGATTCTGTTATCGTCCAATTGACGGTCACAAATCACGGCGAGGCGTTGGAGCAGGTTCTGCTTCACGATCCATTGCCTGCTTTTCTCAGCGTCGTCGAAGGCGCATCAAGTCGTTTAGTGAATCTCCCCGCGCATGGAAGTATTTCATGGTCGTACACCTTGCAGGGAAAACGCGGCAGTCATTATTTTGAAAATATTCAGGCGGTTGCCGAAGACCGTTTGGGATTGATGGTCAAGCGCGCGGTTCTTCGCACACGCGGACAGTTGCTCGTGCTCCCATCCGTTTCCCGCGTCCGACACATTCCCATCCAACCCCGCCAGACTCGTGTGTATTCTGGAGTCATTCCCGCGCATCAAGGCGGCACAGGGATCGAGTTCTTCGGCTTGCGTGAATATCAAGCTGGCGATTCACCGCATCACATCAACTGGCGCGTTTCCGCGAGACAGGATGATGTCATCTACTCCAACGAATACGAACAGGAACGTGTCGCAGACGTTGGCATCGTGCTGGACGGCAGACGCAAGGTCAATGAATTTGGCGGCAGGCGTTCGATCTTTGAAGATTCAGTCCTTGCTTCGGTGGCTGTGGCTTCGTCTTTGTTAGCGGAGGGAAATCGGGTTGGCTTGTTCATTTACGGCAAGCGCAACAAATGGACATCCCCCGGCTACGGAAAATATCAACGCGAGCGCATCATGCAAGACCTCGCACTGGCAGAGACAGGCGAGACTCAGAATTTCAGTTCCTTGATCATTCCGCGCAGATTATTCCCGCCGAACTCACAGATCATTCTCATCAGCCCATTGAGCGGGGGAGATGTCTCCCTGCTTGCTCAATTGCGAATGCGCGGCTATCAACTTCTGGTTATCAGCCCCGACCCTGTTTCCTTCGAATCCCGTGGACTTGGCGACAGTCCCTCGGTGAAACTCGCCACACGCATTGCCAGACTTCAGCGTGAAGTGCTGCTGCGGGAATTGCGCCACACAGGCGTGCAGGTTGTCAATTGGGATGTGGCTCGTCCGTTCGAGCAAGCCGTGCGCTCCGCCCTCAGCCGCCCGACCGCATTCTTGCATGCCATCCAGCGCGGACAGGGGAAACGATGACCCGCAACTTTGTTTATGCTTCCATCCTCGCCAGCACCGCCGCATTGACATACGGCCTTGCTGCCAATGACTTTGTCCCTGTTTCGATCACGGTTGCCCTTCTTGGCATTGCATGGATTGTCCTTTTCATGCGCGGCTTGCATCGCTTTTCTGGCTTGGCATTCGCGATCTTCATCATCATTTCACTCGCTTCTCTTTGGGCGGATGTGTCGCCTGTGCTTGCCTTGGCAGGCGTGATCTTCTCCCTGCTCGCATGGGATTTGACAAAATTCTTCCAACGCCTGCAAAACACAAATAGTCCGCAAGACGCGCGCAAAACGGAACGCGCACATTTTGCACGCCTTGCTTTGGTCATCGGTTTAAGTCTGGTGGGATATTTCGCCGCAACCCGCATCCATGTCACATTGACGTTCGGCGCGGCGGCCTTACTTGCTCTCTTGGGAATTTGGGGAATCAGTGCATTGGTCTATCGCTTGCGCAGTCACGAATAACTTTATGCCATGTCATCCTGAGCGTAGCGACACTTGCGCCGCGCCAGTGCGGTGAGGATCTCTCTGCCTGTAGTAAGAGGCTCTTCGGTCGCGGAGAACGCTCCCTCAGAGCGACATGGCTACTAATCAAAATAAATATTCAAATCCGAACAATCAAATCGATTCCCGCAATTGGGGCAGCTCACCTTGCAATTCTTCTCGTGCATCTCGCTGCCGCAGCGGTCGCAAACCCATTTCCTTTTTTCATTCCACACGATCTGCTTGAAAATAGACTTGTTAAAGCTGCCGATATTTTCCTTCCCCAACTTTTCCAATTCTCGTATCGCTACTTCCGCATCATCGCGAAACTTCTTCACCTGAATTCCCCTGCACACATCAGGCCAATCCTTCAGCCACTTCAAACTTCTTCCATACACCTTCACCGCGCCTTCATAATTCCCGCGTGTGATATGCAGATACGCCACCGCAACTTGCAGAATCCCTTTATATAAATTGCGTATCTCACCCGTCTCATCCCGCCACGCTGTTTCCAATTCCTCATGCGCCTCGAAGAATTTTCCTTCATTAAATAACTTCAATCCCTCAATCGCTTTTTCATGTAAAACACCATTGCAGTCATTGGAACTTTTCATTTCACTTCTCACTATCTTCTACACACTGACCACTTTCACATACTACTCACTTTCCACTTTCTCTTTCCTCATGCAACTCCATCACCTCACGCACCCGCGCGCGCAAATTCCCCGTCAACATTTGGATCGTACCCATCGCCACTTCCACCCGATCAGACATCAATTCATAGAACGGTTCCTGATCGAGTCGAAACAGCAGCGTATCTTCCGTCGCGCGGATGGTCGCACTGCGCGGCTCGGTATCCAACAGCGCCAGCTCGCCAAAGACCGCGCGCTCGCCGAGCGTATTCAACACGCGCTCGCCATCCATCACCGCCACCTTGCCATGCACAATGATGAACATGCTGCTGCCCTGTTCGCCCTTCTCCACAATATTCGTCCCCGCAGGCACATCCACCTCGCTGATGATCTCGCCCAACTCGGCCAGCGCATCATCGGGCGTCGCCTTGAACAAATTCACCGACCTCAGAATCAAAACCTTTTCAACAGTTGAATGCATCTCAGCCTCCATCGACTTCGCGCAAATTTTCAGCCAGCCTTGCGCGCGCTCCGCAACTTCATGCAGCGAAACCTTTTCAGTGATCCCAATTTTCTTGCAGGCTTCTTTTCCATGCAACTCTTCCGCAAGCGGCACCATGATCAATTTGATGTCGCGCGGCAAGATCGTATCCAGCGTTTCAATGGCGTACGGCAGCTTCGCTTCGTTGCGTTGATTGATAATTCGCCGCGCATTCAAAATCGCTTTGCGCTCATGGATGAACGACAGCAAATAAAATAATCTTTCACGCGCATGTTTTAATTCAATGCGGATGGCCTGCGCCGCAAGACTCATCTCATCTTTTGATTCTATCTCCCGCAGCGCAGAAAACAACACCCGAACATCCGCCGCCTCTTTCTTAACCTGAGCCTGAATCTCCCCATTGACATTTTCTCCGCTGAAGCCGCATTCGCTCAACGCCGAGAGCACAGCTTCGCGCAAGTCATTTTCAGGGACGGAAATATACGGGGTCAGTAATTTGGTCACAGCCTCGCCGCGGATGTTCCCGCAAACTTTTGCCAGTTTGATTCGCGCCGCTTTTGGAAAATCCTTGTTTGCCAATCCGCTTTCGATGAAGGCCAACGCAGATTCACTGCCCGCTTCCAATGCCTTCGCCGCCGCATCGCGCGTGTGTTGATGGGTGAGCGCATCCAACACTTTCGGCCACAGATTTCCGCTTTTGATTTTTCCTGCCGCCAGCAACGCCTCACGCCGGACAGATGTCTCTTCATCATCCAGCAATTTCTCAATTACATCCTCATAACCAGATGCCCCGAATTTCTTAATCGCCTGCGCCGCCAATACCCGATTTTGTGGAGATGTATGGTTTGCCAGTTTCTCCAGCTTTTCACGCGAAATGGAAATGCCGCTTTCGCCGCCATATTTCAACAGTCCCACCAACGCGCCAAATGTATCCGCTGAATTGTTGGAATTCAAATATGGCAATATCAAGTTGACATCTTCCGCCGTCAACGCCGAGAAAGCCTGCACCGCCGCTGTTCGGTTTGGCGGCAGTTCTTCTTTTTGGATGTGCTCAGGAAGTTCTTCGCGTGCTTGAGCAGGCTTGAGTCTTTCGATCCGCTCCAGCACCGAAACGCGGACTTTCGACGAAGCATGTCCCAGCAGCGGAATCAATTCACTTTTCAGCTTGGGATGATTCAGTTCTTCGAGCAAGTCCAACGAATAGATGACCGTCCCTTCGTGCTGGCTTTTCAGGCTTTTGATCAAGACCTGTGTGTTGATCTCTTCCACGTTGATCAACTCTTCGCGCTTGAAGCGTCTCTTGTGGATGGCTTCCACAAGTTGTTTGGGGTATGCGTTTGCAAGCACAATGCTCAACACAAGCCAACCAACCGCGAGGATGATGTACACGAAAGATAGCTGTACCGAATCAAATTTCAAAACATTGGAAAGCAAAGTCAGCAGCATACCTGCGATCCCAATCGCCGCAGGCTGGATGATGCCTTCGCCAATGGCGCGCGCTTTCGGGCGCAGGGCGTCTGAGATGGGCTGGTACAAAATGGACGAAGCGGATTGGTCGAGGGTGAAGCCGAGTCCCTCATTGTTAAATTTCCCTGCTATTGCAAACCAGAACAGGCCCAAAGTCCAGGAAGAAGCGAAGATGCCGATTGAGGCGAATCCGCTCATAGAGAGGATCAAGGCGATGGGCGTGGTCAATAATCCAGCCCATAATCCATACTTGCTGATGATGCGGCCCGTTAGAAAAGTATCCGTAATAAAGCCGAGCAAACCCACCATGCTAAAAAATCCGCCGATGAAGCCTGCGCTTTCGGCGGTGTTCGGATATTGGATGGAGGTCATGTTGTAGAAGATGGCGTCCATGACGAAGTACGCCACGCGCCAGATCGCGGCAATGCCGAAGACCATCAGAATGTAGCGGTTGCGGAACAATGCGCTCGTGGGCGGCTGCACTTGCGGAGCGGAGTCTGTGAATTGCGCTTTCGGTTTTTTCACACCGCGCAAGATAATGCCTTGAATGATGAGCGCGATAAAAAGACAAACCGCGATAACGATATAAAGATTTTCCGTGCCGAGCAGTTTTGCAAGGGTTCCTGAGAATGGGCCAGCGACAACATACGAAAGCCACGAACCTGCATTGAGCAAACCGAAAAGACGTTTGCCTTGGCGCACATCAAAAATATCTGAGGCAAGAGTCCAGAAGGCGAGGACGGCGAGATTGATGAGGGTTTGAGTCCAGATGGGGAGGAAGAGCGCCAGCCATTTGGACGGCGCGACTGCGAGACCTGCACGCAAGACAAGCGTTGTGATCGAAATGAATAAAACGGTCAGCCACAACCACTTGGCAAGTGTGACGCGCTCGGATATTTTTAGAAAGACAGCTGTGATGGATGAGACAACGATCGCGATGCCAATGTAAGTAAATGGAATCGCGGAGGCATCCCAATATTCCAAAAACAACGGCATGGAAATGGTTTGCGCGAAGAGCATGGCCGCGCCCATGAAAAAATATTGCGCCAGCATGAGATACACATTGCGGCGTTCATCGGGACGGACGTTGAGGATGGTATCAATTCGCGAAAGCATAATTTGGAGGGTTTTGGTAGTATATCATGTGAAAAAAAGAAGCTACAGTCCGCAGGGTAATAAGTTTGCAGAAGCTGTTGATATTTTTTTAATCGATACGAATCGGAATGGTAAAATCTTTATATGTTATTCAGTAATTTATGTGGGTTTGTGGGGGGGGGGGGGGGGGGCGCAATGACGACTAAATAGTTACGGTTTTTTTAGGAGTTTATCGTGAGTCTCATCGCACTGGTGTTCAGCATAATTATCAGCACAGGTTCGCTTGCATGGGGATATGCGAGTGTGGGCCTTGATTCTGTTGTGCGTTGGATGATCGCTTTTGGCGTGTTGTGGTTATTTTCCCAGTGGCAGCGTTGGAGATGGTTTTCAGCGCTCGGGTTGTTTCTATCCATTTTGTTTGCAACCGTTGGCTTATGGTTAAGTTTTCCGATCGGTTGGATGTTTGCCAGCGCGATCTTTGCCCTGGTCGCATGGGATATGACGGAACTGCGAACCAGGTTGAAATTTTTAATGCCTCGCGAAGATCCCAAAGGAATTGAACGCCGTCGTGTAGCCCGCGTTAGTTTGCTGGCTTTTAGCGGCTTGCTGCTCGCCTCCCTCATGGTTCTCTGGTGGATCCAATGGACTTCGGAGTGGGGCATGTTTCTTTTGGGTGTAACTTTATTGGGGCTGACTCAAATCATCGCGTGGTTTAGAAAATGAATGCAGCCATTCCTCCGCTTCGCGCGGATGCTTGAAATGAATTAATTTCAAATGCTTGTGCTCGGGGAGATTAAGCAAATCAGGAGTCTCGCGCTTTCGCCGCCAATAGGTCTTGAACAGCCAATTGAACAAAGAATCATCCGACCAAAATTTTAGATGTACCCAAAAGGTCTCGCGGTTGCCGTTCCATAATTCTTCCCGCGTCACAGCGCGGCGGATGGTGCGTGTGAGCATTCGCCAGAAGACGATATGAAATGGGTAATCCAGCCAGATGACGACTTGTGCCTTGGGCCAGATGAGGTCACGCACTTTGCGATAATTCCCCGCCACCACCCAACCTGATGAATCCTCGCTCTTTCCCCGCTGTGAGCTGGTCGCTGTTTCGACACGCTTTCGAAACACCTCAACATTTGCTCCCTGCCAATTCGGTTCCCAAAATAAAGCATCCAATTCAATAAAATCCAGATCGAGCTTTTTTGCAAGCTGCTCTGCCAGTGTGGATTTACCCGATGGTCGTGCCAACTACAACGATGCGTTGATATGGAAAAGCAGAATATGAGTCCAATGCAACTCCCCGACGGATCGGCTTTTGGTCAGCCGCGCTTTTTGACGCCATTCAAATAAATGTTGACGATCTCATTGATCGCTTTGGGCGCAAGAGGAGAATCCCCTGTGTGTGCGGGATAAAAATAGGGATACATCATTCCCAGCAGCGCCCAGGTGGAAACCTCAGCATCAAATGCTTGAAACTCTCCGCTCGCAATTCCAGCTTTAAAGATCGCGATCAGCTTCCCAATGAATTTATCGTGATAGGTTTTGCCGAACGTCTTGCGCGATGACGCGCTGAGTTGTGACATCTCCTGGCTTCCAAGACGGGTCACAGCACGCTGCTCGGCAGGTTGTTTCAAAATATATTCCGCGAACAAGCGGATATGCTCACTGCTCGAGACAGGTTTGGCGGTAATTTCATCAATGGCGACTTCGATCTCATTCAGGTACCCGCTCAAGATGGCGAGAAAAAGTTCTTCCTTGTCCTTGAAGTGATAATAGAGCGCAGCCTTCGAGACTCCAACAGCCTCTGATATCTGGCGCATGGCAAGTCCATGATATCCCTGCTGAATGAATAGGCTTTTCGCCGCCACCAGAATTTGCTCGCGTAAACCAACTTCGGAAGTAGTCATAATCAAATTGTAACCTCTCTGACCTTATCTTTCCAAAAGGTCAGAGAGGTCATTTATTTTTAGTGAGTTGCCGAGACAGGCTCAGCATTCTTGATCATGCTCAATTCCTGTTGTCGGTTTTTCAACCCCAGTGTCAGGATGACCATGATGCCCGCGATGATGCCGATCACCATGTAAGCGGTGCCATATCCCTTCACACCGCCGCCCATAGATGCAGCCACCGCGCCGATCAACGCGCTGCTTGTTAATTGACCCACACTGGTGAAGAGTGTGATCAATCCCTGTGCAGAGGTGCGGTCAGCGGCAGAGGCTTCATTGAGCATGATGTATCGCATTGGCGCACCCAACAGAGATGAGAGTCCCAGCCCGATGACTGCTGCGGAGGCAATAAAGCCCCACAACATGGAAATCAAATTGCTGTTGCTGAGCATGATCATGCCAATGGCGAGTAAAAATGTGCCACCAAAGACCATCACCTTTGAGCCGAATTTATCCAATAGGCGACCAACGAGGGGAGAACCTACTGCCATGGCGAGTACGACGGGCATCAACAAATAACTGGCATTGTGCTCGTTGATAATGGCTGGCATGGCTGCCACGGCTAGTGCAGGGATGAAGACCATGCCTGATTCACCCAACCCTGCTCCAGCGGAGAGCATGCTGGCGATCACGGTTTGGCGGCTCTTGAACAAGTTCAAATTCAGAATCGGGTCTGCCGCTTTCTTTTCGATGGCGGGGAAAACGAACAGCAGAATAATACCGATGACGAGGAAAGGCCAGACACTGAGCGAGGCCAGACTACCGAAGAAGTTCTGTGTGTCAATTTGGTTGAGACCATAAGCCAATGAGGCCAGCATAATTCCTAAAACCGCCATCCCAGCCAAATCAAATGGACGGGTGGTTGCGGGATGGGTGATAGGAAGTACTTGCCAGCCCATAATAATAACGACCAGCGCAATGGGCAAATTGATAATGAACAGCCATTGCCAGCTCGTGATCGATAGGATAATGCCGCCTAGGATAGGCCCAACTAGAAAAGCAAGTCCAAAGACAGCGCCGATCAAGCCCAATGCGCCGCGTTTTTCGGGCGGGAAGGTATCGCCGATGACTGCGCTGGCAACGGGGAAAATGCCGCCCGCACCGAATCCTTGCAGCGCACGACCTGCCAATAGAGCAGCGAACAGGTTTGCAGGCGCAAGAGCGACGATCAATGATCCAGCTGCAAACAGCGCCACATCCAGTACATAGATCGAACGTCGGCCAAATGTATCGGACAGTTTTGCCATCAACGGCGTGCTGATCAAATTGAAGAGCACGTAAATGGTGAATGTCCATGCCAGAATACGGTCACCGACCCCGAAAAATTTCTGAATAGAAGGCAGGGCAGGGGCTACGATCGCAATATCCAGCGCACCCATGAGCACGCCAAGGAAAAGCACCAAGAGTACTTTGTTTCGAGTTTTATCATCCATCTGTTTATTCTCCTTTACCGACTTACTTACCGCTCGGTAAGTTGATAGTATCAAGGTCTATTTGTGCTGTCAAGTTTAAGCGTGTAAGAAATGTATAGGAGAAAGTAAAGGCGGGCTTTTGTGATACGATTCGTAAATAGTTTTGTATTCAATCCCATATTTGTTCTTTAAGAGGTCTCTATGTTTGATCTTCCCGATGATGAAATTCTCCCGCTTTCCAGGGAACATGTCTTTTGGACATGGTCTGCGCAAGCTAAAGTAAACCCCATTGCCATCAAGCGCGCCAAGGGTGTGTATTTTTGGGATGTGGATGATAAAAAATATCTCGACTTCAACTCGATGACAATGTGCGTGAATATCGGTCACGGGGATGAGCGTGTCATCAAAGCCATGCAGGAGCAGGCGGCAGAATTGTCCTACGCTGCACCCGGCATGACCACAAAAATTCGCGCGATTGCCAGCAAAACCGTGGCAGAGATCACTCCCAAAGGTGCGTTGAGCAAAGTCCTCTTCACCCTCGGTGGGGCAGATGCGAATGAGAATGCCATCAAACTTGGCGCGTGGATATACAAAGCGCCACAAGATCCTTTCACGTTATCGTTCGTATCACGGCGCATCTGCGGGTGCCATGGCAGTGACGGGTGATCCGCGCCGCGTGGGTTGGGAGCCGAACTTGATGACGGGCGTTGTCCATTTCCTCGACCCGTATCGTTATCGCTCCACTTTTCATCGCATGAATCCTGATATTTCAGAAGAAGAATTTGCACAGGATTATTTGAATCATTTGGAAGAAATTATTTTGTATGAAGGCCCCGAATCTATCGCAGGCATTCTCATGGAATCTGTCACGGGCACGAATGGCATCATCATCCCGCCGCAGGGATATATGCAGGGCGTGCGCGCCTTGTGCGATAAATACGGCATCGTGATGATCTGCGATGAAGTGATGAGCGGATTTGGCCGCACGGGCAAAATGTTCGCCATCGAACATTGGGATGTGGTGCCAGATATTATGACGATGGCAAAAGGACTCACGTCCGCGTATGCGCCGTTGGGTGCGGTGGCGATGAAGCCCGAAATTGCCGCGGCATTTGATGAACATGCTTTTGAAAGCGGACTAACATACACTTCGCATCCCATTTCACTGGCGGCGGCTGTGGCCAATATCAATGCCATGAGGGAAGATAAAATCGTCGAGCATGTGGCAGGCATGGGCGGAGTCTTGAGGCGCATGTTGACGGATCTCGGCGAGGCGCATCCATCCGTTGGAGAAGTCCGTAATATCGGCTTGTTCGGCATCCTTGAATTGGTCAAAGATAGAAAGACAAAAGAACCGATGGCGCCGTGGAATGGTTCATCGCCTGAGATGGCTGCGTTGAAAAAATATTGCACCGATCACGGTTTGTTTTTGTATACTCACTGGCATACGGTGTTGATCATCCCGCCGTTGATCATCACCGAGGAGCAGTTGAAGGAAGGTATGGATATTTTGGACAAAGCGCTGGAGATCACAGACAAGGTTGCGAATAAATAACAGTACTGGACTTTTTGTTTTAGACAAGTACAATTGAATAAACCATTTATCAAAAGGAGAATGTGATATGGACCAAATGCCCTCGAATATGCCCGTAATGGATGAGCCAAACAAGCCCGGCCCCGCCGGTTGGTTTCAAGTTTGGATGAAGGCTGTTACCAAGCCTAGTGAGCAGACCTTTATTGAGATCACTGATAGCCCGAATGCAACATCAAAGACCGCTTTTCTTTGGGTTTTCATTGCGGGCACTATTTCGATGATCTTCCAATCGATCTTGCAGGCAATTTATTCAGCGACTGGAACCATGCCGTCAATACCGATCCCTGGTTTGGAACAGTACATGCCAGCCAGCGGTGGCGGTGATGTAGCTTCTACGGGCATTTCATTCGTTGTGAGTTTATGCATCTCGCCTTTTGTTGGGCTGCTCTCCATTGCTTTCTTCGCTCTTTTTACAGCCGTTGTGCAATGGATCGCAAAAATGTTTGGCGGTGTTGGAACTTTTGAAAAATTAGCATATGCGTTTGCGGCCATTTCGCTTCCGTTTTCGATTATTACTTCGGTGCTGGCGCTGTTTAGCGCAATCCCCTATGTAGGCGCGTGTTTTGGAATCATCTCCTTTGGCCTGTCAATTTATATTCTTGTGCTTCAGGTGCTGGCTGTAAAGGGAGTGAATCGCTTTGGTGTTGGACCCGCGATCGGGGCGCTGTTTATCCCAGGGTTGGTTATCTTTATTACCTGCTGTTGTGTCGTTGCGGGAAGTTTGACATTGTTGGGACCGGCGATAGGGAATGTGTTTGACGGGATCAACCAAAGCCTTGCGCCATAAAGTTTGGAAAGAGATTGAAGATTAAAGATAAAAAAACTTCCGTATCATACGGAAGTTTTTTTATGCTTATGGAATTGGCGCCGGTAGCGGGATGCGATCTCTGCCCATCAGCAACGGCATCTCGGACATGGAATAAGCGTTTTGATACGCGGTGATGCCCCCGCCTTCACCGAGAATGGGTTCTATCAATCCATTGTCGTTGGTATCCACACCAAAGAGCACAATGTGAGAGAGCGATAACATTTCGGCCGACAGGGGTTCCATTTTGCTGTCGAATGGCATTTGCTGTAATTGCAGTGCCATTTCGAGTAATTGCTCCGACCAGCCGCGCATATTTTCGATGCTTACGACAACATGCGTACTGTTAAGCTGGATATTTTCGGTTGCATCTGCGGCTTCTGCGGCAAATTGCGCATGACTGACGGTGTTCGGAATATAGCCATTCTGGTTGTCGGGGCCGTTCACAAGCAGGCCGTATCCGTCACTCGGATCGTTTACGCCGCCGTCCTCGTTCCAATCCTTATATTGTTCGCTGTTTTTGCTGCCAACGAGTTGATTGATGATCTCTTCTGTTTTCAGCCGGAACAGTTCTTCATTATTACTTTTATAGGCTCCATCCAATGCAATGATGGAATTATCGATCTCGTCTGCGGTGTTCCATAATCCCTGAATGAGCGCTTCGCTTTCGGGAGCATCCGGGAAAGATACCAGCAAGTGCCGCACGTGGATTAATGCCAGCGGCGGGAATATGGAGGATGCAACGGTCTCGCCGGAGGATTGATTGGGGGTCGGGTCGTTGTTCGATTCAAGCGTGACTTCAAGCTGGTCAAACAACCCCAGGAGATTTTCCTGATCTGGATGAGAGAAGGTCAACAGCCCTTCCGAATTTATTATTTTTATCTGGCCCGCATTCCGCCTGACCTCCCCGCCCTGTGCGAGATACCAAACCTCATAATGAGAGCCCGGTTTTGGCTCGGGCAGTCCTGAAGTTGTGATGGTCAGCTTATCCAGAATGGCATTGAAGTCTGAAACGGAGGCGCGGCCCACAGGCTGGTTATCAACATTTCGGGGGAGTTGAGAAGGACGAAAGATCAGGAAAGCAATGCTAATCACAGCGAGGATTCCAACTCCGATCCAGACCAGTGAAAAGCGAGGACTCGTTTTCGCTTCAGGTTTGCGTGCTTCGGGAGTTGTTCCTGATTGTAGTGTTTCAATGGAAACGGTTTGGCCGTTGAAGACGGCAATGAATTCATCAGCCAGGTCTTTGGCGGAATTGTAGCGGCGTGAGGCATCTTTGGATAATGCGCGGTTGATGATGGCTTGCAGGTCTTTGGAGATTCCCTGAATGGGCGGAGGAGGCTCGTTCAGGTGCTTCATCAAAATGCCGAAGGATGACTCGGCATCAAAGGGCACCGCACCTGCGAGCATTTCATAGAGCAGCACGCCAAGCGAGTAGATGTCTGTCTTTTTATCCACTCTGTCACCGCGCGCCTGTTCGGGACTCATGTAGGCTGGCGTGCCGGAGACGGTCCCTGTTGAGGTTTGGATGGATGTATCTAGTAACCGAACCAGCCCAAAGTCGGTAAGAACCGGCTCTACATCTTCCGGCAAAGGCGCATCCACGTTCACATATCCAGTGGCGGAGCGCAGCAACACGTTGGCGGGTTTAATATCCCGATGAATAACATTTTGGCTGTGGGCGTAATCAATTGCGGATGCAAGCGAAGAGAGGATGTGGGCGATCACATCCATGGGAAGTTTTTCTTCTTTTTTATGCAGGTCTTTGAGATAGTTGCCGAGGGATGTGCCGTCCACCAACTCCATAATGAGGCAGGGCTGGCCTTCCACAAGGTCGTAATCATACATTTGAATAATGTTGGGATGACGCATACCGGCAACCACGCGCGCCTCACGTTCAAAGCGCATTCGCGTTTCAGGATCCCCATCCACATGGTCGCGCATGATCTTAACTGCTACTCTGCGTTTGAGAGTGGTATGTTCGCCGAAATAGACTTCAGCCATACCCCCGCGTGCGATCATCTCTCCGATTTGTACTTTGTTTAGGGTTTTACCTGTCCATAATGGCATTGGCAGATTATACCCGATAGTATAATTCAACGAATTTAAGGAGATTTGAATGCCTATTGCGCTTGAAGATATTTTGCATGGTTATTTACAAACCGGTGACTTAAAGGTATCGACTGCTGAATCTTGTACGGGTGGATTGGTCTCGCATCGCATTACGAATGTATCCGGTTCATCCGCTTATTTCCCCGGCGGGGTTGTTGCGTATTCGTATGAGGCCAAGGCCGGTTTACTGGGCGTTTCGTGGGATACGCTGAACACACACGGCGCAGTCAGCGAAGAGACCGTGCTGGAAATGGCGAATGGTGCGCGAAAAGTATTCGATGCAGATATTGCCGTATCCATCAGCGGTATTGCCGGCCCGGGCGGCGGCACACCTGAAAAGCCAGTCGGCACCACATGGCTGGGGCTTTCCACCTCAAAAGGAGATTGGGCGCGTCATTTCCTTTGGGACGGCAACCGCGAGGAAAATAAACATCACTCCTCCGAGGCTGCTTTGCAATTCATCATCGATTATCTGGAAGGAAAATTAAATTGAAGACTGTTGTACTCATCTCTGCCATTGCCGAGTGGAAGGCCGTCAAGGAAATTTTTCCACAGCTTAAAGTTGAAAATTCCGTCTATGGCGAATCTGCAAATTTGCATCTCGCCGGATATGACTTGAAACTGTATCACAGCGGCTGGGGCAAGATCGCCTCTGCTGGCATGATGCAGTATGTGACTGACCATGACCAGCCCGATCTCGTTGTTAACCTTGGCACCTGCGGCGGATTTGAGGGTTTGGTGAATCAAGGGGATGTGATTCTCGTGGAGCGGACTTTCATCTACGACATTGTCGAATTAATGGGCGACCTCAACATCATTGACTATTACGCCTCAACCCTCGACTTGAGCTGGTTGCCAAAACCGTATCCGCATCCCGTACGCCCTGGCATGATCGCCTCCGCTGACAGCGACCTGCCCCCGAATAAAATTGCATTCCTCAAAAAACACGGCGCCATCGTCGGGGACTGGGAATCTGGCGCGCTGGCATGGGTGGCCGCGAAGAATAAACAAAAGCTATTGATCCTGCGCGGGGTTTCGGATCTGGTCAGTGAAGTGGAAGGGGAAGCCTATGATAATCTCGCCCTCTTTGAAGAACGCACCAAGGGTGTGATGCGTGAGTTATTCCGTCAGTTACCGGATTGGTTAAAAACAAGTGACAGTCACCTTTACCCATAGGGTGCTTCGCAAAGGTGACTGTCACTTGTACGAAAGATATGTTCTTTTCCGTACGATCCGTGTACAAAAAAATTATTGAACTGGATTCAAAACCCGCCCGATAAATAATATCTGTCCATTCACCGTGTCGCGGATGATAAAGATAAAGGGGCGGTCTATCAGCAGGTTCACATCGTACATGAATGCCCCGGCGGTTTCCATGATGACGGCAGTTGCAGCGGCAGCTTCGGTACCTTCTTCATCTACTGCCACAAATGCTTTGTGAATGACATCGCCGATGAACAGGTCTTTTTGTCCCGTCATACCTGAAAAATCTGCGAGATCACTGTCAAAGGCATCCACCATACCTAGTTGATTAAGCGCGTTAGATAAGCCGAACGAACTCTCGAATTTGAACTTAGGGAGATTTAGCATCAGGGTTGTCTCTGTCATGTTCCCGATGATTTCATTGAACATATCACTTGTCAAAGCGGATTCGATCTCCTCGAATCTTCCCGCATCTGGGACGATGATGTCCATGGCGGCGGTTTCGCCCGCGTAGGGGAGTTCAACAGCGGTATAACCGTCACCTTGTGTATAGGGGATGAACATCCCTTGTCCCATCATGGAGGCGTTCACCTGTGTCCCATCCAGTAAATTAAAGGGAAGTTCATATGTATCGTTTGCGTCAAATTGATCGAACCAATCTGCCTTGAAATAAATGGCATTGACCAGCACCATGCGGGTATCGGGCGAGATCGAACCATCGGGCAGCAAGTCGTTGATCTTCTCTTCGGTCTGGTCACTGACCCAGTTATTGATCGCGACACGTTCCTCATTCGGCTTGTTTAGAAAATCTGCAAGGCTGACGCCCGCGCCATAATTAACTGCAATTGTGTCCAGAAACTCGGGCAGAAAGGTAAACGTCTGCTCAGCCCAAACGGCATTGGCAATGTTCAACTGCATCGGCTCCTGATCCTTGTCCAGATTTATCGGTTCTTTTTCCAGCTCAAGGTCGAGCGCGTTGAAGGAGGGATGCAATTCATTCTGCGGGGCGAAGTGCAGCGTTTGCGCCATCTGTGCTTCGGTTTCACCGCGCGCTCCGGCGTAGGTCATTGCCAGGGCGAGGGAAATGCTGTACGGAGACAGGATCAAATTCCCGTTTTCGGAACGAAGCGCGTTGTACATATCCAAAGCGAAGGCATTATTCCCATCCACAAGATTTTTGATTCCATTCCCGCTGGCAGAGGGATTCCTCTCACGGTTTTTATTTGACTCTGCCAGGCTGATGGATGCAGACGGCGAGCACGCGGCGAGGATCGTGCTCAGTGAAATTGCAAGTGCGAATAATTTGTAGACGATTGATTTCATGGTTTCTCCTGCATAAATGACGTGCCTGCGTAAATTAAGTTCCCAAACTCACTTCCATCGAAATATCATCCATGCTTTCGCGATAGCTTGGAATTTCATAAAACCCCAGTCGCGTATAAAAGCGAACGGCACGCTCCTGCTTTTGGCTGGTCTGCAAACGGACTTTTTCATAGCCGTGCGCGCGTGCAAAATCTAATAATTGTGAAACAACCTGATAGCCAATTCTTTGCCCGTGATATTCCTCAAGCAGCCACAGGCGTTTCAACTCGGCGATATTTTCTTCTAGTCTTTTTATCGCGCCCGTGCCGACCAGCTTTTCATCATCCATCACCACAAGGAATAATCCGCGATTTTCAACATACTCCCTTTGAAAATTATCCACATCATGCAGTTCGTGCTCTTCCTCTAAAACATCGTAAAAATCCTGCACGGTTTTATCCGGCACGAAAATGCGCTGGGCAACGGCAGAGATGACATATTTTGCATCTTCAATTTGATGTGTTTGAATGGAAGTGATGTTTATCATGTCATCATTTTACTATTTTCGTTGAGCGTTATAATCTTTGTTCCGTCACCCAAACCTCCCATGACCAACGAACCCCAACAAAGCGAAGTTCAAAAACGAAATTTCCGTTATGTGCAGATCGACGCAATTGGCGTCAGCATCTCGAACGTGGCCGCCCCGTTCCTGCCCGTGTTCCTCACCCGCCTCGGCGCAAGCAATTTTCAGGTGGGCTTGCTCACTTCCATGCCGGGCATCACGGGCTTTGTCCTCGCCATCATCGTCGGGCGTTTTTTACAAACGCGCACGAACATCGTGCCGTGGTACAGCTTTTCACGTTTGCTTGTCATCTCATGTTATGCAATGACAGGCCTGTTCACTTTTTTTCTTTCAAAAGAATACACAGTCATCGCCACGCTTGCCATTTGGGCATTTGCAACTCTGCCGCAAACCGCGCTGGCTGTCGCCTTCTCGGTTGTGATGAACGCCGTCGCTGGCCCCGAAGGACGATACGCCTTGCTCAGCCGCCGCTGGGCCATCTTCGGGTTGACCGGTGTGGTGATGACCTTCCTCGTCACCCGCACCATTGACCTCGTTGAATTTCCGCGCAATTACGAGATGATGTTCTTTGGATTATCCATCGGTGGATTGATCAGCTATTATTTTTCCAATCGGATTAAACTCCCCGATCAGACTCCGCCGACATTTGTTCCATCCTCATCGGCATTTGACTCAGCCCGAAACTATTTCTCATTGATCCGCAGCCAGCCTGCATTTACATCTTTCGCCACGAAGAAATTTGTCTACTATTCGGCCATTGCGTTGAGCACGCCCATCATGCCGCTGTTCCTCGTGCGCGAAGTGAAAGCGACCGATTCACAGATCGGCATCATCACCATGGCAATGACCCTCGTCATGCTGGCGGGCTATTTCCTTTGGCCGTGGTCATCCCGCAAATATGGCGGACGTTTCGTCCTGCTTGCCACAACCTTTGGTATGATTTTTTATCCCGCACTCACTGCCGCAACTCCAAACGTGCCGCTCATCATTTTGTATGCGGGCATCACCGGCTTGTTCCAGGCGGGCCTTGATCTCGTGTTCTTCGATGAGTTGATGAAAACCGTTCCGCCCGAATATGGTGCGACCTTTGTATCGCTGGCGCAGTCTCTGCAATATCTGTCCGCTATTGTTGCCCCGCTTGTGGGTGCGTGGCTAGCAGATTCCATTGGACTCGGCGGTGCATTGTGGGTGAGTGCTGGCTTGCGGTTATTGGGATTTGTTCTGTTCTTGCGAAAAGACACGCGAGAATTGTCTATCGTCCAGTAGCGGGCATTTGATCTTCCCCCGGCAATATTGGCATATCGGCCATGTAATAGGCGTGTTGGTAGGCCGTGTTCGCACCGCCTTCGCCGGGGATGGGGTCAACGGACTCATTCCCATCTATATCCAACCCATTCAAAATTTGATCGGCAAGTGTGACAGCCGTGCGGACATCCGCCTCAATGTTTGCGCCTTCCGGAGCTTGTAGAATGCGCTTGGCTGTATCTCGTAATTCGATGGTCCACTTTTCAATATTTTGAATGGACACTTCTACATGTGCATCGTGCAGGCGAATGTTTGGTGTGGCATCTTCCGTATCCGCAGAATAGCTTGAATGATGATGCACCCCTTCGATGTAGCCAGCTTGCTCTCCATTCAAGAGCATTCCATAGCCGTCTCCGGGGTTATTGACCGTGCCATTGCTGTCCCAATCTACATATGCAGAATCTTGATTCCCGACAATAAGATTGACGAGAGCTTCTGCATTGCTGCGTACATCAATTTGATTGCCTGATTCGTAGGCTGCCAGCATCGCTTCCCCGCTTTGATCGATCAACGTTGCATTGATCCTGATGCCGTCGATCATGCCGATCTGGTTGGGGGATTCTTCTGTTGAGACCATGAGGTGGCGGATATGTGCAACCGCCTGCCTGGGGATGCCAGAGGAATAAGCAACCTGCCCCGATGGATTGGGGCTGTTATCCGGGCTGGGCTCCACGGTGATTTCCATGTGATCATAATCAGCAAGTAGATTCCGGCTTTGCGGATCAACGTAGGTCAGACTATAGACGCCGTTCCCATCGTTTGCAAGGATGCCAATGCTGCGGCTTTGCTCTCCGCTGTTCTCGATCAGCCAGACTTCATATTGAGTGCCCTCTGGCGGAGTGTCAAGATTCGCACTGACGGTGATCTGGTCTGCGATGGCGCTGCCATCTTGAAAGCGCAGCAGTCCCACGGAATCATCCCCTATACTGGGAATGATTTCCGGTACGTGCGTGGTCTCAGCATGTTCGGTTGCCATTGGGCTGGTGTTGGGCTGCGTTGTTCTTATTGTTGGAAAAAAGGTATATACCGAAAAACCCAAAACACTTAAGCTCATGATGGAAACACAGGCACATGCAAAGATTCCCGCACCGATCCAAATTGGATTCAGCTTGGATTTCTTTTTTCTCGAAACAGAAGCAGACCGCGGGGCGCGGGTTGGAGCCAAATGGATAGTTTCCGATTCAAGGCGTATGCCAATCGCCTGAAAATATCCCACCATGAGATCGTGGCCGCTGTTATAGCGGTCTTCCGGATACTTGGTTAATGCCTTGTCGATCACATTCTGCAATTCTTCGGGGATACCCTCGATGGGCGGCGGCGCTTCGTTGATATGCTTGAAGATGACCGTGATGGCCGTGTCACCTTCAAAGGGAACGCGGCCGGAAACCAGCTCATACAAAATGACGCCAATCGAATAAATGTCGGTGCGATGATCGACTTTGGTGCCGCGCGCCTGCTCAGGGGACATATACGAGGGTGTGCCGCTGACGAGTCCCGAGGCGGTTTGCTTGCCAGAATTTACAATGCGCGCCAGGCCGAAATCGGTGATGACCGGCTCGACATGTTTGGTGATCATGGAGTTCTCGGTGAAATCACCTGTTTTGTTGTGGAGCAGAATGTTGGCGGGTTTGATGTCACGATGGATGACGCCGTGCGAGTGGGCATAATCCAAACCTGCAACAAGTGATCTGAGCAATTGCCCGATCTGCTCCAATGAAAGCTTGATGCCGTTGTTATGAAGGGATTGAAGATAGGTGGAAAGTGTGGGACCCTTCAAATATTCCATCACAATGTAGGGATGGTTCTCGTGGGCATCAAAATCAAAGACCTGTACGATGTTGGGGTGACGTAACCCAGCAACCGCTTTGGCTTCGCGCTGGAAGCGGTCCAGAAGTTCGGGGTCAGACTCTATGAAGCTGTGCAAAACTTTTATAGCGACGGGGCGGTCAAGTGACAGGTGGGTACCCAGATAAACCTCGGCCATTCCCCCGCGTGCCAGATATTTATCTACTCGAACCTTTCCAATGGTTTGACCGATCCACTCAGGCATATTCAGATTATACAACTAAATTCGGATATAAATTGTCTTGAATATTTTGAAATGAAACGGTTATTCACTGCTCTATCGGGGGCTTAGTCCCCGATAGAGCAGTGAGCATTAATTATTTTCGAGCGGCGGCGAGCGCATCCTTTATTTGTTGGAGGTGCGCGGTGAGGTGAAAGTTCGGCTGTAACAGGATCGATGCAAAGCGGTGATAACTGCCTTTGTTGGCGACGAATTCCTCGGGGAGGAGGGAGACATATGCCAGGACTTCGTCGACTGCTTTTCGAAGCGTATCAAGCATCAGCTTAATGGAAGGATGCGTTTTTACAGTCGCCTGCACCTGCGCGTGGATGTTCGTCCCAAAGCCATCGGTGACGGGTTCGTATCCATCCACCAAACCAGTGAGATAAATTATGTTAAACCGTTCGCCAGAAATTAAATGCGCCACGGTTTCCAGCGCGCTCCACTCGTTGGGTTCGGGGCGTGTCATGGCTTGCGCGTCTGTGAATCCTTCAAACGCTTTTTCCAGTTCAACCAGCGCAGGCTCAAATAATTGGCGTGCCTGTTTTTCCAACTCGGCGGGGTTGAACGGCACATCGGGCATGGGGCGTTTGCTCAACTGCATGGTGACGGTTTTCTTTTCAGCCCCGCGATAGAAAACGACTTCGATCTTATCGCCGCCTTTTTTGCCAGCGATGGCATTCGGCAGGCTGCTCGCATCGTTGATGATCGGATGACCGGCCATCTCAACGATCACATCATCTTTTTGCAGTCCGCACTTTTGCGCGCCCATGCCATCAAGCACCCCGTCCAGCCGCAAGCCGTCATGCACGGGGACGCCCAAGGCAGCGGCCTGTTCCTTTGTGAAATCACCAGGCATGATGCCCAGCATGGGGCGATTGGCGATGCGCAAGTCCACGCCTGTTTCAAGAACGGATTTTAGATTTTCAAGACTCTCCTCCCAATTTTGACGGAAGCTCTCCGCCGCCTCTTTCCATAAGCTGTCGTCTGGCACCTGATGCTTCAGACAGACTTCCACGCTGCCACTTTTTTCTGTGAAGGTCACGGTCACTTCCGTGGGGGCGGGGTCAATGTTCGAGAACCAGCGGAACTTCACTTTTTTATTTTCATCCAATTCGAGATAATGGCCGCTGGAGTAAAAATCTCCGCGCCACCACAGATACATGCGTCCCCGTGGATGCGGTTCCACAGTGGCAACATCACACAGCCATTCGCGCAGGGAGGTTGCATTGGTAAATGCGCGGTAGGCAAATTTTAAGGGTGCATCAACTAAAATTTCGGTGGTCACGGTAGTCATTTGAAGGCTCCTTGTAAGTTGAAGATACCTTATTTATAAGTGACGGTTTGAGAATTTACACCCTCCTGAGGTATGGAAATCGGGGAATGAAGTTAAACGAAAAGCACGCGAATCTAATGATCCGCAGGCTTTATTCAAAAATCAATTCTCTTCCGTACATTTTTAAATCGGGACGCTGATTAACGCAGAAAACGCAGATTTTTTTTCATTTTTTATCAGCGAAGATCAGCGTTTTTCAGCGTCCAAAAAGCTTTTGTACGATAGAGAAAAAATCAATATTAGCGTGTTGCGTTCCACGTCATGGTGACGATCTCAGGCGTGATGCTGATCGATTGCAGAGTTGTTTTCTCGCTCCTCTTCCCAAAATTGGATAGGCGGTTGGCGATGGTCTGGTTCCAATTGTCCACGCGGTTTTGTTCGATGGCGTTCCCGTCAATTTGGGCGTCTGTGACAGAGGCGAGCAACTGTCCATTGCTCACGGATAGGTCAAGGCGGAAGGAGAGCGTATCCGTTTTGCTGGCATCGTTTAAACGCTGGTGGTCTGCTGAAACGGATACGTATCCCGTTTGAAGCGTGACGGTCACATTGGTGATGAGCGGGTCTGCAATGGCGGCGCTGATCGCTTCCTGCAATTCCTGCTGGGTGATGGTGGTCTCCACGGCAAGGGAGCCATCGTCATTGCGCTCGATGTTCGCTTTGCAGGCGCTGGTTAGCAATGCCAGCATCACCAGCAGGATGGAACTCGTTCTAAATACTTTGTTCATGAAATCCTCCGATTTATTTTTTTCATATTATAGGATTGTTATGTGATGGCAGTATGGCCGCGATGTTAAATCTCTGTAAATATGTTCGTTGTCCTGTTAAAATCGATTCTATCTTTTAGAACCAATCGGAGAAAAAAATGAAACAGACAAAAATCTCCCTGCTTGTTGTGGTCCTGCTTGCTTCCTGTGCTGCGCCTACCCCTGCAACAACCGTAACCCCGACCTCCACTCCGCTGTCATTCACAACTATACCTGAGGCGGGTGGCACACCCACATTGACGGTCACTCCGGACGCTTCTTTGGGAACTGTGGAGGGACATTTTTCCTGGTCTCAGCCTGATACAGAGACTACTCTGCCCATTCCCGAAGTGACTGTGCAATTGGACCGTCACAGCGGCGAATATTTGAAGTACAAGGTGAAAACAGAATCAGATGGGCATTTTGTGTTTGCAAATATCGAACCCGGCCAGTACGGCTTTGGCATCTACATGAACTTGCAATTGGACGAGAGACAATGTGACGCCCCTGAATACGTCTATAGCCGGGACCTGGGCTGGCAACATTACGCAAGCTGGCTCAAGATCGATGTGTTCTACGACGTTATCTTTTCAAGCACCGATATCACCGTCAACCCGGGAGAAGTGGTGGTGTTGGATTTTGCTTTGAAGTGTCTGTAGATATTCACTCTAATACACCTTATAATTATTTTAAATCCATAAATTATCGATTGCCATAAGAGAGGTTGTTATGCCTAAAAATATTCCCGAAGCAGACTTCGATACTTTACTGAAAAGAATCCGTGTCAGTTTATCCGATTCAGATTCGTACACCCGGCGAAATCAACGGCTCAACTCAACATTGGGGACTGTCACCATCGTCGGTTCTGCGCTCACCGCTTTCCTCACGGCGTTGACCGCTGCCCAGGGCCCCACAGTGATTCCCGGCGTGCTGGACTGGCAGGTCACCTGTTCCATTGGTGCGGTATTAAGTCTTATTACAACCATTTGTTCGGGGATAAGCCAGCAAATGAATATCAGCCAAAGGTTGGTGTTGGGAAGTCAGTGCGTGGGACGTTTGCGTGCGCTTGAACTTGTCACCTCAACCCAGACGCGCAGTGTGGCTGAGATCACGGATGAGTATGCCGAGATCCTGCGGACGTACGCGGAGACGCTAAAGGCGTAGGTGCGACGCACTCTCCTTGATTAAGTAAACAACTCGGATGTTGTTGAGACATCCGAGTTTTTATTTACTTTCCTAATCTTTCCCGTTCCACATCGATCACATCAATCTCCAACTTCTTGAACAGCGGACCCGGCTGATTTAGCTTCTTCCCGGGCTGTAATTCGCTGGGTTTCCATTGCAAGCCTTCGACGGGTTTATAGCGCAGCACCGTGTGTGTGCCCAATGAGTCATTTACTTCCTCGGTGTATTGCTCGCCGAAGAGGGGAGTCTCATAGCCGAAGAAGCCGTGCAGTTTGGCGCAGGTGAAGGGCAGGAAGGGAGCGAACATCACCTTGAGCGAGTCAATGGCTTTGAGCGCGGTGTAAACGGTTTTGGCGGCGGCGTCCTTGTCCACTTTGATGGCAGACCACGGCGCGTTGACGTCGAGATATTGATTGACCACGGTGGCGAGTTTCATCGTCTCGCCTAATGCAGAGCGCAGGCGCACGGCATCGAGTTCCGCGCCCACAGTGTTGAATCCATTTTCAATGGTGGCAAGCAGTTCAAGGTCCGCGGGACGAAGCGTGGATAGATCCACATCCGGCACCTGCCCATCCCAATTCTTATAACAAAACGCCAGCACACGATTCGCGAGGTTGCCCCACGTCGCCACCAGTTCGTTGTTGTTGCGTGCCACGAACTCGGCCCAATCCCAATCGCTGTCCTTGCTTTCGGGCATGTTGACGGTCAGGTAATAGCGCATCGCATCAGGGTCGAAGCGGGTCAGCGCGTCGCGTCCCCACACCGCCCAATTGCGCGAGCCGCTGATCTTCTTGCCTTCGAGATTCATGAATTGATTGGCGGGCACATCAAACGGCAGGATGAGCGGGATTTCCTCGCCTGCGAAAATTTCCATGAACGCGCTGCCCACGCCCATTAACTCGGCGGGCCAGAGCGATGTGTGGAAGAAGATGTTGTCCTTGCCGATAAAGTGATATTGCTTCGCTTTTGGATTCGTCCACCAATCGCGCCACGCTTCGCCATTACCCGATACCTGACTCCACTCAATGGGAGCGGAGAGATACCCGATGACGGCTTCGAACCACACGTAGAGTTTTTTCGTTTCCCAACCTACTTCGCTTGCAGGGAGGGGAATACCCCAATCAAGATCGCGTGTGATGGCGCGGGGCTTCAATCCTTCAGCCTCCACTTTTCGCAGAGACTCGCCTAATACGGTGTCGCGCATGTGCTCAGCGCGGTCTTTGAGATATTTAATAACATCAGGTTCAAGCTTTGAGAGATCAATGAAGAAATGTTCGGTGTCGCGCAATTCAGGTGAAGATGTATCGCCCTCGACCTTTGATTTCGGGTTGACCAGTTTAGTCGGGTCAAGCACATTTCCGCAGGCATCGCATTGATCGGAGCGCGCGCCGTCGGTGCCGCAGATGTAGCAAGTCCCTTCGATGTAGCGGTCAGGCAGGAAGCGGTTCAACCCGGGCGAGAACCATTGCGGCTCGGTCTTCTTGAACAGGAATCCGTTTTTCTGCAAGGCTAGGAAAACGCTTTGCGAAACCTTGAAATGATTTTCGCTGTGCGTGGTGGTGTACAGGTCATACGAAATGCCGATCTGCTTGAACAGTTCAATGAAGCCTTCGTGATAGAACTTGTACACTTCTTCCACAGGCTTGCCGAGTTTGTCCGCGCTCATGGTGACGGGGGTGCCGTGTGAGTCGGTGCCGGTGATCATCAGCACCTTGTCTCCCTTAAGGCGGTGATAGCGTGCGGAAATGTCCCCGGGCAGGTGTGAACCCGTCAGGTTTCCGACATGGATTTCAGCATTGGCATAAGGCCAGGCAACTGCGATTAAGATGTTTTCGTTCATAATTTTCTCCTTCGGAGAGCTTTCAGCCATCAGCATTCAGCTTTTTGGCATGGATTTTTTGATCTATGCTGACAGCAGAATGCTGAAAGTTGTACTTGTTTACTAAAAAGAAAAGGCTGTCCGCGAAATGGACAGCCCGTTTTCATTCAGGTGTGTAAACCTAACGTGCTTTCCACTTGGCGCAGGGGGACATTTCCATTCGCATCATGCTGCGCATGGCCATGGTAATTAGCACCATTGGGTAAGCAGGTTTGAAATTCATGAGCGATAGTTTACTATGTCCTTGGTCGAATGGCAAGTAGGCCCGCTGTGAAATTTTGGAATGGATTTTGTCAATGCAGGGAAACCCTACCATTAACACGTTACTTAATTGTAAGATTTTATCAATTTTCCCTGTGCTATACTAAATTTATATAGTTCGGTCGTCCATTTCCTTGCATGTCGGAGGACACCATGAAGTGGTATAAAAATCGCACAATGTATATGTATGCAATTGTAGGGGGAATATTAGGGACACTATTCCTGTTCACGGGGTTATGGCTTGAAATGCAAAGGCAACATCTGCCGTTTACATGGTGGGCGTATCTCTATCTGCATTCACACTATTATGTTTTACTCCTCTTGGATGTTGCTCCATTTGGCTTTGGATTATTGTTCGGTTTGGTGGGATTGCAGCGTAGTTCAAACCTGGTGATCCTGCAAAGTGAGAAGGAATGGGAGATTATTTTTGATTCTTTTTCCGATATGATTTTTGTCGTAAATGCGGAAAATATCATTCTGCGCTGCAATCATGCCGTGGCAGACCGGCTTAACGCGAGGTTTTCCGATTTGATCGGCAAGCCGCTCGCCGGTGTGTTGGGGGAAGATTTCCTGGAACTACAAAAATCCGGGGCAACTGAATTTTCCTGGTTAAGACGATTTTATGATATTTCCTTCCATACAGCCCAGATACAGGGGAGCGAGGTGCAATATTTAATCATTCTGCGTGATATTACCGAGAGAAAGCAGGCGGATGAACAACTGCGTAAACTATCCCGTGCAGTGGAGCAAAGCGCATCCACAATTGTGATCTCAGACCTGAAAGGCAGGATCGAGTATGCCAACCCCAAATTCACCGAGACAACCGGCTACACCCTTGAAGAGGCCATTGGGCAGAATCCACGCATTTTGAAATCTGGGTACACCCCCCAGGAGGAATATAAACGATTATGGGAAACGATTATGGCGGGAAAAGAATGGCGCGGCGAATTTCAAAATAAGAAAAAGAATGGCGATCTTTATTGGGAATCTGCTTCGATCTCACCGATAGCGGGTGAAAATGGAGAGATCACGCATTTCCTTGCTGTCAAGGAAAATATCACGGAGAGCAAGATGGCATTGGCGGCTCTCAGCGCCTCCGAGGCACAAATGCGCGCGCTCTTCGCAGCGATGAGTGATGTAGTTATTGTGTATGATCGAAACGGAAAATATGTCAGTGTTGCACCAACCCGCTCGGATTTGCTGATCAAGCCTCCCGAAGAATTGATCGGAAAAACACTGAGTGATGTTTTTCCCGGGGAGGAGGCTGAAAAGCTTCTGCGCACAATCCACACCGTGTTGGACACTCAAAAAATCCTGCAAGTGGAATACTCCCTATCTATTGCCGGCCAATTGATCTGGTTTTCAGGTACGATCTCGCCCATGCAGGAGGACAGGGTTGTATGGGTTGCGCGGGATATTACCGAGAAAAAATGGAAGGAAGAGCGCCTGGTAGCCGAGCGTAATTTATTAAGTACATTAATTGATAATCTACCAGATTATATTTTTGTCAAAGATGTAAATAGCTGCCTAATCCTGGATAACATCGCACATCGCCGTCTATTGGGGGCGACTACACTGGAGGAAGTGGTAGGCAAAACAGATTTTGATTTCTTCCCCACGGAACTTGCCGCTCCATATATTGAGGATGAGGAGAGGATCATACGATCGGGCGAGCCAATGATTAATCGCGAAGAGCCGGTTGTTGATAAGGACGGCCATCAAAGATGGCTGTTGACAACCAAAGTGCCGATACACGATCAACAGGGGGTGATTACAGGCATTGTGGGAATTAATCGGGATATTACCTTGCAGAAACAAAATGAGGCGGAAACAAACCGCCAGAAGCAATATTTTGAATCTCTGGTTAGCAACAGCCCGGTTGCCATTGTTGTTTTGGATAATGACGAAAAGATCGTAACCAGTAACCCCGCCTTTGAACAATTATATGGTTACAAAAACACCGAGATTATTGGAGAAAAACTGGATGGACTGATAACAACAAAAGAGACTCGCGCAGAAGCAGCCGACATTACCCAACAGGTATTATCCTCTTCCATTCATGCGATATCGAAACGCCGCCGAAAAGATGGATCATTGGTGGATGTTGAAATATTTGGTGTGCCCGTTGTCGTGAACGGGGAGCGGCTGGGCGTGCTGGCACTCTATCACGATATATCAGAAATTGTCCGCGCTCAACAGGAAGCGGAACAAGCCAATCGTTCAAAGAGTGAATTCCTTGCCAATATGAGCCATGAGATCCGCACACCAATGAACGGGGTCATCGGTATGTTGGAACTTACCCTTGATACCGCCTTGACCAGCGAACAGCAGGATTATCTGCAAACCTCTCTGAAGAGCGCCGAAGCGCTGCTTTCCCTGCTTAATGACATTTTGGATTTTTCCAAGATCGAAGCCGGCAAACTCGAACTGGAATTCATAAACTTTAACCTTCGCAACCTTGTTGAAGATGTAGGATATACCCTGGCAAAACGTGCACAAGACAAAGGCCTCGAACTTGTTTGCCTTGTGCATCCTGATATCGCCCATGTTCTTCATGGAGATGCTGGCAGGTTGCGTCAGATATTAACGAACCTTGTTGGCAATGCCATTAAGTTTACCCATCAAGGTGAGATCGTCATCCGTGCTGAAGCGATAGACGAGACCTCCACTCATGCCAAAATCCACTTTTCTGTGCAGGATACTGGCATTGGGATTCCGAAAGAAAGACTGGCCGCCATCTTTGACCGCTTTACACAAGCGGATGGCTCGACTACTCGAAAGTATGGAGGCACCGGCCTGGGGTTGACCATCTCCAAGCAATTAGTGGAGGCGATGAACGGTACGATGGGCGTAAAGAGTGAATCGGGTTTGGGTAGTGATTTTTGGTTTGATATCAATTTTGAGGTGATAAGCTCCGAACCACTAATCGAAATAAATGCGCTGCTCAGCACAACGGATTTGCGAACCGTCCGCATTCTTGGGGTGGATGATAATCAGACAAATCGTATTGTGCTAACGAAAATGGTGGAAGGGTTTGGGTGCCGCGTGGATGTAGCCCCCAGCGGCGCGCGCGGACTTGAAATGCTCCATATAGCTGCCCGAGATGGAAACCCATATCAGATCGTCCTGTTGGATATGCAAATGCCGGGCATGGATGGCGAGCAAACGGCCCGTGCCATCAAGAGCGACCCGCTCGTTAAGGATGTGAAAATCGTTATACTCACCTCCATGGGAAAGCGGGGCGACGCATCCCGCCTTAAGGCACTGGGTTGTTCGGGGTATCTGTTGAAGCCCGTCAAACAGCAAATGTTATATGAAGCCCTGCTTGCAATTCTAAATAGTAATGAGAATGAAAAGTCTGGCCTTGTTACACGTCACGTTATTTCTGAAAAACTAGCTGTTGGAAAACGTATCCTGCTGGCTGAGGATAATTCCATCAATCAGAAGCTCGCCGTGGCTATTTTGCAAAAAGCAGGTTATGCTGTGGATGTAGTGGACGATGGTCAGCAAGCATTTGAAAAGACCATCTCAGGCGGATATAACGCCATTCTCATGGATGTGCAAATGCCCGAGTTGGATGGCTTTGAATCCACTCGCAAGATCCGTGATTGGGAAAGCTTGCAAGGATTACATATTCCGATCATTGCCATGACCGCACATGCCATGAAGGGCGACCGCGAAAGGTGCCTGGATGCTGGTATGGATGATTATGTGACCAAGCCCATCGAATCACGGGTTCTTTATAGCGTGTTATCCCGCTGGCTCGAAAGCACGCCAGAGCAAAGCGATGACCACAGTCAAGTAATAGTATTTGATGAGCAGAAATTCTCACAGGATGCAGATGATGGGCTGTTTGGCGAAGAAGAGGAAGAACCCGCTTCTTTCCGGACCGATAAGCCTGATTCACCACCTCTAACATTCACTCCCCCTAAAATTCCCGTGGATCTCGATGCCGCCCTTGTACGTTTCGACGGAGACCGAAAATTCATGTTTGAGATGTGTAAGGACTTCCGGGATCACCTTCCCGGTCGAATTGAAGAAATTCATTCGGCCTATAAAGATATGGACATTAACCGGCTTGCACGCCACGTGCATACGCTTAAGGGGATTTCCTTAAACTTTGATGCTGTCTTCCTAGCTGAACTTGCCGCTCACCTGGAACAGGACTGTAAACGCGAAGATATTTCCAATGCCCAAATTTTGATCGAACAAATAGAGCTCGAAACCAACCGGGTTCGGGAATACCTTTTTCAACACATTTCATAAGTGGAGGCCTATATGGCACGAATTTTGGTTATTGATGATGAACGTACCTATCACCAGTTAATTGCTAAAGCTCTCGATGGGCTTGATTACCAGATACACTTTGCAGAAGACGGAATAAGCGGCATTGCCCGGGCCCGTACCATCAAGCCTGATCTGATCATCACTGATGTAATGATGCCCGATATAAACGGATACGAAGTAACCCATCAACTGCGCCGTGATGCTCAATTCGTCGCCACACCCATTTTGGTACTTACTGCACAGGCAGGTCTACAGGATAAACTGCGTGCCTTTGAAGTCGGGGCAGATGACTACTTGAACAAGCCTTTTGAACCAGCCGAACTTGCTGCACGGGTGGCGGCCCTTGTTCGTCGATCCGAAATGGTTCCAACTACTACTATCGCCAAAGATTCATCCCAACTGGCACGCACGATTGTTGTGCATAGTTTGCGAGGCGGAACAGGCTGCTCCACGCTGGCCGTCAACCTTGGATTGTCCCTGTCCAATTTGTGGGGGAGTACCATTCTTCTTGATCTCACCATGACTGCCGGACAGGTAGCCTTGATGCTCAATGAAAACCTGCGCCGTACCTGGGCGGATGTGTCCCGTTATAAAGAAGGCGAAGCGGATGCTGTATCTCTGAAAAGCGTTATCAGTCTTCATGAAAGCGGTCTATCTTTCATTGCAGCGCCTACTTTTCCGGTTGAAGGTGAGACCTTGCGCGGTGAAACACTTTCTGCTGTCACCAACATGCTCAAGGAACAGTACCAATATATCGTTGCCGACCTCCCGCATGATTTTAGTGAAGCCGCCATCAGCGCACTGGATCTTGCAGATATTATTTTGCTGGTGAGCGCCCCTGATATGGCATCCGTTCGTGCAACTGCCGCCGCCCTGGATACCTATCAAAAACTTGGCTATCCAACTGAAAGGATCAAGCCCTTGTTGAATGCGGTCTTCCCGCGCTCCAGCCTCTCAAAGGAAAAGATCGAAGCCGCAATGGGCATGGAATTTGTCGCCACGATCCCGCATGTCCCGGATACTATTTTGGAAGCCATCAACCTTGGCCGCCCGCTCGTGCTTGATAAACCCAAAGAACCTATTTCAGCCTTGCTTGAAGATTTCGCCTTCTTTCTTAGCAAGAAGGAACATAAAAAGACAAAGCCGGAAAACCCCACAGAGACGTGGAATCGGGTATACAAGCGTTATCAAAATAGAAAGAAATAAAAAAATTGCTCCCCAGTTTTGGGGAGCAATTTTTTCTCGATAGGCATTTAGGTTTTGAGGGAAGGCTGATTCGTAAGACGTTTCGTTTTCAAATATATCAATCCCATAGTCGTACCGAACACGATCACGGTTGTTCCCAAACTCCACAAGTCCTTGTTGGTCGCAGCCTGCTGTGCCAGTGCGTAAAAGGAGAATACTTCAAGCGCGATCAAAAAAATAAAAGCGTGGATGTAACTCTTTGTATGTACAAGAAGCGTGCCAATGATCCAAACGATCGGAATGATATATGGAAGCTGGTCATATGCCCAAAGATAGATCGTACTCACAAACCCGATTGGAATAATGATGTTAAACGCCTCCCAAGCGGACAGTTGAGATTTCTTTTTCCAAAGGAAAAATCCGCCCAGCCCAAGCATGGTCACATTCCCAGCCGCGCCAAGCAGCGTGGAACAAGGTGACGCGCCTCCGCATGCCAGATATGAAAACGCCCACACGTTTGAGTGGACTCCTTGAGTCCTGTCCATCACCGCTTGAGTGGCGGTAAAGAATTTTCCGATCCATTGCGGGTCTTGAATCATTGCAACGAGGAATAAACCAATTCCGCCAAGCGCTACACCAGAGATGGCTTTCCAATCGCGGCGGGCGAGAAACCAAATCCCTGCCAGCAGCAGGATGGTTACCCCTTGCGGCGGTTTGAGCATGGTCAATGCAAGGAGTATTCCTGCCAGTATGGGCATATCTCTTTCAAGCAGCAGGATCACGCCCAGCAGTACCAATAATGTTAAGGCACCAATACTGCCTGTAAGTAACGTCAGGTATAGCGGTCCAAAGAAAGTCAGGGAAATAAAAATGGGGACGAGCAGCCTGTTATGTTCTTTTGTACCCAAATGTTTTAATAGAACGAATACGGTGATGATGACAATGATCTGGGAGGTAACGACCCAGCCGAGATACGCCGTGCGGATCGAAAATAGACCGAACGGCACACACAGGATCGCAAGCGGCAGAGGATAGGGGAATATCTTGTTTGGCCGCCATTGAACATTGTACAAATCATGTTCCCCCAAATATTGCGCTTCATTGTATGGATTTTTATCTTCCAGCAGCATTCGTCCGGCGAGCCAGAAGGTTGTGAAGTTTGTCCGCTCAGGGGAAAAGGTTTGGTTGCTGATACTCGTACGCATGGCAATGACGCCGCCCAGCAGTAAAAGCGAAATAATAATTCCCCAATTATTTTTTGCAGAGGCTGTCATTGCAACAGGTCTTTGAGTTTTGCAAAAGGTGAATCGGATTCTTCTGGCCGGTGGCCGCAATCCTTCTCGTTCAAGTTCTGCCCGCATTCGGGGCAAAGCCCCTTGCAGTTGGGCTTGCAGATCGGGCTAATGGGAACTTCGAGCAGGGCGTATTCACGCAGCATTTCTGAAATATCAAGATGCGCGTCATCAGGAATGAGCAAGCCTTCTTCAGTTTCGGAACGGGTGTCGAAGGCGTACATTTCGGTGAAAGACCAATCCAGTCCGTGGTCGAAGTCTTGAAGACAGCGCACACAGTTGAGGGTGGTCTCAGCGGAAAAATCACCCTGCAAGATCAATCCTTGGGGCGTCTTGCCGACATTGGCAATACCTTCAAAGTTGCGCAATTCAAGGTCTTCCAGTTTGAGATTCTCGAACTCGAAGGCGAAGTCGTGGTTATAGCCGATCTCTTCATGAATGATGAAACCGACGTTAAAGCGAAAGGGTTTTTTAGGGCTGGGCATAGGAGGGAAGGGATGCGGTACTAGGTTTAGTGACTAGGTACTAGGTGTAATTTCCTAGCTCCTGATTCCTAATCACTAGTCACTAGCTACACTTTTCTATCTACAATATATTTGGCGAGGTTTTCCAGCGCGTCACGTTCGGCGCAGGGTTCCATGGATTCGAGGCGGGAGAGGGCGCGCTCCACGTGCTGTTCGGCTTCGAGCATCGCCTTCTTGGAAGCGTCACTTGCGCGGATGTTGTCCACGAGGCGGGTCATGTTGTCGTTATTCGTCCAGCCGCCGTTGGGCAGGGAGACGACATCCACATCATCCGGATTGGCTTCAGCGTAGTAAATGGCTGGCAGGGTCACCAGACCATTCAACAGGTCCGACCCGAGCGGCTTGCCAACGGCACTTTGATCGCCAGTAAAGTCGAGGATGTCATCCACGATCTGGAAGGCCACACCGATCTGATATCCAAAATCACGCATGGCTTCAATGGATTCTTCATTCGCAGGGCTGACCATGGATGCGGCGCGTGAAGTCATCTCGAAAAGGGAGGCGGTCTTCGCGTAAATACGTTTGTAGTAATTATCGCGATTGATCATTCCGCGCGAGGTGAACATTTGAGTCAGTTCGCCATTGACGATGGTCGCCAGTGTTTCAGAGAACAATTTCATCAAGGCCAGGTTGTCTGTTTCTGCGGCAAGGATGGCCGCACGCGCGAACAGAAAATCGCCAGTCAATACAGTGGCGGGCGGTGACCAGCGTGCATTCAACGTAGCCATGCCGCGCCGAAGCAGCGAGCCGTCGATCAGGTCATCGTGTACCAACGTGGCGGTGTGCAGCAATTCCACAGCCGCGCCGAGGGTGACGAGTTTTTCAAGGGGCGCACCCAGCATGTTTCCGATGAGCAGGCCGAGGGTGGGGCGGATGCGTTTGCCTCCAGCCGCGAGCAAATGCTCAAGCGCGGCGCGCAGGTCTGGATGAGCTTCATCCGCCTGGGACCGCATTCGTTCTTCAACGAGTTTGATTTCTTCTGTTACAGGTGAAAGGAAAGTTACCGCGTTCAAATCAGTCTCCCCATGCAAAGAGCCGCGCCGCGTTGGCGGTTGTAATGGCGGCGATCTCCGCAGGGCTTTTGGAATGGATTTCTGCTATTTTATCAGCAATATGATGAACAAAGGCAGGTTCGTTCCTTTTGCCACGAACTGGCACGGGAGCGAGAAATGGTGAGTCGGTTTCGATGAGAATTTTGTCAAGTGGAAAGTGTCTGGTAATTTCGCGTTTTTCATCCGCATTTTTATAGGTCACTGGGCCTGTGATGCCGAGGTAAAAATTGAGCGCCAGCGCCTTTTGAGCGGTTTCGAGGTTGCCATTGAAGGAATGCAATACACCGGGCTGTTCCGCGAGTGTGCCTTGCAATGTGCCTTGCCATTCTTCCAAAATTCTTAGTAAATCAATAGATGCCTCGCCGATCCATGCATCGTTTTCTTCGCGCATGTGGATGATGACAGGCTTGTTTATTTCCTTCGCAAATGCCAATTGCTGTTTCAAAACATCGCGTTGAATCGCGCGCTTGTCGCTTTCCTTCACCCAATAATAATCAATGCCGATCTCGCCGACCGCAACCACCTTTGGATGGCTGGCAAGTTCCTTCACTTGCTGAAACGTGCTTTCGGAAAATTCCTCCAGATCAGTTGGATGGAACCCAACCGCCGCATACACGCTGGGATTTGACTCTGCCAACTGCACCGCCTCTTTACTGGACTTGTGCTGGAGTCCCGGTACGAGCAGCCGAATCAACCCTGAATCATTCGCACGGCGGATCACATCCGCGCGGTCAGAGTCAAATTTGTTGTAATCGAGGTGACAATGGGTGTCGGTGAGTTGCATAGGAAGACTTGTGCTGAGCTAGATGAAATGATGAAGGATGAAAAAGCCGCCTATTTTGGGGCGGCAGTTTTCTTTACTGGCTTTTTGCTGACTTTATATTTTGCTTTCTTTTCGCCAACTTGTTTGTTTGGAATGGCGGAAATCAAAGTCCGCAATGCTTTGTTGACGCTTTCCGAGTCGGGAAAGTGAGCAATTACATCCGGGTCAAGTTTGACCGTGTTTTCAAGCGGGCCAAATTTCTGTTCACTGACGGTACCATCTTCATTATGAATTCGGACGGTGTAGCCTTCCTTCATAGCTTGATGATATTTTCCTCGCACACCTTTTTTGCCTGCGAAATTGTACTCAGGCAGCATGCCGTCATCATAATTTTCTGGGATAATGTTATTCGCCTTCTTCATATATTTTTCTTTCAACAGAGGTTGCTTTGCGGCAGCTGATAATGCGAATTAGGGTGTTTTCAGGCGATTTGTGTTTTTCCAAATGAACTACCAGCAAAACTCTTTCATTTGTAGAAGTTCCAATGCTGATAAAACGCTCTTCTTTTTCTGAATGCGCTTCGTCCGGGAAGGTAATAAGGAAAGGGTCATTGAAAATTGTCCTTCCTTCATCAAAGCTGACTTTGTGCTTTGCCAGATTGATATTTGCCTTGTTCTCATCCCAGTCGAAGACGAAATTCATATATAAATTATACCGCTTTTGGTTTGATGATGTTTTACAGTCATGCGATAGTACTATTGCTCGAATTGACGAGTATATTTTTGGGCTGTATAGTAAGTAAAAAGGACATCGAGGTTAATATGCGTAGGAAATTCATTATTTTTTGTGCGTTTGTTTTGCTCCTTATTTCTGTCTTTCCACCAACAATAGTTTATGCAGACGTAGCTCCGCCTGAGTCGCCTCCCGGCACCAATTTGCTCCCCGGGAATGAGACCACCCAAGTCCGCATGGCGGCAGAGACGGTGACGTTGACCATCTCCAAAAACCCGGACGACCCGTATAAAGCCATTGCGAAAACGGAAGCCGTTTTTACCATGCGCAATCTCGGAACGGCGGAAGAGAAAATGCAGGCGCGTTTTCCATTATCTTTCTTCAACGGCAATTCCAACGGCTATGGAGATTTTCCTGAGATTCCCTCCATCGGGGTCAAAATCAATGGGCAGGATGCGCCAACCCGGCGCGAGATGCAGCCTTTTGTAGATACTGAAAGCAGCTACAAAGAACGCCCTGAGATTCCCTGGGCAGTATTTGATGTGACCTTCCCGCCGGAGCAGGATGTAAAAATCGAAGTGACATATACGGTCAGCGGGTTTGGACATTTTCCCTATCAAAATTTCAAATACATTCTTGAGACCGGCGCTGGTTGGAATGGAACCATTGGCACGGCAGATATTATCGTCCGCTTTCCGTATGAAGTTAACCAGAAAAATATTTGGATGCAGGAGGTATTCGGGTATGCTGAACCAACGCAGGGAGGAGTCATGAGCGGCAATGAAGTCCGCTGGCACTTTGACGATCTTGAGCCAACCTCTGAGAACAACATCGAGATCATCGCTGTGACGCCTAAAGTATGGGAATCCGTGCTAAACGAAACAAATACCGTTACGAAGAACCCAAATGACGGCGAAGCATGGGGCAGGCTGGGATTGGTTTACAAGCAGATCCTAACTCAATCACATGGCGAACTGCGCGGAGATCCCGCCGGAGATGAAATGTTCGAGTTGAGCAAGAGCGCCTATGAAAAATGTCTCGCCTTGCTTCCCAATGATGCCTTGTGGCATTATGGGTATGCCGAGTTGTTGTGGTCGTATTATTATTCTTATGATCTGTATTTTGCGGGCAAACCAGACACGGAGGGAATTCTCCCGCGCATCTTATCTGAATTGGAAACCGCGCTCAAGATCGATCCAAATAACCAGCAAGCCCAAGACCTGCTCAAATGGATTAGCGATTCAGTTCCAGGGGCTGTCCAAGTGGATGGGGATACCTTTGTGTTTTTAGGGTTGACCGCTACGCCGATCCCTCCCACGCCTTGGGCTGAGATTGCAACCCCAACCTTTGCCCCCACTGTGACAGTTCCCTCGCCAACGTTCTCAATGGGAGTCAATACTCCCGAACCAGTTTCTGCTCCGAGTTCAGTATGTGGAAGTGCGTTTTTGCTGCCAGCGCTATTTGGAGCAGTGTTGATCTTTAGTAAACGAAAGTCAGTCTAAAAGCCTGACCTACAAAAAAAGGAGACAGTCACTTTCGCGCAGCGGGTGACTGTCTCCTTTTTACTTATCACTTATTACTTTTTACTCATTCCTTGCCTACTTAATCCCCGCCACCTTCAAACCATCTTCCAAAATAGCCTTCACCTTATCCTTGTGACGGGTCTCGGTATAAACACGGAGAATGGGTTCCGTTCCAGAGAAGCGGATCAACATCCAGCCGCCGTCTTCCATTTTGAATTGGAAACCATCCACGGTGATGACTTCGGTTACTTTCAATCCACCGAGTGTGGCGGGATAGTTATCGCGGATGATCTTCTTGCGGGTTTCGTGGTCGCCGCTAAAGGGACTGTCTATGCGGTCATAATAATATTCGCCGCCAACTTTGGCAAACAGGTCTTTCAATAATTCAGTGGGTTTCTTGCCTGTCTTCACCATGAAATCGAGCATGTACAAGCCAGCCAAAATTCCATCACGTTCAGGGACATTTCCGCGGAAAGCATAACCGCCCGATTCCTCACCGCCGATGAGCGCGTTGGTCTCAGTCATTTTCGGGGCAACGTATTTGAATCCCACACCTGTTTCATGGACGGGGACTCCGTACAACTCGCCGAGCTTGTTCAACATACCCGTTGTGGAGAGAGTCTTCACAATATCACCACGCTCGCCACGGATTTCGAGCAGGTAGTAGGCCAGCAAACCAAACACACGTAATTGATTAATGAATTCGCCGTTCTCGTCGCCAATTCCGCAGCGGTCAGCATCACCGTCAGTGATGAGAAGCACATCAGCTTTATTGTCTACTGTTGCTTTCAAACCTACATCAATATTCGGCTGAATGGGTTCGGGGCGTTTCATCTCAGGGAAGGATGGATTCCGCACGTTGTGAATTTCGATCACCTTTGTCTTGCCGCCCGCCAGCAGACGTGGGAACCAGCCCATGCCGTTGCCCCACATAGTATCCACCATTACGGTCAATCCCGCATCTTTGATGGGTTGCAAGTCGATCAGTCCATCACGGGTGAGGTGCTCAATGTACGGAGTTGCCGCATCAAATTTGACGATCTCACCAGCGGCTGTAGCTTCCTTGTAATCCTTGCGCTTCACACCGCTGACATCATCAGGGATGCCTGCTTCAATTTGTTTCAAGCCTTCGGGGTCAATTGCCCCGCCAGTTGAATCGCGGACTTTGAATCCATTATCTGAGGGCGGGTTGTGGCTGGCGGTGATGTTCACAGCACCAGCAGCTTTTTTATCCACTACGGCATAGGCAATGACGGGGGTTGGGGACGCACCGTCTGTCAAATAAACCTTTAATCCATTGCCAGCCAGCACTTCCGCAACGGCTGCGGCGAAATTCTCACTGCCAAAACGCATATCGTGACCGACCACAACCCACTGTCCAGTTCTACCTTGTGAAACCATATAAGAAGCAAACCCCTGTGCCGCGCGGCGTACGTTGTCAAATGTATAGTCTTCAGCAATGACTCCGCGCCAACCGTCTGTGCCAAACTTTAGCTTTTGTGCCATGTATTTTCTCCTGAGTAGTGATAACTTTCAAAATTATACCCGTCACAGACATTTTGTATCATCCGAAAAAACTCCGAGGGATTGCCTCGGAGTTTCAGTGCTACGGAGTCGGTGTTGCCGAAGTAGTTGGCGGCGGAAGCGGCGTTGGTGTGGATGTCTCCAGCGCGGCGGGTGTGGGAGTGAATGTTGCCGTTGGAATTACAGGTGCATTGCCAGACATCAAAATCTGCCACGCGATCTCGAGGTCACCTGATGCGACCACAGGGAAATCTGGCAGGTTGCCGAGCGCAAGGTCGAGGCGGGCGATCACTTGCGAAAGCAGTTCATCACTCGTCTCCGCTTGCAACTCAGCCAACAGGTCGCGCGCCGATTGCACATCAATTTTTGCGAGGCCAAAATTGCTCTGCGCCAGATACAACCGCGCGCGCGCAAGCGTATCCAATGCGCGGGTCATCATCACTTCGTGTTTCAAGTCCAGCAGGATTTTTTCGTTGTTCGCCTGCAATTGCGCATCAAGCTCGGCTTGCATCCCTTCCAGCTTTTGAATGGAAACCGAATATGCTTCCACGGTATTTTCCAATGTGGTAACGCGCACGTTCATTTCATCCAATTGCGTTTGCAGCGCGGAAATTTCAGTCTCAAGTTTTGTGATCTGCGCGGTGTTTCGTTCCACGGGCGCAATGAATGTTCGGTTGATGTAAGGGAGACCATAATATAAGAGCGCGCCAATGCCGCCGATAAAAATAACGAGAACAACCAATCGAAGCAAAGCGCGCAGAAAGTTGACAAACGCCCTTCCCAAACGCGACAGGAAAGAATCCTGCTCTTTGACATTTTCCTGCGCGGGCTGACTCTTCTCAATATAAACGGGCGGCGCCTCTTCCTCTACCGGTATCATGGCACTGTTTTCTGATTCATTTTCCTGCGCCTCGGCAAAAAGTTCGAGCTTTCCCAGCAGAGTCTTGCCCATGCCCTTCACTTTCAGACATTCGTCTACGGAGTTGAACGGACGCGCGGTGATAATATTCTCTGCAACAGAATGGGTAATGCCAGGGATCCGGGTTAATGTGTCGAGGTCTGCGGTATTGATGAAGGTGAGGAAGTCGCTCATGGTGTCTCCTATGCTGTCATTGTACAACAAAAGGCTTGGGACGAGAATCTGCTGATGGAACTGGAACAATTGTCAGTTTAAGAAAGAGGCGCGTGTTACTTCATCAAGGCGTTGACTCGCCATGTTATCTGTTCAAGCAGGGCAGGGTTGAAGACCCGGTATGATTCCAAATGCCCTGAAATGGGGAGGATCAGTCCGAGGGCGAGGGTGTAGGTCAATAGTGCGAGCGCGATGACGGAAAATATTCCGCGGGCGATGGGATATTTTTTTAATTGGATGAGCGCCTGCCAGAACCCGATGATCGCCAAGAAAGCGAGCGTGGGTACGAGGTCCAGCAGGTAGCGCATGGTGGTGAAGAAAAAGAATTGCAGCATGAGAAAAACAAAAAATGCCGAGCCTGTCAGCGAGAGCAAAATCCAGCGGAGGTTTTTATCTTTGTTCAGCCACGCAAGAAAGAGCAAAGAGCATGAATGGGCTTGCGGTGAAAATGCCAGTGATGGCTTCGGCGAGCAGTAAATAAAATTGAGGATGTCCACCTTCGAGCCAGTCGGGCCCAGCCCAACGGTTTGGGACGATGTAGGGAAAGATATCCCGTGTTTCAACAGGGTTGATAAGGGTCTTGAAAAGATTGGGCGGAATGTAGGCTGGCGAAAAAGTTTCTCCCAGCAGTTCATACAGGTTGTAGCTCGTCAGTTGATAGCGCAGACCGAATTCAGTGAAGGAATCAAAACGCGCGTAGTTGTAGGCTATATAACTGACAGCACCGAGCGCCAGCGGTATTGCAAACGCAGCGATGAAGGGTATGAATTTTGCCCGTTGGGTTTTGAATGTCCAAATGAGCGCGATCAGCGCAAGGAACATTACGGAGATGGTAAGAGTTGTTCGTGAGCCGACCGCCAGCGCGAGGAATGTCCCAGCCAATATCAGGCGCGGATAGGTTGGACGGTTGAATGCAGTAAATAGAAAGTATGTGCCGCCGATGAGGAAAAACTGTCCCGCGATGATGGCCGCTTCGTAAATGCGGGCTTCAATTAAGATGTAAAGGATGGGGTTCACCAGTCCTGCAAATGCAATGGCAGAAAGGAGCGCCCAGAGCGGCGTTTCGAGAAAATACTTTTTCCATAATTCGAGGATCAGCAGGAGGGTGAAAATAAATGTCCCTGCCGTAAATATAAGGGTGATGACCTTGTCACCGACTGTCTGTTGCGTAAACATTTTGATGACCGCAAGAAAGAGCGCGGGAGCAGGCCCCCAATACAGGTAGTATTTCCCTTTGTACAGAGTTGCGTCCCACAGCACAGGGATGCCCTCACGATTGCCCGGCTCGTACACATTTTCCATGCTGAGGAGTGCGGGGTCGGGCTGCACATCCACAGCGAGTTGACCGTGGTTGAAAGCAGTGGCTAGCAAGTCGTAGTAGCTTGTCTCGTTGGGCCATGAGGTCCATAGTCCCGTGGAAACGAACCAGATGTAGATGATGATGATCAAACCGCTCAAGACGCCTGCTGAAAGATAGCTCCGTCCTGTGGGAGTGTGGAAGACTTGACCGATGAAATTATTTTCACGGTAGAAAAGGGCAACAGCCAAAATGAGCAAGCCAACAATAAAGAGGAAGTACCGTTTTGCCCCCCAGGTGGGATTGTTATCCAAACCGAGTTGATTTGCGAAGAGCATTCCTAAGATGAGGCTCGCGCCGATCACTCCGCCCGCAATTTGTAGCCATTTTCGTGTCATTTCTTGATTTTATCAGGGAGTGAGGAAAAGTTTGTCATTGCGAAGAGCGTTGCGGGGCGGAGGCAATCCTCTTGCTTTGTGGGGGGGGGGCGGCGCCCGGGGGGGAGGGGGGGGGGAGCCCTGGCAGGGGGGGGGGGGTCGTTTTATTTTCGCGGGTGGCGGAAACATTCTAAGGCAGTATAATCCCATCCATGATTTACCTTGATTATGCCGCCACCACCCCTGTTGACCAACGCGTTTTAGACGTAATGATGCCGTATTTTCGCGAGAACTACGGGAATCCATCCTCTGTCCATCGGCTGGGACAAAAAGCTGAAACTGCAATTGATTCCGCGCGCGAGAAAGTCGCCGCTGTTCTGCACTGCAAGCCTGAAGAGATCATTTTCACATCCTGCGGCACCGAGTCGGATAACTTCGCTTTGCGCGGGGCGATGATGGCGAGGCGCAACGCCTCAGGTGAGACCTGGATATTGACTTCCAAAACCGAGCATCACGCCGTCAGCAAAACCGCCGAGCAGCTTGAAAAAGAATACGGATTCCAACTCGAATGGCTGGATATTAATAAACATGGCGGCGTATCGCCTGAGTCTTTGAGCAAAGCGGTTTGCAACAACACGGTTCTTGCCTCGCTGATGCTTGCCAACAACGAAATTGGTACCATCAACCTGATAGCGGATCTGGCAAAGATCGCAAAGGCAAACCACATCCTCTTCCATACAGATGCCGTGCAAGCCGCAGCATATTTGGATGTGAACGTGGAAAAACTCGGCGTGGATTTAATGTCGCTTGGCGGACATAAATTCTACGGGCCGAAAGGCGTTGGCGCGTTATACGTACGCAAGGGGACGAAGCTCCTTCCGCACATGACGGGCGGGGGACAGGAGAATAGGCAACGGGCGGGAACGCAGAATGTGCCGTACATCGTTGGCTTTGCAGAGGCGTTACGTCTCACGGCGGAGGAACGCGAAGCGCGCACGGCGCATGTCAAACCATTGCGTGACCAGATTATTGGGCGAGTGCTTGAAGAAATTCCCGATTCTCAATTGACTGGTCATCCTGAAAACCGCCTGCCGAATCACGCCTCATTTGTATTCAAAGATGTAGACGGCAACCTACTCTTGCAAATGCTCGATTCCGCTGGTTTCGCCTGCTCTTCAGGCTCTGCCTGCAAAACAGGCAACCCCGAACCAAGTGAGGTGATCACGTCATTGGGTCATTCCCTTGATTGGGCGTTGGGTTCTCTGCGAATCACCCTAGGCGTTGACTCTACCCCTGAGCATGTCGATTCATTTTTGAAAGCCCTACCTGAGTTGGTTGAAAAAGTAAGAAAACTCCACAACTAATCTGCATACTTGTTTACCTGCCTATCTGATTACTTTCACCTTGAAAACAAAAATCATCACCCTCGAATCTCACGATGACCTCATCTCCGTCCGCGATAAATTATCGTGGGCGAAGACGCCGCGCATTTTGCTGGTGTGGCCCAAGTACGAGAAGGTCACCCTGCGTCTGTTGGACTTGAAAGTTTTGCAGCGTCACGCGGATTCACTCGGCGCACACCTCGGCTTGGTTACCCGTCGCATGAACGTGAGACGGGACGCGGAGTCTCTTGGCATTCCAGTTTTCAAGACAACCTCTGCGGCTCAAAAGGACCTGTGGCCTGATTCTGCTCCGAGAACACAACGCATCCCGAGAACGCCGCGCCGCGACTTGCGCGAAATGAGCAACGCTGTCCACGAGAAAGAACCTGCGTGGCGGACGTCGCTCCTCGGGCGGGTGCTCACTTTCACAGCGGGGGTAATTGCTGTTTTAGCAGTGGCAGGCCTATTCGTCCCGCGTGCGGCGGTGACTTTGTTCCCCGAATCGCAGACCCAATCCATCACCATCCCGGTAAGCGCCAGCCCATCCATTAAATCCATTTCACTCACTGGCGACATCCCCGCGCAAACCATATCCGTGACGGTGGACGCGGAACAGACGCTGGCGGTGACCAATGAAATTGCGTTGCCAAATTCAAAGGCGAAGGGCATTGCGCGCTTCACGAATTTGGGAGAAAAGGATGTCGAAATTCCTGCGGGCACGGTCATCTCCACCGTGGACCTGATCCGATACATCACCTTGACCGATACTCTTCTCCCTGGCGGCGTGGACGGTTTTGTGGAAGTGAAGATCGAAGCCCTGGAAGCTGGCTCGCAGGGCAATGCGGTGCCAGACACGATCTCAATTGTGGAAGGCTTGCTTGGGCTTTCTGCAACGGTGACGAACCCGGAATTGATCTCAGGCGGTACCGACACGAAAACGGTTGGCGCATCTGAAGAAGACCGCGCAAAACTGCGCGAAGTAGTGATGGGAAATTTGCGCCGCGCCGCCGAAGCGCAAATGCGCGCGCAGATCAACGCAGATGACTTGTTGTTGCTCGATACATTGGAAGCAGCGCAGACACCGCAGGAGGAATTTTCTCCACCCGAAGGGCAGGCTGGAAAAACGCTTACATTAAAAATGAAAGTTGAATTTTCAGCGAACTATATTTCGCATGAAGACTTGAATCAATTGGTCGCTTCCACTTTGACCGCGTCCGTTCCGCGGGGATTTTCACCTCTTGGCGAATTGACATTTAATCCGCTGGCCGAGCCCGTAACCGATTCTGCTGGCATCACACATTTTGAACTGCAAGCCGAGCAAGTCACGCTGCGTGATATTGACCGATTGAAAATATTTTCCACCATTCGCGGGCACGACCCAGTTCGCGCAGCAAATGAATTGAAGAATGTTTTTTCTCTGCGCGATGAACCGCTGATCGCAGTCAGCCCCTCTTGGTGGCCGTGGCTGCCGCTGATCCCGTTCAATATTTCTGTTGAAGTGAAATAGGTAGACACGTAAACAGGTAAACACGTTTTGTGCCGTGTTCATGTGTACTTGTTTTACCTGTCTACCTGTATACTTGTTTACCCATCTACCCGTTTACATTATTTCCCACGGAGAGTTCATGAGAATCCTTGCCGTCGACCACGGTGAAAAAAGAATAGGCCTTGCCATCAGCGATGAGACTGCCACCATTGCCAGCCCTGTAAAAGTTGTGGAACACATCTCACGCGCCATCGATGCCGCGCAGGTTGCGGATATTGCAGTGCAAAATAATGCCGGTTTAATTGTGGTTGGTCAATCCTTTGATGAAGATGGGAATCCAAATCCTGCGGGGCGCCGCGCAGGCCGTTTTGCCGATGAGCTCAAAAATCAAACGAATATCCCCATTGAAATGTGGGACGAATCATTCAGCACTCAAATTGCGCGTACTGCAAGGATCGAACTGGGAGTCTCACGCAAAAAACGCGCGGGTCATCAGGATGTGTTCGCAGCAGTGGTTATTTTGCAATCGTATCTTGAGTCCAAACGTGATTCGTGAAAAGTAAACCGTGAATATAAAACCGCAAATCCAAAATCGAACACCGAAAAAGTTCATGCGTCGTTATCAACTCTATTTCGTCCTCGTATTCATTATCTTTGCTGTGCTGGCTTGCGTCTTCGCCTTTCTTTATTATGTACCCGCGCGCGCATCCCTGTTGTATGGGCCGCCAGCGAGTCAACTTTCCATTTCAAATCGCATTGAATATTCCACGCGCCTGTTATCGTATGGTGACGAACTCAAAACTCCCTTCAACGCGAGCGGCGCAGAGCAGCAGTTTCAAGTCGAGCAGGGCGAAACGGTAAGCTCCATCGCGAACAGGCTCGAAGTCTCAGGCTTCATTTCCAGCGCGCAGGCCTTTTACGATTACGCCGTCTACACAGGCATCGACACCACCATCCAATCAGGTGACTTCAGCATCAGCCCCGCTCAATCCATCATCGACATCGCGCAGGCTTTGCAAAAATTCTCTCCCACCGATGCGACTCTCGTGATCCTGTCTGGCTGGCGGATGGAGGAGATCGCCGCCTCTCTCTCAACCTCGGGCCTGGAGTTTACACCCGAAGCATTTTTCTCCGCTGCAAACACTCCTCCTCAAGTCCTCGACTTTGCATCTCCCACCACAATGGAAGGATTCTTCTACCCCGACACTTATGTTCTTTCACGCGAAACTACCGTAGACCAGGCGCTTGATGTCATCGCCCGCAACTTTACTGCTCACCTCACCACAGATATGCAGAATGCCTTTGCAAATCAGGGACTGACTATTCTTCAAGCGGTCACTCTTGCATCTATTGTTGAACGTGAAGCGATTCATATCGAAGAGGCTCCGCAGATCGCTTCGGTCTATCTCAATCGCCTCTCCATCGGCATGAAATTAGACGCTGACCCAACCATCCAATACGCCCTCGGCTATCAAGCGGATACAGGTACCTGGTGGAAGAATCCGCTTTCACTGGATGACCTTGCCGTGCCTTCGCCATTCAACACGTACCAAACCGCTGGCTTGCCTCCAACCCCGATCTCCAATCCCAGTATTGAAGCGTTGAATGCTGTGGCGTTTCCAGTGCCATCCTCCTACTATTATTTCCGTGCCGCGTGTGATGGCTCAGGCTTCCATGTCTACTCTGTCACATTGGAAGAGCAAATCGCCAATGCCTGCCCATAGGATTCCTCAATGAACATTCGCGAACTGGAAAAGAGATTGGAAGAAGAGGCATGCAGCCGCGCACATTATTCCATCGGCGTCAGAGACTCGGACGTGTTCTGCCTTGAAAATCAAAATGGGACATGGCGCATGTTCTACACCGAGCGCGGCTTGGATCAAGATCCCCTCTTCGAAAGCCAAAGCGAAGAGGAAGCCTGCGAATTCTTTTTCACCTACATGACCACCCGTATCCGCCACGATCATTTGGCGGGATATTTCAAGTCAAAAGAAAAAGCGGAAGCTTTGGCCGAAAAGCTAAAAGAACACGGCATTGAATCATATCGGAATGATATTCCGTACGGCGGCTGGGAAGATCCGCGCTTCCGAGTCTTTGTGATCGGCAAGGATGTTTTCAAGGCGCGCGATATTTTTGGCGAATTACCCATCAGGGATGAGAGTTGACTCTTTAGATAATCCCAAGGAGTGATAGCTCCCAGTGTCACCCCTGGGATTGCCTTCAAATTTCTACAATCATTGCTCGGGGTCGAGGTTTTCATAAAGTGGTTATTTTCCTTGAAACGAATCCCATACTTCGAGCACGGGTTTTGGGGATCCGTCAGCGTTTTGGAACCCGATGTAGGCGAAGTTGCCAAGCATGGTCGCATCTTCTGAATTGCCCATTTCTTTTGCATACGAATCAATATTGAGATCACTCAGCAGGGTATTGACCCAGAATGCGAGCCGCGGTCCCAATTGGTTATGAATTGCGTTGAGATATGCCACTTGGTCTTCGGGAGTATTGGTGAACTGGGCGAATGTCTCAGAGGAGAATCCACCCTCAGCAACAGCGACCAGTTTCGAGGTCCGTGAGAGAAGCGGGGAGTAATAGGCCGCAGGAATTTCTTCGCCAGAGGGAAAGACAAAATAGGGATAAGTCGAGATGGCCCAAATATCCAAATTGGGTTCGAAGGCTTCGATCTGCTCCCACTTGGTATCGAATTTTTTGAGGTTGCCTTCTTCAGGTTGGGGGAACATGTTGTTGAGATCGTCCCATTGAAAGGTGACGAAGATTTGTGTTTCAGGCGCTTCTGCTTTGACGAGCGCGTAAATTTCGTTGTACAGGCTGATGAAGTTTTGCGCATCCTCGGGATGGGCATCCATGTAGGTGTTGATCTCGGAAGCGATGCCGAGATAGCGGGGATGAAAATTGCGCACGACCCACAAGGCGAAATTTTTATGAGCCGCGCGGATATTGGGATTTGCAAAATTTGCATCCCAACCTGCGGGCAGGTTCGCGAACTCACGGCGATTGAGTCCGTTCAAGGCATCGATGACGAAGACGTGATCAAGGTTGTTCTGGCTGGCAAGCGTGAGTTGATTGATGATGTCGGTGCGAGCCTTTGATTCGCCGTCCACGCCTTTTGCAAAACTTTCCCAATCTGTATTTTGTTGAACGAGTACAAAATCGCCATGTTCGTTAATGCCTTTGAATGTGGCAAAGACACTTTCGAGAGTGACCTCAGGCGGGGATGGATAAAATCCGTAGGCGGTTTCATTTGAGTTGAAAGCGGAGTTTTGCGGCGTGGGGGGAATGCTTGGGTTTCCGCCGCTTCCACATGCCAATGCTGTGATCACAAGAATGATTGTGGATAGAGAAAATTTTTTCATGGTGTGCCTGACTGAAATAGAGATTGGGAAAATAAAACGACCCGTATGTTGTATACAGGTCGTTGAAAAGAAAAGTTGCAATGTAGATAATTTCCTTCGATTGCACTCAGGACGAAGCGTGATCGAAAACTATTTGCTCGTCAAAACTCCCAGACGGTCAATGTAATCGCCGAGCACTTCAAAGGCATCTTCGATGGGTTTTGTGCTGGTCATATCCACGCCCGCGATTTTGAATACATCCATCGGGGACATGGACGAACCTGCTTTGAGAAAGTTGATGTGATCCTGTGCGGCGTTTGGCGTGCCATTCAATATCCGTTTGGCGATGGCATTCGCGGCAGAGATGCCGATAGCGTATTGGAAGGTGTAATAGTCGATGTAAAGATGCGTGGTGAAGGTGGCCCAGGTGATGCCGACCCGTTCGCGGTCCAGATTCATTTCGCCGCCGTAGCCTTCGCTGAAGAGGTCTGCCATCAGCTCGATCATGGAATCAGCGGTGAGGGCTTGTCCCTTCTCAATGCGTTGATGGGTTTCCAGTTCAAAGCGGGCGAGGGTGGGCATGATGAAGAAGTAGCGGTGGAAATTATCCATGGCTTCTTCGAGCAATGCGATCTGGAAATATTTGTCAGGGTTGGTCTTGAGCATGTGCGCGCGCGCCATTGCCTGATTAAAGTTCGAGGCGGTCTCTGCGATGATGGATGGATACAGATAATAGTGCATCGGCTGAGAACGGCTGGCATAGTAGGCATGCATGGAATGACCGAGTTCATGCGAGAGCGTGCTCATGCTGCCGATGTCATCGGTGTAGCTCATCAAAATAAAGGGATGTGTATCCTGCGGAACGCGGGTTGAGAATGCGCCCTGGCGTTTGCCTGTGTTGGGAGCCCAGTCCACCCAGCGGTCTTGCAGACATCCCTTGCGCATCGTCTCCACATATTCATCGCCCATCGGCGCGAGCCCTTCGCATATCCACTCGACGGCTTTCTCAAATGGGACTTTATGCTTCTTAGTAGTGAGCGGAGCCCAAACATCGTAGGGATTGAGGGTCTTCACACCCAATGCCTTACGGCGGATGCGCCAATACTTGTGCCAGAGGGGGAGATTCTTTTTGAAGATATCGAGCAGGTTGTGGAACATTTCCACGGGGACGTTGCCATTGAAGAGCGTGGACTCGAGCGACGAATTGAACTTGCGTGCCTTCATATTGAAGACGTTCTGTTTGATGGATACAGCCAGATTTCCTGCCAGTGTATTTTTGAATTCAAGATATTTATCGTTGTAGTTTTCCCATGCGGTCTGGCGTGCTTTTCGGTCGGACGTGTTGAGGATGGCGTCGAAGGTGCTTTGGGTCAAGTCTACCTTTCTGCCTTTGTTGTCTTTTGCAGGCTTGAATTGAAAATCGGCATTGGCGAGCATGGTCGTGGTGGTGCGGACCGCCATGAACGGGTCGCGCAATGCTCCGAGCAGTTCCTCCACTTCCGCATTGCGGACGTGTGCCTGCTTGCGGAACAGGTCGTTGAAATAAAATTCAAACGCTTTCATACGTGGGTCGTCGATAATCCATTGGCGTAACGTGGTTTCGCCGATGGCGAGAAGTTCAGGGTCAATGAAAGACGTAGCCGCGCCAGCCTGTGCCAATGCGCTCATGGCTTTTCCATTCATGGAAGCGCCGAGTTGATCGGACGTGTCCACTGCGCTGGACATGGTGGCATACACCTGCACTTTTGCCGCATTCTCTGAGATTTCATTGAGCCTAGTCATTGTGTCAATGAAGGTGGCAGGCCCTTCGGAGAGGCGTCCTTTGAATTTTTGAATGGAAGGCAGGCTCTCAACGAGCCTTGTTACAGCGACATCAAAATCTTTTGGAGTAGCGAATACGCTTTCGGAATTCCAGGTTTGATTCTTTTTGACTTTGGATCGTGGGAGGGAAGTGGACATGGTGAGTAATCCTTTCGGTTGTCTTTTGTAATCGAGGTGTAGGAATTATACGCCTTCCCCCAGATCAAAAGAAACACGGGATGTTTGCCTGTGCGCAGGTTACATCCCGTGTTTCTTATATTAGTCTACCGCCACCGCAGGGGGGGGGCGGCCGCCGGGGCCGCCAGGGGGGGGCGCCCCCGGCAAAAAGGGGGGCGGAGGCGACGGCGGGAGGGGGGTACTTAATATCTGTTTTGACTATGGCGGAGTGGCAACGGTCTCGTTGACGGTGATCTGGCTAGTCCCGTCCGCGTTGAAGACTGTCACTGTGTGGGTGGATTGTGCGGGATTGGCGGCAATGGCTTCCCATACTTCGCGCTGGGTGAGGCGCGGGGTGTTGTTGGCGATGGTGTAGGTATCGATACCGCGTTTGGCGGCATTCTCACGCCATTGGGAGCGGATGGTGTTATCCCCGGGGAATTCAGGCGATGTGATGTTCGCATATGCCTGGTTGTACACAAAGAGGCGTGTAGCGGGATCGTAAATGTAGTAGAGATAAGGAATGTTAGGGCCGGCTGGAACGTTCTTTAAGATGCGGAAGTCATCGTTGCCGTCGTAATTCATGTCCCCGACGATCAGGCTGTTCGGGTCGTTGGTGGGGGTGAATGTTTCCACGGGTACAGAAGCGATATCCTGCGACAGACCGCCAACCCCAACATCTTCGGGTTTCTGATAGACCTTGATGGTTGCGATCTTCATGTTGCCTGAGGCATCTTTTGTGCCGCAGAGGTTGAAGTGGGTTGTGTTCGGGTTCAAGCCGGCAAGTTTGAGGGCGCGGGTCAGGTCTACGCAATTGCTTGTGGTTCCGGTTGTGGTCGAGGGGATGAATGTCCCTGCTGAATTTAGCGGGACTTTGAGGACGGTTCCGGCTGCCAATGAGGAGTTGACCATTTGCAGAACGGTGGGGTCGGCATTGTAGAGCTGTGCGATGGATGCCCAGGTTTCACCGGCTTTTACTGTGTGGGTGCCGATGCAGGGCTTGCCGTAAATTTTCCCTGCACTTCCAATGTTTGGCACGGTGACAACGAGATCCTTTTTGATCGCGGCGGGATTCGTGATCTGCGGGTTTGCCAGCACTACTTTGGAAGGGTCGGCTCCATAGCAGCGGGCGATCTGCCAGATCCATTCGCCTTCAACCACGGTGTGTTGGATCGTTGTACCGGCTGTTAGATTTGTATTTGGTTGAGACGTGGCTGTTTTGGTAATGGTTGCGGTTGCTGGTTGTGACGGGCCTACTCCGCTGCCGGAAGCGGTTGCGTTGGTGGCGACGGTGGCGGCACCCATGTCCGCCTGAGTAACTGTGTAATTGGCCGAGCAGGTCACAGTCGCGTTTGAAGCGAGGGTTAGAGTCGCCTCACCGCAGTTGATTAGCGTTGCGCCCAGTCCGGCATCTGTCACTGTAAATTGGGCGGGTCCCAGTACGGATGAACCGCTGTTCTTGATAATGTATTGATAAACGATGACCTGACCGACGTGATCATACGTTGTTGGGTTGGCTGTTTTTGTGAGCGCGAGCGCCTTGGCTGGCACGGTGGCGACCGTGGTAGTGACCTGATTCGAATTTACGGTGTAAGCATTGGCTGTTGCTATGTTCACGACCGAGCCTTTATCAAGGTCAGCCTGTGTAATGGCGTAATCAGCTGTGCAAATTATGATCTCTCCTGCATCGAGATGATCATTCAGGTTGCCGACCGTGGTGACGGCTGGACAGGTGGCTGCTGCGCCAGTTATGACGAGATTCGCTGGAAGATCGAAGACGTCGTTCCTGACGACCTTGATCGAGTAATTGAATTTGATGATCTGGCTGACCGTGTTGTATGGGATCGCGGTATCCACTTGAACAGTAAGTTCAAGGTTTACTTTTTCTGCTGCAGTGAGTGTTGGGGTTGCCTGCACAAGCGGCAGGGCAGCGGATGGGTCGGCTGTTGGGCTGGCAGTCAGGCTGCAGGCGGAGAGAATGAATACAATAAGCATAGAGGATATAAACGAGCGATAAATTCTTGCCATTTTTTTCCTTTCCAAAGCGGGCGATTCGAAAAATAATCACTGTTGTTCGTACAAATCAGTATAGCATTAATAAGGCGGTAATTGGTTTTAGAAATTTACGCAGGGGCTGCCTGATGTGTTCTCCATTAAAAATACGCCCCGATCTTTTTTGAGGCGTATTTTTATGGTTATGATACCCTGACTATTTGAGTACCGTACGTTCAAAGGATCTATTTAATCGATGTGCGGATCGGTAAAATAATTCCCCAGCCAGTCTCTGGTAAGCAACCAGCCTGAAGTGTACCCTTGCGGGGTTTTGAAGAAATATAACTGCACCCAGATCTGTCCTTTTCCATCCACGGTGCGGGTGTATGTTCCATACTTCCATTCGGTCTTGTCCAGGGCGGAGTTGATCATTTTGTATTCATTGCCGGGTCCGCTGCGAACGATCATTCCATTTTTGTAGTTAATGCGGAGCGTTGAATATTGGGATACATCCACGGGTACATAAGAAGGCGGAGGCGGGTAATAGACGGGAGCGCTGGCAACTGCGGGAAGATTGATCACCTGACCCGGATAGACAAGGCTTGGATTCCATATCTGCGGGTTGACTGCCAGCAAGTCGCTCAGACTAAATCCTCTGCTTGCTGCAACGTTCCCAAGCGTGTCACCCCACTGGATGATGTACGTGCTGTACGTGGGGTAGTAAACAGCAGGCGGGTATGCATAACCGATTGGGATGTTGAGTACCTGTCCCGCATATACCCACCAGTCAATGCCGGGGTTCGCGGCGAGAATAGCATCCACTGTAGTGCCGCAAGCGGAGGCAATGCTACTCATGGTGTCACCCCATTGAACAACTACCTGGCTTGGGCAGCCGGACCATGCCAAAGCGCTGCTTGTTGCGGCGAGGGAGGAGAATAGCATTGCGACGATCACGATCAATTGGAAGATTCTTTTTACGTTCATGTCATCCTCTTTTTGGTTCTATTATTAAAGACGTTTGAAAACAATCCCTGTAAAATCGGGAAAAGGTAAAAATACTATACAACATTCCAGCTGCTAATACAACTTATTGCCAATTATGTGTATGGCTTTGGATATGCTTATGATCGGAATTTTACAATCACCATTTGGCTCATCTGTAAATTCTCCCTTGGTGTGAGCATATTTTTTTATGCCCATGAGACCGCAGCATGCTATACTCGCGCCATGTAGGCATAAGGAGGAGTGATGAAGACCAGTATTTTTCGAGAAATCTGGTTGCTGTTGTCAGCCATTGTACTCGCTTCGTGCGGGACCTCGGACATGATCCGTCCGAGTCAAAAGATCGGCCCGATGTGGGTGAACCGCTATGGTCATACCACTGCCGAGAATATTTGGGATCACTGTGATGGAAGTATGACCGATATCCCAGGGACCCAGACCACGGACTGCACCATCCCGTGGGTGGACGAGCTGTTCATTGGTCATGGCATTTACGGCATGGATACGGCTCAGCGCGACGCGCTTTGGAATGCCACCACTTGGGAATTGTTCATTGACGGCCACGCGGTTGATCTCCCCGCCTTCAACATTGCTGATTTCGAGGCGACTCAGGATGATGCGACTTATCAATACCGCGTATGGCGGATCAGGCTGCGGAAAATTCCAGAGGGATTACATACCCTGCGCTATGTGATGCACGTCAATCAGCAAGTGGACGGCGTTTTCGACGCACAATCTATTGGGGCTTATGAATTGATCGTGAACTTTACGTTTGGAAAGTAGGCTTCCTGTTATACAAAAAGCGCCAATGTGTCCACGTCTGGACACATTGGCGCTGCAGTTTAACCGTTTACGATATCTTTAGGATATTTTTCTTTCCTGAGGCAACCCAGACCTTTGCAGGTCGAAGCCCATAAAGATCAGCAGAAAAATTTCGGCACACTTGGCATAATATCCGATGGCGGCTGTAGTTTCGAACTTGAAAGTCTTATCACCGAGAATGATCCATAGAACAATGGTGAGCAGGGCGTAGCCAATGATCGACCAGTAGACGATGTGACGCCTTTGTTGAAAGAACGGGATGGGCAAGAAATACGCTCCCAGCAAGGCCAGGGTCCCAAAGCCGTTCAATACGATCGAGTCTAACCAGCCAAAGTACGGGTATAACGTAATGTGCAAAAACGCGGTGGTCAGACTACAGATAATGATGCCATAGTGCCAGTAATAAAATCTCATAGATAAAGCTCCGGGTAGTACTACGTGATCGATCGAAAGAATTTAGAAGATAATCCTCTCGTCATTGCGAGGAGGATCTCTTCTCGATGAAGCAATCCCTCGCAAAGTCTGAGATTGCTTCGCCGCAAAGAGCGCGGCTCGCAATGACGGAATTCTAACCATTTACTACCGACTACTTTAGTTTTAGGTTTAGATGCAAGGTATTGGTGGTTTATTACGAGTCCCAACTTGCGGTATTCTTACGTGAAGCATACGACAGATGATTCAAACTTTGAATCATCTGCCGTATTTGAGGAAGCGTCTGAAAGGCGAGGATAAGCTACCCCGACCTGAAAAAAGCTTGTCTGCAATTAACCTTTCTTCCTGAATCCCAAATTTTTTGCGATAATCCCGTCAATCGTACGCTTGGGCAATAAGCCCTGAATGAAATTCCTTAAGGGGTTGCCTGGCACCACCGCGTAGCGGACATGCGGTTTTGCGGTGGTTAACGCGTGCAAGGTAACTTCGCCAATTTTTTCTGGCGGGTATCCCTTTCGTCCATCTGCAACCATAAACTTTTGTAAACGCGATGCGGACTCAACATAATCCGTTTTCTCGTAATCGGACAGATCGACAACTTCAGCCTTACCCCAAATGGGGGTTGCCACGGCCCCAGGTCCAATGATAATGACGTCAATGCCGTAAAGCATCAGCTCCCGTCGAAGGCTTTCGGAGAGTCCTTCCAGCGCGTGTTTGGATGCGACGTATGCGCCAAGAAATGGAGCTCCGTTCTTGCCGCCATTGGAACTGATATTGATGATCCGGCCTGGATTCCCACGCAAGGAACGGTCGCTTCCGAGCAATGGGACGAATGCCTGTGTGACGATCAACTGCCCGATCAGGTTGACTTCCATCTGCTTCCGAAAATCTGCAATGGGTTGATGCATCAACGGCGCTGGGAACGCAACCCCTGCATTGTTCACCAGCCCAAACAAAGTCTCACCACTCATTTGAGCACGGACCTTTTGTGCCGCGGCTTGTACGCCCGCCTCATCGGTAACATCAAAGATCAAAGGGATGAACGCTTCTCCGAACTCTTTGGCAAGACGTTCGGCATCCTGCTGCTTGCGGACACTGCCAAAGACGCGAAAACCCTTTTGAAGTAGAACCTTGGTAATGCCCCAGCCAATTCCAGTGGATACGCCAGTCACAACCACACTTTGCATAAATATCACTCCTCTAAAATAATATTCTGTTTGGAAATGATGTGAGCAATCAATCTTACTATATACCCGCCCTGCCCACACAAACATGGGCGTTTACCCTTTAATCAGCACAACCTTTTTGCTACGCTTCGCCGTTCACAAGCAGGTCGAAGAACCTGCCTGTGGACGTATCGAACTTAAATTGGAAGTAACACGCGCCGCCATCCGCCACGAAGATGAAATTTTCCTTCCACCCGCTGTCTTCTCCATTCTTGCACAAATAGCTGGCGTAGATGACCTTTCTGCCTTCAAGGACGATCCCGACATATTGACTGTTGTATTCATCCAACTGCTCCCAAACCAGAGTCTCCGTCATATAAAACGCGGACTTGTTCTCTTGCAAATAGGCAGGCAATCCGCTCTGCAGTGTGCGGACGTCCGCTTCGGTGGGGGACCAGTATTCGGCATCCGCAGGGAAGAGCCAGTCGAGCATTTGATCCGCCTGCGCTTTGTCTGCGGAAAATGCCACCCAATTTTCTCCTTCCGCATTTCGGGTAAGGCAGGCTGTGACGTGCAGGCAGTGAGGAACAGGATAAGAACAAGAAAGACTTTTCTATCGTTGAACATGGGAATTCTCCTTCCCATTAGAAACGAAGGAATGGGGCAATTGTTCCTGTTATCTCTAAATTCAATTTTGCAACCAACTCGCGGACTTTCCCTACAACAGCGGACAAGTTCTTCATAACCTCTTAACGACCCTGTCCAAAAAAATTAGAAACAAAAAAGACAACGCTTTTAAGGGCTGTTGTCTTTTTAAACCCAACTTCGAAAACAGACTACGCATGGATAATAACATGCTCGCGAGTCAATTCAACGTACCGATTCTCTGTCAGTGCCAAAATCAATTGATCAAAATTTGCGGTCAACAGAGTTTCTAATTCAGCATTTCTGATGTTGCCTGTGGAAATCAGTAATAGTTTGTTGGGACGGTCTTGCAGCCAGAAGGATGTACTGAAATCAGAATCTTTTGTTGCAACAGCACAATTATTTTCGTCCGCGTAATTTAAAAGCGTAGTGTCTGCGGTTAAGTTGCCTTCGGGTAAATCCAGTGTGTGGACAGCATCGTGACCGCGCTCTTGAAAAATGTGGACAATGCGTCTTGGCAGGTTGGCATCGATCAGAAATTTCATGCGTTGACCAAACTCATCCGCTTGACCTGACTCAACCGTGCCGCATAGAACAGGACAGCCTGAATATCGGCGCCTTCAAGGTCTTCGTAATCGGCAAGGATTTCTTCGTTTGTCATGCCCGAACTGAGTGTTTCCAACAGCCATTCGACGGAGTATCGCAATCCGCGGATGGTGGGTTTCCCAAATGCCATGTTGGGATTGATGGTGATTCGGTTAAGGAGTTCTTGATTTGTCATAATTAAATCTCCTGCCCTAATGATACACGATTTTCAGTTTCGCCCAGTGATCAACTCGCGGACATTCCCCACCACAGCGGACAAATTCTTCATAACCTCTTTATTCCCTAAGCCCTGAAACGGCAATCCGCAGCCTCTTCCCCAACCCATCATGGTTTTGTCCCAAATAACTTTTACTGCACACTCTCATCATAACAAATCAA
>JADKDM010000012.1 GCA_016714565.1 Candidatus Villigracilis propinquus
ATGAGACGCAGCTACGGCGCGAGTTTTTAGACCCGTTCTTTGAGGCGCTCGGTTGGGACTTGCTCAATAAGCAGGGCTATGCTGAAATGTATAAGGATGTCATTCACGAAGACAGCCTTGAGATTGAAGGGGAAAATAAAGCGCCTGATTATGCCTTTCGCATTGGCGGTCAGCGCAAGTTCTTTGTGGAAGCCAAGAAGCCCGCAGTCAACATTGAAAATAATATCCATCCTGCTTTTCAGGTACGACGTTATGCCTGGTCTGCGAAACTGCCTATTTCCATCCTAACGGACTTTGAGGAGTTCGCGGTATACGATTGCAGGAACAAGCCCGATAAAAAAGACAAGGCTTCTGTGGGCGCGTGGCTTTGTATAGTTACAAGGACTACATCGAGAAATGGGACGAGATCGCCGCGATCTTCTCACGGGATGCAGTCCTAAAAGGTTCATTCGATCAGTATGCCGAGGGAATGAAAACAAAAAAAGGCACCACCGAAGTGGACGATGCCTTCCTGATTGAGATCGAACGTTGGCGTTATCTACTGGCAAAGAATATTGCCTTACGCAATGAAAGCCTGAATGTGCGTGAATTGAATTATGCCGTGCAGATGACGATTGACCGTATTGTGTTCCTGCGGATTTGCGAAGATCGAGGCGTAGAACGAGACGGGCAGCTAAAGAGATCGGCGCGGGCAAGGATATATATGCTGGATTGGTTCAGTTATTCAAACGAGCGGATGCGCGTTATAACTCTGGCCTGTTCCATTTTACAGACGAGAAGAATCAATCCGCAGCAGCCGACAGCTTGACACTTAACCTGAATGTAGACGACAAAGTCTTGCAGGACATCCTCAAGAATTTATATTATCCCGAAAGTCCGTACGTCTTCCGTGAAATCCCGGCGGATATTTTAGGGCAGGTGTACGAACGCTTCCTCGGCAAGGTGATCCGCCTGACGGCGGGACATCAGGCCAAGGTGGAGGAAAAGCCCGAAGTACGCAAGGCGGGCGGTGTGTATTACACCCCCACTTACATTGTGAATTACATTGTGCTAAACACGGTTGGGAAGCTGCTGGAAGGTAAGACGCCGAAAGATGCCGAGAAGCTGCGTATCCTTGACCCTGCCTGCGGGTCTGGGACTTTCCCCTGGGAGCCTACCAGTATTTGATGGATTGGCACTTGAAATGGTACATTGAGAATACTCCTGAGAAATGGCTAGGGGCAAGCCCTGCCATCTTCAAACAAAGACGGCTATCGTTTGACGACTTCTAAGAAGAAAGAGATTTTGCTCAACAACATCTACGGCGTGGACATTGACCCGCAAGCCGTGGAAGTGACCAAACTTTCCCTGCTCTTGAAGGTCTTGGAAGGGGAAAGTCAGGAGACCATTGGCTCACAGTTATCGTTGTTACAGGAACGGGTATTGCCTGACCTAAGCCGAAACATTCAATGCGGAAATTCGCTGATCGGGCCTGATTATTATGAAGGCCAGCAGTTGACAATGGGCTTCGCGGACTTGGAAGAACGCTACCGCGTGAATGCCTTTGACTGGAAAGGCGCTTTTCCGCAGGTCTTTATTCAAGGCGGCTTCGATGCGGTGATAGGGAATCCGCCGTATGTAAGGCAAGAGTCTCTATCTGAATATAAAGAATATTTCCAAAGAAATTACAACTCATACGATGGCGTTGCAGATCTTTATATTTACTTCATTGAAAAGGGAATAGGCCTTCTAAAAAAGGAAGGCTTGTACAGCATTATCGTTTCAAGTAGTTTTTTGAGAGCTACTTATGGAAAGTCATTACGAATACACTTGCAAAATAATGCAACAGTTTTACGCTTGGTTGATTTTGGCGGACTAGCAGTTTTTGAGACCGCAAAAGATCCTCACGTTTGCATACCTTTGATTTTGGCAGATGGATCACCTAATCAATCCATTGAAATATGCAAAATTCCATCCCTGAATCTGGATTTATCTAATTTTGTACAAGAAAATATTTATACAATTCCTGCAAGTCAATTTACTCAAGAGGTATGGGCAATCGACAATGCCAAAAGACTAGAGTTGTTCAATAGAATTAAAGCTTATGGGATTGAGCTAGGAAAATATGTATCAGGCCAGTTTTTTCGTGGCGTAACAACTGGCTTAAATGAGGCTTTTGTAATAGACACTGAAACAAAAGACAAACTCATTAAAGCTGACCCAAAGAATAGCGAAATCATCAAGCCGCTTTTACAGGGAGAAGATATTCGCCGTTGGCATACCAATTATAAAAATCGTTGGCTTATTTTTGCTCGACGTGGAACAAACATTGACTCATATCCAGCAGTAAAAGAACATCTGTCGAATTGGAAAGAAGATTTGACTCCTAAACAAGTAAAACTCAAAGAGAGGTCGTAAACCAGGTCGTTATAAATGGTATGAAATTCAAGATGATGTTGCTTATTATCCAGTTTTCGATGGTCCCAAAAATTATATATCCAGATATAACAAAAAGGGCCTCATTTTTTTCGATAATGAAGGACATTATCTTGCAAATACTGGTTATGCAATTGGCACAAATGACCTGTATCTGTTAGGCTTACTTAATAGCAAGCTCTTTTGGTTCCTGATAAGTAATATTAGTATCCCTTTTGGAGTAAGAGCAGGTGAATATCGTTACAGGTTGATCTCACAATATATGGAGAAAGTGCCTATTCGTCCTATCAACTTCTCCAATCCTACCGAGAAAGCCCAACACGACAAGATGGTGTCTCTTGTGGAAAGAATGCTGGCCTTGCACAAGCAAAGTCCACGCACGCCGCAGGAGCAGGAAATGGTGAAACGGGAGATCGAGTCCACGGACAGGGCGATTGATAAACTTGTCTATGAGTTGTATGGTCTCGGAAGAGGAAATTGGGATCGTGGAGGAGAAAAAATGAAAAATTCAAAAATAATCTTATTAATGATACTTATTACAGTAACTATTCTTATTGGGAGTTGGGCAATTATGCCTAACAAAGCCCCAATTTGGACAGGTTTTGGTCCATATAACGAAACTATAAATGGACCACGCGCAAAGTCACTATGGGATTGGCTTGATTTATTAATAGTTCCCTTGGTTTTGTCCGTTGGAGTATGGTTTCTGAGTTCAACTGAAAAAGAATCTGAAAAACTTATTGAACTAGACCGACAGAGGCAAGCGATATTAGAATTATTTATAGATCAGATGTCAAAATTAATCTTAGATAATAATTTAAAATCAAAAAAAGTCACGAGTGAAATTCGAATACTTGCAAGAACTTATGCTTTAGGAGCATTCCGTAGGCTAGATAAAGAGCGAAAGGCAGAAGCCCTGCAGTTTCTATTTGAATCACAACTTATAAATAAAAATCCTGTTATCTCGCTAAACGGAGCAAATTTACGGGAGGCAATTCTAGACACGGCGGACTTGATAGAGGCTGAAATAAAAGGGGCTTATTTTTGCTTTGCAAGTTTCAAAAACGCCAATTTGACCAAAACAAATTTATGCGGTTGCGATCTGTCTTTCACAAATTTTACTCAAGCGAACCTTACAGAAACTGATTTGTCTTACACATTTCTAAAATTTGCAAAGTTACAAAACGTTGACTTAACAAAGACAAACCTAATTTTACCAATGTTGAAGGGGCAGACTTAAGAGGTGCAAAACTCCTAAAAGAGCAATACGAAAAACTTGTTTCTCTAGAAAAGGCCAAAAGATAAATTATCAAAATATTAATAAAGGAGAGTATTAAATGAATGATGAAAAGTGTTCCTCTTGTGGTGGGAAAGGAGAGCATGTTTGCCCAGCCTGTGGTGGCAAGCGAACATTTTCTGAGAGTGATGGATCAAAAAAGAGTTGGGAACCTTGCGCAAGATGTTCAGGCAGTGGGACAATTACCTGCCCCAAGTGTAATGGCAGTGGAAAAGCGTAAAAGATAAGTAACAAAAAATCCCTGAGGCATGCCTCAGGGATTTTTTGTTACTTAAAACTCAGGAAGATTTCCCAAGTTATCTGATGCTTTACTGTTCGCATCGGTACGCAGGTACTTTACACCTCCTACTGTAATGATGCGAACATCCTCACCTTTTTTCCATTTACCGTCTGTTGAACGAGTAATAGTTACAAAGGTCTTTTTGTTCTCAATTGCAGACACTACCTCGGTCCGCGTCCCCTCAGTTTCGTTTCCAAGAGTATCACCCATATCAGCATGTACTTTTACTTTTACAATATGAGTGTGTTCAGCGTTGTATCGTACAGCCGAAATACAGTAATCAGCCCATTTAGTCATTTTTAGCTCCTTTTACTAGTGTTCTTTATCCATAGGCGGGACAGGGTCATTTCCGGGCGCAATCGTGTCCTTGCTCCTGATTTGCCCATTCAGGCCTTTGGTGGTCAACTCACCACCACCCTGATTTTTCAACATTTCCCGCGCTGCTTCCACGGCTTCCTGCTGAGTAGCATGCACACTCGATGCTTTATCAGCATCATTCTTTTTATTAACCCACGCCCCACTAGGGCGCTTATATACAATCCTGTTATTCGATTTGTTACTCATTTTGTTATCCTTTTATATTATTAGATTTGGAACGACACTTCTACACGATAAAAAATATCAATAATATTTCTGCCAGTAAAAAACCTCCTCTATCTCAACGGCAGAAATTCTCCAAATCTGCTCGCCCATCCCTGAAACGCAAAAAGCCAATCCCAGAGGATTGGCGGCGAGGCGGAGCAACATACAAGTAGTTATCAAACATGGAATCAATGCCAATTTACGAATTGACACTTAATAATATTCTGGGTAAACTACAGCACGCAGCCAAGGAGTCGAAAACCGCACGCTGCCCAATATCGGGTCTCAAGTGCTTCGAACACTTGAGACCTTCCTTTTTAGCACGAATATTCTATCCATGCTCCCCATCTTATAGCACAAAATACAGCGAGTTTCAATAGAACAACGTATGCGCTAGTCTTAAAAAATTTGTTGCGCTTCGTTCGCATACTTTGTGTTATTTACAAATTAGTTTCAGGGGCGGACGATTGTCCGCCCCTATAACATTTCAACCTTCAAACCTTCTAACTTTCAACTTCTCTAGCACTCGCTAAACCCACAAGCATAGCACTTGCGGCAGCCTTCCTCGTTGACCACGGCGGCCTCGCCGCACTCGGGGCAGATGTCGCCGATCTTCATTTTGACGGGAGCAGGCTCGTCGGCGTGGTGTCCGTTGCCGTTCCCGTTGCTTGGCACTTCTTCTTCGGAAGTGCCGTCCTTGTCTCGCAGGTACAGGTCGAGCACCTGACCAATGCCATCGGGCAGGGAGCGCACGCGGTTGATGCCGAAGCCGAGCGAGCGTCCGCCGCCGATGCCGACGAGTTGCAGCACGATCTCGCGCATTCTGTCCACGGGGGCCACGGGCGATGCCATGCGCAGGATGTAGGAGATCAGCCGTCCAATGGCCTCGGAGACCGCGGCAATTTCAGAGCCTGCCTTGGCGGTGTTCACGAAGGCTTCAAAGGGCTGTGAGCCGCCGTTCTCGTTGATGGTGATGAAGGCCTTGCCCACGGGCGTTTCGATGCTGTGTGTCTTTCCAGTCAGCGCCTTGGGGCGTGATTTCTTCGTCCCATGCCAAATGGTAGGAGTGGCCGCTAGTACAGGAGCAGTTTTCGGCTCGGAAGAGGCGGGCACTTTCTTATCCGCAGTGGCATTCGTCTCCAACACCACCTTATCGCGCGAACCCGTCACATACACGGTAATTCCCTTGCAGCCGAGTTCCCAGGCAAGCTGGTAGGCGATCGCCACGTCGGCTTCGGTTGCGCCTTCCGAGAAGTTGACCGTCTTGGAAAGCGAGTTATCCACAAAGGCCTGCAGCGCGCCCTGCATACGGACGTGCTCCTCGGCGGTCACATCACCCGAAACCACAAAGGTATCGCGGATGTGCTGCGGAAGTTCGGCAATGTGCTGGCAGGTTCCCTCGCGCATCACCTGCTCCACGATCTCCTGACGTTTCTCTTCGCCGAGGCCGAGCTTCTTGAGGGCTTCATCAAAGCGCGGGCTGGCATAGGTCAGTTTCAGATCCTTGCCGTTATCGTTGACGTGGCGGATATACGCCAGCGCGAAGACAGGTTCGCAGCCGTAGCCTTCACAGCCAGCCACAGTGGCGATTGTGCCAGTCGGCGCGACGGTGGTCTGAGCCGCATTGCGGATACCATGCTCTTTGATGCCGCTCGAGATCGCTTCCCACTTAACCTCGGGCCTGTTCCAGTTATGCAGATAGGGAGCCAACGCCTTGGGCGCTTCCCACTTCATGTTGTCCATATCGTAAATAGAATCGGTGATGGCAGGGAAAGGTCCGCGCTCTTCGGCGAGTTCCACGCTGGTCTTCATCGAGTGGAAGCGCACGAACTCCATCACCTGCGCGCCGAATTCCTGGCCTTCTGCTGACCCGTAGCGCACGCCTGCGTGATACATCAAGTCCGCGAGACCCATAATGCCAAGCCCGATGCGGCGCGCCTTGTGAGCGGCTTCCTTGAGCTGTACCACAGCCGGCACATACGCATTCGCTTCCACCACATCATCGAGGAAACGCGTCGCCGTCACAACAGACTGACGCAACGTTTCCCAATCCACCGAGCCATCGGGGCCGCAGTGCTCGTTCAAATTCACAGAACCCAAACAGCAGTTTTCATACGGTCCAAGCCATTGCTCGCCGCATGGATTTGTCGCTTCCAAAGGATACAAGTGCGGCACGGGGTTGTAGCGGTTGGCGGCATCCAGGAAGAGCACACCCGGCTCTCCATTGTGGTGCGCCTGCTTGACGATCTTATTGAACAACTCGCGCGCATTGACTGTTTTATAAGTATGGATGGTAATGCCAGCGGCTTCGGCTTGCTCAATGGTGCCGCTGAAACCCTTGTGTTTCATTTCTTCAAGGTCAGGGAAACGCAGCGCCCATTCCTTGTCTTCTTTTACTGCTTGCATAAAAGCATCGGTGATGCCCACTGAAATATTGAAGTTCGTGATGGAGTTCTCATTGATCTTGCAGGTGATGAAATCTTCCACATCCGGGTGGTCCACACGCAGCACGGCCATATTCGCGCCGCGGCGGGTACCGCCCTGTGCGATCTCACCGAAGGCATGGTCATACACGCGCAGGAAGCCGACAGGTCCCGTGGCTTGCCCTGCGGAGGTCTGCACAAGCGCACCCTTGGGGCGCAGGCGCGAGAATGAGAAGCCGTTACCGCCGCCCGTCTGTTGGATCAACGCGGCGTCGCGCAAAGTCTGGAAGATGCCCGCGCTGTGGCGTCCCATGTCATCGGTGATGGGAAGAACAAAACAAGCGGCCAACTGCCCAAGCGGAGTCCCGGCACCAGTAAAGGTTGGAGAGTTCGGGAAAAACTTCTTGCTTGAAAGCAGGTGGTAATACTCAACGGTGCGCTGGGCAACATCCGCGCCCCATTGTTCTTCCACTTTGGCAACATGGTACGCCACGCGCCAGAACATCTCTTCGACATTCTCGGCAGGCTTGCCATCGTCACCGCGGCGCACGTAGCGCTTCATCAACACCTGGCGGGCATTGTCGGTCAGGGCTGCTCTGGGCATCCCTTTGGCAATGGCAGGCGTTGGCAACAATCCGTTCTTGACTTTCGGTTCACTTGATTTAGCAACCATCTTGTACTCTCCTAATAAAATGTGTTCGTGTCACCCTGAGCGTAGCGAAGGGTCTCTACCTCGTGTTCGAGATTCTCACCGGACTGCGTGCTGCGCAAGTGTCGGTCGCCAAAGAACGGCTCCCTCAGAATGACATGGTTGATATGGGCAAAAAAACGGCACAGACATTCCCCCCTTGCGAGGGGGCGTCCTGCCGTCAACTTAATCTTCCAGTAACTGGTCTATTTCTGTGCGAATAGACTGGAGATCGTCCAAACCGAGATACACGATCGCATAACGGATGTACGCGATCTGATCCACTTCCTTCAAGGTCGTCATCACGAGGTCACCCACCACACGGGACGAAACCTCGGCCTTGCCCATCTTTTGCAGCAGGGTCTCCACCTGCCCGATCATACGTTCAATGTCCGCCGCAGAGACGGGTCTCTTGGCGCAGGAAATACGGATACCGCGCGCCAATTTCTCGCGGTCGAACTCTTCACGCGCCCCATCCTGTTTGATGATGAGCGGTGTGGCCAAAATAGGTCTTTCATAACTGCTAAAGCGCTGCCTGCACTTCAGGCATTCGCGGCGCCGTCGAATCCCCCCATGGCTATCATGGGAAGTATCGAGAACTTTAGAGTCATGATGCTTGCAATACGGACAACGCATCTGGGAAATCTCTCCAATTATAGAACAAATGTTAGAGCCATATATGGGCGTTTCGGCACTGCATCCCCGTACATATGGTCAAAGTGTTCGGCATTTTAGCATCTTACATAGGCATTGGCAAGGGGTGATTGGTATGCGCGAGTCTTAAAATATCGTTGCAGTTCCCCCATTTTGTATTTTCCGTCATTCAGGGACGATGTGCGAGGCGATTTTTGCAGCGAAGCAATCTCCAACAACGTGATGAAGATTGCTTCGTCGGGAAGAGCACCCTCCTCGCAATGACGAGACTACAGGTCTTTCAAAAACTTCATCACATACGGATTGAACGTCTCAGGATGGCATTGATGCGGGACGTGTCCGCAGATCGGCAGGATGTGCGTGTCCACTACGTTGGGCAAAGACTTTGCCAATTGCGGAAAAGATGACGGCGCAAGCGTCTGGTCACGTCCACCCCACAGGAGCAAAGTCGGCTGATACAGGCGGGATAAATCCAAATCCATCGAAGGTAGCGTGCGCGGAATGTTATAGATCCCAGATGAAGCTCGCTTGTAATCCAACGCGGTCTGGTAACGGATATGCTCAGGCAGCACATGTCCCTCACGGTGACCGATGTAATAGTTGAAGCTTGTCATCTCGACGAAAAAGCGGAAGACTCGGTAGGGGGTCATGTCTATGAAATTGGTGTTGATCAATTGATGCCGAAACACTTTTTGCAGCATCGGCGGCAGTTGCCTGATGTCATAGAACGGGTTGACCAACACAAGCGCCTTCACACGTTCGGGATATTTCAACGCATACAGAAGCGACAGTCCCCCACCCAACGAATGCCCCACCAGGGTCATTGGCTCATTGATCTCAAGCGAATCGATCCATTTCGAAAAATGACCGAAGGTATTATCCACCGTGTAATCATGCGCATGTTCGGGCTTTTCACTTTCACCGTGCCCCAACAAATCCAGGGCATAGCCGGCATACCCCGAAGCAGAAAGCTCAGGAAGCAGGTCGTCCCAATCGTGAAGTGAAGCGGCCAATCCATGCGTGAGGATGACAGGCGCACCGGTTCCCTGTTGCACGTAATTTACTTTATGTCTATTTTCCAGAACCCCATCAAGGGTCGTAATGTTATCCATATTCGTAATCATATTCATCTTTACATAATTTGGAGTCCAGAAGTTCTACTTCTGGACTATGAGGATACATTGTAAGTAGGACTCGGTAAATCGGCAAGTAGAACTTGCGGACTCCGTATTGAGGCGCTACTCTCCAGCGATCTGTTTTCCGTATCGTTTGGCAAGTTCGCGCCGCAGCACCTTGCCGATAAATGTTCTTGGGAATTCATCCATAAAAATCACAAAACGCGGCACAAGGTGCGGAGGTAATCGGCGCTTGCAATAGGCGATCACGTCTTCAGCACTTGGCTTTTGCTTCGCGCCAATGATAAATGCAAACGGGTTGCCTGCCACAGCCACCACAACCACCTCTTTGATCTGCGGAATTTCATAGATCACTTCTTCCACATCACGCGGGAAAGCGGGTTCCTTGCCAGCTTTCTCGGGATACCACATGTCTGCTTTGCGGGCGATGATGCGGCAGAAACCGTCCTCGTCCATTTGGGCAACATCACCCGTCAACAGCCAGCCGTCGGAAGTTAGCACTTCTTTTGTGGCGGCTTCATTCTTCCAGTACCCCATCATCACCTGCGGGCCGCGGATGGCAAGCTCGCCGATGTGCCCGGGTTCTACTTCCTTGCTGCCCGTTTTCAAATCCACAATGGCGGCTTGCGTAGACGGCAGCGGCACACCAATGGTGCCGATCCTGCGGCTCTTCTTGTCCAAGGGATTGGCATGTGTCACAGGCGAGGCCTCGGTGAGTCCGTACCCTTCCACGAGTTTGCCCTTGGTCAATTTCTCAAAGGCTTCCTGCACTTCCACAGGCAAAGGCGCAGAGCCACTGATGCAGGCCTTGATTGAACTGATCCCATACTTGCGCACCCCACGGAAGTTGTTAATGGCTACATACATGCTTGGCGAACCTGGGAAGATCGTCGGTTTGTATTTCTTGATGGCTTTCAACACATGCAGAATAATGAATTGCGGTTTCAGAATCAACGCGGCACCAACAGAGACGGGCACATTCAAAGCGGTGGTCATGCCATAACTATGAAAGAACGGCACAACACACAGGAACCGTTCCTTGCCTTCTTCCGCATTCGGCAGCCAGTGACGGGTCTGCAAGGCATTTGCCACAAGGTTGCGATGCGACAGCATCACGCCCTTGGATTGCCCGGTGGTGCCGCCAGTGAACATGATGACAGCCAGATCTTCGGGTTGAACATCCACCGAGGGGGATTTTTTATCTTGTTGGGCCAGCCAGCGATTCCAGTGCAAGGCGTTCGAGAGATCAAGTCCGCGGTTGCGCCAGCGGGAGATCAAATACTTTGGCAACGCCAGATAATCCGCGGGGTCGGTCAGCACCACATGCGGAATGCCAGTCTCCTGTTTAAGTTGCTTCGCCAAACCAGACCATGTGGACATGGTGATAAGCACGCTCGCATCCACCTCCTTGATCTGGTGCGCCAATTCAGCAGGGTCGGTCATCGGCGGAATCAACACCACCGCCGCGCCCGCTTTCAATGCGCCGTAATATCCCACAACCATTTGCGGGATGTTTGGTAAAAGCAGAACCACGCGCGCACCTTTGCCAATCCCCAAAGCAAGCAGAGCATTGGCAAAGCGATTGGCTTCATGATTCAATTGTCGATAGGTGAGTTTTGCGCCTTCAAAATAAACAGCGGGATGATTTGGAAAACGCCGTACCGAGGAGCGCAGCAAATGATGAACAGGAATGCGCGGCACGTCCACTGTGTAGGGCACGCCGTCTTCGTAATGATTGAGCCAGGTTCGCTCGCGCTTCAAATCATCTCTTGAGGATTTGGGGGCAACGAAAGAAGAGTCCCGCCACGATTTTTTCGATTCGCCTTTCAGGAAACTGGCGATGGCACGGTCCACTGCCTCGCGCCTCTCCAACATGACCATGTGGCCTGATGCGCGGACGTCAATATCCTCTGCGCCTGGAATGGACTTTGCCACCTTCTCGAAGGATGGGCGGTCGAAGACAATGTCACGATGTCCGCGAATGACCATGGTGGGAACTTGCAGCTTGGCGAACCTCTCCCAGCCGTTCCATTTGGAAAGGTTCTGAAGATAGAAAGGCTTCAAGGCATGCGGCGGAGCATGCAGCCACTGGCGCGTGAACGGACCGATCAACCTCAATACCGAGGCGGGCAGGTTCAATGCAAATTTGAATAAGGGATTTAATTTGAATTCCCCGGCCGTCGCAATGAGAATAAGCTTCTCAACATTTTCAGGATGATTGAGTGCATATTCTGTAACAATGGCACCGCCGAAGGAGTGGCCGATCAAAACAAAAGGCGTGGATACTTTCAACTGGGTCAGAACAGTTTCCAGGTCCAGTTGGATGCGGGGCATGTCGTAGCCAGCGGTTGGCTTGTCGGAGAGTCCATGTCCGCGCATATCCACTGCAATGACGCGGTTATCCATCGCAAATTTTTGCATTTGATACTGCCATTGCTCCGCCTTGCCGCCGAAGCCATGAATGAAAACAATGGTGCGCAGCGGGCTTTCGGGGGAAACATCAATTGCGGAAAGACGAACGATGGGGTCTGACGATGTGCGGATTTCGTGACGGTATAGATCGAGATCGATATCCATATTAATTACCCTTTTCCTTGGCGAGGTTGGGCGGACAAGAACTTGGGAAGTGTACAGGACTTGGGCAGGGATGTCAATTTACCTTGTGAAAATAAGTATATGATTTTGGAAAGTTTGTTTATAATTAAGTTACGATGAGCCTTGAAAAAGCAGTGGAAGCAATTATCAAAGAAGCACAGGAACGCGGGGATTTTGATAACCTGAAAAACAAGGGCAAGCCCATTGACCTGTCCGCGTATTTCGAGACGCCAGAGGATGTCCGTTTGGCGTATTCGTTGCTGCAAAATGCTGGCATCGTCCCGCCAGAGGTGGAACTCTTGCAGGAGATCGCGGCGTTGAAGGAACGGCTCGCCACCACGTACGAGGAAAGCCAGAGAAGCAGGATTAAAAAGATCATTGCGGAAAAGCAATTGCAATTCAACGTGATGCTGGATAAACAAAAACGTCAGAGTAAAAAGAAGTAATAAGGAAACAGAATCAGGCGCCAGCGGGGCTGGGGGCGGTTAATCGCTTTGACAAATCCCCGCCGCCCTGCTATACTCACCACATTGAGTTGACTTTTACTGTCACAGGGTTGGCAGTTGTTTGGTAAGGCATTTGTGTTTGAAATCTACACAGGGACCTCGCGCGAGCAAGTCAGCGGAGGTCTTTTTCTTTTGACCTTTTCCGCCTCAGGCGGTTTAAATAATAAAATCTATTAATACATGAGGTATATAAAAATATATGAGTAAGAAAAACAAGTTAAGAATTATCCCGCTCGGGGGGCTCGGCGAAGTGGGAAAGAACATGATGGCCTATGAGTTCGCGGGCGACATCATCGTGGTGGATGCTGGCATTATGTTTCCCAAGAACGATATGCTCGGCGTGGATTACATCATCCCGGACTACGAGTATTTAAAGAAACGGGCAGGCCAGGTAAAGGCGATCATCATTACGCATGGTCATGAAGACCATATTGGCGCGATCCAACACATTGTTGCGGATCTTTCCGCGCCCGTCTATGCCACCCCCCTCACCCGTGGGTTGATCGAAGGCAAGCTGCTGCGTAATAACTCGCAGCACAAGGTGCAGATCAAAACCATTCAGGCGGGAGAATCAAGCAAGATCGGGTCTTTCCAGATTGAATATTTCCATGTGAGTCATTCGATCCCTGACGCTGTCGGGTTAGCGATCACCACCCCCGCAGGCTTGGTCATTCACATGAGCGATTTCAAATTCGATCACACCCCTGTGGATGGCTGGCCGACTGACTTTGCAAAGCTCTCCGAGTTTTCCACCCGCGGTGTGGATCTGCTGCTTTCCGATTCCACGAATGCAGAACGCCCAGGTTGGACTCCCTCTGAGTCTGTGATTGGCCCTGCTTTTGATAAGGTATTCGGCGAAGCCAAAGGTCGTGTGATCGTGGCTACCTTCGCTTCATTAATCTCCCGTGTTCAGCAAGTGGCAGATGCTGCTGCAAAGCACGGACGCAAGATGGCGATCGCCGGCCCCAGCATGGTCGATAACGTCAAGATCGCGCGCAAGATGAAGTATCTGGATATTCCCGATGAAATGATCGTGCCGATCGACCAGGCGCTGCAAATGCAGGATCACAAAGTCGTGATCATGTGTACAGGCTCGCAAGGTGAACCATCCTCCATCGTTGGGCGTTTATCGGCTGGCACGAACCGCCAATTCGATCTAAAACAAAACGACACGATCGTACTTTCCTCACACCCCATCCCGGGCAACGAAGAAACCATTAGCAAGACCATTAATCGTCTGCTGCGCCGCGGCGTAAAAGTTGTCGACGATAGCATTGCGCCCATCCATGTTTCGGGCCATGCCGCACAGGAAGAGCAGAAATTGCTCATCAACCTTGTGCGCCCAAATCACTTCATGCCCATACACGGTGAATTACGCATGTTGAAGCGCCACGCCGAACTTGCTCAACAAGTAGGCATTGATGAAAAGAACACCATCGTGGTTGAAAACGGACAGGTGGTTGAACTGATTGGCAACAAGATCCAGCTTGGCGAACGCATCCCCGGCGATTATGTTTTCGTCACGGGCGAATCCATTGGCGACATCGACCACGATGTGATGCGCGAGCGCGGGCAACTGGCTCGCAACGGCATTCTCTTGATCGACATCAGCGTGGATAAATCTACGGGCCGCCTGCTGCACGACCCTGAGATCATCACCCGCGGCTTCGTCTCCCCTGAAGAAGCCGAGACTCTGATCCCCGAAGTGCAGAAGCGCGTCATGAGCGTTGTCCACGACGGCAAGCTCGACGATGAAAAAGATATCGTCAATGCGGTGAAAAGTTACCTGCATCAGGAAACAAAGCGAAGGCCAATGGTCTTTGTAACATTGAGTAAGGCGTAAATCAAAGTGACAGTCACCTTAAAGGTGACTGTCACTTTTTTATAATCTTTGCGATCTGCCGATCCACCTTCCCCATTGGGTAATCTTCCAACTCAGTTATCTTCACCCATTTCAAATTCTTATCCTTGGGAATTGAAACAGACTCACACCGAAACGCATGAACTGTCACCTTGTAGTGACTATACGCATGTTGGATAATTCCCAGCGCCTCACCTTTCTTAACCTGAATCCTGCCTGCTGACCTCAAGGCTTTTGCCAACTCTGCGGCAGGATCCTGAACTACTCTCGCATTCGGAAATTCCCACATCCCCCCCAACAACCCATCCGCAGGCCGTTGACTTAACAGCACGCGCCCGCGCTCCACAATCACAGCCGCTGCATGGATATATTGCGGAACCTGCTTCTTCGCCTTCAACACGGGGCGCGTTTCCTGAGTCCCGTTTTCGCGGGCTTTGCACATGTCCATTAATGGGCAAAGCAAACAGCGTGGATTCTTCGGCAGGCAGATCGTTGCGCCCAAATCCATGAGGGCTTGGTTGTAGTCGCCAGCTTTGCCTTTGGGAAGATTCTTTGCGGCTAAGTCCCATAATATTTTTTCCCCTGCGGGAGAATCCGCGAATTCGGCGACATCGTGCAAACGGGAAAATACGCGGCGAAGATTTCCGTCCAACGTGGGTTCGTCCATTTTGAAGGAGATGGACGCGATTGCCCCAACGGTGTACCGACCGATCCCTGGCAGCGCATGTAACTCTGTCAGGTCACGTGGCAGCTGTCCGTTAAAGTTTGAGGCGACTATTTTCGCGGCTTTATGCAAATTGCGGGCGCGGCTGTAGTAGCCAAGTCCCTCCCACGCGTTTAGAACATCCCGCTCCGAAGCATTTGCCAATGAGGGAATGTCTGGAAATAATTTCATCCATTTTTCAAAATAGGGAATGACGGTTTCGACGCGGGTCTGTTGAAGCATGATCTCAGAAACCCACACCGCGTACGGGTCGGGATGGTCACGCCACGGCATGGTCCGCCCGTGTTTGGAATACCATTTAAGAAGAGCTGTTGAGAGTTTCATGGGCCTAAAAATATAAGCCGTGGTCACTTTGCCACGGCTTATGAGATTGCTTCGGTTTGGGTCTCGATACGTCCTTTGCAACAAACGCTCAGGACTACTCGACCACCAGTGGACGCAATGACGGACTTAGAATTGAAAACCCGTGCGGACGGGGACGATCTTGTGCGAGTAATTTTTTACATATCCGAAGAGACGTTCCTGTAGGAGCACCCAATCTGCCGAGGCGAGGATGCGGCGTGCCTGAGGGACATCTGTGGCGAGCAGGCCAACCTGAATTTGCGGGTATGAGCCATAAATGGTTGCCCACGCTTCGGCGGGCTGCAAACCAAGCCGCTGCACACCAGGCACAAACTCACCAATAATAAATTCAAAATATTCCTGATCGCGCTCGGCAGCGATGTCCCAAGTCATTATTACTTTGACTGACATGTTATGTTATGCCCTTCGGCATTATCCTTTTTGATAATCCAGCACGACGACTTTGGTTTCGTCGGGCAGTCCTGAGCGAGTCACTTTCAAGGAAGGCTGCGATTCAACTTTGCCGAGTCCCATTTCCTTTAAGAATTTGTTCAGTGAGTCAAGGTTCAATTTTGCATCAGTCGTGGAATAGTGCATCGGGATGACCAGATTTGGTTCCAACAGGCTGACGACCTCGGCGGCTTTGGCGGCATTAAGAGCGCCGCCGCCACCCACAGGAAGAAGCAGCACGTTGACCGTACCAAGCGCTTCCACTTCGCTTTGGGGGGGGATTTCCTGCATATCGCCAAGGTGCGCCACGGTGATACCGTCATAGTCAAACACATAAAGGGTATTGCGAACCTTGTCCTTGTTCTTCTTGGAGCCTGTCACACCCGTTTGCACGGCGGTGATGAAGACTTCACCAATTTCAAATTCGCCCGCGCCTGTGATGACATGGGTCGTGCCTTTGACTGCGTCACTGTTGTTATGACCAGGTGCATCATGGCTGATGGTGACGATCTCAGCCTTGAGCTTCAGCGCTTCGTAGCCGACCGCTTTGTGGTCAAATGGATCCGTCACCACGGTGGCGTAATTGCGCTCTGTGAGACGAAAACATGAATGTCCGAACCAGGTTATTTCCATAGTAATTAATGCCTCCGAAGTGGATATTATACCCGATGGGCACGCGTACCCGATGGTATTGTTCTCGTTTAATTTCAGGCTTGTATCACAGTCGCGTTTGACGTATAGTTTTATCAGGTCAAGGAGCCAAACATCATGGATACTCCGATCTACAACTGCCACATCCATACATTCACAGCCGACCATGTTGTCCCGGCTAAATTTCGAAGGCTTGTAAAAGCCGTACGCATCCCCTGGCTAAGATTGATCCTGCTTCAAATAATTGGAAGGTTAGTGTTTAGAATGAGCAAGGATTCGGTCATTCTCACGAATCGTTTTTTTGCACGAGGCGCGCTCGAAAGCCAGCAGAATATCTTTGAACATGTGCAAAAGCAATACCCGGATAAAACCCGCTTCATTGCCCTGCCAATGGATCTGGAGTTCATGGGCATCGGAAAGCCAATATCATCCTACGAATCCCAATTGCAAGGACTCGCAAAACTGCGGGACGAAAATAAAAACACCCTAATTCCATTCTCTGCTGTAGATCCGCGCCGCCCAAATGTGGTCAATGAATTCAAACGCTGGCACAAGGAATACAAGATCAAAGGGCTGAAGATCTACCCCAACCTCGGCTACTATCCAGACAACCCCGTCCTCATGGAAGTGTACGAATATTGTGAGAAGAACCACTTGCCCGTCATGGCACACTGCTCGCCGGGCGGAATCCGCAAAATCGGTATATCCATCGAAGAAGCGCGAGAATTCGCAAACCCAGCCAATTACAAAAAGGTACTCGAACAATTCCCAAAATTACATCTCTGCCTTGCCCATTTCGGCGGCTCAGAGGAATGGGAACGCCACCTTACCGGAGGAACCCCACGCGAAGGCAAAGACGCCACCTGGTTGACCATAATCATAGACATGCTACGTGAGAAAAAGGCAAACTCCAGCGCAAGGAAATACCCCAATCTTTACACGGACGTTTCCTATACCCTCTTCACCGAAACGCCCTCCTACCGGCCTTTCAACTATATCAACTTTCTAAATGTTTTACTGGAAGATAAAGCTATTCGCGAGCGCGTCATCTTCGGCACGGATTATTATATGGTGGAGCGCGAAAAGGTCAGCGAGATGGAAGTGTCCATTGGCATGCGCGCACACCTTGGCGAAAAGCTGTATTTTCAGATCGCCCATTACAACACCAGAAGATATTTATACGAGAGCGATAAAAATAGCGCCACATCGAAATCGAGAAAAACAAAAATAAAACAAAAATAATTTCCCTGCCAGCACCTTCAGATCTGGAAAATCAAACCCGCTTTATAATAGGCAATCCTAATTTGAAGGTGTAAATTGCCAAAATCAAAATTCCTCCCCTATCTCGAAGCGCTATTCGCCGTGGTTGTCTGGGGCGCTTCTTTCATTGCCACAAAGATCGCCGTGGGAGAGATATCCCCCATCGCCGTCGTGTGGCTGCGTTTCGCGATGGGCATTCCCATTCTCTTTGCCGCCGTCGCCATGCGCAAGCAATTCGCCCTCCCCAGAGGGAAGGAATGGCTGTACTTCGCTCTGCTCGGCTTTCTCGGAATTTTCTTCCACCAATGGCTGCAATCCAACGGGCTGCAAACTGCGCAAGCCACCACCACCGCATGGATCGTCGCTACATCTCCCGCATTCATCGCCATCCTCGGCTGGCTGATACTCAAGGAAAAACTCAACCTCCTGCAATCCTCAGGCATCATGCTCGCCATGCTCGGCGTACTCGTTGTGGTCAGCAAGGGGAATTTTGCCAACGTCTCCCTCGGCAATTTTGGCACCGTCGGTGATTTTCTCATTCTCATCAGCTCCGTCAATTGGGCGGTATTTTCAATCCTCTCACGGCACGGGCTGAAAACGCATCCATCCACGCGGCTCACGTTTTGGGTCATGACCATCGGCTGGCTGATCACCTCCGTTGCATTCTTTGCGAGCAAAAGCTACACCGAGATCCCACTACTTGATTCACGCGGCTGGTGGGCCATGATCTTCCTCGGCATCTTCACCACCGGCCTCGCCTACATCGCCTGGTTCGACGCGCTTGCACAACTCCCCTCCGCGCAAACAGGCGCCTTCCTTTTTATCGAGCCGTTGGCGAGCATGGTAGTCGCGTCTATCATTCTCAAAGAACAAGTCACGTTCGCATCCATCATCGGCGGCGCAGTCATTCTGTTTGGTATTTGGCTCGTCAACAGGAATTAAATGAAAGCACGCACTACACCCAACTCAACTATTGATAAAACCGAAAATGGCTATCTTCTGAAAATTCCAGAAGGAGATTCGTCCAGCTATCGCTTTGCCCAGATCGATGACTATTTCGGACTCTCACGCAGGAAGTTTCCGCATCATTCTTTAACTTTGAGCTTGCGTGCAAAAACCTCAAGCATTTCCCTCCCCGGGACATGGGGCTTCGGGCTGTGGAATGACCCGTTCGGCGCATCTCTCGGGTTCGGCGGACGGCGCTGGCAATTGCCCACCCTGCCAAACGCGGCATGGTTCTTTGGCGCATCCGAGCAAAATTATTTGTCATTCACAGACGATAAACCCGCACAGGGATTTTTAGCTCAAACCTTTCGCTCGCCCAAATTTCATCCGCTGCTGATTCCTGCCGGAGTATCACTCCCCTTCTCGCGCAAAGGGACGAGAAAATTATTGAGCAAAGTCATTGCAGAGGATTCATCCGCTCTCAGCGTGGATGTCACTCAATGGCACGCATACAGGCTCGAGTGGAGTCAGAAGCGCGTGGTCTGGTATGTGGATGATGCTCTCGTGTTTGAGTCGCCTGTAAGCCCGAATCCGCCGCTGGGACTGGTCATCTGGATCGATAATCAATTTGCGTCATTTACACCGGAGGGCAAAATCGGGTTTGGAGTTTTGGAAGGGAAAGAAGAATGGTTGGAGTTGGAAGATCTGATAGTAAAAAGTGGTTAATGAAAAAACTCCGATTGCTCGGAGTTTTTTTCTTAACCTTATTGATTATGCTTTCTTTGTTTTTGCGATCATCATCTGGGCAATCGCATAAACCAGCCCAATCCCAATGGCGATGACACCAAGCCAATTGGCAGAGAGCGGCAGGGATGCCGCAAATTTGCGGGCGACGGTATCGAGAAAAATGCCGAGGATGAAAAGCCCGCCGAACATGCGGTTGTGATAAAAACAGAAACCGGAAAACCAGGTGGGCCAAAAGGCTTCAAACCCCTTGGGCGGGCCTTCAGGACGCGGCTTGCTCAGCACGGCAACGGCATACATGGCGCGCTGCAAGGCAAAGACGACCAGCAACATGAGGGTGGAAAAATATCCCGTGGCAACAAGGTAAATGATGACACCATACGCAACCACGATGGACAGAATGTTCACATAACGCGCAAAGGTTTGTCCCACACGCACAGGGAATGTACCAACTCCCTTTTTCTTGTCGTCGTCCATCTTGTCAATGTGCTTGCCAATGTTGATGCTGGCAACGCTCAAGCCAAAGGGCACACCCGCAAGCGCCACGGTGAATACATTCGAGAGGTCACCGCCTGAGCCAAGAGCCAGCACGATGTACACGCTCGCGATCATGATCGGGCCCCAGATCAGGAAGATGGATAATTCGCCAATACCCCAATATTTGAAAGGCCAAGTATAGAAAAGAAGGACGATCGCGCCCAGTGCAAACACACCAATAATATACGGGTTGAAGTTTGTATAAAACAAGGCGAATATGCCAGCAAGCGTGGCAAGCACACCACTGACAATGAACCATTGGATTTGAATATTCTTCGTCCAGAATTTTTGTACAAGCGGATGCACACCATATTGGGTGCGGAAATAGTTATCATTATCCACACCGCGCGAGAAATCTGTGTAGTCATTGAGCAGGTTGTTCGTGCCGTGAGCGATGAACAACCCAAGCGTAACAATCACCCACGGAAGCCAGGCAAAATAATCATCACGCCAGGCAAGGAAGCCCGCTATGATGCCTGAGTAGATCGTTACGGTTGTAACAGCGGAACGAGTGGCGATCAGCCACTTGGAGACAACGTCGAGCGCTTCCCACTCTTTTATGTCATCCATTTTGATGAGTTCCCATGAGGCTTTACGCCACATGGCAAAGTTAATATGCATATTACTCCTCCTTGAGTAAAAATTGAACGGCTTGCGCCGGAGGTACAACTAACAACGCCGCATTATACAACTGTTTTGTGAAATGTGGAACTTGTATATTGACCATAGACTGCGAACCATCGTCCATCTATGGTCGGTAGTCTATGGTCTACTGTCTTTATTACATCCCCAGTTTCTTCGCTTCGTTCCAAAAAGCATCCATCTCTTCCAAGGTCATGTCAGACAGATTACGTCCCTGTCCCTTGGCGCTTTTTTCCACATAACCAAAACGCTTCTTGAATTTCATATTTGCCGCACGCAGCGCAGACTCGGCGTCCACTTTGCGCCAGCGGGCAAGATTTACGAGCACGAAGAACAAGTCACCCAATTCGTCAGTCACTTCTTCGAGATTTTGCGCCTGCTTGATCTCTTCGATCTCCTCGCGGACTTTATCCAGCACGTCTTCGATCTCGGGCCAGTCAAAACCCACGCGGGCGGCACGGTCTTGATATTCCTGCGCCTGATTCAAAGCGGGAAGAATTGAGGGGACGCCGTCCAACAGACCCTTGTCCTCTTTCTTTCCGCCTCTTTCCTTTTCTTTCAATTTTTCCCAATTTTGCAGAACGCCGTCCACGCCATCCAATTTGACATCGCCAAACACATGCGGGTGGCGGCGCACGATCTTGTCATAAATGCCTTGGACGATCTCGCGCATGGAAAAATCTCTGGTCTCGCTGGCGATCTGGGCATTCAGCACGATCTGCAAGAGCAGGTCGCCGAACTCCTCGCGCATTCCATCCACGTCATTTGCATCAATGGCGGATAATGCCTCGTAGGATTCTTCGAGCAGGTGTTTGCGCAGGGTTTGGTGAGTCTGCTCCTTATCCCACGGACAGCCGTCCGGCGCACGGAGATGAGCCACGATCTCGGCGAAGGCTTCGAAGGATGTCCCCTCCCCAAGCGATGGGATATAAACACAGGTGGACGAAGAATAATCGCCTGCGCCCAACATGCCCAATCTTTCCTCTTTCCTTATTCCTGCATCGACCTTGAAAATCCCATGCTCATCAGGGTAATTCGCCTGCAACACAGCCTTTACTTGTGCAGCCAGTTCGCGCGAATCAACGCCGAGGATCAACGTGTCCACATCGGGCGGGGTGGGAGGAAAATGCGCGGATGAAAATTCCTGCGCATCGAGCAGAGTCAACTTCGAGGGCGGTGTGAGGCGCAGCGTCTCAAATGTGGAGGTGACGAGATTAAAGTCCATAAGTATCTCCGTTGTTAAACAAGTAATCCGTAATTCGTAGCTCGTAAATTATTTACGGAGTACGCATTACGGATTACCGAAAGACTTGTAAAGAAAGAACTAGCGTTTGGTGTACGTAGGAGCCTTGCGGGCTTTCTTGAGACCTGGCTTTTTACGTTCCTTCACGCGGGCGTCGCGAGTGAGCAAGCCCTTCTTGCGGAGAGCGGATGTCCACTCTGTGTTGATGATCTGGAGCGCGCGGGCTACACCGAGGCGAACCGCTTCGGTCTGGCCAGTGGTGCCGCCGCCGCTGACGATGACAGACACATCATATTTGCTTGCTTCCTGACCGACTGCGCTGAATGGGCGCAGAATGTCATCGAGGTCGCCGAGGCGGGGGAAATATACCGCGCCTTCTTTTTCGTTCACAACCATCTTGCCGGAGCCGGTGGTAAGGCGCACGCGGGCGGTGCTTTCCTTGCGGCGTCCAATGCCTTCATAATATTGAGCCATATTCACTTACCTCTTATTCCATAACCTGCGGGGCTTGCACCGCGTGGGGATGATCGGGGCCAGCATAGATCTTCAGGCGCTTGAGAACAGCGCGTCCCATGCGGTTGTGCGGGAGCATGCCCCACACAGCGTCACGCAAAGCACGATCAGGATACGTGTTGAGTTGGTCACGAAGAGAAATGCTCTTCAAACCGCCGGGATATCCTGAATGGCTATAGTAGATCTTTGATTCAAGTTTGGAGTGGGTCTTGGTGCCGGTCACGGTTACTCGTTCGGCATTCACAACCACCACAAAATCACCCATCTCCACGCCAGGCGTGAAAGTGGGCTTGTGCTTACCAAGCAGGACACGCGCAACTTGCGCAGCCAAACGGCCAAGGGTCTGCCCTTCTGCATTAATTACAACCCAGTTGCGCTGTATTTCAGCGGCTTTCGGATAGTACGTCTTCTGTTGCACTTTCGTCTCTCCGTTTCCTTAATATCATTTCAAATGATCAATAATTTACTTTTGTCAGCGCCAACCCGGTGGAGGGTGCCAGACCCGAAAGAAGTTTTCCCTGCTTATGTAAAGCATGTTGGACTTTCTCGACCGGGACTTTTCCCTGGGCTAGAGCCACTTGCACAAATACCAGTCTTCTTACCATGCGATATAAAAACGCATCTGCCCGGACTTCAAACTGCCACTCACCATCCGGCATTTGTCTCCACTCGGTCTTTGTCACCGTCCGCACCGTCGTCCCTTTTGGGGTTGTCGGTGAGCCGAAGGCGGCAAAATCATGTGTGCCGAGGAAGATGCCTGCGTTCTGTTCGAGGGCATTTCCGTCCAATGATGGCCAGACCCGCCATGCGTACCTTTCACGCAACGGGTCGCGGATCGGTTCGCAAAACAGCCTGTAGCAGTACGTCCGCGAAATTGCATCGAACCGCGGATGAAACTCTGCCGAAGCCGGAAGCAGGTTTGTTACAGCAAGGTCAGCTGGAAGTTTCGCATTGAGCGCCTTGAGCAGTTTTTCTGCTTCGTGCTCCCATTCAAGATCGAATGCAGCCACCTGTCCTGTTGCATGAACTCCTGTGTCTGTCCTGCCAGCCATTATGACCGACTTGTCAGACCAGCCCAGTTCACGAAGAGCTTTTTCAAGCTCGCCTTGAACGGTTCGGGAGTTCGCCTGCCGCTGACTTCCGGTAAAACCGGAGCCATCATAAGCAAGAATAACTTGGTAACGTGCCATATAGCGATTAGCCTTTAGCAATTAGCTTTTGGCTGAACGCCAGATGTTTCTACTTATTCTTCCACTAACTCAAGGACAACCATTTCGGCAGAATCGCCGTGGCGGGGTCCAAGTTTGGTGACGCGGGTATAACCACCATTGCGGGTTGCAAAGCGGGGGGCAATTTCGTCAAAAAGGCGTTTGATCATCTGGTTGTCGCCCAATTTGGAAACGGCGAGGCGGCGTGCGTTTACTTTTTGTTCCGTGGTGCCGCTTGCGCTGTTCTTTGCAAGTGTGATCAAGCGTTCAGCATCACCGCGGATCGCGGCGGCTTTGGCTTCGGTGGTCTGAATTCGTTCGTGTGTAAAAAACTGTTTGATCAGGTTGCGGCGCAGAGCGATACGTGCGCTCTTTGTGCGTCCCAATCGGTAACCTGCTACTTGATGTCGCATCTCTTAACTCTCCGAGGATGAATCATTTTTCATGAAGCCTTTTTCACGCATCTTGTCGCGAAGCTCATCGAGGCTCTTCTCGCCAAAATTGCGGATGGACATGACCGCGGTCTCGCCTTTTTCAAGGAGGTCGAGTACATCACCCACAGTGGTGATGCCGGTGCGCTTCAAGGAGTTGAAGACGCGCACGGAAAGGTCCAGGGCTTCCACTGGCGTTTCTGCCAGCTCACTGCTCAAACGGCTTCCAGAGGTTTCGCGTTCCACAGCCACAGCCAGCATTTCTTCGTTGATCCCAGCGACATAGCGCAGGTGATCAATCAAAATGCGGGCGGAGGAGCTAAGCGCGCGTTCCGGGGAAATGGTTCCGTCTGTCCAGATTTCCAAAATTAATTTATCGTAGTTAGTGCTCTGCCCAACGCGGGCGGAAGCAACTTCCCAATTGACACGTTTCACAGGGCTAAAGATCGCGTCCACTGGCAATTCACCAATGGGCATGTGCCCAGCGCGTTCATTGGCTGGAGAATAGCCGCGGCCACGCTCCACTACGAATTCGATATCGTGCTTTGTCTTTGCGCCGTCTACAGTAAAGAGATATGTATCGGGGTTGACGATCTCGATCTCTGCGGGGGTAATAATATCCGCCGCAGTGACCGTTCCCTCACCGCGTACTTCAAGCTGCATGCGGGCGCTGTCAACGCCATCCATCTTGATGCGGATCTGTTTTACCTGCAGCATGACCTGGATGACATCTTCCCGTACGCCTGGGATGTCGCTGAATTCATGCAACACATCCGATAAGCGCAGAGAGGTAATAGCCGTTCCCTCCAGAGAGGAGAGCAACACGCGGCGCAGGGCATTGCCCAACGTCACGCCGTAGCCGCCCTCTAGCGGGCTGATTGTGAATTTGCCATAATTACGAGCCTCTGCTTCGCGCTCGATTTTTGGCATAACCATGTTCGTAATGATACCCGTCACGGTTCACCTGTCCCTTTTGATAATGCGCCTCGAGTCGGGTACCGGTTTCCCGGTCCGACCCGAAGCGCAGTTGGAGGAATTAACGTCTGGAATAATATTCGACGATCAATTGTTCGTCGAGGCTTCCGTCAATTTCAGCACGTTCCGGCATGCGAGCCACGGAACCAGCCATCGATTTAATATCGCGGTTGAGCCAGCTCGGAGCGTTACGCTTTTCAGTGTAAGCGTTCAAATCCTTGAAGTAAGCCAACTTGATCGAACCTTCGCGGATCGCAATAACATCACCTTCACCAAGAAGCATGGAGGGAACGTCTGTGCGGCGGCCGTTTACAGTAAAGTGGCCGTGAGACACAAGCAAGCGAGCCTGTGAGCGGCTGGATGCAAAGCCGAGACGGAAGACAACATTGTCGAGGCGGGATTCGAGGATCTGAAGAATATTCAAACCTGTAATGCCGCTGCGAGCGATCGCAGTGTCATAATAGCGGCGGAACTGACGTTCCAGCACACCATAGATACGACGAGCCTTTTGCTTGGCGCGCAACTGTCGGGCAAAGTCGGAGGCGCGCCCCGTACCCATGCCTTTACCGCCGCCGCGTCCTGCGGTGCGGCCATGCTGACCGGGAGCGAAGCTGCGCTTGTCAAAGGAGCATTTTGGTGTAAAACAACGCTCACCCTTGAGGAAGAGTTTCTCACCCTCGCGGCGGCAAAGTTTACAAACCGGACTTAATAATTTAGCCATATATCAAGAACCTCATCAATTACACGCGTCGCTTTTTCGGAGGACGGCAGCCGTTGTGCGGTACTGGCGTAATATCTGAAATGGAGCGAACTTTCAAACCCATCGACTGTACAGCGCGGATGGCGTTTTCACGACCAGGTCCGGGACCTTTTACAAACAGGTCAACTTCCTGCAAGCCCAACTGCTGGGCGGCTTTTAAAGCCTGCTCGGCGGCAAGACGGGCAGCGAAGGGTGTGCTTTTGCGGGAACCCTTGAAGCCAGCAGAACCAGCCGAACCCCAAGCAACTGTGTTGCCCTCGGTATCTGTAACAGTTACGATGGTATTATTAAATGAAGCGAAGACATGCACCTGTCCGGAGGACAGGGTACGCTTCCCTTTTTTCGCGCCAGCGGCGCGGCGGGTGGAACGAACACTCTGAGCCATTTTTTATGTATACCTTTCGGACAGGATTACTTCTTGGCGCCCTTGCGACGACCACGACCGGCAACCGTTTTCTTGGTGCCTTTTCGAGTGCGCGCATTTGTCTTTGTGCGCTGTCCACGGACGGGCAGGTTGCGGCGATGGCGCAAGCCACGATAGGAGCCGATTTCGATCAGGCGCTTGATGTTCATTTGAACTTCGCGGCGCAGATCACCTTCAACTTTGAAATTCTTCGAAATAACTTCGCGAATGGCGGAAACTTCCGCTTCGCTTAAATCCTTGATACGCGTATCAGGATTGATTTTGGTTTGAGCCAAAATCTTCTGAGCGCGGGTTGGGCCAATACCAAAGAGGTAGGTCAGTCCAACTTCAACCCGCTTATTGCGGGGCAGATCAACACCTTCAATTCTCGCCATAGGTCACCACACTACCCCTGTCTTTGTTTATGTTTTGGATTTTCGCAAATGATAAAGATAATACCCTTGCGCCGAACGATACGGCACTTGGCACAACGCTTGCGAATGGAGGGCGAAACTTTCATAAAAAATCTCCTAATAACTTACGGATGTCTTTTGACAGCCAAACATCTGATTATACTGGTTGTTTTACAAATCGTCCATACTAAACGGTTGTCTTTGATGGTCACAAGACAGTCAGGATGAGGGGGGCTCCTTCGGTGACGGCAACTGTATGTTCAAAGTGCGCCGTCAAAGACCCATCAGCAGATACAACCGTCCACTTGTCGGGCAGGACACGAGTTTCATACGTCCCTATAAGTACCATTGGTTCGATTGCAATGGTTACGCCCGGACGGAGCAACATTCCGGTTCCCGCTACGCCGATATTTGGCACCTGCGGACCTTCATGCATTTCCTTCCCGACTCCGTGTCCGGTATATTCACGGGTCACATGTAAACCACGGCTTTCGACATAATGTTGAATCGCCGCCGAGACATCACCTGTGCGTTTGCCTTTGCGCATGTTTTCAATTCCTGCATACAAAGCGCCTTCGGTGACCTCAAGCAGTTTCGTCGCTTCGGGAGATATCTCCCCTACTCCGGCAGTGAAAGCGGAGTCGCCAACGTAACCTTCAAAGGTGGTTCCGCAGTCTATTGAGACAATATCCCCTTCCTTCAGCTTTCGCTTGGGGTGGGGAACTCCATGCACCATCTCATCATTGATACAAACGGTAATGGATGCGGGATACGGAGGACGTCCATAGCCTTTGAATGGCGATACACATCCATGTGACTTCAGCACTTCCTCAGCAGCCGCGTTGAGGTCCGCCGTTGTCACACCAGGTTGTAAAAGTTCTCTTACTCTTGCCAGAACAGTAGCATTTATGCGTCCCGCTTCCCTCATGGTTGTAAGTTCCGCAGGGGTTTTGATATTGACCTGGCGCTCCAAACTCATTTTTTCAACCTACTTTTCAACAGAGCATATCATTCGCTCTGCATACTCACAATTATTTTTTCAAAGCAGAGAGCAAGACCTTGGTTACCTGCTCCACCGGCTGCGCTCCATCAATTTCGAGGAGTTTGCCTAATTTTCTGTAGTACTCAACCAGAGGCATGGTCTGTTCGAGATAAACTCGAATTCGCTTTGTGACCGTTTCAACTGTATCATCGTCTCGCTGATACAGTTCCGATCCGTCAAAATCACAAATACCTGTCTTTTGTGGTGGGCTGAATTTCTCGTGATAGATGTGCCCGTGATCGCGGCAGGTCCAACGCCCGCCTGTACGCTCAACGAGAACAGTCTCAGCAGCAGTAATGTAAGGAACTGCATTGACTTCGCCGCCAAATTCAGCCAGCATCTTCTCAAGAGCATCTGCCTGCGTTGGGGTACGGGGAAATCCGTCGAGTATCACACCAGCTTCACAGTCCGGACGGGAGATGCGATCTCGAATCATACTGATCGTCACGCCATCCGGTACAAGTTCACCTTTATCCATAAAGGATTTGGCTAACTTTCCAAGCTCTGTTTGATTTTTAATGTTCTCGCGAAAGAGGTCTCCAGAGGAAACATGAGCGAGTTTCGTTTTTTCGGCCAAAATTTCAGCCTGGGTTCCTTTACCTACGCCGGGAGGACCGAGCAGGACAATAAAGGTCACCATGGTCCCTCCTTAGCGGACGAGCAGCGAATCTTGATACCCGTGAAGTTTTAATTCGGCATCAATATTTTGGAAGGTGTCACGCACCACGCCGACCACAATGAGCAAGCCGGATGATGAGACAAGGAATATACCAGTCTGAGAACTTGCAGCAGAAAGGTTGAGTGCGCTCAATAACAACCCAAGGAGAAATGGCATGATTGCCACAACGCCGAGGAACAAAGCACCGACAAGGGTAATGCGTCGCTGCACGGTACTCAAATATTTTTGGGTGGGAGCGCCTGTGTGAACACCTGGGACAGTTGCTCCAACTTTCTTCAGGTTGTCACCATAGTTCTGTTGGTCAAACAAGACCGAGGTGTAAAAGAAGGTGAAGATGACCACCATGAAAAAGTAGATCGTCCAGTAACCCCAGTTGCTTGTACCCGTAGCACCGAAGAAGCTTTGAATCCCTGCAAAGAAATTGGCAACAGCCTGGTTTTCGCTTTGGGTGAAATAACTCGCCAAAATTGTGGGAAATTGTAAAATAGCGCTCGCGAAAATCAAAGGGATCATGCCGGAGAGGTTTACCATCAATGGCAGAGTGCCTTTGACGGGCATGGACATACGGCTCCCCATTCGGCGGCCCGGGTACATTACCGGAACGTTGCGGCGTCCCTGCTGGACATAGACGATAGCGAAAACCGTCAAAACTATGATCACTAGGGTCAGGAGGAGCATTACTATGCGCGTTTCTTGGTCTGCAAGCAACGACGCAAGGTTAGCTGGCAATTGTGAAACGATTCCCGCAAAGATAATCAAGGAAAGTCCCTGTCCTCGAATGCCGTATTCTGAGATCAACTCACCAAGCCAGATGGCAAACATGGTTCCGGCAGTCATAGCAATCAAAACCGTGGTGGATTGCAGCCATGTATCTGCCTTAAACCCAAATGGAAGAATTGCCTGGCCAAGTGCCTGAATTGACAAGGAATTGAAAATGTTAATCTGGCCGATGGCAGAGAGAGCAGCCATTGGTACAGCAAGATAGTAGGTCCACTTTTCCTGCCAGCGGCGTGCTTCCCGTGGATCTTCCTGCATTCTGCGCTGCAGAGATGGGATGATCGGAATCAGCAATTGCAAAATGATCTGGGCGGTGATGTAAGGATACACACCCATTGATAACAATGAGAAGTTGGAGACGGTGCCTCCGGAGAGCATATCCAGAAAACCGAAAAAGCCTCCGCTGCCCACTGCCGATGCGCGGAACGCCGCGAGAACCTCGAAATTAACACCGGGAGCGGGGACGTTCGCCGCAAGTCTATACAATGCCAGAATAGCGAATGTAATCAGCAGTTTGCGGCGGATATCTTCCGACTTCCAGAGGTAACGCCAGCCTGAAAAGGTGGTCTTCATGCAAAGTATCCTTTGGTAACGGTTAGGCGATCACTTCAACAGTGCCGCCAGCCTTTTCGATCTTGGCTTTGGCGCCTGCACTGATGCGATGTACGCGAATCTTGAGGGCGACGGAAATCTCTCCGCGACCAAGAACAACTGTCGGGTTGCGTGAATCGCGAAGGAGATGAGCCTTTTCGAGGGCTTCCGGTGTCACTTCTTCATTCGCCTTGAAAGCCTGTGAGAGCTGATCAAGGTTTACTTCATTGTAGAAAATCTGGTTTGGGGGAGTAAATCCTTCACCACGAATGAACGGCAAACGGCGGAAGAACGGCAGGTTACCGCCCTGTCGATAGGCATGACCGCCTTCGCCGGAACGAGCACCTGCGCCCTTGGTACCGCGACCAGCAGTCTTGCCCTGCCCTGCTGAGATGCCGCGTCCAACGCGTTTTCTATTCTTTTTTGACCCAACATTGGGTACGAGATCGTGTAGTTTCATAATTTAATTACCTACTCTTCGATCTTGAGCAAATGGATAATCTTGTTCAACATACCGCGCAATGCGGGAGTATCCTTGTGCTCAACAGTTTGATGTAATCGGCGCAAGCCAAGCGCTTTGACGGTGGCCTTTTGGTCTTTGGGAAACCCAATGTCGCTCTTGACCCAGGTCACGCGCAGAGTTTTGCCGGTAGTTTCTTTCTTAGGCATGTTGCTTCCTCCGTTCCCAGAATGGGAGCAGTTCGTCAGCGCGTTTGCCACGGCGCGCGGCTTCAAGAGCCGGTGAGCGCAAGCCATCCAGCGCATCAAAGGTTGCCATCACGACGTTGAGAACATTCGCGCTGCCCATGGACTTGGTAAGGATGTCGCGCACTCCAGCTACTTCCAATACAGCGCGGACACCACCGGCGGCGATTACGCCCGTACCAACGGAAGCAGGCTTGAGGAACACTCTTGCGCCAGCAACTTTACCCAAAGATTCATGAGGAATAGTGGTACCGGCCATGTTTACTACACGCAAATCTTTACGGGCGCGCTCAGATGCTTTGCGCATCGCATCAGGAACAGCATTGGCTTTGCCAACACCCATCCCAATGGTGCCCTTCTTATCTCCAACAACAACAGTCACGCGGAAGCGGAAGCGGCGACCACCCTTCACCACTTTGGCAACACGGGCAATTTCGATCACCCGCTCTTCAAAGGCGTCCTGCGTTTCATACTGTTGCTTGTCATTAAATTGATTATCTGCCATATCTTTCTCCATGTAGTAACGGACTTAGTCCGTTACGGAACATTTTAGAATTGCAAGCCGCCTTCGCGCGCGCCATCAGCCAAAGCCTTGACCCGCCCGACGTAACGAAAACCACCACGATCAAACACAACAGAGGAAATGCCCTGAGACTTGGCGCGTTCTGCAACGGCCTTGCCAATCGCTTTCGCCTGTTCGATCTTCTTCAGACCTTTCATTTTTTCGCGCAGGTCCTTGTCAATCGTGGAGGCGGAAACTAGAGTGTTTCCCTGAACATCATCGATGATCTGGGCATAAATACCGCTGAGACTCTTGAATACATTCAAGCGAGGTCGAGCCGGAGTGCCGGAAACATGCTTGCGAACACGCGTATGGCGGCGCTCACGAGCGAGGGAACGATTCTTAATAGCCATGGATTACTTGGCTCCTTTTCCGGCCTTGCCAGCTTTGCGACGAACACGCTCGCCCTGATAACGAATGCCTTTGCCATGATATGGTTCCGGCGGACGAACCTTGCGAACATTCGCGGCGATCTGACCGACCAGTTCTTTATCGAAGCCCAACACCTTGATCTGGCGGGTCTTCGCATCTGTTTCAAATGACACACCAGCGGGCGGATCCATCTTGACCGGGTGTGAATAACCAACAAACAGGGCGAGTTTCTTTCCATCCATTTCGGCGCGGTACCCCACACCTTCCACTTCCAGAACCACTACAAAACCCTTGCTAACGCCATGGATCATATTCGCAAGCACAGCGCGTGTAGTTCCATGTAAAGCACGCTCCGCAGGATCCTCGGAATTGCGAGTGATATTCAACTGATTGTTTTCCATCTTGATACCAATCGATTTGGAAAATTCACGTTGCAATTCACCTTTCGGACCCTTGACGCGAACATTGGAGCCATTCAGCTCCACTTGCACGCCACCGGGAATATCTACAGGTAAACGACCAATGCGAGACATAGTAATAAACCTCCTACCATACCTTGCAGATGATCTCGCCGCCAACGCCCAACTGTCGAGCGCGTACGCCGGTCATAACACCCTTGGGGGTTGAGATAATGGCAACGCCAATACCTGAAAGCACCCACGGAATGTCCGTCTTCTTGGTGTAGATGCGGCGGCCGGGCTTGCTGACACGTTCCAGTCCGGTAATCACCGCGCGTCGCTGGCGACGTTCGCCAACATACTTAATCTTTACACGCAGGACTTTCTGTCCTTCGTGCTCACCATCGACCACTTCGAACCCTTCGACGAAACCTTCGTCTTTGAGGATCTTGGCGATCTCCACTTTAATCTTTGAGTTGGGCATTGCAACCTGAGCATGGCCTGCCAGCACAGCATTGCGAATGCGAGTCAACATATCAGCGATCGGATCAGTAAATGACATGATCTACCTCCACCTGGGGCTACCAGGACGCCTTTACGACGCCAGGGATTTTGCCCGTCAACGCCAGTTCACGGAAGCAAATGCGACATAGGCCGAAGCGGCGAATAAAGCCGCGAGGGCGTCCACAACGCTGACAACGATTCCGTACTTGAACGGCATGTTTGCGGCGCAGCTCACGATATTGCATACATTTTTTTGCCATAGGTTAAGCATCCTTCTTGCTACTGAACGGCATTCCGAGCAATTGCAATAATGCGCGTGCCTCATTATCATCTTGGGCAGAGGTCACAATGGTGATCTCCATGCCGCGCAATTTATCAATTTTGTCATACTCGATTTCAGGGAAAACCAACTGATCCTTGAGACCGAGGGTGTAATTTCCACGACCATCGAAAGAATTTGCTGATATACCGCGGAAGTCGCGTACACGAGGCAGGGCAATATTGACCAGGCGGTCATAAAAAGCCCACATACGAGGACCACGCAATGTGACTTTGGCGCCAATCAAACGGCCTTCGCGCAACTTGAAGTTCGCGATGCTCTTGCGGGCCTTGGTCTGCACCGGTTTCTGCGTGGTGATCTGCATCAAATCTGACGTGGCGGCATCGAGAGCTTTGGGGTTATCCATTGCCTCTCCGAGGCCGATGTTCACCACAATCTTCTCGATACGCGGAACCTGCATCACGTTCTTGAAGCCGAACGATTTGAACAGGGCCGGGGCCACTTCATTGTTATAGAGTTCTTGCATTCTGTTCATCTTTATTTACTCCACGGCCTAGTCAATCGTGGCCTCACAATTCTTGCAAACGCGGTGCGCGCCTTCATCGTCGCGCTGTACTGCGACGCGTGTGGGCTGGCTGCATTTTGGGCAGACGAGCATCACGTTTGAGATATTGATTGGCCCTTCAAACTGAATGCGACCCGGGTTAATGTTACGGCCCTGCTGGGTCTGCACCTGTTTCTGATGTTTGGTGCGAATATTCACACCAGTTACAACCACGCGGCGATCATCCAAAATCACGTTGATAACCTCGCCTCGTTTGCCTTTGTCTTCGAGACGGCCGCTGATCACTTCCACTGTATCGCCTTTGCGAATCTTAACTTTCATTCTTTGCTCCTACAGCACTTCCGGGGCAAGCGACACAATCTTCATGTAGCCCATGTCGCGCAATTCGCGCGCCACTGGTCCAAAGATACGTGTGCCCCTCGGGTTTTCGCCATCAGCATCCAGAATGACCGCGGCGTTATCATCAAAGCGGATGTACGAACCATCTTCGCGGCGCCATTCCTTCGTACAGCGCACAATGACGGCTTTCACAACTTCACTTTTCTTCACAGAACCTTGCGGCGCTGCTGCTTTTACAGTTGCGACCACAATATCACCAATGGATCCGTACTTGCGTCGGGAACCACCAAGCACATGAATAACGAGCAGTTCACGTGCGCCGGTGTTATCGGCAACTTTCAATCGAGACTCATGCTGAATCATGGCTTATTCTCCTACACCCTGATCGGCAGTGCGTGTCTCGCGCTTCAACACGGACTCAACAGCCCAGCGTTTGTCGCGTGACAACGGGCGGGTTTCAACGATCTGAACCTCATCACCCATCTGACAGCCGATTTCGTCATGAGCCTTCACGCGCATGCTGGAAAACACCACCTTCTTATAAAGAGGGTGACGGAACTTGCGAGTGATCTCCACCACGACGGTTTTGGTCATTTTATTGCTGGTAACCACACCAGTCATTCGACGGCGATTGTTCATTTTGCACCTTCCACAACAGCGGCGCGCTCGGTCTCGCGCAGGATCGTTTCCATGCGAGCGATATCACGGCGCAAAATTGTCAGGCGACTCGAGTCAGTCAACTGACCCGTTACCTGCTGAAAGCGCAGTTTCATCATCTCATCACGTGCATCCGCTAATTTTGTGCGAGCTTCCTCCACACCCAATTTGCGAATTTCTTCCACTTTCATTGCCTTCATAACTATTCTCCTCCTGTGTGGCGTGCCACGACTTTGGTCTTGATGGAGAATTTATATTGGGCACTCTTCAAGGCGGCAACCGCAATCTCTTCCGCCAGGCCACTGACCTCGAACATAATACGGCCAGGCTTGACCGGAGCAACATAATATTCCACATTACCCTTACCGGAACCCATGCGGGTTTCGGGTGGTTTGTGCGTGAACGGTTTGGCTGGGAAAATACGGATCCAGATCTTACCGCGACGCTTCATTCCACGGACAATGGTGCGGCGAGCCGCTTCAATTTGACGGGCTGTAATCCAACCCGGTTCCAGCGCCTGCAAGCCGAATTCGCCGAAGGAAACTTCCGCACCGCGGAGAGCTTTCCCTGTCATACGACCGCGCATCTGCTTGCGCCACTTTACACGTTTAGGCATCAACATATCAATAACCTCACTCGGGCAACGTCGCGATTACTCGCTGACGTACACGCCTTCCGTTGCTTCGACTTTTTCTTCAACTTCAGGTGTGGCTTCGCCCTTATAGATCCAAACCTTAATACCAATTTGACCGTAGGTGGTCAAGGCTTCAGTAGTGGCGAAATCCAAATTCGCGCGCAAGGTCTGCAAAGGCACGCGGCCTTCACGCAACCACACATCGCGGGACATTTCAGCGCCGCCAAGGCGTCCACCAACCAGGATCTTGATACCTTCAGCGCCCTGCTTGATCGCTTGCTGGATGGCGCGCTTCATGGCACGGCGGTAAGCAATACGGCGCTCAAGTTGGTCAGCGATGTTCCTGGCGACCAACATGGCATCAGTATCAGGCGAAGAGATTTCCTTGATATCCAATTCGATCTTCTTGCCAACCAATGTTTCAAGTGCCTGACGGATCTTCTTTACGCCCTCGCCCTTGCGGCCGATCAAAATGCCGGGCTTGGCAGTATGAATTGCAATGCGAATCTTCCCAGGAGTTCGTTCTACATCAATGCGGGAGATGCCAGCCTTGCCATCTTTGACAGCATCAGGCATTTGTTTGCGAAGTACGAGAACTTTCTCATTAGCAGCTGCTCCACCTTTGGAGAGTTTGCCAAGTAATAAGTTGCGAATGGCAAAATCCTGGTGCAGTTGCTGGCGGTACGTGCTGCCTTCAGCAAACCAACGTCCGCCCCAAGGCTGGTTAATACCGAGACGAAAACCAATAGGATGTACTTTACGACCCATAAAATTCTCCTTAAGCTCCGCGCTCGCGCAATATGACGGTTACGTGTGAAGTACGGCGTAACAACGGCTTGAAACGACCACGGGCACCAAAGCGCCTCCACTTGCGTGTGGGAGCTTCGTCCGCTGTGATCTTGGCTACGTACAGATCATCGCGGCTGACGCCGAAATTCTCTTCAGCATTGGCTACCGCTGACGCAACCAGTTTTTGCACGGGCAATGCAGCGCGCTTGTTCACGAAGCGAAGGATTTCCAAAGCTTCATTGGCGTTCTTGCCGCGGATCAAATCAATGACATAACGTACTTTTTGCGCAGAGAGGGATAGGTGACGGATTTTTGCTTGAATATCTTGCATCTCTCAATCTCCTACGCAGCTTTCTCGCTGGTCTGGTGACCGCGGAAGGTACGTGTCGGGGCGAATTCGCCCAAACGATGACCGACCATGTTTTCGGTAATATAGATCGGCACATGGCGGCGTCCGTCGTGAACAGCAATGGTGTGTCCGACCATCTGCGGGAAGATCACAGAAGCACGGCTCCAAGTGCGTACGACTTTCTTTTCTTTTTTCTGGTTCATGGCCTCAATACGCTTGAGCAATTTCGGCTCAATGAAAGGACCTTTTTTTAATGAACGTGACATATATGCGTTCCTCGTCTAATTCTTAGCGGCTCGTCTTACTACGACGGCGCACAATGTACTGATCGGTCTTCTTGTTGCGGCGGGTCTTCTTGCCGAGTGTGGGTTTGCCCCACGGGCTCTTCGGACCCGGAAGACCGATTGGCTGGACACCTTCACCACCACCGTGTGGATGATCGCGAGGACTCATCGCAGTACCACGGACGGTCGGGCGGATGCCAAGATGACGCTTGCGGCCTGCCTTGCCAAGTTTGATATTGCCGTGATCAAGATTACCAACCTGACCAATGGTGGCGTAACAAACCTGATGGATAAGGCGAACTTCACCGGAAGGCATACGGATCTGGGCGAAATCGCCTTCTTTGGCGAGCAGTTGGGCTGCACCGCCTGCGGAACGAACAAGCTGTCCACCTTTACCTTCTTTTACTTCGATGTTGTGGATCAAAGTACCGACCGGAATATTGCTGATCGGAAGAGAGTTGCCAGGGCGAATTTCAGCGTTGGGGCCGGACACAATGGTGTCGCCAACTTTTACGTCCAAAGGCGCTACGATATAACGTTTCTCGCCATCCACATAAAAAAGAAGGGCCAAACGAGCGGTGCGATTCGGATCGTATTCAATCGCAGCAACCTTGGCAGGAATGCCATGCTTTTCACGAAGAAAATCCACGATACGAATAAAGCGACGTGCACCACCACCGCGGTGACGAACTGTTACACGCCCCTGAGCATTGCGTCCACCACGATTTACCTTGGCGACCAACAAAGCACGTTCGGGCTTGCTCTTTGTAATTTCTTCAAAGGTATAGCCGGTCATTCCACGGGTGCCGGGGGTTACCGGTTTATATTTTTTAACTGCCATTACTGCACCCCTTCAAAGATCTCGAGGGGTTTGCTTCCCTCGGCTAAGGTAACAATTGCCTTTTTGAAGGATGGGCGGCGCACCAACAACCGTCGGGCACGAGTGCGGCGTCCACGCTTTGCAGGCGCATTGAGAATATTTACACGGGCCACAGTGACATCGAAAAGGGTTTCAATCGCGTCCTTCACCATGGTACGATTCGCTTCATCAGCGACGACAAAAACATATTGGCTCAGTTTGCCTGATTGGTAACTGGATTTTTCAGTCACCAATGGGCGGATGAGGACACTATAAAGATTGGTCATGTCTCTCTCCTTATCCGAGGTGCGCTACAAGCGCATCAATTGTCTTGAGGGGCAAGACAACCTTGTCAAAATTAAGTACGTCACGCACGTTCAAATAGCTGGCGAGCAATACTTTGGCGCTCTCGATGTTATCGGCAGAGCGCATGACAGTGTCATAATTCTGGTCTTTGGTAGGCATCAACACCAAAACGGTGGATGTGCCAACCAAATTACCAAGTGTTTCAGCCATCAAGCGGGTCTTGGCTTCCTTGAGGTCGAGTTCTTCTACGACCACAATGGATGCTTCCGCGGCTTTTACAGACAATGCAGATCGAAGTGCAGCAAGGCGCATTTTCTTGGGCATGCGCTGTTCATAGCTGCGAGGATGGGGGGTGTGAATTCGACCACCACCAACCCACTGCGCCGCATTTGTAGACCCCTGGCGGGCGCGGCCGGTCCCCTTCTGCTTCCAAGGCTTGCGACCGCCACCATGTACTTCTGAGCGGACTTTCGTCTCATGAGTACCGAGGCGGGCGTTTGCCATCTGGCGCACATAAGCCTGGTGCATCAGATCTACATTTACAGGGGCTTCGAACAAATTCGCAGGTAATTCAACCTCGCGAACTTTCTTGCCCTTCAAATCAAGAACATCTACTTTCATGGTTATTCTGGCTCCCGTTTCCTACGCGCCTACTGCTTGCGCGATTCCTTGATCATTACGAGACTACCCTTGCCGCCGGGAACAGCGCCATTAATGGCAATCAGGTTGCGTTCCACATCGACCATCACAACTTTGATGTTCTGTGTGGTGACGCGATCCATACCCATGTGACCAGCACCACGCGCGCCCTTATAAACACGGCCTGGCGTAGTACCTGATCCACGAGAACCAGGAGCACGGTTACGATCAGATGTACCGTGTGTGGCGTTCATACCATGGAAGTGATAGCGTTTTACAGCTCCGGCAAAGCCCTTGCCCTTGCTGACACCGATCACATCCACGCATTCGCCAACTACAAAAGCATCGCCGACTGTTATTTTGTCGCCGATCTTCAATCCGTGATCCTTGGCGCGAAATTCGCGCAGGAAACGCATGGGGGGAATCTCATTGGCTTTCAAGTGGCCCAATTGACCGCCGGTAAGACGTTTGGGGTTTGCTTCGCCAAAACCCAGCTGCACCGATGAATAACCTTCCTTTTCGGGCAGACGTACCTGGGTAACGTAACATGGCCCAGCTTCGATGAGTGTCACCGGATAGGCAACACCTTGCTCATCGAAGATCTGGGTCATGCCAATCTTCTTTCCAATTAGCCCTTTCAACATACTCAATTTTCTCCTTCAGAAGATATTGACGAGACTGCCAACCGGGGCGTCGGTCGCATCATCTCCGTGCAGCGCAGTCAGAAGGTCTGGTGCGAAGCGGTTTGTGTCGGTTCTACAACACAGACCTACTCTTGCGCTGTCTCATAATCCGCAAAATTTGCGGAGTTATTTATAACTAAATTTTGATCTCGATATCTACACCTGCGGGCAGGTTCAAACGCATCAACATATCAATAGTCTTTGAGTCTGGATCCAAAACATCGATCAAGCGGTTATGGGTACGGATCTCAAAATGCTCGTGTGAGTCCTTGTCAATGAATGCCGAGCGACGTATTGTAAAGCGTTCTGTCTTACTTGGCAAGGGAACGGGACCAACAACATGGGCGCCGGTTCGTTCTGCGGTTTCGACAATGCGCTTCGCGGATTGGTCGAGAACGCGATGATCATACGCCTTAAGGCGGATACGTATCTTTTGCTTAGCCATCATACCTCGTCTTATTCGATGATCTTGGTAACGACACCCGCACCGACGGTGAGACCGCCTTCACGAATGGCGAACTTGACACCCTGCTCAAGAGCCACAGGCACGATCAATTCCACGGTCAGGTTCACGTTGTCGCCAGGCATGACCATTTCCACGCCTTCAGGAAGGGTGATGTCACCCGTCACATCCATGGTGCGGACGTAGAACTGCGGACGATAACCACTGAAGAAGGCCTTGTGACGTCCGCCTTCTTCCTTCTTCAACACGTACACCTCAGCAAGGAACTTCTTGTGCGGGGTGATCGACTTTGGCTTGGCCAATACCTGGCCGCGCTCCACATCTTCACGCTCGATACCGCGAAGAAGCAGACCGACGTTATCGCCAGCCATACCTTCGTCCAACTGCTTGTGGAACATTTCCACGCCGGTGCAGACGGTGCTCTTGGTTTCGCGCAGACCGATGATCTCGATCGGCTCACCCACTTTGACGATACCGCGGTCGATACGACCGGTTACCACGGTTCCGCGTCCCTTGATCGAGAACACATCTTCCACGGACATCATGAAGGGCTTGTCTGTATCGCGTTTCGGTTCGGGGATGTACTCATCCACTACGCGCAGTAATTCTTTGATGCATGCATATTCTGGTGCGTTCGGATCGGTGCTGGCGCTTTCCAAGGCGAGCTTGGCGGAGCCGCGCACGATCGGGGTGGTGTCACCGGGGAAGCCCTGGCTGGAGAGCAATTCACGAAGTTCGAGTTCAACGAGCTCGAGCAATTCGGGATCATCCATCATGTCTACCTTGTTCAGGAAGATCACGATGGAAGGCACTTCCACCTGACGGGCAAGCAGAACGTGCTCGCGGGTCTGGGGCATCGGACCATCCGGGGCGGCCACTACCAGAATGGCGCCATCCACCTGTGCCGCGCCGGTGATCATGTTCTTGATGTAGTCACGGTGACCGGGCATGTCCACATGGGCATAGTGGCGTTTTTCGGTCTGGTATTCCACATGCGCGATGTTGATCGTGATACCGCGGGCTTTTTCTTCCGGGGCATTATCGATCTGATCATATGCCTTGAATTCACCCTTGCCGCCAAATCCTGCCACTTTCGTGATCGCTGCTGTCAGGGTGGTCTTGCCATGATCAATGTGTCCCATTGTCCCGACGTTTAGATGCGGTTTGCTTCTGTCAAATTTTTCCTTCGCCATAATGAAACTCCTTGAATTATGAAAAAAAACGATTGGTTACGCTTTCAAAATTTCTTCCGCCACTGACTGCGATACTGGCGCATAGTGGTCAAATTCCATGTTAAAGACGCCGCGTCCCTGGGTCGCAGAGCGAAGCTGGGTGGCATATCCAAACATTTCAGCCAACGGAACCATTGCCTTGACCGCTTGTGCATTTCCAGGCCGAACTTCCATGCCCTGGATCAAACCACGGCGGCTGTTGATCTGGCCCATAACATCACCAAGATACTCTTCCGGCCCTACAACTTCAACCTTCATCATAGGCTCAAGCAGAATAGGATGTGCTTTTTGGATACCTTCTTTGAAGCCCAAAATAGCAGCCATTTTGAAGGCCATTTCGCTTGAGTCAACCTCATGGAAAGAACCGTCAAACAAGGTGATTTTTACATCAACAACAGGGTAACCAGCAAGAACACCGCCCTCGGCTGCTTCCTTGAAACCTTTTTCAATTGGGTTAATGTATTCCTTGGGAATAGAACCACCAACGATCTTATTCTCAAATACAACACCTGTTCCGCGTTCTCCCGGCTCCAAGGCAAACACAACGTGACCATACTGGCCTTTACCACCGGACTGCTTGGCGTATTTGTAATTGACTTCCTTGATCGGCTTGGTGATCGACTCGCGGAATGCAACGCGTGGAGCGCCGACGTTTGCCTGCACTCTAAATTCGCGCAACAGGCGATCAACGATAATATCAAGATGCAACTCGCCCATGCCACGAAGAATGGTCTGGCCGGAATCAATATCCGAATTCACATGAAGTGTGGGGTCTTCTTCAGACAACTTGCGAAGGGCCTCGCCCATTTTTTCCTGATCGCTGGAGCTCTTAGGTTCGATCGCAATGGAAATAACAGGCTCTGGGAAGGAAATGGTTTCAAGAACAAGTGCCTTGGAATCACAAAGAGTATCACCCGTGAAACTTTCCTTGAAGCCCAACACGGCACCAATATCACCAGAGCGAATTTCATCAACATCTTCGCGATGATCGGCGTGCATACGAATCAAACGTCCAATGCGTTCTTTTCTTCCTTTTTTGGTGGTATTCTGAACGGTTTGTCCCTGGCTCAACACACCTGAATAAACACGAACGTAAGCGAGACGGCCCACATAAGGATCGGTAACGATTTTAAATACCAATGCGCTGAGCGGAGCGTCATCCTGTGTGGCGATATCAAATGTATTTTCTGGATTTCCAGGTTCAGACACCGTAACAATTGGCTTATCCGCAGGGGAAGGAAGATAATCAACAACTGCATCGAGAAGGACCTGCACGCCCTTGTTTTTCAAGGAAGAACCGCAAAATACAGGGGCACATTTTGTGGCAAGTACGCCTTTACGAAGCGCAAGCTTGAGTTCATCAATGCTAATTTCCTGAGCTTCAAGGAACTTCATTGTCAACTCATCATCAAGCTCCGCGATTTTTTCCACCATCTTGGCACGGGCTTCAACAGCCTGTTCTTTCAGTTCTTCAGGAATTTCAATGATATGGGGATCTTTACCAAGGTCGTCTTCCCAAACAACAGCTTTCATTGAAAGCAGATCAACCAGGCCTTTGAATGTAGATTCAAAACCGATTGGGATCTGCATCGCGATCGGGTTGGCACCTAAACGATCAATAATCGTTTCAATGGTTCTTTCATAAGAAGCACCAACGCGATCCATTTTATTAACAAAACAGATACGGGGTACGCCATAGCGATCAGCCTGACGCCAAACCGTCTCAGACTGCGGCTCCACACCCTGTACCGCATCAAAAACAACAACACCGCCATCCAACACGCGTAAAGATCGTTGAACTTCAGCTGTAAAGTCGATATGTCCTGGGGTATCAATAATGTTAACTTGATATCCCTTCCACTCAGCTGACACAGCCGCCGAAACAATGGTAATACCACGTTCGCGTTCCTGCACCATCCAATCGGTTACTGTTGTGCCATCATCAACAGAGCCAATACGATGTGTCATGCCGGTATAGAACATGATACGCTCGGTGGTGGTTGTTTTACCAGCGTCGATGTGGGCAATGATGCCTATATTTCGGTATTTTTCCAACGGGTGAACGCGCGACATACTAACTACTTCCTATTTAGATATTTCAAAAATTAAATACGGTAATGGGAGAATGCGCGATTGGCTTCTGCCATCTTATGAGTCTCATCACGCTTACGAATCGCTGAGCCAGTTTCATTAAAAGCATCAATCAGCTCAGAAGCAAGCTTGTCTGAAAAGGATTTACCGGATCGATCACGAGCGGCGCCAAGTATCCAGCGGATCGCCAGCGTGGTGCGGCGGTCTGAAGAAACTTCCATAGGCACCTGATATGTGGCACCACCCACACGACGCGGGCGAACTTCCATTGCAGGACCTACGTTTTTAAGGGCGCCATCAAAGACATCCATGGGATTCTTCTCGGTTCGCTCTTTGATCAAATCCATTGCATCATAGATCAAACGCAAGGCTGTGCTCTTCTTGCCTTGCTTGAGCACATGTTGAACCATGGTTTGAAGATTAATGCTGTTAAATCGGATATCGGGAAGGAGTTCCCGCTTCTCTGGTTTTGCTCTACGCATGCTTTATTACTCCTAATTATTACTTTGGACGCTTCGCGCCGTACTTCGAACGGCCCTGTTTACGATTGGCAACACCGGTCGTATCAAGGGAACCGCGCACGATGTGATAACGCACACCTGGCAGATCTTTCACACGGCCGCCGCGAACAAGCACCACAGAGTGCTCCTGCAGTTGGTGACCTTCACCAGGGATGTAAGCCGTCACTTCGATACCATTGGTCAAACGCACGCGAGCGATTTTGCGTAACGCTGAATTAGGTTTCTTGGGTGTCATTGTACGTACAACAGTACAAACGCCACGTTTCTGTGGCGCACCCTTGTCCTGGCGGAACCGGCGCTGCTTGAAACTGTTCAAGGTGAACTGCAAAGCCGGTGACTTGCTTTTTGCATTCTTATTTTTGCGACCCTTGCGGACCATTTGGTTTACTGTCGGCACTTTTGCCTCCGATTACAAATTCTTTCTAGTTTACTTTTTATATTCGCAAGAAATGAGACCATCAACAACTTTACCTGATGGCCTCATTTGTAGTTACCAATTGATGCGAGTGGGGGTAAAGCCACTCTGTTTTTGGGCAACGGCTGATTATTTTATCATGCCATATTGGTCAAGTCAATAGGAAATACTACTTTTTCCTAGATTGATTCTCGCCCAAACTCAACAAGCCCGTATCGTGTTTTGGCGGATGTGTCTTCTCTTCATCCTTACCAAACTTGACCACGTCCCCACCTTCGTTAATCGCCTCAACCGCAAGACCCAAGGACTGCAGTTCTTTGACTAGAACTCGGAACGAAGCAGGAATACTCGGCTCTTCGATCGGTTCACCCTTCACAATCGCTTCGTATGTATTTACGCGACCTTGAACATCATCCGATTTGACAGTAAGCATTTCCTGAAGAGTGTGAGCAGCACCATAAGCTTCGAGCGCCCAAACTTCCATTTCACCGAAGCGCTGACCACCGAACTGAGCTTTACCACCGAGCGGCTGCTGCGTGACCAAACTGTATGGGCCAGTGGAACGAGCATGGACTTTATCTTCCACAAGGTGATGCAGTTTCAAGATGGTCATCACGCCGACGGTAACTGGCTGGTCATAAGGAATGCCGGTTTTGCCGTCACGCAGGGTTTGCTTTCCGAGAGTAGGAAGAGGAATGCCCTTTTCTTTTGCAAGTTCCTGGGCAGTCTCGATCACCTTATCTTCAGCGACGCGGCGGGTAACGCCATTCGTCTCCATCCATAACCGCAAACAAGCCTTCACTGTAATTTCGTCCAATTCGGGATCTTTGTTTGCGACGTCACGATCTTCGAGAAGGATTTCGTCAGGGTTGGTATAGCCCTTTTCGCGCAACCATTCTTTGGCTGTGGCATGATGCGCGTATTCCGGATCGTTCAAGCTATAGACATCATACTTGCGCTTATCCAGCCAATGCTCAAGATAGAGGCGGCGAACTTCATCATCATCTTCGATGGAATTGGCATCATATTCCTGTTCCTTGAGCCATTCCCAAGCGCGTTCAGCTGCTTCCTTCCAAGCCTGATCCATGATCCATGCACGAGCGAGCTCGGCTTCGATCTGCTCTTCGGTTGCACCGTCGAACACAGGAGTAATTGCACGGAAGCCCATGCGCTTCGCTGCCCAGCCAAGATGCACTTCAAGCACCTGACCGATATTCATACGACCAGGAACGCCGAGCGGATTCAAGATGAGATCAACGGGCGTACCATTCTCGAGGAACGGCATATCTTCCACAGGAACAACCTTGGAAACCACACCCTTGTTTCCGTGACGTCCTGCCATCTTGTCACCCGCTGTGATCTTGCGGCGCTGAGCGACAGAGACACGAACCATCATATCCACGCCAGCGGAGAGATCAGAATTATCTTCGCGGGTGAATACTTTCACATCAACAACCTTACCGCGTTCACCATGAGGCATTCGCAGCGAAGTATCTTTCACATCACGAGACTTCTCACCGAAGATGGCGCGCAACAAGCGTTCTTCAGGGGTAAGTTCTTTTTCACCCTTGGGTGTGATCTTGCCGACAAGAATATCGTTCGGGCCAACTTCTGCGCCGATACGAATAATGCCGTTCTCGTCCAAGTCTTTGATAGCGTCATCACCCACATTGGGGATGTCGCGGGTAATTTCTTCGGGGCCGAGCTTGGTATCGCGAGCCTCAACCTCATGCTTTTCAATATGAACAGAGGTAAAGCGGTCATCCTGAACAAGGCGTTCAGAAAGCAGAATGGCATCTTCAAAGTTACCACCCTCCCATGAAAGGAAGGCCACGACCACATTCTGTCCGAGCGCGAGCTGGCCACTGTCGGTTGAAGAAGAGTCGGCGATGATATCACCAGCCTTGATCAACTGTCCCTTCACAACGGATGGACGCTGGTCGATACAAGTGCTTTGATTGGATCGCTGATATTTGCGAAGCTGATAGACGCGGTTCCCGCTTCGCTTCTCTTTTACGGTGATGGTTGATCCTGTTACCGAGACAACTTCACCGTCCGCCTCAGCCACTACGACCTGACCAGAGTCAAGCGCAGCATGACCTTCCATGCCTGTGGACACAAGCGGGATCTCAGGGCGAACCAAAGGAACGGCCTGAGCCATCATGTTCGAGCCCATCAAAGCGCGATTGGCATCGTCATGCTCAAGGAATGGGATCAACGCGGCGCTGATACCCACAACTTGATGAGGAGCAACATCCATATAATCAATGGATTCTGCATTCGAGAACATAAAGCCGGAGTGATAACGGCAGGAAATACGTTCGCGCGAGAATTCCTTGCTTTCGGTCAAATTCGCATTTGCCTGAGCGATCGTAAATTTATCCTCGGCATCAGCAGAGAGATAAACAACCTCTTCTGAAACGAAGGGAACGACATTGATGTCCGCTTCAAACCTGGCTAATCGCTTGACAGCTTTAGCATCCAGCAAAGTGCCAGCCTTGAAAAGCAATTCTTCCGATTTAGGATCGTACACATCCTCGCGCAAAGTACGGCCTTCCAAGCGGTCGCCGTCTGACGGGAGGGTTTTGTACACTCGGCGATACGGCGTTTCAATGAAGCCGTATTCATTTACACGAGCAAAGGAAGCCAAACGACCGATAAGACCAATGTTTGGGCCTTCAGGAGTTTCAATTGGGCAGATACGTCCATAATGAGAATGGTGAACGTCGCGAACATCGAAACCTGCGCGCTCACGGCGAAGACCACCAGGTCCCAAGGCTGAAAGAGTACGCTTGTGGCGCAATTCAGCAAGCGGGTTGGTCTGATCCATGAACTGTGAGAGCTGGGACGAACCAAAGAATTCGCGCAAGGCGGCAACCACAGGGCGAATGTTCACCAACGTAACAGGAGACAGTTGTTCCTGATCGCGAATGGACATGCGTTCTTTAATGACACGCTCCATGCGTCGGAGGCCGATACGCAGCTTGTTCTGGATCAACTCACCCACCGTCTTGACGCGGCGGTTGCCAAGATGATCGATGTCATCAGGGCGTTCAGATCCGTTGTTGATCTGGATCATGCGGCGGATCAAACGAATAACATCACTCTTTGTGATATTACGATGCGGGATCGGGATGTTCAGGTCGAGCTTCTGATTTAACTTATAGCGACCCACACGTTCCAAGTCATAATGCCTCTGGTCAAACAACTGTTCCTCAAGGAACTGACGGGCATTATCAAGGGTAGCAGGATCACCAGGGCGCATTTTCTTGAAGAACTCGATCAATGCGGCTTCGGCGATAGTGTGATTGGTCAAATCCCAATCTGGTTCCTGCTTGATAGTAGACGCCATGAACATACGATCGGGGTTGTTATCAACATCCTTGAAGATGGAGAGGATTTCCTCATCCGAGCCTTGTTTGATGGGAGATTCTTTAATACCATCACTGACAGCAGCAAGAGCGCGCAAGAACACAGTAATAGGAACGGTGCGCTTGCGATTGAACTTCAAAATAATGTAATCAGATTTGCGAGTCTCAAACTCCATCCAAGCGCCACGGTCTGGGATCAACTTAGCCATCGCAAGTGGACGACCAGTAGCACGGTCTGCAGGAGCTTCAAAATAAACGCCTGGAGAACGAATCAACTGGGAAACAACGACACGCTCGGTACCATTTACAATGAAAGTACCTTTATCGGTCATTTCAGGGAAATCACCGAGGAAGATGTCCTGTTTGATCGGCTCCGGCACATCGGGACCTGCAAGAAGTACCGATACATATAATGGGCTTGAATAAGTGAGGTCGCGTTCAACGCACTCTTCAATACTATGCTTGGGGTCACCAAACCAGTACTTCAATCCCCATTGCTGGGATTCGGGGCCACGGCTGGGGAAAAATAACTTCATCCCCTTGTTGTAAGACTCAATGGGAGATATCTCGTGGAAGAGATCCCCCAGTCCTTCCTTCTTTAGTCTTTCAAATGAATCGAGTTGCACTTCTATTAAATTGGGAAGATCGAGCTTTACTGGAATACGTGCGTAACTTTTTTGGGGCAAAGAAGATGCCATTCTTCTCTCCTGACTGTTATTTGGCTGTGAGATGAAACGATTTTAACTGTCCCTTTGGACAGCGACCTAAAATTATATCGAACTGAGTGCAATAAGTCAAGCACGAGAATGTAATGATAAACAAAAGTACATATTGCTCATGTCTTTTCTTGACAAATATATATAACTGCGTGTAAAATCACGGACGCTTAACAACAAGACACATTGCCGAGATAGCTCAGTTGGTAGAGCACGCGACTGAAAATCGCGGTGTCCCCAGTTCGATCCTGGGTCTCGGCACTCTCGGCCAAAGTAAGCAGGTCGATATCTGCGGGCGTAGTACAGTGGTAGTACGTCTCCTTGCCAAGGAGAAGGTCGTGGGTTCGAATCCCATCGCCCGCTCAAACATGGAGGATTGCAGATTGGAAACAATTCAGTCAGCAATCCTCATTGTATATATGGCGTCGTGGCCAAGTGGTAAGGCAAGGGTCTGCAAAACCCTCATCACGGGTTCAAATCCCGTCGACGCCTCAAAAAAACGAGTTCGCGTTTGCGAACTCGTTTTTTTTTGATCTCACTTCGCAAGAGGAAAGAAAAAAATCAGGCGGTCACTATTTATTACAATCTATTTGGCATGGTTTTTTTTGTAAAAATGTCTATAATAATTTTTAAGTGGGGGGTGGTAAAGGGTTGAGTTTTCCCTGGGTGGGGGCCGCTCTTGGGGGGGAAGCAATCTTGGGGGGGGGGGGGTTTGGTGGGGGGGGGGGGTTCCCCCCCCCCGCGGAGGGGGGAGGGGTATCTTCTAAATTCTTTCGATCGACCACTTAGGCTCATCCAGATTATATGAAAAAAAAATCAGCCCTTTCTTTATTAATGATTTTACTCTTCTGCCTAGTAGCAGGGGAGATATGGATTCTGTTTTTTCAGAACGGAATAACCTTTCCGCCCACGACCTCACCAAGATATTTCATAAACCTGGTAATCAAGGGGGCCCTGTTTGTTGTTGTAAATATTTTTATTTTTTGCTTATTAGAAAAAAATTTCAAAGAAACTTCAAAGGCAATCGGCAATAATTTACTGGTCACTTTCAACTTTGCCACAGTGGGAATTTTTCAATCATCCCCCAACGGAAAATTCATAAACGTCAATCCGATGATGGCCACAATTTATGGATATTCTTCCCCAGAGGAAATGCTACATACCATCGACGATATAAGCAGGCAGATCCATATATCAACTGAAAATCGCAGTCTGTTTACTGAGACATTGAACAAATATGGAGTGGTTGAAAAATTCGAGGCGAAGAACCTAAGAAAAGACGGGAGCATTATCTGGACATCAACCAATGCCCGCACAGTATTGGATAAAAACGGAAAGGTGCTTTATTACGAAGGGTTCATCACAGATATTACCAGGCAAAAAAATGCCGAGGGAGCACTCCGTGATGCAGAAAAACAATATCGCACCCTTATTGAGCAAATGCCAGCCGCTGCCTATATTGATGCCGAAAACAATTTTGCCAGCTTCTTTTCAAGCCACCAAATTTTCTTAATTAGCGGCTATACAGCCACAGAATGGAAAACTGATCCCGATCTATGGATGAGAATTATCCATCCGGACGACAGGCAAAGAATTTTAGAGGAACACAATAGAACGTTGCTAAGCGGGGAAAGCTTCGATATCGAATACCGTTTGATAACCAAAGATAACGGAGTCATTTGGGTTCACGATTTAGCTACACAAATAATGGATGAAAATAATTCCCCATTACATTGGCAGGGGATACTAATAGATGTTACCAAACAAAAACTTGCAGAAGAGCAAATCAAAACAAGCGAAGCGCAATATCGCACGGTGGTAGAGCACGCCTCGGACGGAATTATCATCGCCGATGTGTTCGGGAAAATAGTTGAAGCCAACCAACAAATATGCAGCCTTCTAGGCTTTTCAAGAACAGACTTAATAAGCCTTCATTTCGACGACCTGTTCGAAAATAATGGAAAGCCGGACTGGGACACAAATGAAATTGCACGCGGACGGACAGGTGTAGCCGAAAAGTCGCTGAAGCGAAAAGACGGAACATCGATACTCGTAGAACTTAGCCTGAAAAGACTGCCAAACGAAATGCTGATTGGAATTGCAAGAAATATATCCATTCGTAAACTAATGGAAGAGTCACTTGCCAGAAGCGAGAAAAAATTCAGGGCGCTGATCGAGAACAGTACGGACGCAGTTGGCTTATACACGGCAGAAGGAAAGATCCTTTTCCTAAGCTCAGCGGCATCTCGCATCTTGGGATATTCTACAAGTGAAATGCTTGGGAAAAACCATCTTGATCTTATACAGGAACAAGATAAAGGGATAGCGCGGGAAGCCATTCAAAAAATACTCACCCACCCAAATGAGACAGTTTCTTTTTCCGTTCAATGCATTTGCAAAGATGGGAGCCTAAAGTGGCTGGAATTTAATGGGACAAATCGGTTGAGCGAACAGGATATTGAAGCGATCATTTTAAATTTCAGAGACATCACCGAACGAAAAAATTTCGAAAATGCGATTTTTGAGGCCGAAGAACGCTACCGCCTGCTGGTGGAAAATCTACCGGCTGTGATCTTTTTGGACAAATTTAACAATAGCCAGACCTCCCAATATATGAGTCCCCGCATAAAAAACCTGCTGGGTTACACATCGGAAGAATGGAGAAATGATGAAGAACTTTGGGAAAACTCAATTCACCCTGATGACAAAAAATGGGTAGTCGCAGAGGATCTCCGCACCAATGAAACTGGGGAACCCTTCCGCGCTGAATATAGAATGCGTCACCAAGATGGTCACTATGTTTGGATAAAGGAAGATTCTTCCATCATACGTGGGGAGGATGGAACCCCACTGTTCTGGCAGGGTATTCTGTTGAATATCACAGACCAAAAGCGGGCGGAAGAAGCCCTAACCTATCGGGATGCGATCCTTAAAACAGTTGGTTATTCAGCAGAGCAATTTCTAAAGACCTCAGACTGGAAAGAAAGCATCGGCAACGTCCTCGAGCAGCTCGGCAAAGCAACAGGTGTCAGCCGGGTTTATATCTTCGAAAGGAAGGCAAACGAAGCTGAAGAACCTATCGTATCGCAAGTGTACGAATGGTGTGAGGCTGGTATTACGTCTCAGATCGGCAACCAGAAACTACTTGACATTAATCTAATCAAAGATGGGTACATCCGCTGGGTGGATTCTTTCAACAAAGACAGGCCTGTCTATGGGACCATCAAAGATTTTCCCCTTGAGGAACAATCGGACCTGCTCGGCCAGGGAATTCTCTCTCTGATTTGTATCCCGATCCGGGTCGGGCAAGACTGGTGGGGATTTATTGGATTTGACGATTGCACGACCGGCCGCGATTGGAGCGAAATAGAAGTGGAGGCGCTGCGGGCTGCTGCAAATACGCTCGGCACATCCATCGAAAGAAAAATGAACGAGGAATCCCTGCGCAACAGCGAGATGAGTTACAGGGGGTTGTTCAACACTGTACAGGACGCAATATACATCCAGGATCGAAGCGGAAAATTCATCGACGTCAACCAGGGAGCCGAGGCGCTGTACGGTTACCCAAAGAGAGGCATTTATCGGGAATACGCCCGACTTCCTAAGCGCACCCGGGAAAAACAAACTTGATGAGATCACACAGGCGATTCAACTGGCATTCGAGGGAAAACCACAGCAATTTGAATTTTGGGGTTTACGAAGTAATGGAGAAATATTCCCAAAAGATGTCCGATTATTCAAAGGGAACTATTTCGGCAAGGAAGTACTTATCGCCGTTTCCAGGGATGTTTCCGCACAGAAAAAGAACGAGCAGGCGCTGCAAGCTCAATTCAGAGAATTGAACATACTCCATTTGGTTGCCCTTGCCGAATCCACCGCACGGGATTCAGATAAATTAATTCAGCAAGTCACAGACATTATTGCAGACGCACTCTACTCGGACAATTGCGGCGTCCTCCTGCTTAGTGAAACAAAAGACACCTTGATCCCGCATTTTTCCTATCGCGGCGGCGATAAAGAAAAAGTTGGCAAAAGTCAGCCAATAATTACAGGCGTCAGCAGTAAAGTCGCGGCCACAAAACGTGCCATCCGGTTAAGAGACGTACTTCTCGAACCCGAATACTACGAAATAGATGTTAACACCCGTTCCGAGCTTTGCGTCCCCATTATCAGCGGAACAACCCTCTTTGGCGTCTTAAATGCAGAAAGCCACAAGCTGGATACATTTACAGAAAGGGACGAGCGCCTCCTTAACACCATCGCCGGGGGGCTGGCAAATGCACTTGAAAGGATCAAACTATTCGAGTCAGAAAAGAAGCGCCGCATGGATGCAGAAATTCTCCGCGAAGCAACGCTGGAACTGACATCAAACTTCGAGATCGACAAACTCTTCGAAAGCATTTTTACTTCACTGGCAAAGCTGATCCCCTACGACAGTACATCCATTGAAATAATCAACAATGGATATTTTGAGATCGTTGCCGGAAGATTCATCCCCGGCGAGTTGATAGGGAAAAAATATATTTCCGATCTGCAAAAATGGGGAGGACAGGAAAACTTCCGCAAGCCGAAAATCATTTTCGACACACAAAATGACGATACATTTGTAAAGTTTGAAGCAACAAATTACATTCGCGGCTGGATGGGTATCCCACTTCTTGTAAAAGGCAACACCATTGGAGTCCTGAACCTTGACAGCCGCACACCGGGGTTTTTCAACAGCGACCATGCCGCCATTGCACAGACGTTCGCAAACCAGGTGGCAATCGCCATAGAAAATATCCGGCTGTTCGAGTTGGAACAGAGGCGGCGAAGCGACGCGGAAAACCTTCAACTGGCCACATCTTCACTCGCAAACACATTGGACATTGACAGCCTGCTTGAAAATATCCTTGACTGGCTGAGAGTACTTGCCCCCTACGACAGTGCGTCCATTATGCTGAAAAAGGGAGATATCCTGGAACTCGCCGGAAAACGTGATCTTCCGGAAATATATAAAATTGGATCTGTTTTCGAAATAGCAGGCAGATGGAAAGATGTCACCGCAAACCATAAGCCGATCATTGACGAAGACGTAACAGGAAGTGAATTCTTCGTCAAACTGGAAAGCACCGAATACATCCGTGGTTGGATGTCAGCCGCCATGTTCACGCATGATGAATTAATTGGTTTCATAAATCTCGACAGCCGGATCCCGGGTGCATACACAGAAGAAAACGCCAGCCTCGTTCAAACTTTTGCCAACCAGGCCGCAACTGCAATCGAAAAAGCAAGGCTGTTTAGCTTGGAAAAAAAGAGACGTCAAAGTGCGGAAACACTAATGAAGGCCGCTACAGACCTCACCAATTTACTCGACCTCACCACCCTGCATACGGCCATCCTTGAAGGGCTGTATAAAATTTCCCCTTACGATAGCGCATCCATAATGGAGATCGAAGGAGACCACATCCGCATTATCGCATCAAAAGGATTGTCACATCCTGAAAAAGTAATGGAGCAGGTATTCTCATCAGACAACACGCTATGCAAAATCATCAATGAAACCGGAAGCGCATTGATGATTCATGATTGTCAGACCGACCCCCGCTTTGAAAAATGGGGCAACGCAGACTCAGTTCGCGGCTGGATGGGAGTCCCGCTCATTTCCCGCGGACAGGTGATCGGCTACCTCACGATAGACAGTTACTCCGCTGGAGCATTCTCCCAGAACGACGCCATTGCCGCGCAAACCTTTGCCCACCAGGCAGCCACATCCCTTGAAAATACAAGGCTGTACATTGAAACCTGGAAAAGGCTCGAGGAGCTGGAAATGGTAAACCGTGTCTCTTTTGCGCTTCGCGCCGCAAAGGACACCCGCGAAATGCTCCCCATTCTTCTTGGCGAAATACAATCCACTATCGAGACAGATACAGCCGCCATTTGGCTGTACGACCCTGAACAAGATGAACTAATTCCGCTGGCGATCAGTGGATGGCTGGTAAATCTGCCCAAGTCCAATTTCAAACCAAATGACGGCATTGTCGGCAGGGTGTTTTCAAGCGGTCTGCCCCAGCTAAGCAATGAACTTGCTGGCGATCCTCAATCTTCCCCGGAAAACAAAAACTTCCTCGGAAACAACTGGAGCGGGCTTGTCGTTCCCATTCGCACATCATTGGAATCCATCGGCGTCATCATGATCGCCAGAAAACATCCCGACAAGATCGAATCCCATCAGGTTCGCCTGATCACCACACTTGCCGACATCGCAGGCAACGCCATCAATCGCTCCAGTCTCTTTCAACAAAGCGAGGAGCAGATCCGCCGCCTCACCACCCTGCGTGAAATTGACGCCGCCATCACGTCCAGCCTCGACCTGAACATAACCCTCAACATCTTAACCGAACACCTCACAACCAAAATGGGCGTAAGCGCCGCGCGCATCCTCGTTTACAACCCAAACAGCCAAATGCTCGACAGCTACACAGCCGTCGGATTCAATAATTTATTATCCTCGCGGCAGCCAATCAGTATTGGAGATGACCTGGCCAGCCAGACACTCCTTAGCCGCAACGAACTATTAATAAATAACATGGAAGAAGAAAAAGATATGCTCCTGCCAGAGTATCTTTTGCGGGAAGGTTTCAAAAGCTATTTCGCCTTACCACTCTTCAGCAAAGGCGCAACCAGAGGGTTGATCGAAACCTACTTTAGATATAACTTCGTCCCGACAACCGACTGGAAAGACTTCCTGAGAACCCTCGCTGGTCAGGCAACCATCGCCATTGATAATGCACAGCTCTTCGAAAACCTCCAACGCAGCAATCAGGAACTCTCCCTCGCGTACGACACAACCCTCGAAGGATGGGGCAAAGCCCTTGAACTCCGTGACAAGGAAACCAAGGGACATACCAACCGCGTCGCCAGCCTGACCCTGGAACTGGCTCGGCAAATGGGCATTCCCGAATCTGAAATTATTCACATCCGCCGCGGAACCCTGCTGCACGACATCGGTAAAATGGGCGTACCAGATAACATCCTCCGCAAGCCAGGCCCCCTTACTGCGGATGAAATGGTGGAAATGCGAAAGCACCCCCAATACGCCTACGACCTGCTCTATCCCATTGCCTACCTGCGCCCCACATTGGACATTGCCTACTGTCACCACGAGTGGTGGGACGGCAGCGGATACCCGCGCAATCTAAAAGGTGAAGAGATTCCCCTCCCTGCGCGCATCTTCGCCATCGTGGATGTCTGGGATGCCTTACTCTCAGACCGTCCCTACCGCAAAGCATGGGAAGAGGCTGATGTTGTAAAATATATTACCGACCTCTCAGACAAACAATTTGACCCGCAAGTGGTACAAGCATTTATGAAATTGGTGAAAGCCAAATCAGAGCGTGATCACAAAGCCCCACAAAAGCAGGCAGTGGAGAAAAAGAAACCTGCAAAACCTAAAGCAGCCATTCGAACAAAAAAGAAGCAGTGACCAAAATCACTGCTTCTTTTTATTCAGTACCGCAAGATTTATCTTGCGAGTCCAATTTCACTCAATTTACTTCACCCGCAAGAACCGCCGCTTGCCGACCTGCAAAACACCCGAGTGCGGAAAAACTGCATCGCCGCGTTCCAGCACTTCCCCATCCAGGCGCACGCCCTTTTGGTCGATCAAAGCGCGGGCTTTGCTTTTGCTCTCAGCAAGTTTTGCCGCCAAAATAACATCCACTACCGTCTGTCCATCTTGCAACTCAAACTCTGGCATCTCGTCAGGGATTTCCTTCTGCTGGAAGGTCTTGATGAAATTCTCCTGCGCAGCAACAGCTTCCTCGTCACTGTAGAAGATGCTGACAATTTCGCTTGCCATCTTCATCTTCGCATCCCGTGGATGGAACGCGCCGGAAGCCACATCCTTCTCGATCTTCTCAATATCCTGCGGACTCCAGCGAGTGACAAGGCGCATGTACGTGCCCATCGCAGAATCAGGCACAGACATCAACTTTCCGAACATATCATTCGCGCCGGTGTTGATCGGCACAATATTGCCCGTAGACTTGGACATTCTCTGCCCGCCATCGGTGCCAGGCAAAATACCAGTCACAATGCCAACCAGCGGCCTTTGCCCCTGCGATTCCTGCAATTTGCGACCAGCCACAATGATATTGAACAACTGGTCAGAGCCACCGACCTGTACATCGGTTTCCATCGCAACGGCATCATAGCCCTGCATCAAAGCATAGAATGTTTCATGCAGGTAGATAGGTTCACCCTTATCCAAACGTTTCGCGAAATTCTCACGCGCCAAAAACTGCTGCACGGTGAAGTTCTGTCCAAGACGGATCAAATCCACCAGCGTAAGTTTGGAAAGCCACTCGCCGTTGTAGCGGATACTTGTCTTTTCACGATCCAATACACGGAAGGCTTGTTCAGCGTAGGTAACTGCATTTTCGGCCACCTTCTCCTGAGTTAAGACAGGACGCGCCTTATTCTTATCCGAAGGATCGCCCACCAACGCGGTGTAGCTGCCGATGAGAAAGGTCACATCGTGTCCCAAATCCTGAAACTGACGTAACTTGCGCATGGAAATAGTATGCCCCAAATGCAGGTCGGTAGATGTGGGGTCATATCCACAATAGACACGCAAAGGCCGCCCTGCCTTTTCAGCAACAAGCAGGCGTTCGCGAAGTTCATTGGTCATGGCTTTCTTTAGTTCTTCATCGCCATATTCCGTGCCTTGCATTAATAATTCAACTTGTTCTTCGATGTTCATAACATTCTCCTAACCGTTTCTTTGCTCGTTTTGGGGCTTAGCCCCAAAACAGCGTTTATACAAACAAAAACGCGCCCGCGATAGTTAGGGCGCGTTGAAAGCACACTACCGCAGGAAATTAAGGGGCAGTGTAATAATAATAGCGGGTGAAAAACTTGCCAGACATACCGCCATTATACAACAGGTTTTTTATTGCGACAAATTGAACGAAAAAGTCCACGGACCTTTCACGGTGTAGAACTCATCGCTGTACACAATTTGTTCGGCTTGTTCCTGCGTCATGTCAGGCGGGATGCTAAGGATCTGCATGGTCAACACGCCATTTACATCCACGCAATCCAGCGAGATGCCGATGCCGCGCTCCATCATGGACTGTTGAATCTTGGGCATATACACCGAGCAATATTCGCCTTCGCGCGGGGTTGTAGCGATGGCATCAATTACGATCGTTGCATTGGTCAGATCGGCATCGGGCGGCACAACGAAGGTCAACGTGTCGCAGCGCATACCGGCCTGCCCATTCGCGGGCTCCTGCAAACTGACCAGTGTCGTTCCATATTCCTGCAAGATCGTTCCTCCGTAATTCAGGCTCGCAAACGAAATACCCCAATCCGATGTATCAGGCAGCGTAAAGCAAACATCTGCGTTCACATTTTTCCCTTCCACCGAAGCCCGCTCCATGCGTACATCAAAACCGCTCGCGGTTTGGTTCGGCGCCGCCACCTGCACCTGCGCTGTCGGGTATGAAGCAGTATCAATATACGGTGTGGCTGTTGCAAGAAACTGCGGCAGCACCACAGCAGATTCCTGCGCAGGCGCACAGGCAGTCATAAAAACCAGTAACAGGATGATGAATTTCTTCATTTGATATTTTCTCCTTAAATAAAAGTGCGTCGCACCAGATTTTTCTGATTGATCAGAACATCCCACCCGTCTGGTGCGACGCACCCTACACTTTGACATTATCCTACCAAATCAACCAGCGCCTCACGCGGACCCGGAAACTGGTACCTGTACCCGGACTCGGTCAGCCGTTTGGGCTGGGCAAACCTACCCTCCAGAATCAAGACGCTCATTTCCCCTAAAAGGGTCCGCAGCAAAAAGGCTGGGGTTGGAAACCAATACGGGCGATGGATAACATTTGCAAGAATACGGTTGAATTCTGCATTGGATGTGGGCGTGGGCGCAATAAGGTTATACGCACCGCGAGCATTTTCGCTCGCGATCAAATGCCGCACTCCCCCAACCCAGTCGTTGACATGGATCCACGGCATGGCTTGTTTACCCGAGCCAAGCGGCCCGCCAGCAAACAAACGGATGGGCAGCGCCATCAGCCCCAGCAATCCATCCCCCTTGCCCAACACCACCGCCGTGCGAATGACCACGCGATGCACACCCAACTCTTCCACGGATTTCGTCGCATCTTCCCATTTGACGGTGAGCTGCGCGAGGAAGTCATCCCCCGGCGGCGTGGATTCGTCAGCGAGGTTACCGCTTAGGCCATAATGATTAATGCCCGAGGCTTGGACGAAAATGCCCGGGCGATGAGTCGCCTGTTGGATGGACTGAGCAAGCAAAAGTCCGGGAATGATGCGCGAGTCATGGAAGGCTTGCTTGGTTGCGGCAGTCCACGGCCAGGAGGAGAGAGACTTCCCGGCGAGGTGAATCATCATATCCATTTCATTGACGAGTTGCCCCCATCCATTGGTGGTCTTCGCATCCCATTGAACCGCTTGTGCGCCTTCGATTGTTTGTGTGCCGCGGGTGAGGATAAAAACCTGATGCCCATCTGTGAGCAGGGATTTTGTCAGCGCTTGCCCGAGGAAACCCGAACCGCCTGCGATCATAACTCTCATTTCAAATGCTCCTATTCTCGCTCTACTTCTTGGCACATGCCAAGCCGCCGTCCTCGGCGGCTTGATCAATATCATTTCAAATGTCCCTGTAATGTTTTTCCGATTGGCTCTTCTACGAATCTATTTAAGTGGATGTATAATCACGCAGAATTGCCGAGCAAAAATGCAGGAACCCGTATTGGTACTCAATGCAAATTTTGAGCCGATCCACGTATGCTCAACACGGCGGGCTGTTGGACTGATCCTTGCTGGCAAAGCTGGAATGATCGCAAATGGCCGCGGACATATTCGAACAATTTCGCAGCTAATTCCGCGTCCATCTGTCATTCGGCTGGAAAGCCAGGTTCATCGTCCGCGGCCGCGCGTGAAGTTAACGCGCCGCGAAATATTCCGCCGCGACAATTATACCTGTCAGTACTGCGGCAGGCGCGAAGGGGCGTTGACCATTGACCACGTCATTCCGCGTCACATGGGTGGGCAGCACAGTTGGACCAACCTTGTAGCAGCATGCCCGGCCTGCAACCACCGCAAAGGCGGCCGCAAAGTGGACGAGGCTCATATGCATCTTATGCACCTCCCCGTCGAGCCACCTGCCAGCGCAACCTATATTTTTGGAAAACACATTTCTGAAAATGGCGAGTGGGAGCCGTATATTTCGGGTTGGTAAACACCCCGTCATTGTGACGGATAATCTATTCCCTCTTCGTTTTACTTCTATTCCCTCTCTTACTGTAGGAGAGGGAATTTTATTTGTCAAAATCAAGGGTCATGAAATCTTTGGCGAGCGCGATCTCACCGTGGAAGGTGGTCTGCGCTTCGGCGACAAGATCGCCTTTTGCGAATTTCCCCGTTGGATAATGGATCAAATACAGTTTGCCCACTTCTGCCTGTTTGGCGATCTCCCCCGCCTGTGTTGCGGACGAATGCCCCGCTGACGCGCCTGTCGCTTCGTGGATGAGCACATCCGCCCCTTCGCTCAGGCGGACGACTTCCTCGCAAGGCGCCGTGTCACATGAATAGGCCATCACCTTCTGGCTTTGAACGAACTCGATCCGCAAGCCGATGTTGGGGATCATGTGATGGACTGGCGAGGCGTGGATTCTGAAATCGGAACATTCCAACACCAAAGCCATTTCTCTTGAAGGGATGCGGTGAAAGATAACGGGGAAAAAGTCGGGCCATTCAGACCAGTTGTAGAAACCCATCAAGCCTTCCACACGGTCTAACGTGTAATGCAGACCGTAGATATTGAGAGGCTTCTGCCTGCCCATCAGCCACATATCCATCAACAAAAGCGGGACACCTGAGGCGTGGTCTGGATGAAAATGCGTGACGATAATGTCCGTGAGATTGTTGAAGTCCAGGCCCGCCTGTTCCAAACGCAAAATCGGGTTACTGACCGAGTCGATCAGCAACATGCGGTCGCTCCCCACAATGACCATGTGTGTGTTCTCGCTCTCTAGTGTAGGGATGGCATTGGAGGAACCGAGAATAATTACTTTGGACATAAGGCTATCTTAACCTAATTTTCCGCCGTTGAGTCTCTCAATTGAATAATAAAAAAATCCTGCGGGTTTTACTCCGCAGGATTTAAATTTCAACTCCCCAACACCTTCAACAGCAAACCCGGCGTAATGTATGCCTCGATCAACGCGGCAACTGCCAGCAGCGGAATGACCAGGCCAATAAATATCTTCGCCCAATCCGCCATCAATTCAAGGATAACCTCACCCATCGACTTCCCCGTCTGCGGGGTGACGAGAGCCGCGCCGATGTACAGAACCACAGCGCTGCCGATCATTAAGGCGGGAATCTCAAAAATGCCATGCGGGGCAACTCCCGCAAGGAAAATGGGCACAGGTTGAAGCCCAAGCAATTCCAGCAGCGCGAATATCCCGCCGATCAGCCCGATATTAACCATATAAAGCAAAACACCAAGCACACTGAAAGACACCAGCCCTACCAGAAAAATCATCGCCACGGCGCGGGTATTATTCAAAAACAGGAAGGGCGCGCTGATACTATCCCTTATCTCGGATAGGTCCGGGAGGTTACCCATCTGCGTCTTCAGCTTTGCCAGATTTTCCGGCGAAGCCTTGGCAATTACTTCCGACATGTTCGTATTGATCCAGTCATACCCCATCCAAATGCTAACGCCCGCGATCAAGATCATAAACGCCATAGCGGGCAATATTCGCCGAAACGAAGAACCCAACACATTTCGATACCAACTTCCAAAAGAGTTTGCACCGCCGCGGAAATTTGACCAAAACGTCTTCCACATCCAACGCAGATTAATAACGTCGATCTCACGTCCCAGCAAATACTCGCGCTCAAAGTGCGCAAGCCCCACACGGATCAACAGCAGCGAAATGATTGTCACGCCAGCAACCGCCAGCCACAGCACCTGCTCGTTCCCCCAGAACAACATCACCGCTTCACCCTGCATCAAAATCGCAACAGGGATCACAATGAACGAAGCTAGCAAATTGGCCGCCTTCACCGAAGTGGACTGCACCGAGATCACGATCGCCGCGCTCACCATCAAAAAGGCATGAGCCGTAGTCAGAAAAAACAATTGGATCATCACCGCTGTGGGCGGAAAGCTCAAATCCTGCTGCGATGCCAGAATAAGATACAAACCAACAGACACATAACTCGCCATCAACGGCGTCGCCACGCCCACCAGCAGTTTCCCAAAATACAACTGCCAGTCATCCAACGGCGCGCTCAACATCGGCTCGATCGTCCCGCGCTCCTTCTCGCCCACAAAAGATTCCAGCGCAACGATCAGCGAAACCGTGATCGGAAAAAATCCAATGATCATGATCGAGAATGGCACAAGCCTGTCGAGGATCAGGTCCGCATTGTATTGATTCAAAAAGTCCACGGTCTGTTTTGCAAACTCATTCATCAAAAACGGAAAGCACAAAGTCAGGATCAGCATCGGCATCAGCACACGCCAATCCCGGAACTGGTCGCGCAACTCACGCCCCGCCACCAGCCAGACGAGTTTCATTTTATTGGACATGTTCCAACCCTCTCGCTTCTGTCATCACTGTTAGATAGACCTGTTCCAGCGTCCGCGCCTCTTCTTGAAACGCCATGACGGATGCGGACCTGGCTGACAGCATCTTCAAAATTTGCGGATTCATCTCCTCAGGCCGCCTCACACGGACCTTCAAACTGGTCGGCGTTTGCGAGAGCATTTCCACACCCTCGGGCATTTGCGAGCCGTCCCCGCTCCATGCTTCGCTGAACTTGACTTCATACTCCGGCGCCCCCAACACCTGACTCTTCAACTCTTCCAATGTGCCTTGCAGCAAAATACGTCCACGATAGATGATGGCGATCTTGTCTGCCAGCGCTTCCACTTCCGTGAGATTGTGCGAGCAGATGACAATGGTGCGGCTTGTGGATTTCAAGCGCGCGATCTCATCCCTCACCAGCCGCGCAGACTCAGGGTCCATGGCGGAGGTGGGTTCATCCAACAGCAGCACGCCCGGGTCGTGGATCATGGCGCGCGCCAACGCCAGTTTCTGGCGCATCCCCTTCGAGTATTCACCGATGCGGCGGCGGGCGGCTTCTGCCAGCCCGAAATATTCCAGCAAATTATCGCTGCGTGTTTTCCGCGCGGAGGGAGACAAGCTATACACCTGCCCGAAGTAATCCAAGTATTCGATGGCGGTCATACGCATATATAAGCCGTGCTGTTCCGTCAACACTCCCACCGAAGCGCGGACGTCGTGTCCGTTCTTGACCACGTCATAGCCTGCCACACGCGCCCATCCACGGGACGGCTGCAAAAGCGCAGTCAACATGCGGACGGTGGTTGTCTTGCCAGCGCCATTCTGCCCCAACAACGCCAATATCTGTCCCTGCTGCACGGATAAATTCACTCCATCCACAGCCATAAAGTCATGGAACTGCTTGCTTAGATCATTGGTTTCGATCATAGGGTTCCTCTTCGAGTGTCTCAGTACAGCGACATGAATGTCGCTGTACAAATCCTTTTCCATAAAAAGGAGAACTTTATTAGGTGAAACAAGAAATTAGAAGTTGGTCAATCCTATTTTATTACCCGCCATGCCTTCCCCTTCTTCACAAAGACCTTACAATACCTATGCAATCCGACGCCGCCAGAGCAGGCCGATCACTGCACAGGCAAAAAGCGCCGCAAAAAATATCTGATTCACATTCCACCCATTGACCAGCGCCACATCAAGGCGCAGGAATTCGAGCGAAAAGCGGATCGCCGAATACACCGCGAGATAAGTCAGAAAAAGGTCGCCCATTCTTAATCGGTCTGCAAATCTGCGAGCAAGCCACAGCAGCAGGAACAGGTTCACAAAACTCAGCGCGGATTCATACGCAAATAGCGGATGATAAAAATGAACATTCTCATACCCGCTCAAACGGCTGGCGGGGTCAATGAAGATTCCCCAAAACATGTCCGTGGGCAGGCCGTACAATTCCTGATTGAAATAATTCCCGATGCGCCCGATGGCTTGCGCAAGAGCAAGGCCGGGAGCGAGCAGGTCCGCCAACAGCCAGAAAGGGATTTCGTTTTTGCGGGAGAAAAAATAGAGAACGAGCAGCCCGCCGAGGATGGCGCCGGGGATTCCATAGCCCCCGATCCACAGGGAGAAGGCGTCCAATGCGTGGGTGAGATAATGACTGGTGGTCAGACCAAGCTCAACGGAGGAAAGAGGCGGGGTGAAGATATGCCAGAGGCGGGCGCCAATCATCCCTCCAATTATCAAAGGCAAAAAAAGGTAGTAGATCAGTTCGGGGTCATGCCCGCGGCGTTTTGTCCGGTAGGCGGTCAGCAGCGCCCCTGCTGCAATGCCGAGTACAAGCAGAAAGCCATTCCAACGCATGAGCAAGGGACCGATATGAAAACCTTCGTTCATTAGTGTAAATACTCTTTCTTCTCTTGCTTCGCTTTTTGCATTCGCTCACGCCCCTGCACTCGGACATGCAGAATACGCTGCAATGCGGTAATGTTCCCCAACACCGCGATCACAAGCGCCGCAATAAATGGCTGGTTGAAAACAAGCAATGGAATTAATACAAAATATCTTTCCACACGAGTGAGGATGCCGACCTTCGCGGTAAATCCCAATCCCTCGGCGCGGGCTTTGACGTACGAGACGAGCACCGAGCCCGCCGCCGCGGCAAAGGAAACCATTACGCCGGGTTCGTCATTTTGCGAAAGAAAAAAATAAAGCAGCCCGGCAAAGGTGATAAGTTCGGCATAACGATCGCTGACAGAATCAACGAAGCCGCCGAAGTCACTGGGTTCGCCGCGCAGGCGCGCCATGGTTCCATCGAAGGCATCCACAAGCACGGAAGCCAGCAGCACAAATGCTCCTGTGGTCATCTTCCCCTGTGAAATAAAATACGCGCCAATGGATGTACCGACCAGCCCAAGCAACGTGATGGAGTTCGGAGTCAAACCAAGACGATTCAAAAACGCGCCAATCGGGTCGAGGATGCCTTTAAAGATAATTCTCAATCTATCGGTGAAAGTGGGTTTTGGATTCATCGATTAACTCACAAGTTCCTTCCGAAATTTAAATTATGCTGCCACAGAGTTCACTGAGGTTTTTGAGAAAATTTCCTTAAAACTCTTTTCTCTGTGATGGATGACTGGAGGGTTATTTCCCTTCAGAATTTCCCTCGTCTGAAAGATCATCCTCGCTAATGAGGACATCGCGCTCTTTGCCGCCGCCTTGAGAGGGTCCTACAACTCCCATTTCTTCCAGCTGATCGAGAAGCCGCGCAGCACGCGGATAGCCGACCCGCAGGCGGCGTTGAAGCAGAGACGCGGAAGCGCGCTGGCTGCTTCTCACAATGGAGATGGCTTGTTCCACCAAACCATCATCTTCGTTTTCGCCGGGTTCCTGCAGCAGTTTTTCCCACGGCGGGACGTCATCAGTTGAGTCCACGGTTTTCTGCCAATGGGAGATGATGCGCTCGATCTCCATATCGGTGATCATCACACCTTGTGCGCGGACTGGGTTGCCTACTTCGGGGTTGAGGAAGAGCATGTCACCGCGGCCAAGCAGACTCTCTGCGCCGGTGTAGTCCAAAATAACGCGGCTGTCGATACCGGATGCCACAGCGAACGCCAAACGCGCTGGGAAGTTGGCTTTGATGAGACCCGTCACCACATCGGTGGAGGGACGCTGGGTGGCGACGACGAGATGAATACCTGTGGCACGCGCCATCTGTGCAAGGCGGACGAGGTTATGCTCGGTCACATCCGGCGCAGACATCATCAGGTCGGCGAGTTCATCGATCAGAACGACGATGCGTGGCAGGGCTTTGCCATCCACTTTGCGGGTTATTTTGCGGTTGTAGGAATCCAAGTCACGGGCATGGGCAGATTCGAGCAGGCGGTAGCGGTGTTCCATTTCAACGACCACCCAGCGCAGAACGCCTAAAATGCGCTCAAGGTTGGTTTCCACTTTGCCGTACAAATGCGGCAATCCGTTGAAGCGGATCAACTCCACCATTTTTGAGTCGATCATCACCATGCGCAGATCTTCGGGCGCGTTATTCATGGCAAGACAGGCGGCAATGGACGTGATACACACAGATTTACCGGAGCCGGTGGAGCCCGCGATGAGCACATGCGGCATACGGGCGAGGTCGGCGATCAACGGCTGGCCGGAGACGTCACGTCCCAATGCCACGGTGAGCGGTGCGCCCACTTTGTAGAACGCATCGGACTCAAGCAATGTCTTCATGCGGACGACAGAACTGTGCGTGTTCGGGACTTCAATACCGACATACGGCTTGCCCGGCACAGGCGCTTCGATACGCAATCGCTGGGCAGATAAGGCCAGGGCAATATCTTTTTCCAGTGAGGCGATCTGCGCCACGCGGACTTTCATCTGCTGGGCGTCTTCTTCATCGGAGCCGGGCTTTTTGATGAAGCCGGGCTGCACGGCGAACTGTGTCACCGCAGGGCCGACACGATAGCCAATGACCGTAGCTGGGATGCCAAACTCAGAGAGGGTTTTCATGATGAGTCCGGCCGTCTGGTTGATGGTGCGCTCATCAGGACGGGCGGCGGTTTCAGCAAGCAGAATGGTGAGCGGGGGCAGGTTTTCTCCACGCGGCATCTGCTTGATGGACTTCTCGTCCTTTTTGTTGGATGACTTTAATGAGGTACGGAATTCAGGTGGTAAGGGCTGCGCTTTCTTTTTAGGCGCGGCGTTTGTTGCAGGTTCAGCAGCCACAGGCTGTTGCTGTTCTTCCTGAACAGGAATGGGAGTGGCAACCACAACCGGCGGAGCTTCTCCGGCAAGATGTAAGAGCCAGGCTTCCAGTTTGGCCCATAAACCAAAGCCGGTTGCCACGGCAAGCGCCCACAAGATGAAGATGACAAGAGTACCGGGGATGGAGCCCATGTAACGCCACGCAAGAGTGGTGAGTCCCCAGCCAAGGCGTCCGCCGGCAAGGCCGGACTCTGCCAGGAACAGGTCATTGCCGCTCGAAGCAGCAAACAGGCCCAGGGTTAAGAGAGAGGCGAGTTCGATCGCGATGATGCGCCCCCAATGTACTTCGATCTCGTCGCGCCGAATCAGCGAATATCCGAAATATCCGATCCCCATCAAGATGAGCAGGCTACCCAACCCGAACCAGCGTGTAAGCCATGTGGTGAGGAAAACGAGAATGGCACCACTTAGAAAAGCTGCCCCGGTGTTTTGTACGGGCAGAGCGGCGGTTTGTTTGTAAACATATTCCAAAACGGCAAGCAAAGACATGAGCGCGAAAGCGGTCAGCGTAAGCCCGGCCAGATCGCGCAGGTAGCGCCCAAATAAAGAGTAGAAGCGATTGAACCTGTCGAGCCAATCGGTTTCAGAAGATGGGACATCTTCCATCTGGGCGTACTGTCTGTTGCGAGGGTTTGGGTTTTCAGACATTCGGTTTATTCAAATTTCATGCTTAAGCCAAGGCGTTGATGCGGGGCATCTAAATGCAGAATGCGCACCTGAACCTGCTGGCCTTCGGAAAGGGTTTCGCGCAGGGGCTTGCCCTCAGCCTGTGGAATTTCAGAAACGTGAATAAGTCCTTCCACGCCGGCCTCGAGGCGGGCAAACGCGCCAAAGGAAAGCACGCTGGTGATCACGCCGTTTTGAGTGGAGCCTTCTGGGAATTCGGTGGTTGCCGTCAACCAGGGGTTCGGCAATAATCGTTTCAAACTTAAGGCAACGCGGCAGCGCTCGGGGGCAAGGTCCAGAACCTGCACGTCAATGGTGTTGCCCATCTTCACGATCTGGGAGGGATGTGTCACCCTGCCCCAGGATAATTCGGAAATATGGATAAGACCTTCCACGCCGCCGAGGTCAATGAACACGCCAAAGTCTGTGATGTTGGTGACGACACCCTGAACCCGCTGGCCTGCCTGCAAGGCATGAAATAATTCCGCGCGCTTGCCGGGTTCGGATTGCGCGGCGCGTTCAGAAAAGACCACACGCCCGTCTTCGGGCACACATTCGATGACTTTCAATTTCAATGACCGCCCCATATAGGTTTCAAGGTCGTGGTCACGTTCCGATATTTCGATCTTTCCTGCCAGATCCACCAGATGCGAGAACGGTACAAATCCGTATAATCCATCGCCTTCCACGAGCAGACCGCCACGGTTGTGTCCGGTAACAGTAAGATCGATGATCTGGTCACGCATATATAGGTCTTTGACCTGCGTCCAGTTGGCTGTGACCTTTTTCTCCGGGGAGGATTGCTTCGCCTCATCACTTAACTGAGGCCTGTTCCCATCCGAACGAATGGGAGCCGACCCAGACGCGCGGCTCTCCTCCGCCAGCACAGATGCCCACCAGCCTTCATCTACTTCAGGAATCGGATTTTCATATTTTCTTTTTTGGCCAGTCATAATGGCCTCCTTGTCTTACTTAATAAAATATGCGTAATGATACGCTTGTTCATTGATCCTGAAGGTTGGCTTCCATTTCGAGGATGGCCCTCGCAACGGCTTCCACTGCTACGCGCTGTTTCCGGTATAAATCCGCTTCAGACATGGCAAGGCGGGAGGCCACGTCGCGCACTTTTCGTCCCTCGATGAATTTCATTTCGAGGATATTGTACAGTATCCATTCAGTTGTGAATTTCCTGTCGCCCCGCGGCTTGACCTGATCCACCGCGCTGCGCAGCAGGGCGCGCAAAGCATTGGCGGTATTGCCGTCATCTTTTTCGGCAAGGTCGCGCACCACTTGAAGTTTGATCAACGGATTATTGGTCAGTTTGGGGCCGCCCCAATAATGGGTCAACGCGTCTTTCACCCAATTGGCAAGGTCGGCTTCGTGCAGGGATGGTTCAACCAATAAACTGGCGCGCGTGTCGTATCGACCTGCCGCGCGCATGCGTTGAATCATTTCCACTTGCGGCTGGATATCTGCCAGGGAACGGAAAAAGCGCTGCTGCATTTGACGGTCTTCTAATGCAAGAGCGGCCCGTTCTGCAAGAAGCCACAAGGCTTCACGCTGTTCAGTTTCCATTTTATGATTTTCCGGCTTTGCCACGCCCAACAAACCAAGCAACGGAGGGAGTTCATCCTGATCCATGTCCGAAAGCCGGCGGCGGTACAGGGGCAGCACCCAGAAATTTCCCCATTGAAACTCGCGGCGGGTTTCGCCATTCACCTTTTCCATTGCCTCGGTCAGACTTTCCTGATCAAGCATGGTGCGGTTTCCCGCTACCACAATGGGAGATAAGGTCTCATCATCCAACGCGGCTACAAAAGCGGCAGGGGAACGTAGATGGTCACGCACAGCTGCCAGCACGGCTTCGAGGAATTGCTGCAAATCACCCTCGGTAAGCAGGCGCTCTTCAATGTTTTGAAGTAAGACCAGCTCAGTGCGGTCACGCCCGAAAAACAGCAAGCGCTCCCAAAGCGGGGCGGCAAAGGTGATGGCATGTTCAAGAAGCAGCACGGTCGCCACCATGGTAAAAGGGACAAAGGCGTTATACGGGGAGCCAAGCAGATCTCCACCGCGGCGCACAACGGTCATCAATGCAAGGGCTGCGGACGCAGTCACGGGTCCGCGCATGATCCATTTGAACAGGCGGCTCTTGATGACCCGATCCGGCCACGAAACGCCAAAGAAGGCCACGGAATACGCCATCAGAATCACCAACGCACCAACCAGGAGGTTAATAATCGTTGCCACACCCCAAAATAGATATTGATGCTCGGCGGCAACACTATAACCAAATAAAAGATAAGGATAGGAACCAAGCGCCGGAGCTGTGGCACCAGCCATCAGGTACAGCATGCGGCGGCGGCCGGAACGGGTCAACATTAAGCTGTAGGCGCGCGCAAAATTTATCCCTGCCCAAACCATCGACGAGATATAGAAGACAGTGAATATTTCCGTCCAGATGGTGCGTAAAAGATAAGGTGCGGGTTTGCCATCCGGCACCATTGGGCCTAGTAAATATCCAAATGCAAGCAAAACGAGGAAAAAGGTTGAAACAACATACATCCCGCGTACGGCGATGCGCCTGCGTCCGCGGGACGGGCGCCCGGCTGTCACCAGCAACGCGTCTGAAAGATGAAGATAAGCCGCCGGAAGAAAAACAATACCGAACCACTGCAAGCGCAGAAACAACTCGATCGCATCAAGGGTCAGTGATTTATCCTGCAAGGCTTCGGCGGTAAAGACCACCACCACGCAAAGCAAAATAATCGCGAATGAACGCGCAACCCTATCGCGCAAATTAAATGAAAGCGCATAGAGAAACAGCGAAAACGCTGTAATGGCGATCCCCGCCGTCAATATCTGGTTGAGCGTCTGGATCCCCGCCAGAAGTGGTGCCGACCAACCGTTAATCATACAAACCCTTCCAATAAAAGATTCGCAGCAACGAGATTAAAATTGTCGCTGTTTTTTTTATTTCAATGTCTTCGCAAAAAAGACGGCCACGTCTTGATTGATATAGTACTGGTCATTATACCCGCAGAATTCGTATCCAAATTTTTGGGCAAGGCGGATGGCCGGCAGATTTTTCGCCTGCATCTCCATGATCAAACGACGATGCGCTCTGGACGCCGCCCATTCCTGGCCGGCCGCCAACAGGGCTGATCCTACGCCTTTACGGCGGCTTGTCCCATTCACCACCAGGTCTGTCACCCACACCACTGAAGCTGTCCCCCGCTCCAAAAGACAAATATACCCCACCGGATCCTGCCCGATAAAAGCCGTGTACATCATAGACTTCTTCACCCAATCATCTGCAAGGGAAAAGGGATTATGAGGATAGGACACGGCAATCGTTCGCGGCAAGCGCACCTCTCGAAAGGTACCCGTCACCTGGGCATTCTCCCGCCTTAATTCCAATTGCCAGACCGAATCACTCTTAATGGAATGATCAAACCCCATCAAACGGGAGAGATCGGTGGCAACAGTTGGGCGCATTTCAATTTCAGACATATACGATTTCCAGAAGAAAAATTATTGTAAAGGGACAACGCGAACCGGAACAATACAAGCCGGAAGGGTTTGCCCTTGATTATCGGTGACGACGAGACGCAATTGGTAATCGCCGGGGGTGAGGGCGGTGGCATCCCAACGCCCCAGGGAGCCGTCATTCACGATGGCCCGTCCGGCGGAAATGGTGGCCCAGGTATCACTGCCTGCTGAAGCCACTTCATATTTATAGAATCCAAAGTTGGGAATGTTCACGCTTCCCAGCAATTCGATGGCGCCTTTCACTTCGTCCCCGGGTGCGGGAAAAGTAATTACGATCTGTCCCTGTATGCATCCGGTTGCGCTGGCAGCCACTTGCGGAAGCTGTCCGGAGAACTGGGTCATCATCTCGGCGGAAAGTGTGCCGGTGGGCGTGGAGATCAAATCCAATGTGGGGGTGGTGAGAAACACATCCGCGGGAAGGCCAGGAATGATAAAGGTGGCCATGAAGAATTCGGCGCAAAACAAAATTACGATAAAGATCGAAATGATGGCAGAGCGGCCAAAACGACGGGAGGAGAATTCGCGTTCCAGGCTGTAGACGGCGATGCGCCATTCCTGCCATGAGCGCCACAACCAGCGAAATGCGAATAGAGCGCCGATTGCCAGCATGATATAGATCAGCACCTCGTAAGAGGCGAGGAACCTGTAGAATTCTGCCATTTGCGAAACTTATTTACATCCCACGCAAAACACCACGAACGATCTTCTCCACCTTGGGGGTGATGACATTGCCCGCTTCAATGACCTCTTCATGGGTTGTGATGGTAGAGCCATCAAGATTAGCTTTGTTGCTGATGCCAGACAGGCCGAGCACACGCATATTTCCATGGCGGGCAATAATCACCTCCGGCACAGTGGACATGCCAACCGCATCCACGCCGGCATTTCGCAGAAAGCGCAGGTCGGCGGGGGATTCAAAGGAGGGGCCGCTTAATCCGGCGTATACGCCTTCGCGCAGGGTGATTCCATTTTCCTTTGCAACGCTGCGGGCAAGGTCGTTGTAGGCGCGATCGTAGGGCTGGCTCATATCCGGAAAGCGGGGGCCGATCTCATCGAGGTTGGGTCCCATGAGCGGGTTCAAGCCGGACATACCCATGAGGTTGAGCTGGTCGGTGATGAGCATAACGTCACCCGGTTCGAAATTGGGATGTACGCCGCCCGCGGCATTGGTAACGATCATGGAGGGGATGCCCATGCGCTGCATTACGCGGACAGGGAGAGTCACCTGCCCCATGGTGTAACCCTCGTAATAGTGGATGCGTCCCTGCATGACGAGAACGGGCTTGCCTTCCAGTTCGCCAATGACAAAGCGGCCAACATGTCCGTGGACGGTTGAGACGGGGAAGTTGGGCAGGTCGCTATAAGCGATGTGAACTGCCTTTTGGACGGAATCAGCCAGGCCGTTAAGTCCGGAGCCGAGGATGATCCCGGCGATGGGCTGGATCGAAATCTTGTTTTGTATCGTTTGTGCGGTTTCGTCAATTTGTGCGAGGGAAATATAATTTTGCATGTGTGATTACCTGTATCTGTTTTTTTACAAACAGGCGTACCCCCAATGTAAAAAGCCAATTTGCGTTCGGGATTATATCAGAAATCATTAACGGCCTTTTCGCCGCATGATTTGGGGCAACAAAAGAGGTAGATAAATTTTAGGTCTTATGCTATCCTAATGCATCATGAAGCAGTCAGTCAACAACGACTTAAATGCCTTTTCATCGGGAATATTGGGTGTCATCGGAGCTGCCCTTTTTTTAATTCCCGGCAAATTAAATATTCCATATGTGATCGAGTCGAGCCTGATTTTTGCCATGCTGGGAATATTGAGTTTTTCATCCGCATTGTCTTTGCTGATCGTTTCGATTTTGAGCACATCCCGCAGGCGAACGGTATTCGTCAAAATTTCGTCGGCGGCGCTGCTTTTTATTTTTTCAGGAGTGTACTGGCAGGCGGGAAATTACCTGGAAGGGATCGTTCTGGGGTATACCGGCTTGATGTTATTGATTCTGCTCACCCCCCTTAATGCTTATTTACCGCAGATCAACATCCTGAACGTGACGGTTGTGCTGATTGGTTTTACGAATGGGATTATTCTGGCGGTTTCGAACACCCAATACGCACAATACGATCTGGTTAATTACAAAACGTTTCTGGTGATCGGATTTCTCGTGACCGCCCTGGCAGGTGCAATCGTAGCGGTTGTGCCTTCCATAAAATACGGCAGCATTCTTACCCGTCTGCAGATCATCCCCTGGCTGGGATGGTGTTTTATTTTCATACCGGTCGCACCGCTTGCAGGTCTGATCATTCCCTTTTTAGTGATCGCGGCGATCCTCATGAGCGGCATTATGCCGTGGGAATATTTAAAACTGTCGAAGGATGATGTGCTTGGGCGCAGAACGCTCATGATCGCCGCCACGCTGGAGTTGGTGCTGCTGCTCTTTCTCGGCGCCGCGCTGCTGCTGCTGGATAATGCACTAAATGAAATTTTCATTTCGATCAACACCATTCGAGATGTTTCTTTCCTGTTCTTTTCGTTGACAACCGTGATCGTATGTTATGAAGTTTTTAATATCCTTATTACGATCAACGGGCTTTTGCAGGAATTGAAAAGCACAGAGGATGTGATCGGCATTTCCCGGCGCTTCAATCTTGGGAATTGGGAGGAGCGAGTATCGCTTTACCTGAAGCCGTTCATCCTGACACAGGAACTGGTGCGCAATCGTCTCAATGCCCAGGCTGACCAGATCGACTCGCTTGCCCATCAACTTGGAAATGAAAAAAAACGCAACGCACAGTTAATTCTGCTGCTGGAGTTGAGTCAGCAGCTTGAAAACCAACTCGACCAGCCGGTTGCGGCACAGCTGGCTGTCAATACCCTGGAGCGTGCCGTGGACTGTTCGCTGGCATCCATTTATCTTCATGAACCGGATAAAAGAGAATTCATGCTGCTTGCCGCCGCGGGAAGCCAGACCAGCCTGATTCCTTCGGGGTACCGCCAAAGTGTGGCTGTCGGGTCAATTGGGCGGGCGGTCCGGCAGAGGAAGACGCAAATTATCAACGACATCCGTGAGGATGCGGAATACATCCGCTTTGAAAGTGAAACCAATCTCTCCGCCCTGATCATTCCGTTGATCTTCAACGGACACGCGAATGGCGTAATTGTTCTCAACAGCGAAAATGTGAGCGCATTCAGCAGCATAGACATCGGTCTTGCGGAAACAGTGGGTGCGGAATTGACCCGCGCCTGGGAGCGCTCGGGGTACCATCAGCGGCTGATGAATCTGATCCAGGCGGGCAGCCAGCTTTCGGCGATGGTGGAACCGGGGACGACGGCTCATGAAGTGGCCTCCATCAGCCGGGAGATTCTGCAAGCCAGGTTTACTTTTGTTCACATCCAATTGGGGCAGGAAAGAAACTTTACCCAAAGCGCGGCATCAGGCCATGCGCCGAACCTTCTGGCATCCCTTGAAAATTCCACCTCTTCAGAAATGCTTGTACAAATGGCTTTTCAGGCAACACAGCCTTTCCGAATTCGGGATGTGCGCAAATACAACACCACCACCCATTTAACAATAGACAATGCCGGACTGCGAAGCATGCTCACCATTCCCATCCGCTGGCACCGCATGAATATCGGCGTTATTTTTGCGTTTGGAAAACAGGACGGGGTCTTCTTTACAGAAAATGATGAAGCGCTTGCCGAGCTGCTCTCCATTCAGGCGGCTGGCGCATTCGAAAGTACCTGGCTGCAACAAGAACTACGTTCCTCGCTGCGAATTGCATCCCTGCTGTATCAGTTGAGCAACCAGATCATTCAAGCAGAGAATCTGGAAAGCGCCGCCGTAGGTATTGCCAAGACGACCCACAAACTTGCGAAAAGCATCACCACGGGTATTGTGCTCCTGAACACTGAAGGTGAAATAGAAGCGGAACTGGAAATCGATGAGACCGGGCAGCACAGCGGCACCCATCACCCGATGGAGCTCATCAAGGATGCTATGAACTCCGGGCAGCTTATTTATCTTTCACAGGGACATTCAGTAACCCGGACCTGCCTGCCCATTCAAACACCTTTTCGTAAATATGGTGCGGTGTGGATGGATGCCCACGAAGATCAGGGAAACAAACCCGCAACCAACCCAAATGACCTGCAAGCCCTTGTTAACCAGGCAGCCATTGCGCTGGAGCGTTCCCTCCTTTTGGTGGAGTCACGCCGCCAGGCCGTGGAGATCAAAGCTGCGTATGACACCCTGGAAGCCACTTACGACCAGACTCTTGCGTCTCTCATCTCCGCATTGGATGCAAGGGATCAGGAAACCGAAGGTCACAGCCTGCGGGTGAGTTCCCTATCCATCAAATTGGGGGAGACCCTCGGCTTCACACATCTGCAACTAAAGGTATTGGAACGCGGATCGTTATTGCATGATATTGGCAAGATCGGCATTAGCGATACTATTCTTCACAAACCCGGCCCGTTGAATGAAGAAGAGTGGAAGATCATGAAACTGCACCCGGATATTGGCGCAAGGATCGTGGAGGGAATCCCTTTCCTGCAGGATACCATCCCTCTTATCCGCCATCATCAGGAAAGATGGAACGGGTCAGGGTACCCAAGCGGTCTGGCCGGAGAGGAGATTCCCATCCTTGCCCGCATGTTTTCCATTATCGATGCTTTCGACGCCCTGACGAGTAACCGTCCATATCGGGTAAAGATCTCCATCCAAGAGGCGCTTCAATACCTCAACGAGCAATCGGGTATTTTATTTGACCCAAGCATTGTTCCCATTTTTGAAAAACTGGTTACCGATGACAATACTGGCTATAAATTTTGTGAATAATCCATGAGCAAAGATATCGGTGATTTTGGATTCGACCCGCAGGACAATCTGGTATCGATCCTGCCAGCCGTGATCGCCGGTATGTTTGGCTTGTCGATTACGGTCGTTTCCAGCATTTTGCTCTACCCGCCTGAGAGTGACCTGCATAAATACTGGTTAATCACCTTTGGGGTAATCGGCAATATTTATCTTGGCTTCTATTACCGCTTTTACATCCTATCTCCCAATAAATCAAAATACGCATGGCTCAATATCTTTATCTCCAGCATTGCGCTAAGCACGCTCCCCTATTTGATCCCCAGGGAACTTAACCATCTTATCTACACACTTGTATTCATGGCGGCGCTCACATCCTCCGTCATTTCAAACCGTGGCCCGTCGTATGTTTTAATCGGTCTTATTTCCATTACTCATTTCTTTCAACACATCAAAAACTCCTCGCCGCTGAACGACTGGATCACAGACGCCGGGCTTCTGATCGCCGCGCTCATTACTGCGGAAACCATTCAACAATTAAAAAAGATCTCAAAAAAACAGATGAACCGCCTCGAGATCGTAAACGAAATCAGCAAACAGATCGTATCTACACTGGACACAAAACAACTTTTAGCCCTGTTAGATGCAGAACTGCAAAACGTGCTCGAAGCAGACACCTACTACATCGGCCTGCAAAAAGACGAAGATCTTCACATGGAATTATTCTACGACGACAAGGAATACTTCAACGGAGTCAACTTCAAGCTGGAGGGAACCCTTTCCAATTGGGTCATCCAAAATCAAAAAGTTTTATTCCTCGCAGACTTGCGCGCGCCCATACAACTCGAAGATGTGAACTACGCGCTTATCGGCAAACCGAAAGCGTCCATGTCCTGGATGGGCGTCCCTATGAAGGGCACACACGTGAACGGAATCATGGTCATTGCATCGTATCGCCCCAATGCCTTCAACCGCAGCGACTTTGAACTGCTCTCCAATATTGCCCAACGTGCCGCACTCGCATTGGACAATACCCATCATCACGCCCTTGTGGAGGAACAAGCAAGGCTAGACAGCCTCACGCGCGTGTACAATCACGGATATTTCATCCAAAAATTAAGTGAACAAGCCAAAGCCTGTCAACTGGAAAACCATCATCTTAGCCTGATCATGCTGGATATCGACTACTTCAAACATTTCAACGACACCTTTGGCCACACCATTGGAGATGAGATCCTCATCAGTCTATGCAGTGCCATCCAGCAGCATATCAAAAAAACCGACGCCGTCGGGCGCTGGGGCGGAGAGGAATTTGCGATCGCGCTTCCCAATTCCAGCCTTCAACAGACGATCCACATTGCCGAACGCATTCGCGAAACCCTCGCGACAATAAAGATCGACAACAGCAACTACGAGGAAATCCCCGTCCCAACCGTAAGCATGGGCATTGCTGTTTTCCCCGACGAAGCAAGCGAAATCATAAAATTGATCGACCTCGCCGACAAACGCTTATACATAGCAAAAGAACGCGGACGCGATCAGATCGAGACCGCATCCGCGTTCTAGTTTTTTCCATTTCTTGAAATCTACTTCAGCACTTCAGAGAAACCCCTAATCGCCTTCTCCACACCTGCATCGTCCACCCAAAAATGCGTCACCAAACGGAAGCGGCGCGGGCCAGCCCAATCCACCAGCACATCGTACTTCTTCATTTCTTCGATGATCTGATTCTCGGTCAGCGTGATGCGATCCGCGAGATCGAAATAGATCATGTTGGATGCAGGACTCGCCTCCAACTTTAATCCCTGAACCTGCTTCAACCCCTCAAACAGACTCTTCGCCCGGGCATGATCCTGCCCAAGCCGCCCCGTCATTTTCTCCAACGAGATCAGCCCCGCCGCTGCCAACACCCCCGCCTGACGCATCCCCCCGCCCAGCATCTTGCGCAGGTGACGCGCGCGATTAATGAACTTCTTCGTCCCCACCAGCATCGACCCAACTGGCGCAACCAATCCCTTACTCAAGCAGAACATGATCGAATCCGCAGGCGCGGTCAAATCCTTCACATCCACATTCAAAGCCGCAGCCGCATTGAAAATTCTTGCACCATCAATATGGAAGAGCAGATTATTTTCTTTGGCGAGCTTACCCACTTGCGCCGTGTATTCCGCAGTCAATGGGATTCCGCCGCACACGTTCTGCGTGTTCTCGATGCAAATGAGTCGTGTAATGGTGTGATGCACATCCTCGGTCTGGATCGAAGCGCGGATGTCCTCCAAAGCCAGAGTCCCGTCCGCTTGATTTTTGACCGGGTGCGGATGAATCCCCCCCAGCGCAGCCATCCCTCCCGCCTCATTCAAATAAATGTGAGACTTATCCCCAACGATCGCCTCATCCCCACGCTGGCAGTGGACGAGAAGCGCCAGTAAATTGCCCATCGTCCCCGAAGGGACAAAAAGCGAATCCTCCTTGCCAAGCATGGAAGCCGCCTTTGCCTGCAAGGCATTGACGGTGGGATCATCCATATAAACATCATCCCCCACCTCCGCCTCAGCCATCGCCTCGCGCATTTCAGGGGTTGGTTTTGTAACGGTGTCGGAACGTAGGTCTGTGTAGGTCATAGGGTCTCCAAAAGTGAAAAGAAGTAAAAAGTAAAAAGTGAGAAGTTTAAAGCTACTCTATGTGGTCGACAAAATATTCAGCAGGTAATTCATGGACAGCCAAATTCGCACCAGGCTCATTCAGGCCGATCTTCTTTGTTTTCAACCACGTTATATAGCCATTCAATAATCGACGAATCTCTTCACTTTGTGCGCGTAATTCATCATAAAGTTCTTTTTTACAAAATCCCAAATCTTTTGAAACCAATAAATGGTTTAATGTTTCATCCAAAGAACCGCGCGCCATATAGCAAAACCTGACATTATCCATGTAATAAAAGCGTCCTGCGCCTTCCGCAATATTTGCTCCTACGCTTTTTGACGATCTTCGCATTTGATCCGCTAAACCAAACTTCTCTTCCTTCGGCAATAGCGGAAGCAACTTTTGATGAATATCCAACATCAACCGATGTGACAATTGCCACACTTTCAATGTCTCAAAACTCTGCTCCGCCATCTGCCCTCCACTGTTCACTTCTCACTTTTTACTCATTCCTTCTTACTTCTCACTCATTCCTTATTACTCCCCGCCCTACTCCAACCTTCTCACATCTTCCAAGACCCGCTTCAACTCATCGGGCAAATCAGCTTCGAAAGTGCGTGGTTCTTTTTCATTAGGGAGGATGATCTTCAAGCGAAACGCGTGCAAAAAGTGACGGTCGATATCCACCGTGAATTTTCTTTTTCCATACACAGAGTCACCCACGATCGGGCAGCCGAGGAATTCACAATGCAAACGGATCTGATGCGTGCGTCCCGTGTGCGGATGGAATTCCAACAGCGTATGTTCCTTGAATGTCTCAAGCGTTATATATTCGCTGACAGCCTCGCGGCCTTTGCCCGGCGTCATGATGGCCATCTTCTTGCGGTGACTCGGGTCACGCCCGATGGATGCTTCCACGCGGCCAACGGGTGTGGGCGGCTTGCCATCCACGAGCGCAAGGTAGGTCTTCTCCACTTTTCGCAAGCGGAATTGTTCCTGCAGCCAGTTATGCGAGCGTTCATTCTTCGCAAGCACGATCAAGCCCGAGGTTTCCTTATCAAGCCGATGTACAAGACCGGGACGTTCCTCCCCGCCGATGCCTTCCATATCAGGGTCGTACCCCAACACGGCATTGACCAGCGTGCCGGAAGCATGTCCTGCGGCCGGATGAACCACCATGCCCGCAGGTTTATTGACCACGATCAGATCATCGTTTTCATAAATAATATCCAGCGGAATATTCTCACCCGTCAACCCGCTTGGCACAGGTGGCGGGACTCGTACTTCCACTTCATAGCCTTTATCCAGAGCCTGACCAGATTTTTTTGCAGGCACTCCATTAATGGAAACAAAGCCGCCCTCGATCAATCCTTGCAAACGCGCCCGCGAAAACTCGGGCAGGCAGGTCACAAGGAATTTATCGAGGCGCCCGGTCTTTTTGTCGCCCTCATACTTGAATTTCTCTATTCGGTCACTCATAATGTCTCCCCTTCAGTTGGTGTTGTCATATTTGGTTTTCTTCTTTCATGGATCCACAAGACTAACAATAACATTGCCACGCTGACGTTAATGCTCGCATCAGCCACATTAAAAATATAAAACGTCCCCACAGAAACAAAATCTGTCACACTGCCAATGGTCAGGCGGTCTATCAAATTTCCGATCGCCCCGCCAATATAAAGACCCGCAGCGGCCAGCATCCAGCCATCTGCGAAATCCACGGTCAACACATAATAAATAGCGGCGATAATTACCAGCACAGTCAGAATACTCAGAACAACTTTGCCATCCTGAAACATCCCAAAGGATGCACCTTTGTTTTGAATATAGGTAATTCGGGCATAAGGGGAAAGCCAGCTCAATGACTCAGGCAGCCATGAGGTATTAAGAGAAAGATTTGTTCGTACCAGCCACTTTGTCCATTGATCCAGACCAACGATCACAGCAATAACGATCAGCAAAATGGAATACTGTTTACGAGGCGGCTTTTCATCCACCACAGGTATCAAGTTCTCATCCATGTTTGCAGACTAACTTTCTTCTGCGGTATTGATCGAAGTCTCAACCTGAGCGGAAATTTCAGCCGCACCAGAATTATTGTCTTCCTTGGCCTTCGCGAGCCGCTCCTGTCTTTCCTTGAGCCATACGCCCAGCAAAAGAACAGCCACGCCAATCGAAATGGATGCATCGGCGATATTGAAAACAGGGAACACTCCAACGGAAATAAAATCCGTTACCTTGCCGCGCATCAAACGGTCGATCAAATTTCCGCTCGCCCCTGCAAGCTGCAAGCCCATCGCCACTTTCAAGGCCCAGTCGTCGTTTTCCACTTGCGGGAAGTAATAAATGATGGCGCCGATCACAATAAAAGCCAGGATCGTAAAAACCAAATTCCCATTCTGGAACATTCCGAACGCTGCACCACTGTTATGCCAATGCACGATCCGCGCATACGGGCTGAGCCACGCCAAAGTATCAGGCAGCCACATCCCGCTAAATTCGATATTCTCACGCACCAGCCACTTCGTCCATTGATCGAGCGCAACCACCACGCCAGCCACGCCGAACAAGACCAAATAATCCTTAACCTTCGAATTCAACTTCACACCTCATCTTCAAATTGTCGAACTATTGTACCGCACCGATATAAATCCTCGGCACGCGCGCGCTAATGTTCGTCATCACTTCATATTCGTTCGTACCCGCCCAATCAGCAAGTTCCTCGGGGGCGATCCCGCCGCCCAACAAGGTCACCTCATCCCCCACCTGCACATCGTCTTCGCCCACATTTACCATGAACTGATCCATGCAGATGCGCCCCACTTGCGGATATGATTTTCCATTGATGATGACCCGTGCTTGATTCGTCATGCGACGGAAATATCCATCGGCATAGCCGCAGGGGACGGTGACGATTCTTGTCCGCGCCTCGGCCTGCCACAACGACCCATAGCTGACACTTCGCCCGGGCAGTGTGACTTTGCTATATGCCACTCGTGATTTCCAAGTGAGCGCAGGCTTCACATCGATCTTCGTTTGGATATCGCGCCCGGGATAGACGCCATAAAACAAAACGCCGGGCCGCACCATATCCAAATGCGCTTCGGGCAGATTCAGAATCCCACCCGAATTGCAGACATGACGCATGGGCATGGGCAGGCTATTCTTTTCGTAGAAACGCAGAACTTCCTGAAAGCGTTCGAGTTGGAGGTTGGCGCTCACCACACCATCGTCATTGCGAGAGCGCTCTTGTTCTTCGCCCGTGGCAATCCCCTCCAAAGTTTGAGATTGCCGCGTCGGGACGAACACCCTCCTCGCAATGACGGGAGCGAGTTCAGAATTTGCCAAATGGGTGTAAATCCCCTCCACTTCTATGTGGCTACACGCTAGAGATGCTTTGATGAACTCTTCCGCTTCATATTCGTGGACGCCCACCCGCTCCATACCTGTATCAATCTTCAGGTGGACTTTGAGTCGCTGACGGGTAGACTCTGCCAATTGTTCAGAAGCAGTTAACAGGTCAAGAGAAGAGGCGGTGAGGATTAAGTCGTGTTCAAAAAATAATGGCAGCTGCTCGATCAATGTCCCGCCTGCGACCAAAATCGGCTTTTTGATTCCAAGCTGGCGTAATTGAATCGCTTCTTCAACCAGCGCAACGCCGAAATAATCCACATACGGTTCGATGAACGGAGCAACACCCTCAATGCCGTGACCATACGCATTGGCCTTGACCATCGGCATGACCTTCGCGCCGTGGACATGGGCGCGGATGGCTTCGAGATTTTGTTTTAATTGGGGAAGGTTGACTTCAAGATAAGTTGGTCGCATATTTTTTTATATAGCACACACCGTCCTTCGACTACACGGCACAAAGAACGTGCCGCTCAGATCAGGACGAAGTGGAGCGCCAGTGATATTCAACATCAGGCTCGGATTCGGGCGCGGGGCTGACGCCGAAAGCCTCAGCGACAAAATCGTTCTTTTCATAAAATACGCGCGCTATTTTATTGGCGGCATGGGTATACAACCAAAGATGTTTTGGCGAGAGGGTTTTGGCATAATCAAGCAAGGCCTGCCCAAATCCCTGACGATGAAATTTGGGGTCAACATAGAGACGGTCGAGAAAATCGTTTTCCATGCCGAGGAACGCCACGGGCGCGCCCTCGAACTCATAAACCCATAATTGGTCTTGCAGAATAATGGCATTACGAAAATATTCGCGAGCGCCCTCCAACTCGAACCCCATGCGCTTCATCATCTCGGGCATGGCAACATGCATGGCTTCAAACCAAAGCGCGGTTACAACTTCAAAATCATCTTCACGATACGAACGGATCATTTTTCTCCAGTTTAAAAATAAGTGGACGGCTTGCGCCGTCCGCCTATTTTACTTGTAAAAGCCAATTATCTCCCAAACGGGAGATGAGAGTTTAGCGCCACGCGCCAAGAATTGCGCCGAACAGGAGGAAGTTGACAAGGTGGTTGCCCACCTCGATTGCCCAGATCTTTAACCCGTGACCGGCAAAAAGTTTGTTGACCAGATAGGTGGGGCAATAAAACCAGCCCAAAGCATGAAACCGATCCGTGCGCCGGACATTGCATCCACGCCACCCATGAAATTGACCATGATGGCCAGGGAAATTGCCTGCACCAATGAAGAAAGCACGGTCAGCCCCCATGTCATGCCCATGTTTTCCATGCCGGGTTGTTCCTTGCCTGCCCCAACGACCTTCCACCACATTGGGAAGAACGTCTTCGGGTTGTACCAGATCGACCCGCTGATCATACTCACTACAACGCAAACCACAACCGCCAGCCAGTTAATTGAACCGAAATCCATTTCAGCCTCCAGTTTTAAAATTGATCGGCGCACGCCAATCTACAAAAATTATAACCCGAATATTTGTTCTAAGACACGGTTCCAGAGAAGGGATTTATAAAAGTCCAAAAACGTCCCAACTTTGCAGCCGGGACGTTTTCTCTTTTATATTTTTCCTGCCACGTAATCAAGCACGTCGATCTTGGTGAGGATGCCGACCGGCCTGCCGCCATCCACAAGGATGAGCGCGTACCCAGCCGTGAGGGACGGCATGGCTTCCTCCAGCGGAGTCTCTGGAGGGAAGACCGCACCAGCGTCCTGTACCAGCGGATCGATCTTTTCATCGTTGCTATGCTCGTGCTTTTCGATCATGTGATTGAGCAGATCCACTTCTTCGATGAGACCCACGAGCGCTCCATCCGCGCCGACAACTGGCATCTGGGATACTGCATTCTGGTGCATCACTGATACCACTTTGCGGATCGAATCCCCCACCGTCGCGGTGATCAATGCCTTGTTTGGCTTGGCAATCAACAGGTCGCCGAGAGCCGTTTCTCCGAATTCCATTGAGAGGAAGCCGAACTCGCGCATCCACTTGTCATCATAGAATTTGGACAGATAGCGCGTGCCGGAATCAGGCAAAATGACAACCGGCAAACGGTCGGGAGTTAATTTGCGGCAATACTTGATCGCCCCTGCAATTGCGGAGCCGGATGAGCCGCCCGCAAAAATCCCTTCCTGCCGAACCAATTGACGCGCCCACAAAAATGACTCACGGTCGCCTGCGCGTTCGATGGCATCCACATATTGAATATCCATCGTGGACGGCAAAAAGTCCTCGCCGATGCCTTCCACTTTATAGGTCTTGGGGTACACGCCTTCGGGAATTTTTCCTTTGTTCTGCCAAATCTCTGTCAGGATCGAGCCTTCAATATCCACGCCCACGATCTGGATGTTCGGATTCTTGGACTTGAGATAACGTCCCACGCCGGTGAGAGTCCCGCCTGTGCCAATGCCAATGATGACATCGGTCAGCTTGCCTTCGGTCTGTTCCCACAACTCGGGGCCGGTGCTCAACTCGTGAGTCATTGGGTTATCGGGGTTGTGATACTGGTTCGCCAAAATAGCATTGGGGACTTCACGCGCAAATTTCTTGGCTACTTCATAATAAGAGCGCGGGTCGCCGGGGCCGGCATCCGTTGGGGTGATGACTACTTTCGCGCCATAGGCACGTAACAATAAAATCTTTTCATTGCTCATCTTGTCCGGCATGACAAAGATGGTCTTGTATCCCTTCAACGCCGCCGCGATGGCGAGACCAACACCCGTATTGCCAGAGGTCGCTTCCACGATTGTGCCACCGGGCTTGAGTTCTCCCCTCTTCTCTGCCTGCTCCACAATATTCGCTCCCACCCGATCCTTGACCGAACCGCCGGGATTCATAAATTCCAATTTCGCATACAACGGGACGGGCAGGTCACGCCCAATTCGTTCCAACCTGACCAGCGGTGTATTCCCCATCGCGCCAAGCACATTATTAAAGACTCGTCTCTCTTTTGATTCGGGTAAAACTATCATTTTCTCTCCTTGGTTGGAGAGTATTTTACCGTCTTTTCACTACGAAGGCCTGCATTGAGCTTGTCGAAATGGCACAAATTACGCCAAAGAAAAAAATCTTCAATCAAACTCATTGACGAGATTTTTATTCAGTCCTTCATCATTCAACATTCATCATTCTCCTTTATGGTGAGCGGGAGCAACGAAAACCGAAGTCGTAGACCCCAATCGCCGGACTGTACCCAGCTGCGGGAGGCAGAACGGACATCGTCATCGCTGCCATCCCACGAGCCGCCCCGCAGCACTCGATATTGACCAGATTCTGGGCCTACTGGATTATTGGATGAGTTCGAACTTTTATAATAATTTTCATCATACCAATCATTCACCCATTCCCAAACATTGCCTGCCATATCATAATTGCCATACGGGCTACTTGCCCCTGGGATAGTACCAACTTCTGTTGTATCGCCAACATTTTGGTTGTAATTCAGCAAAGTTGTACCTATGCTCATTCGCCCCAGGGATAAGTTCGCGCATCTGTACCACGCGCGGCTTTTTCCCATTGCGCTTCGGTGGGCAAACTTCCACCTGTTCCCGTCCACACTTTGCAATACCGATTGGCTTTATCCCAATTCACATATATAACAGGATAATTATCAAACTCAGGGTTTCCATAATAACTGGGATGTGTGTCTGAGCTCGTATTCGATGGTGGCTCACATGTGCCCGCATCCACACAAGCCTTATATTGTTTATTGGTCACTTCGGTTTGGTCAATCCAGAAGGCATCCAGATAAACAGTATGAATTGGCGCATCGCTATCATCACTTCCCATTGTAAATTCACCTGCTGGCACATAGACCATCAATTTCACCTTTTTCGCGGATCATAGTTGAGCCATCCAAGGTTGAAGTTGAGTTAGTTGAAAGTGGGAGTGGGGCACTCGTTGAAATGGAGTAAGGGTTTCAATGTTTCTGTTGAAATAGAAGAAGTTGCGACTGGTGAATTTTGTACAAAGAATTCTTAATCAAATCCCAAAAACAAGAATTCACTCCAATTCCACCACAAATCAGAAAAGCAAGATAACGCTGCCAACGATATCAGGGTTGGGCTTAACTTTTTCCGACTTTCAAGCGCAGGCTTTGTTTGCTTCGCAATTTCTCTTTAGCGCTTCGCTCTGTTTTTCTTTGCTTTGTGCCAGTCTTGCAATTGCGCGTCCCTTTCCATTTTCCATTTTTCAAGCTCTCTTTGGTGCGCATCTTTTCATCGCGCGTCTCTTCAAACTGACCAATAACCTTTGAAAGGCTCGGTCACGCTGACCTTCAAAATAATCTGCATACTGCCATGAACGTAGTCGGCGCGGCGGTTCGCATTCTTCCAACCGCACAGGGATAATGTATAAAGTGCCTTCGGGTTTGTAATCGGCAAAATCTAACACGCTTCTTAATTCACGTTGAACATATCCCTCTTTGGTGATCGAACCTTTGGAAAGACAAACAAGGATCACATCTGCGGCTTCAACAGCCTTTTCGGATCTCCATGTTCCAATCCTGGCCTGGGAATAATTTTTCTTCATCCAGCCAAGGGTCAATCCATGTCTCAGCGCGGAGTTTTTGATACAACTTCCGCACAGCGGGTTTGTCTTGCGAGGCATGGCAGAGGAAAACGCGGAGAGGTCTCATGGAAAATGATGAATGCGGAATGATGAAGGATGAAAATATCCCAATGCTTCGATTATATGCCATGCGAGGGATGCTGGCGAGAGACAATTTGCCACAAGACAAATCAGGGATGGCTCTTCTTTCGCAAGAAAATTTTCAAAACCATCAACGGAGATTTCTTCGGGCAAACGATTACCGCCCTTACTCATGACTTGATCAATAAATCGGCAACTCCGTATCCACATCCTTCGCCCAGGCGTTGATTCCGCCTTTGAGATTCTTCACCTTCTTGAACCCAGCACTGGACAGTAACTCCAGCGCACGCGCGGAACGGGTGCCGCCTTTGCAGAAGACAACCATGTCATCGGCGCTGTTCAACTCGGAGAGACGTCCGGCCAATTGTCCCAGCGGAATGTTGAGAGCGTTGGGTAAAGCAGAAATCTGCAATTCGTGAGGTTCGCGCACATCGAGCAGAATCAGGTTCGGGGTAAGTGAGAGGCGGGTCTTTAATTCCACAGCGTCAACATCCAAACCTGCGCCAGCGGAACCTTCTTCGCCGTAATCATGACCGGGGACGCCGCAGAACTCTTCGTAATCGATCAATTCCTTGATGTCGGCATTCGGCCCGCAGACACGGCAGTTGGGATTCTTCTTGAGCTTGACGAAGTCAAAGGACATATCCAGCGCGTTGTACAAAAGCAGGCGTCCGATCATCGGGTCGCCAATGCCGAGGAGCACTTTCAGCGCTTCGGTAGCTTGAAGCGTGCCGATGGTGCCGGGCAAAATTCCAAGCACGCCGCCCTCCGCACACGAAGGGACAAGTCCCGGTGGCGGCGGTTCGGGGAAGAGACAGCGATAACACGGGCCTTCCTTGGCGTAGAACACGCTCACCTGCCCGTCAAAGCGGAAGATGGACGCGTACACATTCGGCTTGCCGAGGAAAACCGCCACATCATTGGTCAGGTAACGGGTGGGGAAATTATCCGTGCCGTCGAGGATGATGTCATAATCCTTGGCGATGCGCATTGCATTTTCGGATGTGTATGGCTCGTTGTAAACATCCACTTGAATGTCGGGATTCAGATCCAGCAATTTGGCTTTCGCGCTTTCCACTTTCAACTTGCCGATGGTGGATGTCCCGTGGATGATCTGGCGTTGGAGATTGGACGAATCGACGACATCGTAATCTACGAGGCCGATGCGCCCCACCCCCGCCGCAGCCAGATACAACGAAACAGGCGACCCCAACCCGCCAGTTCCCACGATCAACGCGGACGAATTTTTTAGTTTGCGTTGGCCTTCGAGTCCCACTTCGGGGATCAACAAGTGGCGCGAGTAACGCAGGATTTCTTCGTGATTAAGTTCTGGAAGCATGTTTAACCTTTTATTCCGCTGGGGGCTGCCTTCGCGAGAACTCGCTGGGGATTGCTCGTCCTCGCAATGACGAGGAGCCGCCCGCAATGGATGGAATCAGCATGATCTTCTCGCCATCTTTGATGGGAGTATCCACGCCCTGCAAATCCTTGATGTTGTGCTCGCCAACAAATAAATTGACAAACGGACGCAGTTCCCCACCATCATTGAATAAATGCGGTTTGATCGTCGGGTATTGATTGGTGAGGTCTGTCAGCGCCTCGGAAATGTTTGTGCCGTTGACAGTGATCTCGGCTTGTCCATTGGTGTAGGCACGCAACGGAGTTGGGATTCGTAAAACGGGCATGAAGAGTCTCCTAAAATTTTTATTTTGTCATAACTCGGTGGTCGAGTAGTTTCGAGCGATAGCGAGAAACGTATCGCGAAGTCCCCGAAGGGGAAGACCACCTGTGATTAGAAATATTTCCATCATTGGTGGTCTCGATATGCCCCGCGAAAAGCATGCGGGGCTACTCGACCACCTAAGCTGTAGATTTACAACGTCTGTATCTGCTCCATCAACTTCTCAACGCGAGCCACGCCGTTATTGACATAGCGTGCCTCGCCGCGAGAATTTAGTAAAAATGTTGTCGGTACGCTCATCACGCCCCAGGTCTTAGCAAGGTCGGGGCGTTCCGTGGCGTCAATTTCAACGACATGCAATTTCTCGCCAAGCAGACTGGTCAACTTCTCCAACGCAGGGCGCTGTACGGTCTTGCACGGAGCGCAGTCAGGCGTGGTGAAATAAACAATGACAGGTTTATTCGGCAACGGGTTCAATAGAGAAGCCACATGATTGTTTGCGCGTGACAGTAAAAATTGATTTACCAGCCAATAAGCACCCACACCCAAAAATATAATACCAATTGCCGAGACAAAACGCAACAAGATTTCCAAGTTCATGCGGTCACCCCAGCCTTCGGTTTTGCACCGGGCATCGTTCCCGCAGGCGGAAGTTTGCCGAAGCCAGGGACGCCAAAGCGTGCAAGCCAATAATACACGGCGCATCCCACGCAGAAACCGCCAAAAGCATTTAATGAAGCGAGGGCGATCACGATCCAGACCAGAGTCCAACCCAAGCGAGCAGAACCGAGGAACAAAGCTATCGAGCCTGCCAAAAGGAATGAGAAGCCAACTATCTGTGAAAAGCGGTGCGGCTCGGGGTTGTCATCGAGCACATCTGGCTTCATCCATCCACGCGGCTTGAGAATGGACTTATAAATAATGCCAAATCCCGGCGTTTTCAAAACAGCGCCAATGCCCATTACCAAAGCCACAAAAGCCGTGAGGATGGGTTGGTTGAGAACAAAAGCAAGAATGTTCAAAAAGATGATGAACAATTGATTTGTCTTTAATGCAGAGTGATCCACTTTTTGTAAGGTTTGCGATGTCATATTAAGAATCCTGTGTCGTTATAGTTTGGTGGTCGAGTAACCTGAGGCGACAGCCGAAGGTGTATCGAGACCACCAGTGAATTTATATGTTTCATCAATTGGTGGTCTCGATATGTTTCTCGCTATCGCTCGAAACTACTCGACCACCGGTGTATCTATTGAATTGAAATCTCTTCTTCTTCATACTTCGAACGATCTTCCACCAAACGCCACGAGCGGTGACTCACCGACTTCCCCGCATCCACACGCGTGATGATGTACGAGAAAAACGGCTGCGCCCATTCGCGGTCATATTCAGAGGGGACGTTCGGGCAATCAGGGTGCGAATGAAAAACGCCGATCAAGTCCAAGCCAAGGCTGTCCGCTTTCAATTCGGCTTTGAGATAATCTTCGGGCGTGAATAAAAATCGGTTGTGCCGCGCTTCATCTTCGCGCGCATTCGGCAACGACAAAATCTGCTGCACTTCACCTTCCACGCCGATCAAAAAGCCAGCCCCCTCTTCGGGGTACGCTGCTTCAACGTGCTTGCTAATTTCATTCAGAATATTTGTTGTAATTTTCAAATTCATTATCCACCGTCTGTTTTCCACAAACTTTTATCGCTCAAATATTTATAACCAGCATCGGGGAACAGTGTCACCACCACGCCTTCATCCAATTCACTTGCGACTTGAAGCGCAGCGACTGCCGCCGCCCCGGAGGAGATTCCCACGAAGAGACCTTCCTCCCGCGCCAAGCGGAGCACCATCTCATGCGCCGCCTCGGTCTTAACTGGAAGCGGGTTGCCCGCGAATGACTCATCATAGATCCCGGGCTTGATCGCGCTCGGCATGTGCTTGAGCCCTTCCAACCCGTGGAAAGGTGCATCGGGCTGAAAGGAAAGAATTTTCACATCGGGCAGCTGGTCACACAGATAACGCCCCGTGCCCATCAAGGTACCGGATGTGCCAAGGCCAGCGACAAAGTGCGTCACCAACCCATTCGTCTGGGCAAACACCTCGGGTCCCGTGGATAGGTAATGCGCCTGCCAATTGGAAGGGTTGTTGTATTGATTGGCGTACCAATACAGATCTGGACTTTCGGCAGCCATTGCACGCGCTTTGAGGATCGCCCCATCCGAACCTTCGAGCGGATCGGTGAGGATTAATTCAGCGCCCAAGGCTTTGAGGATGGCAATGCGCTCGGAGCTTGCACTGGCTGGCAACGCCAATGTGACTGGGATCCCCAGCGCCGCGCCAAAGGTCGCGTATGAAATTCCCATGTTTCCAGAGGTGGAATCCAGCAGACGTTTGCCATTGCCAAGGTCCCCATTGACGATGGCGTTTTGGATAATGTTCAGCGCCGGGCGGTCTTTGACCGAGCCGCCAGGGTTAAACCATTCAGCTTTGGCGAATATTTGCACATGTGGATTCAAGCCGAGGCGGAGTCTGCGAAGCGGAAGGAGGGGCGTATTTCCCACATGAGCGGGAAGTCCATCCAAAGAGATTATTTTCGATTCAGTTAATCTAAAGTCAAGTAAGGTCATGAAGTCTCTTAAATCAAAAGCAGTCAACGGGTAAACAAAAAGACGGCGAACAAACGCCACACTATGCAAAAGTTTGCTAGCGGGGGTCGTCCAACCGTCTGATTCCGTTGACTGCGGAAAGGTCTATCTCAGGCGGTGGCTACGAGCCCCGCGATAGACACAAGCAGTTCAAGTAAGAGTTAATTGTTTTCATGATTTTCCTGTTAGATGTGCGCTATTTTACTTATCTTACCAGATTTGTCAATATAGAAATTCATCCACCCGTTTGGTGCGACGCACTTCCCCCAGCGGCAGAGGCCATCAATATAACCTTATCTTCCTCTTTTAGCTCGGTTTCCATCCCGTTCAAGTCCCTCATGTGGACGCCGTTCACAAAAATATTGAAGTGCCTGCGTAACGCGCCAGTTGCGTCAAACAGATGCGGTTTCAACGCGGGATAACGGATGAGGACATTATCAACCAATTCGGCAACCGTGGAGCCGTTCACTTCAAACTCACTTTGGTTGTCCACATAGAATTTCATGAGCGCGGGAAATCGGACGATAGGCATAAAGATATTTTACATCGAGAATTATGTAATGTCGCTGCTAGTTGCCTTTGGTTTGGAATCTCCCTATAATGGTTTCATAAAAAGGAGATAATTATGGCACAATACAAAATAGTCGCAGGGACATTTCACGTAAAAGGCTTTCAGCCCGATGGAGACTCGATCCGCTTTCAGGCGAACAACCCGGAGAATTGGGATTTCTTTCAATGGGAAACCGAAGCATTAAAAACCAGCAAAAAGAAACAACTGCGAGTGGAATCCATTGATGCGCTCGAAACACATTACGAAGGCTATCACCAGTCACGCCCATTTGCGCTTGCCGCGTTGGAATCTTTGCTGGAATTACTCAACATCAAATCCGTGACATACAGCTTAAGCGTGACACAGATCGTGGATGCAGATGATGGCAAGGCAGGCTTCATCGCCTCAGCGACCACAGACAATTTTGGCAGGCCGATAAGTTATCTCTTCCCCAAAAATGCAAAACTCATTGATGGTGCCTTGATGGACTCAGCCACCATGCCCATTGAAGACTCGATCAATTTTCAACTCGTGCGCGAGGGATTGGTCTACCCGACCTTCTACACCACCACTGACAGGGTTTTTGCAGAAAAGATCCGTGCAGTGGTGACGCGCGCCCGCAAAACAAAGCGCGGTATCTGGTCTATCGATAAAACTCCCGATTTCAGCCTGCTCGATATCCGTGCCTTGCAGGAAGACATTTTGCTGATGCCAAAACTCTTCCGCCGTTTGGTCAGCTTCTTCGACAACTACTCCGACTTTGGGAAACTGGAAGAATATATGAAGAAACAAAGAGACAATCTTGTCCTGTGGGATGGTACGAAGAAAAAATCAATGGCTGATCTGATGAAGATAAGCGGCAGGCGAATTCAGATGACGACACCAGTGGAAGATATTCTGTTTTCTCCGAAGTGAGAAGTGAGAAGTGAGAAGTGAGAAGTCCCGAAGATGTGTTCGGGACTTCTTTTACTTTTTACCTTCTTATCTCTTCACTTCCCTCTCCCCTATGGAAAATACTGCTTCAACATTTCATCTGCCAATGCTGCGTAATTGCCGCCAGCATCAGCAGCGCGGACGTAGGTCAATTGGTTGAAAGCGGCGGCACGGTTGCCTTGCGCGAGATACGTCATGGCAAGGTGAATATAAGCAGGGAAAAAATTCGGATCGCTGGCGATGACACCCAACAGTATTTTCTCCGCGTTGGCGTACCTGCCCGATGATAAATAAGACCAACCCAGCGCATCCAAGGCGAAGGGGTCATTAGGCGCAAGCTGTGCGGCATTTTGTGCGGCAGGCAGACCCACATCTTCCACCTGAACACCATTCTCCGAGCAAAAATTTGCCAGTAGCCGCCAGTATATGGTTTCCGTCGGTGCGAGTTCGGTTGCTTTTTGGTAGGAGGTCAGCGCCAAAGCGAGGTCGCCTAATTTGAAGTAGGCATCTCCGAGCGAAGCCTGCCACGCGGGATTGGTCGGCTCGAACTCTGCGGCCAGCGCGTACTCGGCGCGCATCTGTTCATATTTTTCAAGGCGATCCCAGTACAAGCCGCGCAATGCACGCACGATGACGGATGTGTGATCGAGAGTCAACGCGCGATCAAGTTCTACGCTTCCACTCTGACCGAGTTGCTGTTTCGCTTCGCCAAGCCATGCCCACGCCTCAGCATTTTCCTCGTCCAGTTCGATGGCCTTCTCAAATGCCGCAAGGGACAAGTCCCATTCCTGCACGAGTCCAAGAGCGCGGCCAACCGTCAGCATTTGTTCGGAGGCTTCGGGTTGGGTGGCGGAAAGATTCAAGGCGGCGATCAATGTCTGCACCGCGGGATCAGTTTCAGGGTCTAGAGAAGAGGCGCGGGTTAATTCGGTGAGGGCTTGTTCGGGCGAGAGGAAGGTCAGCAAGAGTCCAAGTCTGTAATGAGTGTACGGGTCGCTTGCATCGAGACGTAGTTGATTCTGGAGCGCATCCCGCTCGGCAGGCCAATCTTTTTGTGCGCGATAAATATAGGCCAGCCCCGCGTACAGTGAAACGGAATCATAAAAGTGCAGTCCCTGCTGGTAGGCACGCAAAGCGGAAGGCATGTCGCCTGTGTTGGAGTAGGAATTCCCGAGGGCAACCCAGCCCTGCTCGCCGAGTCTGGACGGACGATCTAATAAAGCGATGGCGGCGGGGTAATTTTTATTTGCATACTCGGCGATGCCCGCCTTTTCCAAAAGATCGGTGCGCCAGGGCAAAAGGCGCGCGGCCTGTTGATAATGCACAGCGGCGTTCGCATACTCCTGCGCGGAAAGCTCGGCGTCTGCGCGTTTGATGGAGGAATAGCCTGTGTAAAGTACGGGAATGAGAATGGCGGCCACAAGCGCAGCCGCTACAAGCAGGGTGGACCATTTCTTATTTAACATCGTAATGGTAATTATACGTTGGGTGAACCATATTTTTTTGAACTGGCAGTATAATCACAAGTGCATGAACGCATTTACGAGCCTAATCCTCACACAACTTACCGTTCCTCCAGGGGATTTGATCTATTACATTGTATTGGCGTTTGCCGTGGCAAGCGCTTTCCAATCGGCATTTAATCACTGGCGGGTGAGCGAATTTCCGCAGGCAAAACGTGCCTTTGCGGGTCTTGGCGTTTTACTCGGCGCTCAGCTCCTGATGTTCATTTTGAGCGGACTTGGCTGGCAGCAAGTGATTGAACCAAGGACGATTCTGCCGCCCATGGATCGGGCTTTCATCGCCTTCGGGATCGTCTGGATCACCTGGCTGTACGCCTTTCCTGAACCAAACCGTGGGGCAGATGCAGCCGCCACGTTATTAAGCCTGCTCATTTTGGTCATTCTGGGGGTCAGCCTGTTGACATGGCAGGCTCAGATCGCCGACCCTCAATTCGCTTCCTTAAGTTACAACCAGACTTTTGATGATTGGGCGTGGCAGATCGGCTCACTGCTGCTGGCTTTAGTGGGGATCGCGATCTTGTTTATCCGCAAGCCGGATGGCATGTGGAACGGCATCACTCTTTTATTCCTGGGTGTGCTCGGTCATGCCGCGCATTTATTTTTCCAGATCGAAGGAAATTATTCGGGGATCGTGCGCCTGGCGTATATGGCGGCGTATCCCATGTTATTGACGCTTCCGCAGCGGTTCGCGCTGCCGAGCCATCAAGCTGTTTCTCCCGCCGCTGCCCGTCCTGCAAGCAGCAAGCAGGACACGACAAATCACGAACGCAGACGTTACAGCACCGACCCGAAGACATTCCATGCCATGCTGGCGCTGGCCGCAGAGACGAACCCGACGAAGGTCAGTCAGGCGGTCACCCGCGCCATCGCACAGACGATGCTTTCCGACCTGTGCTTCATGATCTACCTGACAGACAACAACAATCAAATGGTCATCGCCGGTGGATACGATCTCATCCGCGAAGACAGCCTCGAAGGCGGTTCGCTGAACAAGGGATCCATTCCCATGCTGGCGAATTCGCTTCAGCGCGGGCGTCCATTGCGAATGCCGGCCAGCAGCACCTCTGCCGACATTAAGGGACTGGGCGATATTCTCGGCCTGACCAACCCCGGTCATTTGTTGAGCGTGCCGATCCTCACACCGGAGAAGGAAGCGCTGGGCGGCATTCTTCTGCTCTCTCCCTATTCCGACCGCACGTGGACAGCGGAAGACCAGGCTTTTCTTTCCAACATCGCCACATCGCTTGTGCCCATTATCAAGCGCAGCCAAAATCTAAACAAGCTGGAATCGCAGGCGGACCAGGCACGCACGCAGACCATTCAACTGGAACGCCAGGTGCAAGAACTCAGCCAGCAATTGGAAGCGGCCAAAGCAGAGGTCCAAAAGGGCGGTGCAGCAGAAGTATCGTCCCTGCGGGTGGCGCAGGAAGAATCAATTCAGATCATCGAACAGTTGCAGCAGGAAAATGCTGAACTGCGTTCGGGAAAGAACTTAAAGCCTTCGGTTTCCTCCCCGCAAGTTGAGAAGGAATTGAAGGCAACCTTACAAGAGGTTGCCCGCCTGCAGAACCAGCTTGCCGAAGCGAATATGAAAGCGCACGAAATGGAAAAGGGACACGCGGCCACAAAAAGCACGGAACAGGCTGAGGTGATTGCATCCATTTCGCAGGAACTGCGACAGCCTTTGTCCTCTATTGTCGGCTATACCGACCTGCTGCTGGGTGAATCGGTCGGCATTCTCGGCGCGCTGCAACGTAAATTTGTGGAGCGCATCAAGGCATCCACGGAACGCATCCGAAGTTTAACGGATGACATGATCCAGATCACTACATTGGAAAACGATCTGAACGACCTCAAGCCCGAATCGGTGGACTTGAATTCGATCATTGACAATGCCATGTCCTACACAAGTACCCAGGTACGCGAGAAAAACATTTCCATCCACCTGGAATTGCCAAAGAAACTCGCGCCTGTTCACGCAGACCGCGAGGCCTTGCAGCAGATATTGATCCACTTGCTGCAAAATGCCGGAGCGGCAACTCCGTTCGAGGGCATGGTCAGGCTCAAGGTCCAGACCCGAAGCGAAAACAACCTGGAATATATTCTTATTCAAGTGTCAGACAGCGGCGGCGGCATTGCATCCACTGACCTGCCGCGAGTCTTCACCCGTCTGTACCGCGCAGAAAATGTTCTCATTCAAGGAGTGGGCGATACCGGCGTTGGGCTTTCCATCGCGAAGACGCTTACCGAAGCTCATCACGGAAGGATCTGGGTGGAAAGCGAGCAGGGTACTGGCTCGACATTCAGCGTGTTGCTGCCAATCGCCGGTTCGGCAGTTTCTGATAAAAGTAGTGAGACAAAAGGAAAGAAATGATGCAAAGCTTGCGCGATTTTGGTAGCGCGCTCGTGGTCGCATTGCTCTCGATCAGTTTGATGATGGGAGCATTGTCGATCTCGCTTGTGGAATTTGTTCCTGAGGCGGCCCCAACGCCTACAAACGTTCTGGTGCCATCGCCGTTTCCGCTTACTGTTACGGAAACGCTCGTTCCCACGGCAACATTTTTACCGGGGACAGAGACTCCCACTTCCACGGCCATCCCAACAAACACGAATGTAGCGCTGACGGGTAACTGTTCGCATCCCACGGGCTGGGGGCAGATCACAGTTCAACCCTACGACACATTGGACAGCCTTGCCTTGCAGTATCGCGTGAACCGGAACGAACTAAAAAACGCGAACTGTCTGGTCGGTGATAACCTGTTTGTCAATACGATTTTATATGTTCCACTTGTTGTTGCCACCAGTACAGTACAGGGATGCGTCATAGGCGCAGCCGGTTGGATAAAAAACTATACCGTAAAATCAGGCGACACCATCTATGCGATCGCAACGAACTACAATACCACACCGACTTTGTTGAAAAGCGTCAACTGCCATCCAAGCGACTTGATCTACGCGGGCGAACTTTTGTGGGTTCCAGCCGGTCCCACGCGCACTCCAACCCCAACCCGGTTACCGGGCAGTACCATCACGCCGTACCCTACCGACCCGTTGACTGAAACGGCACTGCCGTTCACCTTCACAGCGCAGCCCAGCAATACACCCGTGCCGCCAACAGCGACTACCGCCCCAACCTCCACACCTATACCGACCTCTACCGCAAGCATGACCGCGTTCCCCTAACAGCATTTGCATCACAAACTTCATTGAAGAAACTCGATATCCATAGATGAGCTCATTTAAGTATCATTTGCCAGCCACAGTCCTTTTCCTTTTGCTCTCGGCTTGCGGAACAGCGTCGCCTGTGTCTCCTCAACAAGGCTCTTTACCATTTATTCTGATCACATCAGCGCCCAATTCAACCCCAACCCCAACTCCATTTCAGCCATCCCTGGTCACACCCACCCTGCCTTCGCTGTACATCTTTGACACAAATTTCAACGCACCCCAACTCGTTTCTTCCACTGAAACACCGTCCCCGATGCCATTTGTTCCAGAATCGCCGACTGCCACCCCCAGCCTAAATCAACTTTTCCCCGATCAAGCCGCGCCGCCCGCTCAATCCCCTTCGGTAAACCCAACGGCTCTTCCCCCGCTCACCGATAATGAGACGGTCAACTTCCTACTCATCGGCTCAGATAAACGTCCCGGCTCTTCCTACCGTACTGACACGTTGGTCATCGCCATCGTCTGGCCCAAGGATGGGCAGGTCTCCCTCATCTCCATTCCACGCGACCTTTGGATCTACATACCAACTGTGGGGATGCAACGCGTTAACACCGCCTACCAAAGCGGAGAGATCGGCGGCTACCTCGGCGGCGGATCGGGCCTCTTAAAAGACACCATCGCTTACAACCTCGGCATCCGCATTGACTACACCGCCATGGTCGAGTTCGACGGCTTTCGCCGCATTGTCGATACGCTTGGCGGAATCGAAGTCCCAGTCTCATGCGCTTATACCGACTGGCGGCTGATCGACCCATCCTACGACCAGAACGATGAAAACAACTGGTGGCTGTACACCGTCGGCCCGGGGCAAGTTCACATGGATGGCGACCTTGCCTTGTGGTACGCCCGCTCACGTTCCAAATCCAACGACTTTGACCGTGGCCGTCGTCAACAGGAAGTGCTGCGAACCATCTTTCAAAAAGCATTACAAACGGATACCTTTAGCAAGATTCCCCAGCTCTACAACGATTTCTCCAGCACGGTCATTACCGACCTTGGCCTTGCAGATATGCTCCGCATGGCGCCCTACGCTGTCAACTTTACCAACGCAAACATTCGCGGCTACTTCATCAGCCCTCCCCTCGTCAACCCGTGGACAACTCCCGGCGGCGCAGCAGTCCTCCTTCCAAACGAAGAGGCGCTAAATCAAATGCTGGTCGAAGCCACCACCCTTTCAGCATTCGCCGTCACCCGCGAAACCATTAACGTGGAAGTGCAAAACGGAGCCAGCTTTGAAACTCTCGAATCCCTCGCGGCTTCACGATTGAATTACGCCGGGTATCAAACCATTATTTCGACTGCCGACCGCCGTGACTACGCCAACTCTGTACTGGTGGATTTCACACCCGGGCAGGATGCCGCTCAACGACAGACGATCATCAATAGCCTCGGCCTGTATTCCGCAAATGTGCTTTCCCTACCCGACGCAAACAGCGCAGCCCAATACCGCGTCATCCTCGGTTCCGATTACCAACCATGCTTCCAACCGCAGGAACTCACCCATTAGACCTCTTGCATAAGAATTTTCCGAGTCTCGACCGCAAGCGCTTTGCACTCGGAGACGGGCAAAGTCGTCTTTTAGACACTCCTCAACGAGATGCTGGTTTTCGCCAAAATCCCCAGTTGACAACCCCCGCCAGATTCGCTAAACTATACGAAAAGACTACGCGCTATTTTTAGCTATCAGGCAAGGAAACCTTATGACAAAAACATATGATTCCGCACACATCAACTCAAAGACATTGCTCCCCACCGCCATCAACGGCTGGGAAATGTTCCTCACTGACCAGGGGCGCTCGTCCAACACCGTCAAAGCATTCCTCTCGGATGTGCGGCTACTCAACCAGTTCGTTGCGCCAGACCAATCCATTGGCGCGATCACCACAGACGACCTCAACCGCTTCTTCACCTGGATGGAAAAGGAACGCGGCATTCCATGCAGCCCGAAGACACTCTCGCGTCGCATCACCTCCGTGAAATCGTTTTTCCGCTGGCTGAACCAGCACGGCGCGCTCGTCATTGACCCTGCCGAAAAAGTCCTGCAACGCTCCGCCATCAGCCCCGTTCCACAAGTGCTGACCGAGAGCGAGTACGAATCCGTCCTTCTCGCGGCAGACCGCCACCGACGCGAAAAGAAAGCCGATGCCCGCCCATACTCCCTCGTCTATCTGCTGCTCATCACCGCCATCAAAAAAAGCGAATGCCTCGGCATTCACATCAACCACATTGACCTGAACGCTAAGAACGGTCCCCACCTTTTCGTCCGCTACGCCAGCCCCGCCAACCGCTACAAGGAACGCAAAATAGATCTCGATGAAGACTGGATCGCAGCCTACAAGGAATACCTCACCCAATACCAGCCTGTCGATCAGGTCTTCGCCTGGTCACCGCGCCGGCTTGAATATTTGCTCGAAGATATCGGCGAAGAAGCAGGCCTCACCAAGCACCTTTCCTTCGATATGTGCCGCTGGACCTGCGCCCTGCGCGATTATCAAGCCGGTGTGGAAGTGGACAAGATCCGCCAAAAGCTCGGCGTCTCCAAGATCCAATGGCGCGAGTTGTTCATCAAACTCAAACAATTAAATGGTGAAATCAAATAATAAAAAAATCCCGTCGATGACGGGATTTTTTTATTCGGAAATTTTCTCAGGCGGGCGGGTAATGGAAAGGTAAAAGATCTTGCGCGTCTTATCCGTTAACCGATACGGATGCGCAGGACGATACCCAGGCACCCAAACGATCTCATCCCCAGCGCAAAGTAAAGGCCAGCGGTCGCGCGCGCGATGCGGCACCTTTTCATTCACAAAAAAATCGGACAACTTTTGCGAATGACCATCCATGCCCAGCGGCGAAAAATGATCACCCTGATGACGCGGCCTCAATGCCAGCGAATCAGGCAAACGCTCCGCATCCAACCAGACCTGGAACTGGTCGTCGTTTCGTTCGGCCTGTTCCCTCGCTAAAGCAGGGAGATGCCAGCGCTCACACCCGATCTTCCAACCACCTGCAAGCACAACCTGCTGCGGAGGTGAAATGGAAACAGGCGACTCACCCGGCATTTGAGGCCACAGGTCAAAGGGCAGTTCGGCATCCAGTGTGCCAATATAAATATGGTTTTCCTCACGGAACATGCGCAGGCCGGCCTTCAGATCTACGCGAGAGGAAGGTCCGCCGTGCTGGATGAGATTGGTCGCACGCTCCAGCACAGAGAAGGTAACATCCACGCCCGGGCGAAGAATCTGCATGGCGTGTTTGACCAGGTTCCGTTGGAGTCCGAGCGAGCTTTTTGAAAGCAGAGAATTGTCGAACGTGACGGCTTCCTTATCACAGGAGATAACAATCTCCCGCCAGGCTATCTCCAGCGTTTCGGCCACAAAAGTGTAATCCCCTTTCAACGATTGAGACATGCGCAAGATCGCTTCCCGAAATTTCGGATTGTATGTTTCAAGGTTGGGGATCAAGAGATGACGGATACGGTTGCGTTGAAAGTTCAGCGAATCATTACTTGAATCATAATGCGGACGCAACCCATTGACCGCGCAATACACAACGGTTTCCTCGCGCCAAAGTTCAAGCAAAGGCCGCACCACGGGAATCTCAGGGTCAAAGCTCGGGATGACCGAACGATAGGACATGCCCTTCAAACCGGCAATGCCGCTGCCCCGCAAAAAATGCATGAGCACGGTCTCCACCTGATCGTCTGCCGTGTGCCCAACGGCCACTGCCTGGGCATTGTATTGGCGGGCCAGCTTGAACAAAAACCGGTACCGCAGATTTCGCGCCGCCTCCTCGATGGATTGCTTATGTTCCTCTGCATGGGCGCGCACATCGCCGCCGCCCAAATAGCAGGCAAGCATTAAACGGTTGGCGGTCTTTTCGACCATGCGCGCATCCGCACCCGATTCAGGCCGGAGATGATGATCGAAATACGCAACGATAACAGGATATTCCGACTTGCGAAGCACTTCCATCAGGCACAGGCTGTCCGGTCCGCCGGAAACACCAGCCACAACCGGCCTGTCTTTTGACAGGCTGCACTCATTCGTCAAGATTTCTTCAATATTTTCCAACATTTCTTTATTTCAAATTCAAGCCAACTGATACAACTCAACCAGCACCCCACCTGTTGACTCTGGATGAATGAAGGCATATTTTTTTCCATCCGCTGCGGTGCGCGGCTCTTCATTAATGAGCCGAATATCTTTCGCTTTTAGCTGGGACATCATCCCATCAATATCATCCACTTCGAGGCAGAGATGGTGCATACCGGGGCCGCGTTTGGCGAGATATTTGGCAATGCCTGAGTCGTCGGTGGTTGGCATGACCAACTCGACCTCGGCACCAGCAATGGGTAAAAATGCCACTTGTGATTTTTCCGCAGGGACATCACGCAGTTCATGAAGCTGAATCCCCAACGCATCCCGCCAGAATTTGAGGGACTTTTCCATATCATCCACTACGACGGCGACGTGATTTACGGCTAACATCCACATAGTGGACGCCTGCCTTTTTGGATTCCTCGAGGTTGATCGCGTTGTAGGCATCGATATCAGCGGCTATTTGTGCGCTGTCTCTGCCCCACGCAAAGGGAGTGACGCCCCAATCTGGAATGGACAGGACGATGACATGCTCTGGTTTCCCGCCTGCATATTCAATGGCTTTCTCCAGCAAAAATTTGAATTCTTCACGGTATTCGTTGATGTCGTATCCGCGGTATTGATTATTGACACCGATCAGCAGGGAGACCATATCGTAAGTCCCTTGCGGGTTCGCGGCTTGAATCCCTTCCCAAAGTTCACTTGTCGTCCAGCCTGTGCGGGCAATGATGGTGACATCAATCTCTTTTGACGAGTCTACAAGTGCAGCCAGTTGATTAGGCCAGCGTTCTTCTTCTGAAACGCTTTCGCCGATGGTGTAGGAATCTCCCAAAGCGAGATAACGATAGGGTTGATTCGATGGTGCAGGTGTAGACACAGGGCCTCCGCAGGAGATGAGAATTAATAAGGCAAGAAACATGAAGATATTTCTAAAATTTAACATTGTTTATTTTAAACCATACAAGGACATTCCATGGAATGTCCTTGTATCTAAAAATTGAAATGAAAAGATTAGCCACGAATCGCTTTTGAATAGTCATTCGCAAAATTCGCGAAATCCGCGGCTAAAAAGATGAAAGGGCTTACAACACGCGGACTTTCATCCACAAGCCGGGGACGCGGCGAATTTTTTCCCAGGCAGATAAACTTGCGCGGCGGGTGAAGACGTTGTAATCGTGCTTTTCAATATCATCCAAAATGCCTGAATAAAAAGTGGATGCGGCGCCGATGGCGAGCTGTCCTTCGCGCTCGAGCTTTTTCACACCTTCCCATGATTCTTTGTAGAGTTGACGGGTACGGTCAATTTGGAATTTCATGAACTGACGCCAGTTATCGGTGACGCGGCCTTCGGCGATATCTTCTTCGCTGATACCAAACTGGATCAGTTCTTCACGCGGGAGATAGAGACGTCCGTTGCGGTAGTCCTCCCCCACATCGCGCAGAACGTTGGTCATTTGCAGGGCAACGCCAAGTTTGATGGCGTAGGGTACGGCATCATGCCCCTTGAAGCCGACGATGTACATGCTCATCAAGCCAACTGTGGATGCGACTCCGTAGCAATATGTGGCGAGGTCGTCAAAGGTTTGGTAGCGGGTTTGGGAGAGATCGCGGGCTACGCCATCGATCAATTGCAGGGCGTAGTGGCGCGGGATATGGTATCGGGTGAGGGTATCTGCCCATGCGGCGGCGACCAGGTCATCGGTCGGGGAAGAAGCGGTTTGAACGATGTCGCGCCAGTAGTTCAATTCAAAGTCGCGATCCTTTTTGGATTCGACTTCATCCACAATATCATCCACGGTGCGGCAGAAGGCATACAAGGCACGGACTGCGGAGCGCTTTTCCTCAGGCAGCAGTCCGGACGCAAAGTGAAAGGATTTGCTATGAGCAGCCGTGATGACCTCAGCCTGTTTGTAGGCGCTGCGCAATGAAGCATCGCCTGCCCAATAAGAGAAAAACGGGCGAATGGACGGATGGGGAATATGCCCCGCGAGATCGAGTAGTTGGTGTTCCCAGCTGGCGTGTGCTTGCATTTTTTTATTCTCCTGCATGTTGGACTTGAAACCTTGGTCTTGAATGAACTGGTTGTGTAGCCAAACTTTCTGATAAACAAAATTTTACTGGAATTGTCTTATTTGTCAAGGTTTTGCAAAGATATTGATAAAACCTTGACAAATAATAGACAAGCAGTAGAATAGACTCATATATGCGCTCACCCGCAACAAGCTGCCTCTGGCAGTAATCAAGGAGAAACAAAATGACCAAAAGACAAACAGCCGTTGTGATCGGCGCAGGAATCGGCGGAATTGCCACAGCCGCCCGCCTCGCTAAAAATGGATATGAAGTGACCGTGCTCGAAAAGAATGAGACGCCCGGCGGACGCTGCAACCAGATCCTGCGCGACGGGCACCGCTTCGATATCGGCCCGACCCTGTTTCTGATGCCCGAAGTTTGGGAGGAAACCTTTGCCTCTCTCGGCGAAAAGATGAGCGACCACCTCGACCTGCGCCGCATTGACCCGACATACAAAGTCCATTTTGATGATGGCTTGGAATTGGAACTGACTTCTGACATTGGCAAAATGCAGACCCAGCTTGAGAAAGTGGAAAAGACTGCTTTCACAGGTTTTCTGAATTACATTGCCGAAGGCAGCAAGCACTACAAGATTTCGCTTGAAAAATTCGTGGGCAGAAACTTCTTCAACATCTTTGAATATTTCAGTCTTTCCAATTTGCCGCTTATCTTTCAATTGAAGGCGTTGGGCAAGCATTACAAAAACACCAGCCGCTTCTTCAAAGACGAACGCTTGAAGGCTGCCTTCACTTTCCAAAACATGTATTTGGGATTAAGCCCCTACGATGCGCCAGCCACCTACTCCCTGTTGCAATACACAGAATTGGCCGAAGGCGTTTGGTACCCCATGGGCGGAATGTACGCAGGCATTCAGGCGCTTGTCAAAGTAGCTGAGAAGAACGGCGTGAAATTCATCTACAATGCGCCCGCCAAAAGAATCCATGTAAACGAAACCAAAGTTGTCGGCGTTGAAGTGGAAGATGGCCGCAATTTCCATGCTGATATTTTTGTCGGCAATGCTGACCTTCCTTACATCTACGACCAACTGCTCCCCGACCGCGCCGAAGCGAAGAAGCTCGTCGAAGACAAACTCTACACCTGCTCCACCATCATGTTCTACTGGGGCGTGGACAAGGAATATTCGCAGATCGCGCACCACAACATTTTTCTCGGCGGCGATTACAAGGCATCCTTCGACCAAATTTTCAACGATCACACATTGCCTGAAATGCCGTCGTTCTATGTCCATGCACCGAAGCGCACTGACCCGGCTGCCGGCCCCGAAGGAAAAGACACACTTTATGTTTTGGTTCCTGTCGGTCATCTCGATGCACGCAGCGAGCAGGATTGGGACGCCATGGTCAAGCGCGCGCGCCAGACCGTGCTCACCCGCCTCGCGAGCGAATTAGGAGTAACCGACTTGGAGCAGCACATCAAGTTTGAGATGGTGTATCAGCCCAAAGTGTGGAAAGAGCGTTTCAATCTCGTCAATGGGTCGGCATTCGGGCTCAGTCACAACTTCTGGCAGGTCGGCTATTTGCGTCCGCATAATCGCCACAAGAAATACAAGAACCTGTACTTCGCGGGCGCGTCCACTCACCCTGGCACTGGGCTGCCTATCGTTTTGCTTTCTGCTCGTCTGACAACTGAACGAATTCTCAAGGAAGAAGGTACAATAGCTGTGCAAAAAGTGGTCAAACCCACCCTAAACCCAGCCTAAGGATATTTTATGTTCAGTAAATCCCCTGCCTTCAATTTAAAAGCCGTTTTGCTCGAAACCGGTCTCGCCGCCGACACACTGCGCGCCTGGGAACGCCGCTATGGATTGCCCACGCCAAACCGCAGTGCGGGAGGTCATCGTTTGTATTCGCAATACGATATCGAGACGATTAAATGGCTGATCGCACGTCAGGCTGAGGGACTCTCCATCTCACGCGCTGTGGAAATGTGGAATGAACACATCGCATCTGGGCTGGACCCGTTGGCTGGTTACACATCTTCGAGTTTTCCTCCGCCCAAGCCGCTTCTACCAACGCCGCCCCAGACACAACGCTGGACATGATCCGCGCACAATGGATCACCGCCTGCATGAACTACAGCGAATCAAACGCCGAACAGGCGCTCAACAAAGCCTTCTCCATTTTCCCCGTCGAATCGGTTTGCATGGAAGTTCTGCAAAAAGGCATGTCTGAGATCGGCGGACTTTGGTACGAGAATCGCGCCACTGTTCAGCAGGAGCATTTTGCATCGGGCCTAGCCATGCGCCGTTTGGATGCCTTGCTAAGTGCCTCCCCCACCCCAACACGCCCTCAAACTGTGTTGATCGGCTGCCCGCCCGGAGAATGGCACACCTTCACTCCGCTGATGCTTTCGCTCTTCCTGCGCCGCCGTGGATTGAATGTGATCTATCTTGGCGCAAATGTGCCTGCCGAGCGCTTTGAAGAAACTGTTGCGAAGATAAGAGCAAACCTGGTGATTCTGGTGGCGCAATCACTCACCAGCGCGGCCACCCTGCAAACAACCGCATTTTCTCTGCTTGGGCTAAACATCCCCGTCTGCTATGGCGGACGCATCTTCATCATGCGCGAAAGCCTGAAGGATTACATCCCCGGGCATTATCTCGGCAATGCAGTTGACACATCCATAGAGATGGTAGAAAAACTTTTAAAGAGTAAAGACAAGGCGAAAGAGACAAAGGTCGTTACGCAGGAATACGCTGCTGCACTGCACGCATTTACCGCACGCCGTGCCAATATTGAAAACACGATCCGCGAAATGATCCAGCCTCTTTCCGTTGACCCCGAGCACTTGAACACCGGCATTCACTTTCTGGGAGATATCATCACCGCCGCCCTGCAATTCGGCGACATGGAACATGTCACTGATGAAGTGGAATGGTTGAAGGTATTACTCCAATCCCATCAGAGACCTGCGCAGGAATTGGCAGACTTCATGAACGGATACTTCCACGCCGTGGATAAACACATCAACGGCTCGGGAACGCCGATCAAAGCCTGGCTTCGCAGGCAAACCAAAAAAGAGACACAGAAATGATAATCATGACATTCGTATCGTTACAGACAGCACTTGTGATCTGCCCGAAGAACTCACAAAACAACTCGAAATTACAGTTGTCCCTTTGCATATCAACCAGGGCGACAACACCTACCTTGATGGAATCAATCTTTCCCGCGAGGAATTTTACAGACAACTACCGGGCTATCAGCCTTCGCCCTCCACAGCCACCCCAGGGCCTGATGCGTTCACAAAAGTCTACAACCAACTGGCGGATGAAGGCGCGCAAGCCATACTGTCCATTCATATTTCGGAGACATTAAGCGCCACCATCAATGCGGCGCGCGTTGCCGCTGAACAATTCACCCGCATCCCCGTTACTGTGCTGGATTCGAGTCAACTCAGCCTCGGCACAGGCTTTCTCGTGGAGAAGGCCGCTCTACTGGCACAGACTGAAAAAAAGGTCGAGGAAATCGTATCCAGCTTACAGGAAGTAATGAAGCGGACGTACGTGTTCGCATCGATCAAAACACTGGAATATCTGCGCCGCAGCGGACGCATGAATTTCGCCATCGCAAAATTTGGCGAGCTGCTTCAGATCAAACCGTTGCTGCACATGAACATGGGCAAGGCCACGGCTCACCGCACACGCACGCAAAAACGCGCCACTGCACGTCTGATGGAATGGCTGAATGAATACGCGCCGTACGAAAAACTGGCGATCCTGCACGCAGGGGTTCACGAAGAGGCCAAAGCGTTATACGAACAAGCCAGCTCCCTCTTCCCGCAAGGCGAAGAAATTCTGATCGTTCAGATCACTCCTGCTCTCGGCGCGCATCTTGGCATTGGCGCGCTTGGGTTTGCCTGCATCTCAAAGGAATAAAAAATGAAACTCGCAAAAATAATCTCCATCCTCGGCATGCTCGCCATGACCGCAGTATTGATCTACGGATTTACCGTCGGAGACTTCTTCGGCGAAGGCAGCCAACTGGCCTCCATGCCGTGGGGCATCGTATCCCTTGTAGACTTGTACACCGGATTCACTCTCTTCTCGGCATGGATCATCTACCGTGAGAAGTCCCTGCCCGTCGCCATCCTGTGGACAGTTGCCATGATGACCCTCGGTTTCTTCGCGGGCAGTCTTTATGCTTTCGTCACATTGCAATCCAGCAACGGTGACTGGCGCAAATTCTGGCTCGGCAAACACGCGTAAAAATGAAACAACAAAAATGGCGCGAATTGCTGGATGAAATCCGCACCGTATTTTTCGGGGCGAAATTCCTTTTTAGACGCGATCCTGCCGCCGATCATTTTTCTTTTGGTGAATGGGCTGGTCGGTTTTCAGGCGGCGATGTGGGGCGCACTGCTTCTCTCAGTGGTTTTTGCAGTTGTGCGGATTATCCGCAAGCAATCTCTGCTGTACGCTCTGGCTGGCGTTGGCAGTGTGGGAATCGCAATCGGCATCGCCTGGTTCCTCGGCAAGTCGGAGGGATTTTTTCTACCGGGCCTGATCAGCGGAAGCATGACCTTGCTGTTGACTGTAGTCAGTCTGGTCATCCGCCGCCCGATGGTAGCGTGGACAAGTTACATCGCCCGCCGCTGGCCGTTGGATTGGTACTGGCACGCACAGGTGCGCCCGGCATACAGCGAAGTGACATTCGCATGGGCGATCTTCTTCGCCGCCCGACTGTTTTTACAATTCTCGCTTTTTCAAAACGAGAATGTTAATTCACTGGCCGTAACAAACTTTATTACTGGCTGGCCTGCAACGATCCTCTTATTGGTATTCAGTTATCTCTACGGCACATGGCGGCTTGTCAAACTAAGCGGCCCAAGCGTGGAGGAATTTCGCAGCAACGCCCCGGCTCCGTGGCAAAGTCAACGGCGCGGGTTTGTCGTTTGATGCATCGGGGCTGGTCCTTTAGTACCCGCAAGAGCAGTAAAGATTTATACAAAGGATTCTATACATGAAAAAAACTGATCGCAGTTCTCTCGTTATTTTCCCCATTTTGGTACTCATCGGCTTTCTGGTCGCTTTGGCGGGCAGTCAGGGCGGGGCTTCTATTGCAGGAATTCCCGTGTTTGGCTTGTCAGTCGGGCTGGCGTTTTTGATCCAGTGGCTTGTCTTCATCCCTTCGTATTGGTTCCAGACTGAAAAGTTCTTCGACCTGACAGGCAGCCTCACTTATATCTCCATAACGATAATGGCCGTATTGGTCAGTCCCGTACTTGATAATCGGTCACTGCTGCTGGCAAGCCTGGTGGTGATCTGGGCGGTTCGTCTGGGAAGTTTCCTCTTTGGTCGTATCCAAAAAGCTGGCAAGGATGATCGCTTTGATGAACTCAAACCTTCCTTTTTCCGCTTCCTGAACGTTTGGACGATCCAGGGGCTATGGGTAACCTTTACAGTGGCCGCTGCACTAGTGGCGATCACAACAGCGAACCGAAAAGAATTGGACGTATTTGCCATTGTTGGTTTTCTGATATGGGCTTTGGGTTTCGCCATTGAAGTGATCGCTGACGCCCAGAAAAGCCGCTTTAGCGCGAATCCTGAGAACAAAGGTAAGTTCATTCAAACGGGACTCTGGTCTCGATCCCGTCATCCCAATTACTTCGGTGAGATCATGCTTTGGGTCGGCGTCGCGATCATCGCATTGCCCGTTCTGCAAGGCTGGCAATGGGTCGCCATGATCTCCCCTCTTTTCGTTACCTTGCTCCTCACCCGCGTAAGCGGCGTCCCACTGCTTGAAAAGAAAGCCGACAAAAAATGGGGCGGGCAGGAAGATTATGAAAATTACAAAAAGAAGACGCCGGTATTAATTCCGCGCTTGTAATTTTTACTGTAGGGGCGGGGTAATCCCGCCCCTACTATCGGAGAAAAATGTTCATTCAAATTCTACAAATCATCGCAGCCGTTGGGACGATCCTGACGGGTCTGTTCTCACTGATCAAGCCCGAGGCTGTCACAGGCTTTACGGGCCTGCGTCCCGAAGGTGGACGCGGCATCACCGAGATCCGCGCTATTTTGGGCGGATTCTTCATCGCGCTTGGCGCCGCTCCCCTCTTCCTCAATTCACCCCTCGCCTACATGATGTTGGGCATTGCTTATCTGGGCGTGGCAGTTGTTCGCGGAATCTCCATGATCGTGGACAAGTCCATCATTCAATCCAACGTCATCAGCCTGATCGTTGAAATTATCTTCGGAGTTATTTTGGTTATCTAATATGAATCGCATCGAACTCAACACCCCAGCCCCAAACTTCACATTGGTAGATTTCAAAGGAAACGAAATTAGCCTCTCGGATTTCAAAGACAAAAAGAACGTTCTTCTGGTTTTCAATCGCGGCTTTGTCTGACCATTCTGCCAAAAGCATATGGCGCAGTTGCGCCACGATTACGACAAGTTCACAGCACAGGATACCGAAATTGTAGTGGTTGGGCCTGAGACCCCGGCCGCCTTTAAAGAATATTGGAAAACACATCATCTTCCGTTTGTCGGCCTCCCCAACCCCAGTCACACCGTCTTGAAAATGTACGGGCAGGAAGTCAATCTATTCAAACTTGGGCGTATCCCTGCACAAGTCCTCATCAATAAACAGGGACAAGTGCGCTTTGCTCACTATGGACATTCCATGAGCGATATTGCAAACAACGAAGAGATCCTCAAACTGCTCGAAGAAATGAACAAGGAATCTTTAGTACCGGTAAAAGCGTAACAACAAAGGAAATAATGAAAAACAAACCTCTTATCTCTATCATCCTCGTCGTATTTATTGACCTGCTCGGCTTCAGCCTCATCCTGCCGCTTCTGCCCTATTACGCCGAAACCTTCAAAGCCAATCAAACTGTGACGGGCATCCTGATCGCATCCTACGCGGTGATGCAATTGATCGGCGCACCCATCCTTGGCCGCCTCTCCGACCGCTTCGGACGCCGCCCGGTTTTGCTCGTCAGCGTCTTCGGTACTTTCCTCGGCTTTTTGCTGCTCGGCTTCGCCAACGCCTTGTGGATGCTCTTCGTCAGCCGCATTATTGACGGCATCACAGGCGGCAACCTGAGTGTTGCACAAGCCTACATCTCCGATGTCACCGATGAAAAAGCCGATCCAAAGGTCTCGGTATGGTCGGCGCTGCCTTCGGCCTCGGCTTCATCATTGGCCCTGTCACAGGCGGGTTACTCAGCCAATGGGGCTACGCGGTTCCCGCCTTTGCTGCCGCAGCTGCAATTTCATTCATCAATCTCATTTTGATCTACGCCTGGCTTCCTGAATCACTCACCGAAGACAAGCGCAGCCAGATGACAGAAAAACGCCCCGCCGTTACTTTGAACGCCCTGCTCGTCGCATTCCAACGTCCGTTCACCGGCTCCATTCTCATCACACGTTTCTTCTTTGGTCTCGCCTTCGCCATCTTCCAAACCATCTTCGCTTTGTACGCGCTCGCGAAGTTCAACCTCACCGCGCGCGACACTGGCTTCGTATTGACCTATGTCGGCGTGCTCTCCGTCATCGTGCAGGGATTTCTCGTTGGTCGTCTCACCAGCCGCTTCCGCGAAGATCTGCTCATCACCGCTTCCGTAATGTTGATGGCCGTCTCCCTTCTCGGCTGGGCACTCGCGCCTTCCTTGATCTGGCTGTACGTCATCATGACCCCCACCGCCCTCTCTGGCGGTCTGCTCAACACTCTGCTCTCCAGCACATTGACCAAAGCCGTAGCCCCGCAGGAGGTTGGCGGCATCCTCGGTCTCTCCACGGCTGTGGAAAGTTCTACGCGCATCATCGCCCCGCTTCTTGGCGGCGTGCTGCTTCAACAGATCGGCACATGGGCGCCCGGCGCATTTGGAGCAGTGGTCATGGTCGGCGTCAGTATCTTCGTTTTCATCACGATCTACAACCACCCGATCGTTTTCACACTGAAACAGAACAAACCTGTACCCGTTCCCGCTTCGGATTAATCAATAAACCCTAAAGGTCTCTCGTGCAGTTCTGAGAATGAACATTAACAAAAAGACCTTTAGGGTTTTACTCAAGGAATTGCATCATGACCGACAACATCACTCGTTATGAGCTGCCCGCCGCAGGGATCACCCTGCTCGGCTATGTGGTGCGCCGAATGCACAAAACCCAATGGCTGATGTCCGTCCCTGCATTGCTTGCTGAAAACAAAAGCGACAAAGCGCTCGCACAAATCGCCATGTATGCTGTCACATCTTCAACATCTTTCGGGCGCGCCTACTATCAGCCGCAATTCAATTCCAAAGGCGCGGAAGTTACCGAAGCAGACCCGCAGACAGGCGCAATCGTCACCGCAAAACTAATTGCTACATCACCAAGTTATTTCATCACCTACACCGCCGCCATGCCGAATGGCGATATGTTCTCCGGCAGCGAAGAGATCACAGGCACCACCGTTGGCCTGCGCGGACTCGGAATGCCTGCGCCGTCAAAATTCAATTTCAAATCCGGCGAGTACAGCGCCGAACTGACCGGCCTGCTCACCAGCGAACTCGCGCTCTCGCTCATTGGCCGAACCCGTATCCGCGCGTATGGTTTTCTCAACTTCAACGACAACAAAAATAACACGGGTAAATTAAGCATCGATCGCAGCGAACATATCAGCCTTGAAATTAATGGCAAAAAATGGAGGAGCACTTTCGTATGACTTCGATCTGGTGGATCGCCGCGACTTAAGACTGACGGACAACCTCGCGCTTCATTCCGCGCTGACGGCTGGTTCAGTCATCCCAGTCTTTATCCTCGACCCGGCATTTTCCTCCCTATCTCCCCGCCGAAACAATTTCCTCAACGAAGGGCTTCACGCCCTCGACCGGGAATTAAGAAAACGCAATTCCTATCTTGTCATTCGCAAGGGCAAACCGCTCGAAGAACTCCGCAAACTGTTTGAAGAGACTCGAGCAGACACCATCTTCGCCGAAGAGGATTTCACGCCCCATGCCCGCGAACGGGAAGCGCTCATCTCGAAAATCCTGCCATTGCAATTAATTCATGGACAAACGGTTCACCACCCAAAGCATGTCCTCAAACCAGACGGCAGACCGTATACCGTTTACACCCCGTACTCCAAAACATGGAAAGCCAAATTAAACGGATTCAAACTCATCCCTGCCCCTGAAACGATCAACACCCCCGCAGGGATCAAATCTGACGCTTTACCAGCATACGAAAGCAATCCCCTCTTCCCAGCCGGTGAGCAGGAAGCATTGGCACGCCTCGAAGAATTTCTACACAAACGAATCTACGCCTACGCCGATGACCGCAACCGCATGGACATGGACGGGACATCCTCCCTCTCGCCATACCTGCGCTTTGGAATGCTCGGGCTGAGACAAGCCGTCAGTGCGGCGAGACAGGCCATGAGCGCGGGAAGAAGCGCAGAAGCCAAACACGGCGCAGAAATTTGGCTCAATGAATTAATCTGGCGCGAGTTCTACATCCAAATTTTGTATCACTTCCCGCATGTCAGCAAAGGGTCGTTCAATCCATCGCTGGCGAATATCCCGTGGCGAAATAACGAATCAGAATTTGAAGCGTGGAAACATGGACGCACGGGCATGCCCATTGTGGATGCGGCCATGCGCCAGCTCAAACAAACAGGCTGGATGCACAACCGCGCGCGTATGATCGTTGCGTCGTTTCTGGTGAAGGATCTGCTGATCGATTGGCGCTGGGGCGAAAAGTGGTTCATGGAAAATTTGCTCGATGGCGACCTCGCCGCGAACAACGGCGGCTGGCAATGGACGGCTGGCACAGGCACCGACGCCGCGCCATATTTCAGAATTTTCAACCCCATTCTGCAAAGCGCGAAATTTGACCCGCATGGAGATTACATCCGCAAGTGGGTTCCTGAGTTAAGCAAATTGAGCGCAAAGGAAATTCACTCGCCCTGGGATTTTGAAATCAAAGTGAATGGCTCTCCTGAAATGCCTATCGTGGATCGTGATGTTGTAAAAGAAAGAACCTTGAAGGCGTATAGTTTTTCAAAAACAAAGATTTGAACATGAACAAAAGAGATGTTTCCATTTCAATGAGTGAAGCAATGGCTAAATCACTTGTCATCGCGTTTCCGATTGCGATCCTGCAAGTGATTCCATTCTTTTTGATTCACGGTTTTCCTTCGATACCCAACAATGCCAACATGGCCGTGTATGGATTCTTTTTGCTGTTTGGAATTCTTGCGCATGAATTGATCCACATGTTCGCATGGGCGTTATTTGCAAAAAAACCATTAAGCGTTTTCAAACTTGGCTTCCAATGGAAATCACTCACGCCGTACGCGCATTGCAAGGAAACCATGGACATTCGTCCCTATCGCATTGGTTCGTACATGCCCGGTCTTTTGCTTGGCATTCTGCCGTGGCTCGTCAGCCTTTTCACTGGTGACGTTTTACTCTTTTTATTTGGCTTCCTCTACACAAGCGCCGCAGGTGGAGACCTTCTCATTCTTTGGATCATCCGCAATGTAAAACCAAACACGCTTGTTGAAGACCATCCCACCAACGCGGGATGTTATATCTATGAATCCTAAAAGGGATAAATAAACATGAAGTCTAAAAGATTTTTTCGTGCGGCGGGAATAATTCTAGTTGCACTCATTTTGATCCTATCGATCGGCCCGTTCTTGATTCCCGTGCCGCCATTGGAAAACACCGTTCCTGCTGAACAACTTGCAGACACAGATAGCAAGTTCATTAAAGTGAACGGCATCAACATACATTACAAAACATGGGGGCAAGGTGAACCGACATTTGTTTTGCTGCACGGATTTGGCGCCAGCATTTTTTCATGGCGCGAAGTGACCGAACCGCTGTCCCAATTTGGAACCGTCATCGCGTACGACCGCCCCGCATTCGGCCTGACAGAACGTCCGTTGGAATGGGAGGGTGAAAGTCCATACGGCCCTCAGTCGCAAGTGGATATTGTCATTGGGCTGATGGATGCGTTGAACGTTGAGAAAGCAATTCTGGTTGGCAACTCCGCGGGCGGGACAGTTTCCATGCAAGTCGCTTTGCAGCACCCTGAAAGAGTAGAGGCTTTGATCCTCGTCGATGCCGCTGTGTATGCAGGCGGCGGCGCGCCTTCGTGGAGCAGACCCATTTTGAAAACGCCGCAAATGAATCATGTCGGCCCGCTCATTGCCCGTCAACTTCAGGCGCAGGGAACTGAGTTTCTAAAAACCGCCTTCCACGACCCTTCAAAGATCACGCCTGAAATTTTTGCCGGCTATCAAAAACCGCTTCAAATAGAAAACTGGGACAAGGCGCTCTGGCAGCTCACAGTAGCCAGTGAAGAAAGCGGATTGGCAGATCGCGTGAATGAGATCACCTTGCCTGCACTGGTCATCACAGGCGACGATGACCGCATCGTGCCTACCGAACAGTCGCTGCGGCTTGCGGACGAATTACCCAACGCTGAATTAAAAGTCATCGCGCAAAGCGGACATCTCCCGCATGAAGAAAAGCCTGTTGAATTCATGCAGGCCGTCACTGAGTTCCTTTCCACACTGCCATGAAAAAAGCCATCACCCCTGAACTTGGGCGCGAAGCCCTGCTTGCATTTTTCAAGACCCGTTCCCCGCTTGGCCCACTGAAAGCGATGGCAAAACATGTGGGACGCTTCTTCCAGATTCCCATCCCCGGCTTTCGTCCGTATGTGGTTTTTGGGCCTGAGGCTGCGCGCAAGGTGCTGGTCACTGACCGAAATAAATTTCTATGGCGCAACACAGACCCGGTGACAGATCTGCTGCGGCGCGGCGTGTTGGTAACTGATGGAGAGGAACACGATCATTATCGCGGATTGATGGAAACGCCCTTCCACCCTTCGCAGTTACCCAATTACACCCAAATGATGATCGAACAAACCGACCGAGTCATGTCCACATGGCAGGATGGCCAAACCGTGGATATGCTGATCGAAGGCCGCAAGATCGCCCTGCTCATCATCATGCAGACATTGTTCAGCAAAGATGCCTGGGACGATATTCCCAAAATTTGGAACCCAATCCTCAAAACCATTCAATATGTTTCGCCGGGCGCGTGGATCCTCTGGCGTAAAATTCCGCGCTTCGGGTATGGAAAATCGTTGAAGGCGATTGATGATTATTTGTATCAAATTATCGACGATAGACGACAGACGCTGAACGATGGTCAGTCGTCCGTTGTCCATCGTCACAATGATCTCCTCCAGCACCTCATTGACGCGGGTTTGGATGACGACACTACCCGCGACCAGATGTTGACGATGTTGATCGCAGGGCACGATACCTCCACCGCACTGCTGGCATGGACATTTGCCTTGCTGGGTCAGCACCCTGAAATTCACTCTCAAGTAGTGCAGGAAATTGACCAGACGGAAGGCAAATATCAACTACTGGATAACGTCATCAAAGAATCATTACGCCTCTACCCGCCCATTCACATTGGCAATCGCCGCGTGGCGGAGGATGTGGAATTCGCAGAAGGCACAGTCCCTGCTGGCGAGCGAATGTTTTACTCCATCTACCTCACCCAGCGCGACCCGGCCATCTGGGAAAACGCCGAAGATTTCTGCCCCGAACGCTTCTCCCACGGACGCAAGACTCCGCCGATGAGCTACATTCCATTTGGCGGCGGGCCGCGTGCCTGCATTGGCGCGGCATTCGGTCAGGCAGAGGCACGCATTGTCATTGCACGGCTGCTGCAAACCTTTGCCTTCGAACCGTTGAACGCAGACAAAATCCACCCGTACATGGGCGCGACGCTGGAACCGCACCCCGGGGTGATGATGAAAGTGGTGCGTAGATAAAAAGGTTAGCAAGTAGTACGCAGGTATACAAGAAAACTGGTTTTCAACTAAAAACTATTCAACTATCAAACTACCCAACATGACTTACTTCGGATTTCTCCTACGCTTTCTCGTACTTCCCATTCTTATATTTCTTGCCACCACATGGTGGGACAATAAAAATAACCGACCCACACCTGGCTTTCAAAATGGCCGCGCCGTGTGGATCGGGATCCTTGTCCACATTATTCTCGCGGTGGTGTACACCACGCCGTGGGATAACTATCTCGTTGCCACAGGCGTTTGGTATTACAACCCAGACCTCGTCACCGGCATTGTCATTGGCTACGTCCCCATTGAAGAATATACATTCTTTGTTTTAGAAACGATCCTCTCGGGATTGTGGTGGTGGTTCCTGGCAAAAAGACTAGCCTCGCCAATTCAGGAATTCAAGCCAAACAAAACACTTGTTTACGTGTCTACTGGTTTACTCGTTATTCTCTGGATCATCTTCACCGCGCTTTTCTTCAGCGACAACCAGCCCATCACCTATCTATCCATCACATTATTCTGGGCATTCCCTGCCATCTTCCCGCAGTTGCTCTACGGCGCGGACATTCTCTGGTACCACCGCAAACTTGTTTTGCTCGGCATTCTCGTCCCCGGCACCTATCTCTCGCTGATGGATATCATCGCGCTCACGGATACGACCTGGTCGATCGCAAAAGATCAGACCACCGGCATTCTCTTCTTCGGCATTCTGCCCCTTGAAGAAGTGATCTTCTTCTTCATCACCAACATCCTCGTCGTTTTCGGGATGACGCTTTTACTCTCCACCATCGGTCAACAACGATTCAAGGCGTGGAAATCAAACAACTACAAAGGACTCCCATAATGCTCAAGCAATTTGAAAAACAACAATATCTGAATATCGAAACCTTCCGCAAAAATGGACAGGGAGTCAAAACTCCCGTCTGGTTTGTGCAGGATGGAGAAACGCTTCATGTCTGGACCCAGGCTGGGGCGGGCAAATCCAAGCGGATCCGCAATAACGGCACTGTCCGAATTGCGCCATGCACTTCATCAGGTCAATTGCTTGGTGATTGGCAGGATGCCCACGCCAAAGCAGACGAATCTCCTGAAGCGATCAAGCACGTGGAAAAATTGATGCAGAAAAAATACGGTGCCATGTTCTATATATTTGGTTTCGTCGGCAGAATGCGCGGGGGAGCAAAATATACCGCCATCACCATTCAATAAGTATTTATAGGGCGGGCTTTTAGCCAGCCGACATTCAATGGGATGCTAGGCTTTCAACCTGACCTACATCTCAAACATTCATCTTTGCCGTCTGTTTCGGGATTATTTACAGTGTAAGACAAGTTAATCAAACTCTGATTGATTTCTAAATTGCCATTAATCATGGTTTAGTAATATCTTACAGGTTTTGAGATTAAAAAATTAGAGATGAGAGAGATTATGATCAACAAACTTGAGACAACCATTCTTAATGCTTTGCAATACATATATGATGAATTAGGCTGGCTGGGCGTAACCATCGTCATGATCATCGAAAATGCAACCGGCCTCACGCCCAGTGAAGTAGTACTCGGCTTCGCAGGCTGGATGCTGATCGATGCTCACGGCTTGCCATTCAGCACCGTCTTCTGGGGCGGGCTGGCCGCCGCTATCGGAAGTGTGATCGGCGCATCCATTTTGTACTGGACTGCCCGAATCGGCGGCCGCCCAGTGGTGGACCGCATGGCGAAACTCTTCCGCATTGACATGCGTCACATCGAACGCGTGGAACAGATGGCAAAACGCTGGGGAACTGGCTTTATCTTCTTCGGCAGACTGCTTCCTGGAATTCGCACGCTGGTCGCGATCCCTGCAGGGTTGGCACGCATGTCCTTCCCCACTTTTGTGGCAGCTACATTTGCAGGTGCTTATATCTGGTGTACGCTATTCATCAGCGCGGGATATTTCCTGGGGCACGAATGGCACTTGCTCAGCGGCATTGTAAAACAGGCTGTGCCGTATGTTCTGACGGTTGGCGTATTGGCGGGCATAGTGTTTATCATCTGGCAGTTCTGGCTCAGGCAGCGACCTGTTCCGGTCAAAATTGAGAAAGAGTAAACAAAAAGAGACACGAAGCTCGTGTCTCTTTTTGTTTATACAGCAGGTTCATTGACCAGATCGTGAATCCATTTTCGTGACCTGAATCGCCAGCCGCTGACAAAGGCTTTGGCGACCTCTTCCAATATCACGAACAGGTACACATAGTACACAGGCAGGTGCAGCACAAATGCCGCGAAATACGCGGCGGGTACGCCGATCAACCAGATGGAGCAAAGCTCCATAAGGAGCGCAAAACGGGTATCGCCGCCTGCGCGCAGTGCACCGATGAAGGTGGAGAAGTTGAACATGCGAATCCACAGGGTGCAGGCCATCATCAACATCAACATACGGACGTTGTGTTCGCCGCTTGGAGACAGGTCATACAAGCCAACCACGGTATCCCGCAGGAGAATGACGATCAAGCCAACCACCCATGCGGCGGAAACGCTAAGGATGATCACGCGGCGGACGGTTTCGTAGGCCTCCTCTTTTTTACCAGCACCAATGCGGTTGCCTACCATCACAGCACAGGCATTGCCGAGTCCCATGAAGACTACGAAGCCAAGTTCCTCCATGGTCGCGTTGACGTTGACCGCTGCTATAGAGTCCGTGCCAATGTGGGCGTAAATGGCGTTGTAGGTTGTGATGCCCACTGACCAGAACAATTCATTTGCCATGGCAGGCATGGTGGTCTTTAATACTCGCGCAAAGAAGGCCATGTCAAACGAGAATAATGTCCGCAGGCTTTTGGCAGCGAGGGGAGTCTTCTGAGTGTAGACAAGGCCAATGAGCAGAATCAGTTCCAAGGTCCAGCCTGAGGCGGTGCCGATCGCGGCGCCTCGTACTCCGAGAGCGGGAAATCCTCCATAGCCAAAGATCAGCATATAACCGAGAATCGTCTTAAAAATTAAAGCGCTGACCGTTGCAATGACCGTCATCCGCACGAGTTGAATGCTGCGCATGACGGCAATGTAGGAAGTTGCGATGGCGACGGGAATATAGCTGAGGCCGACGATACTAAGGTATTGCGCACCGATCTCGATCACTTCTGTATCGTTGGTGTAGAAGCCAAGAACAGTGCGCGGGATGAGTGTGGCAGCGAGGGTGAAGATCAACGCAAAAAGTGAGGTGGCAATGATGCTCATGCCCAGCACTTTGCGAATGGGTTCGATCTCCTGCTTGCCCCAAAATTGGGCGGTGAAGATAGCCATGCCGCTGGTGGTACCGAAGAGCAAAAGAATGAGCACGAAGAAAACCTGGTTGGATAGCCCAAGCGCAGCAATGGAGGCTTCACCCAACTGCCCCACCATGATGACATCGATCATGTTGAGGGAGGCATTGATGAGTTGTTGAAATGAAATGGGGACTGCGATCACCAGCATTTCTTTGAGGAAGGCACGGTCTTTGAGAAAGGATAGGTTCATGGAGGGAATAGTGGGTGGTGAGAGATTAGGGATTAGTGACTAGTGGTTAGGGTGAATGATAAAGAAAAAACGGCGGAGACCTCTGGGATGACCGCCGTTCTGATCACTGATTACTTTTTAATGATTACTCTTCTTCCGGCGCTTCGCTGATGATATATAGCGGCCTGCCCTTGGCTTCATCGTACAGCCGCCCGATGTATTCACCCAAAATTCCAAGCGAGATCAACTGCACGCCGCCGAGGAAGAGCACGGAGATGAGCGTTGTGGTCTGGCCTTCAAAAAAGTGAGACCCGGCAAGGCGCATGGCAGCAACAATGGGAATGGCAAGGATGGAAACACCCGCAGAGGCAAAACCAAAATATGTTGCCACCTGCAAGGGGAAATAGGAGAAACCGGTAATGGCATTCAATGCCAGCTTGAGCATTTTACTGAAAGGATATTTCGTAACGCCAGCCACACGGGCGGCGCGTTTGTATTCCACTCCGATCTGACGGAAACCCACCCACGCAGACATACCGCGCGGGAAGCGGTGACGTTCCTTCATTTGCTTGAGCACATTGACTACTTTGCGATCCATCAGGCGGAAATCGCCTGTGTCCACGGGGATCTTGACATCGGTGATGCTGTAGATCAAACGGTAGAACGCAGCGGCAGTGAACTTCTTGAACCAGCTCTCGCCTTCACGTTCGGCGCGGACGGCATATACAACCTCGTAACCTTCCTTCCACTTCTTCGCAAGTTCGAGGATGACTTCGGGTGGGTCCTGTAAATCCGCATCAATGATAACAACCGCGTCGCCGCGGGCATAGTCCCAGCCTGCGGTGATGGCGACCTGATGCCCAAAGTTACGGGCAAAGATTACGGGGCGCACAGTTTTATCCGCCTCGGCAAGTCTACGGACGCCTTCGGTGGAACCGTCTGTGGAGCCATCATCCACGAGGATGAGTTCCCAAGCTTCTCCTGATGAATCCATCACTTGCTTAACCCTGCGGTAAAGTTCGGGCAGGTTGTCAATTTCGTTATAGATCGGAGCAATGATCGAGTATGTGATTTTCATAGATTCTTATTCTTTTTGTTAATGAAAATATGGGAACGAGGTTTTATCTTATGGGCAGGCAGGCTAAACTGATGGACATCATCTTCCTCAAAAGGAGGCAATCCCAAAATACGGCGTTGTAAATATTTATAGATCACGATCACCGAAGCCATCAGCGGAACCACCAGCAACGCGCCCATGATACCTTCCAGGATTGTTGCGATCATGATCGCAATAAAGATCAAGGCTTCATTCATGTGCAGGCTGCGCCCCATGATGTACGGACGAAGAAGAAAATTCTTCAAATTGATCAGGACAAGATAAACCAGAAAAACAATAACCGCCACCAGGGTATTGGATAGCGGAATCCAACTTGAGCCTTCCAGTAACGCCACAGCCACAGCCACAGCCACAGCGAGAAAAGGTCCTACATCGGGGATGAGTGTGAAGAGTCCCGCGAGCACGCCCAACACCAATGCGCCCGGAATGCCCATGATGGTCCACGCAATGGTGAAAACAATACCCACCACTACCATCAACACGATCTGCCCACGCAGGTATGCCATCCACACTTCACGCAAGCGATTGTACAACTCGTGCATATCATCCTGATATTCCACAGGCGCAAGGCTGATGAGTCCCTGCCGCATGTGCGGCCATTCGCTCATAAACAAATGCACACTCACGATGATCACCAAAAACCACAGAACACTGACCGAGGTGGTTTCAAGTAAGGCCAACGCTTCTTCAGGCAGCGGGGTCAGCACAGCATCCTGCACATGAGAAAGACTTTCGCCAAGCTGCTCAAAGTGAAAGACCATCCCGCCAAATTGAACAGGCTCTGAAAGAGTCCCGCTCACCTCCGATGAAAGGTCGAGTAGATCCTGCGCCACGATCTTGATCTCGTCAAAAAAGATTGGCGTCAACGTGGCGGGCACACCCACCAAAAAGATCAGCGCGGAAAAATAAACAATGTTCACAGCCGCAGTGCGTGACAACTTCGTGCGTGCCAGCAAATATCCCACTGCCGGAGAGATCAAATAAGCGGCAAACGCCGCAATGATCAATGTCTTTACTGCCTCGTGCGCATAAAAAAGCAGCGCCACAAAAGCGACGAAAAGGATCAGGGCCACCGTGTATCGAAACGGCAGGTTCCAATTTTTTTGATTGCTACTCATAGTATTTTTTTCACTGCCTCTAAAGTTGGTTCAATGATCGGAGCGGATTGAACAGCCTGCATCGCCGCGCGGACATCCTTCAAGCCGCTGCCTGTATTCAACACCAGAACGGGATCATCGTTTCCCACCGCGCCCGAGCCTGTTGCCTTGGCCAGACCGGCATAGGCCGTCGCCCCGGCAGGTTCGGCAAAAACACCCATCTGCCCCAGCTCCGCAATAGACTTAATGATCTCGTCATCGGAAACCGTAATATACGTTCCGTTGGTATCCCTTGCTGCACGCACCGCCCGGACCCCGTCACGCGGCAGGTCAACCGATATACTGTCTGCGATAGTGACGGCGGAAACAGGCGTGATAACTTCTGTATTCGCATGGAAGGCATTTGCGATCGCGGCAGACCCTTCCGCTTGCACGCCGATGATACGTGGCATGTTGGGAATCCATCCAAGGTGCAATAAATCCTTGAAGCCTTTGTGGATTCCAGAAATGATATTGCCGTCACCCACAGAAACAAAAATCGTCAGCGGCGGATGATCATCCAGCGGGCTATCCTTTTGATGCCAGTCGCGATGCGCTTCGATCCACCATTCCCAGATTTCGAAAGCGCCTGTCTTCTTCCCTTCCACTGTAAACGGATTGTAGCCAGTGTTACGACAGTACCAGCCGAATTCCTGCGAGGCTTTCACGGTCAGGTCAAAGGCATCATCGTAGGTACCATCCACCAATATGACCTTCGCTCCAAAAATGAGCAATTGAGCCACCTTGGCGGGCGGCGCAGACTTGGGAGCGAAGATGATCGCCTTCTGCCCAACAGCAGCGGCCATACAAGCCAGCGCCGCCCCTGCATTTCCAGTGGAAGCCGTCACCACCACCTCAGCCTTGATTTCCTGCGCGCGTGCCACCACAATGGCAGAAGCGCGATCTTTGAACGAAGCCGAGGGATTGCGCGACTCATCCTTGAGCCACAGGTGTTTCAGCCCAAGTTGGTCTGCGAGACGCGGCAACTTGAAGACGGGCGTCCAACCTGCAAGGTGCAGCGGCGTGGCCTCCCCCTTTGGCTCACTGACCGGCAACAGCGGTTCATAACGCCAAAGGGAAAAGTCACGGCGGCTGGTGATATCTTCATAATGATATTTTTTCTTGATGGCTTCGTAATCCATTTCAATATCGAGATTTCCGCCATCTTTGGGGCAGGTGTACGTAACCTGACCGGGCAGGTATTCGGTTCCACAAATTGAACAGCGATAGCCAGTGAATTTGGACATGGTGACCCTTTTCTCTGCTTGATTTTACCCGATAAGAACACAGGCAAGAAAAAGACTCTCAGGCAGAAGCCATGAGAGTCCAATTACTATTTACCAATTACCAATTATTTTCCGCTTTCCCTCTCCCATAATTCCCTTGCAATTACTTCCTGATCGACGGGCAGCGTATCAAACCTGACTCCCACCGCGTTGTAAATGGCGTTGGTGATCGCAGGCGTGGTCGGGATGCTGGAAATTTCGCCAACGCCCTTTGCGCCGTAGGGACCCGCCGCGATGGGATGCTCCACGATGATGGCAGTGATCTCAGGGGTGAGCATAATGCCGGGGACGCGATAGCGCGCCAGTTGGTCGGTGACCACGAACCCGTTCTCGACGATGAATTCTTCGGTGAGGCAGTTGCCAAGGCCCATCATCACACCGCCTTCGACCTGTCCCTGCAAGCCGAGCGGATTAACCGCCATGCCCACGTCGTTGGCAGAGATGACCTTCAGCACTTTCACCTCTCCCGTAATTTTATTGACTTCCACTTCAGCGGCCTGCACGCCAAACGAGAAGGCGAAGTGCATGTCGCCGCCCGTTCCAAGGGGCTGTGTCTTGGGCGCTTCATATTCGTAACGCACCTTTGGCTGTTTACCCAAAGCGGTCATTTCATTGTAAATTTCCGAGTACGACATCGAATGCCCGTTGACATGGACAATACCATCCTCAAAACGAATCTGCTCTGGGCGCACATCATATTTTTCGGCCATCGTTGCGCTGATCTCATCACGCAGAGTCTTGGCCGCATAACGGGATGCATTCCCCGTGACGAAGGTCTGGCGTGATGCAGTTGTCGGGCCGCCGTTCGGGGTCAGGTCAGTGTCCATGACGAGGACACGCACTTTTTCAGGAGCGACTGCCATTTCTTCGGAGACAACCAAACGCATGACAGTGACGAGACCCTGTCCCAACTCTGCGGCAGAACTGCGGACTTGGAAGGTACCGTCGGCATAGAGTTCCACGTCTGCACCTGAGATATCGGGCGCGCCGCCGCCGAGTCCCGTATTCTTGTACGCAGAAGCAAAGCCCCAGGCACGAACAAGGTTCGGGTTTTTAGAATCAACTCTCGGCGTGAAAGGATGCGGGGTTTGTTTCCGCATCTCCGCATCCACGCGGTCAATACACTCCGTCAATCCCACAGACTCTTTCAATTCCTGTCCCGTGTTGGTGAAACTGCCGACGTGCAAGGCGTTCATGCGTCGAAGTTCAACGGGGTCAAGGCCGAGTTCTTCGGCGAGTTTATCCATCATCGATTCAACGGCGAACGCTGACTGCGTAACGCCGAAACCACGGAACGCGCCCGCAGGCGGATTGTTGGTGTACATGGCGTAGCAATCGGCGCGGACGTGCGGGATGTCGTACGGGCCAGCCGAGTGCGTGGTGGCGCGGGTCATCACTTTTTCGCCGAGCGAAGCATACGCACCCGTATCACCGTAGAGTTCGGTCTCCGCCGCAACGAGGCGGCCATTTTTCTTTGCGCCAATCTTCACGCGGATTTGTGTGGCATGTCGTTTCGGATGCACAAGCAAACTTTCGCGGCGGTCGAACAATAACTTCACGGGTCGCTGCGTTACATTCGCAAGCATGGCGGTGTGGATCTGCCCCATCACATCTTCCTTGCCGCCAAAGCCGCCGCCCATCAACTGCCCAACGATGCGCACGCGTTCCTCGGGCCAGCCCATCACGCGCGCAACCTGCGTTCTATCCTGATACGGAATTTGCGAGCCGACATAAATTTCCATGCGGCCATCGGGCAGCGGCACGGCAATGCTGCACTCGGGTTCGATAAATGCGTGGTCAGTGGCGGGCGTGTGGAAGGTATGTTCGAGGACAACATCAGATTCAGCGAAGCCCGTATCCATATCGCCTTTGCGGACTTTGATGTGCTTGAGCAAATTTCCTTTTTCGTGGATTTGTGGAACGCCTTCTTCACGAGCCATGACCGCATTGGTGATGACGGGCTGGAGGTCAAACTCCGCTTCAATCAACGCGGACGCCTGTTCGGCAATCTCCTGAGATTCTGCTGCAACGATGGCAAGTGCATCACCCACATAGCGCACTCGTTCACCGACGCCAACCATCACGGGCCAGTCGAAAATCACAAGGCCATGATTCTTTTCAGCGGGGACATCTTCGGCAGTAAGAACAGCAACGACACCTTTCAATGCTTTGGCTTTGGAAATATCGAGCTTCGTCAGAAAGCCATGCGGAATCATCGCGCGTTTGGCTTTGGCATATAACATGCCGTCGAATTTCAAGTCATCGGTGTAGATGGCATCACCAGTCACCTTCTCAACTGCTTCAGGGCGCAGATGGGAATGACCGACAGTTTTGTGTTCGTGAATTGAATTCGGAATGTGCGTCGGCTTCTGGACGGGTTCGCCTGTTTGCAAGGCCTGCGCCGCCGCGATGATGGCATTTTCTATGGATGGATATCCCGCACAACGGCAGAGCGTATCCTTCAATGCAAAGCGGATGTCATCGCTGTTCGGGTTCGGGTTGCGCTTGAGCAAAGCGTACGCAGTCATGATCTGGCCCGGGATGCAGAATCCGCATTGGACAGCGCCATGCTGCACAAAGGCTTCCTGCAATGGATGCAGTTTCATTTCTTCATGCACGCGCTCGGCCAAGCCTTCGATGGTGACGATGATCTTGCCATCCGCGCGCTCGGCAGGATAGACACAAGACATCATCGGGTCGCCATTCACGAGGACGGTACATGCGCCGCACTCGGCTTCTTCACAGCCGATTTTGGTTCCGGTCAGGCAAAGTCTTTCACGCAGGAGGGTTGATAAAGTCTCGCCCGCGACTGCTTCGATAGAATATTGTTTGCCATTAACGTTAAGTGAGATTTGATTGGTCATTGGTTTGTTTCCTAAAGTTTGGTGGGGGGGGGGGGGGGGGGGGGGGGGGGAATTTTTTTGTGGGGGAGGGGTTGGCGCGGGGGGGGGCCCCCGGGGGGACCGCTCTTGCCCACGCAGTATCCAATACATCTTTGAACAAGCCGCCGACGATGTGTTTGCGGTAATCTGATGTGGCGCGGCGGGCGCTGGTACGGAATTGTGCCTGTCCGAGCAGGGCATCGAGTGTCTGGTTGAAGGTCTCTTCGCTGAGGGATTTTCCACGCAAAGCGGATTCGGCTTCGGTGGCACGGAAGGGAATCGAACTACCGGGGCCAACGGCGATGTGAATGTCGTTCACGACATCCCCAGCCCGCTCAAGCCAGACAGCGCAATTCAAAATGGGCAGCGCAACTCCCTGCGGACGCATGATACGTTTGAAGCAGGAGGCGATGTGGGGAGTGGAAAGTGGTAAGTGGAAACCAACGATGATTTCTTTTGTTTTATCGATGGCGGATTTGCCCGGGCCGAGGAAGAGTGAAGTGAACGGCATTCGGCGAGTCCCTGAAACGCCAGCCACTTCGGCTTGTGCTTCGAGGGCGGTCAGGGCGATGGTCCCGTCCGCGGCGGGGAGAGCGTGCGCGACGTTGCCGCCGAGCGTGGCGGTATTGCGGACTTGCGGGCCAGCGATCAAGTTACAGGCTTCGACCAATGCCTGGGCGTGCGTACCAGTTAGCGGGTCCAGTGCGACGCGGTTGACTGGGACGGCGGCTCCGATGTAGAGTTCATCCCCTCTCAATTCGAGAGCGGTCATCTCCGGGACGAAGGTCAAATCAATTAAAGTGTGGATGGGGGCATGGCGGCCTTGCTTTAAATCAAGCAGCAAGTCGGTGCCGCCAGCAATGGGCAAGGCGGGGCCGGATGCAGAAGCAAGGGATTGAACGGCCTCCAAAACGGAGGTTGGGCGTTTATATTCCTGCCAAAGGTTCATAGGTGGTGTGTCCTCTTTCTGTTGGACGGCGGCACTTTTCGATGGGATATTGCCCAACGCCGCTGGTTTCATGCAGCGACCACCGAACCGATGGATATTGAATTTGATTTATTTTACAACAGATACGCCCTCTTCGGGGTGTACACCTGCCATTAACAAGCCAAGCATTTGAGGGGTGGCGTTTTCACGCGGGACGATGTCCATGACCTGTCCTTCATAGATGACTGCAATGCGGTCAGAGAGGGCAAGGATCTCGTCAAGGTCTTCGGAGACGAGCATAACTGCCGCGCCTTTGTTGCGCTGTTCGATCAATTGCGCACGGACGTATTCGGTCGCGCCAATGTCGAGTCCACGAGTAGGTTGGGCAGCGAGGATGACACGCGGGTTACGCGAGATCTCACGCGCGAGAACAACTTTTTGAATATTACCGCCGGAAAGATTCTTGGCGTGAGTTTCGCGAGACGGGGTCTTGACGTGGAATTGCTGGATCAATTGATCGGTGTGGGCCGCAATGCCGCGCAGATTCAAAAAGCCGTTTTTGGAAAATGGCTGCTTGTGATGTTCACGCAAAACCATATTCTCGGAGATTGTGAATTCCTTTATCATGCCGTCGCGCATACGCTCTTCGGGAATGTAGGACAACATGCGTTCAGTGATATCACCTGGGGCGAGGTTGGTAATGTCCTGTCCTTCGAGATAGACCTTGCCCGATGTGACCTTGCGCAGGCCGGTGATGGATTCAGCCAGTTCGCGTTGACCGTTGCCGGAGACACCAGCAACGCCGAGGATCTCGCCGGAGCAAAGATCAAAACTGACGCCGCGCAAGCCGGGGGTACCGCGGTCACTGCCGCATTTGACACCATCTAAACTCAGGCGAACTTCACCGAGATTGGTCTCGCCGCGATCCGGCGCAAAACCAACTTCGCGCCCGACCATCCAGTTGGCGAGATCCTGCTTGGTGGTTTCAGAAGTGAGGCGTGTGCCGATGGTACGTCCATCACGCAGAACCGTAACGCGATGGCTGATCTCGATCACTTCATGCAGCTTGTGGGAAATAAAAATAAGTGCGTGCCCATCCCGAACCATTTGTTTCATAATGACGAACAACTCATCCACTTCCTGCGGGGTGAGGACGGCAGTGGGTTCGTCAAGAATGAGGAGGGATGCGCCGCGATAAAGGGCTTTGATAATTTCAACGCGCTGCTGCTGCCCTACTGAAAGCTGCCAGACATAGGCAGTGGGATCGATCTTCAAGTTGTAGATCTTTGCAAGCTCAATAATACGTTTCGAGACGCGATCAAGATCGGTCAATATGCCGCGGGAGGATGGCAGCCCCAAAGCGACATTTTCTGCAACGGTCAGAGTTGGCACAAGCATGAAATGCTGATGGATCATGCCGATGCCGATGTTGATCGAATCGTTTGGTGATGAAATGGTGACAGGCTTGCCATCCAGAAGGATATCGCCCTCATCTGGGTGATACAAGCCATACAAGATCTTCATCAACGTGCTTTTCCCTGCACCGTTTTCACCCAACAGGGCATGCACTTCGCCGGTCTTCACATCAAAGTTGACATGGTCGCTGGCAAGCACGCCGGGAAAACGCTTGGTAATGCCGCGCATTTCGAGGCTTTCAATGCGGGTCTTTCCGGAAGGAAGTGTATGAGATTCGGTCATTGCGCCATCCTTTACCCTCACCCTTAACCCCTCTCCCATGAAGGGAGAGGGGTATTGATGAGAGATAGAACTTATTTACGGCAAGGTAATGGTGATGGAGCCGTCAATGATGCCCTTGATGGTGTCATCGGCAAGCGTTTGAGCCTCGGCAGGAAGGGAGTAATCAGCGTTGAACTCGATCACTTCGCCGCCATTGGCGAGGTTGGCCTTGAATGACTGCCCACCGAGGGTGCCTTCACCGATCAGAGTGAGCATTTCGCGAAGGGCAACTTCCCAGTGATAGACCTGGCTGGACACTACGATGCTGGGGGCTAATTCGGTCTGGTTGGATTGAGTACCGAACCAAAGGGCATTGGCTTCTTCAGCCTTGCCGATCGCACCCACAACCATCTGGGCGGTGCCGGTCAAAACATCAGCACCAGCGGAGATATGTGTGGAGGCGGCTTCGGAGGCAAGTGCAACGTCAGAGAAGGAACCGATATAGTTCACGTTCACAGTGATGGAAGGATCGGTCGCTGCAACGCCAGCTTTGAAACCGTCCACATACAATTTTGCATCGCCAACTTCGATCGGGCCGACAACACCAATCACTTTACTGGTGGAGAGGGTGGCAGCCAACACACCGTTGACATAGCCGCCTTCCTGAGAAGCAGCTTCGTACGCAAAGATATTGGGCTGGCCGAATGTTTCAGCGGTGGTGCCCCAGGCAAAGCTGGTCTCGGGGAAGTCAGGAGCAATTTCCTGCAAGGAGGAACCATACTGGGAGCCGTGGCCGATCACGAGGTCGAAACCCTGTGAGGCATAATCACGGATGGCTGCAGCTGCATCATCCACAACGAACATGTTTTCGGAATAGACGATCTCGAAGGCTTCCGGTCCGCCCATTTCTTCCTGAATGCGCATCAAAGCATCGTACATGCTCTGGCTGAAGGCCAGATCATTGATTGCGCTCGGCATTACAACGGCCACGCGGAAAGGTTCAGCAGGAACGGCGGGAGCTTCGGTAGCGGCGGCAGCAGGGGCTTCCGTTGCTTCAGCGGGAGCTTCTTCTACTACTGCAGGAACTTCGGGAGCAGACGGGGCGCCACAGGCGCTCATCACGAGTGAAACGGCTAGAACAAAAGTCAAAATCCATGCAAATTTCTTCATCTTCTTCTCCATTTTTTGAAATACGGTTTATTGGTCAACGACATTTTCGAGTAACGACACTTCGAATGTACACACCTCCTTGCTAATTAGTCTTCTCGTTCAAAAGGCTTCGTCAAAGCTGACGGAGCGCGGACACGTGATACGGTTGCCACCAAAACCAAAATGGTCAGCACATACGGCATCATCACTGCAATATCGGAAGGGATGGGAATGCCCAACACCTGGATCCACAATTGCAGCGAGTTGATCATACTAAACAACAGCGCTCCACCCAATACCCCAAATGGGCGCCATGCGCCGAAATAAACCAGAGCCACGGCAATAAAGCCAAGACCGCTGGTCATATTTTGCTGAAAAACGTTCAACAGCGCGATCGAAAGTGAAGCGCCCGCAATGCCGGAAAGCGTTCCACCAAGAATGATCGTAAAATAACGCACGCGCGCCACGCTCACACCGAGCGAATCCGCCGCATCCGGGTTTTCACCAACCGAACGGATCTTCAATCCAAGCGTAGTCTTGTTCAAAACGAACCATGCCAGCGGCACCAGCAAATACGCTCCATACACAAGAATATTCTGGCTGAAAAATATCTCGCCAATGCCGGGGATATCACTCAAGCCGGGGATGTAAACCTTCGGAAAACCCTTCACGGTCTCCACGGTTCCCATCAGGCGTTGAAAGAGAAGTTCGCTCATACCCAAACCAAAGAGATAAAAGCCAATGCCGCTGATGCCCTGCTGAGCATGCAGATTGACAGTCACATATGCCATCGCCAATCCCATCAACGCGCCAACGGCCATCGCGGCCAGCAAACCCAGCCACAAATTTCCAGTGGTAAACGCCACATAAAAAGCGGCAAAACAACCGAGCAGCATCTGGCCTTCCACACCCAAATTCAGCACCCCGCTTTTCTGGCCGAATGTTTCACCGATGGCAGCATACAGATAAGGAGTCGCGAGGCGAATACCGGATGCCAGAATTCCGATCAAGACAGTAGTGGATAACAGCTCGGTAATCATAGCTTCGCCTCTTCTGTCTTAACTTTGGGTTGATCCTGCTTCGGTGAGGAATCCTCCTCTTTGGCAGCTGCCAGCCTCCGATGTTGTCTGCGGCGGCGCCATATCTCACTGCTGACGACGAAGACAACCACCAATCCATTCAAGACCGTGATCAGTGCCGAAGGAACCTGTACCGCCCTTTGCATCGTGTTCGCTCCAACGAGCAATGCCCCAAAAAGAATGGATGCAGGAATAGACCAGAGGGGATGCAACTGTCCAAACAACGCAGCCACGATTCCATTGAACCCCGCCGAGCCTGTGAAGCCCGAAGAAGAACCGTCTGTGATCATTCGATAATTGACGCCATACACCTGTATTGCACCAGCCAACCCCGCAAACGCGCCGCTGAACAGCAGCGCCATCACCACATAGCGCGGAACTTTGATTCCAGCATAACGTGAAGCATTCGGGTTCTGCCCCACCGCGCGGATGCGATACCCAAGTGTGGTGCGCCAAAGCAAAATATAAACGAGAATTGCAAGCACAACGGCTATCAACGCGCCAAGATGCAAGCGGGTGGGAGCCAGGCGAGCCAGATGAAATTCATCCAACAGACGCGCGGTCTGTGGAATCTTAGAAGCCAGTTCTGCCTGTGAAGGATCGATCATGGGCCCGCGCAGCAGGAAGTTCATCAACTGAACGGCGATCGCATTCATCATCACTGTGCTGAGGATTTCGTTTACATTGAAATATGCCTTGAGCACGCCGGGAATTCCACCCCACACCGCACCGCCTAAAAAGCCCGCCAATAACGCCAATGTGATCACAAGCCAGCCGGGCAATCCGGTAAAGGTCAGTCCAACCCACGTTGCCAGAACAGCGCCAATGATCATCTGCCCCTCGCCGCCGATGTTGATCACATCGCCGCGGAAGGAGATACAAATACCCAACGCCACCAACAACAGCGGCGTGGCTTTTACCAGCGTCTCTGCAATGGCATTGGTACTGCCAAAGGCCCCATCCCAAAGAGCCGCGTAGGCTTCGATCGGGTTGACCTTAAGAAACAGCAACATAATCGCCCCCACCCCAAGAGCGGCCAGCGTAGCAATGACTGGCAGTAAAGCATCAAATAGCGAGCTTAGCTTTGATCGCATCGAGATGTCATCCTCCTTGGCACCAAATAATGAATTCAGAATACATAAACAATTTGATCAACTCCAGGCCTGTACCAGGCTTAACCGCAAAGTCGAATCATCGAAATCATTTAAACCCAAAGCAAGCGGCAGATTATTTTTTCCAAATAGTGAAACCTGCAATTGAAGAATTGCTCTGCCAGCCTCGCCGCCAAGATGTTTATACGCCTCAACTCCAAGCACAGCGGAGCGGATATCTGTAATTGCAAATGAAATTTTCTGATGGAAATATTTTTGGAAAATGTCGCGGATATGGAGGCTTCCATCAATGCTCTCAAGAGGCTCGCGCAACAGTGAGAATGGAATGACATTATCGGCCAGAATGACCGCTTGCTGGTCTGCAAAAAACAACCTGCGCAGACTGATCAATTCATCCCCCGGTTCCAATGCCAGCGCGAATATTTCCTTCTCAGAAGCGGGTCGGCGTTCGATGGAAAGAGGCTGAATGGAAGGTGTAAATCCATTGCCTTCGATCAACTCCACCAGATCCCATAAATTACCAAAACGGGCACTCGCATCCCCCGCGCGCGCGTTGACGTAGGTGCCGTCCCCTTGTTTTCTAAGAATCAATCCATTGGCTGCCAGTTTGGCAAGCGCCGTCCGTACGGTGGCGCGGCTGACCCCCAGCTCCTCAGACAACTCGCTCTCTGAAGGCATACGACTTCCCGGCAAATAGGAACCATCCCGAATCCGTTCCAGAAGGAGCTCATCTACCTGATTTGCAACTGTTTTGGCCTGAACAAGGTTCATAAATGGTTTGCCAATTTGTAGGATGATAGTCGTCTGACGTTTACTTTTTGTACCTTTTCCCACTATCAGTTTCAAGTGACATTCGTCCTACAAATTAATAAAAATGACGTTCCCCAAAACAAGTTTCTGGAAACGTCATTTTTATTATTCTTTTTTTGAGAACCCCGTGGCTAATCTCTCTCAAACGGCACGCCTAACGCCGCCGGGGGTGATGCACGCATGGCACGCAATAGTTTTGAGAAGAACTTTCGCGTGGTTTCAGGCATTGCTGCAAGGGTGCGCTCCACCCACTCGGCATTGCCGATATTGACCAACAGCAGAGTGAGAATCATCAGAGGAAATGGGGCAACCTGCAAAACCTGTGAAGGAACGCCCGTAAGCACAGGTTGAAGCACCAACCCAAGCCACTGAAGAAGCGCAAAGAGATAGGCACCAAACGCCGCACGGGAAGGGTTCCATCCGCCAAAGATGGTAATGGAGAGAGCGATCCAACCGATACCATCAAGACCGGAGATCGTACCCATCCATCCGGCACGAATGGCAAGCGAGTATGTCGGGCCAGCAAGGCCGATCAATGCGCCGCCAATAATAGTATATACATAACGCATCAAGTTGACATTTGCGCCGCGAATGAATGCCGCAGCAGGTTTCTCACCAATGCCTTGCAGCATCAAACCGGGGCGGGTACGGAATATCCATAACCACGCGAGGAAGATGGCAATGAAGCTGACATAGGTGATCACTTCCTGACGGAAGAACAACTGACCGAGGATCGGGATGTCACTCAAAAATGGGACTTGAAAAGCCTGCAAGCGCGGGCCGGCCTGTCCCATATATGGATTGCCGACAAAATAAGCAAGGTCACGGCAGGTAAGCGCAAGCACAAACCCAACCGCCACCTGTGACTGTTTGAGTGTGATGCTTGCAAAAGCCACGACCAACGCAACCAATGCACCGATCAACATGCCTGCCAGAAAGCCAAGCACAATGTTGTCGGTATTGTATGCCACTGCAAACCCACCCATCGCAGAGAGCAGAATAGTACCGTTCATGGAAAGGTTGATGACACCTGCGCGCTCGGAGAAGGTTTCGCCCAATACGGCAAAAATGATCGGAGCTGCGGCGGCGAGTACACCAGCCAAACCAACCAGAAGAGTTTCCTGATTCATAGTTTCCTCACGCCTTCTTCACGAATTTCTGTCGTACGCCTTCCATCAATAAAACGAAGAGCACGAGCACGCCCTGTAAAACCCCCGCAAGTGAGGAGTCGAGTTTCATGACGATGGGAAGTTGAATACTGCCGATGTTCAAAGCCGCAAAGAACAAAGCGACCGGGATAGCCCAGATGGCCTGATAGTTAATTAGCATTGCCACCATGAGGCCGAGATACCCGTATCCACTGGAGATGGACGGGATCAGGCGATGATATACCGCAGCCACCTGAATGGCCCCCGCTGCGCCAGCCAATGCCCCGCAGATGAGAAAGGAATACATGGAATATTGCCAGGTGGGAATACCCAACAGATACGCCGCTCGGAAGTTCTTCCCAACTGCTTTTAGTTTCAACCCAAAATAAGTTCCCTGCAGGATGAAGTACACGATCACGATTCCGACCAAAGCGATGCCCAACGCCCAAAGGCTGATTCGCAGCTCGGGCAATTGCGGCAAAGCAAATTGATCCGGAAATGGCTCGGTACCGCTCATGGACGCCACGCCTTCACGCTTCCACGGGCCGAAGATGAGATACAAGGTCAATGCGGTGGAGACAAAGTTCAGACCAAGGCCGCCAAAAATCTCATTGACGCCGCCGAAGGTTTTCAGTGCGCCAGCCAGCGAAGCCCACAATGCGCCAAAGACCATGCCTCCTAAAATGGCAAGGGAAATGATTAGCGCAGGCGGCAGAGTACTATCCACGAATTGACGGAATACCCAAGCCGTGCCAATTGCGCCCAACACGATCTGCCCTTCCACGCCGATATTCCACAAACCAGCAGAGAAAGTGATCAGCAACCCGGCAGTCACAAGCAGAAGCGGCACAAAGGTCACCAGCACTTCTGCAAATTTTCGCGTCGATCCAACCGAACCTGTGATCATATTTTTATAGGCTTCCATTGGCGATGCGCCAGCGGCAACCAAAATTAGCGAAACAAACCCAAGCGCAAGCACAAAGGCAAGGAATTGGAAGACAAAGCCGCCCAAACGTCCTTTAAGCATTCTTACCTCCCTTTTCAGGCCAGCCCTTGCCACCGATCAATTGTCCCAACTGCTCCACACTTGTTGTTGCTGCATCAATCGGTGGTGAAACCTTCCCGCTGAAAAACACAAGCACACGGTCACTGTATTGCAAAATTTCCTCCAGATCAGAAGAAATAAAAATGATGGACGCGCCTTGTTTGCAGCGTTCCTTTAATTTCGACCAGATATAGATCACAGATTCAATATCCAACCCACGGGTGGGATGTTCGAGCAGCACAAGCGAAAGCGGAGTTTGCAGCAAAGCCAGTTCCGCACGTTGTTGATTTCCGCCCGAAAGCGATTCAACCGGGCTAAGCGGTGTGCCGCGAATATTAAAGGATTTGATACGGTCTTCAGCAAGTTTTTGCCCGGCAACCTTGTCAATAAAAATGCCTTTGGGCTGCTCTGCAAGAACAAAATGATCTGTCAGACTCAAACCCGGGACGAGACCTTCTTCGAGACGCGCAGCGGGCAGGAAGTTGACCCCGGCATTTTTATACGCGTGATAGGCCTTGCCGGTCAGATCCTGACCTTTGAGTTGAACCTTTCCTCCAACAGTATGTGCCAACCCCGCACATGCACGGATGAATAATCCCTGCCCGGAACCTTCCATACCTGCCAGACCGATCACTTCGCCGGCCCGAAGATCCAAGTCCACGTTTTTTATTCTCAATCGCGCATCTTCAAGGGAAACATTTTTCAACTCAAGCACAGAGTCGCCTGTTTGAGCAGGCTGTCTTTCACCCAGCGTAACCACTTTGCCAAACATCATTTCGACAAGCTTTGAAGTGTCAAAAGGAGGTTTCATCTCCCCCACCAACTCACCTGCCTGCAACACAGCCACTTGATCACATAAAACTTCCACATCCTCCAGCTTATGAGAAACAAAAATGATCGTCATGGCTTGTTCTGGAAGTTTCTTGAGGGTGGCAAATAATTTACTTTTTTGGGATGCGCTAATACCGGTCGTCGGCTCATCAAGAATAAGGACGCGTGCGCCGAGCCACAAAAGCCGCATAATTTCAAGTTGCTGGCGCTCACCAACGGTCAGCGAGTCAACATAACTTTCCGGGTCAAATGAAAAATCAAACTCCTTGGCTAGGAGATTAAAATCCTGCGTGGCTTCCTTCCTGTTCGGAAAAAGCCCGCCGTTAAAGCGGCCAAGGATAAAATTATCCAGAACCTTCATTGGGGGGAAATCCAATGGATCCTGATGGAGCATTCCCACGCCATGATGGATCGCGTTGGCGGGAGAATTAATAGTGACGGGTTTTCCGTCCAAAATAATTTGGCTGCCGGAATCGGCCTGAATAAAGCCGGAAAGAATCTTCATTAAGGTGCTTTTGCCTGCACCGTTTTCCCCCAGAATCCCCTGTATGGTACCAGATGGTATCGTGAGATTAATATTCTTATTGGCGTGTACTTTGCCAAAATGCTTGTGGATGTTCTTGAGTTCTACGTTCATGGGCGGTTTGGGACTCCATGATGCGAGATAATATTGAAAGGGGCACAGCAAACAATGCTGTGCCCCTTATTAGGGAATTAAATCTTACTCAGCGGCGCTGAGGCCGTCCATGCCTTCGAGCAATTGAGGCAGGTACCAGACCTGTTGGTCGGTGCCAACTTCGCCGTCGGCGAGGTAGGCGGAACCATCCTGCAGGTTGATCGGGCCGGTCCACAGATTGAGACCACCAGCGAGTTCAGCCACGAACGCATCCACTGCGGCGGCGGCATCTTCGCTCAAAGCCGGGCCATTCACAAAGCCAACGGTGGAGGTGTCAGGATTGTTGATGTCAGCCCAGTCTGGTGCTGCCCAAATGAACTGGGAAGCCCATGAGCCATCCTGAGCGGAGGAAATAGCCTTGAGGTATTCAGGACCCCAGTTGAAATACGGAACACCGATACATACATCGGGAGCGGCATCGCAGGCGGCAACGTAGTCATACGCCACACCATAGGAAGCTGTTCCTTCATTCATAAGTTTCTGAGCTTCGCCGAGGTTGACAGGGTTGTCGATACCGGAGATGACAACATCGTAACCGGTGGTGTAGAAGTCATTGGAAACCTGAACGGGGTCAAGGGTAACGCCAGGGATGTTGAACCAGAAGCCGATCCAGGTCACTTTGAATTCCAAAGCGGCGGGATCATTGCCAGCGGTTTCCCAGCAGTGCTGCGCGCCAAGGTAGGCAGAGGCAGCAAGGCGGCGGGTTTCATCGTTGATCAATGGTCCAAGATAACCGATCTTGCCGGTGTCTGAAGTGAGAGCGGCGGCGCATCCAGCCAGCATCTTGCCGTATTCCATACGTCCCATGATGTTCATGAGATTTGGGATTTCCTCATAGGCTTTGCCCTCAGACCAGACCTGATCGCCGGAAGCCATAATGACGAACACATCGGGGTTGGCTTTCGCGAAGGTGGTGGAGGCGTCCTTCATGTCATCAGAGTTGAAGATGACGAGTTTTGCACCCTGAGCAACCAATTCTTCGGCGAGCTGGTCAGGCGTGGTGCCGGGGCGATCAGCAGGATTGACCTTGTCAAGATAGACCATCTTGGCGCCGAGTTTTTCCTCGAGGTACAAGCCAGCTTCGTAATGAGCCTGACTCCAACCGTTGTCATTGTAGGGACCAACCATGAGCAAACCAAAAACGAACTGTTCAGCAGCGGGTGCTTCCGTAGCGGCGGCGGGTGCCTCTGTTGCAGCAGCAGGCGCTTCCGTAGCAGCGGCCGGGGCCTCTGTTGCTGCAGGAGCGGGGGTACCGCACGCAGCAAGAGCGAACATGAGTGCCAACGCAATATAGGCGAGGCGGGTGAAATTCTTACGCATTCTTCTTCTCCTTTTTGAAACATAAGTTTTGAGACGGGACTTGAAAGCGCCATTTTTTTTGGACCTCTCAAGCTGCCTAAACAATTGTAATTGCTACAAATGTTTTTATGAAGAAAGTTACAGCTATTTCTAAGGGGAACACTCGAATTTACTTCGTACATTATCCAGCGCAGAAGCCTGCTCCGGGGTACTTTGTGTCTCGCGTTCAATGCGGTCCCATAATCGGCAGAGCGATGGTCCCACATAGGCTTTTGAAATCTTGTAAGAAACTGTTGATAATTCTACCGCTTTTTTCCAATCTCCAACATTAGCATATCCCTCGATAAAAACAAAGCGCTCAAATGGGTCATTTGGGTAATCATCCAGAGCGAAAGCAATATCACCCAAATGGGCGACTTTTTCCCAATCACCCATTTGACGCGCCAATTCGGCCTGCCCAAAATAATAACACCAGTTGTGCGGCGGCTCGCTTCCAAAAAGCGGACCGGGTAACTGGTTCTGTTTCTCGAACAGGATCACACTCTGATTCGAATACTTCGCCACATCTTTCAGCGCGGGCGGCAGCAGACGATTGACCTCCTCCACCTCCGGGTCGACCACACGGAAACAACCGGGCGGTTCATAATCCACAACAAGGATGTTGGAGGTATTCCCGTAAAAAGTCGGGCCAATGTAATACAGTTGATGCGGTTGACCCGGCTCCACACTAGGCAATGTTTTACCCACACGAATGGACGCGAAATACAGAATGACATTCATTTCACCGGGCGGGCTGTAAACCCAATTGAGCGGGCCGGTCAATGAGTTATCAGAATAATACGTAACCGGCAGGTCATTTGATAGCAGGATCGTCCCCTTTTCGAGGGCAGGGATGCGCCATGTCATTTGCCAAAAGAGATCCTGCTGAGTGGCCCAGTCACGGCGGAAAATATCTTCAAGGCGGAAATGTCTGCTGACGGCAAAACCAACCAGCAACGCCACGAGGATCATTTGCGCGCGTTTGTTTTTTATCAACGCGATCATGCTTGCAAGCAGCAAACTCGCACCAAGCATGAAGGGCAGCATGAAACGGTCAATGGAAAAATTGAGCTGCGGCACAATGCCGATGATCCACACCGAACCGCCGGAGAGTCCCCAAAAGATCAAGCCGATGAAACCGGCCTGTTTCGCAAAATCACGATCATCGCCATCGCCGGGGACAAATTTGAATAGATATATTCCAACGAGGAGAATGACCGAGAATAACTGGATCAGCATCAAGGTAAGTGTGAGCGGCCCCAGTCCAGTGATGCCGATGGTTAAGGCAGGGTACAGCCAGACTTCGTACACAGTCCGCCAGAAGCTCAACAGCACGTTATTCAGCAGCAGCAATATTCCAGTGAAGAAGTTCTCGCGAATCGCATCCAGAATAACGTATTCATAACTGGCGTTCTGGAAAGTAAAGAAGAACATGCGCCAGATGGTGACGCCTGCAAAGATCAGGAAGTATGGCAAAAAGTACAGAACAGATTTTTGCGCGCGTTCTTTTGTTGTGCCAGATAACATGAACCAGAAAAGAAAGATGCGCCCGAATTCGAGGAAATAAAAATATTCCATCGTAAGCAGGTTGACCGCTGCAAATAAATACGATGCAGCGAATAAAACTGCGCGGCGTTTTTCATTTTGTATTGCCAGTAGGGAAAGGTAAATGGAAAATAAAAAGCAGGAGAGCACAATGTAGAAATGACTGTACATCATGGCTATGAAATGCTGCCCCATGCCGGGGTACACAAGGAAAAGCAGGCTTGCCCAAAATGCGGGTTTTGAATGCGCGGGCCAAAGCACGCGCAAAATTTTCCACAATAGAAACGCGGTCAGCCAGCGCAGCACAATTGCCAGCAATTGCCAAACCCACGGATTCGGCCCAACGATGGGCATTGTCAATTGATAGATCATGCCCCAAAAAGGGCGGCTGGTGGTAAATGTTTTGGTGAGAACATCCGGCCCGAGGCGGAAGTAGATCCACGCCCAGGGAAATTCATCCCAATAAAAGCCGCGCTGCCAAAAGAACAGTCCATAGGTCAGCGCGGCAATGAATAGCATGAACCACACGGCGCTGCGCGTTGTAAATTTTAGAGTGTTGAAGCGCTCGATCCAATGTTTCATTCAGTTATGGGACGATCCATGTACCGGTCTCACCTTTGAGAGCGCGGCCAATATTTTCAGGGTTGGTGATGAGTGCCTTGGCATTCGGGTTTGCTTCCAGGAACCAGATGATCGCCTGGATCTTGGGAGCCATGGAGCCTTTGGCAAAATGTATGCCTTCGGCAAGATATGCCTTGGCTTCAGCGAGGGTTATTTTATCAAGCCATTTCTGTTCGGGCTTGCCGAAGTTTATGGCAACTTTCTCAACCGCAGTAGAGATGACAAACAAATCTGCATTGATCTCACGCGCCAGCAACGAGGATGCAAAATCCTTGTCGATCACGGCTGCGATGCCTTCGTAATTCCCGTCGCCGGGGTCGATCACCGGAATGCCACCGCCACCCACTGTGATGGTCACGATGCCTTTTTCAAGGAGGATCTGGACGGTTTCCAACTCAACGATCTCTTTTGGCTGGGGCGATGCAACAACCCGCCTCCAACCACGCCCGGCATCTTCCACTACCGACCAGCCTTGTTCACGCTGACGGCGCTCCGCTTCTTCCTTGGTCATGAATCCGCCAATTGGTTTGGTGGGGCTTTGGAAGGCAGGGTCGTTCTTGTCCACAAGGGTTTGAGTGATGACGGTGACAACTTTTTTCTTAATACCGCGCTGGTATAGGATATTTTGCAAATTCTGCTGAAGAGAATATCCAATGGCACCCTGGCTATCCGCACCGCAGACTTCCAACGGGACTTCGTGCATACCTTCCACGCGGGCGGCAATTTCCGAACGCCTGAGAATGAAACCGACTTGCGGTCCGTTTCCGTGACCGATCGCCACTTCCCAGCCCTGCTCGATCATATCGGCAATATGAATGGCGGTCTCTTTTGCGGCTTTATACTGGCTTTCGACTGAGATGTTTTTTTCATCCACGATCAGTGAATTACCGCCGATAGCGATGACAGCGAGTTTGTTGGTCATTAATAAAATCTCCTTAGTAGGAATCAGGAACTAGGGATTAGGAACTAGGATTTACTCTCTCCCAGCCTCATCCAGTTCTATAGATATTTGATATTCAGGTTGTTCATCACGAACATAATTATGTCCATATTCAGAACCACCTTGTTGCTGCTTACGAATGAATGCAATATAACCATTCAGAGACTTTTCAGCCTCTGCTTCAGTTTCTCGCACCCAGGCTAATTGCTCATCATCTACATATCCCAGAGAACTTGCTGCGATAAAAGCACTAAGTACTTCTGTTAAAGATCCTCGGGCAATATAGAAAAAGCGCAGCCTGTCCAAATAATGAAAACGCCCATACCCTTCAGCAATATTTAACAAGACGCTGAGTGAAGCTCTACGGATTTGGTCAGCAAGATTATATTTTTCGTGAGCAGGCAAAGATTGAGCAAGTTTATAAGAAGCCTTCAACAAACGTAAAGAATGTTGATAGCTCGCCAAACTCTCAAAACCTTTGTCCTGCTCACTCATACTAGTACCTAGTCACTAATCACTTGGTGACTAGCTCATCGTCAACGCCATGACCGCTTTCTGAGCATGCAGGCGGTTTTCGGCTTCATCGTACACAACGGAGTGCGGGCCATCGATCACGCCATCGGTGACTTCGAGACCGCGGTCTGCGGGGAGGCAGTGCATGTAGATCGAGTCATCCTTGGTCAGCTTCATGCGGCGTTCGTCGGTGATCCAATCCTTGTATTTATCAATGAGGGCTTTGCCTTCATCCTTGCCTGTGGTGGTCATCATCGGGCCCCAGCTCTTGGGATACACAACGTCTGCATCCTTGAAGGCTTCGTCCATGTTATCGGTGACGTCAAAGCCAACGCCGTATTTCTTGGCATTGTCCTTGGCCTGCTGCATGATCTCAGGCATAAGCTTGAACTCAGGTGGATGAGCCAACACGACATCGCAGCCAAAGCGGGTCATCTGAAGGATCAGAGATTGAGGCACAGAGATCGGCTTGCTGTAGGAAGCGGCATATGCCCAAGATACAACAACCTTCTTCTTCTTGAGGTCGCGGCCTTTCTTTTCCTGAATGGTCATCAGATCCGCAAGACATTGGAAGGGATGGTAAACATCGCATTGCATGTTCAAGATCGGAGTGCGGCTGGCCTGTGCAACTTCGTTGATGTACTTGTTGCCAAAATTCCAGTCACATTGACGAATGGCAATGCCGTCAAAATAGCGGCCAAAGATCTCACCAATTTCCTTGGCGGTATCGCCATGGGAAATTTGAGTGGTCTCGCTATCGATGAAGGCGGCGTGTCCACCGAGCTGAGCCATGCCTGATTCAAACGATCCACGAGTGCGGGTGGATGTGAAGAAGAACAACATGGCGAGGGTCTTATCACGCAGCAACGCATGCGACTCGCCCAATGCGCGCTTGCGTTTCAGATCCCAGGCTACATCCAAAACTGTTTCGACTTCCTCTTTCGAGAAGTCGAGGTCGCCGATGAAATCACGACCGCGAAAATTTGTTTGCATAATTTTCTCCTATGTTTTTATTTTCGATCAATAACGAACAACTTACCTTGAAACTCGAAGCACTTCAGCTTTTACGAACTTATCCACATCCCAAAACAGTCTCGCGCCTTCGCAATATTCCACGGAACCGCCCCAGGATGAAAAATCAAAACCCGGCAGACAGCCAACCACACCCAACTCCACTACCCCGCCATGATTGATCACCAATGCAGAACGGCTTTCGGAAATGAAGTTCATGATGCCAGCGTAATACTTTGCCAGCTTGCTGGCATATTTCGTCGATGCGCCGCCGGCTTGGATCACTTCTGCATAATCTGCAAAGGATAAGGGCCAGGGGGCTTCCTTTTCCACATCACGACCATAGGTGCTTAACAAGGCGGATTGATCATCGACTGCGAAGCCCATGGCGATGGCAGTTTCAAATGCGCGCGGCAAAGTAGATGTGACGACCCGGTCAAACGGACCGATGTTCTGCCCCACCAAACGGGCAAGCTCCACACCTGATTGATTCAAGTGGTCGCCCTGCGGCGAACGGATGGAATGTCTGCGGATCTCTAAAATTTTCATGGGACCGTATGAGGTAAATAGCAGGCGAGTACACCTGACTATTTGTTTACATTTTCACCTTTCTATTTGATTAGGCTCGGCAATATCGCATAGAACTCCGTAGCCTTGACCATATCCTCAAGGGACACGGAATCGCGGACGGTGTGCGCGGTCTCTTCGTCGCCGGGGCCAAAGCCAATGGACGGGATGCCTGCTTTACCAGCCCAGTAAATGCCGTTCGTGGAGAAGTTCCACTTGCTGCTTGGGGCTTCGGTCAGGCCGATAGTTTTTCGTGCCAACTGTCCGGCTTGAACGAGCGGATGTTCCGCTTCCAAAGCCCAAGCTGGGAAGTATTTATCCACAGGGAAGACAAAGCCAGTGTAGGAAGGCTCATCGTAGAAAAGTTCTTCGAGCTTGACAGAGTCCTTGAACTCGGCGGGGATGAGATCCTCAACCTGCTGCTTGACCACTTCCTTGGTTTCGCCAAAGGTCATGCGGCGGTCAATGAAGATAACGGCTTCATCGGGTACAGCGTTGATGGATGGGGTTTTGACATGCAGATCGGAAACGGTGATCTTGCCATGGCCCAAAAATTCGTGGTCGCCGAGCTTGGGTTCCAGATCGCGGATGCCTGCGATAACGGGCAGCAGTTTATACACGGCGTTATCGCCGAGGTGATTGCTGGCCGCATGAGCAGACTTGCCCTTGGCAGTGACTTTCATTTCAAGGCGTCCCTTGTGACCGCGATAGACGAGCATCTTGGTCGGTTCGCCGATGACGACGAAATCAGGTTTGACCTTCGGGTCAACTTCCACGAAGGTGTTGGGCGCAATACCGTCACACCATTCTTCCATGTTGCCGAAGTAATAAGCGGTCCAGCCTTCGAGCAGGCCGAGGTCACGAGCCATGGCGAGGCCGTAGATCATGCCGGGTGTGGAGCCTTTTTCATCACAGGCACCGCGGGCATATAAAATGCCGTCTTCGATCTTGCCTTTGAACGGATCCCACTCCCACTCGTGCGGGTCGCCAACGCCGACGGTATCGACGTGCGAATCGTAGACGATGACGCGCTTGCCAGTACCAATGCGGCCCATGATGTTGCCCATCTTGTCAAAGCGGACTTCATCAAAGCCGAGTTTGTTCATTTCCTTGGCGATGCGCTCCCCCACATCCTTGAGCTGTGAGTCCATGGAAGGGATTTCCACGATCTCAAGCATGAACTGAATGATGTCTTCACGTGCAGCCTGCACACGCTTCTGAATTTCTTGAATTTTTTCTGTCATTTTTTCTCCTTGGAGGTTTACAAGTTGACAGGTTGGAACGTTTCAACCTGCGAACATTTCAACAATCATTAACTTCCCACACGCCTTACAACATGGAAATGGAAATAGCCAGGGATAAAGTAACTCAACGAATAATCCACAACCTTGCCTTCTGGCATCGTACAACTGCGAATAAAAATGCAGCAACACATCACCGCGTTGGATCTCGATGGCTTTTGCCACTTCTGCCGTTGCGCCGATGGCACTGACATTCGCGCGGGAAGATGCCAGAGCATCCCCGCGACCAAGCAACAGGTCCAGCACAGAGCCGTGAAAATCGGCAGGCAGATCATTCGAGCGGAGGATCGCCTCGGGCAAAATGTCCACGAGATAAGCCACGGGTCTGTTATCAGTGCGGATGACGCGGCGCACACGAGTCAACGCCTCGCCAACGGGAACATCCAAAAGTTTTGCGTGTTCTTCATCGGCAACCAATGGCTCAATGTTCAAGTCACTGACGGAAACTTCAAGCCCCAAACGTTTTGCCAATGTCTCAAGGCTTTCAAGCACTTCAAGGCCGCTATCCAACACCTGCATTTTGCCAACCACGAATGTACCCGAACCCTGCCTGCGGCGAATAAGCCCCTGCGTTTCAAAAGAACGCATGGCCTCGCGCAGTGTGGCGCGCGAAACGCCGAGCTGCTTCGCAAGATCAGGTTCGGAGGGAAGCCGCTGCCCCGCAGGCGAACGGGTGATCAACGCGGCCAGATCGGCCTGCAATCTTTGAAAAGGAAAATTTGCCATTACATCTCTCTTCTTTGCCACAAAGTTCACAGAGCTTTTAGAACTCTTTTTTCTCTGAGGTCTCTGCGGCTATTCTTTCAATCTTCAAGTACAGGCACGAAATCAAATTGTGTCACATCCACGAGACCCTTATCAGAAATTCTTAATTCGGGAATGACCACCAACGCCATCAAACTCAATTGCATGTTCGGGTTATTCAATTCACTGCCGCACATCTTGAAACCGTCAAGCACGGTCGCAGCTTTCTTCGCCACAATGTTCGCGTGCTCGGTGGACATGAGACCCGCGATCTGCAGGTCCACCTGCCCGACCACCTTGCCGTCCATCACCACGATCTGACCGCCGCCGCACTTCGCAAGCTCATTCGCGGCGATCGCCATGCTTTCATCATCTGTGCCCACCACGATCATGTGATGGCTATCATGCGCCACCGTCGAACCGATCGCACACGGGCGCGTAAACCCAAACCCACTGATCAAACCAACCGTCACCTTGCCCGTCGCACGGTGACGTTCCACCAACGCGATCTTCGCAATGTCCCGTCGAATATCTGCGTTGACTTCGCCGCTCTCGGCTTTGACTTTCATCCGAAGATGTTTGGTCGGCGCCTGATTCTCGATCACACCGATGACATGCGCCTCAATTTCCGCGCCGTCAGTTGCTCTCGTCCGAAGAGCAAAGTCCTGCGCTGTGAGCGCCTTCTTCAAATGAATGGACTTGGTTGCCCACGAGGGATATTTCACCGAAGGCAGCTTGACTAGCAACTCACCCTTCTCAGCGATCACCTGTCCCTTGGCGATGACCATGTCTGCTTTGAAATTCATCAAATCTTCAACGAGCACCACATCTGCCCAACGACCCGGAGCGATCATGCCCATCTCTTTGGCGAGGCCGAAATGCTCCGCCGAGTTGATGGTCATCATCTGAATGGCCGTCATGGGATTCAAACCTTCGCTGATGGCGTGGCGCAAGACACGATCCATGTGACCTTCTGTGGTCAATGTCTCGGCGTGAGAGTCATCCGTGCAAAGGATGAAGCGGCGCGCGTCCATTTTCTTTTCAGTGATCGCTTTCACCTGCGCGGCCACATCAAACCACGAGGAACCGTAGCGCAGCATGGGTTTCATGCCCTGACGGACTCGCGCAATCGCATCTTCCATGCGCGTGCCTTCGTGGTCATCTTCCGCGCCGCCCGCCACATAGCCATGGAAAGGGAGTCCGAGGTCAGGCGAAGCGTAATGCCCGCCAATGGTTTTGTCTGCCGCATGGGTCGCGGACATTTCATCCAGCATCTTCTTATCGCTCATGAATACGCCAGGGAAATTCATCATCTCACCGAGGCCGATGATGCCTTTCCATTTCATCGCTTCAGTCACTTCTTTCGGCCCAATGGAGGCTCCAGGCGTCTCAAACCCCGGCGCGGACGGTACGCACGAGGGCATCTGCACCCATACATGAATGGGCTGCTTCTGCGCTTCGTCCACCATCAACTTCACGCCTTTCAGGCCGAAGATATTCGCGATCTCATGCGGGTCAATGAACATGCCCGTCGTCCCACGGACGGCTACCGCCCGCACAAACTCCGTCACAGTGACCATACCTGACTCGACATGCATGTGTGCATCGAGCAGACCTGGCACAAGGAAGCGTCCTTTGGCTTCGATGACCTTTGTCTTTTTACCGATGGCATGTTCCGCGTTATGCCCAACGAATGCAATGTGGCCTGCCACAATGGCAATATCGGTATTCGGGATGATCTCACCCGATTGCACGCAGACCCATTTCCCGCCACGAATCACCAGATCTGCGGGGACGCGGCCCATGGCTACGTCAATCAGTGCGCGAGTGAGTTTTGTGGATGATGTCATAAACGCTCCATATTTCCTGTATGCTGCGGACGCTGTTAAACAACGCCTCCATATGTATAGATCAATACAACGCCAAGAATCCAAAGAACCATCACGATTGAGGGCGCAAGCAGAAGCCATGCCAGGGTTCTTTTCTTTTTGAAGACAGCCAACGCTGAGCCAAATTGTAAAAGCGGCAGGAGAAAGACGAAACCACTAAAGAATGCAGGTGAACCATACAGATAATAGGTAAATGGCAAAAAGAGCAAAGCGCAGATCAGAACCAGCCAGTATTTATTCTTTGCGATGCCAACAGCAGAAACCAACAATGAAAGGAAAGCCCCGGGAAACCCGAAAAGGAAGGCGATCAGCATTTCCATGACTATTGTGGCTTGTTATCCAGCAAAATTTGTAGCGACAAGATTGAATGTGAAATAAATTAGATACCCAATGACTGGAACCGGAAAGATCCACGCAAACACTGGCTCGTTCTTGCTAATAAAAAATGCGGATGCCAATAAAAAGAGAGGCATCAATCGAACGATCAATAACACGCCTGCCCATGCGCCCATTATGTATGTGACCGGCAAAGCCAACAATGCGGCAAATATCATCAAGCTATTGTCTTTTCTAATTAAAGCAAGAAAAGCAAGGATGATCGCCAACCCGGAGATCACCAGCCCGGGGATTCCCTTGGAAAGATATATCATTGTATTAAGCACTGTACCTATCACTGCATCCATTGTTTGAAACCTCCTAGCCAGCCAACAATCTCTTCGCAGCTTTATTATGTTTTTCGATTAACTTGCGCTGATCCACCGTCACCAGTTGACCTTCTTTCACAACGAACTTTCCATTTACCACGGTGTAATCCACATTCATGGACTGTCCGAACACGACCGCAGAGACCGGGTCGTGCATACCCGCATAACCAAGTTTGTTCAAATTGATCGCGAAGAAGTCGGCGCATTTGCCAGCCTGGAGGCTGCCGATATCTCTGCGTCCAAGCACTGCCGCGCCGCCGCGCGTGCCGAGATGCAAGGCTTCTCTTGCTGTCATTAATTTTCGATTGGGATCGTCCGATAGGGAATAGCCCGTTAATCCCTCTTTGACTCGGGACACGAGCATGGCATTGCGGACTTCGGCCAGCAGATGCGAGCCATCGTTGGATGCAGAACCGTCCACGCCTAACCCTACGTTGACGCCTGCTGCGCGGTATTCTTTGACAGGAGCAATCCCTGAAGCCAGCCGCATGTTCGAGGTGGGACAATGCGCCACGCCGCAGTTATGTTTGGCAAAGACTTTGATCTCTTCATCATTCACCCACACCGCATGCGCGAACCAGACATCATCCCCCACCCAGTCCACTTCCTGCATATATCCCACAGGACGATGACCGAACATCTGCATACAGAATTTTTCTTCGTCTTCGGTTTCAGCGAGATGAGTGTGCAAATGCACGCCATATTCACGCGCCAACTTCGCAGACTGTTTCATCAAGTCTGAGGTCACGCTGAATGGCGAGCAGGGCGCGAGCACGATCTGGGTCATCGCACCGGGTTTGGCATCGTGATATTTTTCGATGAGGCGCTGTGAATCTTTGAGGATGTTCTCTTCGGTATCAACGACTGAATCGGGCGGCAATCCGCCTTTGGATTCACCGAGACTCATGGAACCGCGCGATGCTTGCAGGCGTACCCCGATCTCGGAAGCCGCAGCAATTTCATCGTCCAGTTTTGAACCGTTCGGAAACAGGTAGAGATGATCCGATGCGGTGGTACATCCCGAAAGGGCCAACTCTGCCAGTGCGGTCTGAGTCGAAATAAAAATATCGTCGGGGGTCAGGCGCGCCCAAATGGGATATAAAGTTTTGAGCCAGTTGAAGAGATTGGCATCCTGCGCAGCAGGCACGGCGCGCGTGAGAGTTTGATAAAAATGATGATGGGTATTAACCAGCCCGGGCAGAACGATGTGTCCCTTGAGATCAAGGACTTCATCGGCAGTGTCGGGCAGTTCCTTCATCGGGCCGACCTCTTGAATGAGTCCGCGCCGAATAAAGAGACCACCCTCGGGAATCTCCCGCTGATGGTCGTCCATGGTTACGATATATGCGTTCTTTATGAGGAGAGTTGTCATTTTAGCTGTTAGCCTTTAGCGGTTAGCTTTTAGCTAGCCACAACTAGTGTAGTTGTCTGACAACTTCAAGTGTAGCAAAAAAGGGGGAGGATGTCAAATGAGATTACTCCCCCGTCCACAAGCGAAATAGGTGTTACACTGAATAGGCAAGAAATAACTGGATCTCTCTGTCGTACCTTGACCGCCGACCCTCTTATAGGGACAGCGGTCATTTTATTTCCAGCCGAGCTGGAAGAAAGCAGCAACAAAATGGATATTCGAATTTACGCAGGTAACTTGAACAAGGCAACCACTCAGGAAGAACTCACCGCCCTCTTCACACAGGCTGGGACCGTGAACTCCGTCGATCTCGTCATGGACAAAGCCACGGGTCTCTCCAAGGGCTTCGCTTTTATCTCCATGCCCGATCAGGCCGAAGCAGACAAGGCGATCAGCATGTTCAATGCTTATTCCCTGGCTGACAGCGCGCTCAAGGTAAACATCGCCAAACCCCGCGTCGAACACGCGTAGCAAGAAAGATATATCCAACATAAAATCCCCCGCTCCAAAAGGAACGGGGGATTTTTCTTATAGCATTTGACAGACTCTCAATAGACTTTGCCAGCGTCCTCTGTGTATCCTTGAAGCAAGAAACAAGGAGGCATAGACATGAAAGTCATTTCCATTCTCATCTCTTTTCTCAACTCGATCTTCGGCGTGCTGCTCATCCTTTCGTGCGTTTCGGCTGGCGAGGCGCTCGGCTGGATTGCATTCAAAACAGGCGCGGGGATTCTGGCGATCTATTTCGGCATTCTGACCTTTAAGGACAGCATCCAACCCGTCTCCCAAAAGCATTTAGTTCTCAGTGGATTACTCCTCGTCATCATCGGCGTATCTGCCTTCGCGTTTGGAATCCATTGGTCCGTTGTCAGCGGGAATGCAAAACTAACTGTTCTGCTGTTTGGCGGCAGCTTATTTATTCAGGGGTTGACATCCATTCTTGGAATAGAGACCGGATGACTTTCTCCAGATCCAATTCAAAATGCCTATTGAAACTGGATACGAACTATCGTATTATCAATTTGATTAAATCATCTTAATGGTAAAAGGAGAGAAAAAATAATGAAGAAGTTTTTTAAGTGGGTCGGAATTGTCATTGGTAGTCTACTTGGTTTATTAGTTCTTGTTTTTCTAGGGTTGGCAATGAAGGGTAATTCCATGTTGAAAAAAACGTATGATGTGCAGGTTGAAACCATCCCCATTCCTACAGATGCAGAGGCAATTGCACGAGGCGAGCACTGGGTCAAGGCGGAATGTATCGGCTGTCATGGTGACAATCTGTCGGGCGGTTCGTTTTTTGAAGCGCCCTTCGCCACGATCAACGCCAAAAATCTGACATCAGGCAAGGGCGGAGCGGGAACCGAATTCGCAGATGCAGATTGGATCCGCGCGCTTCGCCACGGCGTCAGCCCCGAAAGCCATAGCCTGCTCATTATGCCTTCTCATACATTTAGATTCTTTAGTGACGCAGATCTGGGTGACATTATCGCATATTTAAAATCCGCACCTCCCGTGGATAATGAAACCAGCGAACCGAGTTTCAACATACTCGGCAAAGCCATGCTGGGCGCAGGTCTCTTTGGCGATGCCGTTGTGGTCGCAGAAAAAATCATTAACGATGAAGTTTCCGATCCTTCCTATCCGCCTGCAGGAGTTACCCCTGAATACGGTCAGTATCTTGTGAACGTGAGCGGATGCCAGGACTGCCATGGTGTTGACCTCTCTGGTGGAAAGAGCGCTGATCCTTCAGCAATAAATGCGCCCAACCTGACATCTGGCGGTGAATTGATCGCATGGAAAGAAGATGATTTTATTAAAGCCATTCGCACAGGCTTAACGCCCACCAATCGTCAACTAGATCCTGCTCAAATGCCGTGGGAGCATTTCAAGTATTTCTCCGATGACGAATTGAAAGCCATTTGGGCTTATCTTGATTCGCTGCCAAGACTCGAGACAACCATTCCATAATTGAATTAATCACCTGCCTTCCCTATACTCAGCCTTTGATTCCCCTTGTGCATAGGGAAACTTACGCCGCACCGCACTGGCGATGCGGCGTTTTCTATGGATTATTGCTGTCATGACATTCCAGGCAGGTAAAGTCATTCACTGTGGTTGTATGGCATGTTCTGCAAGTGGCGCGGTGGTGGTTAAGCATATTCTCACCACTAACTCTCGGATGTGCGGCAAAAGTAGCGGGCGTCCAGCCGGAGGTGGTATGACACTGGTCGCAACTACCCCCAAATGCGCCTGCGTGGAAAGTCGGGTCGCTATGGCATGAAGAACATGCAGTGGAAAGTCCCGTGTATTGACCGGATTGATGGCATTGCGTACACACCAATGAAGAATGCTGGCCTGTCAGGGGGAAGGCAGTGGCGTTGTGATCGAACGTCACGTTTCCCCAGCCAGTAGGCACATGGCATGAGCCACAGTTCGTCCCATACTGCCCATTATGATTGTCTTTCGCCGAATGACAGGAATAACAATCTGTTGGCGTGCCCTTGAAATTTCCATTTACATGACAGGAGGCACAAGCGACGCCAGCATGGTTGCCAACTAATGGAAATGAAGTGGTGTTGTGATCATAGAACACGTTACTCCATTTCGTCGGTTTATGGCACGATCCACAACTTGTCCCAAACTGCCCATTGTGGTTGTCCTTCGCCGAATGACAGGAATAACAATCTGTCGGGGCGCCCTTGAAATTCCCATTTGTATGACAGGAGGCACAGGCAACAGTCGCATGTGTGTCAGTCAACGGGAATGCTGTGGCATTGTGGTTGTAAAAAACATCCTTCCAAGCCGTCGGCGTGTGGCACAACTCGCAGCTTGTTCCAAACTGCCCATTGTGATTATCCTTCGCAGCATGGCAGGAATAACAATCTGTTGGTGTGCCCTTGAAGTTTCCATTCACATGGCATGAGGCACAGGTAAGAGTTGTATGTTTGCCAACTAATGGAAATGAAGTGGTGTTGTGATCATAGAACACGTTACTCCATTTCGTCGGTTTGTGACAAGAGCCGCAGTTTGTCCCGAACTGCCCATTGTGGTTGTCTTTTGCCGCGTGGCAGGAATAACAATCCGTCGGGGCGCCCTTGAAATTCCCGTTTGTATGGCAGGAAGCACAGGCAACAGTGGTATGCGTATCAGTCAGCGGGAAGGCGGTCACACTATGATCGAAAAACACATCCTTCCACGCCGTTGGCTTGTGACATGAACCACAGTTCGTCCCATACTGTCCATTATGATTATCTTTCGCAGCATGGCAGGAATAACAATCTGTTGGCGCACCTTTGAAGGTTCCATTCACATGGCAGGAGGAACAGGCAACGTTTGTATGTTTGCCGACCAAAGGAAATGCCGTTGTACCGTGGTCGTAAAATACGTCCTTCCAGTTTGTCGGCCTATGACATGAGCCACAGGCTGTTCCAAACTGTCCATTGTGATTATCCTTCGCCGCGTGACAGGAATAGCAATCCGTAGGCGTCCCTTTATAGATACCATTCACATGGCAAGAGGAACAGGCAATGGTTGCATGAGTTGCAGTCAATGGGAATAAAGTTTTGCCATGGTCAAAAGTTACATTCTTCCAACCGGCCGAGGAATGACAACTGGCGCACTCCTGACCAAATTTTCCTGCATGCGCATCATCTTCCGCATGGCAGGCATAGCAAGCTTTCGGAGTGCCTGCAAAAACACCATTTACATGACATGCTTTACAAGCCACCTCCTCATGCAAACCTGTCAAAGGGAATTCGGTGCCGCCATGGTCGAAGATCACATTCCGCCACCCACTCGAAGTATGGCACTGGGTGCAATCCCTGCCAAATTGACCGTCATGCGCATCTACAGACGCATGGCACGAATAGCAGTCCATGGGTGTGCCCTTGAACACTCCATTAACATGGCAGGATGTACAGCTTACCTGACGATGCAAGCCGGTTAATTTGAAAACGGACGTGTTGTGATCGAAAGTAACTGCTTTCCAATCACTAGTGACATGGCACGCAGCGCAATCCGTTCCCAACTGCCCAAGGTGCTGATCATCTTTTTGATGGCAGGAATAGCAGTCTTTGGGCGTGCCCTTGAATTCACTGGTTAGGTGGCACTTGGCACATTCCACATCGACATGCAGACCATCCAATTTAAATTCAGATCGATCGTGCTCAAAGCTGGAGGGCTTCCAGCCGTCCACGGAATGACAGGAAGCGCAATCCTGTCCCAATTTTTGATTATGCGGATCATTCCCCTGATGGCACGAGAAGCAATCCTGTTTTGTATTCTGCAGGTCAACAGCCGTCTTCGCATGCGGATGACATTGCAAACATGTGGCAGCCGCATGGTTGCCAGTCAACTTAAATGTGAATTGATTATGGTCAAAATCATTCCCAAACCGGTCCACGCCATCGTGACATTCGAGGCAGGTTTCGCCAAATGTGACCATGTGGTCCACCATGAATGTAAAATCCTCCTGAACATGGCACGTTGTACAGGTCACCGAATCGAATTTTGTGACATCCTCTCCGTGGCAATCTGCGCAAGTAAACGGTTCATCCTCAACTTTGAATTGATGCCCCTTTAATGAATATCCCATCAGGTCATGCGGAAACTTCCATCCCGAAAAAATAGTCAGCAGCGCGTTCGCTCCATGATGTTCGGAATGACAATCGCGGCAATTTGCAGCCGGGTCCTCCAGCATCATTCCGCCATGTACCGTTGCGGGGTTAGTTAGTTCTACAGAAACATCTTCATGGCAGGCGGAACAACGATCATCCATCGTTTCCGTTTCCCATGGCGCAACATGGCAGGATTTACAATCGCCCTCCAATTCCGCATGAGAAGAAACTCCCCGGATTACCTCCCCCGGTACAGAATTAAGCTCGCCCGGGCTGTACATTATCCCGCCGCTGGCAAGAGCAGACCCTGTAATAAAAAATATTGCGATCAGCCCGGAAACAATTCCAGTATTTGTGAGGCATCCAAAACGAAGGCTTCGCATATAACGGAAAGCTCTCACGAATCGATTCTGTTTTGAATTTATAGCGTGATTCATGATCTCACTACTTTCTGCGTATACGCGATGACCACCCACTACCCAGGCGGCAAAACTGCGATGAACAACAACGAATCTCTTTCTCACAAAGGGTGCATAAATGATATGCAACCGCCAGAACATATAAATAAATTTAAAAGTGAAATTATCCAAAGCCAATACAACAGGGAAACATAATCGCTCTTCCCTCGTTATCTACTAGTCGTCACTTGAAATAAAAAGTTACGGGCAAAACAGACTTGTATTTCTCTCGCCCCAAAAGATATTTAATGCCGCCCACCATAAAATCCATCCGCCAGTTGCTTGACAAACAAAACATCCGTTCTATAATCAGGGCCTTGCAGAAAGGCTCCCCATGTTCACACGACTCAAAAAACTTTATCATGAGTTCCCTCCCCGCTTCTGGATCATTGTCCTCACCTTCTTTATCGACAGCATCGGCGGTACGCTACTCTTTCCCTTCTTCTCACTCTACATCACGGATAAATTCAACGTTGGCATGACTCAAGCAGGCATGGTGCTTGCCATGTTCTCCATCTTTGGAATCATCGGCAATATGATCGGCGGCGCACTGACCGATAAATTCGGGCGGCGCAAACTGATCCTCTTCGGGCTGGTGTTCAGCGCACTCAGCACGCTCACGCTTGGGATGGTCAATTCGCTGGCGGTGCTTTTCCCGCTCGCCGCGTTCATCGGCTTGCTCTCGGACGTTTCCGGCCCTGCACATCAAGCCATGATGGCAGATATCCTCACCGAGAAACAACGGCAGGAAGGCTTCGGCCTGCTGCGCGTCGTCCGCAACCTGGCGTGGATCATCGGCCCCACCATCGGCGGATTCCTCGCCAACCGCTCCTTCATGCTTTTATTCATCATTGACGCCGTTGTCAGTTGCATCGTAGCCGTGATCTTCTACACCTCCATGCCTGAAACAAAACCCGAAGCACATGCAGACACAAAACATGAATCTGTTTGGAAGACCCTCATGGGATATCGCATCGTGTTCAAAGACTTTGCCTTCATGGCCTTCGTCGTCGCCGCCATTTTGATGGGCGCGGTCTATCAGCAAATGTACAACTCACTCTCCGTATTCCTACGCGACAATCACAACATCGATCCGCAAGGATACGGCTTCCTGATGACCACCAGCGCCATCACGGTCATCCTCTTTCAATTCAGCGTCACACGCATCATCAAGTACCGCCCACCATTTCTCATCATGGCGCTCGGCACACTTTTCTACATGCTTGGCTTCAGCATGTTCGGCTTCGTCTCCGTCTATTGGATGTTCATGTCCGCCATCGTGGTCATCACCATCGGAGAAATGCTCATCATGCCCACCAGCCAAACCATCGCCGCCAACTTCGCCCCCGAAGAAATGCGCGGACGGTACATGGCCATCTTCGGGCTGACATGGCTGCTGCCCTCCACCTTCGCGCCCATGCTCGCGGGCCTCATCCTCGACAACTTCAACCCCAACCTGCTCTGGTACATCGGTGGGATTCTCTGCGCCGTGGCCGCATTCGCCTACTGGATGCTTCATCTGCGCCTCGGCATGGAACAACGCTTCATCATCGCCTCGCCGCCTACCGAAGAGCCTACTCCTGTTTCGTAAACATTCGCTGTGCTAAAAACAATCGGACGGGGATTTCCCGTCCGATTTCTATTTCTTCCCGAGAGCCAGCCCTGGAATAAGCATCGGCGTCTTGCGTTTGTACTCGACATAGGCTTCGCCAAACTCGCGCAGGAGTTTGCGTTCTTCAAAATACGTGCCGACCAATATGTAGATCGTTGCGCCGATATAAACCGTCAATGAGTTTTGCGAAATAGTTGGCGAGAGCCAGACATAAAGCAGGGCAAACGTATATATCGGATGCCTCACCAAGTGATACAACCCACTTGTCACAAGTGCGCCACCCGCTTTCTCTTTTTCAAACAATTGTCGCACCCCCATGAAAGACAGGGGATTCGTTTGAAGGAAAGCCACGAACAGCATCACAGCCGCAAACGCCTGCCCGCCAAACATGAGATAACTCCACGGCGCGGGAACCTGATACACAGGCTGGTCTGGCAATGCCTTCACCAGATACAAAGCCGGAAGAAAGCTTATGCCCGCAAAAATATTATAGGCGAGGCGATAAAAGTCGCTGTTGCCAGCCCGCAAGCGGAACAGGTCTTTTGCGAGGTGGGAAGCAAGAAATGAATGTACGATACCCCAAATGGCAAGTGCAAGCAGAAGAATGAATATGCTCATATGATTTTGTCCTTTAAAGCATAGTGACGACACGAGGTCGTCACTATATTACATTACATCCATCTCGTCATTGCGAGGAGGGTGCTTTTCTCGACGAAACAATCTCAAACACTTTGTGCAAGATTGCTTCGGGCGAAGAACAAGAACGCCCTCGCAATGACGGGAGTCTACTCCGCCCCAAAAGCGGGCAACTCAACAGTCTCATCACCAGCCTGAATAACATAATATGGCATCCACGCCATGCCGAAGATATTGACATACACATCCGTCTTCTTCGGGTTGATGGTTACTTCGGTACTCTCATTCACCACGCGTCCCCAGCGGTCTTTGATCTCGGAAGCAGTTTCTTCCCGTTGACGTTCAAGGAGAGCGAGGTCCTTTTTTAATTGCGTGATCGTCTCTTCCGATTCGCGCACATCTTCCTTGGCATTTTGTGCCATGCGAAATTTCGAAACCGAAGTGGAAAGACTTTTCTTGCGGCCAATGCCTAATAAGCCGGCAACTGCTTCCGCACCGCTTAAGCCAGTTTCAATATTTCGATTTTGCAGGTCTGCCTGATCCTGCTGTAGTTCGCGCTCTTCGCGGAAAAGTTTATCTTCAAGAGACTTGATCTTCTTTTCAATGGCCGCCGTCTTCTTGGCGATTTCTGTGTCACAGGCATCGCGGGCGGTGTCGGCGCAGGCTTTCATGAACTCGGCCTGGCTGACATCCGGGCCGCCATAGACTTTGAGGGCGGTGTTGGCGCGCGCGGTTACAGATGAATTGCGGAATGCCCAATCAGTGAAATCTTTTTGCAGGGCAGTCATTAGTTTTGAATCGTTGAGAGGCGAATCAATGGTACCAAAACGTGCGCCTGCGGCTGGCATGGTCTCCACTTTATCAAGTGAGGGACCAGCGTAGGTGAATTCGTCCCAGCGGACGATGCCGCGGCGATCCAATGAACTCACGAGAGCGGCGCGGGTGGTCTCTGTGTCCACCCCGTATTTGCGGTCGAGAATGCGGACTTGAGCGGCGGCGAGTAATGAAGGGCGATACATCACGCCCTGGATCATGGCTTGCGCAGGCATGGCACGTCCCGCGGATTGGAAGGCTTCAGGCAGGCTGAAGTTTTGCGGAAGGTAATATTCTCGAATGCCTGCGGGGAGCGGCGGTTTGGTAAGGCTGCCATCAACTGCGGACGATCCCGCAGGGCGGCGGCCGGCAGACGATGGCTGCTGGGCAGCGGGCGGAGGCGGTGTGTATGCTGATGGCTGACTGCTGATCGCTGATCGCTGTATAGGCTGCAGATTTTCCACCGAAGGCTGGGGCTTGGACACTGTCCTCGAAGCAGAGGCAGGCGCGGGCGGCATTTGAAGCGATGCCTGGGCGTTGGCTAGTTCATTAAGGGCGGGAATCTGGTTGCGTGTGAGAGGCCCGGCGAGGAAATTCATCACCCAACGGGTTTGCATTAAGACTGGCATTTTTTCGTGGACGTTGTGCATGACAAAAACGCGTTTGCCAAGCGATGAAATGAGCTTATCCATTTCGGCGCGGGGGATGCCGCCTGCGGCACTTTCGAGTCCGTCTAGCAGGCGATTCTTGTCGCGCTCGGTTTGTAGTTTGCCGATGAACCATGTGCCTGTGTTGGAGAGGGCTTTGTAATCAATGTCGACGGGGTTTTGGGTGGCAAGCAAAAGGCCGAGGCCGAAGGCACGGGCTTGTTTTAGCATGCGCAGGAGCGGACCTTTTGAAGGCGGAACGGCGGTGGGAGGAAGGTAGCCGTATATCTCGTCCATGTAAAGCAGGGCGCGCAGGGAGGTTGAGCCGCTCTGAGTACGCATCCATGTTTCAACGGCGGAGAGCAGTAATGTGACAAAGAACATGCGCTCGCCATCAGAGAGGTGCGCGAGATAGAAAATGCTGTGGCGCGGGCGGCCATCTTCGGTGTAGAGCAGGGATTTGACATCAAGCGATTGGCCTTTGCGCCACGTTTCAAAGGCGGGTGAAGCGAGGATGTTGTTTAAGGACATCGCAAGTTCCATACGGTCTTTGGGCGGGAAGAAGGTATCCACGGGGAATGCGCCGAGGTTTGCGAAGGGCGGAGTTTGCGTTTGCAAGATCAGTTCGTTGAGGTCAAGGTTGTTGCCGTCCTTCCAATGAAACTCAAAAATGTTGGAAAGCAGGATATGCTCGCGCGAACGGATCGGGTCGAGGTCATTGAGGCCGACCAGTCCAAGCAGCGCAGTGACCGTGCTGGAAATCTGCTCGCGAAGAGACTCGCTATTTGTCTGCCAATCCAAATCTGGTGCGGCTAGTGAAGAGAGTACACTGACCGGAAAGCCTGCATCTGAACCAGGCGTGAAGATGGCGAACTGCGCGGCGTTCTTCAAAGCCTGCAAACGGTCCGGGCCAATGCCCCACTCTTTGAGTCCAGCGCGCCATGCAGTGGCGGCTTCATCCGCAGCTTGTTCCATTGACTTGCTTGCGCGGCGTGCCATTTCGGGGTCGATCCACGGTTGAAAATCCTGCGGGGCGAGTTCGGGAAAATGTAACACTAAGTTGGTGAGGTCGCCTTTGGGATCAATGATGATGGCAGGCACGCCTTGCAATGCCGCTTCTTCGAGCAGGGAAATGCACAAACCTGTTTTACCTGAGCCTGTCATACCTGTGACGACGGCATGAGTGGTCAGGTCGGCAGGATCATATTCAACCGGGGTGGCAGTTGGTTTTGAGGTTTTCGAATCGAGCAGGCGGCCAAGATAGAACTTTGAATCGGGCATAATGACTCTCTCCATAAATTTACTTTATAGGCTCTAAAGGTTTTGGGAAACCTTAGAGTCTCTTTGTATAGAACGTGCGTGCTAGGCTGTTAATTTAATCGATTTTATTCCAAAAGGCAAATTAATTCAGAGGGAAATAAAAACTGCGAGGGGTCGCCTCGCAGTTTTTTGACTAATGGTCGCCGTTGTTATTATCATCGCCGCCGTGATCGTCACCGCCTTCATTATCATTATCACCGCTGTCATCATTGCCACTGTCGCCGCCGGTATCGTCACTGCTGGAGTTCTGATCATCCGAATTCGAATTGTCATTCGAGTCAGAGCTATCATTGCTGCCTGAGTTCGAGTTTGAAGAGGAGCCGCCATTTCCGGTATCGCGATTGCCGGTAGGGCATGAGCCTTTTGATTCCACTTCGGTAACAATGAACCTGCCATCTACGGCAAAATATCCTTTGATCTCAACGCGTGCGCCGGTACACAATTCGCCTTCAATGCGGGCATTATCAGGGTATACCGTGAGGTCGTTGACAACAAGCGTTGTGGAAGACATAGCCTGAAGGGTCCCTTCCATGGCGTAGTATTGGGGAGTGGCTACGGGGGCCAGAACATTATTTCCATTATCATTGCTGGCGCCATTTTCGACACCTTCGTTGTCATTGGAATTCGTTTCATTTTCCAACTCGACTTCGATGGGATTCCCCACCGGAACTACCGAACCATCCGGGAGCGGGTTAAGAGAAATGATCTCAACCACTCCTTGTGCATTGGTTCGCCCGGTAATAATTACAGCCGCGCCATTGGCAGGTATCTGCAAATTGGCCGGAAGGATAGCTGGAACACCGGAAACGAAGTTCACGCCATTCACCTGCATAAAAACGCCGGCGAATTGAATAGTTTCGTGGCGGCCTTCAACGAGCAATTCGTTTACTTCATGCAGGCGTTCATACTCGAACTGGTCTTCCAGCAAAGTACGAGCCTGCTGGTCGAAGATCAAAAGAAGTCGCAGACCTTCCCAGGTACGTTTGACAGGATACAGGTTTTCACCGGGCAATGCCGAAGCGGATGCGCCGACCAGCCCTGTTCCGCTTAGCAGAAGCATGGCGGCCATCGAAAAGGAAAGGGCGAGTCTTTGGAATGCCGGAATAACGCGTTTACGAGGCGCCACCCTGGACTCGCGCATTTCCGCGGCGCGCTGCATTAAGCGAGCGCGTCCACGGCGAATGGCTTCCGGTGAAGGCTCGGCAGCAGACATGCTGCGGGCTTTCATGGAGGTTTCAAGGATGGGACGTAATTCAGCTGCAAGTTTGGGGAAGCGCGCAAGGACAGTTTCCATATCCGCGCCGTTCTCAATTTCATGCAGACAAATTTCCAGTGCTTCAAATATGTTATTCATAATCCACCTCACCAAGCTCGCGCTGAAGAGCGGCCAGCGCACGGAATTGGAGAGCCTTTATGGCATTGACATTTTTATTCATGAATTCTGCGGTTTCTTCAAGCGAGTATCCCTGCCCAAAACGAAGGGCCAGCACATTCTGCTGTTCAGGGGTCAATTGTGTGTACGCACTTTGGACGGCGCGATTCTGTTCGCGTTGATCCACCTCGAAAGCGGGGCCGGGTTTGAGATCCGGCAGTAATTCGGTGACCTCTTCCTCGGGGCGGCGGTATTTTTTCCGCATGTGGTCGGCCACCACGTGGGAGGCTGTTCCGATCAACCAGCCTTTGAGGTTGGTCTGGGGGGAGCGTCCTTGATTGACGGCTTCCAGCAGGCGGATGAACACGTCGCTGGCAATATCTTCGGCGACAGTCTGGTCACCCACTCGATACAGCACATAGCGATAGACCTCGGAAAAATATTGGTCATAAATCGCGCCGATCGTTTTCGAGTCGATCTCACGCAGATTGCTTAATTCCTTTTTTCCATCGACAATAGACATTAGTTTCATTGACATCCGTGTTTCAAAATTTGTCATTCCAGTTCGTTCCACATTATATTATCACGGTTCAAGAACCTGAAAGATTACGGCTTGCCCATCACGATATACTTCTTTCATACGGTTGTCGTTGGCGGCCTGCTGCAGAAAATCCTGATGGTCGAGATCGGTGAATACATACCGGGCGGAGAAACTCTGCAAAATAAGCTGTGATGGGTTCTCCACTTCGCCCCGGGTGATACGCACCCACTGGTCGTACAGTTCGCTGTCATATAACTGCAAATAGGTGGGGTCCAGACCGGCAAGGTAGGTGTTGTGGGTGTTGTAAAAGAACAGGCGGGGGAAATCATCCCAATCGGTCTGGAAGACGCGCTCGCCTGCAGGGGTGTGCTGCATCAGCCAGAGAGAAGCGCCGCCGTACAGGTCATACGGTTTAGAGTCGGCAATACTGCTTTGTGCGGCGGGGATCGTTTTCACGATTCCTGCAAACACAGCGGATACCAATAAAATGAGGGCGAGGTTTGCCTGCAACAGCGCAGGGAATTTCAAAGGAGCAGAAGCAGGCTGTCGGTCTAAGAAGAGAGGCGACCAGGCGAATGCGGCGAAGATCAAGGCAAAGGGTGGAAAATATTCCACAAAGCGGCGCGCTTTGAACATCATCAAGCCAAAAAGAAGGGCGACTAGAAAAGAGGTGGTGGTTCGCAAATCCATTTTGCGGCCTGAGAGTCCGAGGGCGAATGCACCGCTGACAAAGGCGATAAAGGCGGGCAGTGAGTTTTCGAGCAGCTGCCCCGTGTTGTAGGGATACCATTCATTGCCAACGCTCACGGATGTTGCATCTGTTAATTTTGGCAGAAGGTGATGCCAGGTAAAGATGAGGTTGGTGGGAAAATATGGATTAATGATCAACCCGGCCACAATACCGATACCTGCCCAGATCAGCGGGCGAAACTCGAACCGGCGCTCCATCAACAATACGGCGAGGAAGTGCAAACCTGCAACGGCCAGAATTAATGGGAAGGCGTCGTACATCCAGACGTAGAGAAATGACAGGACGGCCAGGTGTTTGTATTTTCCTTCAAAAATCCATACCAGCCCGAGAACCAGAACCGCCAACGAAAGGGATTGCGCTCGAGTGATGGACATGCGGTAAAGGAAGGCTTCTGAAATTCCGAGCAAAGCCAGCGCCCATGCCCAGGATGCGGGGACTTTCTGGCGGTGGAACAAATACCAGACGGCGAGGAAGGCGATCGCCGCGTAGAATACCGCCGCCCATTTTGCGCCCATCCTCAGGTTGCCGTACGTGAAGGGGATCAGCGCCACATGAAAGAGAAAGTGATGGTCGTAAAACTCGGCTTCGTTCAGAATACTCAATGGGAGCCAGGGAAAATCGGGTTTTAGGCTTTCGGTGCGCATCAGCCAGGCCAGCTTGATGTGATAGTAGCCGTCATTATCGGGCATATCGGGTGTGGCGAATTGGATAAGGGCCATGCCTACGAAAAACAGGGCAAATAAGAGGACGGGGACAAGAAAGCGTTTGTACATCAAATTTTCCACAGAAACCTTAGCGTCAAGATGGGTCGTCTGGATTTTTTGAGCACCCAGACGACCCGTAAAATCAACCTGCTACGTACCGGACTGACTAGCCGTTGCTGTTGGAGCTATTGCTGTTGTCGTCATCGTGGTCGTCGTCACTGCCATTGCTGTTGCCATCATTATCGTCATCGCCATCGTCGTCACTGCCATTGCTATTGCCACCATTATCGTCGTTGCCATTGTCATCGCTGTCATTGGAGTTGCCGCCATTGTCATCGCTGTCATTGGAGTTGCCATTGTCGATCGACCTGCCGCTATTGCTGTTGGCATTCGAATTGACATTTGTGCCGGTATTGGTGTTGCCGTTCAAATTTGTGTTTGCGTTGGTATTGGTGTTGGTTGGTGTTGGTGTTCAAATTTGTATTGGTATTGTCAATAGGAGCAGGAGCGGGGGCGGAGGGAGCTTCTACGCGAGTGACGACTGCGGAGCCATCCGTCTGGACTTCAACTTCCACTTTGACGGTGTCGCCAACCTGGTAGGGACCATCGCGCAGTACGGCGGGGTCGACCACGATCACCTTGCCGCCAACGGTCCACTGGTCACCATTGATGGATTCGATCACGCCGGTGAATTCCACTAGGGAGGCCTGGGCTTTGTCGGCGCCGGCGGATGTTTCCGTGGCGGGGGCTGCTGCACCACATGCGCTGATAAGCATGGCGGTAAGAGCCAGTACAAAAATAAGAACTCGGGATAACTTTTTCATTTTTCACCTCTTTTTTTATTGTTGATTGGTTACATCCAAATAGTCGATTAAGGGGTAAAAAAGTTACGGCCTTCTCCACATGGGTTTGGAAAAGGCCGCTGCGAAAGTATTCCTCGAAGGAGCTTATTGCGCCTGCCCGTACACTTTCTGAAACTCGGTCATGAATTGCCCGGCAATAACTTCGTTATAGATCACCAGCAGGGTTTCATCGTTCCTCGTTTCGGCGCTGTTGGTGAAATTGTACGAACCGAAGATGACGATACTCTCGTCGATGATCATGACCTTGTGATGCATCTGCCCGGGATTTCCATCACGGTACACATCCAACCCGGCCTGACTGAACGGGTCAAACTCCGTGCCGACATTTGAGTTGACCTGTTCAGTATCCATCACGCCTGCCACAGTGACACCCTCCGCTGCACGGGCGCGGACGGCATTCCCAACCGGGTCTGCTGTGAAGGAAAAGGCCATGAAGTAAATGCTTTCCTGTGCATTTTCAACCAACTCTACAAAATTGGCTTGCACGCCATCATCTGGAGAAAAATAGGTGTCAATGGGCGTGCCGTCAATCGTCACGCGCGGGTTTGGGGTTTCAGGGACAGTGTTATCACCAAACTTATCGTCGATGAACATCTCTTCAAATTCCTTGGTGAAATTCTCAGCCAGCTTCACCGAGCGGATGCGGATCATATTGTTGTTGTCGTCATACGCGCCAGAGTCGGTGAAGTTCGTGGAACCCGTCCACACTTCGGAGTTGTCAATGACTACGAACTTGTTGTGCATCAATCCTTCGCGGCGGTCACCCAAAATGGGAATGCCTGCTTCGATCAACTTCTGCGGGTCGGAGCGGTCGAGGTTGTCGCTTTCCATCACCATGCGGACTTGTACGCCACGGTCATGTGCGTGGAGCAAGGCATCACGCACGCTGTTCAAACTTAAACTATAAACGGCAACATCCACAGATAATTTTGCGGCGTCAATTGCGTCAGCAAGCGGGCCGTCGATGCCGCCAGTGTTCTGCGAGGCGAGCGGACTTTCGGGGTTCGTAAAATATAACTGGAACCAGCCACCGTCCACACCATAGCCTGCGGGCAGCGGAATATCTGTCAGCGGAGCGGATGATGGTTCGGTAGCAGTATCAGTTGGCGGCGGGGGAAGAGGCACTGTAGTCGCTGAGTCACATGCGGTTAATAAAATCAAAATCACAAAGAGTAGTGTAAATTTATTTTTCATGGAAATCTCCCGAAAAGAATTATAATCGCGCAACCCTATGACAGAAAATAATGCAAATCAACAGATCGCGCGCGCGGCTGGCACGGTGATGATCGCCATTGTGCTTGGGCAGATCACCGGCCTTGCGCGCAGTATTATTGTGGCGGGCACGTTCGGCGCTTCGCCTGAGTTGGATGCGTTCACCGCGGCGAACCGTGTGAGTGAAACGCTTTTTCTTTTGGTGGCGGGCGGCGCGCTTGGTTCCGCTTTTATTCCGACGTTCACTGGATTGCTTGCCAAAGATGAAAAGGACTCCGCGTGGCGGCTGGCTTCTTCGCTGGCGAACGCGGTCACACTTACCCTCAGCCTGCTTGCGCTGCTATTTGCATTTTTCGCCCCGCAAGTAGTCCGCTACGCGCTGGCCCCCGGCTTCTCTGAAAAACCCGAACTCTTCGCGTTGACAGTTTCTCTGCTGCGCATTCAACTCGTCTCGGCTGTGTTGTTCGGCTTGGGCGGTTTGATGGTTGGCATTCTCAACGCGCATAAAATTTTCCTTGTGCCTGCATTGACTCCCGCCATGTATCAACTGGGAATCATATTCGGCGCACTGGTGCTTTCGCCTTCGATGGGAATTTATGGTCTCGCGTGGGGCGTGGTGATCGGCTCGGGATTTTATTTGCTGGTGCAGATCCCAACTCTGATAAAACAACGCGGCACGTACAGTTTCACCTTTGGATTGGATAACCCCGAAGTTCGCAAAGTAATTTTTTTGATGGGGCCGCGCCTGATTGGCGTGGCGGTGGTGCAGCTTAATTTCTGGGTAAATATTCGCCTCGCTTCGGACATGGTGGCAGGAAGTGTGGCGAGCCTGGGCTATGGCTTTTCGTTGATGATCATGGCGCAGGCGGCAATCGCTCAGTCTGTGGCGATCGCGGCAATGCCTACGTTTTCAGCGCAGCACGCGCTTGGACAAAATGATGCAATGCGCGCGTCGCTGGCTTCATCCCTGCGCGGTATTTTGTTCATGGCAATCCCTGCCAGTGTAGGGCTAATTCTTCTGCGTGTGCCATTGGTTTCATTTTTATTTCAACGCGGCAAATTCGATGAGCACGATGTCCAACTGACAGCCTGGGCATTGCTCTGGTATGCGGCTGGCATCGTGGGACATTCGGTGATGGAAATTTTGACCCGCGCATTTTACGCACAGCACGATACAAAAACCCCCGTCATCATCGGCACAATTGCGATGGGGCTAAACGTAGTCTTCAGCATTGCCTTTGCAAAAGTGTTTACGTCCCTCGGCTGGTTCCCCCACGGCGGATTGGCTCTCGCGAATTCCCTTGCCACCGCGCTCGAAGCAACAGTCTTATTTATCGTAATGCGCAAGCGATTAAATGGAATTGAAGGCGGGCATATTTTGCGCGGCGTGATTCCATCATCTGTGGCGGCGCTCGTTATGGGACTATGCATTTACGGCTGGTTGTATTTTGGAAGCAATTTCAGCGCGTGGATATTGACCCTTGCGAGCGTGGTCATTGGCGGCGGGGTGTATGTGGCAGCGTTGTTCGCGCTGCGCGTGCCTGAGTTGACGTATATTACGAATGGGGTGATGAGAAGGTTGAAGAAAGGAGTTGACGTCATTGCGAGGAGGGCACTTCTTCTTGCGCGGGGGGGGGGGGGGGGGGGGGGGGGGGGGGGGGGGAAATCTTTACGGCCAGACCATCCATTGCACCGTTGCAACAATGAGTCCCAAAATGATTCCACCAACCACTTCCAATGGAGTGTGGCCGATGACTTCTTTTAATTCGTTCTCATCCCACATGTGACCTTTGAGCAATTCCTCAAACAACACGTTGATGCGCTCCGCGTGAATACCTGCCTGCCTGCGTACACCTGCGGCATCGTGGGCAATGATCATGGTGATCGCAACCGCAATCCCGAAGATGGGATTATCAAAGCCGTGGTAAAGGGCAACAGCCAAAGTCCCGGACACCATGAGGGCAGTGTGCGAGGATGGCATTCCACCGGCGGCAAAGAACATGGCCCACAGCCAGCGGCGCGAGCGTAAATATTCGGTGGGGATTTTCAATATCTGTGCAAGCAGCCAGCCCAACATCACTGCGACCAGAACTCTATTATCTAAAATTGCAACAAGGTTCATTCAGACTCTTCCTCGAATTGGACGACTGACTCGCCTACTAATTTCTGCACCTTGAGCTGGGCAGACTCAAGCAAAGCGCTGCAATGTACCGACAGGGCCTGTCCGCGCTCGAAAAGCTTCATCGAATCTTCAAGCGGACTCTGCTCGCCTTCCAACGCTTCCACGATACCTTCCAATTCAACGAGAGCTTCTTCGTACGATAGTTCTTCCACAGGTTTTTGGGTGGATTTCGTCTTAGCCATTAATGCTCCATACAATTTACGATTGGTGGTCGAGTAGCCCCGAATGCTCTTAGAGGGGCTTATCGAGACCACGATTTACGACTGCTTCAAACTCGCCATCACTCACGCGGACTTTCATCTCTCCGTGAGCCTGTGAGACTTTGCTAACGACCTTGCCATCTTCAACGCGGGTGATGATAGCATATCCGCGGGAAAGGATGCCTTCGGGATTCAGAGCTTGCAAGCGCTTCGACATCCCATCTACGCTTGCAGACTGCAATTGGATGCGATGAGTCAACGCGGAGAATGCGCGGCGGGAAAGTTCGTCAAGATGCTGGTATTCGGATTGGATTCGTCTTTCGGGGGAAACGTATTTCAGGCGGGATGCAAAAGAGTAGATAAATGCTTTTTGGTCAGCAAGCAGGCTCAAGGTTAAATCCGTGAGGCGTGAGGCGTAATAGGTAATCTGTGCGCGGAGGTCATCCAATGTGATTTGGGTGGCGAGTTCAGCGGCGGCAGTCGGAGTCGGGGCGCGTAGGTCAGCGGCAAAATCACAGAGGGTGAAATCGGTTTCGTGTCCCACACCGCAAATGATGGGAGCTTTTGAATCAGCAACAGCACGGACAACGCGCTCATCGTTGAAAGCCCACAAGTCTTCAATGGAACCGCCGCCGCGCGCCAAAATAATAAGGTCAGGAGATTGGAGATTGAGAGATTGGATGGCTTTGACAAGCGCAGGTGGCGCCTCCACGCCTTGCACGGGCGAGGGAGCAAGAACTACTTGAAGCATTGGCTGACGGCGGCGGATGGTGTTGAGTACATCGCGCAGAGCCGCACCTGTTGCAGATGTGACGATGCCGATCTTTTTGGGCAGCGCAGGAATGGCACGCCTGCGTTCGGGGTCGAAAAGTCCCTCGGCTTCGAGCATGGCTTTCAAGCGGAGGAATTCCTGAAAGAGCGCACCCTCGCCTTTGGGTTGAATAATATTGACGATGAGCTGATATTGTCCCTGCGGCTCATAGACGGCAACCTTGCCATGCACTTCCACCGCTGCGCCTTCCTGAATATTCGGGCGGGCACGCATGGCGTCCGTTTTCCACATGACGCACTTCAAGGAAGCGTTCTTGTCTTTGAGAGTGAAGTAGATATGTCCCGAAGCAGGGCGTGAAAGATTAGAGATTTCCCCTTCCACCCACACATCCTGCAATTCAGAATCACCTTCCAAAAGTTTACGAACGCGGAAGGTGAATTGCGAAACAGTGAGATGATTGGAGGAAAAAAGTGTGGGTTGCATCGGGCGTAGGATAACTTAAAAAGGATGAAGGGTAAAGGATGAATAAAAAGCAACCGGGGAATAAGCAATAAGGAACGAGAAAAGTGCAGTTGGTGATTTTCGCCTATAATTGAGTAAACATAAAACATTTCAACATTCCAACCTTTCAACCCAATCTCCCATGAAACAACTCTGGTCACCCTGGCGCATGACATACATTGAAAAAACCGAAAAAGAATCGGGCTGTGTTTTTTGCAACGCACAAGCCAAGGCAGATAACGCCGAGAATTTGATCGCCTTCCGCGGAACGAATGCGTATGTGATCTTGAACCGCTTCCCCTACACCAGCGGACATTTGATGGTCATCCCTTTTGAGCATGTTTCCAATCTGGAAGAACTGAATCCAGAAACCCGTGCCGAGATGATGGAACTTACCAGCCGCTGTACGACCATTTTACGAGAGTGCTATAAAACGCAGTCCTTCAACGTGGGCGTCAACATCGGTGAGGCGGCGGGCGCGGGCGTGCTGGGACATGTCCACATTCACATTGTGCCGCGCTGGGCTGGGGATACGAATTTTATGTCTTCGGTTGGCGAAACTCGCGTATTGCCTGAGTCGTTGGAAGATACGTATAGAAGGGTGAGGGATGCGTTTAGTAAATAGCTGACAGCTTTCAGCAATCAGCAGTTAGCTATTAGCTTTTTGAAATTGGAGATTTATGATTTGGGCAAAAAGAAAAAATAAAATTGCAACATTTTTTGCAATGCTGGTTATTTTCATCATTGCATCTTGCGGCGCGGAAAATGAAGTAGCACAATTGCAAGATACTGATCCATTACCCATCCTTCCTACAGCTACACAAACTATTTCGTTACCCACTGCGTCACCTACGCCGCAAACACTTTCCACGCCCGCAACATTTGGGCCGAACAAAGAAAATTTCCCCGCTGACTTCAATCCATTGACCGCGCAACAGCTCGAAGACCCGAGCCTGCTCCAAACGCCTGCGATGCTGGTTTCGATCTCGCACTTCCCCACCACCGCGCGTCCGCAGGCAGGGTTGTCCTTTGCGCCGTGGGTTTTTGAGTTTTACATCACCGAAGGCGCCACGCGGTTTCTGTCCATTTTTTATGGCGAGTATCCAAAGCCTGAAATCCCTGCCACAGGTGATTGCAAAATCCGCGAGGAAATTTTTTCTCAAACTTCAAACATTCTCGGCAATCGCATCTGGCTGGATGAAAATAAAAACGGCAGGCAGGAACCTTTTGAGCCGGGTGTCGGCGGCGTGTGTGTCAATCTTTACGATTCAACAGGTAAACGAATTCAGCAAACATCCACAGATTCAAATGGCTATTACGGCTTCAATGTGGATGCGGGCAAATACGTCATTGAGTTTGATCTGCCGGACTGGCTGGAGTTCACGAGTCAAAACGTCGGGGATGAAAATGCTGATAGCGACGCCGACCAACTCACAGGGCGGGTTGAGGCGGAAGGAAGTACATCGCTTCTTTATCTGGACGCAGGCCTGATTCCGTCCGAGACCATTCATCCACCTGACGATGAATCCACCGAAATGCCCACCGCGCAAGTTGGCCCCATCCGCTCGGGGCGCATGTTGTACGCAGACCTCGGACGGTTCTTCCGCAGTTCGTGTTTGGTGTACGCGTTCGCATCGCCCGAAGTGTTGGAGTTGATTCCGCAATGCGTGTTCGTGCCGCATGACGAAGCCAGCGGCGGCGCGATGATGTCGCTGGAGCGGATGATGAAGATCGCCGAAGACAACAAGCGACTGACACCAAGCAACTTTGATTACTCGGGTAATTTGTTTTCAGAAGAAGCGCCAGCGGGCGGCGTGCCTGCGGAGCAGATCAATGTGCGCGTGGCGCTGCTCAATCAATCCGGCTGGACGTATGATGCGCTCTCCGAGTCGTGGCTGCGATTTGTGGACGATGCAAAAGTGGAAACCGCCGGGCAGCTCCACCCCGCCGTGGACAGACTGACGGGTCGCCAATTGCAATTCGATAATGTGATCGTGGTCTTCGCCGAGCATGATGTCATCACGCCCACCAACATGGACATTAATCTCGATTTGGGCGACGGCAACTACGCCTATCTTTTCCGCGACGGAAAAAAGTATGACATCCGCTGGAGTTTGAAAGCCCGCGACTATGAACAAAAAACGGGACGACCCCGCCCGATCTATTTTGTGGACGCAAGCGGGAATCAAGTTCCGCTCAAACCCGGCAACACATGGATATTTGTTGCCACGCCGTATTCGCTGGTTACCGATGAAGGTGACGGCGTTTGGCAAATGAAATATATCCCGCCTGAAGGCGCGAAGTAATATCGTCCCCGTCATTGCGAGGAGGATGCTCTTCCCGACGAAGCAATCTCCAGTCGGGGATTGCTCGCGGGCCGGGGGTCGTCGCAAAGAACAAGATCGCTCCTCGCAATGACGAAAAGGAGACTCTATGCACCCCTACACCCTTTCCCTAAAAACCCTCTTTGAAAAAAACGCAGACCCTGCCAAAGCAGGGCCGATGAAGAAATACATGCGTGACCAGTTCGAGTATTTGGGGATCAAGTCACCGCAGGGGGCTGCGCTGTTGAGGGGACACATCAAAGAGCATGGACTTCCCCCACTCGACAAGTTGGACACCATCCTCCGCGAATTGTGGAGTTTGCCCCAGCGCGAGTTTCAATACGTCGCCATGAGCCTGCTGGAAAAATTTGAGAAGAAAGTGGACGAGGATTTCATCACGACCATTGAGTATCTCATCACCACCAAATCCTGGTGGGACACTGTAGATTTGCTCGCCGGTCATGCCGTCGGCTCGCTGTTCCAGCGTTTTCCAAAAGTGAAGGAAAAATATCTCAAGAAATGGCGCAAGTCCGATAATTTCTGGCTGCGCCGCACTACTTTGTTATTTCAACTTGGCTACAAAAAAGAAACAGACTTTGACCTGCTGTGTGAACTCGTCAAAGAAAACCTCGGCTCGGATGAATTCTTCATCAACAAGGCAATCGGCTGGGCGTTGCGTCAATACGCGCATACCAATCCCGCACCTGTGAAGAAGTTCGTGAAAGCCACGAAGGAATTACATCCATTGAGTCGGCGGGAGGCACTAAAGAACATCGGTGAATAGACGATGGACGACCGACCACTGACCATCTCTGTCGTCCATCGTCCGTGGTCTATGGTCCTTCTGTTCTGTTCCTCATAAAATCTGCCACCTCAGAAAGGCGCGACTTCAAATGCTCCTTCACGGAAGGTATGAAATCACCTTCGTCAATGGCTTGCTTCATACACCACAGCCATTGATCGCGCTCCACTTCGCCAATGGAAAACGGCATGTGCCTTCGGCGCAACTGCGGGTGACCATACTTCTCAATATACAAAGAAGGCCCGCCCGTCCAGCCAGAGAGAAACATAAATAGCTTCTCGCGTGAAGATTTCAAACTGGCGGCATGCAAAGCGCGGATATCTTTCGCTTCAGGCGAAGAGTCCATCAAATCATAAAAGCGTTCCACAAGGGTGCGGACGCCCGTCTCGCCGCCCATCAAATCATAGAGGGAATTTAGGTTTAAGTCATCCATCCCAAAATTTTACCTTATCGAAGAAAGAAAAAAGAAGAAAGAGGCGCTGTCAAACGTGAGGAATTTATCAAGTTTTCACCAAAAGCTCTTAACGCAAAGGCGCGGAGCCGCAAAGAAAAGGCATAAAATCTTAGCGCCTTAGCTTCTTGGCGTTAAATTTTTTAGTATCTCTCAAAGGTAACAAAATACGGAGACGATTTGCAAGGCACTACTTTCTTACAGGCCTTATAATTGCCGCATACCCACAGGAGAAACTCATGAGCAAAGAAAACGAAGCTGTGATCCTCAGCGCCGCGCGCACACCCATTGGAAAATTCCAGGGCGCGTTGAGCGGAATGAATGCAACCAACCTCGGCGCGATCGCGGTCAAAGCCGCGGTGGAACGCGCAGGCATCGACCCTAATGAAATCGAAGAAGTATTGATGGGCAACGTGGTGCAGGCTGGCAATGGTCAGGCGCCCGCGCGGCAGGCGGCGATCTTTGCAGGCATCCCCGCCACCGTCAGCGCGACCGCCATCAACAAAGTCTGCGGCTCGGGCTTGAAAGCTGCCATGATGTCTGCTCAAGCCATTCGCGCGGGCGACGGCGATCTCTTCATCGCTGGCGGCATGGAGTCGATGAGCCGCGCGCCGTATCTCGTCAGCGGGCGCATGGGCGAGCTGAAATTCGGCAACACGCAAATGACCGACGCCCTGCTCAACGACGGCTTGTGGGATCCATTTGAAAATTGGGGAATGGGCATGGCCGCCGAATTCATTGCGGATGAATATGAAGTGACCCGCGCCGCGATGGACGAGTTCGCGCTTCGCTCTCACCTGAAAGCTGTAGAGGCTCAAGAAGCGGGACGCTTCACGCTGGAAATTGTCCCTGTCCAAATCCCTGGCCGCAAAGGGGACGTGACTATCTTCGACAAAGACGAAGGCCCGCGCAAAGACACCTCCATTGAATCACTCACCAAACTCAAACCTGCTTTCAAATCCGACGGCAAAGTGACCGCAGGCAATTCCTCCACCATGAACGATGGTGCGGCGGCGGTGGTCATCGCGTCCCGTGCATATGCTGAAAAAAATAATCTCAAGCCCATCGCGTCAATTACTGGCTACGCGCAGGCGGCTTTGGAGCCGAAGTATCTCTTTGCCGCTCCTGCCTATGCCATTCCAAAACTGTTGAAGAAGATCGGCTGGACGTTGAAAGATGTTGACCTGATCGAAGTCAATGAAGCCTTCGCCGCCCAAGTCCTCGCGGACGGGTACGCTCTTGCCAACGATGGCTGGGACTGGGACAAGGTCAACGTGAACGGCGGCGCGATCGCCCTCGGTCACCCACTCGGTGCCAGCGGCGCACGCGTGTTGACCACGCTCATCTACGCCCTGAAAAATCGCGGACTGAAACGCGGCATCGCTTCGTTATGTCTCGGCGGCGGTGAAGCGGTGGCGATGGCGGTGGAAGTGGAATAGGAACTCGGTGGTCGAGTAGCCGCGAACCGCTTGCGGTGAGCGGCGTATCGAGACCACCCGTGAATGAAGAGCTCACAATTGACAGATGGTCTCGATATGCCCCTCAAAGAACATTCGGGGCTACTCGACCATCGAGGATAAATAAGGAAAAATGAATACACAAGAACGCAACGAAAAGATCGAACTGTACGGGCGTGGATTCGACTTATTGAAAGCGGCGCTGGCTGAGGTCCCGCAAGAGGCGATGAAGTGGAAGCCAGAGCCAAAAGAGTGGAGCGTCCACGAGATCATCATCCACATCGCGGACAGTGAGACCAATTCCGCACTGCGCGCGCGAAAATTGATCGTGGAGCCAGGCGGCACGTTGATGGGCTACGATCAGGATAAGTGGGCAACCGAATTGAACTATCACGAACACAATCTCGAAGATGCGCTGGAAGCAACCCGCATTGCCAGAAAAACAACGTATGAATTATTGAAACGCCAGCCAGAGGAAGTATTCACGCACTGGATCAAGCACCCCGAAGTGGAAGGCCAATACACCTTCGATAAATGGGTTGATATTTATTCGCGTCATATCCCGGGACATATTGAGCAGATCAAAAACAATGTCACATTGTGGAAGGCGCAGCAATGACCATCAAACACATCTTCATCATCGGTGCAGGGACAATGGGCAACGGCATCGCGCAGGTTGCAGCGACATCGGGCTATCAAGTGACCTGCATGGACGTGCAGCCTGCCGCGCTCGAAAAAGCCAAAGCGACCATCGCCAAATCCACGGCGAAGCTGGTGGAAAAAGGGACGCTGACCGCGGAACAAAAAGCCTCGGCAGATGCCATTCAATTCGTGACGGACATGAGCACGATGAAAGATGCCGACCTCGTCATTGAAGCCGCCACCGAAAACCCCGAATTGAAATTCAAGATCTTCAAAGACATGGACGCCAACGCCCGCGAAGGCGTAATTCTGGCAAGCAACACTTCGTCGATTTCGATCACCAAGATCGCAGCAGTGACCAGCCGTCCCGATAAAGTGATCGGCATGCATTTCATGAATCCCGTGCCGTTGATGAAACTCGTCGAAGTCATCCGCGGACTTGGCACATCGGACGAAACCACAAAGACCATCGTGGACTTGTGCAAGGTGATGGGCAAGGAACCCGTGGAAGCCAACGACTCGCCTGGGTTCATCTCGAACCGCATCCTCTGCCCGATGATCAACGAAGCGGTCTTCGCTTTGCAGGAAAATGTCGGCACACCTGAGGCGATTGACCAGGTGATGAAGCTGGGCATGAATCATCCCATGGGACCGCTCACCCTCGCGGACCTGATCGGTCTGGACGTGGTGCTGTTCGTGATGGAAGTGTTGCAAAGAGACTTGGGTGAGGATAAATACCGCCCCGCGTATTTGCTGCGCAAGATGGTGGATGCGGGTTATTTG
>JADKDM010000013.1 GCA_016714565.1 Candidatus Villigracilis propinquus
TTTCCAAAGTGCGGAGTGTAGCGAATATCGTCCTTGCGTGGACGTGGGAGATCAACCTCCACGTCCATTTTTATTTTGCCGGGGCGTTGAGTCAGCACAAGGACACGGTCTGCCAAAAACAAAGACTCGTTGATGGAATGTGTCACCATGATGACCGTCTTTTGCTTGGCCTGCCAGATGCGCGAAAGTTCCGTCCACATGCGTTCGCGGGTGAGAGCATCCAGCGAGGCAAAAGGCTCATCGAGCAGAAGCAGGTCAGGGTCATGGATGAGCGCGCGCGCGATTCCCACACGCTGGGCCATGCCGCCGGACAAATCGCGCGGCCACGAGTCTTCGAATCCATCCAATCCCACCAGTTCGATCATCTCCTGCGCTTTTTTCCGCGCAGTGGATTCATCCGCGCCTTCCAGTTCCAGCGGGAGTTTGATGTTATCCAACACGCTGCGCCACGGCATGAGGCTGGGCTGTTGAAAGACCATGCCGATCTTCGGCTGCTGGGCTTGAATAAAATTTACAGTCCCCGATGTAGGCTGCAACAAATTCGCGAGGACGCGCAGCAAGGTTGTCTTGCCCGAACCCGATGGGCCGAGAAAACAAATAAATTCACGCGGCGAAACATCGAACGAAATATTTTCAAGCGCTTGAAGTCCGCCGTTGCTGTCAGGAAAAACAACGGAGAGGTTTTGAACGGAGAGGGTGGGGTGTTGTGGCATGGTAAAAGATTTACCAATTACCAATTACGGTTATAACAAGTTTTGTAATTGGCAATTGGTAATTGGTAATTACGGCACAAACTCATTCGTGAACGCCTTGCTCAAATCAATTGGCGCGGGGATCAATTCCATCTTAACCAAAAGATCGTTCATGTTCTCCCATGCTTGCGGGTCAGAGAAGCCAATGCGCTCGGCTTGCCAAAACTCAATGGATGTCGTCAACACTTGCATCTGCACGGCCTTATCCTGATCTTTCAAATTCTCCACGAACTTCAAACTGATCTCGTAGGCTTCATCAGGGTTCGCGATCGTATCCGCAATGCCGCGAGCAAACGCGCGCGCCATGCCTTTCACCAACTCGGGCTCATCCTTGATCGTCATTTCACTGGTCACGATCCCGTTCGCAGTCAACTGCACATAATCGGCCACGCGCAATTCATTCAACTTGAAATCCTGCGCTGCCAAAACGATGGGCTCATTCGCGGCATACCCAACCACAATGTCGGTTTGCCCGCTGGCGAATGCTTCCACCTGATTGAAGCCGATCGCATCCATCGTCACATCATCAGCAGTGAGTCCGGCAGAAAACAGCACAGCCTCCAAACCAATGTAATTCGCACCGAACAAACCGGGCAAACCAATGTTCTGTCCCTTCAGATCGGCAGGCTCATTGATGTTCAACTCAGGAGCAGAAATAATTGAGATCGGAAATTGCTGATACCACGCAAACGCATACACCACAGGCAATTCCTGCGCGCGCGCCAAAAGCACCTGCTCGCCCGAAGCCACCGCAAACGGCAGTTCCCCTGCGCCAACCAACGCCACACCATCGGTCTCGAAGGAATAATCAAATTCGATCTCGATCCCTTCTTCGGCAAAATAACCTTTATCTACTGCGACATAAAATGGCGCATATTGAATATTTGGGATGTAGCCCATCGGCAGCTTGATCTTGCGGACTGCTCCCGCATCATTTCCGCCCTGTGAGCTGCCACAGGCCGAAAGGCTGAGTGCCAGCCCAAGCATGAGTAAAACTAATTTCTTAAACATTGAGTCTCCTATGAATTTACCTCGTCATTGCGAGGAGGGCACTTGCTCTTCCCGACGACACTTGCGCCGCGCGCCAGTGCGGTGAGCAATCTCCTGTGCTATGGCTGAGATTGCTTCGGGCGAAAGAACATCGCCCTCGCAATGACGGGTAATTTTATTTTTGCCACTTCAAAAATCTTTTCTCCAACAACGTCACCACGCCATACATGGATAACGCCAGCGCGATCAACATGAACACCGCCACAAAGACCATGGACGTGTCATATTGAAAATCGCCAAGCTGCAAGAGGAAGCCAAGTCCCTGTTCTGCATCCACCAGCTCGCCAACGATGGCGCCAATGACAGATAGGGTTGCGCCGATCCGTAATCCGCCGAGCATGATCGGCAGCGAAGCGGGGATTTCCAGCTTCAGCAAAATCTGCAAGCGGGTTGCACGGATGGAATTCATCAGGTCATACAACGCGGTCGGGACGGCGCGCACGCCAACAACGGTATTCACCAAAACGGGGAAGAACACGATCAACGCGCAGATGACCACCTTCGAGAGAATCCCATCTCCAAGCCAAATGACCAGCAGCGGCGCAATTGCGACCACGGGAATGGCCTGACTTGCGACAAGATATGGCGAAAGGATTTTTTCAAGCGAGCGTGATTTTGCAAGCGCATACCCCATAACGGTGGCAAAGGTCACGCCTACCAGCAACCCCAATAGAATTTCTGCCAGCGTGATGCCCGTGTGATAGATCAGGCTTCCGTCGCTGAGAGCCTTGAGGAAGCGTGACCAAACGTCCACTGGGGCGGGCAGGATGAAGCGCGGGAGTTGAGTCCACTGCACGATCAGTTGCCATGCGAGCAGGGCAAAGACGATGGAGAGAATGGCTGGAAGGATATTTTGAAATCGCTTGAACTGACAAAAAAATGCGCCTCGCTTGTATCAAGTATCGGGGCGCAGAAACAGGCATCCGCGGCGCGTGAAGCGGTTTACTATCCACAAAGAAAAACCCGAAAACAAAGAATGTTTTCGGGGCGTGAATCCAAACAGCGACGACGAGTCGTGTTGCTTATACCTTCTACTATCCAGACTATACTGTCGGCCCCGGAATGTCACCGGGTCATGCTTGCTTTTTGCGGCGCCTGCTTCTCAAGGGAGAAGCTGTCACTGCCCAAAGAGGCTCGTGGGCTTTACCACCGATCGGGAATTCACCTGCTTTTTGTTCGCGCAAGTGTCACCCTGCCCCGAAGGTCGATATTAAGTTGTTGGGATTATACCCGTTACGGGTACGATAACGCAATTAGGCTTTGACGATGCAGTCTACCGGGCAGACGGAAACGCACTTGGGGGAATCGAAGTGGCCTTCGCATTCAACGCAGGTGGCCTGGTCGATCACATACAGGGTGCCGTCGCCTTCGGTGATGGATTCGGTTGGGCAATCGGGTACACAGGCACCGCAGGCGATGCAGTCATCTTGGATTTTCATGGTCATGGGATATTTTCCTTTTCGTAGTTTGAGATTTCCGTTTAAGGTATCCCATCGCATTTCACGCGTCAATTGACTATCGTCTTTTATTTGTTGAATTTTGTAATAAAAAAACAGACAGCCTTGAAGACCGTCTGTCAATATGATGATGTGCAGTTAATTTATTATTGAGTTTGGAGGATGTAGTTCACTGCTGCCAGACCTCCGCATATACAAAAAGCGATCACAAACGAACCAACAAAATACAAGATGATGTTTCGCTGATTGGACTGGCCTGTTTTGCCGTTATATTGCGTGCCGCAGCTTTGGCATTTGACGTGGGTAAACATGGACGGGCCAACCGCGCCTCCCCACCAGGTGTAGCTGACCTTCTTTGCGTTGTTTTGTCCACAATTGGGACAGGCAGCATATTGAATTGGGTTTTTCATGAGGTTCCTCCAGAGTAGATGATTGCCACATAATACAGGAAAATTTTATTTTGTCATATCATACAAATGTAGGGGCAGGGTGCCTGCCCCCTGCAAATCAAACAGAATTTTCACGCAGCCGTGCCATCGCATACACATCCACGAACTGCCCATCACGATATGCAAAGCGGACATGTGTGCCTTCGGTGACAAAACCGAATTTTTTATACAGGCTGATCGCAGGTTCATTATCGGTGTAGACTTCCAACTCAATGCGGGAAAGATTGAGCCAATTATCGGCCAAGTCCATTGCGGCGGACATAAGCGCAGACCCAACTCCTTTTCCCTGCCAATCGTCTCGGACTGCCATGCCGATCTGACCCACATGCCTGCGGCGGGGGTTGTGAGGAAAGGTATGTAGACCTATCTGTCCGACAATTTCATCTTCCATGCAAGCCAGCAGGTTGAATGTTCCATCCATTGGATCTGCCAGACGCTTGCGCCACAAATCGATGGAAGGAAAGGGAAGCTGCAACGTCCCACGCATGGCATTGGGACCTGAAAATATCTGGCATACTCCTTCAGCATCGGATGGTTCCGCACGGCGGATGGTGAATGTTGTTTTATCCATAAGAACCTCTGAAATATTTATACAACAATATTGATCATTTTCACAAAAGACCCTAAAGGTTTTGGAAACCTTCAGGGTCTGAACTGCATCAAAAACAAATATTTACTTCAACTGCGCTTTGATCTTCTCGGCCGTATCTCTATATCCAGCCAGTTTCTCGCGCTCTTTCGCGATCAACGCGGCAGGCGCTTTATTGGCGAAGTCACTGCCTAGCAAAGTTTCCAACCTTTGAATGTGAGACTCAGCTTCCTTGAGTTCTTTTTCAAGGCGGGCCTTTTCATTCGCCAAATCCACCATGCCTGCGAGGGGGAGATAGATTTCCACGGAGCCAACCACGAGAGCGGTGGCGTCTTTGGGTTTCTCGGCAAGTGACGATTGAATCACGAACTGTGATTGATCAATCCCTGAAAGGGATGCGATCACCTTTGCCTGCGCCGTCAACAAGTCCAGCTTTGCACCTGCGGAAATGCTCGCCGCGATCTTCTTACTGGGAGCCACATTCTTTTCAGCGCGCAGGTTACGGATGGAACGCACGATCTCCTGGATCAAGGTGAAGTCTGCGATCTTTTCTTCCTCCCAACCTTCCACATCACGCGGCTCGGGGAATTTGGCAACGATCAACGCATTGGGCCAGTCTTTGGCAAGATCGGAGATTGGAGATTCGAGAAGCGATCCGCGCAAGTGTCCCCAAATTTCTTCGGTTACAAATGGTGTGAACGGATGAAGCAAACGCAGGGATATATCAAACACACGCGCAAGCGTTTCCACTGTCTGCTTTCTGCTTTCCGCACGCTCCGCGTGCATTTGCCCTTTGGCAATTTCCACGTACCAGTCCGCGAAGTCTGACCAGATGAAATCATAGATCTGCTGGCCTGCCTGCCCGTATTGGAAGTTCTGGAATTGACGTTCTACATCGCGGGTGAGTTGCTGAAGTTTTGCCCAGATCCAGGAGTCGGCGAGGGAATAGGAATCAGGGGCTAGGGATTCGGAACTAGTCCCTAGTTCCTGATCACCAAGTCCCTCGATAGCGTTAATCACAAACCGTCCCGCATTCCACAACTTGTTTGCGAAGTTACGATTGGCTTCCACTTTCTTAAGCCCAACGTTTGTATCATTTCCGGGTGTCGAACCAACTAACAGCGTGAAACGAAGCGCGTCTGTGCCGAATTCATCCATGACGATGAGCGGGTCAATCACATTGCCCTTGGTCTTGGACATTTTATGTCCATGCTCATCACGCACGAGGCCATGCAAATAAACGGTGTGGAAGGGAACCTGTCCCGTGTATTCCAAACCGCTCATGATCATGCGCGCCACCCAGAAGAACAAAATGTCGTAGCCCGTTTCCATGTAGGAAGTGGGATAGAAATATTTGAAGTCGGGCGTTTGCTCGGGCCAGCCCAGCGTGGAGAACGGCCACAAGCCCGAAGAGAACCACGTATCCAACACATCGTCATCCTGACGAATTTCCTTCGAGCCGCAGGTCGCGCATTCGGTCGGGTCTTCGCGCGCCACGGTCATGTGATGGTTGGGGCAATACCACACGGGGATGCGATGTCCCCACCACAGTTGGCGGCTGATACACCAATCCTTGATATTCTCAAGCCAGTTGTAATAGGTCTTTTCAAAACGCTCGGGCACGATCTTGATGCGCCCGTCTTTGACAGCCGCAAGACCAGCCTCAGCCAACGGATCGATCTTCACGAACCATTGCTCGGAGATCATCGGCTCGACAATTTCACCACCGCGCTGTGAACGCGGGATGGTCGTCATATATTTTTCTTCTTTGATGACGAGCCCCGCCTCTTTCATCTCCGCCCAAAGCTGCTTCCTCGCCTCGAACCGATCCTGGCCCTGATATTTTCCGCCATTCTCGTTGACCTTGGCTTCTTTATCCAACATGGAGATGATCGGCAAATTATGGCGCTGCGCGATGGCATAGTCGTTCGGGTCGTGCCCCGGCGTGATCTTGAGCGCGCCCGTACCGAATTCCATGCTGACGTATTCATCCGCGATGACGGGGATCTCACGTCCAAGCATTGGGACGATGGCTGTCTTGCCGATGAATTTCTTAAAGCGTTCATCCTCAGGGTGAACTGCCACAGCCGTATCGCCAAGAATTGTCTCAGGGCGGATGGTTGCAACAGGGATAAATTCGTCTGAATCTTTGAGCATGTATTTGAAGTAATACAGCTTCGCTTCTTCATCACTGTATTCCACTTCGAGGTCTGACACAGCGGTCTTGAGTCCAGGTGACCAGTTGATGAGACGCGGGCCGCGGTAGATCAGTCCTTTCTCATAGAGGCGGACAAATGCTTCTCGCACAGCGCGACTCAGGCCATCATCAAGGGTGAAGCGTTCTCTATCCCAATCACAGGAGGCGCCCATGCGTCGAATCTGATTCGTGATCATGCCGCCGTATTTGTGCTTCCAATCCCATGTGCGTTTGATGAATGCCTCGCGGCCGATCTCTTCGCGAGTCACTTCTTCGGTTTTCAACAGATCGCGCTCCACCATGAGCTGCGTGGCAATGCCCGCATGGTCGGTGCCGGGAACCCACAACGTGGAGAAGCCCTTCATGCGATGATAACGAACCATGAGATCTTCCACGCTGACGAACATGGCGTGACCGATGTGCAGCTCACCCGTCACATTGGGGGGGGGAATCGTAAGAACGAACGTTTTGACGTTCGGGTCAAAGTTCGGCTTGTTGGGGTCGTTATGCGGCTTGAAGAATCCGCCTGTTTCCCACATCGCATAAATGCGCTGTTCGGTGGATTTGAAATCGTACGCTTTTGGTAATTCCTGTTTGGTCATTCGTGCTCCTCATGTCATTGCGAGGGCGATCTTGTTCTTTGCCCGAAGCAATCTCCAGAAATGTGTGAGATTGCTTCGGCGGGCGAACACCGCCTCGCAATGACGTTGTTAAATTAAAAACACTCCGTCCATCATGAGGACGAAGTGTTAACTTCGCGGTACCACCTCAATTCGCCGTTTTGGGCGGCGCACTTGGTGACCGACAATCATCGGTCTTTGCTGTAACGGGCAATCCCGTGCTGGTCTAGTAATTGGTAATTATCAATTTTCTTCAGCAATGAATTCAGACGACTTCAGCGGCTTTTTGCTGTGGAAGCTTCCAGCCAAGGCTTCCTTCTCTATCAGCGTTGGTTTCGATACGGTCGAGAAAAATACTCGACCTACTCAACCACCACGTACTACTTCTGAATGGCGAGATTATATGCGGGTGGGAACAATGCGTCAAGAAAATATCAGGCTATGCCCTGTTTTTGTAGAGGGCCGCCAATGCCGCACCAATGGACTGTGAAAGATCGCCAAGCGCGGCAGGGACAATGCTAATGGAGTCGCGCTGATAAGGCCACAAGTACTCGCGGGCATTCGAGCGCACGATTTCCAGATAGCGCTCGCGGAAAGCGGTGGTGGTCGCTTCGGGATCCATCAGCCCGCCGCCGATGACCACAAATTTTGGATCGAGCGCCATGACCATATTGGCAACATGCAAGCCCATTGCCTTGGCTTGGAAGTCGAATAATTCCACGGCGAGCTTGTCGCCTTTTTGCGCCAGTCCGCGCAGGGTGAAGGCGCGTTCCTTCATGCTGAGTGTTGACTTTGCCAGATCGTGCTCGGGATATTGCTCCAATTTTTCAGCCAGCAGATACTGCAAGCCTGAAAGGCAGGTATAGACTTCGATACAGCCCCAGGTGCGTCCACACCCACAGGGATATTGCTTAACTCCCAGCAAATGCAGAGGCGCGGGCATGTGACCGCCTTCCATCCCAGCCAGGGTATCGCCGTCCAAAGCCAATCCATCTTTATTAATGTAAGCGCATCCCAGGCCGGAACCGGGGGCGAGCATGAGGACTGTCCCGTTGCTGTTGCCGCGTGCGTGTTGAGCTTCTGCGATACCGCCCATATCGCCATCGTTGCCAACCGTCAATGGGATGGCACGCCCGGCCTTTTCAGCCAGTGCATTGCTGTAGGCAGTATGCACATCGAACCCGGCAAAGTTTTCAGGCAGGTTGGCCGAACGGTCAAAAACTCCATAGCGCTGGAAAGGGCCGGGAACAGCCAGCCCAACTCCGCTGACCTGATCCCAGCTCAACTCATGTTGAGCCAGATATGCGTTGACCGCCTCAACCCAACTACGGACAACGGCCTCAGGGCCATGTGTTGAATTGGTGGAGGATTGCAATAATTTTGTCGAGATGGTGGAACCGTTGCTCCACACACCGCCTACTTTGGATGTGGTCGCGCCGCCATCAGTGCCGATATAGATCATTTTGCTCATAAGTTATTTTTACCTTCCACGCAGCATTTTATTTTGATATCGCTCACTTTATTATCGGGAAATTATACCCATCACGGTCGCATATTGCGCCTTTTTACTCTGCAGAAAACGCAATTTGTGACCGAGGGTATTATATAAGCGCGTTTCAAAATACCCCGTGTTATTTTCATCCTGTTTTTGTCACTACAAAAAAAACAGCGAGACCAATAATGCTATACTGAAAAAAGATACAAACGCGTATCGTTCGGGTTGGCAATATGGGAGTGCATAGCATGATGACGTATTTGAAAAATAAAATCTCCAGCATGGGATATTTGAAATTTCCGGTACTCATACTATTACTGATGCTTCTCCTGAACTCCTGCGCTTCAATCAGTGGACCGGATATCCCGTCGAAAAAAATATTATTCATCGGCAACAGCTACACAGATTTCAACAAAGGGTTGGATTATCAGCTTCTGAAATTCGCTCCCAATTCAGATGCAATGCGCATCAGTCCGGGCGGATATACTCTGCAAAATCATTGGGAGGATGCGAACACGCTGGAAGCCATCCGCTCGGGAGAGTGGGATATGGTGGTCTTGCAAGAGCAAAGCCAAACCCCTATCAACGGCTACAAGATATTTGCGGAATACGCACAAAAACTGGATACAGAAATAAAAGCTGCGGGAGCAGAAACCATTCTCTTTATGACATGGCAACGTCCGGACAGTGTGCAGTACGGAGTCACAACGCAGGCACTATCCAACAACTATACATATCTTGGTCAACAACTCGGAGTCAAGGTCGCGCCTGTTGGCTTGGCTTTTGCAAACGCATTACGAGAACGCCCGGATTTGCTTTTGTACTCAGAGGATGGGCATCCCACCCTGCACGGAACCTATCTGGCAACCGCCGTTTTTTACGGGGTGATCTACGACCGAAGCCCTGTTGGGATTCGCTACACTTCAGATCTAACTGACGAAGATGCGCTTTTCTTGCAAACCATTGCCGCTCAAACGCTGGGGAAATAAGCGTAGATATCAATCAAGGTTCGCAATGCTATACTTGTCCAATTCAAGAAAATAAAAAAGGAATTCCTCCCAATGGATCTCAGCATAGTTGACTTTATATTTGCCGCCCTTGGCGCACTTGCCGCAGGTGCGATCAACGCCCTTGCAGGCGGCGGGACGCTCATCACATTTCCCCTGCTCACTTTTTTGGGCATCCCGGCTGTAGTCGCAAATGTGACCAATACAGTGGCACTTTGCCCCGGCTACTTCGGCGGGACTCTTGCACAGCTGAAAGACCTGCAAGGACAAAAAAGCAGACTGTGGATCATTCTCCCTGCCAGTGTTGTGGGTGGCGTGCTGGGAGGTTTTCTTCTTTTGCAATCTGGCGAAAAATTATTTAAAGACCTTGTCCCCTATTTAATCTTGCTGGCTTCGGGTCTTCTAGCCATTCAAGACCCCGTTCGCGCATGGCTGACAAAGCGTATGGGAGAAGGTCATGGCACGAAATTGGAGAAATTATCCTGGCTGCCCGTGGGGCTGGCTTCCATCTATGGCGGATATTTCGGCGCGGGATTGAGCGTGATCGTGCTCTCCGCTTTGGGATTAACTCTTGAAGATTCGCTCACGCGTCTTAACGCGCTCAAGCAGGCTGTTGCTTTCTCGGTCAACGTCGCCGCTGCAATATTTTTCATCTTCTCCGGGCAGGTGCTGTGGACAGTAGCAGCCGTCATGGCTGTCGGCGCGTTGATCGGCGGGACACTCGGCGGAAAACTGGCTGGTAAAGTAAAACCGTCCACCTTGCGATGGACGGTTGTAACGATCGGTGTGATCGTTTCAATTATTTACTTCGTGCGCGGTTAATTCTTTTTCTTCTTTCCATTCTCTTCATCCACGCGGCCGAAGATCATGCGGCCTGCCGCGGTTTGCAGCACCTTGGTGATATTCACTTCCATATATTCGCCGATGTAGTCTTTGCCATTTTCCACAACGACCATCGTGCCGTCTTCCATATATCCCACACCCTGACCATGCTCCTTGCCCTCTTGAATAATATTGATGCGTAGTCCTTCACCAGGCAGCACAACGGACTTGACCGCATTGGCAAGTTCGTTGATATTCAAAACCGTCACGCCCTGTAATTCGGCGATGCGATTGAGGTTGTAATCGTTTGTCAGCACAGGGCTTTTTAATTGCTTGCCGAGCACGATCAATTTATCGTCCACTTCACGCACGCCGTCCACATTGATGTCCGAGATGCGGACGAGAACGTTGGGGAGTTTTTGCAGTTCAGCCAGTACTTCCATGCCGCGGCGCCCGCGCTGACGACGCATCCCATCCGGTGAGTCGGCGATGTATTGGAGTTCGTTCAACACAAAGCGGGGAATGAGCAGCGTGCCGGGCAGGAAGCCCGTCTTGGCAATATCCGCCACGCGTCCATCAATGATGACACTGGTATCCAAAAGAATGTTGCGGTTGAGGTTCGTCCATGAAGAGGAGGAGCCGCCGCCTTCATTGCGTCCGCTCAACGCGCTGAGCAGACCCATGATATCGCCCTGGCGCATGACAAAAAGTGAAACACCCAGATAGGAAAATATCAAAACGCCAATAAACGGCAATATTTGGCTAAATGGGTTGGGCAGCAGGGAAAGCGGAAATGCCAGCAGAGCGGCAATAAGCAGACCAACGACCAAACCGGTCAACGCGGCGAACAGGCTTTCAGCCGCCAAACGCCCAAGCAGGGAACGTAAGGCGCGGGCAGGTCGGGTGGTAAAGTATGGGGTAAGGATCAAACCCGCCAGTGCGCCGACCAGCCCAAAGACAAGTGTGGTGCGAACTGCATCTTCAGGAGTAAACCTCGAAATGTCAAATCCCAAATATCCCCCGGATATCGCCAGAACCACCATCCCAACAAGACGCAAAACAAATTCAAAACTCATAATAACTCCTTCGAACAAATGAATGCAAAATAATATTGAAACAGGATAATAGCACGGGTAACACGCCCCGTCAATCGCGACAGTTTAATCTCTTATAATATTGTTATAATGCCTATCAGTTTCATTGACAGTTTTTTCGAAGCTGATTTCTGCCTCCTTTAGATTTTGCCAGTCCAGTCTGTGAGAAAAACATGCCCCTTATTGATACTCTCCACCGCCCCCTGCGCGACCTGCGAATTTCCGTAACTGACCGATGCAACTTTCGCTGTGTGTATTGCATGCCGAAGGAAATATTCGGCCCCGATCACCAGTTCCTGCACCGCGATCAGGTTTTGACATTCGAAGAGATCACACACCTGACCAAAATATTCGTGGCTCATGGGGTCAAGAAGATACGGCTGACAGGCGGCGAACCCCTGGTCCGCAAGGATCTGCCTGATCTCATTGCCATGTTGGCCGCCATCCCTGATCTTGACTTGACCATGACCACCAACGGCTCATTGCTCCCAAAATTTGCGTCTGCGCTCAAGGCTGCCGGGTTGAAACGGGTAACGGTCAGCCTGGACTCGCTCGACAACGCCATTTTCAAATCCATGAATGACGTGGATTTCCCCGCGGAAAAGGTCATCGAAGGCATGGACGCCGCCGCAGCAGCCGGTCTTGGTCCCATTAAAGTGAACATGGTGGTGAAACGCGGAGTTAACGAAACCAGCATTCTGCCCATGGCACACTTCTTCCGCGAGAAAGGTTACATCCTGCGATTCATCGAATACATGGATGTGGGTCACTCCAACGGCTGGCGCATGGATGAAGTTGTTTCTGCCGCTGAGATCGTAAAAATGATCAACGCAGAAATGCCACTCGAATCTGCCGACCCGAACTACCCCGGCGAAGTAGCCGGACGCTGGCGCTACAAGGATGGCAAAGGCGAGGTTGGCATAATCTCCTCCGTCACACAAGCCTTCTGCCGTGACTGCAACCGCGCCCGCATCACTGCCGAAGGACAAATGTACACCTGCCTGTTCGCCGTCAAGGGACATGACTTCCGCGCATTGCTGCGAAATGGCGCCACGGACGATGAAATTTCACAAGAGATCGCCCGTGTATGGGGCAAACGCGCAGACCGCTATTCCGAACTGCGTTCCGAGAACACCATCGACCTGCCCAAAGTGGAAATGTCGCACATCGGCGGATGATGAAACTCCATAAACATTCCTGAAAACTCTGGAGGAATTTTTGGACAAAAAATTCAAAGCCATCTTATTTGATCTTGATGGAACACTGCGCCACCACATCCCCAACAGCGGGGACGTTTTTTCGGCACATGCCCGCGAGCTCGGTCTGCGCTTCTCGGAAGAAGACAAGACCCGCGCCGAACGCTGGGAACATTTTTACTTTGCCAGTTCCCCCGAAATCCGCAAGGACATGAACGAGTTCAAAGGGGATGCCTTCTGGGTAAACTTTTGCCGCAGGAAATTGGTGGCGCTGGGCTGCAACCCAAAAGATGCCCCACGGTTCAGCGAGCCAATGTCCACTTATATGCGTGATCAGTACAAACCCGAAGTGCATGTCTTTGAAGAATCGCGCGCGCTGCTAACCTCCCTGCAAAATGACGGCTACATTTTAGGCGTCATCTCCAACCGCGACAAACCCTTCCACGAAGAATTGAAAAATCTCAAACTCGATTTACACTTCAGCTTTTCACTCGCTGGCGGCGAAGTCAACTCCTTCAAACCGGACCCCGCCATCTTCGAGCATGGATTGAAAAAAGCCGGAGTCAACGCACATGAAGCGATGTATGTGGGCGACAATTACTTCGCAGACATCCTCGGTTCGCATCGTGCCGGACTAACGCCTGCCCTCTACGACCCAGGCAGTCTCTTCCCCGAAGCACAGTGCGCCGTCATCAAAAACTTCGATGAACTCCACAAGTTACTAACTTGACACGTCACATTTGGTGCGGGAGCCCGCAAGTTCTCTTGCGAATGACCGGCATGCCCAGAAGTGAATTTCTGGAGTTCTCCAAATTAGTTAATGTGACATTGTTGAACTAAAATATATTTCACACGGCGCTCCTTACCGCGAAAGCTCAGTCTTTCGCGGTATTTTATTGCGAACAACTTACAAATCATACAACAAGCGATAAAATGGATGTGAAGCATAAAGGAGATAACCATGGCCTGGGAACGAAACATCATGCGCAAGGTGCGCGTACGCAATTCACAAAAAAAGGGAGTGCTGGGCAAACTACTGACCGCTGTCGCTGAAGCGGGCGGGAATGTGGGCAGCATCGTCCTCCTCACTGAAACCACCCAAAACGTAGTGCGCGACATCACCATTACCGCCGATGACGAAAAAAGCCTTGCCGCCATTCTGGATGCAATTGAGAATAACGAAGGCACCCGCATACTGGAAGTACGCGACGAAGTTCTGGAACTGCACCAAAAAGGCAAGATCGCCATCCGCTCACGTTACCCCATCGATTCATTGACCACCCTGCGGCGTGTCTACACCCCCGGCGTGGCGGAGGTCTGCCTGCGCATCGCAAAAGACCCGTCGCAGGCACGCCTATACACCAGCATCAGCCACATGATCGCCATCGTCACAGACGGCACGGCGGTGCTCGGGCTTGGGGATATTGGTCCGCTGGGAGCGATGCCCGTGATGGAAGGCAAAGCCATGTTGATGGAAACTCTCGTGGGGCTTTCGGGTATTCCAATCCTGCTCAACACAAAAGATCCAGATGAGATCGTCAACACCGTGGCCGCCATTGCGCCCACCTTCGCCGCCATCCAACTGGAAGATATTTCCGCGCCGCGCTGCTTCGAGATCGAAGAAAGATTGCAAGCCATGCTCGACATCCCCGTGATGCATGATGACCAGCACGGCACAGCCGTGGTCTGCACCGCTGCCATGATGGTTGCCTCTCGTGAAACAGGCACGGACTTGAACAAAGCTGTCATCGGGCAGATCGGGCTTGGGGCGGCTGGTCATGGCATCGGTCAGATGATGATGCGCCTGACCGGGAACCCTGTCTATGGCGCGGACTTGAGTCCACAGGCGCTGGAGCGATTTGAAAAGATCGGGGGCATAAAATCCAACATCAAAGAGATCATGGAAAAGTGTGACATTGTGGTGGCAACCACGGGAGCGCCGAATCTGATCAAGCCTGAGATGGTTCGTAAGGGACAGATCATCCTCGCGCTTTCCAACCCGAATCCCGAGATCGACCCTGAGGTGGCGTTGGAGCGTGGCGCGGCGTTTGCAGCAGACGGCAAACTGGTGAATAACGTGTTGGGTTTCCCCGGCATCTTCCGCGGCGCAGTGGATTCGTATGCCACAAAGATCACGCATGAAATGTACCTCGCCGCCGCAAAGACAATTGCGGAGTTGACCCCGCCCGGCGAATTGGTGCCCAGTCCATTGGATAAAAAGGTGCATCGCGCCGTAGCCCGCGCCGTGGCAGAGATGGCGATCAAGCAGGGCATTGCCCGCGCAGAGTATGTGCCATACGTGGACGAGTAAATTAGTTTTTGCAAAACAAAAAATCCGCCAATGGAAAGTTGGCGGATTTTTTTATGTAGATAATTGAATTCTCGCAAGAAAAGCCCTATAATGCTTCAATATTATAGGCAAAATAGTTTAGTGGTGTGAGGTGAAAAAATGAAAAACATTCATACGGCGATCATCGGCGGCGGTCAGGCGGGACTGGCAACAAGTTATTATCTTGCAAAACACAACATTGAGAATGTCGTTCTTGAAAAAGCAAAACAGGCAGGCCACGCATGGCGAAATGACCGCTGGGATTCGTTCGCCTTGTTGACGCCAAACTGGTCAATTCAACTACCCGGCGCTGATTATGCAGGGAATGATCCTGATGGTTTTCTGCCACGCGTGCAGGTGGTTGAGTATTTTGAGCGATATGTTGAAAGCCATAACATCCCCGTGGAGTTTGAAACGCAGGTGAATTCTGTTGAACTGCTATCGGGTAGAAATGCCTATTTGGTCCGAACAGGTGAAGGGGAGTTTGAGGCGAAGAATGTCGTCGTTGCCACGGGGTTATTTCAGGGTCCAAAACTTCCAGCCTACAGCAAAGACATATCGTCAAAGATCACCCAAATTCATTCAAGCCAGTATCGAAACCCGGCTTTGCTGCCAGAAGGCGGGGTATTGGTTGTGGGTTCGGCGCAGTCAGGCTGTCAGATCGCAGAGGAGTTATACCAAAACGGGCGCAAGGTGTATTTGTGCATTGGGAGTGCAGGGCGCGCGCCACGCCGTTACCGCGGCAGGGATGTATTCCGCTGGCTGTTGGAACTTGGATTCTTTGACCGCACAGTGGATAAGCTGCCATCGCCAAAGGCAAAATTTGCAGGCAACCCGCATCTTTCAGGACGTGATGGCGGGCATACGATCAATCTTCATCAGTTCGTTCGCGACGGTGTTCAGCTGCTTGGGAAAATTAATGGCGCAGATAAAAACACGATCTATTGTGCCAATGATCTTAAGGAAAGCCTGGCGAAAGCAGACAAATTTGAGGCCGACCTGGTAAAGCTGATCGACGATTTCATCTTGAAAAATGGAATGGACGTACCCGCTGAATCACTGCCAAACCTGAAAGACGGTTATGCGGTGGAAGAAGTCCTCGAACTGGATCTGGTTTCCAAAGGGATCAATACCATTATCTGGGCACAAGGATATGCATACGATTTTTCAATGGTGAAATTACCCGTTACCGGTGGAGATGGGTATCCCATTCAACAGCGCGGTGTAACAGAACATCCCGGCTTGTATTTTGTCGGGATGCCGTGGCTGAGCAAATATAAATCTGGTTTACTGGTGGGGGTGGGAGAAGATGCAGAATATATTGCGTCTCATATTGCATCAAGGCAGGACAACCCTATTCTGTCGAAATAACGATCTCCTTCACGCGCCCCACCTGCCCATCCACCAAACGGACTTTGATGCCGTGCGGATGATTCGGCGAACTGGTAAGCAGGTCTTTGACCACGCCTTTGGTGAGCTTGCCTGTGCGCTGATCTTGCTTCAGCACGATCAACACGGTCATGCCGGCTTTGATATTGGAACGAATTTGTCCGTTCATGATTCTTTCTCCATGGCTGTCATCCACGGGCGGACTTCGTAGATAAGCAAGCCTGCTCTCACAGCGGGGTCAGCGGCGGCAAATGCTTCGATCTCCTCTTGAGAAACTTCCTTTGTCGTGATCATCATCCCGCCCACATCAGGGATGAGAAATGGTCCGCCGAGTTGAAGTTTACCCTGCTCGTGTAATTTCAAATAATGCTGCACATGCTCTCCCACTCCCTCCTGCTGACGATAGTCCACGCCGTATTGCCAGGCAGGCCCAGGCTTGTGAATAACTACATAACGAATAGGACGTGCGGGTTGCTCTGCCATTACGCTGCCTTCCTTAGGATCTTCCAGTGTCATTCAAAAACACGGTGAAATCCAAATCCCCGGGAGATGCACCAAGGCTGGTTAAGATTGCCGCAGCTTCACTGCGATGCTGTGTGCCGTGGTTGACCACGTGATAAAGACAATTCCACAAAACACGGTCACGGGGTTCGCCATTATCGGCTGTATATTTTTTGTGGCTTTCCATATCTTCGTCGGTCAGCCCATTGAGATAGGAGCGCATGGCTTGCTCTTCCATGTGGAAACGTTCTGCGAGAGACTTGAGATCAGGAAATTCTTCCGGTTTTATCTCTTCACCAAATTTATTTTCTTCAAACAGTCCGCGCCAGCCGTATTCCGCATCAAGGATATGGACAAGGGTTCCGCGCAAACCGCCAAAGGGGAATTCTGCGGAAGCAAGGAATTGTTCTCCGGTTACTTTCGCACTCGCCGCAAGGATCTTCCCGCTAGCCCAATAGTTGTATTCATAGATAAGTTGAATATCTTGAATGTTCATTTTATCTCCTGAAGACTTGGTTAACTCAATAGTCCCTTCGCAAACATCAACAACGATTGCACATCGTTGAAATTCGTAACCATGCCCACAGAGATTCTCACCGCGCCCGAAGACTTGCCATCAATGCACAGGCGGAAATCATCGATCGACATTTTATCTTCGTGCTCGGGGCGGGTGAAACACACATCCAACTCCACGCGCGAGATGCCGAGCGCCACCTCGCCCGCGCCGGGATTGCAGAAGCAGCCCGTCCGCAGTGAGATGTTGACCTTGTTCGCCTCGCTTTCGATGAAACGATGATCAAAGGCTTTGCCGTTCTTGTCATAAAAATTGACAGTGACCGCTCCGCCTCTTCCCTCGCTGGAAGTTGGTCCAAACAACCGGACAAGCGGCTCCCCGTTGCTGTGCTTCATGGTCGTGAGGTTTTCCAACATCCAGCCCGTTAATGTTTTCACTCTCTCGCTGATGACATCATATCCAATGGACTCAATATGCCTCAACCCGATCTCAAGCGCAGGGATGTTGAGATAATCCAGCGTGCCGTCTTCAAATGCAGCCGCGCCATCGGCGAGATAATATTTATCGCCCTGCACGGATGCGACCGTGATCGTCCCGCCTGCAAACCATGGACGATGCAGTTTTGCCAGCGCAGATTTGCGAGCGATGAGTGCGCCCAGTCCCGTGGGGTAGCCGAAAATTTTATAGAAAGAGATCGGCACAAAATCAGGCTTCACCTTGCTCAAGTCCAACTTGTTGGTGGGGACGAATGCCGCCGCATCGAGCAGCACATCCCAGCCGTGGGAATGAGCAAGCTCGATCCACTCCAGCGGATGTTTGACCGAGGAGAAGTTCGATTGAGCGGGAAATGCAAACAGGTTATGACCAGCCGTCGAAGGGCGTGCCAGCTCAAGGCTAAGCTGCGAAGCGTCCACCCGCATTTCGGGCAGTATGACGGGGATATACGTCACCTCTGCGCCGCGGGCGTGGGCAAATTCCCGAATCCCATTGACGGAGTTGTGATTGTCAAACGTCAAAAGGTAACGGCCGTTCGGAAACGGGTAACTTTCACCGACAAGTTTGAGCGCGCTGCTTGCATTGGAAGTGAAGATGGCGAGATACTCGTCGGGATCTGCGTTGAAGAATTTGAGGATGTATTCGCGCGCGCTTTCAACGAGATGCGTGGCCGCGAGCGAAGTGGGGTTGGACGAATGCGGGTTGCCGAAGACATGATCGCGCAAAAGTTTTTGATGCTTCTGGATCTGCGACTCGGCATAAATGCCGCCGCCCGTGTAATCAAGATAGATATGTTCGGCATCATCCAGCCGAGCATAATCTTTCTTTCGCAAGGCATCAATGGATTCGGTTTGCTTGTAGGCGGGGTATTTTTCGAGAAAGGTTTGGAAATCTTTTGAGGTCATAACGAACTCCTAAAGATATTATCGTCATTGCGAGGGCGTGTTCTTTCGCCCGAAGCAATCTCCTAATCGTGTTGGAGATTGCTTCGCCGCTAGGAACAAGTGCGCGGCTCGCAATGACGGGAAACTTACACCTTAACCGGATTACTCAACTTCCCCAGCCCCTCAATTTCCACATCCACCACATCGCCATTCTTCAACTCACCCACACCGGCGGGCGTGCCTGTGAAAATAATATCGCCAGGCTCCAGCGTCATCACGGAGGAAATGTACGCGATCAATGTACCCACATTGAAAACCATATCACGCGTGGATGCCATCTGGCGCATTTGTCCGTTCACGCGGCAGGTGACCACGGCATCGGATGCGTCGAACTCGGTGTCGATCCACGGGCCGAAGGAGCAGAAGGTATCGAACCCTTTGGCGCGCGTCCATTGGCCGTCTGTTTTTTGCAGGTCACGGGCAGTGATGTCATTGCCAATGGTATAGCCGAAGATGTACTCCTTCGCTGACTCAGCCGTGACATTTTTCGCACGCGTGCCAATGACAACAACCAGCTCCGCTTCATGCTCCACCTGCTTCGATTGCGGCGGCAAATAGATACTCTCCCCATTCGCAATGATGGATGAAGGCGGCTTCAAAAAGATGAGCGGCACTTTGGGCACTTCATTGCCGAGTTCCTTGGCGTGTTCCACATAATTACGTCCCACGCACAGGATCTTGCTTGGGTCACAAGGCGCAAGCAATTTCAATTCACCCACGGGAGTTTTTGCTTCGCGGCGGCGGTACTCGCCAAAGATATTCCCCTGAATTTCACCCACCTTGTCATCCAGCATCCAGCCGTATTTTGGACCTTCTTCATTTTGATAACGAACGATTTTCATTCTGATTTCCTTTACAAGGCAATTCGTTGGTTGAGTAGGTGGAACTCTTCCGCCGTATCGAAACCAACGCAATTCATCTACTTGCCTTCATACACATTGATATTGATCCGGTCCACATCCAGCAGCAGGTCCTGGACCTGCCTGCCCAGCAGCGGATGGAACAGATTCGGCGCGATGTCATTCAACGGCACCAGCACAAACGCCCGCTGATGCAAACGCGGATGCGGAATGACCAGCGGCGGTGAATCGATGATGACATCGTCGAAAAACAAAATATCCATATCGATCAGGCGCGGGCCGTTCTGGAAACTCACTTCACGTCCCAGCGCTGTTTCGAGGCGCTTCAAATGTCCGAGCAGTGCCTCAGGCTCAAGATACGTCTCCGCCATCACCACCTGATTCAAAAACGCATCCTGCTCCTTAAATCCCCAGGGCGGCGTTTCATACACGGATGATTTCTTCTTCACGTTCAACTGCGGCGTGAGGTTGCTGATGGCATTCTTCAAATTGGCAAGGCGGTTGCCCACGTTACTGCCAAGCGCGAGATATACAATATGGTCCATAATTCATCCTTTTATGGCGTGCTCATCGAAATGTTCAACCATGTCCGCAGCGAGCCAGCTTTCAATATCGCCAATGGAAAAGGCGTTATCAGGCAGCCCCTGCACAAGGCGGATCATATCCTGCCTTTTAATTTCAAACAGCTTTTGCACTTCTTCCTCGGAGAGCTTTCTATACTTCGCGATCACGTCCGCATTAAAAGCATCCGTATCCACATCCACCCATTTAAAATTCGGGTCGCTCACGATCCCCACGATAATACGAGCGCCCATTTCCCACCACTCGATCACATGCCCCAGCATTTCACGAAAATTCTCAACGCCCTGTTTTTTCAGGAAGGCGCTCTTATCTTCAAGCCTGGAAAAATCTTCAATGTATGTACCCCATTCATTTTCCAGCGTATCCAACGTCAGAAAACGACTCAATGCGACGAGATGTTCGCGCGCGTGATGGATGAACACCCCATTGACCCAGCTCCGCACCCGTCGATTCTCCCACGCCGCCTCATTCATGGACCTGAGGTCTGCTCCGGCTTTCTGACGCATTTTCTCAAAATGAGTTAAGAACTCGGCCTCATCCCAATCCTTGTATCTTGCAACCGCCTCAGCATTGAACGCATCGAAATCATACTTTTTGCGTTCATATTCGCGCTCCTCGGCAATCGCAAGGATGATGGGCATGGCCTCCTCCCACCAGCTCAAAATATGCGCCAGCATATCGCGGAACCGCGGATAGCCCTGTCCATTCACGCGCTTCACACCCACGTCCACTGGCAGGCGGTTGAAACGCTCAATGTAGGTTGCCCATTCGATCTCGATGAAGTCAAGTGTGCGTTGTTTGTTACTCATTGATATTCTCCGTTTGATGTCACATTCAAGTACCTCAAAATGCAATGTCACCCCGAGGAGCGCAGTCGAAGGACAGGTGATGTAAAGATTTCGCCGCTCAGGACGGAGTGGCTTCAACCAATTCTACAACCTCGGCATCCTGCAGCGCGTGACGCAGATCCGCGCTCTTCAAGATGACCGCCGTATTCCGCATTCCCGACCCAATGGACACTTCCTCTTCGCTCATCACGCCCGCCTCGATCAACACCTTGAGCGGACGCAACAACCCGAACGGACCCACCGTCCCGATCCGATACCCGGTCACCGCGAGGACTTCATCCTCGCTCGCCATCGAAACCCGCGAACGGCCAAGGTATTTCCGCAGGATCTTCCACGAGACCTGATCCGGCCCGGCGACAAGAGCCATTATAAATTCATCTTCTGCGATACGAAATAGAATGCTCCGCACCACCTGTGAGGGACGTTGTCCGCGGTCACTCGCGGCCTGCTCGAACGAGTGGACGGGGGTCTCGTGCTGAAAAATTGTATGCGGCACACCAAGTTTTTCCAAAGCAATGCTTACCGGGGGATTTTCCATGCGGGTGATTCTAACAGGCTAAAGCCATTATGACAGCGGTTGAATTCTTTTCGTTATCATTATAAAAAATGCCTGCGGAATTTCTTTCGCAGGCATTGGTTATTTGGTTTTTGGCCCCCCCGGGGGGGGGGGGGGGTTGGGGGCGGCCGGGGGCCCCCCCGGGCAAAGCGGGGCGCAATGACGACTGAGCAGTTACGTTTTATCTTTATATTCACACAACTTGTTGATAGGACACTGCGGGCAGTTTGGCTTTCGGGCATGGCAGATTTCGCGTCCGAGGCGGATGAAGTTGAGGTGCCCCGCATAATAGGTTTCGGGGGGGAAGACAGATTCGAGATAAGGGTGCGCCTGTTCCACGGTCATTTTTTCGGGGCGTAGGCCGAGGCGGCCAGTGACGCGGTAGACATGCGTATCCACGGGAAAGGCGGGCATGTTCAAGGAAAAGCACAGCACGATGGCCGCAGTCTTCGGGCCAACGCCGTTGAACTTTGTCAGCCAGGAACGTGCTTCTTCGATGGGCAGACCAGCTAAAAAGTCCAGATTGAGCGCGCCGCGTTCTGCGGTGATGGCGCGCAGGACTTGCTGGATGCGCGGTCCCTTTTGGTTGGCGAGTCCCGCTGGACGAATGGCGTTGATCACATCCTCTTCTTCGGCATCACGCACGGCTTCCCAGGTTGGGAGTTTTGCGCGCAAAGATTCAAAGGCACGGTCACGGTTGATATCGTTGGTGTTCTGCGAAAGGATGGTGGACACGAGTTCGTCAATGGCAGGCAACGGATTGCGCCAGATGGGTTCGCCAAAGGCTTCCAGCAGAGTTTGATGAATTTTGAGCGCGCGTATTTGTAAATTCTTCATGGGCTACAGTTTGAATACAGGCTTCGATCTGCCGGTGACAATGCCAGCGTAATTCTTCAATGTTTTTACGGGACCGAATTTTGCAAGCGATTGCAACTGCGCTTCGTTCAGCACATTGAGCTGTTTCAAAATCTCAAGGGTTACAGACGGGCGGACGCGTGTGCTGGTTTCCAGGCTGTCGTTCATAGATGACTTGTCACCGTCGGCGACTTTGAACGCAATGCCGACACCTCTTTCACCATACACACCGGGTTTGAGTCCGATGATCTGGAAGCCTTCCGCGCCGCGCTTGGTGACGATTCTTCCTGCGCCGATTTTCATCAACTCGCAATCGAATTCGCCGTAGCTGCTGACCATTTCAGAATGGGTTGTCATGGCAGCGGTGATCTTGTTACAGGCTGCGGCACGGGCTTCGCTCAGGTCACGCGGGTCGCAGATGCGTGCCATTCCCAGCGCCGCATTGACAAGCGGAACCGCGAAATTAGGCGCGGAACAGCCATCAATGCCGAGGTTGACCTTGTCCACTTCAATGCCGCACATTTCGGAAAATGTTTTTAGAATATCCTGCTGGATGGGATGGTCAAAGGCGAGATAATTTTCGAGGGGCAGTCCGCGCATTTTGGCGAAGGCTAGCATAGAGGTGTGTTTGCCCGAGCAGTTGTTGAAATTTGCGGTGGGATGAATATTGTGAACGATGACTTCCCTTAATTTCGCGGGGTCACCGGGCAAATGCGGACCGCATTGCAGATTTGATTCTTCGATACCGATCTTTTTCTGCATTCCAAGCACGGTATCGAGATGCAGCTGTGCAGTCTCGTGCGAAGCGCAAGAGAGGGCAAGCTCGGCCTGGGTGTAGTGGTAATGTTCCACACCGCCCTGCTCAACGAATGGAAGAGCCTGAAACGGTTTGGCGGATGAGCGCAAAAAGGCGACCGTGTCAGGGTCGCCATAAGAGTGCAAGAGTTTGCCGGTTGAATCCACGACTGCGATGGAGCCGAAGTGCCTGGCTTCCACGACCGAGCCGCGGATCAACTCAAGGATGGGTTGAACAGAATTCATTAATCCTCATACGGCTGGGTAGAGGCATGGTGGTGGCGTGAATTGTAGTGAAGCAACCCATAGCGCAGGCGCTGGGCGAATTGTTTCTGGCGCGCTGCCGGGGCTTTGAACCATGTCAATAACGTAGTGACCAGTTTCTCGGTCGCAGCGGGATTCGGCTTTTTGGCTGTGATCTTATCCAGTTTGTCATTGACCTGTTTCAGGAAATCATACTGGGTCTTGATCGCAGTGGCATTCACAACACCGCCGCGGCTGCTGATGAAGGTGTATCCCTTGAAGGGCACATCCAGCAGGGTGTTCAACGACTCAAGCCATGCCTTAAGATTGGAGCCCGCCAAAAACGGCGGCTGGTTTTTCAACACGGCATCGCCAATGAAGATTATTTTTTCCTCCGGCAAATGCACCCAAACGGAGCCGTTGGATGGGCCGGGATGATGTTCAAGCAACACGGGGGTCTCGCTCCAGTGCAGGGTCATTTGATCTACAAAGGAAATTTCAGGAGGCGACCAGCGCACGCTGCCAAGACCGGCGATCGATTCCCAGTCTGCGCCTGTTTCTTCCCCTTGTGCCTTGAAGGTGCTCGGGCGGGTGCGGAAGGTGTTGGCGGTTTTTTCGTGGGCGATGACGGTGCAATCCATGGCGCGTGCGCCGAGGGTGCGGTCAGGGTGGGCATCCAGATTAATGAGCACGCGCTCCATGCCGCCGCCAAGGTTCATAAGAGCGGCGCGCCACGAACGCGCATCTTCTGGGGAGGGAGGCGCATCAATTTGGATCAACCCGCGTTGGGTCACGATGACGCCCAACGTTACGCCGGGGTATTGGTCTTCAATATGAACATTCTTTGAAATTTCCTGCATGGTGCTCCTGACAAAAGAAAATTGTGGATGGTCATCCACATGAATTTTTATTTTTCAACGGGGAAGTTTTTAGCGGACTATCGGTCCGGCCTGATGGTCAACCTGCCGGTCTGGCGTTTGAGTTGACCGGTTACCTTCTTTTGCGCAACAGGCAGGGTCAGCCAGAAGGTGGTGCCTTTTCCGACTTCGCTTTCGATCCAGATCTCACCGCCGTGTCCTAACACAGCGAGGCGGCAAAACGCCAGGCCAACGCCTAGACCGCCGGGGCGATCCTTGCCGCGCACACGGGTGAATTTATCAAAGATGCGTTCCTGGTCAATAGCGGCAATGCCGGGGCCGTTATCACGTACCCAGAATTTCACGAACACACCATCTGTAGTTTGCGCGCCGATCTCAATGCGCCCTTCAACAGGCGTAAACTTGATGGCATTTTCCATCAGGTTGATGAACACGCGGTGGATCATATCCACATCCACCCAAATAAGCGGGAGGATGCTGGTGGCTTTATTGATCAACGTCTGCTGGCGGCCGTTTACACCCGGCTCCACATCGCGGATGGCTTCGCGAACAAGCAGCACCGGGTCCACGGAATTTTGGTCCATGATCTGCTGACCGGATTCAAGGCGGTTGATGTCCAACAAGGAATTGACCAGGCGTTGAATACGCGCCGTGGAATTCCGCGCGATATTGAGCATGGTATTAAGGGTTTCATCCTCAGGCATCAACCCGCTCATCATCTCAAGGCTCGAAACGATGTTTCCAAGCGGGGAACGCAGGTCATGATAGATCATCGAGGTCATATCATCGCGCAGGGAATCCAATTCCTTGCGCTCGGTAATATCCCTCAATATCCACTGAACCGAGTCGGTCTCTTCAAACTCCACGCGGCGCGCATGAACTTCAACAGGGGTGGTCGCACCATCCTGGCGACGGATGCCGGATTCATAATTACATTCCTCATCGCGTTTCAGGACTTCAAAATTCAAACCCACCCTGCTCCAGTTGACCTCATGCAGCTGGTCAATGCTCATCGAATGCAACTGTTCAACAGTATAGCCGCTCAACGTCACAGCCTGGCGGTTCGCTTCCTGAACCCTGCCTTCCCAATCAGTGATGAGGATCGTGTCGACACTATCCTCGAAAAGTTCACGGTAATGCTGATGCGCATCCTGCAAACGCTCGAACAACTGCGCGTTCTGGATGGTGGTACCCGCAAGGCTTCCCAAACCGGTCATCACCACCATGGCGTCCGGATCGAACGCACCGGAAATAGGATTGATCGCCTCAATCACGCCGATGACTTTTCCCTGCGATTGGATCGGCGCGATGGCGATGGCACGGGTCTCGATTCCCCCGAACCCGTCCACTTCGGTAAAGCGCATTTCATATTTGACGGCTGGTACGACCAACCCACGTCCGTCTTTGACCACCAGATTCGCCAACCCCTGTCCGGCAGGGATGCGCCGCCCGGGGATGTTGCCGGAGCTATGTCCTGCCGCGGCATTGAAAACAAGATCATTGCTGGCGCTGTCGATCATAGCGAGAGCCACCGTCTCCACCTGCAAGGCCTGCATGGTCTGGTTAAGGATGCGGCGCCAGACATCCGGCATTTCGAGGGAAGTGTTGATCGCAGCAGCGCCCTCTGCCAGCGCGGACATGACGCGAGCCGTCCGCTGGCTTTCGGTGTACAGACGCGCATTCAAAACCGCCACACTTGCCTGGTCGGCAATGGTCTGCATCAATTCAAGATGTTCTTCATTAAATGCGTTGGGGACGGAATGAACCAGTGTAAGCACGCCCACCAATCGTTCGCGCGCCATTAGCGGCACGCAAATCGCGGATTTGGCGCCGCTGTTTTCCACAGAATCATCCGCGCGGCGAAGCCAGCGGTCATCCTTGCTGGTATCTGGCAAGAGGACTGATTTACGGTGCTGCACCACCCAGCCTGCAAGTCCACGCTCCACTGTATCCCGTAATTGCTGTGTGGTATGGTCGTGGAATTGCTTCCCGTATACGATGGTCGCGTCCACAGGCTTGCCTAAGTCATCCATCACGACGATGCTGCCGCGCTCGCCGCCCACATATTGAATGGCGGCAAAAAGAAGGCGCTGCAAGACCGTGCGAAGATCCAACGCAGTGGCTACTTCACGGCTGACATTGATCAGTAATTCGAGGAGGGCGCGAGTACGGTCTTCTGGCATATCCTAAACCTGATTAAGTATAGTCCTTTTGGTACAATTAATCCACCATGTCTCTTGACACTCAAAAAATCAGAGCCCTTTGCTTCGATGTGGATGGCACTCTTAGCGACACAGATGACTTGTATGTACAAAAAATAACGCGTTTTTTTCCACGCTTTCTTTTTAATGAACCTAACCGCGCCGCGCGCCGCTTCATTATGTGGATTGAAGCTCCCGGGAACGCCCTGCTTGGTCTGGCCGATACGCTCGGGCTTGACGATGAGATGGTCGCTGTTCTAAATTGGTTTTCTCTGCACCGAAAACGCTCCTCGAAAACTTTCCTGCTCGTACCCGGCGTGGATGAAATGCTCAAACAGCTACACGGAAGATATCCCATGGCTGTGGTCAGTGCGAGGGATGAGCACGGCACCATGACCTTCCTTGAGCAATATGACCTTTTGAAATATTTTGATGCGGTTATCACTGGCTTATCCGCCCCGCACACAAAGCCCTACCCGGATCCAATTTTGCTCGCCGCGAAAAAGATGAACGTCTCCCCCGAAAACTGCCTAATGATCGGCGACACCACCGTGGATATCCGCGCGGGCAAATCCGCTGGAGCGCAAACGGTTGGAGTGCTGTGCGGCTTCGGCGAGGAATTTGAGTTGAAGAAAATGGGAGCAGATCTGATTTTAAAAGACACACCAACACTGCTGGAGATTTTAGGTAGTTAAGGTTTCGAGGGGCAGCTAATACTCAAAATATTTCTTCAAGTTTAGCATGTGCTTTTCAAGCACATGCCAGGTGACCAGCGAACCGAGAGAGGTAAGAGCAAAGGTCAACACAATATAAGCCAAATACACTTTCCAGCCCTTGCGATGTGTACCATCTATAAAGTCTAGTAACGTCAACGCAATTGGCATGTGCAACAAATACATGGCATAACTGTATTTTCCGAAAAAAAGCAGAATCTTATTTCGGAAAACCCTTCGAATCAGGTTGTTTTCCGAGCCGGTTACAAGCACCCCGATCAGGCTGGCCGAAAAAAGTGGTATGAGTATATATGCCCAAACTGTGAAGGGCGCATTGCTGTAATAAGGTATCCAATTGGGGAACAAATAAATGCACAAGCCTGCGAAAGTCAAAAAGGAAACAATAAAAATCGGCAGGGAAAACAATCGTATCCGCTCCCGCCAGGCTGGATCCATGAAAAAGACGGCGAGCAAAGCACCAAAGATCAACTCGGAAAATCGCGTAAAGGTATCAAAGTAAAAAAAGATTGCAAATTGTCTGGAAGCATCCCAAAACAGAACTGCCTGAAGGCGGTAAAGGAAGGAAAACAAAATAGCACCCAGACCGATCTTAATCAATGCCTCCCTGCGGAAGTAATATACAACAAGAGGCCATATCAAATAAAATTGCTCTTCAATCGCAAGCGACCAGGTTGCCCCAAGATGGGCAGGCAGGCCGACTACCCCCAGGCGAACGATCCAATTTTGGATATACAAAAGTAGATATGGGGTTATGACGGGAATATTAGGGGTGTAGTCCGGGAGAAGCGTTGGGAGCAGGGCAAGCATTACGGCAATAAAAACATAATAAAGCGGAAAAATCCTTAATATTCGGCGTGCGTAAAAAAATTTGAAATAATTATTCCCGCTTTTTGTTTTCAACAATATGGTGGTGATCAGAAAACCGGAAAGTACAAAGAAGACATCGACACCCAGCCAGCCGATATTGGCCAGGCTTGAAATAAAATGCAAAACTTCATGTTTCGTAAAATAAGCCGCCCGTTTGAATACATGAAAAGCAATAACAAGAATAACTGCAATCCCTCGAAGGCTGTCTAATTCTTTCGCACGTTCATTCATGTACCCAACCTGTCCTTTGCTTAAAGTATCCGCAGATTTTACTGCCAAATTCAAAGAAACAGAAAAACTCCCCTCTATCGCAGAAGATTAAGTTTAATACCCAATCAAATTTGTTTTGATTTTGGCGCTGGCTATTTTTCAAAAAGGAAAGGCGCAAGGTCATATGGAACCTTGCGCCTTTCCTTTGTATTCGTTATGCAGCAGCGGACACTTCTTCCTGCTTTTTGAATTGGCTCATATACAGATCGTAATAGAAGCCTTTCTTCTTGAGCAGTTCGGCGTGTTTGCCGCGCTCGATGATCTCACCTGCTTTTAGCACCAGGATCTGGTCCGCGTTTTGGATGGTGGACAAGCGGTGCGCGATGACGAAGGAGGTACGGCTTTGAAGAAGCGCATCGAATGCTTTTTGGATGAGACGCTCGGTTCGTGTGTCCACGCTGGAAGTTGCTTCATCCAGAATGAGCACGCGTGGATCTGCCAGCGCAGCACGTGCAATCGAAAGCAGTTGCCGCTGTCCCTGAGAAAGACCCGAGCCGCGCTCGCCGAGAACCGTCCCATATTTTTCGGGCAGGCGTTCGATGAACGTATCCGCATTGGCAAGTTTCGCCGCGGCGTAGACTTCTTCATCCGTGGCATCGGGGCGGCCAAAGCGGATGTTTTCCATCACAGAGGCGCTAAAGAGGAAGGTATCCTGCAGAACGATGCCGATCTGCTTGCGGAGCGAATCCGCGGTGACGTCGCGCACATCCACGCCATCAATTTTGACCGAGCCATTTGTTACATCGTAGAAGCGCGGCAGCAGGTTGATGATGGTGGTTTTGCCCGCGCCAGTTGGGCCGACAATGGCGATGGTCTGCCCAACTTCGGCAGAGAATGAAACTTTGTTCAAGACTGGCACGCCGTCTTCGTATGCATGGGAGACTTCATCAAAGTCAACCTTGCCCTTGATCTCGGCCATTGCTTTTGCGCCAGGCTTGTCGAAGACGGCGGGCTTTTCGTCGAGAATGGTGAAGATACGTTCCGCACCAGCCACCGCGTTTTGGATATTCGTCCACAAGACGGCGATCTGCTGAATGGGTTGGTTGAAGCGCTGCACATAAGCAAGGAAGGTGATCACCAAACCAAGCGTGACAGTGGTGCCAAACAAGGCATCGCCAGTCAGCAAATACCAACCGCCCACACCTGTGACGATGGCAAGGCCGATATAGGAAAATGCTTCAAGGGTTGGAGCAAGCGCCGAGGTGTACGCCACCGCGCGCACGTTCGCATCACGATTGGCTGCGTTGACTTCCTTGAACTGCTCGATGTTCTCATCCGCGCGGTTGAAAGCCTGCACTTCGCGGACGGAGGAAATGGTCTCCTGCAATTCAGCGTTGACGTTGCCGATCTCTTCGCGGCTCTTGCGGAAGGCTTTGCGCGCCTGCCCCGAGAACCAGATCGTGGCGATGAACATCAACGGGGAAACCGCCAGAGAAAGCAAGGCAAACGGCAGGCTGGCGGTGAGCATGTTGTATGCCACCCAGACCAGCAAAAGAATACCGCTGAATACATTGACGAGCGCGAACGAAAACGCCTGTTCAATGGCGGAGGTATCGTTCGTGATGCGGCTCATCAGGTCGCCTGCTTCGTGTTCGGCGTAGTAGCTCATGGAGAGTTCATGCAATTTCTCGAACACAGATAAACGAAGTTCACGCAGAACGTGCTGACCTGTCCATGCCATGACGAAGAAGGTTGCGCCTGTGAGAACGGAACCGAGAACATACAGAACGATCACGATCAGGATCAGGCGGAACAAACCTTCGATGCGCTGATCATTTGTCGCCGTGGCAGGATCGGGGGTTACATATCCACCCATGTGATAGGCGGCATACACGATCTGACGCGAGTAGGAAAGTGTGGATGGGTCTTCCGTTGTGCCGAGCCAGCAGCTCGAAGCGGCATTTTTGGTATCTCCGCTGGCTGGGGCGGCAGGGGAAAGTTTTTCAAATGAAGACTGCCCAAGCGGCACGAGGAAACAGTCTGTGGCTTGTCCTGACAACTCAGGGGAAGTCACCTGACTCCAGGTGGTGATGATAACAAAGACCACCGCGAGTACGATCATGTACCAAAAGCGGCCAAAATATTTTCCGAGGCGACCGAGCGTTTCGCTCAGGTTGCGTGGTTTGATGGTGTCACGGTTGAGAATATCGCCAAAGCGGCCTGGGCCCATCATAGGTTAATGCTCCTCACGCAAAAGCTGCGAGTTATAAATTTCTGCATAGATCGGTTCTTCTTCCATTAATTGAGCATGCTTGCCCTGGGCAACGACTTCGCCTTTTTCAAGCACGAGGATTCTGTCTGCGTTCATCACGGTACTGATGCGCTGCGCGATGACAAAGGAGGTGCGTCCCTTCATGAGGGTTTCAAGCGCCGCCTGAATATGCGACTCGGTGGCGACATCCACACTGGAGGTGGAGTCATCAAGGATGAGAATGCGCGGGTTGAGCAGAAGCGCGCGCGCGATCGCCACACGTTGTTTTTGCCCGCCGCTCAAGGTGGTGCCGCGCTCGCCAACGTGTGTGTCGTATCCATCGGGGAAGGACATGATGAAATCATGCGCCGCCGCGGATTTCGCCGCTGCCTGAACTTCTTCAAATGTGGCTTCGGGTTTACCGAAGGCAATGTTATCGCGGATGGTTCCGCTGAACAGGGTGGTCTCCTGAAGCACAATACCGATCTGCGAGCGGAGCGAATCAAGAGTGATGTCGCGCAGGTCGTGACCGTCAATGGTGATGCTGCCTTCGCTTGGGTCGTAGAAACGCGGCAGCAAATTGATGATGCTGGTCTTGCCTGAACCGGTTGCGCCGAGCAGAGCAATGGTCTCGCCTGATTTGGCTTCAAAATTAACGTTCTTGAGCACAGGGTCGCCGCCGCCAAAATACCGAAAGGTGACGTTGTCGAACTTCACATCGCCTTTGACGGAAGGAAGTGTGATGGCGTTGGGCTTATCCACAATATCACTCTTGGCATCAAGAATTTCAAAGATGCGGTCGGCAGATGTGGAGGCTTGTCCCAATTGCGTAATGATGAATCCAAGCTGGGCAATGGGAAAAAATAGGTACATCAGATAGAGGGAAAATTCCTGCCATGCGCCGATGCTTAATGTACCAACGATAATTTGCTTGCCGCCGACATACAAAATGGCGGCCTGTCCGAGGTTGGCAATCAAGAATACCAACGGGAAAAGGAAAGTGAACAAACGCGAAACCGTGATGGCTTGATTCATTGTGTCATCCACTGCGACGCGGAATCTTGCCTGCTGCTGTTTTTCGCGCGTGAACGCCTTGATGACTTTGATGCCCGCAAGATTTTCCTGCAAGACCGTATTCAACATTGAAAGTTTTTGCTGCACCTTCGCGAATAACGGCTGGCTGATGGTCCCGAAGATCATGAACAACACCAACGCCACGGGCAGGATCGGCATGGCCGTCCAAGCGAGTGAGACGTTCGATGTAAACAAAATGATGATGGTACCCACCAGCAAAATGATGGAGCCTACAAGTTGAAGCAACGCCTGCCCTATGAACAGACGAACTTTTTCCACATCGTCCGTGGCGCGGATCATCAACTGGCCCGTCTGATTCTTATCATGATAGGAAAAAGACAGCTGCTGAATTTTCGCATACAGGTCATTGCGCAGATCATACGCAACAGCCTGTGAGTTCTTCTCCGCCCAGAACGCCTGCAGGAAGGAGAAGAGTCCGCGCAGGATGGCAAAGATGACGATCGCGACCAGAGCAGTTGTCAGCGCGCGGGGAGCGTTGGTTACATCCGCTTCAAGCGCCGCCTTGAGCTGGTCAAACGACGTAGCAGAGTCGTAGCTGAGGGCTTCGAGAATCTTCGGCAGCGCCGCGCTCATAAATGCGGCGGGGATTTTTTCCAGCGCCTGTAACACCTGGTCGGCAATATATCCGCTGGTGACTGCGTCGATCACGTTGCGGATCATGCGCGGCACAGCGAGCTGCGAGAGTGTGGCAATGATGAGGAAGAGATATGGCCACAATGCCTGACGGCCATACTTGGTCAGGTAGCGGATGGCGCGGTTGATGCCTTTAAAGGATGGACGCTGTCCACCTCCACGGCGTGTGCTTGTATTGGGTCGGGTCATGGTTGCTTGCAAAGTGGTACTCCTTATAAAATTTAACAAGGGCGACAATGCCGCTCTTAAAACATATCAAATCATTATGGGAAAAATGTGTAGAAGATGGTGATACATTGTGTAAATTATTTCTTCTCGTCCATTTTTTGGGCGGCCTGTGTGAGAAGGGTCAGAGCATCGGATATCTTTGCGTGATCCTCTACATCCAAATTGCTGACAAGTTCACCCATCCAACGATAGCGTTCCTCAATGCCATCGTTCACAAGTTTTTCACCAGCAGGAGTAAGCCGTAGATTTTTTGCACGGCGGTCGTTTGGGTCTTCGGCACGTTCAAGGTAACTGCTTTGCACGAGTTTCTCCACAAGCTGGCTGGCGGCGGCGGCGGAAATATCAAAGCGCTCGCTGATCTCGGAAAGGCCTGTGGTGCCTTTGTAATGCAGTTGCATGAGGATGCTGAACTGCGGCATGGACAATCCCGTGGATTTGGCAAATTGGCTCCAACCGCGCATGGAACGGTGCATGAATACATCCATCCATTCGCGCAGGGGCTGGGTAACCCGAACTGGTTTTGACATAGTTAAGCCTTCTTTTTAGTTAAGTGAACTTGAATGTATTCCAATATCTGATTTTGGTCAAGGAAAAGGGCGTTAAATTATTATTAGAGAAAAGGCATAGAAAGTTTTCACAAAATCCACTGTTTGAATGGTAAGATACTAATATTGGGATACCATGCAAAAAATATTCATCAGCTATTCACGCAAGGATATCGATTTCGCCAAAAAACTCGCGGGTGATTTGGAGAAATCCGGCTACGATGTCTGGTGGGACATTACCGATCTGCGCGGCGGCGATGACTGGGTAAAAACACTGCCTGCCGCCATTGAGGCGAGCCAATTCTTTATTATCGTACTCACACCGAATTCGATCAAATCCGAATGGGTGCAGAAGGAATACACCCAGGCATTAACCCTGCGCAAAAAGATCATCCCGATCATGTTCGAAAGTTGCGATGTTCCCTTCGCCTTGAACACGATCAATTTTGTTAATTTTATAAACGGGGAATATGTTGATAACTTCAAGAATCTTCTGTCTGCGCTTGGATACACGGGAAAACCGCCTGTCGTAAGTCCTTTTGAAAGAGCGAAAGCTATTCTGCCGCCTGCGTTTCAAAAATATATCATCCCCGGCATCATTGGAATTGTTCTTCTGATCGTAGCGGCGTTTGTCTTCACTCAAAAGCCGCCAGCTCCGGCGGTTATCACATCAACCCCATCTTCCGTCCCTCCAACGGACGTTTTCACCTTCACCCCCACCGACATCCCAGCAACGCGCACCTCTTCGCCAACTCCAACAATTACAGAGACCGCCATCGTCACAAAACAGGCATCGTTGACTCCCTCCGCAACAAAGCAGCCATTTGAAACACTGACTTACTGTGTCAATTCTTTGTATGCGAATACGATCAATGTGCGATCCGGCCCGGGCACAAATTATGCCGTTCTTGGAGAGCCATTGAAGCTGAGACAATGCCTCACCTTCCGCGCTGTGAACGAGAATGAAACCTGGCTGCTCATCTCCCCAAATCAGGAAGACCCGGCGCATCAACAATACGAAGGCGGCTGGATCTTTCGCGAACTGCTTGGTCTCGGCTTGAGCGGCGCCATAGACTTGCCCGCTGTCACATTGACCGCCACCCCCACGCCGTCCAACACACCAACCCCGTCGGATACACCAACCATCACACCATCACCAACTCCAACAGAAACTCCTTCGCCGACGGAAAAAGCAACGGACACCCCGCAGCCAACCGACACGCCGGAATCAACACCAACACCTTAATCAAAATGAACGGGCTTCGCTTTTGCGAAGCCCGTTCAACTCTCTCCTACCAATAAATTACCATTAAGTATTCTACAACTGTTCCCTCGAACAGGATGTATTCGATATTACTTATCCAAATAGTACACCAAAGCCATTTATTTCACAACCTACAAAAGTACTATTCCAGCGACTACCTCACACGGGTGATGTTAATACATTTTGGGATATTGGTAGGGGGAGTGAACGCACAGCCAAACCGATACCCATTCTCAAAGCGAACGATGATCAGCGATTCCGTCACCCCGAATTCGGCCACGGGACGTGTAACGGGCAGGCTATCCACATCGCTGCTCCATTCGAGGGTATAGACGCCTGTCGCACGGCTTGTAAATCCATCCACCGGAATGAGCGGTTCCGGCACATCCTCCCCCTTTGCAACAGCAGACATGCCCTCCAGCACAAGCGCGTTCATATCCTGCAAGGCATCCTTCGCCTCGGGGGATATTTGCGAGAACCTGCCGCCGACCACGGCAACGATCAGAATGGAAAAAGTCACCTTCAACAAACGCGACAACCCGCTGGAAGGAGCACGGCCGGTGGTATCAACCAGCCCTAACAGCCAGCGGAAAAAGAGTCCAAGCGGCAGGTAAATGATAAGGCGCGGCAAAAAGGTGAACAGGGAAAGGAAAAAAGAGGTCACCGCCTGCCTTTCTCCTGAATTGATGAAAGCCAGCAGGGAGCTTAAGAAGACAGCCAAAAAGCCGCTCCCGATCAAGCCCCAAAATGATTCCTCATCCCATGCAATGATCAACCCCATCACTGCCATGAACAGGGTGGTAAGGAACACCATTGCAACACGCCCAATAGGAAGATCATGCAAGGGAATCCCGGGCATGGACCAAACATTGATGAACTGGGAAATCAGTGAATAAGGAAACCCAAAGGCGAGGCCGATGATAATTCCATAGGTGCGGCGTTTTGAATCGCTCATATTTTCTCCGAGAATAACCCAACAGCCAAGCAAATCTTTCTGCAAAGACATGCCCGTGGTGGATACAGCACACCGCCCCCTGACTGTTTCGGGAGGCGCGGTTATTTGTTACCATGATACGTTGGTATGGTTAATATTAATTTACATAGCCTGTTATGTCACCCTACCAGCGTAGGGTATGACCCGTTCTTAATATCCACACCCGCTTTTTCTAAATTCATCCACCGGCATACCAAAGGCTTCATAGACCGGCGCGCCATCCCACTCCGCCGGAAGCGGCAAACCCAGCGCAAAGGCCGCGGTGGCAGCGGTATCCATTGTGAAAACCTGCGTGGAAAGCTGCCCGATGGGGACAATACCCGGGCCGCTGATGATCCACGGGATAGTCATATCATCGGGGATGTTATAGCCATGAGTGGTGTCATGTCCGCCGTGATCGGAAGTGACAATAATCATGGTATTTTCATACATGCTTTTATTTTTCAGGGCTTGCAGGATCAAGCCAAACAACCTATCGTCCCTGCGATAGACGCTCAATTGCTCCCGTGACATCCAGCCGTTCTCATGGCCTGAGAGGTCGCCATTGGGGAAATGCACGAACATGAGGTCAAATCCCTGCTGTATCTGACCAATGGCAAGCTGCTCCACTGTGGACGTGTCCTTGATCTTGTCTGTCTCGTCGATGAATTCAAAAAAATCGGTGCTGCCCGGTTCGGTGACCTGGCGCAGCTTTTCCTTGCCCACCACCATGGCGGTCTGCATCCCTGCCGCTTGCGCGAGATCAAAAATATCGGTACCAAGGGCGTACCCGTTTTGCGGCACATATTCATTCCAGCGGACAATATGCTTCGCGGGGCAGGTTCCCACCAGCATGGATGCGTGTGAAGGCAGGGTGACGCTCGGCATGATGGTCTGCGCAGTCAGAGTGTATGCTCCGCTTTGCATGAGCGCCATGACGTTGTTCATCTCCGCTGCCGAGATCGCGTCGGGGCGCAGGCCGTCAAAGCTGACGATAAGCACGCGCTCCGCTGCGGGCAGCGGAGTGGAGGTGATGGTTGGGATGGGCGTCTCTGTTGGCGGCGCAAGCGGAACCGTGGGCGGGGGTGTTTCGCTCGGGACGAGGATCTCTGTCGAAGCAGGAACAACTGTCGGCGGCGGAGAAGAAGCGAGCGTCCCACAACTTTGCATGAGAATCGCCGCAAGAGTCAAAATCCAAATACGTTTTATCATTAAAGTTTTAATTTCCAATCATCGGCATGGATTCTTCTCATGCAATGTCAACATGGGCTGCCCGAATGCCGTGTAGACGGGGATGCCATCCCACTCGGGTTGGAGGGGCAGACCCAGGGCGTACGCGGCGGTGACGGCGGTATCGGTTGTGGAGATCACGAAGTTGAGTTCGGTCGGCACCACGCCTGGCCCGGAGGCGATCCATGGGATGCGGAAATCTTCGATCACCAGGCCGATATGATTCTTATCGTGTCCGCCGTGGTCGGCAGTGATGATGATCAACGTGGAATCCAACAGATCGTTCGCTTTGAGCGCGTCGAGGATCAAGCCCAGGGCCTCATCTCCCTGCCGCAAGACCTTCATGTATTCGCCGGACATCCAGGTGTATTTATGTCCGCGCAGATCGGGTCCGGCAAAATGAACGAACATCAGGTCGAAGCCCGCGTTGATCTGGACAACCGCCTCTTCAGAGATGGCAGGCTCGCCATAACGGATCTCAAACACATCGGTCGTTTCAGGCTCGGCCATCTGGCGCAGCTTGGATTTCCCAACGACCATCACCGTCTTCAAACCAGCGGCATGGGCAAGGTCAAACACATCCACACCTTTGGAATACCCCATGTAGGCAAAATATTTATCGTAGATGATGCCGGTCTTGTCCATGCACATTCCTGAAAGCATGGACGCGTGGCTCGGCGAAGTGGAGGGGTAATCAATGGTCTCTGCCGAGGTGGGGGCATAAGCGCCCTTTGCCATAAGCTCCATCAAGTTGGGCATGGGCGCCAGCGGGATCGCATCGGGGCGCATTCCGTCATAGCTGATGATTAGAACATGCTTGATGCTTTCAAAAGACGGCGTGGGGGTCAGCGTGATGGTCGGAACCGGCGTCTCGGTTGGGGCGGGCGTTTCTGTGGGGAGCAGGGTTGTTGTTGGCGAAGCTATAGCCGTGGGGGCGGGCGTTTCGGTTTGAAAATAAACAGAAGTTACAACCGGCGCGGGCGACAGTGAATCGCCCCAAATGTTGGGGTTCGAGCCACATGCCGACAGGATGAAAACACAGAGTAAAAAGATAGAGCGTTTCAGGATGACTTCTCCAACATGGGCATTTTCAACCCGTGACGTTTTGCCGCATCAATGGCAATTTGATACCCCGCATCAGCGTGTCGGACCACGCCCATGCCTGGATCTGTTGTAAGGACTCTTTCCAACCTGACGGCTGCTTCGGGAGTCCCATCCGCAACAATGACCTGCCCGGCATGTTGACTATACCCCATCCCCACCCCGCCGCCATGATGGAAGGATACCCACGTGGCGCCGCCAACCGCATTGATCATCGCATTGAGAATGGCCCAATCTGAAATGGCATCGGAGCCGTCTTTCATGGATTCGGTCTCACGGTTGGGCGAAGCCACAGAGCCCGCATCCAAATGATCGCGGCCAATAACGATGGGCGCTTTCACTTTTCCACTGGCGACCAGTTCATTGAACATCAAACCAGCTTTGGCGCGCTCACCGTAGCCGAGCCAGCAAATGCGCGAGGGCAATCCCTGGAACGGCACTTTCTCACGCGCCATCTTCATCCAGCGGTGTAGATGCGCGTCATCGGGGAAGAGTTCCATGATGGCTTTGTCTGTGGTGTAAATATCTTCCGGGTCACCGGAGAGCGCCACCCAGCGGAACGGTCCCTTGCCTTCGCAAAACAACGGACGTATATAAGCGGGCACAAAGCCGGGGAATTCAAAGGCGTCACTCACACCATTATTGAAGGCTTGCTGACGCAGATTATTACCATAATCGAACACTTCCGCGCCCGCGCGCTGGAAAGCCAGCATCGCCTTCACATGCGTGGACATGGAGTCCATCGCCATTTTTTTGTATTTTTCAGGGTCGCTCACACGCAATTGATTCGCCGCAGTAATGGACAAACCCGAAGGCACATAAAACAAAGCTTCATGCGCCGAGGTCTGGTCTGTGACCACATCCGGGATGATGCCGCGCGCAGCAAGTTCGGAGTACACATCTGCTGCGTTGCCGATCAGGCCAATGGATTTTGGAATTCCTTTTTGCTTGAATTCCTCCACGAGGGTCATGGCTTCTTCGAGATTATCCACAACCATATCCACATAACCAATGGCGCGGCGGCGTTCGGCGCGTTCGGGATCCACTTCCACGACGAGCCCCACACCTTCATTCATCGTAATGGATAACGGCTGCGCACCGCCCATGCCGCCCAGTCCTGCGGTAAGCACGAACTTGCCTTTGAGCGAATCCCAGCCCTTGAGTTTAGCAAGCGCACCGAAGGTTTCGTAGGTACCCTGCAAAATTCCCTGCGTGCCAATGTAGATCCACGAACCGGCGGTCATCTGTCCGTACATGATGAGTCCCTTTTTATCGAGCTCATCGAATTTTTCCCAGGTGGCCCAGTGCGGCACAATATTCGAATTTGCGATCAAAACTTTTGGAGCATCCTTGTGGCTTTTGAAGATGACGACCGGCTTGCCTGATTGCACGAGCAGGGTTTCATCCTCTTCCAAATTCTTGAGCGACTCAAGGATGGCGTCGAAGGATTCCCAGTTGCGGGCAGCTTTGCCCCGTCCGCCGTAGACGACGAGGTCATCCGGCTTCTCGGCTACTTCAGGATCAAGATTATTTTGGATCATGCGGTAAGCGGCTTCACTGAGCCAGTTCTTGCAGGTGAGTTGTGTACCACGAGGGGCACGGACGGTGCGGGGGTTGGACATCCTAGACTCCTATAATATTGAGTGTCAGTATTGAGTTTATTTTACAGCCCCAGCAGCTTGACCGAGATAATGACACTGTTTACATCAATAGACAATTGCGTCGTGTAATCTTTCAGGTAGGTAAATGTAATCCGGGTGAGAGTGTCGGCAGTAGGCTTGAAAAAAATGGCTGTCATATAGAACGGGATCACCCCATCCTGCCCATCGCTGAGCGAGAACTGCCCGCCAATTTCTACCACTTCGACAGTATTCACGGTTTCATAGATCTGGGCCGTATCCACTCGAAAGCCTGGAATCACGCCGGAGGTTTCCAATTCCCGCGCCAATTCGCCCATGCTCGATTCATTCAGAGACAGGGTATCCTGGGAGTCCCATCTGACCGTTGAAAAGCCGAACAGAAAATTCTTTTCGATATCAGGCCGCAGAGCGTAGGAATGCAGCTGACTAAACCCAGCTTCATAGGCACTCACGTCATAATCCATCTGCCCCAATAGCAGGGAATTCTTCGCCGTATCCCTGGAATATGCATCATTGAACTCTTCCGAGTTGGGGCGTACGGTCAGCCAGCCCTTCGGGAAGGTCACTTCATATCCGCCGGAGATATGGGTGAATTTTACGGAACCATCCGGCAGTTTTTCAAGGTTGGTCTCGTTCACGGTGGGCAGCGTGGGCGTAGGAGACTGTCCGATTGGCGCGGCGGCGGTCTGTGTTGTGGCGGCACTCACCGTCTGCACGATAGCCGTTGAAAGCGAATTCTGGTCGATCTGTGGCGGCTGGCTTGCGCCAGGAATAACACAAGCTGCCACAGATGCAAAGATCATACTGATCGCGAGGAAATATTTGATTTTCATTGCCTTACTCCCATCCACTTATCGGCTCACAATACAAGAACCAGCGCTCCTCCCTCAAGGCCCCTCCACGACAAACGGAAATAAGTAAAGTGAGCTGTAAAACTACACGACCTGTCGCAGTACGCTGACCACACTGCATACAGTATGGACATTGAATATTCTTCTTTCCTATTTTTCAACTTTGAGAGTCTCGATCATCGCGTCAAACTGGGGGAGGACGGCCTGCTTTAATTCCTCTGTGGTTGTAAGCGTGACCATCAGGGTGCCGACACGGGTCTTGATGAAAACCTGCTTCTGGAACAGCTCAACCGCCACGCCGTCCACAGTTGTGACCGGGGTTTTGGATGTGATCACACCGGTCGGGACTCCGCCGGCAGTAGTGACGAGTTCGGCGGCGGTCACTTCCAGTCCGGCGAGCGCGTCGAGCAGGGCTTCAGCTTCAGCCTTCAAGTCCTCATCATTTTCCAGAGACATCTCTTTCTTTTCATCCCAATAGAAATTGATATTGGTGACGAAATCTATTTCCGTGTGCCCTTCCTGAATATCGAGGGCGAAAAGGCGCAGTTCATCCGGGTTCATTTTTTCAATGCTACTCAACGAGCGCTGCATGGCGGGGTTGGTCAATTCAGGGAGCAGCCAGGCATCCAAATATTCCTGCGAATTAATGCGGATGGGCAGCCAGCCTTGCGGCAGGGTTATTTCATAACCGGCCTTCGTATCTGTAAATTGCGCGGTGCCATCCTCCAGCTTATTGAGGGTGCTTCCTGAATCATCCATATCCGGTGTGGGGCTGGGGGTGATGGTTGCGAGGGGTGCGGGAGTATGAGTCGGCTCAATTGTGGCTGTGGGCGCGGCTTGTTGAGTCTGTTCGAGGGCGGCGGAAACTGTTTCAGCCACCATAATTTCAAGCCGGGTATCAGCTGTCCCCAAGGGAGATGCGACCGGTGCGGGTTGTGAAGCGGTGGAAAGTCCGGGCACAGCACATGCCAGGATCGTTGTCAAAAGGATCAGTGCAGCGGGCAATGCACGTCTAGTAGTCATGGTTTCCATCCTTGGGTATGAAAATGAAAAAGCCTCCCGGCAATTATAGCCGAGAGGCCCTATTGAATTTATATTATTTTACAGTCAGATCTATACGGGAACCTGTCCGTTCGTGACCATGTCTGCAAAGTTGGTACCTTTCAGTTTTTTTACCAGATCTTCCTGCGCGTCACACCAAACCGGACGGAGCGGGCAATCTGCATCGAATGAACAAGCGCCCTGGTCGCCGACACATTCGTTGAGTTGAATGGGGCCGTCGATGGCTTCGATGACTTCAAGAAGGGTGATCTCTTTCGGAGCACGGGCAAGGGTAACGCCGCCGCGTGCGCCGCGTGAGGTATGCAACAGCCCCGCAATGGATAATTGAGAAACGATCTTGGCGAGGAAAGATGGTGGAATGCGTTGCTCTTCCGCGATCATACTCGTTGCTGTGCGGGTGTCACCGTTCTTCGCAAGATGGAGCACTGCGCGAACGGCATAATCTGCCTGACGTGTAATTTGCATACGAACCTCACTTAGAAAAATAGGTAAAATTTACCGACAATCACGATTTTATTGTGAATTTTGTTTCAATGCAAGTGATAGAGGTCATGGATGAATTATGACCTTTTACTCTGAATTGAAAGAGGGCTGACTTTTGGGGGGATCCAAAACCGCCTCACGTATTTTGGAATACGTGAGGCGGTTTTGGATATGCCGGGTTAACTCTTCTATTTTGTGAGAGTGAGATTGCCTGCTCCCATTTCGACAATAAACGTAAGTGTGGGGCCATCCCCTTTTTGTTTGTAGATGTTGCCGTTCTGACTCCAACCGGAGCCTGCGCTTACATTCGACACGCCGCTCTCCACTGTGACGACTGCGTTCACACCCTCCGGGACGATGATCATCACGTTGCTGAATCCGCTTTCCACTTTGATAGAGGCGTCTCTTTGCAGGTCACCGGAGAAATCGAGGGTGTAATCTCCTGCCCCGACGGAGAAGTCAAATATACTGAAGTTGGCGTTGGCCAATCCTCTCATTTTGACATCAGACGCGCCGGTGGAATAACTGAAGACGGACATCTCGACCGGGTTGGGTTCAGAGAACGCAAGCTCCACATTCGCCGCGCCATCTCTGATGGTGAGGTTGGTGAGCGCGAGTCCGCCGAATTCAAAGGTTCCATCGTACGCGCCAGATTCAATAGACAGATTCATGGGCTGGCTGCCGAGCTTGAAATCCCATTCGTTCTTGAGACCGTCAACTGCAGGGATAAAATCTACGCCAACATTTCCCATCTTGATCTCGACATTGCCACCATTGGTAATGATTTCGGGCTTAAAGTCTGGGTAGTTGTAGGTGGCTGTGCCGCTCACGAGGCTACTCGTGCCGGGAGACAGGAGCAGATCGCCTGCGCCAAAAGCCAGCTTTAGGCTGGTCTCTTCCGCATCGGGGTAATCCACCTTGATGTCATCCACTACCTCGGGACCGGGCTGTGCTTTTTGGGGGACATTGATATTAAATCCGCAGGCCATGGTGGCTAACGCGAGAGCCGCGAAAAAGATAAAGAGTTTACGAAGCATAGAAAATATCTCCTCAGGTAATTGTGCCTGAGGAGATATACGATGGAAAGTGGAATGTGGTTGCAGGGGCAGGAGAAACTTATTTTTATTTCTCAAAAGGCCACCACTTGGGTCTGCTTTTCTCGCGCAAAATTTGAAACGATTCGGTCGTATTGAAAGACAAAAGCACATTGTTCGCGTGCTTTCGAATGTTGGGGCTTTCATCATCCAACAGTTCGCCAATGGCTTGCACGGCTTCCGTTGCTTTTATTTTCCCCAAAGCGTCCATGGCGAAAAATCGTACAGCCGGATGCTCATCTCTTAATGATGTGATAAGCGGTTGAATAGCACGGTGATCTCCAATATTCCCAAGAGCAAGCGCGGCGCCATAACGCGCATCCGGGTCTTTGCTCTCCAGCAGTTCGACCAGACCATTCAAAGCTTCCGTGCCATAATTAACGATCCCCGGAATGGCCATGGGATGATTTCCCGGTTCATCCAATTTTAAAAGCAGGCGTTGCAAATTTGCCTGGGATTCCTGTTTTATCTTTTGGATCTGTTGGCGGCGCTCAACCTCACGAGATTCCCGCTCTGTAAGCCATATCTTTTGTCGCTTCCATGCTTTTTGCAAATCCACACCGCATTGCTTGCAATATCTGGCTTTGATATTGTTTTGGGTATAGCAAAATGGACAGCCCGCCTGAAGAACGCCATTGCAGGAGGTGCAGTATTTATTCCGCCCTGAGTTTTCCGTCCCACAATCCGAGCAAATCAGCGCCCCACTCGAAGTCCAGTCTGTCGTGACGATGGTAGAGTTGCAAGCCGTGCAGGTAAATGGCTGGTTTGGGTTGATCGCTCCATCTACTGGAGCACCGCAAGACGGGCAATTAAGGGTTGTCAATTTCATAGGGTGGTAATTGTAACAAATTCAAGTGAATGGATGAAATTCTTAATTGAGACCAGGGGAATTATTGTCTTTCCCAGATCTCATAACAGGACAACCACGGTAGAGCGGGCTCAACAGACGTGGTCTCTGTAAAATGGAGCGGATCGAACTTAATAGCCAGAGAGTAATTTGGATCTACATCAGACGCGGGCGGAATGCGAAGCGTATCGCCGCAGTGAACGATCACATAATCCGGTTTAAAGATCGAGGCGTAGTTTTCCGCTTGAATGCGTTGACGTTTCAACTCGACCACGGCAGGCGTGACCAACCCCACTTCGTCCAACATCCACTGCTCTGAGTAATAGCCCACATACCCGAGCGGCTCCAACTGAACCATGCTGTTCGGCGCAGCGTTATTTTTCAACCATATCCCCATCGCCTTTAACGATCGTTCATGACGGTAGATCTGGCGTTCTCGGGTCAATTTTGCAAAATGCAGCCCGGTTTGAAGTTGAAGCATGAAAAGAATTATGGCGAAGAGAAAAAAGAATTTTTTATCAAGGCGAGTGTCTTTGAGCCGAGCCCAGAGAGAGCCAAACCCTACACCAGCCAGCACCATCGCAGCCCATAAAATTGGAACGAAATAGCGGCTGAAATAGGTGGTGCGGGTTAACGTCAGGCGGGCTGCTTCAAACCCAATGAAAATCATTAGAAGAACAAGTCCCTTTTTGGGCATGGAGCGATTCGCCCAAATTCCCCACACTGCAAGGAGGAAGGCGATTGCCGTCCCCCAAAGTGACAGATTACCATCTGCTCGAAATGGAGATAAATATTGAAGAACAACTGACAATTGTCCAAGGTAGGGTGACTCATTGAACAGGTTGTAGGCCACCCATTTTGCAGTCACTGTAAATGGAATGGGGGAACCAAAATAAAAAAAGGCGAACACCACCCACGGTACATATGTCACAGCGGAGATAAAGGCAATTCGAAATGCATCCTTCAAACGGGAGAAAGAAGCGAGGACGATCAAGATCAGCACCCAAAAAGCCAGGTCAATACGAGTCCATAACAGCAGTCCGCACATCAAACCGGCAAGGTTCGGGCGGTCTTTTAACCAGAAATACCATGAGACTGCCAGCAAAGCCAGCGCAAGTGGAATTTCCATGCCTTGAGTATTCATATAAATTAATTTTGAGGAAGTCAGCAGGGCAAGCAGAACGCCGATCTGTTCAAAAGAGGATCGGTTCAATGCCTTCACCGCCTGCCAGCTAAAAAATAGCATTACGGCCGTGGCAATGATATTTATCAACCTTGCGGCAAACACAACATCGGCTGAGATGAATTTAATCCATAGCGCGAGGAGCAAAGTTAGCAAAGGCGTGGTGGAACCATACATGGGTTCACCAATGTTGTAAACAAAGCCATTTCCTGAAGCGATCTGCTGAGAAATACGGAAGGTGATGAATGCGTCCTCTTCCGTATAGTTTGTGTAATACATCCACCCAAGGTTTAAGAGAAGAGAAAAGGTAATAAGAAAAAAAGGAGCGAGGTCGCTCTGAATAAAAGCGCCGCGCTCATTATTTGTTTTCATACTCTCGCTTATGACTCAAAAAATCAAGATTGTTTTTTCAACGCCACAGCCAAAGCCTGATCCAACGAGCGGACTTCGATGATCTCGATGCCCTTCGGATATTCTTCTCCCTTGCGAATGGCCTTGGGGACAATGGCAACTTTGAATCCCAACTTTTGAGCTTCGCGCAATCGCGCCACCATTTGACCTGGCATGCGCAACTCGCCAGCCAAACCGATCTCACCGATCAACACCGCTTCCGCGCGGACAGGCACATCCTTCCACGAAGATGCGATGGCGGCGGCGATGGCAAGGTCTGCGGCGGGTTCGTCAATTTGAATACCGCCCACCACGTTGACAAAAGCATCATGCTCTGCGAGTTTCAATCCAACGCGGCGGGTGAGCACCGCGGTAATTAACAGCAAACGATTAAAGTCCACGCCGTTGGGAGTGCGGCGCGCATTGCCAAATTGAGTCGGGGATGTGAGTCCTTGAATTTCAACGAGGATGGGACGCGTCCCTTCCATCGTCACTGCAATGGCAGAGCCTGCCGCGTTTATCAATCTCTCCGCAAGGAATGCCTCGGATGGATTGGTCACTTCCATCAACCCGCCTTCGCGCATCTCGAACACGCCTACTTCCGCTGTTGCGCCGAAACGATTTTTTACCGAGCGCAGCAAACGATATGCCTGAAAACGGTCGCCTTCCAAATACAGAACCGTGTCCACAATATGTTCAAGCACACGCGGGCCAGCGATCGCGCCGTCCTTGGTGACATGCCCGATCATGAACACGGAAATCCCCGATGACTTTGCCAACTCACGCAAATGAGAAGAACACTCGCGCACCTGCGAAACCGAGCCTGCCGACGAATCCAATTCAGACAAATAAACTGTCTGGATGGAGTCAACAATTAGCAGGTCAGGTTTTGAATCGCGGACGTGATTCAGGATCACCTCAAGATTCGTCTCCGTCACCAGTAAAAGATTTTTCGGCAGTTCCTTCGTCCCATTCACTAAACGCACCGCACGCATCTTGATCTGCCGCTCCGACTCCTCACCCGAAACATACAGCACGCGCTGGGTCTTCGCCATCTCCATTGCCATTTGCAGCATGAGCGTGGATTTGCCAATGCCCGGGTCGCCGCCCACGAGGACGATGGAGCCAGGCACGATGCCGCCGCCGAGGACTCTTGCAAACTCACCGATCGGCAGGTGGATGCGATCTTCCGCCTCACCCCCGACCTCGGAAATGGGACGCGGAATCGAGCGGCCTGTCAGCCCTCTGACGGTTCCCGATCCCTTCGCAACAGGCTCATCGTGGATAACTTCTTCCACCATGCTGTTGAAAGAGTTGCACTGTGGGCATTTGCCCATGTAAGATGCTGAAACCCGTCCGCATTGCTGGCAGACGTAACGAGTGTGAACTTTTGTTTTTGCCATATTCATTTACTCCGTAAGGTAAAGGCAGTATAACAGAATTTTTGTTCTGTTTTTATGGGCGTGCTATACTCAGGTAACAGTCACTTTAAAAGTGACTGTTACCTTTACACAGGAGAAAAAAACATGGAAATGATCGCGAACATTCTTACTGGTATCGTTGCCCTCTTACACTTTGGATTTCTCTATCTTGAAATGTTCCTGTGGGACAAACCGCGCGGGATGAAGTCCTTTCGCATGACAGAGGAGTTTGCCAAGCAATCCAAAACCCTCGCCATGAATCAGGGACTGTACAACGGCTTTCTCGCTGCTGGTTTGATATGGGGAATCTTTGCAGGAGATGCGGTGAAAATTTTCTTCTTAAGCTGTGTCATCATTGCGGGTATCTTCGGCGCATTCACAGTCAGCAAGCGGATTTTTTATATGCAGGCTGTCCCTGCCATTTTGGCGTTGGTGGTTTTGTTGGTAGCGTAAATAAAAAACCTCCGAGGTCTTTAGACCTCGGAGGTTTGTCAAACAAATTATTTCACAACATTCACAAAATCTGCAAACAAGCCATAGGCCGTTTCAAGGGGGCCGCCCTTCATGCCTGGTTTCTCAGAGAGAACAATTGAGTAATCCAAAATCACATCAGTGCGGAAGGTGATGCCTGTGCTGGAATTCATCATTCCGTAGAGCGGAGAAGCTGAGTCCACCAGTTGCGGCGCAACACTGGCTTCCACTTTATCTCCAACTTTTTCAGCAGAGCAAACCAATTTATAACGCTTGCCTTCGGCTTTGGCTTTGGCGATCATCTCAGGTGTGATGCCGCGAATGCCTGTGGGGTTGACTTGCTGCGGGGTCATCGGTGTATCCCATAACACGGTAACCAATGCCGCGACTTTAATGGCCGCATCCCAACCGTCCACATCGTTGGTGGGGTCTGTCTCCGCCAGTCCAATGGATTGGGCGTACTTCACTGCATCTTCATATTTCTCGCCATTTTCCATGAGGGAAAGGATGACATTGGTGGTGGCGTTGAAAATGCCTTTGAAGGATTCCAACTCTGCCAACGGGAACGCCTCGCGCATGACCGAGAAAACTGGTGCGCCACCCAGAACGGTGGATTCGTGTCTGAAAGATTTTCCCTTGCTCTTTGCAAGCGCGGTCAACTCACGATAGCCGTGGACGACTGGCCCTTGTTGGCGGTGATGGCGTGCATCCCTAAATTCAACGCGGTGCGGATGTGGTCGAGTGCGGGCTGTCCCGTTTGGGTGTTGACGGGGGAATTTTCGAACATGACATCGGCCTGGGAATGTTGAATCACGGAAAGAGAGTCTTGCACATCGAAAGAGGAAAGAGGAAAGATGGATTGTCCACTTTCGACGAGTTCCAATGCTTTTTGAATATCAAGCCCATCGGGGTTGACGGCGAATCCGTGGCGGCCTGTGGAGAGGCCAGTGAATGAAAAGGTGATGCCATGCTTCTCTTTGAGCAAGTCCTGCTTGCGGATGAGCAGTTTTGCCAAAGAGCGGGCGACGTTTCCAAAACCAATGAGTGCGAGTTTGTAGTGCATGAATTCTCCTTAATATTCGTCATTGCGAGGGCGGTGTTCTCCCGCCCGAAGCAATCTCCAACACAGCGAAGAGATTGCTTCGTCGCGAAGAACAAGAGCGCTCCTCGCAATGACGTGTGAAATTACACAGGGGGATATGGGTACGCCCTGCGTCCTTGCAGAGGGCGTGGAAATAGTTTTGTTGTGCAGAGAATCTCAGCACGGGTGAGCAGTGCGGAGATCTCGTTCGGGCTGAGGGTATCTTCAAAGAGGGCAGACCAATTGTCAGTTTGGGAAAGAGGCGCGAGCAATTCGTCGGGGATGTGATGACCAGCGAAGTCCCAGATCACGGTGCGGAGTTTGTCATCTTCGTGAAAACATACGCCGTGGTCGATGGCAAAAAGTTTGTGAGTGTCATCTTCAAAAAAGATGTGACTGCCTTTGCGGTCGGCATTGTTGGCGAGAAAATCAAATAGCACCACGGGACGAAGCATTTCTTTTTCTTCAACAGTGAAGTTGAAGTAGTGATGATCAACATCGTAGTCAATGTATTGCTGCAACGAGCCGGGGCCGTAGGGGCCGTCTTGACGATAGATGGTGAAGGGGACGATGTGAAAGCCGAGCGCCTCGCTCAAATGATACGCGGCGACTTCGCGCAGGGCGAGCGTGTTATCGGGAAAATCCCAAAGCGGCTGCTCGCCTTTGCTCGGCTTATATACGGCCTGATAGGTTTCACCCTCGTGATGCACATCCACGAAGAAGGTGTAATTGCTGCCAAGCATGAATTGGCCTTTGAGTTCGTATTCGCCGTGGGTAAGGGCGGTTTGGATTGTTTGTGGAGTGGGAGTGTTCATTGTGGGTCAAAGGTCAAAGGTCGAAAGTCGTTGACATTTGACTTTCGACCTTTGACAATATATTTATTGTAGATGCCCGTTCTTCTTCGGGCAGAAGTGCCCTTCGGGTTCCATCGGTTGGCCGCATTGCGGACAAACGGGACGGCCGCGCGAGGCGACATCCTGTCCCCAGCGGGCGAGCATGCGTAGTTGTGTTCGTGTGGCCCAAAAGCGGACTTGTGCGGCAGACTCGGGGTCGGCTTCTTCGGTGAGCAGTTCCTTGGCGAAGATGACGACACGGTCACGGTCTTTGTCGTAGCCGAGGCCGATCTCACCCGCGCGAAAGAGCGGGTCTACGGGCGGACTGATGCGCATAATGTCTTCCACAAAATCACCTGAGGCTTCATCAAGTTCGGGGTTCTGCTGGCTGAGCTGCGCGAGGAATTGTTCAATGCCGATGGCAAGCGAAAGCAGCTGCGCCTTTTCAATAATAATGGTGATGGTGCGCTGTTCCTGATAGGCTTGCAAATAAAAGACGCGTTGGCCTGGTTTGCCAATGGCGTCTGCGGTTAGATGGTCACATGGGTCTACGTCAATTTCGAAGCGGGGCATGGGTTGGTACCTTTATAAAATCGAGTATACCAGAAGTAGGACGGTGGACTGTAGACCGAAGACCGTGAGATGAAAGTTCAAAAAATCTGCCGCGAATTTCACGAATTTTCGCTAATTTAAAATAATTCGCGTAATTCGTGACATCGTGCCCGTAGGGTAAATTCGCGGCTAAAAGATCTTGAGTTGACTTGCCCATCGTCTACGGCGGTCAACGGTCTAATGTATAATCCCAACATCTTTTGCCAAAGGAGATGCCATGTACGATAAAAAGAAAATCGATGAATTGAAAAAGTCGCTTTCCACATGGGAAGAGACCTCCCTCAAAAAAGCTTTATCACAACTCCCCGAACGCTCCGAAGAATTTATCACTACCTCCTCCGAACCGATCAACAGACTGTACACCCCCCTCGATATTGCCGAAAATGATTACGCCGAAACGCTTGGGCTTCCAGGTGAATATCCCTACACCAGAGGAGTCCACCCCACGCTGCACCGCAGCAAGTTGTGGACGATGCGAATGTTCGCGGGCTTCGGCACTGCGGAAGAAACGAACGCGCGCTTCAAATACTTGCTGGAGCAGGGTCAGACAGGCCTGAGCATTGCCTTCGACCTGGCCACTTTGATGGGCTATGACACCGACCAACCCGAAGCGCTTGGTGAGTTCGGGAAATGCGGCGTCGCGATCTCTTCGTTGAAGGATATGGAAATTTTGCTGGATGGAATTCCGCTCGAAAAAGTTTCCTCCAGTATGACCATCAACTCACCCGCTTCGATCATCTGGGCCATGTATCTCGCCGCCGCAGAGAACAAAGGTCTGCGCCTCGATCAACTGCGCGGCACAACCCAGAACGATATTCTCAAAGAGTTCATCGCGCAAAAGGAATTCATCTTCCCGCCCGAACCTTCCATGCGGCTCGTGGTGGACACGATGGAATTCGGCGCGCAGAAAGTTCCGCAGTGGAATACGATCTCGATCAGCGGGTATCACATCCGCGAGGCGGGTTCGACGGCGGCACAGGAATTAGCATTCACGCTGGCGGACGGATTGGAATATGTCCGCTGGGGAATTGCGCGCGGCATGGACGTGGATGATTTCGCTCCGCGTTTATCCTTCTTCTTCAACGCACACAATGACTTCTTTGAAGAGATCGCCAAATATCGCGCTGCCCGCCGCATTTGGGCACGCGAGATGCGCGAGACGTTCAAGGCAAAGAATCCACGCTCGTGGTTATTACGTTTCCACACCCAAACAGCTGGCGTTTCATTGACGGCGCAACAGCCGGAGAATAACGTTGTCCGCGTGGCGCTGCAAGCGCTTGCGGCTGTGTTGGGCGGCACGCAGTCCCTGCACACCAACTCAATGGATGAAGCATTGGCGTTGCCCTCCGAACATTCGGTGACGATTGCCCTACGCACCCAGCAGATCATCGCCGAGGAATCTGGCGTGACGAATACGGTGGATCCGCTTGGGGGTAGTTTCTTCGTCGAAGCGCAAACAGACCGAATGGAGAAAGAGGCGTATGACTACTTCGCCCGCATTCAGGAATTCGGCGGCGTGATCCCATCCATTGAACGGGGATTCTTCCAAAGCGAAATTTCAGACGCGGCGTATCGTTACCAGCGCGAGATAGACAAGGGTATCCGCAAGATCGTGGGTGTGAATGCGTACGCGGAGAAAAAGCCGCTGAGCGTGCCAATCTTGAGGATGGATCCGAATGGTTATGAAAAACAGGTGGCGCGTTTGAATGAAGTCCGCAAGACGCGCGATAACGGACGGGTGGGGCAAACTCTGGATAGATTGCGAATTGCCTGCGAGGGAACAGAGAACACCATGCCGTACATCATGGAATGTGTCCATGCGTATTGCACATTGGGTGAGATCATTGGGGTGATGACGAAGGTGTTTGGGAAGTACGAAGAGCCGTCGATGATATAGTGCCAGGGATTAGGGACTAGGTATCAGGGGCAGGTGCCAAGTGTCAGGTACGGGCATCAACTGTCAGATTAAGAAAGAGCGGAGTACATTATCCGCTCTATTTTTTTGCGAGGGCGCGTTTTACTTTGAGCAGTTTTTGTATCCGCATATACTTTTCGCGTGAAAGCGGATAAGACCATGCAATGATAATTGTCCCAAGCAAAATTGCGACGCCGATAAACGAAACCATCAAGCGGATCGAGAACAGCGCAGAATCAGGCTGGGTGAATTGGATGACACCATCGGGCGGGGATTGATAGCCCGACCAGCCCAAAACTTGCAGTGTGACAAAGATAACTCCCGCGCCGGTCAGTTTACGAATAAGGGTGCGGATGCCATAATAGATTCCCTCCTGTCTGCGGCCTGTGCGGAGTTCATCCCATTCAATGACATCGGGAAGAATGGAGTCGGGCAAAATGTAGGCGGCGGAAACACCGATGCCCGCCAGCGCGGCAATGGTCAACAGCCAGGGAATGTCACCGGGCTGAATGGTGAAGATCAATCCCTGCACGATGATCCATGCAAACATGCCCACGATGTACGCTTGAATTTTGTTACGGCGTTTTGCAAACCACAACCAGAACGGAACGAACAGGACACAGACGAACATCATGATGCCAAAGAAGGCAGACTCGAGCGCGAGGTCCACACCGAAGATGTTGATCTTCGCCAACAGATCACCCCGCGCGACCCAATATAGTAAAAAGAACGGGAAGGTGATGGCGACCATATCCACCGCCGACCAGTTGAACATGTAAATTCCCGCCGCGTAACGGAACGGGACATTCTGCCATGCAAGGCGGAGAGTTTCTCCGAAAGGAATTGATTCCTGCTCCTGTTCCTCCGAAGCAAAGCGCTCGCGCACGAACAAGCCAATGAAGAAAAGCGGAAGCGAACCAATGGCACCAAAGATCGCGCCTGCGGCAATGAATCCCTGCTGCTGCGAACCGCCGCCCAGGATGACCGAGTCCACGATCATGGGTGCGGTGATGACCACCGTCATGGCGGACAACAATTGAAAGACGGTGCGAAAACTTGAAAGCGAAGTCCGCTCATCGTAGTCTTGAGTCAATTCAGGGGTTAAGGAAAGATACGGTACAGCCACCAGAGTAGTGAGCGTATCCGAGACCATGAAGGCGAGCGTCACATAGATCAATAGTCCCACCTGGCTTTCCCAATTCGGCGCGGTCCACAGCATGACGAAACTTAATCCGAAGGGAAAGGCGAACCACAGCAGGAATGGACGGCGGCGGCCAAGTTTCGATTTCATACGGTCGCTTAACGTACCAATGATGGGGTCGTTGATCGCATCCCATACGATGCCCGCCAAAGCGCCCAGCGAAGCAAGCCGCGGCTCAATGCCCACCACATCCGTAAGATAAAGCGCGTAGAAGATCGAACGCATCATACCGATGCTGGCGATTCCCCAATCACCAGAACCGTATAAAAGTTTCAACCAAAATGGAAGTTTGTTGTTCACACCAATAATTCCTGCAACGAATTCGCGCAAGTGTAGCATGAAAAGAAAAACTGGGCGGGTGCAAATGCACCCGCCCAGTTTTATTCATCGAACTGCCTACTTTGTTTGAGGGATCACACTGATCAACACCGCGCGAACCATGCGGCGCGAAGCGTACACGCCTGTCTTTGCATTGTAATCTTCACAGGTCACAAGTGTGATCCACGAATCTTCTTCATGCTTGAACATGGTGTCAATGCTGGTCTGCGAGATCTTGCGGCTCTCCTGCACCTGATAGACGTAAGTCTGTCCATTCACATGGATGTAAATGTTCTGCCCGACCGTCATGCCCTTGATATCCGAGAACGGCCCAAGATTCTTGTTGGCATCCTGCACGTGCGCGGTCAGTACCGAATTACCAGCCGTGGTCGGGTAGGCGGAACCTTCGAGGTAGGCCACATTGTTTTGCAGCCAGGTCAGGTCCCAGGTCTTGTTGGTGATCGCTGCGCCAACGATGGGGAACTTAATCGCAAGCGCGGGGATATCAATGGTCATCTGCCCTAGGGAAGCATACGCCTTATCGGCAGGCTGAACAGGCAGGGTCGTAATCTGATTCGGAGCGAAGCCGGTCACAGGGATGAGGAACCCGCCGCTGCTGGTGACTTGTGTCCTCTTGACGGTTGTGCTGCTGCTTCCGTCTCCATCTCCGCCGCCAGTTGTTACCACCGCTGTCGCGATACGGAAGTTACGCTGGAAGTCTGTTCCGGGCGTGGTGCCGTTACCGGCAAGTTCAAGTCCGCGGTTGGACGCATCCACAATGGAGGTTGTCCCGCAGACAAACAGGCGGTAGAAGCCAACGATGTTGAGCGGGAAGCCGTCGTTGATGGAAAGGGTGGAGACGAAAGGCCCTGACCCGCCGCCGTTGCTGTAGGTCACTGAGTTTACTTTGATGGAAACATCCGGGGCGAGCACTCCACCCGCACAACTGACAGTGGCGAACGTTGCGGAAGTGCTGCGCACGAGAATATAGTTGGCCGGGTTGGTGGCATCGTGGGCGTAATCCAGCGCATCTGTTGGGTCGTCGTATACATTCTGGCTGAATTGAACCGTCAACTTGGTGATGCCAAGCGTATCGATGATCGATTCGTTCTCGCTGACATTGCCATCGCCGGTATCCGGATTCGAATTCAAGCTATTTACAATCGGTCCGTTCTTAATGGTAAGTGTAAAGTTTTGGACCGCATTGGGAGACACACCGTTATCAGCAGTCAAAGTAAGGTTATACACTCCAACCGGAGTTACGGCTGTGCTACTAAGCGTTTCGGTACCTAAACCATTATTTGTCAAAGAGACACCGGCTGGGATTGACCCACCCAGCGTGATCGTCATTGTCATTGGGTTACCAACCGCAGTCACTGTGAAAGAACCGGGGAAACCGAAATCGAATGAGGTGTTATTCGCGCTAGTAAAAGATGGACCTTCTGTCGCGGTCACATCTTCCATAACCTGGGGAGCCGCAGAGTAATTCGCGTCTCCGGCCTGATTGTAGAAGACGCTGCATGTGCCGCTGCCGCTGGTCATGGTGATTGTGGCGGTTCCATCTGTATCACCGCCGGTACAAACGCCGGAAGTGGTGATGGTAACGGACAAGCCGGAAGTAGCGGTTGCTACCACGTCAAAAGTGGAACTATTGGAAGCGTCAGCTGGAGCGCTGGTTGTGACATTAATGGTTTGGGAAGCCTGACCGATGGCAAAAGTATTTGTACCAGTATTGCCAGTGTGGTTGGTATCTCCAGCCCAGCTTGCGTCCGCGGTTGCAGTCCCAACAACCGTATTGTTAGAGTACACCAAGGATGCAGTCACATCCACTGGGCTCATTCCCGCACCAGTCGCTTGCGCGGTACAAGGGGTGAGCGGCAAGCCGGTGTAAGGCACACTCGCCGGACAAGTCACAGTAACCGTAGAAGTTGCCTGACCAATCGTGAATCCACCTGAGCCGTTGTTGCCGGTATGGTTAATATCACCAGCCCAGCTTGCGCTCGCCGTGGCTGCGCCCAAGTTAGTGTTGTTCAAGTAGACCAGGGATGCGGTCACATCTACTGGGCTCATGCCCACTCCAGTTGCTTCTGCCGTACAGGGTGTCTGAGCCGAGCCAGTGAAGGGCTGTATTGCCAGAGGGCAAGTCACTGTCACTGTTGAAGTTACCTGTCCAATCGTGAAACCGCCTGAGCCGTTGTTGCCGGTATGGTTGCTATCACCAGCCCAGCTTGCGTTCGCTGTGGCTGCGCCAGCGTTCGTGTTGTTCGAGTAGATCAAGGATGCGGTCACATCCACTGGGCTCATACCCACTCCAGTTGCTTCTGCCGTACAGGGCGTCTGAGCTGAGCCGGTAAAGAGCACACTCACCGGACAGGTCACTGTCACTGTGGAAGCTGCCTGGCCAATTGTGAAACCGCCTAAGCCGCTGTTGCCGGTATGGTTAATATCACCAGCCCAGCTTGCGTTCGCTGTGGCTGCGCCAGCGTTCGTGTTGTTCGAGTAGATCAAGGATGCGGTCACATCCACTGGGCTCATGCCCACTCCGGTCGCTTCTGCCGTACAGGGTGTCTGAGCTGAGCCGGTATATATATAGGGTGCGCCAACTGTACACATGACTGTCACTGTGGAAGCTGCCTGGCCAATTGTGAAACCGCCTAAGCCGTTGCTGCCGGTATGGTTAATATCACCAGCCCAGCTTGCGCTCGCCGTGGCTGCGCCAGCGTTCGTGTTGTTCGAGTAGATCAAGGATGCGGTCACATCCACTGGGCTCATGCCCACTCCAGTTGCTTCTGCCGTACAGGGTGTCTGAGCCGAGCCATTATATATATAGGGTGCGCCAACTGTACACATGACTGTCACTGTGGAAGTTGCCTGTCCAATCGTGAAGCCGCCTGAGCCGTTGTTGCCGGTATGGTTGCTATCACCAGCCCAGCTTGCGTTCGCTGTGGCTGCGCCAGCGTTCGTGTTGTTCGAGTAGATCAAGGATGCGGTCACATCCACTGGGCTCATACCCACTCCAGTTGCTTCTGCCGTACAGGGCGTCTGAGCTGAGCCGGTAAAGAGCACACTCACCGGACAGGTCACTGTCACTGTGGAAGCTGCCTGGCCAATTGTGAAGCCGCCTGAGCCGCTGTTGCCGGTATGGTTAATATCACCAGCCCAGCTTGCGTTCGCTGTGGCTGCGCCAGCGTTCGTGTTGTTCGAGTAGATCAAGGATGCGGTCACATCTACTGGGCTCATGCCCACTCCGGTCGCTTCTGCCGTACAGGGTGTCTGAGCTGAGCCGGTATATATATAGGGTGCGCCAACTGTACACATGACTGTCACTGTGGAAGCTGCCTGGCCAATTGTGAAACCGCCTAAGCCGTTGTTGCCGGTATGGTTAATATCACCAGCCCAGCTTGCGCTCGCCGTGGCTGCGCCAGCGTTCGTGTTGTTCGAGTAGATCAAGGATGCGGTCACATCCACTGGGCTCATACCCACTCCAGTTGCTTCTGCCGTACAGGGCGTCTGAGCTGAGCCGGTAAAGAGCACACTCACCGGACAGGTCACTGTCACTGTGGAAGCTGCCTGGCCAATTGTGAAACCGCCTAAGCCGCTGTTGCCGGTATGGTTAATATCACCAGCCCAGCTTGCGTTCGCTGTGGCTGCGCCAGCGTTCGTGTTGTTCGAGTAGATCAAGGATGCGGTCACATCTACTGGACTCATGCCCACTCCGGTCGCTTCTGCCGTACAGGGTGTCTGAGCCGATCCGGTATATATAGGGTGCGCCAACTGTACAATGACTGTCACTGTGGAAGCTGCCTGGCCAATTGTGAAACCGCCTAAGCCGTTGCTGCCGGTATGGTTAATATCACCAGCCCAGCTTGCGCTCGCCGTGGCTGCGCCAGCGTTCGTGTTGTTCGAGTAGATCAAGGATGCGGTCACATCCACTGGGCTCATGCCCACTCCAGTTGCTTCTGCCGTACAGGGTGTCTGAGCTGAGCCCGGTAAAGGGCGCACTCACCGGACAGGTCACTGTCACTGTGGAAGTTGCCTGTCCAATCGTGAAGCCGCCTGAGCCGTTGTTGCCGGTATGGTTAATATCACCAGCCCAGCTTGCGTTCGCTGTGGCTGCGCCAGCGTTCGTGTTGTTCGAGTAGATCAAGGATGCGGTCACATCCACTGGGCTCATACCCACTCCAGTTGCTTCTGCCGTACAGGGTGTCTGAGCCGATCCGGTAAAGAGCACACTCACTGGACAGGTCACTGTCACTGTGGAAGCTGCCTGGCTTATAGTAAAGTTTGCTGAGTTGCTGCTAGTGGCATGGTTGGCGTCCCCAACGTAGGTGGCATTGGCAGTGGCTAGGCCAGCGTCCATATTGTTGGAATAGGTCGGCGTTAGTGAACCGCTCAACCCATCAGAAGTTGTAAATGAAGCGGTACACGGAGTTTGTGCTGAGCCGGTGTAGAGCTGCGGCGTTCCAGGGCAACTAACTATAACCGTGGAAGTTGCTTGGTTGACAGTGTGCGGCTCAGTATCGCTACTGGCAGTATGGGCAGTGTCAGGGACATAAGTGGCAGTAAGGGTCTTGGATCCTACGGAAGTAAAGATGACGTTACAACTTCCGGTGCCGCCAGACAAAGTAATGGAACAATTCGTATCCGCGCCTGTAATGTTGGCTGTGCCGGTGGGAGTGACACCGCCGGTGACGGTTACCGTTACCAAAACCGAACCGCCAACCAGGGAGGCATCGGGCGAATCGGTTGTAATAGTTGTTACCGTGGGGGTCAGGGCAGGGGCTTCATATGATCCGATATCACAAGTGGCAGTTGAGTCCCCATTGCCATCCATCGGGCGGGTGAGGCCGTTCTGAGATTGGTTGTTGGTAGTGGTTGCAGTCGCGCAAATCGCGTTGCTGCCTGTATCAATCGCCGAACTGCCGGTAGTGAGTGGGAAATATTGGGGAGAACCGGTCAACGCGCCCAAATTCGGATTGGTAGTAATCGCGAAACCACAGTCTGCGTTGCCGTTGAAATCCACGTTGCTGACGCCAACGGTGATGGTGCCACCGCAGTTGCTTGCCACGCCGTTTTCGGTTCCATTGGCGACGATGCTGTTGGCGATTGTCATAGCCCCGGCAAGGCTGTAGATGGAACCGCCGCTCCCTGTTCCCGTACCGCTTTCAGATACTGTGTTCCCGGACATCGTTACATTGTGAACAGTGGTCGTGCCAGCGGCATAAATCGCCCCGCCCAAAGAATCCCCTACTCCGGCTGTAGACTTCGTCAGCGAGTTGGCAGAGAAGGTGTCGTTTGCAATAATGACTCTGCCATCATTTGCAATCGCGCCGCCATGCAGGATTCGGTCTGCAGCCATCGTAATGGAATTGTTTGTGAATGTACTCAAGGTGATTTTGGATGCGGCATTGTTCGAATTATTTGTAATACGGATCGCGCCGCCATCTGCGGTACCACCCGCACCCGTCCCCGCTGAATTGGAGGCAAAAGTGCTAGTGGTAACTGTGAACAGATTGCCGTCATGAAAGATCGCGCCCCCATCATCCTGGGCGGTGTTAGAAGTGAACGTGCTTCCACTTATGTTTAAGTTTGCGCCATTGTCATTGATCATGATCGCGCCGCCATCGCCGTTCGTTGATCTATTCCCGGTGAACGTGGAATTAGTGACGGTTAACAAAGTATTGTTGTCGTAGAAGATCGCCCCACCCTCATCCGCGCTGTTTGCGGCAGTCGAATTGGTGAAAGAAGTATTGTTTACGGTAAGTGTGCCACCCGCAACGTGAATCGCCCCGCCGGCGCCGCCCGTTGTATTACCGCTAAATGTGACCGCTGCTGTTGCGCCAATTGACAATGTACCGCCATCCTGGAAGATCGCGCCGCCGTCTCCGCCGGGGGAGGTGTTGCTGGTAAAGGTGGTGCCATTAATAGTTAGCGTGCCCCCAGATTGGAAGATAGCGCCACCGTCGCCTGTCGAAGTATTGCTGATAATCTCGGTATTGTCTTGAATCGTTAACGTTCCCGCACTGCGGATTGCCGCGCCGTCATTAGCTGTATTTGCAGTTGTAATCCGAATCGTATCAAGAGTTAGGTTTCCAGCCCCAGACACATCAAAAACACGATCATTATAATTAGTAGGCGCTGTTGTCACCGGATCAATAATTGCAACAGTTGCGCCACTAGCTTGAATAACGATACTGGACGTAACATCTAGATCCCCGGTACCACCTGCTGTGAGTGTAAGAGCATACGTGGACCCGCTGGTCAATGTAATTATGTCTGCTCCGGCAGCCGCATTTGCCGCAGCAATCGCCTCGCGTAATGAGCAATCTGCATTACAAACTCCATCATTTGTATCCGTTGTTTTTGTTACTGTGAAAGTTGCCGCATATGCTGGCGTGACCGGCAAAGCCGTCACCGCCAGCATCACGATCATTAGTGCTGCCGAAACTTTATACAACCATTGAGTTTTCATATTTCTTTTCCTCGCTTTACGTACACTAAACATGTTGAAAAAATGAAAAATTTATTTCGGGATCAACGTCCCGGTGTTGACTGTCAATACCGCCGCAGCTTTGCGGAGGTTGCTCAATTGAATGTTGTTATCGTCATAGTTCTCGTAATTCTCGTACTCGCCGTTCCAGATCTTGATAGCGGTGGGTTCGCTGCAGCCTTTCTTGCGCATCTCGCCAACAAATTCGTCATAGGTCATGTTAATTTTTTCTGCCAATTCCTGAACTCTGCTCTTCATCTAAGGAATCCTCAATGTTTATCTTTTCGTAACCGGTTTTTTTGCAACAAACAAAATTGCAATTTCGTTACAAAATATATTTTTAAATCAAAATAAAAAAAACGCCTTGCATATTGTTTACAAAAATGTAAGGTTCTTACCGTATTCTAATGTGATTCCACCCAAAGTCAATGCCGTAGGAGGGCTTTCTAATGTAGGGAGTACCAATTTCAGGTGGATTCGCCCCATTTTGGTGTCATTTTGCTTTTTTTGTACGTTTTTTCATAAGCGATCTGGAAGGTGAGAAAAGAATTTTTTGATAAGTTATCTTCCCCCGTTCTTTGCAGCTTGCACAATATTTTCAAGGTCTTTGTGAATCAGGTACATAAAAAAAGTGACAGTCACTTTGATGACTGTCACTTTGGGTTTTAGAGAAAGAGAAAGTCACGCTGGAAGCGTGACCTACGGATTGGTTATCCCCAGCGCCAGATGGTGCCGTCTTTGCTGTCTTCGATGGTGACGCCCATCTCTTTGAGCTGGTCGCGGATCTCATCGGAGCGTTTCCACTGTTTTTGTTTGCGGGCTTCGGTGCGTTCTGCGATCAAGGCATTGACCTGTTCATCCTGCTCGCCTGAGCCTTGCTTCTCTTCGAGCTTGAGGCCAAGGACACCTGCCAATTCGCGGAAGGTATCTTGCGCAGGTTTGAGCTGCTCATCGGTTGCGCCGTTGTCTTTGGCGGTGTTGACGAATTTGGAAAGTTCGAACAACGCGGCGATGGCGCCAGCGGTGTTGAAGTCACTGTCCATGGCTTCGGTGAAGTTTGTTTTGGCTGAGTCGCTGGCAGACGCGAGAGCGGTCAATGATTCAGCGGAGAGTCCTTTTGCAGAGGGAGAGGCAGGCCGCAGGGCGGACTTGAGGCGCTCGACATTTTTTTCGGCGGCGTCGAGAGTGTCGTCATTGAACATCAACGGCGCACGATAGGTCCCGTTCAAAACCAACATACGCATGACATCGGCGGAGCGCTTGGAGAGGAAGTCTTTGATGCTGATGATGTTGCCGAGGGACTTGGACATTTTTTCGCCGCCGAGCTGGAGCATGCCGTTGTGGATCCAGTAGCGGGAGAATTCCTTGCCGGTGTAGCATTCGCTTTGGGCGATCTCGTTTTCGTGATGCGGGAAGATGAGGTCGTTGCCGCCGCCGTGGATGTCGATCTGTTCGCCGAGTTCGGCAAGGTTCATGGCGGAGCATTCGATGTGCCAGCCCGGGCGGCCTTTGCCCCAGGGGCTGTCCCATGAGATCTCGCCTTCCTTGGCGGCTTTCCAGAGCGCGAAGTCCATTGGGTGGGTTTTGGCTTCACCGACTTCGATGCGCGCGCCTGCCTGCATGTCGTCGAGTTTGCGGCCAGAGAGGCGACCATAATCATCGTCGCTGGTGACGCTGAAATAGACATCGCCATTTGTGGCGGCGTAGGCGTGACCTTTTTGGATGAGTCCCTGAATGAATTCGATGATGAGCGGCATGGTCTGGCTGACCTGCGGGTTGGCTGTGGCGGGCAGGACGTTCAGACTCTTGAGGTCGGCTGCGTAGTCTGCGATGTAACGCGCTGAAAGTTTGAGCGGGTCTTCGCCGAGCTGCTTGGCGCGGTTGATGATCTTGTCGTCCACGTCGGTGTAGTTCATGACGTGCTTGACGGTGTAGCCGCGATATTCAAGATAGCGGCGGATGATGTCGAAGACGAGCGCGGACATGGCGTGGCCGACATGCGCATCGTTGTAGACGGTGACGCCGCAGACGTACATTTTGACGAGGTTGGGTTCGAGGGTTTGAAATTCTTCGGTCTTGCGGGTGAGGGTGTTGTAGATTTTCAGCATGTTCGCCTTTTGTTAAACACAAAGGACACGAAGGTCACTAAGGTTTGTTTTTTTATTTGGTGTGCCTATTATACACAGTTGAGTATGGAGGGATGGGGTTTTTGGAGAAAACAGGAATTGATGGTTAGTTCCGTTGGTTGAGTAGGGCGAATGTTCTTTTCGCCCGTATCGAAACCAACAAGGTGATGGAGATTTTTTCATGCACTGGTGGTTTCGACACCGCACTGGCGTACGGTGCCAGTGTACGCCGCTCGCTATCGCTCGCGGCTACTCAACCACCGGGTTGCTTATTACTTTGGTAGTACCAGCGGGGAATCCATGAAGGGATGTTCGACGACGTGGACGGGGAGGCAGTAGGCGTGGGAGATGGCTTCGGCGGTGAGGACTTGGCGCGGGGCGCCGATGGAGGTGAGATGTCCGCCGACGAGCAGGGCAACCCTGTCCGCGTAGCGAGCGGCGAGGTTGAGGTCGTGCAGGGCGATGAGCACGGCGAGGTTTTCGGTGTGCGCCAGTTCGCGGATCAACTCCAGCAGGCTGACTTGATATTGCAAATCCAGATGCGCGGTGGGTTCATCGAGCAAGAGAATAGGCGTGGATTGGCACAAGGCGCGGGCGAGCAAAATGCGCTGCGCTTCTCCGCCTGATAACTCGCCAACACGGCGATCTGCAAATGCCAAGGCGTTGACCTTGCTCAAGGATTGGCGAGCCAGCTCTTCGTCGTGGGAAGAGGCGTTGCCGAGAAAACCGAGGTAGGGAGTGCGTCCCATCAAGACAGTTTCCCAGACGGTGAAGGCGGGCGGCAGGGAAATCGCCTGCGGGACGACGGCCATGTAACGCGCGCGCCGCATGGGGTCGAGGGCATGGAAGTCATCGCCGTTCGTGCGGACATGTCCCGTGGAGGGGACGACTCCGCTCGCCGCGCGGATGATGGTGGACTTGCCCGCGCCGTTCGGCCCGATGAGCGCCAGCACTTCGCCATGCTTCACATCGAAGGAAACATCGTGCAGGACTTGGTGTCCCTGATAAGAGACGGAGAGGTTTTGGATTTTGAGCATGATACCTTCCATGCTCCATCGGGGGCTAAGCCCCCGATGGAGCGGGGTGGCTAGAAGATCAAATACCAAAACAAGGCGGTTTCTCTTGTATTGGGGTTGATGGCTTTGTAGACGTTGCGGTCGAAGCCGCTTAAGACAAATCCGCAGCTTGCGTAGAGCGTGCAGGCAGGGACGTTGTCATCCTGCGTTTCGAGCATCACGCCAGGGTACTTATTTTCGCGCGCCCATTGAATGCCGCGTTCGAGCAGCTTGCGCCCGATGCCCATGCCGCGATAATCGGGATTCACAACCAGGTCTTCCACGTATCCAAATCGATTCCACCATTCCATCACCTTGATGCGGCCTGCGAGCGCGCCGTCCACTTCGGCGAAGAAGATCGTGGGGCCAGCGTCTGAAAATCCGTAGTCGGTATCTTCGGCGTGGACTTCTCTTTCGTATGGCGGTTCTACTGCGGCAATGGTGTACACAAGCTTTTCATTCTCGATGCCAAGCACGAGACGTGATGTGACAGGCGATTTGCGCGAGAAGGATTTCGTTTGGGGCGAATCGTTCGCGTCCATTTTGCGGATGATGATGTCCATTGTTACCAATATCCTTGATTCTTTGCAGTGCGCAAGACCCAGAGGAAGAAGGGTGCGCCGACCAATGAGGTGATAATACCGACTGGGATTTCCTGCGGAGCGAGGACGATGCGCGCGACCACATCTGAGACCAGCAATGCGGATGCGCCGCCGATGATGGATAAAGGAATCAGGCGGCGATAATCTCCGCCGAACCAGATGCGGATCACATGCGGGACGATGAGACCGATGAAGCCGATGATGCCAGAGAAGGCAACGGCGGCGGCGGTGGCAAGGGATGCTGCGATCAGCAAAATTGTTTTCGTGCGCGTGACGTTGAGTCCAAGCTGCTGGGCCTGGTCATCACCGAATTGCAGGAGATTGAATCTGTGTCCGTTGATGAGCAGGATGCCCAGCCCGATGATGATGTAGGGAAGGATGGCGAGGATGGCCGTCCAACCTGCCTGGCTTGCTCCGCCCAACAGCCAGCCCAGCGCGCGGCGGACTTCGCTTGTGGAGCGCAGCATGAGGAAGGATGTCAACGAGGTGGCGAAGGAGGAGAAGGCAACGCCAGCGAGGATTAAGTTCGTGGTGGGGATGGTTTGCCCGACGCGGGCGAGAAAATAAACAATGAAGACGGTGATCAATGCCGCGATAAATGCGGACATTGGAATTGCCATCAACCCCCAGAAGGAATACGGCCATTGAATGGACATGGCGATGACTGCGCCGAGTCCCGCACCGGATGCCACGCCGATCAGGAATGGGTCAGCTAGCGGATTGCGGAACAAACCCTGATACGCCGCACCGCTTCCGCTCAGTGCGGCACCTGTCAATGCAACGAGGACGGTACGCGGCAAACGAATCTGCCAGATGATGAAGGTGAATGTCTCGTCACCCAAGCCGCGCAGGATCTTCCATAACTCCACGGGGGAAATGAAAACAGAGCCGATCGCAAGGCTGAGGATAAATGCGATCAGAAGAAGGAGGAAAGAGGAAAGATAGGGCTTGGGTTTCATGGGGAGGAGTAGACAGGTAAACAAGTATACACGTGCCTACTTGTTTACCTGTCTACCTGTTTACTTATGTACTCTTACTCAAACACACCAGGATGCAAAATCTTCGCCAACGCTTCGAGACCGTCCACGAGGCGGGGGCCGGGGCGGCTGATGAGGTTGTCATCGATGGGGAAGATCTGCTCCGATTTCACAGCTTCGATGCTTTCCCAGCCAGCGCGCTCCAAAACGGATTCAGGAGTGACGCCCCACATCGAGTCACCGAGGATGATGATGGATGGATTCTCGACCACGATCTGTTCGAGGCTGAGTTGCGGATATGCATCCGTTGTGACGTTGCCGATATTGGTTCCGCCAGCGCGGGTGATCAACAAGTCACCGAAGGTGCCGGGGCCGTAGGTGTATGGCTTGGATGGGTCGGATGCATCAATTTCGTAAAAGACATTCGGGCGTGCGCTGATCGGTGCGATCTTCTCGTCCACTGCGGCGACGCGGGCTTGCAATGAAGAAACCAATTCGCTGACATCATGCCCTGTCAATTCGGCGACAGTTTCGAGCTTGCCATACATCTCTTCGAGTGTAAGCGGATTGGACAAATAATATACGGTCACGCCGAGGTCTTCGAGTTGCTTCACAAGTTCAGGGGTGTTGATCTCGGCAGCAATGACCAGATCAGGGTTGAGCGCAACGATGGCTTCGACATTGTATTCGCCGAAGGAGCCGCCAATGCTTGGAAGGGCTTTGGCTTCTTCGGGATAATCGGAAAATTCATCACGACCGACAACCTGGTCACCTGCGCCGACAGCGAAAAGGATCTCAGTTGTGGAAGGCGCGAGCGAGACAATGCGTTCGGGAGTCCCAGCGAGGGTGATCTCACGTCCCATGTCATCGGTGAAGGTTAATCCGTCCGTTGCGGCGGGGGCTTCGGTGGCAGGTGCTTCAGTTGCAGAAATTTCCGTAGCAACAGGAGCAGGCGCTTCGGTCGGGGTTGAGGCGGGGGCGCAGCCTGTGATGGCGAGCGCGAGTAGTAAAGTCAAAATTAAAGTCTTGCGTATCATTTTATTCTCCTAATATTTTCTTTTCGTCATTGCGAGGGCGGTGTTCTTCCGCCCGAAGCAATCTCCAACTTAATCATGAGATTGCTTCGTCGCAAAGAGCAAAGGCGCTCCTCGCAATGACGAAGGCGGCGAATCAAAATCCCCAGCATAGGCTGGGGAGGTTGGAGAGGCAATCCGAGGGGGCTACCGTCATCCACCTCCTTTCCGCGAGAGTGTGGTGAACCGATCGGCAGCGGGCGACCTGACTTTTTAGCGATACGCTAAATCACAGTTGCGGGACAGCGCCAGAATTTCACTGGCTTCGCCGCTTGCTGATCGTTATTTAATTTATTGTACCACTGATGATTTTTAACGATCTTCGCAGCCGATACACATGCCACGGATACAAAAGATACCAATATAAAAATCCGCCGAGGCCGCGCGGGGCGAAGTATGCGGTTTGGGTGAGCTTGGAATCATCCACCTGCCATTGCGTCCACTCTTCGCCGAAGCTGAATTTTTTGTACGAAAGAGCAGGTGCGTTAATTGGCGAATTGATTTTCATTTCGCGGTGGTGGATGAAGAATCCCTCGTGCTTGAGATTTTTCACATCCCCGAGACCATCCTCCCAAATGTGCTCGATCTCAAGCGGATGCAAACGCCTCATCGCCTCGCGGACAGCTGATTCGTAATCTATGAGCATTACCTCAGGGAAGGCTTTTTCTGCGGTGTCATTGAGCACGATACTGTCACTCGATAAGCCGCCAACCAATGCGTACGCAATTCTGCGCGGGACGGGAGTCATCAGGTCGATGCCGAAGGCCATGAACCAGATGGGGATGAAGGGCAGCAGAATGAACCAGCGTTTGTGTCCGCGGATCTCGGCGTAGATCTTCATCAACTCCACGTAGGTGTAGACTTTTTGCACGCCGACTTCATACACGCCGCCGCGTCCGTTGGAGTTGGTGAGCGCCGCGAGCAAATAGTCGATCACGTTTTGAGTGGCGATGGGTTGGGATTTATTCTTCAACCACGTTGGCCCGGGGATGATGGGGAACAACTCTGCCATGAAGCGGATCATCTCAAAGGAGATGCTGCCAGAGCCAGCGATCACTCCCGCACGAAATTCGGTGACGGGAACTGTCCCTTCTCGAAGCGTTGCCCCTGTTTCGATGCGCGAGCGCATGTGCGGGGCGATGTGCTGTTCGGGGTCGGCCAGCCCGCCGAGGTAGATGATGTGCTGCACGCCAGCTTTTTCTGCGGCCTGTGCAAAATAGCGCGCGCCTTCAATTTCAAGCGAAGTGTATCCATGCCCCGATGCCATGTTGTGGATGAGGTAATACGCAGTGTGGACTCCGTCCAATGCGCGGATGAGGGATTCGATATCCATCACATCGCCCTGCGCCATCTCCACTTGCGAGAACCATTTGCGGGCTTTGAGTCTTTCGGGGTGGCGTGCCAGCGCGCGGACACGGTATCCACGCTCGAGGAGTTGTGGAATCAATCTGCTGGCGATGTAGCCTGTGGAGCCGGTGACGAGGATGAGGGGAGAGGGCATGAAGGAGTTTCTACTTTCCACTTTCTACTTGCCAAAATGGAAAGTGGAAAGTAGGGAGTGGATTTTATCTTTCTACTTTGAACGGAGTTATGTCAGGGTCAATGACTTCGTCAAATTCACGGGCGGCGAGGTGGACCGCTGAAAATTGCCTGCGCAATGATGTTGGGCGCTTCGGCGTCACCGATGAGGCGCAGGGATTTGAGTTTGCCTTCGGCGAGCGCGGGCTTGAGTTCGTGATACAGCGCGTCGTTGGGGATGCGGTCTGTGACGAGGACGATGGCGTCGCAGGGGAGAGTCGATTCAGCGGAGGTGATGGTATGGGTGACAGTGGCAGTTGTCGGGGAGAAAGAGGCGAGAGCGTGGTGTGGGAGCAGAGTCACGTTCAAGGCGAGGAGTCGCTTGTAGATGCGTTCCTGTTCAAGGGTGTATTCCGTCCATGCTGAAATGGTTTGAGCGGGCGTGACCAATGTGACTTCGCAGCCGTTTTCGGCGAGCAGTTCGGCGAGGACGCCGCCCATGTAGTAGTGGTCGTCGTCGTAGATGAGGACTTTGCCTGTTGGTAAATTGCCGCTCATGAGATCGTCGGGGGTGAAAATTTTTGCATCGCCGGGAATGGGGCGCGAGTGATAACGGCCGAGGCCATCGCGCCGCCAGGTGGAACCCGTGGCGAGGATGACGTGCGGCGCGCCAGCTTCGAGAATATCTTTGGCGGTCATGGGGCTGGAGGGATAGAAAAAGATGTTTTCGATCTTTTGAATTTGCGTGAGACGCCAATCGATGACGCGGCGCCATTCGGTGAGGTTGGGGAGTTTGGATTCGAGATCGACGCGCCCGCCTGCTTCGCGATTTTTGTCGGTGAGGATGACGTGATATCCGCGCTGACCCAGTGCGCGCGCGGCTTCGAGACCCGCGGGGCCTGCGCCGACGATGAGAATTTCATCTTCCGATTTTTTCGGCGCGATGAGTTCGGGATGCCATTCGCGCCGCCACTCTTCGCCCATCGTTGGATTCTGCGTGCAGCGAATGGGAACGAAGCGGGTGTCGCCTGTGACGCAGATGTTGCAGCCGATGCACTCGCGGATGTCTTCGAGTTTGTTGGCTTTGATCTTGTTCGGGAGGAATGGGTCGGCAATGGACGGACGTGCCGCGCCGATGAGATCCATGATGCCGCGCTCGATGGCAGAGACCATTGAATCGGGTGAGGTATAACGCCCCACGCCGACAACGGGTTTGGTGGTGAGCTGTTTGACGAAGGAAATATATTTTTCCTGATGTCCTTCTTTGCCAAAGCGTGACGTGATGGAATCGTTTTTCCACGCGCTGATGTTAACGTCCCACAGGTCGGGGAGTTCGGCAAGCAGGGAGATGATGTCGCGCGCTTCACCGTCATGCTGCATGCCGTCTGCGCCGAGGAGTTCATCCACGGCAAAACGGACAGCCACCGCGCAGGTATCGCCGACCGCTTCTTTTGTATCTTCGATGAGTTCACGCAAGAAGCGGGTGCGGTTTTCGAGAGAGCCGCCGTACTCGTCGGCACGGTCATTGTCTTTGGAGAGCATGTGGAAGGCGAGGGTCAGGTTGTGTGCGGCGTAGCAATAGATGATATCGAAGCCTGCACGCTTGGCGCGGATGGCCGCAGCGCGATGCCATTTACGGATTTGCTTGAGATCATCTTTTGATGCAGCGCGAGATTGACCGGGTTCGTAGCCGCTGCCACCGACCAGTCCGCGGGAGAAGAGATCGAAGGGCACGGCGCGTGTGTATAAATTGGAGGCGTCGCGTCCGTTGTAGCAAAGCTCGATTCCTGCGAGTGAGCCGTGCTTGTGAACGGCTTCGGTCATTAGTTGCAATGATGGAATATCGTCATCGCTCCAGATGTGTCCCTCGAAAAATGGAGAGAGATCGCTGGTGTGGTGGATCTCTGTCTCCTCGGTGCAGACCACGCCCCAGCCGCCTTCGGCTTTCATGCCGCGCATGGCGGCGAGTCCCTTGGGCATGCGCCAGCCGAATCCATTGCAATGCGGCACTTGATAGAAGCGATTCGGCGCGGTGACGGGGCCGATCTGAATGGGTTGAAAGAGAATGTCATAGCGGGAGGGCATGGGTTGAGTTCCTTAATAAGGTGACAGTCACTTTTAAAGTGACTGTCACCTGTTTTTGTTATTTACAACTCGTCAGTTCTGGAAAGAGGCTGTTTGAATATTCAGTCATCAACGCTTCCGACTCGACGGGGAAGACGATCATCATGCTGATCACACGGGTCTCGGTGTCATTTTTCACCCAGTAGTTAATATTGTAAGTAAACCCCGAATCCACGGTGCTGAATTGATACAGGCGCAGGCCGGTGTCTGTTCTGCATTCGGCAACAGGCTGGTAACTTTCGTAATTGGCAAAGATGATCTGCCAGTTCTCTTCGTTAAAGAAGGTATTCAAGTCCGGTTCTTCGTAGGTGCAGGGGAAGATCAACGCTTCGAGGTAGGCAATGGCTGTAGCCGCCCCGTTGGACCATGTCACAACAACGCGCCCGCCCCCTACGGTATATGTGCGTTCCCAGTCCGGGCTGCTGAACAATTCCTTTGTATAGGTGAGCGCGCGGTCAACGTCCGCATCGGTTGGTTCCTGTGAAATACAAACCGGGGTTGCCTGTTCAATTGGCGCCAGCACAATAGGAGGGACGGTAGCAATGAGCGGCGGCTCAGTGACAGGCGCGCCGCAGGCAGAGATCAGGAAAACAATGATGAATGCGATCAAGGGTTTTTTCATAGCAAACCTTCAGGTGGGATTTATTTTCTGCGAGTATAGCATGGCGCAATAAAAAAACATGGCCGCGCAGCCATGTTTTCCACTTTATGAAATTTGGGGATTTATCTTTTATACCCAAGGAACATCTTCACGTGGATGTCAGAGCGAAAGGTGATCTTCTCATCATTTTCTTTTGCATCCCAAAGCGCCTGATGAATGTGCTTCATACCCGCCTGATAGGTTTCCTCGCTCAACAGCGCAAGTTGTGATGTGGCATTGTGCTTGATGAACGGGTCTTGCAGAACCCTATTGCCAACGTGGGTATTATTGATCATTTCCACAATTTGAGAGGAGACGCCCGTAAAGCCGTCCTGCGCCATCCAACTCGTAACGGATGTACCTGCCGGGTAGCGCAGCAGGTCGGTGTCGTAGACGGTGTCAAAATATTTGTAGATGTACCAGCTTGAAACGCCCGCGGAATGAGGGTCATGACCAATGATGGCGAGCGCTCCGTTCGGCTTCAACAAACGGTATGCTTCCCGGATGAATGCGCGGTGGTTGCCAAAGTGGTGGATCGCGTCCACGCAATAGACCATGTCAAAGGTCCCGCTGCGAAACGGAAGTTGAGTCCCTGTGCCTTGAGCCAGATTCAGAGTCGCAGGCTGCTGTTTCGCCTGTCCGATCATCCCCATCGAATAATCCAAACCGTATAAACCGTTCGTCACCTGCTGTAACAGGTTAAGCCAATAGCCCGTGCCACTGCCCACTTCCAATATGGCTTTTGCCTGAACTTGTTGTGCGAGTTCGAGAAGCGCCTGTCCGCGCTCCCATTTTTGTGCCACGGGATAACGCTGGTTATAGTCCGATGCGATCTTGTCGTAATTGAGTTTCAATGAGTTCATATTATATTGATAACATAACCCCCAAAAGAATTACCTTCACAGTTCTGCAAGAAGTAATCTTTGTTATAACTCGTCCGCGAAACAGCAATTTCGCGGACGAGTGGTTTTCACGAATTACGTTTCACTTTTCACACACTTACTTATGTCCGTTCTTCTTCAAACTTTCCTTCAAAGTTGTACCCAACCGCGCAATTCCCTCGCGGATAACTTCCGGCGAAGAGAAGGAGAAGTTGAGCCGCATGGTATTTTCCCCACCGCCGTTCGGGTGAAACGCCGCACCCGGCACAAAAGCCACTTTGCGTTCAATGGCAACCTTCAATACTTCGGCTGAGTCCATACCTTCCGGCAATACGCCCCACAAGAACATCCCGCCCTGCGGTTTCGTCCAGCGCACCTCAGGAGGGAACATTTCCTCCATCATTTCAAGCATTACATCGCGGCGCTCCTTATAGGTGGCGCGGATCGTCTTGACATGCTCGTCCAAAAACCCCCCTTTCGCCACTTCATACGCCACATGCTGATTGAACGATGAAGTGTGCAGATCCGCGGCCTGTTTCGTCATCACCAGTTTGCGGATCACCTGCGGCGGCGCAACCACCCACGCCAAACGCAGACCCGGCGCAAGCAATTTCGAGAACGTGCTCAGGTAGATCACGTTGCCGCTATATTCAAGGTTGCCTTCATTGCGGAAGTGGTCATCCAGATACACCACAGACGGAAGATGCTCCCCGTCATAGCGCAGCTGACCGTATGGGTCATCTTCAACAATCGGAACACCATACTGATCTGCGAGGAGGATCAATCTCTTGCGGCGTTCAAGGCTGAGCGTTGAACCGGACGGGTTCTGAAAATTCGGGAGCACATAAATGAATTTCGGTCCGATACGAAGCGCCTCCTCCAGCTTGTCCACGATCATGCCGTGTTCATCCGAAGGGACGGAAATATACTGCGCCCCGTACGCATTCCACGCCTGCAATGCACCCAGATACGTGGGCGATTCCACAACAATATAATCACCGCGATTAATAAAGAGCCGCCCGAGAAAATCCAATGCCTGCTGCGACCCGGAAGTGATCAAAATATTATCCGCCGTGATCGGCACACTGTACCGCGCAGTATGCCGCGCGATCATTTCCCGCAAAGGTTTGTACCCCTCTGTTGTGCTATATTGCAGCGCCTGCGCGCCCTGATCCATCAGCACTTCATTGCAGGCTTTCTGAAACTCCACCACAGGAAAAACCTCAGGCGCAGGCAGGCCGCCCGCAAACGAGATAATATCGGGCTGTTCCGTAAACTTCAACAACTCGCGAATGATGGAACTTCCCATCTTCTTCATACGATGTGCATACCGATATTCCCAGGGTGTCTGCATGTATACTCCTTGATTAAAAGATGAAAAAAGCCTGACAGGTACACTTGTACCCATCAGGCTGGCTGACTGAACAATGAAGAACGCCAGAAAGACTTCGTATCATGGCATTCACAATCTTACTCATTTTTGCAGGCAGATGCAACCGCTTAAAGTAACTGTAAATTGAGTGCAAACTATGACATATTTCCCGAGATGATCCTGTCGATGGACGTCCGCGTATAGGAATCCAATGGCAGATGAAGAGCCGCTTCGGGCTTAACCCACACATGCTCCTCCGCTTCATCATTTAACTCCACTGACAGCGAGTCCGTCCGGCAGGCATAATCGAAGAAGATGAAATGCCGCCTCTTCCAAAACGAGGGATCGTAGACGAACTGCTGAAAATTGATAAAGCGCAGATCGTAAATATCCAGCCCGGTCTCCTCCTTCGCCTCACGGATGGCCGCCTCCTCCAGCCGCTCCCCCAACTCCACATGCCCGCCAGGGACAACATACTTGCCCGGCCACTTGTGGCTCTTCAACAGCAATATCTCCCCCTCATGATTGAAAATAAAAACACCCACTGTCGGTTCTGGAAAAATCTGGTCTGCCATAATTATCATCCTTCTGTCATTGCGGTGGGCGAGAAACCCGAGTGCTTTTCGAGAAGCACATCGAGACCACAATCCTACCCAAACACCGCGATCACCATCACCCCCGCAAACACGATCGCAGACCCCACCACGCGCACCCCACCCATCTCCTCTTTCAAAAATCGCCAGCCGAGGAAGGCGCCGATCACCGCGCTCACCTCACGGATTGCGCCCGAATAACTGAGCGGAGCAAAAGTATAGGCGAACAATGCCAGCATGTACGCCACCAGCCCCAGTACACCGCCGAGGATCAAATATCCGCGTTTCTTTTTCCACATATCCGTAAAATGACTCCAGCCATAGCGGCGGGCAATATACGGCGTGGTCACGAACGGAACCATCACGAACATGGACAGGCCATACGGCAGCGCAGGTCCGTTCTGGACTGCCGTCCCGTCAATGAAGGTGTAAATGGAGATGATCAATGCCACAGACAAAGCAGTGAGTATCCCCCGCAAGTGCGGCTTCTCGCTCTTATTGTTCAAAAGAGTCGTCGCACCGATCAAGATCATCCCGCCTGTGATCATTGCCAGGCCGATGTATCCGCCCGCCGTCAATTGCTCGCGCAAAAAGATCGCAGACCACAACACCAGCAAGGCAGGCGCCGCCCCGCGCGCGATCGGATAGACGAGGGAAAAATCATGGTCGCTGTAGGCGATGCACAGCAAAATAAAATAGATCGCCTCCAACATCATACTGGCAATTGCAAAAGGCCACATTGTACGCGGCGGCAATCCGATGAAGAAGATCAATACCAGCGAAAAAAACCCGCTTAATATCACCTGCCATCCCATGGCGATGTATTTTTCATCCGCGCTCTTTAGAAGAAAATTCCACAATGCATGCATGGATGCGGAAATAAAAAGAAGAACGATGGCAAGAATTGGCATGTATGTACCTCAAGGGGTTGAAACTGGCGGCGCGATGCACCCGCCTTACTAGCTGAAAAACTCGATCAAACGTTTATTCACTTCATCCGCTTCGTCATGCTGCACCCAGTGTGTGGCCTTCTCGAACAACACAGCCTCCCCCTGATCGCACAACTTGATGGACGGTTCCACCATCTCATGACTGAGCGCAACATCCTTCTTTCCCCACAACATCAACGTCGGCACTTGCACCCGCCGCGCAGGAATATTCTCTCGTTGAAAGGCATACTTGAAACTGCGCCGAAAAACCGCGCGATACCAGTTCACCATCCCCGTCAACGCGCCGGGTTGAGCCCAGGCTTTTTTGTACTCCACCAGATCATCAGTGGAGAAAGTGCTCTTTCGTCCGGAGCCAACCAACATCCGCGCCATGTTGCGGAAGTTATCCCTCCCCAGAGTCCACTCCACAAAGAAGGGAATCTGAAAGAAGAAAACATACCAGGACTTTTTCCGCTGTTCGGCATTCTCAAGAATAAAGCGCGTCATCACATCGGGATGCGGCACATTTAAAATGGCAAGTTTTTTAAACCGTTCCGGATATGTCAACACCAGCGTCCACGCAACCACAGCGCCCCAATCGTGTCCAACGAGAAATGTCTTCTCGATCCCAAAATGGTCAAGCAGACCGATGATATCCTTCGCGAGAAGATCGATGTCATACGAAGAAATGCTCTTTGGCTTATCAGAAAGGTTATATCCGCGTTGATCTGGCACAATGACCCGAAAACCTGCCTCAACCAACACCGGGATTTGCTTTCTCCACCCATATTGGAATTCAGGAAACCCATGCAACAAAATAACCGGCATTCCGTTTTCAGGTCCGTCGGTCAACACATGCAGTTTGATATGGTTCGTTTCAATAAACTCTTTTTTCATGGGCGCGAGTATAACGGAAAAGCCTGCATTACGAAAATGAAAAGCATAAAAACTTGACTCTGTGCTATATTATGTGCAGAACAAAACCGATAATAGCAAACCCGTCGAAAGGCGGCGACGCAAAGCCAAGGGTCTAAAGTTGTGAAAACAACCATGATCGCCAGGCCGCCGAAGACAATACAGCAGAATTTCCCTCAAGCTCTCGCGGACCTGGCACAAAACCAGGTCCGTTTTTTGTTTTGAACCTTAAAAGCAGTTCGTTCGATAACGGCAAACCCGTCGAAAGACGGCGACGCAAAACCATGGGTCTAAAGTCGCACAAGTGCGGCCATGACAGCCAGGTCACCGAAAACGAGCCTCCATCTTTCCAAGCCCCGCCCCTGCAATAAGCCCCGCCAAGAATCTGGATGCTCCAATGAAGGAGTTATTCATGGCATCCAGAATTCAAGTTACGCACCCCAAAAATCAAATAGTTTCAGCAGCACTTTTGCTGGTCCTCGCATTCGCACTCGCCATCCCCACACAGGCATTTGCAGCCAGCCCGGTCCCCAGCCTGCCTTCTTTTATTGAAAACATCAAAGACGGCAACGCCAGCACCCTGCGCGGCATTTATGTGGAAGGCGTCATCGCTTTCCCCGTTGTGCAGCAACCCTACGGAAACCCCGGCTTCGTCTCCACCACTGACTCAGTCGTTACTCAATTCAGCATGGCCAACGAAGTTGGCAACCTTGGCCTGCTCGCCCACAATACCCTCGCCGGCGCCGCTTTCCCACAATTGAAGATCGGCGATACCATCGTCCTAATCTACGGTGACGGTCACACTCATGGTTTTCTCGTAAACGACATTCAGCAATATCAGGCCACCGACCCCCTCAGCCCGTATAGCTACTTCAAAGACCTTTCCTCAGACACCACCCTCAGCGCCCTCGACCTTTTCAACAAAGTCTATCGCGGCGATTATCACCTCACCCTGCAAACCTGCATTGACAATCAAGGCAACGCCAGCTGGGGCAGGCTCTTCATCATCGCAACCCCCATCAGCAGCAAAGACGCCAACACCCTGGAATAATTCATTGAGGATCCGGTCCCGAAAGATTTTCTGACAGAAATCTTTCGGGACTTTTTATTTAAAGCAGCCGGAGATGTTTGGGGATAAAATAGACTCATGTCCTCGCTTTCGGATAAACTAAAATCACTCGGCGTGAAGACGGGAACCTCGCTTCCGACTCCCGCCGAAAACTGTCAGCCACACTATTGACTCTGTCGTAGCTGGGACATTTGTCCCCACGTCCCGAGGCGAAGCCTTCATCACCGAGCAGTTCTTTGGCGAGGAATACCTGCACGGAGAAATTTCCCCCTATTCAAAATTTCCTCTTTCGTTTATTTCCCAATGGGCGAATGACACGCGCATTGCAGAATTGCCCATCCACAAATTTGCATTTCTGGATACGGAAACATCAGGCTTATCCGGCGGGACGGGCACGTATGCGTTTCTGGTTGGCGCGGCCCGCTTTGTGGACGGCAAATTCGTTTTGCGGCAATTCTTTTTGCGCGACCCTTCCGAAGAACCGGCCATGCTCGAAGCGTTGATCCAATTCCTCGCGCCCTGTGAGGGGTTGGTCACCTTCAACGGAAAATCCTTCGATGCGCCGCTGCTCGTCACCCGTTATTCGCTGCACCACATTCCCGTTCCATTCAAAGGCTTTGCCCATCTTGACCTGTTGCCGCTGGCTAGAAGGTTGTGGCGGGACCGGCTGCCCTCACGCGCGTTGAAGTATCTCGAAGAGCATGTGCTTGGCTTCACCCGCGCATCGGACGAAGTGCCGGGCTACGAGATCCCGTGGCTGTATTTTGATTACCTGCGCACCGGGGATGCTCGTCCGCTGGGCGGGGTGTTCTATCACAATGCCATGGATGTGGTCGCGATGGCAGCGCTGCTGGGGCACGTCAGTGAATTGCTCGACGATCCATACAATGGGCGCGTGGAGCACGGACTTGATTTCATTGCGCTCGGCAAGTTATATGAAGACCTCGGCCACTGGGATGAAGCCGCCCGTCTGTTTGAGCGTGGACTCATGCACGAGTTAACAGAAGCAGATTTCGGCGTGGCAGTGAAGCGGCTTTCCATCCTGCAAAAGAAGCGCGGTGATTTGGATCAAGCGTTACGCTTGTGGGAGGACGCAGCGGCGAGGGGTCACATCTATGCCCACATTGAGCTGGCAAAACATTACGAACATAAAATGCGCGATGTGAAGACTTCCCTCAAATGGGCGAAGCTGGCGCGCAGGGAAGTTGAAAAGGCGGACCTGCCTGCCTACATCCGCAAGCACTGGCTGGGCGAGATCGATCATCGCCTTGCACGGTTGGAGCGGAAAGCAGGCTTATAATTTATAATCAGTCATCACTCTATAGGAGGAGTAGCCATGCAAATTACTGTTTCAACTGAACAGGGGAATGTTGCCGTTCTGCAACTTGCGGGCCATTTGGATGGTCAGTCGTATCAGGATCTGATCATGAAGGCGCAAGAGATCATTGGCGACGGTGCGAAAAATATTTTATTGGACCTGGGCGAGCTCACTTATATTTCCAGCGCAGGGTTGGTTGCTTTACATGCGATCTCCATGCTTTTACGCGGCGAAAAAGCACCCGACCCCGAACAGGGCTGGTCCACACTCAAATCCATGGACCGCACCCGCGATGGCGGACTGCAAAAGAATCTCAAGCTTTTAAATCCGCAAGAGCAGGTCATCAGCGTTTTGGATATGGTTGGTTTTACGGAGTTCTTTGAGATTTTTACAGACAGGCAAAAGGCGATCGATTCTTTTTAATGCGAAGTTTTTTGAGAGCGATGCAGTTCAACTGCGTCGCTCTTTATTCTTAATGGTGAGGTCTTGTCAATGAAGAAAAAACTGGGAAACCTGATTATTATTGTTCTTGTCATTCTGACGATTGCCGTCTGGCTTGTATTTCCGCCTGCCAGAGATGGTGTGGAAAATTATGAGCGATATTATGTTGGCATGATGCTCGGCTCGACAGTCATTGCGCTGATGTCGTTCTCGTTGTTCCTTTCCACGCGCCCCAAATGGGCCGAGCCGTACTTCGGCGGGCTGGATAAAATGTACATGACGCATCGCCGAACTTCCACGAGTGCGTTCCTGCTCATGTTCGTGCATTTGTTGTCCGTCCCTATTTCCATTATGAACTTACATCTTGGGAATTATCTTGCCATGGCCTCCTTTTTAGGGATCATCGCCATTGTGCTTCCCACGCTTGCGCCGCGTATTCCGTTTTTGAGCAAATTGACCGGCAGCGACTATGAAGGCTGGAAGAAGCTTCATCGTTATATCGGCGTGTTTTTCATTCTCGGATACCTGCACTCCATCACGGTGAATGCGCCGACCACAAAGATCGCCATCAATTGGAATCAGATCTTCGTCTTCCTCGGTATCGGCTCCTATTTGTACACGGAAGTTTTTGGCCGCTTTTTCAAGAAGTACGTTCCATACACAGTAGAAGCGGTGAACCACCCGAACAACTCCACAACTGAAGTTGTTCTGCGGGCAAAAGGCCAGCCCATTAAGCATGCCCATGCGGGCCAATTCCTGTTCGTCCGGTTTAAAGAAAAAGGATTGGACGAGTCGCATCCCTTCACTATTTCCAGCGCACCACATGAAGACGTATTGCGCCTGACGATCAAAGCCAGCGGCAACTTCACCCGTCATTTATTCGCAAATTTGAAGGTAGGCACCTCCGCCATTGTGGAGGGGGCGTACGGTATGTTCAATTACAAGATGACCGGAGAGAAGCAGATCTGGGTGGCGGGCGGCATCGGCGTGACGCCTTTTCTCTCGTTCCTTCGGGACCTGAAAACTGGTCTAACTCACGATGTGGATTTTTACTACACTGTAAGACATCCAGAAGAAGCGGTCTTCAAGGATGAAATTGAAGCAGCTGCAAAACAGAATTCACGTCTGAAGGCGCGCATCCGTTTCTCATCCACAGACGGTTCCCTGACCGTGGACGAGATCGTCAGGAACGCGGGCGGCGATATCCGCGAGCACCACGTTTACATGTGCGGGCCGCTGCCGATGGTGCAGGCCTTTGAAAAGAAGTTCATGGAAGCCGGGGTTCCCGCAGGGAATATCCATTTTGAGGAATTTAATTTCAGGTAATACGCTTAAAAGTCAGCGCAGAGGCCACAGAGTTTTTTTTGAGATTGTCTGATTGGCCTCTTTGACCTCTGTGGCGAAAAATTTTGCAGGCTTTAGGAGACTCTTATGCAAATTTCCATTTCCAAACAGCAAGGCAATGTCACGGTGACGGTGATACATTTGATGGGTGACGTTGATTCCCACACCTACACGGATGTGATCAACAAGGCGCAGGAGGCTTTCGATGAAGGCGCGCGCGACCTGCTGATCGACCTGAGCAAAGTACCGTATGTCAGCAGTGCGGGGTTGATGTCACTGCATACAGTGGTGAAGATCTTTTCCGGGCATTCTGCACAGCCCAAAGATGGCGGAAGGCCATCGTTCCGCGCGATCAACAAGGAGCAGGACAGCCCCGCGCGCGCGCATGTGAAACTGCTCAGTCCACAACCCGCAGTGGAACAGGTGCTGGACATGGTGGGCCTCAAACTTTTCTTCGACATCTACACAGACCTTGAAACTGCCGTGAAGTCTTTCGGGTAAAAAAACGTCATCTATTTTTTACAGAAAAGTAAGAATACTTCACACACTCACGTCTATTTTGAAAATCAAATTTCATGTGAGGGCCGTATGTCTCGAAGAAAAAATACAAGAAAAAGCAGTCTCACCACCCGCAGTGGACTATCCTCCTTTCTGCGCAAACCGGCCGTACAAGCGGCAATGGTGCTGGTCGTTGCTCTCGTTGTTTACTTGATCGCAACTGCGGGCGGCGGAAGCACCACAACCGGATTGGCGCGTGACATCAGCGTGGACGATGCCCACGCCATGTATCAGGCTGGCGCATTCGTGGTGGACGTCCGCACTCAAGAAGAGTGGGACGAGTACCACGCGCCGAACACCACATTGATCCCGCTGGATCAACTACAGGCACGCCTGAACGAAGTGCCGAAAGATAAAGAGATCGTGGTGGTATGCCGCTCGGGAAACCGCAGCCAGGAGGGGCGCGATATTCTACTCGCGGCAGGGTACAACGCCACCAGCATGACCGGCGGATTAAAGGAATGGTACGCCAAAGGCTACCCCATTGAAGGCGCGCCCCAGTAAAAATGCATAACGACTGAAGTCGTTACTACGTCAACACAAGAGACTCCAAGGTTTTGGAGTCTCTTGTTATTAATCGGGCTCAATCCTTTCATGGTTATAATCACCTCGTGGAAAATACAACACCCCCCAAACGCCTGCCCCGTAATTTAATTTTATCCATCGCCCTCGGGATTTTGATCATCGTTGCATCCAGCATGTTGCCCGCGGGATTCTTCGCCTGGCTGTGGGACCGGATGAACGTCTTCGCCACGGTCTTTCTCGGCATCTTTGTGGAAGCGGTTCCGTATCTTTTACTCGGGACGTTTGCTTCGGGTCTCGTGGAGACTTTTCTCGACCGCGACCAGATGAGCCGTTGGATATCCAGCAGGCCGGTTGCAGCTGCGGTGACGGGCGCATTCATGGGCATGATTTTCCCCGTGTGCGAGTGTGGAGTTGTGCCATTAACCCGCAGGCTTTTCCACAAGGGACTGCCGCTTTCGGCCGGCATTTCCTTTTTGCTGGCAGCGCCTGTTTTGAATCCAATTGTGATCCTTAGCACGGCGGCGGCTTTTGGCTGGGGACCGATGCTGTTCTGGCGGATCGGTCTTAGCTTGTTAATTGCCATCGTAACCGGAATCATTTTCTCGGTCGAGAAAGAAGCGGGGAATGTGCTGCGTCCGGCGTTGACCATGTCTATGGAACACGATCATGCCCACGATGAGTCCAATGTTTCCTTTTCCGAAAAAATTCGCGGCGCGCTTTTAATCACCGCGGATGAATTTTTTGAAATGGGACGATACCTTATCATCGGCTCCATGCTGGCCGCGGCGCTGCAGACCTTCGTCTCGCAATCTGCGCTGCTCACCATTGGCAGCGGACCTGTGCTCTCGGTGCTGGTGATGCTCGGGCTGGCGATCCTGCTTTCGATCTGTTCCACGGTGGATGCGTTCGTGGCGCTGGGGTTTGTGGGCACGTTCAGTTTCGGGTCGGTGCTTTCGTTCCTTGTCTTTGGGCCAATGGTGGATATCAAAAGCGTGCTGATGTATTCGCAGGTTTTCAAAAGACGTTCCGTGGTTTATATCGTTGCCATTCCATTCATGATGAGCCTGCTTTCCGGGTTGATCTTTAATTATTTCCAACCATAGGAAATTTTATGCAAACAAGAATGTATCGCTCTTTTCAAGGATTGCTGCTGCTGGGGATGTGCATCTTCTTCGCTTCCAAAGCCGCAAGCGGACAGTTGACCTGGTATATCAACAGCCGTTTCATCCCGCTGACGATCTTTGGCATCATCTTTCTTGCGGTGTTGTCACAGATCATCTTCACCGAGATCCGGCGTTCGCGCAGGCACGAGGAAGAGACAGGTCACAACCATGACCATGCGCCCGCGCCTGTAAATTTATGGATCATGCTCGTGCCGCTGTTGATCGGTGTGCTCATCCCCGCGCGTCCGTTGGATTCATCCGCTTTTGCCACCAAGGGCTTCAACACCAACTCGCCGCTCATCAGTGCGGATTCTTCGACGAAGATATTTGAAACCGAATCCGAAGAGCGCAATATTTTGGATTGGATCAAGCTCTTCAATCTCGAGGCGGATATATCCCAGTTTGAAGGACAGAGCGCATCGGTGATCGGCTTTGTTTATTTCGATGAAACCCTCGGGGAAAATCAATTCTTTGTCAGCCGTTTTGTGGTCTCCTGCTGTGCGGCGGATGGGTTTGCCCTTGCCATGCCCGTAGAGTGGAGCGGAGCCGCCGCCCTTGAACAGGACTCCTGGGTATTGGTAAAAGGCACGATCGAAGCCGTTACACTTAGATGATAGAGTCGCACCAATGATCGTGGCAGACTCCGTCATTGCCGCGCCCACACCAGACCAGCCGTATCTCTTTCCATGAAAATACGCCTCAATCTGGATACTCTTGCAGGCGGTGTCCTTGCGTTATTGGCCGCTCTCGTGGGACTGGTAATTTTATTTGGGGAAATGGCGGGCATTCGGGTCTCTACAAACCTGCCAAAAGACGGTGTGATCTCCCCATTCCAGGTGATTCAATTAAATTTTTCCGAGCCTGTGGACTTTCCACTGGTTTCTCAAGTTGTTTCGATGGAACCGGTTCTGGAGGGATACCTTGAATGGGTTGACTCACGCACGGTGCAATTCGTTCCCATTAAACCCTTTGAGTTGAACACCGTTTATCACTTGACTATCAGCCCTGAAATTTTGAACATCGATGGACGCGAATTGAAAAAGGCGCACTCCTGGGAATTCACAGTCCGCGACCCGCAGTTTGCCTACCTGGTAACCGATGCAACGCAAAGCAGTATTTGGGCAATGGATCTGAACGGGAATCCGCCGCGGCGGCTCACCGATGAAAGCGTAAAGATCATTTCATTTGACACTGCACGCAGCGGAGAATTCATTGTCTTCACCGCGGGCAACACGCAGGGCGGTGTTGACCTATGGCGCGTTTCCCGCGCGGGAGGGGACGCGTCCATTCTGCTGGATTGCAAATTTGACCGCTGCACCACTCCCGCCATTTCGCCTAACGGCTTGCGTGTTGCCTACTCACGCGAAGCCGCCGGTCCCACGCCCGACCTCCCCTTTGGTTCCCCGCGCATCTGGGTCCTGGATATAAAAAACGGGCAGAACAGCCCTTTGTATGAAGACCAGCAGATTTTGGGATACAACCCAACCTGGTCACCTGATTCAAACAGGCTCGCCTCCTTCGATGGCATCGCAGACCAGATCAACGTGATCGACCTGCAAGAGAATAAACAATATGGGTTCTCTTCCAACACCGGCGGGCCGATCACATGGTCGCCGGACTCGAACAAAATTCTATTCACCAACATCGACCAGACCGAAAGCGGTTTACGCACACAGGTTCGGCTGGTGGATATTTCGTTGAACGAATCCCAAATATTGATCGGCATCAACGATGAACGCGATTACTCGTACTACTCCCTCACATGGTCAGCCGACAAGGAAAAAGCAATTTTGGGTTTCCGCGCCGGAGAAGACAAACCCTCTCAAATCCTCTGGCTTTTCGACCCCGCCTTGCTCGAAGGCGTCATCATTGCAGACCAGCCGGAGTACACCTACAACTCCCCGCAATGGGATCCGTGGGGCGGGGCGCTTATTTTTCAACAATTCAAATTAAAAGGCGCGTTCAATCCCGAGATCGGTTTATGGCAGCCTGGTTTCGACGAACCGCTCATCCTCACACAAGGTCTCATGCCGCACTGGCTTCCATGAAATTTCAAAAACTTTTTTTCTCCATCACCATTCTTGTCCTTCTTGCTGCTGCAACATTCACGAGAGCGCAAGCGCACCCCGCGGACATTTACGCGCACACCATCAACGCGGCCATCTCGCAAAGCGGATTGCAAATTGAATGGATCGTAAAGCCCGGCCCGTTGTTGACGAATTTCCTGTGGAACGAAATGGATTCAGATCAGGATGGGACTCTCAGCGAAAACGAAGTGGCGACCTGGGGCAACGCTCGCGCCGCCCTGATAACTGCCAGCCTCGACGATAAGCCTTTGCCCCTGCTGATAGATTCTGTGCAACTCCCCGCAGACTTGCGCAGTTTTCAGGCGGGTGAAGCATTTATCACTTTCCACCTCTCCGCTGCATGGCCGCAAGAGACCAACAACGTCAGCCGCCTGGTGCTTGAGAATGGCATGGAAGTGCAGAAGTCCATCAACTGGTTTTATCTCAGCGCAGAAGACAACACTGCATTCCTTTTTCCCACTCAAAAAAGTCACATCATCACGATAGACATTATTCAAGACCGCAGCCTGATCGCAGATGCTTCCACCCTGCTCACTGCATGGGACAGCGGCACGCCCGCCCTGCCATTCGGGCAGGAGAAGGATGTCGTCACCGAAACCGCCGAGCAGGTAGTCCCAGAACTGGCAGAAAGAACCCCGCAGGAAATTTTGCTCGACCTCGTCCGCCAGAAGGAATTTTCTATTTCGTTCTATCTCTTTGCGTTGGTCATTGCGCTGGCGTTGGGCGCGCTCCACGCACTCACACCCGGGCATGGAAAAACCGTCGTCGCGGCGTATCTCGTCGGGTCACGCGGCACGACCTTGCACGCGGTCGCACTCGGCACCATCGTCACGTTGACTCACACAGGCTCCGTGTTTTTGATCGGCATCATCACGCTTGCCGCCTCGCAATATATTCTCCCGACAACCATCATCCCCTTGCTCGAAATCCTTTCCGGCTTGCTCATCGTTGGGCTGGGACTTTATTTGCTCTGGCAAAGATTTCTGTTTTGGCGCAAGTCTTTGCAGCCTGCTCCCGAAAAACAAGCACGGAAAATTTCACTTACACCGTCTGCTTCAAACAAAAAAATATTGGGCGGAATCAAAGTCCAAAAACCTTCTGCCAATTTGCATCATCACGGCGATGGAAAAATGCACTCGCACGATGTGCCGGAGAGCATCACCTGGCGTTCGCTCATCGCCCTCGGCATCAGCGGCGGACTCGTCCCATGCCCGGATGCGATCGCGATCCTGCTCGTGGCGATTGCCATCAACCGCATTTTGCTCGGGCTGGCATTGATCATCTCCTTCAGCCTCGGCCTTGCCGTGGTGTTGATCGTCATCGGCTTGTTGATGGTGAACAGCCGCCGCCTGTTTGACCGCATCAGCTTTTTGGATAAGCTCGCGCCGGTCATGCCCATTGTCAGTGCAGTGATCGTGCTGGCGCTCGGATTTGGTCTGACGTGGGGCGCGTATGTTCGAGCGAAGGATAATCTCAATTTTGTGCTGAGCGGCGTCGAAGTGTCGATCAAAGAGGCGCAGGTCTTGTATCTTGCAGAGGATGAAAACAGAGTCAAGCAGTTATTCATCACCGAGTACGAAAAAGATACATCCAGCGTCATCAGCGAGCCCGCACAAAGCGTGGTGGATTATGCCGTTTCGCCCGATCAAACCCGCGTGGTGTATGTTTCGCAGACGGACGAATACGAAAATGAAATTTGGCTGACCGACCTTGCCAGCATGGAAAATAAAAAACTGGCAGACTGTGCGGATGCGAATTGTTCGGGCATGGTCTGGTCGCCGGATGGGGAGCGCGTCATTTATGAGCATCTCAGCCTGAACGACAGCACGAGCGGGCTGCCCACCTTGTGGTGGATCGACCTCAGCACTGGCGAGAACCAGCCCGTGTTTCAGGAAGCGCAAGTTTCTGGCGGCAACCCGCGCTGGTCGCCGAACGGCGAATGGTTGAGCTATTCCTCGCCGGATGGCATTCGGTTGTATCGTCTTGAAGACGGCGAAAGCCGCGTGATCGAAAATATTCTCGGGGCTGCGGCGCTGTGGTCACCGGATGGCAAATCCATTTTGCTGCGGGATGTGGTCATCAAGCACGAGCAATTCGTGACCCAGTTATTTTTGTATAACCTTGAATCAGAAACCCTTGTGAATTTGAACCCAAATGACGGCGTGGAAAATATCCTCGCGGCGTGGTCGCCAACCGGCGAGTTCATCGCCGTGGTGCGGCGTGACTTGTCCATCCCGCGCGGTGACCAGATCTGGATCATGCCCGCGGATGGCAGTGACGCGCAGGCGATCACCAACGACCCCGATGTGCTGCACGCCAGTTTGAACTGGTCGCCGGATGGAAAATATTTGCTGTACGATCTATATCAACTGGCGTCATTTCCATTCGAGTCGCGCTTGCAAGTGATCGAGATCAAATCCGGCGAAGTGACAGACCTTGGAATCAAGGGCTTCAATCCGCAGTGGGTGTGGAAGTAGACAGGTGACAGTCACTTTTAAAGTGACTGTCACCCATTGACTTTATAAATTTCCGCATAAAAAAAGGGGGGGGGGGGGCGGGGGCCCCCCCCCCCCCGCCCCCGAGGCGCCCGGGGGCGCCCCGGGCGCCCCCCCACAAAAAGGAAGGGCGCCGAAAAAACGGGGGGGGGGGGGGGGGGGGGGGGGGGGGGGGGGGGGGGAGGTGGGGGGGGGGGGGGGGGGGGGGGGCCCCCCGGCCGCCGCCCCGCCGGGGGGGGGGGGGGGGGGGGGGGGGCGGGGCGGGGGGGGGGGGGGGGGGGGGGGGGGGGGGGGGGGGGGGGGGGGGGGGGGGGGGCGGGGGGGGGGTTATACTTATTGATAATGATTTTCAATAACAGAGAAGGCGTTTATGTCTGCTGAAGTTTGGCTGGAACAATTGCATGATAACGGCTACAGGGTCACCTCCGCGCGGCGCGCCGTGGTGGACGCTGTGTTCGGTTCCAACCACGCGCTCACGCCCATTGAAGTCTATGACGCCGCCCGCAAAAAATATCGCGCCCTCGGTTTGGTGACCGTCTATCGCACTCTCGAAAAGCTGGAGGAACTGCATCTCATCCAGCGCGTGCATCAGCCGATGGGCTGTCAGGCCTTCATCTCGGCAGGGCATGGGCATCAGCATCTTTTGCTTTGCCAGCAATGCGGGCAGGTGGAATTCTTCGAAGGCGATGACCTCGAGCCGCTCACAAAGTCCATTGCGAAAAAGACAGGCTACCAGATCCAGGATCACTGGCTGCAATTGTTCGGCCTGTGCGCGAACTGTAAATAAAAAATTGACAATCCCTCATCAAAAGGTGAGGGATAAAAAATAGGAGTTCTAAATGAAAAAGATTATCAATACCATTATCGTGACGTTGACCCTCTCGGCTCTTTTCTTAACCGGTTGCGGGTCTGCCCTTCAAAGCAGTGACAACGCTGTGAGAGTTCTCGCCTCTACCACCTTCCTGGCAGATATTACCCAAAACGTGGCAGGTGATCGCCTAACCGTGGATTCCCTGCTCCCTGTCGGAGCAGACCCGCACGCCTATCAAGCCGCCCCTTCGGATGTGGCGAAGATATCCGAAAGCGATTTGCTCATTTTGAACGGTGTGGAATATGAACACTTCATCGAACCCTTGCTGGAAAATGCCGGTGGAGAAAGAATCATCATAACTGCCACGGCTGGCTTGACTCCAAATCAAATGGAAGATGAGGAGAATGCAGGTCAAATGGTGGGCGACCCACACATGTGGCTGGACCCGAACCTCGTCATCACTTATGTGGAAAATATCCGCGATGGATTGATCGAAGTGGATGCGGAAGGCGCGGAAATATACAAAGCCAATGCGGATGCATACATTGCGCAACTTAAAGAGTTGGACACATGGATCGTGGAGCAGGTGGACACCATCCCCGCAGAGCGCCGTTTGCTGGTGACCAATCACGAAGCGGTTGGGTACTTCGCAGAGCGCTATGGTTTTGAGGTGGTGGGCGCGGTCATCCCCAGCCTGAGCACGGACGCTGGAACTTCCGCGAAGGAAATGTCCGCGTTGATCGAGCAGATCAAATCCTCTGGCGCGCCTGCCATCTTCCTCGGCGAAGTGGAAAATGCCGACCTCGCGAACCAGATCGCGGAAGAAGCAGGCGTGAAGGTGGTGGACAACCTCTACCTCGAATCCCTGACCGATGGCGAACCCGCCGCGACTTACATTGATATGATGAAACATAATGTGACAAGTATTGTGGAAGGTTTGAAGTAAGATAGAAGAGAAATTGGAGCGTCGGTAATTCTGGGTCGAGTAATTCCTCGCTATCGCTCGGAATTACTCGACCACCAATCATAAATCTGAAATCGCAGATTGAAATGACACATACACCTCATCGACTCGAAATCGAAAACATCAGCATTGGATATGGCGAAAAGATCATCATGCGGGACTTGAGCTTTCAAGTTCCGCATGGCGCGCGTGTGGCTGTGGTTGGGCCAAACGGCGCGGGCAAATCCACGTTGTTCAAAGCGCTGGTGGGAATTCTGCCCCTGCAAAGTGGACGTATTCTGATCCACGGAGAAACGCTTGGTACGCACAAGGATTGCGTGGCTTATATTCCCCAGCGCGAAGATGTGGACTGGCGTTTCCCCGTCACCGTCAGCGATGTGGTGATGATGGGGCGCTTTGGTCAGATGGGTTGGTTGAACCGTCCATCGAAGGCGGATAAGCAGCTTGTCCGCAAAAGTATGGAACAAATGGGAATTGGCGACCTGGCGAATCATTCCATTGGTCAGCTCTCCGGCGGACAGCAGCAGCGTGCTTTTCTGGCGCGTGCCATTGCACAGGAACCGCACATCCTTTTGATGGATGAGCCGTTCACTGGAGTGGATGTGACCACGCAGGAAACCACTCTCAACCTGCTCGATCATTTGCGTGACCAGCATGTGACGGCAATTGTTTCCACGCATGATCTCAACTTGGCGGCTTCGCGGTTCGACCTTGTGCTGTTGTTAAACCATAAACTCATTGCATTCGGTACGCCGCAGGAAGTTTTCATCAAAGAGAATCTGGCGCAGGCGTTTGGGAATTCGTTGCTGGTGATGGAAAATGGAATGATGCTTGTTGATGAATGCTGTCCGCCGGATGAACAATTTGCGGGCAGTGAGTGAAGATCGTTTGACGGCAATGGATATTTTGAATACTGCCTTATTTATGAATCACAAAAGGAAAAAAACATGGACGAAAAAATTCTTAAAGACAGAACGAAACAATTGGGGATCGCGATCGTAAAAGAGATAAATAAGTTGCCGCGCTCGCTGGCAGCGGAAGTGATCGCAAAAAAACTGGTGAGATCGGGCACATCCATTGGACTGACCTATCAGGCGGCCAGCCGCGCAAAGTCAAAGCCCGATATGATCGACGAATTGAAAGTTGTTAGAGATGAATGCAACGAGACAATCTACTGGCTCGATCTTCTGACCGAAACCGGGCTGGTTACGAGCTATCAGGTTGCAGATGTGTACAAGGAAGCCGGTGAAATTCTTGCCGAGATCGCATCTTCCATCAAAACGTTGAGAAACCATAAAACTGTAAACAAAAAATCGCAGAACAAATGAGTTTTCTTCTTGAACCGCTGACATATCAATTCATGCAGCGCGGACTGCTTGCCTCGGTCATCGTCGGTGTGCTGTGCGCGGTGATGGGGACGTACGTTGTCCTGCGCGGCATGGCGTTTCTCGGTGACGCCATGGCGCACGCCATTTTGCCCGGCGTGGCAATCGCCTACATCTTCAAAGGGGATCTGCTCATCGGCGCGGGGGTTGCTGCAATTGCGGTTGCATTGATCATCGGGTTGTTTAGCAAAGGCGGCGCAGTCAAGGAAGATACTGCCATTGGCATTATGTTCGCGGCGGCGCTCTCGCTGGGCGTGGCGCTCATCAGCACCATGCAAACCTACGCCGTGGACTTGTCTCACATTTTGTTCGGCAATGTGCTGGGCGTCAGTCCGTCTGATCTGTGGTTGATCGGCGGATTGAGTTTTGCGATTCTGCTGACGGTGGGATTGCTCTTCAAGCCATTCCTCGTCATTTCGTTTGACCCGGTTCTCGCTGCGACCTTGCGCCTGCCAGCCGAACTATTGAGAAATCTCATGCTGGTACTTTTAGCTCTGACGGTGGTGGTATCTCTGCAGACCGTTGGAGTCAGCCTTGCGGCGGCCATGCTGGTGACGCCTGCCGCCACAGCCTATTTGCTCACCCGCCGCCTGCTGCCGATGATGATGGTCTCTGCTTTGATCGGCGCATTGTCTTCCATCATTGGGCTGTATCTGAGTTATTACTTCAACATTGTTTCAGGGTCTGCCATTGTGTTGACGGCTACCATGTTCTTCATGCTTGCCTTCTTGTGGAAACGCTTTCGCGGAACGTAGTACTTATTGGTGAACGGGTTTATCCCCCTTAAGTTCATTGTGAAAATATTTTCTGTACATATAATGAAATTACTTATTCATATAACCCAAAGGAGAAATAAACCATGGCCCTTATCGAAACTTCCATCAAGATCAACGCAACCCCTGAGAAGATATTTTCTTATGTCTCAAGCCTCGACAGCCTAAAGAATGAATATGTTGTCGGTGTTGAAGCGGATGGCCCGATGCAGCTCGGCACGAAGATCAAAACCAAGATCAAGGCAATGAACGGCGTGGAGAACGTCATCACCTCTGAGGTGATCGCTTATGAAGCCAATAAGCTGTTTGGCACCAAGACCTTCGCCGCCCCGCCCGCCTCAGACGTGGTCAGCACCTACATCCTCGAAGGGGATGGCAGCGGCACCAAAGTGACCATGCAGACCGAAGCCGTGCTCATGCCCGCGGGAATGCCGTCCATGCCGGGGATGGAAGATATGATCAAGAAGCAGATGGTCGCTGGCTACAACACTGCTCTTGAGGCGTTGAAAAAGAAATTGGAAGGGTAAACAGGCCAGAGCGCGGAAAGAAGCGTTTTTGCGGCATTGAAATTCGATCCTCTCGTTGAAAAATCCAACGGGAGGATTTTTTTCTCTACGGTAGAATTGTCCCCATGCGAAATCAACATAAAACAACCCTGGCCTTGTTGCTGATCCTTCTTGTTTCGGCTTGCTCCTCCGCGCAACCCACGGAAGCGCCTGCGCCGACTGCTGCGCATACTGTTCCATCTGTCACCGAGACGCTCGCGCTGCCATCAGAAACTCCAACACCAACCAATACACCTGTCCCGCTGCTGGAGCGGGCGCAATATAAAATGGATACGCTCATTGATTACGACGCGCACACCGTTACTGTGACCGAAACCATTTTGTACCCGAACCTGACAGGCAATCAATTGAACACGCTGGTCATTGCCATTGTCCCGAATCTTTGGCAGGATAGTTTCAGCCTGACGAGTCTTTCCATTGACGGCGCGCCAACGACAACCTATTCTCTTGCGGGGCAGAGACTCGATATTGCCCTGTCTTCTTTTGTGCCTGCGGGAAGTCTCATCGAAATTGGAATTCAATACACGTTGGCGCTTCCGTTTGCCGAACAGGAAGACCCGGGAGTATCACGCCCGCGCATTTATGGGTACACCTCACGCCAGTTGAATCTCACGAACTGGTATCCCTTCGTTGTGCCATTCATCAACGGCGAGTGGGTTTTGCATGAGCCGTGGGTTTATGGCGAACATCTGGTGTATGACGCGGCAGACTACGAAGTGAATGTAAAGTTCGTGGAGACTGCCTTCACGCCTATCGTTGCTGCCAGCGGAGTTGCCGAACCGCAAGCCGATTCCACCCGCTACACTATCACCTCGGCGCGGACATTTGCTCTCGCTGCCAGCCGCGAGTTTCAAGTTTCGAGCACGCAAGTGGGTGACATAAATATTTCCAGCTATTATTTCCCTTTCAACGAAGCGGGCGGGCAGGCTGCATTGCAAACTACCGCTGAATCTGTGCAGGTGTTTGGTCAAAAGTTCGGGCCGTATCCGCACAAGTCACTTGCCATTGTGATGGGTGACTTCAACGACGGCATGGAATATTCCGCCTTCTTTTATCTCAGCAAGGATTTCTATAATCTCTACGACGGCACGCCCGCGAACTACCTCACCTTTGTAGCGGCGCACGAGACCGCGCATCAATGGTGGTTTGAGCAGGTAGCCAGCGACCAGGCATTGCAGCCCTGGGTGGACGAATCTCTTTCGGCGTATTCCGAGCGTGTGTATTACGAAAGCGTGCATCCAGACCTTGTCAGTTGGTGGTGGACGTACCGCATTGATTTTTACGATCCACAGGGTTTCGTGGATATTCCCATTTACGAAGGGCAGGGCTTCCGTCCCTACACCAACGCAACCTATTTTCAGGGCGCAAAGTTCCTTGAAAAACTCCGCGAGCGAATCGGCGACGAAGCCTTCTATGCCTTCCTGCAAGATTATCTCGCGCAAAGCCGCGGCAAGATCGTCACGGCCAATGACTTCTTCCGCATCCTCAGCCAGCACACCAGCGCGGACTACTCCGACCTCGTGCGCCAATATTTCCAGAACATTTACCAATGATGAAATCAGCATTCAGCGTTCGGCGTTTAGCTTTTTATTTTTTGCTTCTCACTCTTCTCGCTTCCTGTGCGTCGCCGTCCCCAACCGCGCCCGTCTTCCCGACCTTCGTCCTCATCACGCAAGACCCGAACGCATCGCCCACGCCCACACCGTTTCAACCCTCGGGTGAGATCAACACACCGCTTGCGACATTTACCCAGGCGCCGCCCGCCACAGCGACAGCGACCATCACACAGACTCCGCCCCCAACAAGTACCGCGCCTCCTCCGCCGCCGACAACTGATTCTGTTCCCCCAACATCTGCCCCGTCTGGAACAGCGTCCCGCACAAATTACATCCTCTACTCCACATTGGATTTTGCAGGCAAGACCATCACCACCGACCAGACGGTCCGCTATTACAACAACACCGGCGTTTCGCTTTCCGAGATCGTGTTCTCTGTTCAGCCAAATCGATACGGCAGCACGTTCATCCTGAATTCCATTTCACAAGATGGGACAGCCCTCACATCCTATTCTCTCGACGGCCAGCGGATGACGGTCACCTTGCCTCAGCCTTTGCAGGCGGGTTCCGCCACAACCTTCGCGTTGAATTTCAAACTGAACATCCCGCAAAAACCTTCCGAGGGACTCTTCGGCTACGACTTCAACCAGATCAACCTTGTGGATTGGTATCCCTTCATCGTGCCGTATCAAGGCGGATGGGTGTTGTACGATCCCATGCCGTGGGGCGAACATCTTGTTTACGACTCGTCTGATATTGAATTGAACATCAAAAAGGATTCGGATGTCATCATTGCGGCGGGAGCAACCCCAGACCAGAACGGTGAATGGTCTCGCTTCCGTATGTATGGTGCGCGCACGTTTGCATTTTCAGCCAGTGATGATTTCCTCGTTTCTGAATCAACCACGGGGAATACTGTTATCCGATCGTATTATTTCGATGGATACAAAACCGGCGGGGAAGGGATCCTGAATTTGGGCACGCAAGCCGTTGAAACCTTCTCGGCACAATTTGCGCCGTACCCGCATCAGACACTTGCCATCGTCCAAACAGATCTGCATGACGGCATGGAATATGATGGGCTGGTCTTCCTCGCCACGGAGTTTTACGGTCAATACACGGGCGGCTCGCGTGGAAATTTAGCCACGATCGGCGTGCATGAGATCGCGCATCAATGGTGGTTTGGATTGGTCGGCAGCGACCACGCCATCGAACCCTGGCTGGATGAAGCGCTGGCAACCTACAGCGAGCGCATCTTTTACGAGAACAATTATCCCGCCAACATCAGTTGGTGGTGGCGCTACCGGGTGGATTACTTCGACCCCACCGGCTACGTGGACACCAGCATCTACAACGGCGGTTCATTCCGCTTGTATACGAACGCGGTCTATCTTAGAGGCGCGCACTTTTTGGACGATCTCCGCGAGCGGATGGGGTATGGCAATTTCTCCAAATTCATCAAGGAATATGCCCGCCGTTATTCCCACGGACGCGCCACCTCGGCGGATTTCTTCGCTCTCGTCCGCGAGACGATTAATGTGGATATTAGCGATCTGCAGCGAATTTATTTCGCGGGTTCGTATTAACAACCTTTTATATGTCATTCTGAGCGAAGCGACACTTGCGCCGTGCGCCAGCGCGGTGAGAATCTCGGATTTCAGAAGTAGAGACCCTTCGCTATCGCTCAGGGTGACATTAGGCAAGGACTCCCCATGAACCGACCCTACACCTTTATCAACGTCGCCATGACAGCGGATGGAAAGATAGACACCTTCGAGCGCAAAGGCTCTGCGATTTCATCCAAACGGGATAAGGAGCGCGTGGATCAACTGCGCGCCGCGGCGGATGGAATCCTTGTCGGGGGGAGGACGCTGCTCGACGAGCAACCCAAGCTCACAGTTAAGTCTGAGGCGCTGCGTGAGGGCAGAGTCCAGCGCGGGGTGTCGCCGAATCCAGTTAAAGTGGGAGTGGCAACCGTCGCAGACATTTCCCCGGATTCTGATTTTATTAAGGCAGGGCCTGCGCGAGTCGTAATATTTACCACATCCCAGACATCTATAAAACAGCTTGAGAGCCTGCGCGCGCTGGGCGTTGAAGTATTTGTTGACGAGTCTCCCCGCGTTGACCTGAATAAGATGATGCTCACGCTGAAAAGAATCGGCGTAGACAATTTGATGGTGGAAGGCGGCGGGACAATGAATTTTGAATTGATGCGCCTCGGTCTTGTGGATGAGTTGACCATGTATGTTGCGCCGATGATCTTCGGCGGCGCAGGTGCCCCCACACTTGCGGATGGAATTGGCGTACCGCGCGATGCGGCACTTGCGATGAAGCTGATCGATGTTGAAAAATGGGAAGATGGCGGGGTCTTTCTGCGATACAAATTTGAGTAGCACAATTTGAGGTTTGATAGGGGCTGCCCATCTGCCAAATTTTGCTACAAATGAGGAAACCATGTCTGGATTTACACACGAACAAATTGAACTATTACTGGAAGAAGATTGCTGCCATGAATGTGAAGGCTATGGCGAAGATAAAATTTGCGTCCACATTGAGGCGATAGCGGAACTGCCCTCCCGCTTTGGCGATTTTCATATCGTCGCGTTTTCGAACAACCAGGATGGCAAGGAACATGTTGCCATCATCAAGGGCGAAGTGCTTGGCGCAGAGGATGTGCCGGTGCGTTTGCATTCCGAATGTTTGACCGGTGATGTCATCGGCTCGCTGCGCTGCGATTGTCGCGACCAGCTTGAAGCCGCGCTGAAAAAGATCGGCGAAATGGAAACAGGGCGTTGTGCTTTATCTTCGTCAGGAAGGCCGCGGCATTGGCCTCACCAACAAGATCCGCGCCTACAGCTTGCAGGATGCCGGTCTCGATACCGTGGAAGCGAATCTTGCGCTCGGCTTCCGTGACGACGAGCGCGATTACGCCGTTGCCGCGCACATGCTGCACTCGCTGAAAATCCAGTCCATTCAACTGATGACCAACAACCCGAAGAAGATCGACCAGCTCGTGCAGCACGGCGTGAAGGTCAACCAGCGCCTGCCGCACGTTTTGCCGAGCAATGAGCACAACCGTTTCTATCTCGAAACCAAGGTCGCCAAATCCGGTCACATGATCGATTTTCGCGGCAAGGAGCATCTGCCTGAGCAGCGCGAGCCTGTCATTGTTAAAGGCATGACCGAGTCGCAGATCAAAGCGTTGTATGACTAGTGGTCTCGATACGGCGGCGCAAGCGATTGGGTGAAGTTTGTATCATGTCCCGCCGCCTACTCGACCACCAGGTAAACCAATGAATCAAAAAACCATTGTGATTACAGGCGCGACGGGCGTGCTTGGAAATTTAGTTGCAAAAACTTTTGCAGAACGCGGCGATAACATTGTGCTGCTCAACCGCGATCAAGTTAAATTGGATTCCCTGACTGCGAGTTTGAACCTGCCCACAGACAGAATCCACGCCCAAACCATTGACCTGCTCGATGCACAAGCGCTTCACGACTCAGCCGAAGCGGTTCATTCCAAATTTGGCAGTATCCACGCTTTGATACATCTCGTCGGCGGGTGGGTTGGCGGCAAGACCATCCCTGAATCATCACGAGATGACCTTGAGCTTATGCTCAACCAGCATGTGTGGACGACGTTCAATCTCTTCCAATCTTTCGCGCCGCACATCGCCTCGGCTGGTTGGGGACGCGTCATCATCGTCTCACAGCCTATAACGGTGAAGCCAACGGCAAAGTCCGCGATCTATGCGGCTGCCAAATCTGCACAGGAAAGCATGGCGTTGACTCTGGCCGAAGAATTCAAAGACAGCGGGTTGACCGCGAATATTATTCATGTAAAAGCAATTGACATTAAAGGGGATGGGAAAGGTACATCTCCCGCAGAGATCGTCGCTTCCATGCTCTACCTGTTTTCGGAAGAAGCGAACAAAGTCAACGGGATGAGGATTCCGTTGTACGGATAACCAAAATAAAATTATCTGGTATGGAAGGCTCTAAAACGCCCGTTAATAAAAACTTCCGAGACTAAACATCTCGGAAGTTTTTATTCCGCACAGGCAATACGGCATGACACCCTCATTAACGCAGAACAGCGCAGCCCCTTACGACTGAGACATCAGGCATAAATGGAACCCTCCAGCTCATGTTGCTGTGTTATTAATAGATGATCCTTTAACGGTAGGAGATATCATGCCATCTTTTAGACAAACGTTCTGGAAATATTGGTACCAATACCTCAGCGGACGGATCGGCACGGACGCTGTCACCTTCCTCAACTACGGCTACTGGCCGCCAGAAGGGGAGACCCTGCCGCTTGACGCGCAAGATGAAATAAATCGGCCTGCTATTCAGCTCTATAACTATGTGGCAGGGACTTGGCCTCTAAGCGGGAAAAATGTCCTCGAAGTCAGCTGCGGACATGGCGGCGGGGCATCCTTCCTCACCCGCTATCATCACCCAGCTTCCTACACCGCCATTGACCAGAATCCCAAAGCCATTGATTTTTGCCAGAAAACACACGCCCCTCTGAATATCAACTTCCGCATCGGCGACGCACAGGCACTCGATTTCCCCGAAAATTCCTTCGACGCCGTCATCAACGTGGAAGCATCCCACTGCTATCCAGATCAGGGAGCCTTCTTCGCCTCCGTCAAACGCGTGCTCAAGCCAGGCGGACGATTACTGCACGCCGACTTCCGTCCGCGTGACGAACTCTCCCAATGGGACAATGACATCTCCGCCAATTTCCAGATCGCATCCAAAACGGACATCACCCCGCATGTCATCCGCGCCTTGCAGCACACCTCTAACCGCATTCGGGATCTCGTTCATCAGCTAACCCCCAAGGTCCTGCACCCCGCCATGGAAGCCTTCGCTGGTGTGGAAGGTTCCTCCATCTACAACAGCTTCGTCAATGGCGAGCGGGTCTATCAATCGTTTCAACTGGTCAAACCTGCATAGTGATTGGCAGATTATCGTCTCCATCAAATTTAACTAAGTGACAGTCACCTCGCGCCCTGTGGGTAAAGGTGACTGTCACTTATAATCGGGAGGATATGAAAGAACTCATCTATTCCCGCAATGCAGTCTATGAAACCCTGCGCGCGAAACGCAGGCAGGTATTTTCCATCGACATCGCCGAAGGCGTGCAGGACAAAGGCAAGATCGACGAGATCCTCAAACTGGCACAGGCGCAAAAGATCAGGGTCAACCGCGTGCCGCGTCCCAAGCTGGATAAAGTCCACCAGAACAATCAGGGCATCGTCGCCGAAGTGAGCAGCTATCCCTACTCGGATGTGATCGAGATCCTCGAACATGCCAAAGGCGAAATGCCTTTTATTCTCATGCTTGATTCCCTGCAAGACCCGCAGAACTTCGGCACCCTCATCCGCACCGCCGAGGCGCTTGGCGTGCATGGCGTGGTCATTCCCACCGCCCGCTCCGTGGAGGTCACTCCCGCCGTGGTCAACGCATCCTCTGGCGCGAGCGAGCACATGCTCATCGCCCAGGCGAATCTGTCCCAGACGATTGACGCGCTCAAAGATAATGATATTTGGATCGTCGGACTGGATCAAGCCGGGGCGGAGGTCGAAGCGGGGTCTCGTCACCTGAAAGGCGCATTGGGACTCGTCGTCGGCTCAGAGGGCGACGGGTTGCATGATCTCGTCCGAAAGAAATGCGACATCGTTTTGAAGCTCCCCATGAAGGGCCAGATCGAATCCCTCAACGCCGCCGTCGCAGGCTCTGTCGCTTTGTATCTCGCGTATTTATCAAGAAAATAACGTCATTGCGAGGGCGCATTTGCTCTTTGCCCGACACTTGCGCCGTACGCCAGTGCGGTGAGCAATCTCCAACTTTGTATGAGATTGCTTCGTCGCGAAAAACAAGAGCGCTCCTCGCAATGACGTAAGTCTCAGGAGTAACCATGCCTCAAGCAACCTATCATTTTCCAAAAGGCTTTCTATGGGGGACGGCCACCGCCTCGCATCAAGTGGAAGGCAACAACACCAACAACAACTGGCACGCGTGGGAAGAAGCGGGGCACACCGTCCACAAGTCTGGCCTTGCCGCCGATTGGTGGGGCGGACGCTGGCGCGAAGACTTCGACCGCGCCGCCGAAACGGGACAGAACGCGCATCGCTTCTCATTGGAATGGAGCCGCATTCAGCCGACGCCTGACACATGGGATGAGGAAGCCATCGAAAAATACCGCCTCATGCTGCGCGGACTGAAGGAGCGCAACATGACGGCTTTGGTTTCGCTGCATCATTTCACCGATCCGCTGTGGGTCAGCGAGCGCGGCGGCTGGGAAAACCCCGAGATCGTCGGCCTCTTCGAGAAGTTCACCCGCAAAGTGGTGGATGCGCTCAAGGAATACAACACGCTCTGGTGTACGATCAACGAACCGAACGTTTACGCCCTGAGTGGATACGTGCAAGGCGCATTCCCGCCCGGGAAGAAAGACCTCAAATTATCCATGCGCGTGATGGGTAACATGGTTCGTGCACACGCTGCCGCGTACCGTGCCATTCACGAACTGCAGCCTGAATCTCGTGTAGGCTATGCCCTGCACTACCGTCCGATGGTTCCGCGTTTGAGTTGGTCACCGCTTGATAGACTCATGCGCAACATCCGCTATAACGGACTCAACATGGCATTTCCATCTGCCATTTCAACAGGCGTCATGCGTTCCCCCATCGGCAATCAAAACATTCCCGAAGCCAAAGGCACGCAGGATTATCTCGGCCTCAATTACTACTCTGTCGATACCGTCTGGTTCGACCTCTTCAAACCTGGCGAGTTATTCTCGAATAGCGGCTATCCCAAGAACGCAGACATGAGCGACACGAACTTCATCGCCAATATCCCCGAAGGCATCTTCAACTCCATCAAGTGGATCGAACGCACCTACCCGAACACGCCCATCATCATCACCGAGAACGGCGTGGAAGATTCAGACGATCACATGCGCCCGCGCTATCTTGCACAGCATCTGCACCAAGTCTGGCGCGCTGTCAACTTCAACTGGCCTGTGAAGGGCTACTTCCACTGGTCCCTCGTGGACAACTTTGAATGGGAGCGCGGCTGGACCCAGCGCTTCGGCCTGTGGGGTTTGGACATCGACACCCAAAAACGCATCCGCCGCCCCAGTGTCGATTTCTACGCCGAGATCTGCAAAGAGAACGGCATCTCCTCAGACATGGTGCAGAAGTATTGTCCTGAGGTGTTTGATAAATTGTTTCCGTCGTAGACAGGTAATAAGTTGAGAAGTAATAAGTAATAAGTGACTGGCGCATGGAGAGTAATCTTCGTGCGCTGTTTTTTTACCAGATTTCGCTACGGAAGCACAGAGCCACAGAGCTTTTCCTTGTTCTTCTCCGTGTCTCCGTGGTTGACTTTCGACCTTCGACCTTTGACCTTTGACTTTCAACCTTCAACTTCTTTACTTCTCACTTTTTACTCCCACCTTCCCCATGATAAAATCTTCCCCATGACTCACGCAGAACAGATCGCATCCCAACTCAATGTCAAGCCATCGCAAGTTACGGCTGTTATCAACTTACTAGACGAAGGCAACACCGTCCCATTTATTGCCCGTTACCGCAAGGAAATGACGGGGTCGCTCGACGACGAACAGATCCGCATCATCGCCGATGAACTCATCCGCCTGCGCGGACTCGACGAACGCCGAGTCTCCATCCTTGCCTCCATCGAAGAGCAGGGCAAACTCACAGACGAATTACGCGACAGCATCAACGCCGCCGTCACCATGACCGCGCTCGAAGATCTGTACGCGCCCTACAAAAAGAAACGCCGCACCCGCGCCATGGTCGCCCGCGAAAAGGGACTGGAACCACTGGCCGAATTAATTCTCAAGCAATCCACCAGCGGCTCACCTGAAAAACTCGCCGCGAAATTCCTCAACGATCAAGTTGCGAATATCGAAGAAGCTCTGCAAGGCGCGCGCGACATCGTCGCTGAAATGATCAGCGACAATGCCAACGTCCGCGCCGCGACCCGTGAGAAGGCGCTCAAGTTTTCCACCGTCCACTCTGTGAAGGTCGCAGACGCCGCCGATGAAAAGCGTGTGTACGAAAGTTATTATGATTTCTCCATGCGCGTGGACAGACTCCAGCCGCATCAAATTCTCGCGCTCACTCGCGGCGAAAAAGAAGGCGTCCTGCGCGTGCGTGTGGACGTCCCCGAACGTGACTGGCTCAACGCCGTTCAATCTGAATTCGAGCAGGACATCATCAGTCCCTTCGCCGATCAACTCGCGCTCGCCATTCAAGATTCCGCCGAGCGTCTTTTGCTCCCCGCCATCGAACGCGATGTCCGCCGTGAAAAAGGCGAGGTCGCAGACAACCACGCCATTCAAGTCTTCGCCACCAACCTGCGCGCCCTGCTCGGACAAGCTCCGCTTGCGAATCAAGTTGTCCTCGGCCTCGACCCTGGCTTCCGCACTGGCTGCAAGGTCGCCGTCGTGGACGCCACTGGCAAACTGCTCGACACAGGCACGATCTATCCGCACGAGCCGAAGAACGATTGGAAAGGTTCGATCAACACCCTGCAGGATATGATCAACCGCCATCACGTCACGCTCATCACCATCGGCAACGGCACCGCCTCACGCGAAACGGAAAAGCTCGCGGCGGAAGTAATCAGGCCCCCCCCCCACAACAACACTGCAACCTTCAACCGCAACCTGCAACAAAATATCTCATCGTCAATGAAGCGGGCGCATCGGTCTATTCCGCATCATCTCTCGCCCGCGCTGAATTCCCCGATCTCGATGTCACCATCCGCGGCGCAGTATCCATTGCCCGCCGCGCGCAAGACCCGCTCGCTGAACTCGTCAAGATCGATCCCAAGTCCATTGGCGTGGGCATGTATCAACACGATGTCGATCAAACCGCGCTCACGCACGCCCTTGATGGCGTCGTCGAAAGCGTGGTCAACAGCGTCGGCGTGGATGTCAACACTGCCAGTTCCGCGCTGCTCACGCATGTCGCGGGCATCGGCCCCAAACTCGCCACCAACATCGTCACGCATCGCGACGCGAACGGCCCCTTCAAATCCCGCACCGCATTGAAGAAGGTCGCTGGGTTGGGGCCCAAAGCCTTTGAACAGGCAGCAGGCTTCATGCGGATTCGAAATGGGGCGAACCCGTTGGATGAATCAGCGATCCATCCAGAATCCTACGCGATAGCAGAATCCATTCTCGCTCGCGCCGCGCTGACAGTTGATTCGTCCATCCCAGACAGAATCGCCGCCTTGGAATTGCTCACCTCAAAGACCTCCCTCGAAACATTAGCCGCCGAACTCGAATGCGGCGTGCCCACATTGAAAGACATCCTCGAACAACTCGTGCGCCCGGGCCGTGACCCGCGCTCCGACACCCCCGCCCCCATCCTGCGCTCAGACGTGCTCAAAGCCGAAGACCTGCTGACAGGGATGCAGCTCAAAGGCACCGTCCGCAATGTGGTGGACTTCGGCGCCTTCGTAGACATTGGCGTCAAGCAAGATGGCCTTCTGCATAAATCCCAGATCCCGAACGGCACCGTCCTCAAAGTGGGTGACATCATCGACGTGGAGATCCAAAAGATCGAAGCCGAACGCGGCCGCATTGGTTTAGGTTGGGTGAAATAACTGGGCAATGCAATTACCTGCTTCTTTTATAGACACAATCCGCAAGGCATTCAAAGAGGACGGCGAGAAATTTCTCGCCGTCTTTCCCGCGTTGGTTGATGAATTCTCCAAACGCTGGGGATTAACTGATGTTCAGCCTGTGCCAAATCTATCTTTTAATTTTGTGGCGTTTGCGAAACACACTTCTACTGCACAGAATGTAATACTTAAGATGGGTGTACCCAACAATGAATTACGCAGTGAAATTGCCGCGTTGAAATTATTCAACGGGAATGGCGCATGTCAATTATTGGAAAGTGACGAAGAGCGCGGCGTTTTTCTTTTGGAACGTCTCAACCCTGGAACCATGCTCGCCGAACTGAAAGATGACGATGAACGCACGCATATTGCAGCAGATGTAATGCAAAGACTTTGGCGAGTTGCCCCTGAGAAAAACAATTTCATTCAACTATCCGATTGGTTTGGTGAACTAAAAACTGTCCGGCCGAAATTTGATGGCGGGACGGGGCCGTTTCCGAAGGAGATCTTCGAGCGGGTTGAATCTTTTTTGCCCGAGTTATTCGCAGATACGGATATGAAATTAATTCACGGAGATTTCCACCACTTCAACATCTTAAAATCCGAAGAGCGTGGCTGGCTCGTGATTGACCCAAAGGGAGTCATTGGGCCTGCGGGGTACGAGGTTGGGCCGCTGATGATAAATCCGTGGGGAAGCCTTTCGGACGGAATCAGTTTCAAAGTCCAGACAGAGAGGCGCATTGATATCTTCAGGGAGAGATTGGGCTGGGAGCGGGAAAATCTCATTCGCTGGTCGCTTGCCCATTCTGTTTTATCCGCATGGTGGGATTTTGAAAGCGATCTGGACTGGGAATATTCGATGAATTGCGCGAAGGTGTTTGCTGAAATTAAATAGTAGAACCTCCCAATTGGGAGGTTTTTAAAATAATTATCGCCGAACAGGTGATGGGTATGGGGCGAGGATGCCAGCGACAACACCGAACATGGGGAGCGCAACAAAAGCGCCGATACCAACCCACAGGAAGTACAGCCACATACACCAACCAGAAATCGTTTGGGGCAAAGACATTTCACACTCTCCTTGTGTTGAAAAGCGGCTGGCCGAATTGCCAGCCTAAATAAGATAACACGTATACGATTTGAAGGGTGCGAAACTGAAATGGTACAATCGCTTCATGACATCCATTAATATCCCTGCAGAATTTACTCTGCAACGTAAAAACAAATATGAACATTCCACTGCTGTGCGTTGGATCCTTTCGCATGTGCGCCCGTATTGGCTGATCATGGTGATGCTCACGGCTGGCGCGGTTGGGAACGCGGTGCTTGCTGCCGTGGTGCCCGTGCTGACCGGTGACGCATTCAACGCCATGTTGAAACCCACGCCGGATACGTCCGTGCTGCTGCCGTTGGCGATCACTATTGGCATTTCGCAGATCATTCGCGGCGTGCTGCAATTTGGAAGAAACTTCGGCGCGGAGTTGATGGCGCAAAAAATGGAACGCGACATCCGCGACGAGTTGTATCTTTCGCTGCTCGGCAAGAGCATGACCTTCCACAATTTGCAGCCCGTTGGCGATACGATGGCGCGTTCCACAAATGATGTGCGCGAAGTGAACTACATGTTCAGCCCGGGCGTGAACCTTGTGGTTGGCTCGTTCATGTTCATTCTCATGCCGATCTTTTTCGCGCCACGTTATCACATCTCGTTAATTGCCACGCCGCTGGCGTTTACGGTCATTTATTTCATTTCGCTGGCCCGCTACCTCAAACAGCTTTCCCCCATCACAGACGATGTGCGCGCGACCTTCGGGAAAATGAACACGCATCTTTCTGAATCATTGGACGGTGTGGAGATCATGAAAGGCGCGGCGCAGGAAGGCGCGGAAGTGGATCGCTTCGGATTGAATGCGCGTGAAGTGCGTAACGCCTTCGTGCAACAGGGCGACCTCGAAGCGAAATACATTGCCATGCTTTTGTTGGGCATGGCATACGCCACGGGCCTCGTCCACGCCATTCTGCTTTATCGCGCAGGCCTCATTGACGTTGGCGCGGTCATCGCCTATTTTGGCATGTTGCAGCTTTTGGGTTTCCCCACCTTTACATCCACATGGGCTTATTCTCAAATCTCTTCGGGACTTTCCTCCGCGCGCCGCATTTTGGAATTGATCAACAGCGAAACCAAACTGGATCAAAACGCCTCAGGCCGTACCTCGAACATGGTCGGCGATATTGAGTTTCGCGGCGTCTCGTTCAGTTATCCCAACGGCGAGAACGTGCTCAAGAATATTTCATTCAAAGTGAAAGCAGGTCAAACCGTCGCCATCGTCGGGCAGACGGGCGCAGGCAAAACGTCACTCGCAAAATTGATCAACCGCACCTACGACATCTCCGAAGGTCAGGTCATCATAGACGGCGTGGATGTGCGCGACTGGAATCTCGCTTCGCTGCGTGAGCAGATATCCATCATCGAACAGGACATCTTTTTATTCTCACGCTCACTCAGCGACAACATTGCCTTCGGCAAACCGGGCGCAACAAAAGACGAGATCATGTCCGCATCCATTGCGGCACAGGCGCATGACTTCATCCTCGACTTTGAAGATTCCTATGCCACCGCCGTAGGCGAACGTGGTGTGACTCTCTCGGGCGGGCAGCGTCAACGCATTGCGCTTGCGCGCGCCTTCCTCACCGATCCGCGTGTGCTGGTGCTGGATGACTCCACCTCCGCGATTGACTCAGCGACGGAAGACAAAATTCAACGTGCCATTTCCAACGCATCCCGTGGACGTACCACCTTCATCATCACGCATCGTCTTTCACAAATCCGCTGGGCTGACTTGATCATCGTCCTGCGCAAGGGACAGATCGCCGCCATCGGCTCACACGATGAGTTGATGAAAACATCCGAAGCATATTCGAGAATTTTTAGAGATTAATATTATGTCATTGCGAGGAGGGCTTCACTTGCACCAGCACGCAAGTGCAGTTAGCACGAAGCAACCAAGCTTGAGATTGCTTTGCAGACAAGGCTCGCAATGACGTAGAAGGCTAAACTTATGGGTTTCTTTGCAGGACTTACAGACGAAAAATATGACCGCCAGTACACAGACCGTGTATTGGTTGGGCGCATGTTCAACTATTTCAACACACAGGTCACACGGCTTGTGTATGCATCCATCGTCATTATTCTATTGGCGATCATCGGTGCGGCTTTGCCAATCATCGTCAGCCGCATGGTGGATTTGATCCAGCAGCAGCCGAGCAACACAACCATCGCCTGGGTGGGCGCGGCACTTGTCGGCGTGGCAGTTGGCATGTGGGGACTGAACTGGCTGAGGCGCGGTCTGATCGTGCGCGCAGTTGGCGATGTCGTGTTGGACATGCGTACCCGCGCCTTCCGCGCCGCCGCCGAGCACGATCTCTCGTTCTACGATCAATTCTCTTCGGGCCGCATCGTCTCGCGCATCACGTCAGACACGAATGATTTTGGTCAGCTGGTCGTCATCGTCACCGATGTGGTCTCGCAGATCTTTCAGGCAATTTTGGTTGCCATCGTTCTCTTCCGCACCGAATGGCGGCTTGCGCTGCTGCTCATCGGATTCCTGCCGTTCATCTTTGCCATTGCTTCGGGCTTCCGTGTGCTGGCAAGGCGCGTCACGAAAAAAGGCATGAAGGCCATGTCCGATGTGAATGCGGCCATCAAGGAAACCATCAGCGGCATTTCCATCGCGAAAAATTTTCGTCAGGAGGAAAGCATCTTCAAATCCTTCGACGAATCGAATCAGCAATCCTACGGCGTCAACGTGCAGCGCGGGCTTATTCTCTCGCTGGTCTTTCCCGTGCTCAATGCGGTTGGCGGTGTCTTTGTGGGCGTGCTCGTATATGTGGGCGGGCTTAGCGCGGCACAAGGAATGGTAAGCATTGGCGCGTGGTATCTCTTCATCATGAGCCTCGACCAATTCTTCTTCCCCGTTTTGAATCTCACTTCGTTCTGGGCACAGATCCAATCGGGCCTCTCCGCCGCGGAACGTGTTTTTGCATTGATCGATGCAGACCCCAACGTGGTTCAAAAAGAAACGAATGATGTGCCGCGTCTCAAAGGCGAGATTCAATTCGATCACATGCACTTTCGCTATTCGGATAAGGAACCGATTCTTACCGACTTCAACCTGATCATTCCACCCGGAGAGACTCTTGCGCTGGTAGGACATACCGGCGCGGGCAAATCGTCCATTGCGAAGTTGATCGCACGTTTTTACGAATTTCAACAGGGCGGTTTGTTCGTCGATGGACGCGACATCCGCACATTGGACTTGAGTCAATATCGCCGTCAATTGGGAATCGTTTCGCAAGTGCCGTTCTTATTCTCTGGCAGCGTGGCAGAAAATATCCGCTACGCCGCGCCGGGAGTCCCTGAGCAGGAGATATTCAGGCTTGCCAAAAAGATCGGCGATGGCGAATGGCTGGAGACTCTGCCCGATGGTTTGCATACCGAAGTTGGTGAGCGCGGTGCGCGATTGTCGATGGGACAACGTCAACTGGTGGCGTTGATGCGTGTGCTGGTGCAAAACCCCGCCATCTTCATTTTGGACGAAGCCACCGCCAGTGTGGATCCATTCACTGAATGGCAGATCCAGCAGGCGTTGAATTTGATCCTGAAAAATTCAACCAGCATTCTCATCGCGCATCGCCTGTCCACCGTCAAAGCGGCAGACCGTATCGTTGTAATGCGGAAGGGTACGATCATCGAAGAAGGCAGTCACGAAGGGTTGTTAACTCAACAAGGACATTACGCTGAGTTATATAACACGTACTTCCGTCATCAATCCCTTGCTTATGTAGAACAGATGAAGGAAATGGTCAGCAAGTAAAACTTCCAACCCTCGAAGTAAAAAAATTCCCGATGAAAATTTTCATCGGGAATTTTTTTACTTTACAAATTATTTCTTGAAGGCGGCTCAAGCAATTTCGCAAGTTCTCTTGCGCCATCATTATCTGTCACTGCCAACACCTCATCACCTTCTTCGAGTTTGGTGCCGCCGCGAGGAAGAGTAATCTGTCCGTGACGGATGATGGCTGCGATCACGCATTGATCAGGCAGACCCAATTCCTTGAGTTCCTTACCGATCGCCTTCGCTCCCGGCGGAACTTTCTCCTCCACCAAAGCAAAACGCCCGCGGCGCAATTTGAGCAGGGTCATCATATCGCCAAGGGACATTTCCTCCTGGATGAGATGCGCCATCACGTCCGCGTGATTGATGGTCTCATCCACGTGGAAATTCTGGTCGAACAACCAGGCATTGCGCGGGTTATTGATGCGTGCCACCGTACGGCGTACATTGAACAATGTACGGGCCAGATAGCACAACACAAGGTTGGCCGCATCATCATTAGAGCAGGCGACAAGCACATTTGCCTTTTCGAGACCCGCCTGTTTCAATATGGTCGGGTCGGTTGCCTGCCCTTCATAAATGACTTCGGTAGGAAGTTCGTGATGAAGACGGGTGAGAAGGTCACGGCGATGTTCGATCAACCGCACCTGATAGTTTTGCGCCAATAATTGTGAAGCAAGTTGAGCGCCTGTGCGCCCACCGCCTGCAATAAATACATACATATTATGCCTCCTTCGCTTCCTGTAACTTTGCACGCAGGGCTTTTACACCTTCAAGGGTTGCGCTTACAGTGATCACATCGCCATTCTTAAGTTTTGCAGTTGGGGTCGGCAATTCTGCGCGGCCCGCGCGGGTAAGAGCGGCACAAACGATCTCGTTGCATCCATCCAGCAGTGTGGAAACAGTCATTCCATCCCAGTTGGGTGTAATATACATCTCGTACATTTCCACTTCGCCATTTCCAGCAGAAAATACTGCGCGGAAAGACGGGTCGATCAATAATTCCTGTACGCGTTCAGCTCCCCAGGCAGTGGAACTGACGATCTGCAACCCAAAGGCTTCGAGCATCTCTCGCATGGTTGGGTCATAATTACGGACGATGACTTGTTTTACACTGGGATAGTGAGTGCGAATGGTATGTCCGATCACTGCGTTCATGGTATCGGAGTTGGTGACTACCGCAACCCCATCCGCTTTCTCGACGCCTGCACGGGTCAATGCATCAGAGGAGAGAGCTTCTCCTTCAACGACGCGCCCTCTAAAGTCAGGGTGGAGGCGATTAAAAGCCTTTTGGTCGCTATCCACGATCACAACTTGATGTCCATTCTTAAACAGGCGGAAGGATAATTCCGCTCCTACTCTGCCGCAACCGACAACAATGAAATTCATTTTATAACTCCTTATAGCCCGCTATCTTCATGGACATGATAGGGCACATTTGTGATGACAATATCGTGCTGGTGTTTTAACTGCCCGCGCAATATTTCCGCGGTATTGGTATGCAGTGTGGCGGTCACGCGGTTGTCTGAAACAAATTCAGGGACCACGATGGTAATGGTCTCGCCGGGTTGACGCTGCTCTGCAATATCCGAAATGTACCCCAGGATCGGTTCGATAAAAAGGCGGAATGGCGAGTCCAGCATCACCATGCGGACTCCCTCTCCCCAGGTTTCCCATTTTTCACGAACCTTTTCCGCATCCACCGGTTCAATGACCACATGCACAGCCGTTACATCGTCAGACAACATGCGGGCATAACGAAGCGCGGCTAATGTTCCCTGATGTACGCCGCTAACCGGCATGATAACACGATGGCGAATGGTATGAGGGGCAATGATACCGAAATTATCGAGGGAGAGTTTTTTTGCAAGGTTATTATAGTGGCGATGGATCATCCAGAATACGCTGACCAGCAGCGGGATCAGGAACAGCACAAGGTACGCGCCATCTTTGAACTTTGTAACAGCGAACACCATCATGACCACAAAGGTACAGATGGAGCCAAAGCCGTTAACAAACATTTTTGAGCGCCAGCTTTTTTCGTAACGCAGAGTGGATCCTTTTTCTGTTTTTGTCTCGCCGGGCTTTAGTTTGCCGATCTTCCACCAGCGCAAGGTCATGCCGCCCTGAGACAGGGTAAATGACAAAAATACCCCAATGGCATATAAAGGAATAAGGCGGGTAACGCTGGCATTGAAAATAACCAAAAGCAGGGACGCAATGATCGCCAAGGTAGCAATACCACGTGAGTACACCAGGCGGCTGCCGCGGTAGGTCAGTTGACGGGGTAAAAAGCCGTCCTTGGCAACCAGCGCACCCAAACGAGGGAAGTCCGCAAACGCGGTGTTTGCCGCCATGATCAGGATCACCGTGGTGGCGCCTATCAACATCAGGTAAAACACACCGCGGCCACCGTACACAGTGCGCGCAAATTGGGAAATAACGGTTTCACTTTCGGAGGGCACGGCACCGATCTGCTTGGCAAGGAAGGAAATACCCAAAAAGAGGGAACCAAGAATAATGGACATCCAGATCAATGTGATCCCTGCATTTTTGCTGCGCGGTTCATTGAACGCAGTAATGCCGTTTGAGATCGCTTCCACGCCTGTCAGGGCTGTGGTGCCGCTTGCAAATGCGTGTAGGATCAAAAATGGGGTGATGACAGATGCGACACCATGAAATGTGATTTCGGGGGGATCAATGACCGTGCCTAGCGTGCCTGATAAAAAGCGAAATAAGCCCATCCCAACGGTGACCAGCATCATGGCAACAAAGAAATATGTGGGAATGGCAAAAGCCACACCAGATTCCTTTACGCCGCGTAAATTCATCAACATGATGAACATAATGAACACCACGGCAAGCATAACCCGATAATCGTACATCCCTGGGAAGGCGGAGGTGATCTGGGCAACGCCGGACGCGATCGACACCGAAACGGTAAGGATGTAGTCGATCAGCAGAGAAGCGCCGGCGACCAGGGCCGGAAGTTCACCGAGATTATCGCGGGCAACAATGTATGCGCCGCCGCCATCCGAATAGGCATGGATGGTCTGCTCATAGGAGATGGTGACGATGGCAAGCAATGCCACGATCGCCATGGAGATGGGAACCACCACACCAAAGGCCATGGTACCAGCCGCAGCCAGAATGACAAGGATCTCCTGCGTGGCATAGGCTGTGGACGAAAGCGCATCGGAGGCGAAGACCGCCAGCCCGACCACCTTGCCGATGGTTTGATGGCCCGCGTCTGCGGTGGAAAGAGGACGCCCAATAAGCCAGGAATGCCATGTGTTGGGCGGCTTGTAATCCGCAGTTCTTTCGATTATGGATGATTGTGAATTATCTTCTTGATTGATCATATATACCAACTTGCCAACAAAAAATTATGTCCTCCAGATGCGAGGACATGGACGGATTATAGTACAAATCCGTTTTTACGAGGGTCGTGACTCTTTGGGCTGGGCGAGAGGGATTTGCAAATAGAACGTGCTGCCTCTACCGGCACTGCTATCCACCCATACACGCCCCCCGTGATTGGATGCAATGGAACTGACGATGGCAAGCCCCAAACCGGAGCCGGGCTGGGCGCGGGCTTCACGCTGCTTGCCGCGATAGAATTTCTCGAACAGGCGCGGCATATCTTCCGCCGCAATACCAAACCCCGAATCTTCAATGGCAAAGATCAGATAATCCGGCTGTGAGACCGTGCGAATGACCACACGCCCGCCTTCGGGAGTGTATTTGATCGCATTTTCCACGAGGTTATACACCGCCTGATGCAAGAGCGCCTGATCCGCTTCCACTGCATGAGGCATATCCTTGGGCAATTCAACGCTCAGGGAGATGTTCTTTTGCGCGGCTTGTAACTGCAATGCGCTGGTGACGCGTTCAATGATGTCCAGCACCGTCACATGTTCCACCTGCAAGCCAACGCCAATTTCAATGCGGCCAAGGTCCAATAAGTTATTTACCAGGCGGGACATATTCTCCACACCCGAAATGATCTTCTTCACATAGCCCTGCTGCTGCTCGTTCAACTCGCCCACCATTTCCAACATGGTGGCGTAGCCACGCATCAAGGTCAACGGGGAGCGCAGGTCATGGCTCACAGTGGCAACGAACTCGGATTTCATCGTATCCAATTCCTTGAAGTGCGTCACATCGCGCATGATGCACACACGCCCGATCTGATGCCCATCCACAGTGACGGGGGAGGCGGTTGCCAGATAGGTACGTTTATCCGCCAGCACAAGCTCGGAAGACTGAACCTCCGTGATGGTGGTTTGCAGCAAAGCCAGCAAAGGCTTAAGTTTGATCACCTTCTCGGTTTCCATGCCGCTGCTTACATCTTCCACACTCTGCCCCAGCGCAGTGGATGCCGCTCGGTTGGCAAGCAGCAACCGGTTGCGATGATCCGTCACGAGGACCGGGTCCGGTGTGGAATTGATGATCGCCTCCAACTGTCTTCGAGAGGCTTCCACATTCAAGTAGAGATGGGCATTGGCTACGGCAAGGGCCGCCTGCCCTGCCAATGTGGTCACAAAGCGGACATCTGAATCGGAGAATTTGCGCGGCTGCTCAAACCCCGCCCAGACCACGCCATAGTATCGGTTTTCATGGCGCAGCGCCACAGCAAGAAGCGCCATCGGTTGCGGCATGGAAGGGTCGAGATTAAGTTCACGGGTGCGCCCCAAATTGGGCCAAACGATCTTTTCCTGGCTTTGCGCCAGATCCAGGATCTGGTCATCGAGGTGGGAATAAGCACCCTGTGCCGAACCAAGGGTAAAGCGGGAGGGCAATTCAACAAACGTATCCGGAAGGACGCTGGGCGAAAGCACAACACTGACTGAGTTCGCGCCTGTGGAAAGGATCGCATCCAACACCGGCTTGACCGCATCCTGCATCTCCAGGCTGGATGCCACTCCCTGACTGACCTGCAAAAGGCGGTTGAGTTCCTCCAGCCGCGCCTGCAAACTGGAACGCATCTGCTCGAACGCACCGCGCAATTGACCAACCTCATCGACTCCATCCACTTGCAGCGGATTATCGAGGTTGCCTTGCGCAATGCGGTTGGCTTCGGTGGCAAGGCTTTGCAGGGAACCTGTCACAACACGTAAGCCAAGTCTCAAGGAAACCATGGCAACAAGAGCCAGGAAGATAATCATCAACGAAAGCGGAAGGGCAATATCCAGCGCGAATTGCTGCACCTGCTGGGCAGGCACTTTCAACACGATGGCCCACGGACGCCCGATAACAGGCTGGTAATACACCATCTCGCGGGTACCATCTGCGGCAGTATCATCGTAAAAGAATGCCTCGCTGCCACTCTGACCGTTATAGGTTGTCAACACTTGTGTTGGATCTGAATGATAAATAATGCGGTTGTTCTCGTTCAACAAAAAGCCCGTACCGCCAAGCCCCACCATATGCTTGATGCTTTCCACCAGCGGCAGGGTCAACGGATTCGTTTCCAACGTGGTGCGCCCGATCAAAATGCGCCGCACCTGACCGGATGATTCCACAATGGCAACCAAAAAAGAAATACGCGAAGCATCTTCCACCGTGGAAGGCGGGATGGAATATATCTGGGTTAATACGCCATTACTGGCAAGTAAAATACCCGTATCTTCATCGGGAAACAGCTTGAAATCCGCCACCGCATTTTCAGGATACCCCGCAAGCAGTTTCCTGCTGCCCACATCCAAAACAAAGATCTGGTCGAAATATGGAACTGACTTGATCCGCAGCCCAATAATGGATTTCAATTCATCGCCGGTCGCTTCCAGAAGACGCGGATCGGAAGCCAGCTGCACAGCCAGGTTCTGTCCCGTCTCAAGGAAGAACGGCACACTTTGCGCCGCCGATTCCCCTGCACTGGAAAGACGGTCCTCCAGCATATCGCGGGCAGCGCGGCCTGCCACCACCCAATCCCCGATCAATAAAGTTAAAAGCAAAAGTGAAATAAAAGTACCAACCGCAAAAAGGAAACGGGATTCAAGGCTCCGCTCCCCGGGCGATGGCTGCAACATTTGTTTTCCGCCCCAACTGGTGGGGAATGCTGCCGAAATGATCTGCGCCACAATGCCGCCCACCAGCATTTCACCGCCGAAGGCAAACGTTGCAACAAGGGCATTACTTAATGCAAAATCGAGCCGCGCCGTGGCGGGCGATGAAATATCCACGCCCCACTGGGTGAACAGGGCACTGATAACATAAAACAAAAGATGGAATGGAATCAACAACAGCGCGCCCACAATGGGCTGGCGCAGTAACTTATACGCCGAAGTACGGTATCGCTGGCGCATGTTAACGGAAAACCAGATCCCCATGAAAGACAGTTCAATGATCGTAAAAAGAGAATAGGTATCCCACGTACCGCGCAGCAACCCCGCAAAGGGCACCAAGCCCCGCAGCGCCAAAGGGACCCAGCAAGCCGCCGCCCAGCAGCCAGGGAATGGCCGAAAAAATCATCAGCGCAGAACCCGGCGCATCGGCGGGCACATTTGGCATCGGTCGGGCAGAAGCGGAAAAAATCCTTAATCCAATAAATAATGTCGTAGCCGGAATCAAAATCAAAAAGACAACAAAAAGCCCCCATTCACGTTTTTTCCATACAGGCTGATACGCCCGCCAGTGATACAAGGCATACGCCGCCACCGCCAACAGACACACCCACACAAACCAACCTGCAAGGGTTGGCGGCGCGGGAAACGGGATGCCTGCAAGAAGCGTAAAGAAAAATTCCATTCTACTGAATTATAGCCCTTAAATTTTTTCCTGCGTATTTACAAGATTGTAGGTGTTTCTTTGGAGGAATACTCCCCGCGATATTCCTCCGGCAAAAGCGACGCCAATGCCGCCATGATCTGCTTCGTCCCCTTCGCCACCGCCTCCTGCCTAGCCGACGCCTGACCGGTCAACCCGAACATTCGCCCCACTGTGACATGCACCCGCGCCCGCCGAAAGCGCCTGAGATGCCCATACACGTTCTCATTTTCCGTGCCGGTGATGGCAATCGGCAATATCGGCACGCCCGATTTATAAGCCAAAAATGCCGCGCCGCCATTGCCCCCCTCCAACGCGCCGGTCAGGGAATACCTGCCCTCCGGCGCAATGACAATGATGCGGCCTTCCGCAAAACCATCCAACGCGGCGCGAATGGCGCGGATGTCGGAACGCCCGCGGTGCAGCCAGATGACGCCGTACCAATCCATTAATTTCCCCAGGATGGGGACTTCATACAACTCGATCCCACCGATCGCATCGGGAGGGGATGGCAACACAGAGATAATGGCCGGTAGATCCGAATCGCCAATGTGGTTGATAACGATCATCAAAGGACCGCTTCCGGGAATGTTCTCCAGCCCTTCAACTGTTATGTTCAAACAAACGCTGGCGACCAGTTTTGCCAATCCCTGCCCGAAGGCGCGAAACCAGCGGCGCGGACGGCTCATCTTCGGCAGGCGCACCAACTCGGGCCGCCATATTTCGCTTACAGATACGGGAGGAGGTCTGTTCATAAATTAATTTCGGATCATGGAAGTTTCACTGCTGAATTTTACAGGCAAACTACGCAATGATGGCCTGCCCGGCATAAACGCCATGATATTCCTCCGGCAATAACCCTGCGATATGGCGCATGACCAGATCCGCGTTTTGCTGGCGGGCGGCTCGCCTCTCCGCACCCTTTTGGATGACCGGCGGAAATTGGATCGGCTTGCCGATTCGCATTTCGAGTTCAGGCCTTTCGCCGCGTCCACGCCAGAACAATTTTGAGCGCTGCCAGAAATCATCGGTGGTGCCGACCAGGCCTACAGGAATAACCGGAACCTGCACATGCTCAATGATGTACCCAATCCCCGGTTTGGCGCGCCGCATGGCCGGCTCGTGGGAACGCCCGCCTTCCGGCGCAAGCAGCAAGGGGCGGCCTGATCTTAGGATCAACAAAATCTTTGTGAGCAATTCGCGGTCATAATCCCCGCGATGGACCGGGATAACCCCGTACATTTTCAGCAGTTCGCCCTGCCCCTTTTTGGAAAAGACATCCACTGCGCCGATCACCTCTGGCTTTTCCGGCCAGAAGGAAACCGCCAGCGGAGGATCGTAGATCGAGATGTGATTGATCGCAGCCACATATGGCATTCCAAGCGGAACATTTTCCACACCTGAGACCTTTACCCGTCCAAGAATATGAATGAGGGTGCGAATAACGGGAGTCAAAAATATTCGATTGAGTTGAATGTGAAAGGGGATGGGGTAGGCTGGCATTCTTGGCTATTGGCTTTTTGCTCGACCACCGCTCTATCGGGGGCTAAACCCCCGATAGAGCGGTGGTCTTTTTTACTTGCACAATTCCATGACGCGGGCGAAGACTTGTTCGACATCCATTTTGTCCGAGTCGATAATGACGGCATCATCGGCAGGGCGCAGTGGAGCAACGGCGCGGGTGGAGTCGATGCGGTCACGCTCGATCACTTTTCGCAAGATCTCATCGTAATCCGCTTTTTCGCCGCGGGCGATGAGCTCATCATAGCGGCGTTTGGCACGTTCTTCCGCGCTCGCATCCAAATAGACTTTCAGATCTGCTTCCGGTAAAACGACGGTGCCAATATCCCTCCCGACCATGACAACCTTGCCGCGTAATCCAATGCGGCGCTGCTGTTCGGACAGGGCCTTGCGAACTCCGGCATATGCTGAAACCACGGAGACGTTCGCATCCACTTCGCTGCCGCGCATATCCCAGGTGACATCCTTGTCGCCGATGACCACATCACATGGGCGACCGTCACTTTTTGATGGCGGACGAATATCAATTTGCGCTTTTTGGGCAAGCTCCGTGATCGCTGCTTCATCTTTCAAGTTCATGTCACGCTGCAAGGCGATCCAGGTGATGGCGCGATACATGATGCCCGTATCGAAGAAAAGATACCCAAGCGAGTTGGCAAGTTTGTTCCCAAGCGTGGATTTGCCCGATGCGGCGGGGCCGTCGAGGGCGATGGTGGAAGGGGGGGATTGTTTTGTCATTTTATTTATCGAGGAAAAGATCGTCGCGAGCCCAAAGGATGACGGTCTCAGCGGTCTGTGGCATTTCGCGCAGGGTGATCCAGCGGACCCAATCTGCGGGCAGGGTGGTTTCCCAGACGGGAGTCTGCCGCCAGGAGAAGTCTTGTCCACGGTAGGCGGCAACGAGAGCGGGATCCATTTCAAAAGGAGTCACTACAAAGTACGGGGAACTGGCGGCATCGACGGTTTCGACCACTTGAACCTGATGCTCACGCAATGTCCATTCGAGGGCAGGGGAGTTCACGCCGAGGATAACCACCGATGCAGCTGTGTCGTCCCCAACGCCGAGGTTTGAAATTTCACGCACACTGGCTTCCAAAAGATGTGCCTGCGCAGGAATGGAGGGCGGCCACCATAATTCCGGGAATGCCATGCCGCGCAATCCGGCGGAGCCGAGTGTGCCGCCAAACCCAAGCGCCCCCAGCGCGATCACAAGCCCCCACACGCCGCCGAACTTCGCGGTGCGAATGGACCATCCCGCCGCGACCAGGATCAGGCTTACAACCAGAAGCAACAAGGAGCCGATCAGAAGCCAGAAACGAATAACGTATTCCCTTGAATTGGTGGGATACCAAACCATACTTGAAAAATCAAGCCAGGCGAACACCCAGATAAATACGGTGAGAAAGATCACGCCGCCAACTTCGCCGCGTTCCTCGGGGTAGATATTGACGTTGCGAGCCAGCTCGATGGAGGCCAGCACGAGGAGCGGGACGAGAGTCCACGCGAGGTCTGCGATCTGGCGGGAAGGCAGGAAAATGACGAGGAGCAATGAGACGAGAAACCAGATGCTCAGGAAGATGATGCGCCGTCCGCCATTGACCCAGCCGCGGATGATGGCGATGAATGCGAGTAAAAATGCGAGGGGCTGATAAAAAAGCAGGGAAATGAAAACCCGCGTGGCAGGTACATTGGACGGGCTCAACCAGGAATTAATGTATGCGGGAATGGAAGAGAGCGCGGCGCTGAGTCCTTTGGGGACGATGAAGAAGAGCGTGCCTGCGGCGAGGAGGGTGATGATGAAAGGGATGAAGGATGAAGGATCAAGTTTGAAGGTTGAAGGTTGAAAGGTAAAAGTGGAGGTTGAAGATTCAAGGTCCCCGGTTGAGGGCTGTGAAGCGCGGCGGATGTTGAATGCCTGGAAGATGGCCCATGTGATTCCCAACCCGAGCAGGCCGGGCCAGATGGAAGGTCCGCTGAGGAGGAAGAGGGCGGCGAAGAAACCGGCAAGGCCGTGTTTGTTTTTGTCGAAACAGGCGGCGGCGAAGACAAGGAAGGCAATGGCGAAGATGGGGCTGGCGGCTTGTCTTGATAGTGAGGTCAGGCCCGGGTCGAGGGCAATGAAAAAGGCGAGGATCAAGCCCGGGCGGGGTCTGAGGCGTTTTTCATCGAAGAGGAGCGGGGCAAAAACGAGGAGACTGCCGATGAGGGCGGGAATGAGTCGGGCGAGGAAATCTGTCCCGCCGCCATAGAGGAAGAAGGCAACCGCAGTAGAGAGGATGTAAAAGGGATGCGGGGCGAGCGCGGTGACGGAGCCCTGGGCGATGCGAAGGGCTTGCAGTGCGGGCGCGGCTTCGGCGTCGGTGAGGGGCATGGCGCCGAGTTGAATGAGGCGCAAGGCGAGGGCAAGGAGGAAGGCCAGCGCGTACAGCCAGCCTGCGTATTTGAAATGTCGATGGGTCATGGGGGCTATTGTAATCGGTTTAATTTATCTGGTTTATGGCGCTTCATAAATAACCACGCCGCCTTGCTGGAAAACCGGCGCGAGGTGCAGCATGAATTTTTCTTCATTGACGGGCATGGAAACGCGCTCCAGTGTGCCAATGTAAATGTAACGGATGTTGTACTGTTCAATGATGGCTTGCGCTTCGTCCCAGCGGCCAGTGGAGTAGAGCCTGGAAATGTCTTCACGGCGGGTGCCCTGCTGTTCATAGGTTCCGCGCCACTGGGATTCGTGGCCGGGCCATCCGAGAACGGTCTGCAAGCCGGTGAGCATGGAGATGCGGGCATAGCCGCTGTATCCGTCTCCGATGGCTTCGGCGATGATCCCGTCCGGCGCGGTGAGCAGGAACTCAACGGCGGCGGCTTCATCGGGGTCTTCGCGTTGGACTCGGTCGAAGTCGTTGAGGGTGAAGCCGAAGAGCGGTTTGAAGTTGTTGGTCTTGGTCATCAGACCGAAGACGGGGTACAGCAGGCCGGAAAAAATAACGAGGGAGATCAGGATGCTGAAAACGATGTTCGTGACCCCGCGTAATTTTCTTCAGGAGGACGGCGGTGCCGAATGCTGCGGCGAGACTCCACAACATCCACGCCTGATAGTAGAACTTGAAAACAGTGTTGATGCGGTAGCCAAACTGGTCACGCAGATAGACGAACTCGGGGGCAAGGACAAGGAGAGTGCCGAGGGTGAGGAGGAGGAGGACAAATGCAGAAGGCGGAAGGCGGAAGGCAGGGGAAGATGAGTCTGTGGGAGGTTGGGGATTGGCGAAGAGGAAGGATAGCGATGGGATGAGGGCGGCGAGCAGGGTGAGGAGGCTGCCGATGTAGCTTAATCTCCGCAGAGTGGTGGCGCTGATGTATTGGGCGGCGGTCATCTGCTGCGAATCGAGGAAATAGATCACGAAATCTTTTTCGACGATGGACCCGAGCCAGCCGAGAAGGAAAGTGAGAAGGAAAAGGATAAGAGTAAGCCCAAGGCTGAGGGAAAAGCCAAGTTTCCAATTGGAATTGATCTTTTCGCCGCGCCACAGATAAAGCAGCCAGCCGAAAATGGGGATGAGCAGCGTGCCCCACATGACCCAGAGATGGGTGCCGCGAGTGGGATACATAAAGTTCGGCAGGAGGCCGCCCGCCTGTGATGAAAAGCCAAGGTAGAACGGCAAATACAACAGCAGGGAGAACAGTCCGAGCGGTATGGCAAGCGTGAACAGGTCTTCGAGACGGGACCAACTCCAGCCTTCTTCACTGACGCGCCAGAAAACATACGCAGAGACGATGAGCGCTGCCGCGACGAGAATATCCCAGGTGTTGAGGAAGGCCAGTCCGCCGAGAGTGAGAGCCGCCAATGCAAAACCTGCAAAGTTGATGCGCAGCCGCAGGCCAAAGAAGTTGATCTCTCCGCGTGAGCCGCCGAGGAACAGATTCAACGCCACAGCAATGGCGAGCAGACTGAACGGGATCGCCAGCACATGCGGATGCAAATCCCCGAGCAGGAAGGAGAAGAAGGGAAACTCATCGATGACTTCACGATGACCGCCCAGCATGTCGTAATCCTGAATCACACGCGAGGCTCGCCACCACCAAAGATAACGATCCGGCACCCAGCCGAACGGTTCCACAGGCGGAAGGGAAAGCTCCTTCATATCAAACCATTTCCAAAAGGCGCTGGTGAATTCGCCGGTGGCCGGGTCTTTTTTCCAGAACAGTCCGAGGCGGTGCAGCACTTCAAACACAGTCTCAAAATTGGAGACGAGAAGCAGAAAGAGCGGGGCGAGGAGGGCAGAGACAGAAGGCAGAAGGCGGGAGGCAGAAGGCGCAGAATCTTCACGGTCTGTGGTCTGTTGTCCATCGTCTGCTCTCGAAAGCAGGTTGAACAAAATGCCATACGAACCGACCGCGCCGAGCGCGAAGACGAGCGAGGTCATCAGGTTGTGGGCGGTGCTGCCGTTGATGCCCGAAAGACGCGCGAGCATGGCGGTCATCACATAGCCGAAGTAATAATAGGAAATGGCGTAGCCCGAAAGCCACGGGTCCTGCGGAGGGAAGGTGGGCGAGCGCAAAATGCCGTTGATGAAAGCCAATTCCATCGGGCGCTCGGTGCCGGTCAACTCGGGGTTGGCAGAGCGGACGAAGGCAAGGAACGCAAACGCCACGAGGAACAATATCTCTGTGGTGATGATGAGGGATTTGTTGGATTTAAGAAAAGTGATGAGTGATGAGTGATGAGTGACTAGGGACCAAACACTCAGACCAATGAGGATGGCGAGGGCAAAGAGAAGTCCGCCCGTGTCATTTTGCGCGGCGCCGAGGGATGCAAGCAGCCAGAAGGCGTAGCCCCAGATCAACAGACCGGCGGCGCGCGCGAGGGTGTAGCCGCGATCTGCCAATGCGGGGAAAAGGGCATAGGTCAGCGGGAAGGTGAGCCAGCCAAGCAGGGTGAGGATGATGTACCAGATAAAGAAGGCGGTCATTGGGTTCCAGGAGAGCAGTGAGTAGTGGATAGTAATTGGTAATTGGTTAAGGCAATTGTTTGAGCATGCGATGGTAGCCGAGGGCTTCGTTTTCGTGCTGGACGGTTTCCGCAATTCGATAACCAAGGCGTTCATACAAACGCAGCGCACCCTGATTATACAAGCCAACGATCAGCGAACATTTTGCGAGCTTTTCATTACGCGCCAAATTCTCGGCAAAATTCAACAGAGCGGAGCCGACCCCGAGTCCCTGCACGGCAGGGTCCACACCCAGATTGCTGATGTAGTACTCATCCTTCAACGCTTCACGTCCGCCGGGCAGGCTGGCTCCACGCTTCATGAAACGGAGTGCGGGGCCAAAACCCATTGCAGAAAACAGATGAGGGCCTGTGGATACATTCAACAGACCGAGGCTGCGGCCTGTGTAGGAAAGCAGCATCCCTTTCAACGTCCCCGCGCTTTCCGCAACGAAGGAAAAGCGCAGGCCAAATCGTCCGGCATTGTTGCGGACAAGATCTTCAATGTATCTTTTTATCGACAAACCATCCGCGCCAAAAAGATGATCGCCCAGGCTGCCCATTGAGAGTTTGATCATCTCGGCGATGAACGGGGCGTCATTTTGAATCGCGGGGCGGATGTTGATCTCGGTCAAACTCATAAGGGTGGGAGAATGAAATTTCCAGCAGGATCAGGCACAAAGTCCAGAATAGAGGCGACTGCGGTTAAGTTGATGGGGCCAAAGATGTGCGGAAATGAATCGGATTCGGAAATGCCCGGGGCGGGAAGTCCAGCAGGCGGTTCCCACTTAAGCTCGGGCTTGAGTGCTGCTTCGTTTAGCACCAGCAACACCAGATCATTTTTCCCGCGATAGAACGCGTTGGCAACATGCAGCACCTGCTTTTCCGTGGAGCAATGGATGAAGCCTTCGGTTGCCAAACTCGGCGCAACATACTCACCGCGCGCCTGCGCTTCGAGCCATTCCTGTTTTGAGGTGATGTGCAGAATCAAAATAATCTCCTTACGCATGGAGTCCGCAAGTTCTACTTGCGGATTCTCCAGCTATCGTCCGGAAGTAGAACTTCCGGACTCCGGTGTTTATTGTATGACTTCGTAAATGGTCGTGTCGGCGTCGTGATAGACCTCGCGCCAGTACGTGCCATCGAATTGCTCAAACTTCGCCAGCGCATCGGGAGTGCCATCCACGAGCGGATAAATATTCCGCTCCAACTGGCCGACGATGATGTAATGCACATCATATTTTTTGAGGAAAGCGCGCGCGGCTTGAATATCGGTGGCGTTATAGAAGGCGCCCACCTCATTGACACGGTCCTGAACCTGAATGGAGAAGATGCCGCGCTGCTGGCGTTGATGCCAGTTCCAGCCGACCACGCCGGGCAGGCCGGTGTAAATGGTCATGCGCGTACACCAGCGGTATTCCGAGCAGTTGGCTTCCACAATGACGGGCGAACCCTGCACGTTATCCTGCAGCCAGCGGATGGCGCGGTAATCCTGGCTCAAGTCCATGAGCTGTCCATCCCAATGCTGGGAATAATTCATGTAGGTCATGCCGTCGAGGGTGCGCGGCGCTTCCGCTGTGATGCGGTCGGAGATCTTGTCGGTGGTGGCGGTGAGGGTGAACATGAATGCGCCCGCCAGCAGAACATACAAGCCGGTTTGGAAGATCGTATTCCAGCGTAAACGCCAGAATGGGAACACGTTCAACAACCAGCCAAGCGCCGCTGCAGAACTGACAGCCAGCATCATCCATGCCTGCAAATACAACTTGAAGATGGTGTTCATGCGGCCAATGTCACCCACCAATGAGACAAGTTCCACGGCAATGGTGATCACCAGAGCGGTACCGATCAGGAAAAGCACAAAGCGTTTTGTATCCGGCAGGTCGGGACGCAGAATGAGAATGGCGGCAAGGAAAGCCATCGGCAATGCGAGGAAGCCTATCTTCACCCCTTCCACCGCGAAGTATGCCAGCAGGGCGATGAACACCGCCAGCGCGACCTCGATCCACAAGGCATATTTTCGCAAACGGCTCAAATGCGAAATGGGAGTCGCCGCCATCCATTCACGGGTTTCCCATATCAGCCACGCCGAAATGATAAAGAGGAACAAACCCCAATGCGTGAAGTAGGATGAGAAGGAAGTACGCGAAGCCTTCCACCAATCCACGGAGTTATACGCCTGCCCGAACCATTTCGAGAAAGGCAGATAGAAAAGTGACGAAAGAACATACAACAACACAACAACACAAACGACCACTACGGCTTTCCCGAGCCATGCGGGCAGATTGAAATAGTCCTTCCACTCAAAATAGCGGAACAATGTGTACGCCACTGCAATGACAGCGAGCAACAGGTATGTGTACAGATCCCAGGTGTTCGTCGGTTTCAAGGCGCCGATGGTCAACGCGCCAATGCCGATCGCGGCGATCCACTCGCCGACAGTCAACTTCGCGCGCGCGCGGACGAATGAAAGCGACCAGGCAATGATCAGCAAAGCCAGCGGCATCACCAGCATGTGCGCGTGCAGGTCACTGTAAAGGAAAGTGAACAACGGGAATTCGGTGATCTCATTCCCCGGCCCCGCAGGGATGACACGGCTCGGGAACCAATACCAGTCACCGCGCCCAAGCGGCAGCAACGCCTGCTCGGCGAACATCTTCCAAATGCCCTGAAAAGCCCAACCCCAACGCTGCACAAGATTCGCGTCCACAGGCACAAGCCCGCCGGGAGCGGAAATGCGTTGAAGCGCATTGAACGTCATCTGGATCGTCCCGAGGTTGCCCAGCAGGATGGTCATGAAAGAGGCGGAAAGGCCGGCGACGAGTCGAAGGTCGAAGGTAGAAGGTCTGTCATCGTCTTCGACATTTGACCCTTCGGCATTGCTCAGGGCAGGCTTGTGACCTTCGACCAAAGAGTACCCAACCACAAACGCGCTCACCGCGATCAATGCGAACCATGTTGGCAGGATAAAGTTGTACGCAATGGAAGGCACAATGCCGAGCAATTTCACCGGCGTACCCGCCAGCACAAAACCGTAATAGTAATAGTTGATATAACCGCCCGCGAACCACGGGTCATACGGCGGGAAGCTCGTGCTTCGCAGAACCGCGTTGAAATACGAAAAATCCATTGGCCGCTCGCCGCCCTTGGCGGGATGCCACATATCCGAATTGCCAAGACGAATGAGCAGGTCGATCAGGAAGAAGGTGAGGAAAACGATCTCCGCGAGGACAAAGAACCGGCGATTGGAATCCCAATCCTCCTTGAATTCCTCGCGGCGCTTCATCCACAAGCCGACGCCTGCCACTGCGATAATGACAAACGCCACGCTGATGGAGACTCGCGTGTACGGCACGCCCACCGAGCCGCCCATCCATGCCATCCACGCCAGCAGAACCAGACCGACAATTCTGCCCAATGGATAGGCATATTGCTTTAATCCCGGCAGCGCCAAACGCGCGATCGGGTAGGCGAACAAGCCAAGCACAAAGATGAACAGGTACCAGACCAGCACACCCGCGAACGGATATTTATTCTGAAGCCAGTCATAATCGAACAAGTCAGACCAGGTGCCGCCCGCGCGTTGACTGGCAAGCTGGGTATCCGTCAGCATCAGGTCTTTGTAATCGGAAGCCTGTTTCGGGGTGAGCGTGACCACCTTGGTCAGGTCCACGGAGCTTAGTTTTCCGAACACATCCGCGGAGCGGAAGGCATCCGTCTTTTTGAAGATCAGAACCTTGGGATGGTCGTAAAAAGTAAAGGCTTCTTCGGCGGCCTGATCGTTGATCACCACCGCACCCAAAGTTGGGTAGGACTCAAACACTTCCACCAACTCAAAGCCCAACCTGCCTTCGTATTGACCGGGCTGCGCCTCACGGTAGCATTTGATGATGTTCTCATCGGCAGGGCAGCCGATCAGTTCACGGTAATACAGCGTGGTAAGCGGGTAGCGCTCCGGCAGGCGGGTGATCTGCGCGTACTGGTGATTGGTGGGGATGACGATGTAATCTGAAGCGGAGAGCGTATCCACAAAGCGGGTGAGCTTGGTGGCGTCGTCGGCCCAATAGACTTGCAGATTCAAGTCGCCGCGATAGGTGCCGCCAAAGGGATCGAACCCATCAATGCGGAAGGGCAGACCCCAGTCATAATCAGTTTCATTGGTGAAGCTGTCTCCGGTCAACGCCAGAGAGCCGCCAAGGGTTTCCACCTTCAACGCATACAGCTCGCCTTGTTTGATGGGTACCGTGTTGTCTAATGTCAGAGTGAGTGCGGGGCCGCGCGGATCAGACGTCAGCGAAGAATCAAGCAACTCGGAAGCCCGGGCAAGCACACGGTCCGGTTCTGAAGCGGAGGTAAGAGTCAACACAACGGCACCGGGGATGGAATTCTTTGCGTGGCCGAGCACAATCGTGGACAGTTGTCCATCCACGTTGGGGACGAATGAAATGGAATAGGGGGTGTCCGCCTGAATTAATGTATCCGGCAAAACAGGCAGCGGCTGGTTGTATGCGCCATCCTGCACGGTTTCGATGGTGATGTTGACGGGTCCCTTCACGTTCTGGAACATCCAGCGCGAAGCGGTCATGCGGGGTTCGGGGCGCAGGTAAATGCTCAGGAAGGCAAAGGCCCAAACAGCAGTGAGGCCAAGGACGATGATGCCGAGGATGCTTGCCAAGACTATTCGAAGGTTTGAACGTTTGAACGTTTCAACGTTGAAACCTGCCAACTCAAAAATGAACCACGCCGCCATCATCGCCAGCAGCGGATAGACCGGCAATTGATAGCGCATGGTGGCGTTGAATTGCATAGACTGCCAAAGGAAGTAAAAAGCCGTCCAACCCCACAGCAATAGATGTTTATAGTCACCTTTGAGAATGCGCCAGCCCATGAGCAGAAATCCCGCCCACGCCAGAATGCCAAGCGGAAGTCCCAGCCCCCAAATGGTCAGGTTGGTGAAGGAATATAAATGCGTGCGGCGCGCCCATTGCAAATTCCACGGCAGGTCGGCATCGCCGGATGCCTGCACGCGCTGTTCGGAAATATTCTTCACCCATTGTTCGTTCAAGCCAAGGCCATCGAAGGCATATGGCTGAAAGATGCGGAAGGAAATGATCGTGGCGAGTCCACCGGCGACGAGAAATAAAGTGATCAGTGTCCAGTAATCAGTGGACAGTGGACGGCGGTCAGTTGATTGCGTCTTGCGATCATACAAAAGATAGCGCACGGCGAACGCGGCTGGCAGGACAATTGCCAATGCTGCGGCATTGATCTTGGATGCCATCGCCATGCCCAACGCAAAACCAAAGCCGATGCTCAATTGGAATAGCGGGTGATGGAGAATATTTGATACAGATTGCGGAAGGCGAAAAGCCGAAGGCGGACTTTGCGTTTCATCCGCTACTCTGTCTTCTGCGCTCTGCTCACTGCCTTCTACACTCTGCTCACTGCCTTCTGCCTTCTGTGTTACCCCCACGATCTTTACCGCAAACGCCAGCGCAAGGAACATGAACATGTTCACGAACAGGTCGGATGTAAAGAAGTGCGACTGCTGGATCTGCATCACAGCCAGCGAAGAGAACGCGGCGGAAAGCAGCCCCACCTTGCGTCCGTATAAACTTGAAACGATCAGATACAACAGGAAGATCGTGAACAAGTCCGCCAGCGCAGACATTTGCCGCGCAAAGAACTTGGAGTTGCTAATGTCCTGCGCGGCCGCTTCCATGCCGACGCGTACCATCGTCATGGGCAGGTTGCCATAGACGAAAAATGCATGTCCTCGGTTGTATGGGCTGAGCGGGGATGTGTCCGAATCAAAATAGTCGCTGATGGTCATCCAGCGCAGTTGGTCCGGCGGACAGGCATCCACGGGAATGAGCGGGTCTTTGCAAACATGCGCGCGTAAATTATCCAACACGCCCGTCAGGAATAATTCATCGGGGTGCTGATGGTAGCCTTCGCCCCAGTTGTATCCAGCGAAACGCAAATATCCCGCCATCAGCAGGACGAGAATAAAAAGCAGGTCATACAGCCATGAGCGTTTTTCGTTCATATCACCTCACGTCATTGGGAGGGCGATCGCCCTCGCAATGACGATTATTTCTCAACCATAAAGATAAAGAAGTCTTTGCCTTCAACCGCCGAAGTATATCGGCTAATTTTGCCATTCGGGTAGAGTTGCTTAAGAATCTTCTCAGTTTCAACATCCGCATTCCAGTAAATGAACATCTTCGGAGCAGAGACGGTCACCGACTCGTTCAGGTGATCCTGAAAGAGAGCAAAATCACGGTTCGGAATTCCAGCCCACACCCCGGGCAGACGCGTATCCACCCAGTATGGGAAGGGCACCACCCAGACCGAATCGGTCTGTCCATATTTATCTTCAAAATCACTTATCACCTGACCCATCTCAGAAGTGTTCCACGATCCACCGGCGTACGCATCCGCAAATTGACGGAAGACGATATCGTAATTGGAATAGGCAGACGCGGCGAGCAGAAGCCCCGTGATTCCATAAGCGACGAACTGCCGCCTCTTTTCCGCGCCGAAACTTGATACCAATCCATCGAGAGCCAGCGCGCTGACGAGGACCGCCGGTATCGCGCCGCCGCCTGCGCGGTTCAACGCTGGGTTCTCCCCGGGAAACGCCAGCGAAAGCACGGACGGCATGATCAAAACAGGGATGGCCGCCAGCAGGATAAGATCGCGCCAGTCCCTCTGGCGAATGTAACGGACCACCAACAGCACAAGACCAAGCACAAAGAGAGCAGCAGTTACCAGGTCCAGCGCGGGGCGATGCGTCACCGAATGCACCCAGATCTCGCCGTCATCCCAGTTGAACATCAACAAGCCATTCTTCAAATTGGAGAGGAATATCTGCCCTGCCGGTCCGGGCAAAGGCGTTTCAACATCGCCCAATCTGGTGAAAGCGCGATACCCGAACAAGTCGGGGCGGGAGATCCAATACCGCATGAGCGGGGAGAATACAAAAATGGAAGCCACCACAATAATGATGAGCCACCAGAACGCCTGCAGGCGGGTCTCTTTTGATCTGAGGTGAATGAAGTAAATGAAGAACGCCACCACCACAAAGATCGGCACAATGCGGAACGGACTGTATCCATGCAAACCGAGCCCGAGGAAAATGCCGGCGATGATGAAATCATTCCGGCTGCGGGTACGCATCCCGCGGAGCATGTAGTAGAAGGTGGGCGCAAGAAAAAGCGGATAAAGCGGGAAGCGCAGACCGATCCTCGAAATAATATTGGGCCAGGCGGCGATCCCAAACAGGAACAAGGCAAAGAGGGCGGTACGTTCGCTCCCGTATTCCTTGCCCAGTAAATAGACATAGGGAATCGTGAAAAAACCAAGCAGCGCCGTGCCCAGCTTAAGACTCAGGAACGAAAAACCGGTGTTGAAAATATAAGCCACCGCCAGCGTCCAATACATTTGAATGGCTTCGCGGCCTGTGTTGCGCTCAAAGAAGATGAATGTATTCCCCAGTGTGATCTCGTACACATCCAATATTTTTTCAGCATGGTCGCTGAACGGTTCCACGGGCACACTGCCGGTTTTGTAGAAGCGGTAAAAAATGGAAATTCCCATCACAAGCAGGAGCAACCCGTTGCGGATCCACGCCTTGCGGCGGGCATCAGGGTCGGGCTCCCCGATCACCTTTGGGGTTGGCAGCCACAAGCTATATGCCAGCATTCCAATGGACAATGTCCACAATGTGGTGTTGATCGCTGTGAACTTCCCGCCGCCGAAATCGAAGAAGGCGAGCAGCGCCAAAATAATTGCCAGCACCATGGGGACAAGGCGGGTGGAAAGCGGGTCGGGAGTTTGCCGCACAGCGGGTAGCGCAGGCAGATGCAGCTCATTCTTGAAATACGCCCAGACCGCCATGCCAGCGGCTATAAAATAAAAGCTCAATGTCAGCGCGCTTTGGCGGTTGGGAGGTTCCACAAGCCCCTGTGCGACAAGTGCGAACAACAACGCCAGCATCGAACGCCACGGAAATACATCCGCGCGCGGCTGCTCGACCACTACCTCTTCAACAACCGGCTGCGCCGTTTCCAGTGCAAGCGCAGTATTGAGCTCTTCGCGCCTGCGCGCATCCCACAGCGAGCGGATGAAATTGGAGAAGGATGACCAATCCTTCGTCACGGACTTATAAAGGTCAAGTACGGTGGGCTCTTGTTCGGGAGAGGTTTGCTTGTCTTGTTCCATTAATGTCTCAACTGGTTGATTTACAAATTACGGATTACACAACGGTAATCCGCAACGGCGATTCTATACGATTTTTCTTATTTCTTCCTTGCAATCACAATAATGCTTTCACCCCATGTGCGCGGCAAAAAGATGATGCCGCTAATGGCCTGCAACCCGCCGAGTGAACCAAAAAATAATTTCTGGATCTGCCTCGGCACAAAACGGATGTAAGGCACATCCCAAAAGCCGTCTGAAAACACGCGCACAAATTCAAAGCCCGCATCCTCGATCATTCGCAGCCATTCCTGCGGCTCTTTCAGCGAAATATGCGTCGGGTCCTGATAGCCGATCCACGCCTTGCCCTTCCACGGCTTGAGCAAAGAACCGAGGTTCGGCGTCGCAAGGATGAGAATGCCATCCTTTTCGATCACGCGCCCAAGTTCATTGATCGCTTTTGCGGGGTCGGGCAAATGCTCCACGATGTGCTTGATGATGACCACGTTGAACGCGCCATCCTGATACGGCAATTCCTGAGCGGATGCAGTTTGCAGGGACGCGGCTTCCGCGAATTCTTTGGATTTGTTAACCGCCCAGTGATTCAAATCCATGCCGTACGCTTCAAACTCCGCCGACAGTTGTCCCACCAAATGCCCCATGCCTGACCCTACCTCCAGCAGACGCGCTCCGCGTTTGCCGTGGCGCTTTGCCAACATGCCAAAGAATCGGTTGGACCACCAATACATGCTGTATTTGGCGAAGGTAATATTTGCGTACGTATGTGTGGAGAAGTATTTTTCGTCGAAGGCCATGATTTAAGTATACACGTAGACAGGTAAACAAGTAGACAGGCTCACATGTGTTACGTGTTTACCTGTCTACGTATTTACGTTCCTACTTCTTTCTCGCTATATAAAAAGTAAACGTCCCATTCGCAATTGGGTCGGGTGAGGCGTATTTCTTCACGTAACTTTCCGTGAGGGACAAGTTCCACTTCGTGCGTGAGATGATCCATTTGCCTGTTAATACCCGCGCAACCACAGATGGGAGCCCAAAATAATGTCCCCATTCTAACACGCGCATTGCAGAGGGCGAAAAGTAGTGCCAGTGACGCTCAAGCGTAAAACCTGCACGTTCGAGGCGCTGCTCCCACACATCCGGCTCATCCGCGTGATGGACGCGCGAAATTTTGCGGAACCAATTCTCGTACGGCTTGCCAAGAACTTTGGAAATAGACAACTCACTGAAATATCGGGTGTTCGGCACGCAGAAATAGAAGGGCGCACCCGGCTTGAGCACACGCGCCGTTTCCTTCAAGACATCGTCAATGTGCGGAATGTGCTCCAGCACCGAGTTACTGAATCCGCTGGCAAAATGATTCGAGGGGAAGGGCGTTTGTGCGCCATCCGCTTCCACGAGGGATTTGTACGCACCGAACTTCTTCGCCTCGTGGATCGGGCCATGCCAAGGATCGAGGCCCACATCCAGTTTGTTATCGAATGTTAATGAGGCAAAATGTCCATCACCACAGCCGACATCGTAGATTGGGCTCGGCATTGGCAAGTCTTGATAATAAGATGATTCAATCGCACGAAGAAATGCACGAAAGTAGGGCAGGTCACGCAGTTGTAAAAAGAGGAAATCTTTTGATTCATTTATTTTGTCTCTGAGGAAGGTTTAATAATCCAATATGCCCAAGACCCCAAGGGGGGGGGCCCCAAAAAAAAAACCCCCCCCTTCCCGGGGGGGGGGGGCGGGCCTCTTTTCCCGAGGAAACACCCAAAAAAAAAAAAACCCAACAACAATAAAAAACAATGCAGGGATCAACTGTACCAACAGCAAGCCGGTATTAATTCCAAGGCTTTCCATGTTTTATTTTTCCCTTCCCATTAAACGCGCAAATAGTTTTTCATATTCCTGCGCGATGGAATCGGGGTTGTAGGCGGTGTGGATGGCATCCATGTCGCCGCGGTATTTTTCAGGGTTGTCCAGCACTTTCAAAATGGCGGCGGCGAGGCTTTCGGAGTTGCCGATCTCTGAGACTTCGCCCATGCCGTGCATTTTCACTGGTTGGCGCACGCCCGGCAAAGCGGATGGAACCGAGGGTACGTCTTTCATCATCGCTTCAATTTGAACGAGGCCGAATGCTTCAGTGGAGTTGAGCGAGGGGACGGTGATCACATCGAGGTTGGGGTAGACCGTTGCAAGTTGAATCGGGTCGAGGTTGCCGAGGAATGTCCAATGGCCGGAGATCTCGTATTCGCGGATCTTGGGAGCGAGGCGGGCGAAGTACGCCTGTTCACCCATCACATTTTCATGCTGCCCCGCGTAGAGGACCTGGGCGTTGGGATATTTTTTCAAGATGGTCGGCAGGGCTTCGAGCAGAATCTCCACGCCTTTTTCGGAGGCAAAGCGTGTGACCATGCCGATGACGGGCTTGCGTTCTTTGGTACGGTGTCTATCCGCGAATGCGGAAACAGCCTCCGGCGTAGGAACAGGCATTTCGACGGGAGGCAGGATCGGGGTCAGTTTTGAGGCGAAGCGGGAGAGGTAGGGCGAATGATCGGCATAGTCCCGCGTGTAGGTGACGATGTGACTCGCCAAAAGTCCCGCCATGTTGTTTTGAAAATCCAGCACGAAATTGACAAGGCGGTTGAACCATCCCTGCGGGAGCTGCACGTCACAGTGATAGGTGAGTACGGCAGGCTTGCCGAAAAGACGGGCGCGGAGTGCAACGCCGGGCGCATCGAACTGCGGGAGATGCAGTTGAACGACATCGTGCTGCCATGCAAGTTTGGTGGCAACCCAGCCAAAGGTTGGCGCAAGCACACCCTTGCTGACCCGTGCAATGACCGGCACACGAATGACCTTGACGCCGTCCATCATCTCTTCGAGCGGGAGGGAGGGGTCATACTGGTTGGTCATCACGGTCACTTGATGCCCGCGTTTAACGAATGCACGCGCGAGACGCTCGGCATAAATGGTCAGTCCGCTGGTGTGCGGACGGTAGTAAGTTAGAACTGTAAGTATTTTCATGAGCGGGAAAATTATACCGCAGGCAGTTTGGAACAACTTTGTGGTTTAATTGGGCGAAATCTTTTCGCAGGAAAAATCAATTTTTGTAAAAGGAAAAAACATGGCAACAAAAAAGAAAGTTCAAAACGAAGAAACCTCGGATGTCGCTGCAACAGACAACTGGAAATTCCTATTCAAGTGGCTTTTCGTTATCGGCGGCATTGCAACAGGCGCAGTGAATGCACTCGCCATCAACCCGGATTTCACCATGCCCAGCTTTTTGATTTGGGTATCGGTTGCGATCGGCGTTATTGTTGGTCTCTTCTATTTCAATTCAGATGACCTGATCAATGTGGGTTTGCGCTTTATGATCTTTAGCGCCGCCGCCCGCTCACTGCCCGGCGAATCGGAAGTTGTCGCGTACGCCACTGCATTCTTCATGGGCTTCGCGTTCTATCTGGGACCCATTGTTCTGGTTATGGCAATTGTGTATTTTGTAAAGAAATATATTTTAAGCAAGTAAACGGATTGCAACAAAAAACGCCCACGGAATATTCCGTGGGCGTTTTTTTATTCTTTTACTTTTGCGATCGGCGAAGGAACGGAAAGCTTTCTGGCAACAAAGGTTTTCTTCACGCCGAGCAGGGCGGCATCCTTTGCCAGATGAATGGTCGTCAATGACATATCCACCCAGAATGAAGCGAGTAACTCAATTTTGGCAACGCCGAAATTGGTGAAGGTCACCACGGGCGCAGGAGCCGCCACATACCCGGGGACATCCTTCATTGCGTCCAAAAGTGCGGCGCGAATATTCTCGGGATTCTTCGCGTTGGAAACCGCCATTGGCAGATCCACGCGGCGGCGATGGGCACGGGTGTAATTGACGATGGGGTGCGCAAGCACTTCGGCATTGGGAAGAATGATGATACGCCCATCGAGAGTCTGCAATTCCGTTGTACGCAGGTTGATCTGCAACACAATGCCTTCAAACCCGATCACACTAATTTCATCCCCAACCGTGAAAGGCTGCTGAACAAGCAGGATAATGCCCGAAACAAAATTTTGCGTGATGCTTTGCAGTGCGAAGCCGATGGTAAAGCCAAGGATTCCCAAACCTGCAAGAAATGCCGTTACATTGAAGAATCTTTGCAATGCAGTGATGACACCAAAGATGATGATCGTCCAGCGTAGAATATCCGCGAGCAGGTGGGTCACGCCGGAGGCTGTATTACGGCTCAGCAGCACGCGCTTCACCAAATTGCCCAGCCATTTTGCTACATACAGGCTGACAAGAAAAATAATCAGCGCGGTGAAAATATTCGGGATGGAAGCAACGGTCTGTTCAGCCAAAACGGAAAAATATTCCTGCATGGTTCTCTCCAATCAAGTTTCCAAATTATAACGCGGGGAAACGACCATAGACGACAGACGGCTGACCGTGGTCTGCGGTCAGCCGTCTGTCGTTAGAATCATATTGGCAAAAATTAAAACAAGCTCTTATTTCCCTGCACCCACTCAAACAATTTCTGCACGCCGTCTTCCACATTGATCTTCGGCGTCCAGCCCAGTTCTTTTTCAGCCTTCGTAATATCCGCGTAGAACACACGCTGGTCACCGGGGCGCCAGTCACCGCGGGCAACTTCCAGCGTGCGGCCAATATATTTCTCAAGTTTGGGGCGAAACTCCGACCAAATGGACATCACATTATCCGGTCCGCCACCCACGTTGTAGACCCGTCCACGGGCAATGTCATTTTTCGAAACGGCAAAGTCATAGGCATTCATCAGATCATCCACATGCAAAATATCGCGGACCTGCTTGCCATCGCCATAAATAGTTATTGGGCGTCCCATCACCGCGGCGATGATAAACCACGCCACCCAACCCTGATCTTCGATGCCAAACTGGCGCGGGCCGTAAATGCAGGATTGGCGAAAAACCACTGTCGGCAGATCGTACATGCGCGCGTAATCACGAACATACTGATCGCCCGTGCCTTTTGAGCAGCCATAGGGAGAATGAAAATCCAGCGGCTGGGTTTCGGGGCAGCCGTTCACCAGATCCTTGTAACGCCAGCGGGTCGGTTCCTCGAACAGTTCCACATCGTCCATGCCGCCGTAGACTTTATTGGTAGAAGCATAGATCACAATTGGATTTTTACCAGACAGCCGCGCGGCCTCCATCACATTGAATGTACCAAACGCATTGGATTCAAAATCATCACGCGGATTAATAACCGATGTGGTCACAGCAACCTGACCAGCCAAATGCACGATCACGTCCGCGCTTTTAGCTGCTTCTGTTATCCTGTCAGCCTCACGTACATCCCCAACAATGACATCGAAGGCGTTATCACCAAATTCCTGTTTAAGCCATTCAAGGTTGCGGGGTGCGCCACCACGGGACAGGTTGTCATAGATAGTCACCTTCTCGCCACGCTTCACCAAACGGTGGACATAATTCGAACCGATAAACCCAGCGCCGCCAGTTACAAGGTATTGTTTCGTCATGGATTTATTATCCTTTTTATAGTTGCAAACCAATACAGGGACATCATTTATTCATTTTCTTCTGCTTGCTCTTTGTTTCTTAAACTCATTAGTTGTTGATAAATGCCTGAAAGTGTCTGACCTTCGCGCATCAGACCAATGCCGCCAATGACGCCGCTGTTAAGATAATTATATAAACGGGCAGTTAGAGCCACGGCCAACGATGTGGATTGATCTTTTGTAAACATGAACAAGGCTCCGCTGACTGCGCCTTCAAATGTTCCCACTCCACCGGGCAAGGCAGGAATGGCTCCACCAAATGCGGCTGCGCCGAGAACAAAGAAGATCCAAGTAGGCTGTGCTTGAGGAAAGAACGCAAGTGTCATCAGGTAATAAGCCACCAATGCCACGAAATAGTTGAGCGTCATCCAGAACATAAAACGAAGGAAAAGCCAGCCGTCCGTTAACACGCCCAGACCATCGAGAAATGATTCAAGAAAGCTGCCGCCCAATTTCTGCACGACGGGCCAGCGCTTGCTGAATTTGTGAAACACATCCAACGCCCACTGGCGGTTGCGCGCCAACACATACATCAAGACAATTCCGAAAACCATGAGGCCGCCGACGATATAACCGATCTTTTCGGAACCCTGAGTGTCGGATACATAGGTCAACCCGAGTATCAAAAACGCGGCGGAAAACACCAAATCTACCACACGCTCAATGACGATCGTGGGCAGTATCTCGCTAAAAGCCATACCTGATTTTCGGCTGAGGAGAAAAGCGCGCCCGATCTCTCCCAGGCGGAATGGAAGAAATGCATTCAACAGATATCCTTCGCCTTCAGCAAACAGGACATCTATATATTTTGGCTTGTCACGCAACAAGGTCTGCCAGACCTTCGCGCGATTGCCAATCCAGACAAATGATAAAACTACTGACCCCGCTAAAAGGCGGTAATCCGCCGCGCGGATTGAGTTCCACATGGTTTGGAAATCAACAAAATAGAGAATGGCGGCAATGAGTGCAATACTCACTAACGCGCCCGGAAGCCAGCGTTTTGAATTTTTGAGAAATTGAGACATGGGGTTCCTTACAAAGAACGGAGTACGCAACACGTGAACCGTGTTACGTACTCCATATCATTAGTCGTCGTCCAGTTTTAGCACAGCCATGAAAGCGTCCTGCGGGATCTCGACGCTGCCGACCATCTTCATGCGTTTCTTGCCCTTCTTTTGTTTCTCGAGCAATTTCTTTTTACGGGAAATATCGCCGCCGTAACATTTTGCAAGAACATCCTTGCGCGTGGCTTTGACGTTGGCGCGTGAAATAATACGTCCGCCTGAAGATGCCTGAACGGCGACATCGAACAATTGACGGGGAATCAATTCCTTGAGTTTGGTGATGAGACGCTGTCCCTTGTGGAAGGCATCCTTCTCATGGACGATGGCCGCGAGCGCATCCACCGGTTCGCCGTTGACGAGGATCTCCAGCTTCTGTAATTTGTCGGCGCGATATTCGAGGAATTGATAATCGAGCGAGGCGTAACCCTTGGTGCGGGATTTTAATAGGTCAAAGAAATCTATGATGATTTCAGCAAGCGGGATTTCAAAGTCAAGCTGCACGCGGTGAGGCGCGGGGTATTCCTGCTGCTTGAAGATGCCGCGGCGCTTGGTGACCAGCTCCATGATGGGGCCGTAGTAATCGGTGGGGGTGATGATCTCGATGTTCATCCACGGTTCGCGGACTTCGATGATCTTGCTCGGGTCGGGTAGTTCAGCAGGCGAGTCAACTTTTATGACTTCATCCTTGATCATCAAAACTTCGTACTCCACCGAGGGTGCGGTGAAAAGCACATCCAGGTCGTATTCGCGTTCAATGCGTTCCTGAATGATCTCCATGTGGAACAAGCCGAGGAAACCGGCACGGAAGCCGAAGCCCAAAGCCTGTGATGTTTCTGGCTGGAAGGTCAATGAAGCGTCGTTGAGCTGTAGTTTATCGAGGGACTCGCGCAGGGTGGTGTAATCATCCGCTTCGACGGGATAGATACCCGCGAAGACCATCGGCTTGGGGACGTGGTACCCGGGCAAAGGCTCAAGCGAAGGCGCAGACGCGAGCGTGATCGTGTCACCGACGCGGCATTCATGCACAGTTTTGAATCCGGTGGCGATGTAACCGACCTCGCCGGAGCCGAGCTTGTCGACGGGTTTCATGCCGGGGACAAAGATGCCAATTTCCACGGGGCGCAAGTCTGTCTTGGTGACGATCATGCGCAGCACATCAGTGGATTTGATGCTGCCTTCCATGATACGGACATAGGCGATAACGCCTTTATAGGAATCATAATGCGCGTCGAAGATCAAAGCGCGGACGGGTTTATCGTCCACATCCTGTGGAGGGGGCACGCGTTTGACAACCTCTTCGAGGACTTGATCCACATTCAGGCCTTCTTTTGCCGAAATGCGGATGACCGAATCAGGATCGACCCCAAGCAGGGAGCCTACATCTTCGGCCACTTCGTCGGGACGGGCTGAGGGGAGGTCAATTTTGTTGATAACAGGAACAATTGTCAGGTCGGCATCGAGCGCCTGATAGAGATTCGCGAGAGTCTGGGCTTCGATGCCCTGAGTCGCATCCACCACTAAAATTGCACCTTCGCAGGCTTTGAGCGCGCGGCTGACTTCGTAGCCGAAGTCCACGTGACCGGGGGTATCGATCAAGTTCATCTCATAGCGTTGATCTTCTTTTGATGTGTAAAACATGCGGACAGCGGAGGACTTGATGGTGACGCCTTTTTCGCGTTCGAGGTCCATCGAGTCGAGGGCTTGTTCGGTCATGTCGCGCTCGGAGATGGCGCCTGTTAATTGAAGCAGGCGGTCTGCAAGCGTGGATTTGCCATGGTCAACATGGGCGATGATACAGAAGTTACGGATATGGTCGGTCATGCGGCTTTCAATAGTTCATTTCTTAAAGAGGTCTACTACAAAGAGAAGGTCTCTGCCCTGTAAGCGAAGCAAAGTATACCCGATTAATTTTGCCGTATCACACAGGCAGAAATAGCTCCAAAGGGCGATACAACTCTCATCAAAAGTGAGTAGAATCTAGAAACCCTGATGGGACAATTCCGTATTTATGTATTGTGCGTAATTCGGCGCACAAAGGAGAAAAAATGTCTGTACTAGCTTTAATAGGTTATGCAGTAGGTGGGATCGTATTTCTCATACTGCTCTCCGGTATTCGCTTCATTCCCAACAACCGCATCGGCGTTATTGAAAAACGTTTCAGCGGAAAAGGCTCTGTAAAATCAGGCTTTATCGCCATGAACGGCGAGGCGGGGTACCAGCCTCGCATCCTGCGTGGTGGTCTACACTATCTGATGCCCATCCAATATGTTGTCCATATGATGCCTCTGGTGACCATTTCCCAGGGCAAGATTGGTTATGTCTTCGCGCGTGACGGCAAGCAATTGGACCCGGCGCAGGTGCTGGCTTCCAACGCCACGGTGACAGATTTTCAGGATGTGGAAGGCTTTTTGAAGAACGGCGGGCAGCGCGGTCCGCAGCGACGTATTTTACGTGAAGGTACGTACGCGTTCAACCTGGTGCAGTTCATTGTCATCACCGAAGAACGGATTTACACAATATCCCTCAGTAAGGAAGAAAGCGATACGATCCGCGGCATGGCAGAAGTAATCGCCCAGCGCGGCGGATTCCGCCCGGTGGTCATCAAGGATACAGATGACACAATCGGTGTTGTGACCGTCCATGACGGCCCATCCCTTGGACAAGGTGAGATTATTGCGCCTGTGGTCGGTGATGAACCTGCCCAAGCGGATACTTACCATAACAAATTCCAGGATGCTGATAACTTCCTGCGCGCGGGCGGACTGCGTGGGCGTCAATTACAAGTATTGGTCGAGGGGACGTACTATGTCAATCGTCTGTTCGGCACGATCGAGATGATCCCGAAGACGATCATCGAAGTCGGTAACGTGGGCGTGGTGGTTTCATACACCGGTGAAACGGGCGCAGACCTCTCGGGCTCAGAATATCGTCATGGCGAACTGGCCTCCAAGGGCAACCGCGGTATTTGGAATGAGCCGCTCCTGCCCGGTAAATACGCGTTCAATACCTATGCCGGGAAAGTGATTTCCGTCCCCACCACCAACTTCATCCTAAAATGGATCCGCGCTGATTTTGGCGCACACAAGTTTGATGAGAATCTGACCGAAGTCTCGCTCATCACCAAGGACGCGTTCGAGCCATCTCTGCCGTTGTCGGTCGTTGTCCACATTGACTATCAGAAGGCTCCGCTCGTCATCCAACGGTTTGGTGATGTTAAAAAACTGGTGGAACAAACCCTCGACCCGATGGTCTCTGCCTACTTCAAGAACGTGGGTCAGACACGCACGCTCATTCAACTCTTGCAGGAACGCAGCGCCATTCAACAACAATCCAGCCTTGAGATGAAGGAAAAATTTGAGCATTACAACCTTGAGTTGGAGGAAGTGCTGATCGGTACGCCTTCTTCACCTGAGGGAGATACTCAAATTGAAACCATCCTCAACCAGTTGCGTTCGCGCCAGGTGGCAGCCGAGCAGGTGGAAACCTATGGTCAGCAGGAAAAAGCGTCCATCAAGGAACGTGAGCTAAAAGAGGCTCAATCACGCGCACAAATGCAAACGAGATTGACCGAAGCCGAGTTGAACATTAATATCCAGACAGATCAAGGTAAGGCTGAATATCAACGCTCCCTGCAACAGGCACAGCAGATCCGTGCACTCGCAGAAGCGGAAGCTGAGAAGATCGCCCGCATCGGTATTGCGCAGGCTCTCGCCACGGAAGAACAAGTCCGCGCGTATGGTGGGCCGCAATTCCAGGTGACTCAGCAAGTGCTGACCCGCTTTGCGGAAGCCATTCAAACCTCGGGTGTGGATGTTGTCCCGCGCGTAGTTGTCGGCGGCGGCACTGCGGAAGGCGGCAGCACCTCCAGCAACGTGATGGAAGGCCTGCTGACCATGCTGCTCTCCGAACGCTTCGGCGTGATGGCAGATGAATCCGCAAAGGCTCCGCGCTCACCGGAAGCAGACGCGCTGCGCGAACAGATCCGCAAGGATATGGAAAAGAAGAAGTAAGGTTTGGGGAAGAGGTAATAAGTGAGAAGTAACAAGTAACGAGAAAAGAGACTGGCGATGAACCAGTCTCTTTTTGTTTAGGCTGCTCTTGCGGGGAACCAGCGTTTTGCGTCGCGCATGTTCCTGAAATACATAAACCCCGTCACGGCTATTCCGATCATATAAATATATTCTGCAACATTGACAAAGTTGTAGGCGATCGTATTTACGTCGATACCTGCTTCGGCGATTTCATTGATGATCCTTCCATCCAGGTCTTTCTGCCAATACGTCAGGCCCCACATGACAACAACACCCAAAAGGATCTGCCAAAAACTGGAGAACAGACCTTTTCGGCTGGTTAATCCTTTCACCATAAAATAGGCAAGCCCGCCGAATAGAAGCATATTTGCAATAAGTTCAACATAATCCGAAGGGATCAGGTCGATTGGAGGAGTCAGTAAATAGCTTATTGAAGAACCGATATTAACCACGGTCAGGAAAAGGATAAAGTAGTACATTGTGGTGATCAACGGCGAATATACCGTTTGAGAACTAACCGGCCTCATGCCCAATGCTTTGAGTAATTCCTTTGGATTGGGCAGCAATTGGGCGATGGTATCCAACCCGCGCACGCCGGGACGGAAATCGATCCACTGGATGCGGGATAACGCCTTCGAGATGTCGTTGTTCGTCTGTATCAGAATGGGAAAAAGCATTTGTTTTTCCGAATCAGCTTCCGTGTCCGATTTGAAGCGGGAGATCAGCGCAAAGACCGCCTTCGCTTCCTTAATCGTATTCACCTGGGGATGCCCGTATTTCTTCAAGGTTGCGATCAGATCCTCGGCGATCACGCGGTCTTGAATCGCATAATCCACATAAAAGGGAATCGGGGTGGGGCTTGAGATCTTCGCATCTTGCGGATTGATATATTTCGGGATGATGGCTTCCGGTTTTCCCCAGCGTTGCATGGCGGGAGAGCGCAGAATGAACAACAGGATCAGCCCATACATGATGCCCGACCACACAACAACATCCAATGTTGGGTCTTCATATACCAATAAAGAAAGCACGGACGCAACAGGCAATGCCAGCAAGGCGGTTTGCACATGTGTAAAATCGAAATTTCGTTTGTATATCCTGTAGGGAAGAGGGAACAAAATCCATGGAATGAACAAAGTCCAGTATTCAGAAAGCGACAACAATGCCACCATGGCGCTCACCAGGATGGCGACCCACACGATCCACGGCGCTTTGAAGCCTGTTTCGGGGACAGGGTGTTCTTCCTGAATCGGCTGCTTTAATTGGGAAAATAATTCTGCCAGCCCCGCTTTATAGTTGCTGCGAAAATCCACCCACTCGTATTGTTCCAATTCTTTGGGTAAATCCACAGCTTCAAAGATCAAAAGAATGACGCGCTTCTTCGTCTCCAAAAAGTGACGCCATTCCAGCGCCACATATTCCGAAGCGATCGCCGCCTTGGAAACGACCAGCAGCACCGTGTCGGACTCTTTCAAGCCCTTGTCGATCTGCACATTCCACGGGGAGCCGGGGATCAATGCGCGGTAATCAAGCCAGACGTTGTAGTTTTCGCCTTCCAGTTTTTTTACCAGATCGTCCACAAACCCCAATTCACGGCGCGAATAGCTCATAAAAATATTCTTTGTCACAATTACCTCCATTGATAAAAGCTACTTGTAATAAAAGACGAAACCCGCCGAGGCGGGTTTCGGTTCGATTAACTTTTTCGCATCATTTTGCTCTGTCGAGGGCTAAGCCCCCGACAGAGCAAAAATTTACTTCACCAAATTCCTCAGCACGGTGTGAAGGATGCCACCGTTGCGATAGTAATTTACTTCGACATCGGTATTCAACAACACAGTGGCTTTGAATTCAACAACACTGTCATCGGATTTCTTCGCCTTGACCGTGATCTCACTCTGCGGCTTGATCTGGTCGTTGAGGCCTTCGATGGTAAATACTTCGCTTCCATTCAGACCGAGAGATTCGGCGTTTTGTCCCTGAGTGAATCTCAGCGGAAGCACGCCCATGCCGACCAAATTCGAGCGGTGAATGCGTTCGAACGATTCAGCGATGACCGCCTTCACGCCTTGCAGCATCGGGCCTTTCGCGGCCCAGTCACGGCTGGAGCCAGTGCCATATTCCTTGCCCGCGAGGACAATGGAAGCAACACCCGCTTCCTTGTACTTCATCGCAGCATCGAAGATGGACATCTCCGCGCCATCAGGTTGAAGTTTGGTTAAGTTGCCTTCTTTCGGCGCAACCATCACATTCTTCAAGCGGATGTTCGCGAACGTACCGCGCGCCATCACCAAGTCATTGCCGCGGCGCGTGCCGTACTGGTTGAAGTCCTTGGGCTGCACGCCGCGTTCCTGCAGGAACTTGCCCGCAGGAGAATCCGCAGCGATGTTGCCAGCGGGGGAAATGTGGTCCGTGGTAATTGAGTCGCCGAACACGCCAAGCACGCGCGCATCTTTGATCTCTTGAATGGACGGAGTATCGAGAGTCAATGTCTGGAAGTAAGGCGGGTGATGAATGTAGGTGGATTCTTCGCTCCACTCGAACAAGTCACCTTCTTTTACTTTGATCTCTTTCCACATATCGGAACCGGAGAACACGTCCGCATATTTGGATTTGAACATCTCAGCTTTGACATTCGCCTCGATCGCTTCGCTGACTTCCTGTTGGCTGGGCCACAAATCTTTGAGATATACAGGCTGATTGTTTTTGTCTGTGCCAAGCGGCTCGTTGATCAGGTCAATGTCCACGGTGCCAGCGAGAGCATACGCAACCACCAACGGAGGAGACGCGAGATAGTTCGCCTTCACCAAGGGGTGTACGCGACCTTCAAAGTTACGGTTACCCGAGATCACCGCGGAGGCAACTAAGTCACCGCTTGTGACGGCCTTGGCAACTTCACCGGGCAATGGGCCGGAGTTACCGATACAAGTGGTGCAGCCATACGCGATGACGTTGAAACCGAGCTTGGAAAGGGGTTCGATCAGCCCTGCGCTCTTGAGATATTCCGTCACAACCAAGGAGCCGGGCGCGAGAGAAGTTTTGACATAAGGCTTCACGTTCAAGCCTTTTTCAACAGCTTTCTTGGCCACAAGTCCCGCCGCGATCAACACGGATGGGTTGGATGTGTTCGTGCAGGAGGTAATGGCAGCGATCACAACCGCGCCATGCTTCATTTTCTGGGAGCCGCCGTTCGTGCCAAAGATGGATTCACGATCCAGCGCATCACCGGAAAGCTCATAGCCGCGATCCTTTACAGGCGTGGTCAATGCTTTTCGGAATGTATCCTTCATATCGGTCAGAGCGACGCGGTCTTGTGGTCGCTTGGGTCCTGCCAAAGAGGGGACGACAGATCCCAAATCCAGTTCGAGCGTGTCGGTGAATTCAGGTTCGGGGCTGTTCGCTTCGCGGAAGAGTCCCTGTGCGCGCATGTATGCTTCGGTGCGGGCAACTGTCTCTTCGGAGCGACCAGTCAACCGCATGTAGCGAAGCGTCTCTTCATCCACGGGGAAGTAACCCATGGTGGCGCCGTATTCGGGAGCCATGTTGGCGATGGTGGCGCGGTCGGTGAGGGACATGTTGTTGAGACCTTCGCCGAAGAACTCGACGAATTTATCCACAACGCCCTTCTTGCGCAGCATCTGGGTGACGGTGAGCACGAGATCGGTGGCGGTGACGCCTTCATTGAGCTTGCCAAAAAGTTTGAAACCGATCACATCGGGAAGCAGCATGTCCATCGGCTGACCGAGCATGACGGCTTCGGCTTCGATACCACCCACGCCCCAACCCACCACGCCGAGACCATTGATCATGGTGGTGTGCGAGTCTGTGCCAACGACGGTATCGGGGAAGGCGATGACATCCTTGCCATCCACTTTGGTCATCACAACTTCGGCGAGATTTTCAAGATTGATCTGATGCACAATGCCGGTCATCGGCGGCACAACGCGGAAATTACTGAACGCTTTTTGTCCCCACTTGAGGAACTCATAACGCTCGCGGTTGCGCTGGAACTCAACTTCGGCATTGCGATTGAAAGCATCGGCAGTGGCGAAGAAATCAACCTGCGCTGAGTGATCGATGACAAGGTCAACGGGCACAAGCGGATTGATCTTCTTCGGGTCGCCGCCAAGGCGGGCCACCGCAGCACGCATGGCTGCCAGGTCAACCACTGCCGGCACGCCGGTGAAATCCTGCATGACGACACGGCCGGGCAAAAACGGAATGCCGGGGCGTGCGCCTTTCGGAGTCCACGAGGCGATGTTCTTGACATCGTCCTGAGTGATCTCCCTGTCATTGCATTGGCGGAGGGCGGCTTCCAGCACGATGCGGATGGAATAAGGCAGCTTGTTGAGCTTGGTGAGGCCAGCCTTCTCCAGCGCGTCGAGCCGATAGTAGACGTATTTCTTCTTTCCCACTTTCAATACGTCGCGGGACTTAAATAGGTCTTGCATAGGATACTCCTTTGGTGATGAGGATTTCGTAAATCTGTGGGTCGAGACTTCGACGAGACCAAGATTCACACTCACACCACAACTTTGCGAAGAACACAAAGGAGCGCCTTTGTTATCCTTGTTACTATGTGGTGGGATTAACTTAATAACTTCGTCCTTCGACTGCGTTCCTCGAAGCATGTCCTGAGACTGTCGAAGGAAACACTCGTCACTCCGCTCAGGACGGAGAAACTTACAACTTCAATTCCTTCTTAAGAGACGAAACCAGATTCTCTTTTTCTACATCCTGTAAAAATGAAGCCTGCGCCGCGACGATCACTAATTTTTTTAACGCATCCATCGGCATATGCAAGTCTTCGGAAACATGTTGATACTCATGCGAAAGTGTGATCCGCGAGACGCTGGGGTCATCGGTATTGATCGTCACCTTCAATCCCGCTTCGAACATGTGCGGCAGCGGATGCTGCGGCAGCGAGCTGACCACGCCGGATTGATAATTACTGGTCACACAAACTTCAAAAACCGTCTGGCGTTCCTTTGCCAGCGCGGTCACATTTTCATCTTCCAGCACACGCACCCCATGACCAATTCGCTCAGCGCCCAAATTCTCGATGGCATCACGAACGTTCGCAGATGGTCCCCACTCGCCCGCATGGATGGTCACATGCAGACCGGCTTGTTTCGCTTCCTTGAAAATCCCGTGGAACGGGTCAGATTTAAACTCCGCTTCGTTGCCAGCCAAGTCCAAGCCTGTCAATCCATTCTTGATGTGTTCCGTCGCCAACCAGGCCACCTGCTCCGCAAGCTCGGGACTTTCATGCCGGTTCACCGAAGCGATCAGACCGACTTTTATTTTATATTTCTTCGCAGCCTCCTGCGCGCTGGTCATCACCCAATCCATGACATCGTGCAGGGGAAATCCTTCCGCGCGGCTCAAGGCTACGGGCGTAAAACGCAATTCCAGATAGCGGCAATTATCTCTGGCCGCATCTTCGACCGCCTCACGAGTGACGCGGTCAATAACATCTGGTGATTTGTAAAATAAACGCAGGGTTTTAAACTTATCGAGAAAATTCGTAAACGTCATCGGGTCCTGGTCTTGAACCTGCACCAGCCCGCTTAAGTTGAACATACTCACAGGAACCGTCACGCCATGTTGACGCGCAATATCAAGCATCGTCGTCAAACGCAGAGACCCTTCCAAATGGCGGTGTAGATCAACCTTTGGAAGAGCAAAATACTTGTTTAGGGGAGCGGTCTCGTCTTTGAACAACTCTGCCTTTTGCCTATAAAGTTAGTGCCGTTTCCTTTTTTTCTTATTACCGCCAATTTGCACCGATGACGTCTCACTGGGCGCGCTGGCAACCTCTGTCGTTTCGATCGGTGTGATCTCCACTCTGCGTGGCCTTGATGCAAATGCGCGTCCGATCACCAAACCGCGAACATCTTCAAGCAGTTGAGCGAACATTTCCGATGCACGTCCTTTATATTGTACCAGCGGGTCACGTTGGGCGTAAGCCTCGAGGCCTATCGAAACTCTTAAGGCCTCCACTTTTGTGAGATATTCCACCCACAACTCGCTGAACGCGCCCAACAGCAAATTGCGATGACTTTCATTCATCATATATTTCCCAAGCGACGCAGTCAACGTCGCTCGATCAGACTCAGGGAGAGTTGATACTGCTTCGTTCAGCCTCTCCTCCCCGAAAGCGATTCGCGCCGCCGGGCCGAAGTCCGCAAGTTTGACGGCATTCTGACTGATGCGATTGAATTCCATCTCCCCCCAAATTTCGCGCAAAGCCCGTTCCGCCGCATCAAGATGCTGCATCACATCTTCAATCACGGTCTCCGCTTCGCTGTTCTCCAGCAGTTGTGCCGCATAGAAAATATAGGTGAAGCGGCTGAACAACTGCCTGACCTGTTTGTGAGTCTTTTGGTCAAAAGCAGTGCGCGTCCCCTGAGACAGGGTCAACAGCAAACGCAGCTTGCCATTATCATCGGTTGCCGGGTCGCGCTGCAACAAGGCATCAATATCGTGAGTAATCTGGACGTTGAGCTTCTCGCGTTTTTTCTCGAACGCATCGCGGGCAGTGTTCAACAAAATATCGGACAGTTCATCCCATTCCGAAGGCAGCGGGCTCGGCCACTGGATCTGCTCCCCAATGCGGTTCTGGATCGCGCCGATCACGCGGGTTGCGCTGATGATGGTCAGCTGACCGGCAACCAATTCCTGAATATCTTCCTTCGCATCTTCAGGATCTTCCCCCAAAGTTTTTTGGATCTCATTGCTAAACTTCAACGGCAGACGGACGAGCGCAGTAACTTCTTCCAAAATCTTCTGCGGACGGGGTGTTTCCTCCGCATCCCGCAATCCCTGGAAGTATGCATCCAGCGCGTCTTCACGCTCGCTGATCTGCTGTTCAAGAGATTCTTCAGTTTTATCGATCAACGCCTCAATCGCGCGCATGGCGTGGGCATATTCTGTTTCAATGGATTTTGAGACAAGGTCTAAGGTTGAAGGTCGAACATCAGAGCCGATCTTATCCAGCAAAAGTTTGAAACCATACGACGGGAACAACCCTGTCTTTGATTCAAACGCAGGCTGAACCTGGTCGAGCCAGGCGATCAACTTCCACGGGCCTTCTTCATCAGCCAGGCCGATGTCAATGCGCTTGGTCACTTCGGCTTCGAGCATTTCCGCAATATCTTCGCTCAGATCCTCTTTAACAAAGATGCGGTCGCGCTGACTGTAGATCTGTCCGCGCTGCTTGTTGAGCACATCATCATATTCCAGCAAATGCTTGCGGACGTCAAAGTTTGCGCCTTCCACACGGGTCTGCGACCCTTCGATGATGTTGCTGACGAGGCGCACTTCCAATGGAAGCGTATCGTCCACTTTAAGGCGTTCCATCAGCCCGCTGACCTGATCGCCGCCGAATAGGCGCATCAGGTCATCTTGCAGCGAAAGATAAAAGCGTGAGGAACCGGGATCCCCCTGACGCGCAGCACGACCGCGCAGCTGGTTATCGATACGGCGCGCTTCGTGGCGTTCCGAACCGATGACGTGCAATCCACCAAGCTGCTTCACACTTTCCATGTCTTCAAAATATTGCAGGAAGAGTTGTACTTCCGCATCGTAAATTCCATAGGTGGACGGGTCTGCCTTTTGCAAAGCCTCGCGGCGTTCCTGCAAGGTCATATCGAACGGGTCTTTGATGCCCGCCTTGCCCAGCACACGGTTGACCGCCGAGATCACTTCTTCCGCGATCTCGCCGCCGAGTTTAATATCCACACCGCGGCCGGCCATGTTCGTGGCAATCGTCACCGCGCCGAAGGCACCCGCACCCGCAATGATCTGAGACTCTTCGGTATGCTTGCGCGCATTCAAAACCTGATGAGGCACCCCACCCTGTAGCACCGACTTCAGTCGGTTCTTTGCGATTTCAGGCAGCCGCAAAATATCCAAAATAGTATTCAAATTTTTATCATCATCAAGGCTGATGCTGCTCATGCCGTGCGGCTTGATGAAGCTGCGCAATGCGTCAGGAGTGATCTTGTCTATCGCTTCATTGAACGGTACGAGTTCCGTAATGAGGCGGCCATCCTCTTCCAAATTATTCGCACGCAGGTAATGATCACGCACGAGGGCATATTGCATCAACCTGCGCACAGGCTCGGCTTTGAGCCGGTTCGAAACCCGCTCGGATGATTCCACGGATGTGGTTCCCACCAGCATCGGGCGCCCCAGCGTGTGATAGCGGACGATCTCGGTCACCATCGCGCGGAGTTTTGCTTCCACAGTTCGATAGATGACATCGGGATAATCTTTTCTGCGATAGAACAACGGCTCGGTACTGCCCGCCTTCGCAAAGAATGAGTATCCATAGCCATCTTCATCTTTTGCGTTGATCTCAGTCAGCGGTGCGCCCTTGCCAAAGGATTGATACTCCAGGTGGGGTGGGATCGGCGCGACTTCGAGTTTATAAATTTTATTGAATTCTTCGGCTTCGGTTAACGCGGTACCGGTCATGCCCGCAAGTTTTTGATACATGCGGAAATAATTTTGCAGGGTGATGGTCGCGTATGTGACAGACTCAGGCTCAACCTTCACACCTTCCTTGGCTTCCACAGCCTGATGCAGACCATCACTCCAGCGTCGGCCTGGCATGAGGCGGCCCGTGAATTCATCCACGATGACGACCTTGCCGCCCTGCACGAGATAATCCTTGTTGCGGTGGAAAAGATATTGCGCCCGCAGCGCCTGTTCGAGATACCCCGTCAGGCGCGCCTGTTCGGGAGTTAGATCCTCGGGTCGGTCGGGATCAAGCAGGGTCAGTCCCAAAATGGCTTCCACGCGGCTGACACCGATCTCGGTCAATGAGACGCTGCGGTTCTTCTCATCCATTTCATAATCTTCGGGCTTCAACTGTTTGACGACCAGCGCCATGCGCCCGTACCACTCGAGGTCACCGGAGGCGGGACCGGAAATGATGAGCGGGGTTCGCGCTTCATCGATCAAGACATTATCCACTTCATCGACGATGGCAAAATAATGCCCGCGCTGAACGCGATTATCGAGGCGCATGGCCATGTTATCGCGCAGATAATCAAAACCGAATTCTGAGTTCGTACCAAATGTAATGTCTGCCCGATAAGCCTCCACCCTGTCCACCATGCGGAGATGTTCCTGATCTTCATGCGGAGACTCGCGCTCGAAATCGATGAGAAAAGCCTTCTTGCCGTTCTCGGTCACCGCCGCCATTTGAAGCACGCCCACACTCAGACCCAATGCCTGATAAATGGGAGCCATCCAACGTGCATCACGCCGCGCCAGATAATCGTTGACCGTAATCAGGTGAACACCGCGTCCTGTCAACGCATTGAGATAGACGGGCAGTGTCGCCACGAGGGTTTTTCCTTCGCCTGTGCGCATCTCTGAGATATTGCCGCTATGCAAAGCCGCACCGCCGATGATCTGCACATCATAATGACGCAGACCGATCGTGCGCTTGGAAGCCTCGCGTACCAACGCGAATGCCTCGGGCATGATTTCACTTAAAGCACCCTGTTCCGATTTGCGGAGTTCGGTCTCTTCTTCTATCCCCTCAATTGCAATTCGTACACGGGTCTTGAATTCATCCGTCTTTGCGCGAATGGCATCGTCGCTTAAGGACTCATATTCCGCTTCCAGCCCATTGACCTGCTCCACGAGCGCGCCGTATTGTCCTACTGTTTTCTTTGTGGGGTCGCCACTGAATAATTTTACAAAGTTTTTAAGCATTTAAATCCCTTTCAGTGGCGGGATTATAGCATGGGGAAGTTGGAGAAATGTTAGAGAAAACGTGTGGACAACGAACATCATCCCCCAAAAATACCCAGACGCGCTTCAACCTCCTCCGCCAGACCACTGACATTCGAACCACCCGGAAGTTGAAGCACATCCTATCCCCTTCCCCGCTTTGCAGACGAGCTTGAGAATAATGGGGCATTATGCACGCACAATGTCTGCTTTCCTTCGTCCATTGTAGGGATTCGCGTTTCCCGTTTCAAGAGACAAACGATTAAAATATCTAGACATTTGTACCTATTTTCGAGACCGCCTAAAATCGGGGAAAGTATAATAACGTCCATGCTCACAGCAGAATCCATCCTCAAAGCCACATTCGGGTACGACACCTTCAAGCCGCTGCAACGCGAGATCATCAACAACGTGATGGCGCGGCGCGATACGCTCGTCATCATGCCAACGGGCGGCGGCAAGTCGCTCACCTATCAAGTCCCCGCGCTGATGATGGAAGGTCTCACCGTTGTCGTTTCGCCGCTCATCGCGTTGATGAAAGATCAGGTGGAGCAATTGCGCGCGCTGGGCGTCTCTGCCGTTTTCCTCAACAGTTCGTTATCCTCCGAAGAATATCAAGAGAATATGGACTCTGTGAAAAGCGGACAGTCCAAACTGCTGTACGTTGCGCCTGAGACATTACTGACTCCCAGAATTTATTCGCTTCTTTCTTCACTGAAACTTGATCTGCTCGCGATTGACGAAGCCCACTGCATCTCGGAGTGGGGACATGACTTCCGCCCCGAATACCGCCAGCTTGTGGATGTGCGCCGCAAGTTCCCGTCCGCGGTGTGCATGGCGCTCACCGCCACCGCCACCCCGCGAGTGCGGACGGATATTGCAGCTTCGCTCGGCTTCACCGAGAAGAATGAATTCCTCGCCTCTTTTAATAGAGAGAACCTCTTTATTGAAGTGACGCCCAAGCAAGACCCCGTTGCACAGACTGTAAAATTTCTGCAAAACTTCAAAGACCAGTCCGGCATTATCTATTGTTTCTCACGCAAACAAGTGGACGAACTCGCCGCTACTCTGGCACGCTATAAATATTCCGTCCGCCCGTATCATGCGGGGTTGGAAGACGGCGAACGCAAGCGCAATCAGGAAGCCTTCATCCGTGATGATGTGCAGATCATTGTGGCGACGATCGCCTTCGGCATGGGCATCAACAAGCCCAACGTGCGCTTCGTCATTCACTTTGATCTTCCTAAAAGTATCGAAAGCTATTATCAGGAGATCGGGCGCGCAGGACGTGACGGCCTGCCTTCGCATTGTCTTTTGCTGTACAGCTATGGCGACGCCAGCAAAATAAGATACTTCATCGATCAAAAGGAAGAGCCTGAACGCAGTTCGTCCTATCAACATTTGGATGCGATGACCCGCTACGCCGAAGGCAGCAGTTGCAGGCGCAAGCCGCTACTGTCTTATTTTGGCGAAACTTATTCACAGGAAAACTGCGGCATCTGTGATAACTGCGGCGCAGAACCCGGCTCGCAAACAGACATCACCATCCCTGCACAAAAGTTTTTATCCTGCGTCAAACGCAGCGGAGAGAAATTCGGTGCGGCGCACATCGTGGATATTTTGCTCGGCGCGGATAACGAGAAGATACAGAAATACAGTCACCAGACATTATCCACATACGGCATCGGCAAAGAGTTGACCAAAAGCCAGTGGATGCACATCTCGCGTCAATTGGTGGAGCGCGGCTTGTTGAATCAGGAACCTGCCTATCGCGTGTTGTCGGTAACTGCCAAAGGGTTGGAAATGCTCAAAGCACGGGAGCAGGTATTCGGTCAGATAAATGAGGCGAAACGAGTTGGCAAGGTGTCGGCAAAACTGCGGGCGTCGCTTCCTGCTGAAGAGTTGGAATATGACAATCTGCTTTTTGCCCAATTGAGAAATAAAAGAAAAGAGCTCGCCGATGGGGAAGGCGTGCCGCCGTATGTGATCTTCTCTGATAAAACGCTTGTGCAAATGGCGACGTATTTTCCGCAGGACAAAGACAGCCTGATGAACATGAGCGGCATGGGCAAGGTGAAGTACGAACGCTACGGCGCGGACTTTTTGAAGATCATCAAGGAATATGCGCGCGAGAACAAGCTCGAAGAAAAATACAAAACGCCGATGCGCAACAAGGATGATGCGGGGCGGCGCTATGTGGCGGTGGGCGAGGCGTACAACGCGGGCGAAAGCCTTGAGAGTTTGATGGCTCGTTATGGCGTGACAGCGGATACAATATTGAATCACCTGGCGCGATTTATGACGGCGGGCAATCCGCTGCGGACGGCGAGTGACCTGCTCGCTCTTTCCAAGCTGACGCCTGACCAGCAGCAAAAAGTATTTACCGCCTTTGACGAATTAGGCCCGGACATGCTGCGGCCCGTGCATGAAAAACTAAATGCCGCCGTGAATTATGACGAGTTGAAAATTTTGCGGCTGTGTTATTTATGTGAAAAGAGATAGTGATGAAGACACCGTCCGAGAGACTTGCTTTATGGAATGCACTTCTAAAACGCGGAAACGACTTTGCCCGCAAATTGGACGGTCTTTCTCGCGGCTGGCTGGGGATAGTATGGACGGCAACACAGCGGACGTTGAAAGCGGATACCTCGGTGATGGCTTCGGCGATCGCTTATTTCTCCCTCTTCTCTCTTTTCCCCTTAATTCTATTAAGTATTTCAATTGCAAGTTTCAGGATTGGCCCGGCCTTCACGGTGGATGAGAATATCGTCGTGCAGGAGTTGGAATTTATCGCGCCTGCGCTGGGTCAGTTGCTTGGCAATAACATTGACCAGATCGTCCGCGCGCGCGGTTCCGTGAGCAGTGTGGCGTTGATCAGTTTGATCTGGTCATCTTCTTCTGTTTTTTATACGCTCACTCACACCTTGAATAATATCTGGCATATCAGACAAAGCCGCGCAGCATGGAAGCGTCGTGGAATGGCGATCCTGTTCGTGCTGGCTTTCGTCGGGCCGACTCTCTTCCTGTTCTCGCTGGCTGGCAGTGTGTTGACCAACCTGCGCTTCTGGCTGCCGGACTTGATCCTGCCGTTCACCGAATGGATCAGCACGGCGTTGACCATTCTGCTGGACATCACTTTGTTCATGGCGGTCTTTATGGCGCTGCCACACGGTAAAGCCACATGGCGCGAGATATTGCCAGGCGCCATTGGCGCGGGGCTGCTCTGGGAAGCGGCAAAGAATATCTTTATTGCCTTTGTTGCCACTTATATTTCCATATCCAACCTTGTGTACGGAACAGTGGCCGCCATTATTGCCTTTCTCTTTTGGGCATATATCGGCAGCCTTGTATTTATTTTCGGGGCATATCTGAGTGTGGCGTATTGGGAACAGAAGCAGACAGCATCAACCGCGTAGTGTTCCCTTTACTCCATACCCTGTATCCAAAGTTCTGTATCCTCAGCCTTCACTGCCCGCTCCGCCTCGCGGATCAGCATCGTCAGGCTTTGTCTGCGCCGGAAAGGGGCATTGGCTGGCAAATAGCAATCTGGCACAGGTGTTGGCTGGCCATTCAGCGACACGTTAAAGCAGGGGGACCATTGCTGGATAAGCATCCGCTCCGAGGCGCTCAAATCATTCCCGACCCCTGCAAATTGCTCAGACTGTGAACTCAACAACTCGATGGTGAAGTTCATGGATCTCGGCCAGTTGCACCAGACAAACCGCCCCATGATGGAGTGTCCTTTGAAGCCGCCCAGGAGATGATTCCACACCCGCGCAAACGCAAGATAAGATTGACCGGCATAGAAGGCCGCTGATTCATCTCGAAACAGATATAGATCCAGCCCCTTCCAGTCTGCTGGACATTGCTCAATGAGCAGAAAGCGTTTGAGAGAGATGACAACCTTCTGGTGGTTCATGGCGCGGTATTTATCACGAAGTAGCTGCGGGGGAGGAAGATTTTGCGTTCTTTCCAAAAGGCTTCCAGCGATCTTTACGAGTGAACCAAAGAATGTAAAGCCCGATGGGAATATCGAACATAATGCAGGCAGTAGGCAGGTCTTTTAACAAGTCTGGCAGTTCACGGGGGACAAAATCCCATACGGGGTGAAAAAGCCAGGCAAGCCCAAGGAAGTAGGGTGATTTGAAAGCGCCCAATAAGGCAATGCCAATGTAAACGACAAAAATAATGGTTTCGATGGTTTGTCCTGTTTGCAGGTATGTACTGCCCAGCCAGACCGTAAAAACGGCCCAGCCAGCCAATTCGGATCTTTCGCCCAGAACCCGAACGCCAAGAATTAGAATAATGGCAAAGGGCAGCGCGATCTGGATCAGCATTTCTTCTCTGGCGGCGCTTCCGATCGCAAAGCCTGCCAAATAAAGCAGAACGAGAATGTAAATGGTGACAGCAATACGTTTCAAGACAACCATACTAATTTATCCTTTGAAGGTAAAGGTATTTGGAATTACCTTGCCTGATAATAATTTTTACCGGGTATTTGGGTTTTGATGGATGTGACAGAAAATTCTGTAGACAGCCCGAAGAAAAACAACCTACTACCGCAGAATCTTCTCCATCGCTTTCCCTTTTGCGAGTTCATCAATCAGTTTGTCCAAATAGCGTATGTTTTGCATCAGCGGATTCTCGATTTCTTCCACGCGAACCCCACACACCACACCTTTGATAAGCATACGATTCGGATTCATGGCTGGCGCTTGCGCAAAAAAGGCTGCAAATCATTTTCCTGTTCAATTTGCTGGTGTAATCCCGCCTGGCTATAGCCAGTTAACCAGCAGATGGTTTGGTCAACTTTTGCTTTCGTGCGATTTTTGCGTTCCGCTTTTTGAACATATAGCGGGATACACTTGCGAACTTCATCGTGAAAATTCGATTATTGGACTTGTTGTTCATTGCTAAAACTCCTTATAACTCTTTGCTTTACAGATAAATGCCCAACGCTTTAATAGACAGGGAGCCGGGCGTGCCGATGCCCTTCGGGCAGCCCTGAGCATCAGGTGTGCGCTTTGTTGGCTTGCCTGATAGGGATGCAACCGTACCTACATATCCATGGAGAATATGGAGAATACCGCCCCTTCCTTGATAATCCTGGAAGGGATAAACTGGCGTTCTGAATTGGATATGGTTTCTGATGCTGTTCAACTGAACACCCATTGTTATTGACCTGCTGATCTATTCATACGGAGCGAATGCAATAAAGGGAAGATTAATATAAAAATATTGATCATTAACGGTCCCGGAAGGTATGCCTGTTCTTCCATAATAATCATAAGGAGTAAAGTAAATGGAATCTTTTATGGGGAATGTATTGGTGATTGCCAGTTCCAAAGGGTTGAGAATCAATTGATTAAATGTTAGTTCTCTATAAATCTCTTTTCCATAGATAAGGTTATTACGTCTAAATTTAGTAACAGCAATGAAAGCGATCAATTTTCCGTCATCCACCATAACTTTCAAATAGTTATCCCTAAGCGCCTCCATGGATGGGTCATTGATCGCCATGGATTCAGTGATCCAATATACTTCGTACCCCTTCACAGGGAACCAAAGATTGTCCCCAATTTTTATGGTCATTTCGCCATCGGTCATGGCTTTCTTAAAAGCATCATGAGTATCAGCGTAGAGTTGTGCTCCCTCCGCAGTAACCGCTCCACCAGGGTAGTAATAATCATTTAATCGCAGGTACTTATTTTGTGACGAATCACTTGGAAGTAAATTTATGTATCGAAGAAATAAATCGTACATTATTCTATTTGGTAAAGGTATGGAAGTACACCCTATACCACCCTCTGTTAAATCATTGTATTTATCCCATTCTGCTTGTCTGTCCGGTTGATATATATTTCCAAGCCAGTCAAGGTCTGTTAATCCCTCCACTGCATAAACGCTCATATTGAGGGTATACGGTCCTCCCCAGCTATCCTTGCAAGTTTCTCCATACGTGATCAGGTTAATGGGTCCATTTTCCATCCGAGATTTAAACCAATGCCCAGTAATGCCATTTTTTACATCATCACCAAACGGATATGGCTTCCAAACATAAACCGTCGTCTTACCGTTCTCTTCAACAGATTTCGTATATTCCCCGGTTGCCAAATCCTTGCCTGTGGCATCATCCGGTCTGTTTGGATCTGGCGTTTCAGTGGGGGTCAGCGTAATGGTTGGAGTAATAGTGGGAGTGAATGTAGGCGTGACTGTAAAAGTTGCCTGCGGGGTAGCCGTTGCGGTTGGTGCAGCTACAGCAGCGCAGGAAGTCAAAAAAACCGACAGGAGAAAAATATAGGAAATTCGTTTCATAACGATCCTCTTTCAAAGCAGCAAGCCATCGGTTTGCATGAGTGTCTGGCAGGCAAGTGTGGACTCTGTTTGGAGCAGGAAAAACTCTAAGCCGCACTGTTGGCGCAGCAAGCGCCGTGAAGAAGTACTCAACTCGATTGAAATCTATCTAACCCAGGTTAATGATCAGAAAAAACAAAATGATTGGCGCAAACGATAAACCGGAAAGAATTGCGGCAAGTCTATTTTTGCGGCGATTGTATGCAATCCACGAGGCAATGGACATGCCTAGCGGAAAAATCGGGTAACACCAAATTGCCAGTACCCATGCTGGCAGGTCCCCATCGGCCCCGACAGACATCATAGACATTCCCGCCCCGACAAACCAGATTAACAGGGAAGCAACAGCCAATGCTTGCGAAAGGATCAGCCAGACCAGCAAACCAGTGCGTCTCGGTTGTTCTATAGTTTCAGACATCAATTCACTCCTGTATCTATGAAAATATGAGCCTGTCATGGCGGGCTATCCCTTCCATCGTGTGGGACGCTTTGTTCGGCGGCTCTTAATGTTTTACGTGCTATGGTATTGCATAAAAGCGAACATAGTCAAAAGCCACAGAAGTTCCATCCACATCTAAAATCATGCTTCCCGATTTGTAAAGCGTGCCGCACGCCCTACGGGCAGTCCCCAGCATCAGGTGCTCGCTTTGTTAGGTGGCCGTTTTCGTCTTCCCACTGTAGGTGGAAGACCCTCCTACCCGCTTGAACTTGTGCTAACAAGTTCTGGCTACTATGGCTTCAATTGAGCAAGTGCTTCCTCAACCCTTTGTCTATATTCATAGGGTACGCCAAGCTCCTGAGATCTTTCCAGATCAATTATGGCTTTCTCTTGATCTCCAAGTTTCATATGCAGGAAACCCCGTTCAATCGTCCAATAGACGTTGTCAGGGTGAAGTTCGATAGCTTTATTGTAATCTGCGAGACTGCTTTCCAGATCACCGATCCGATAATAAGCAAGTGCGCGATTATAGTACGCGAAGTAATACGTGGGATCAATCTCGATGGCGTTTGTGAATTCCTCCATCGCCGCGTCGTTATTTCCCTGTCGCGTGTACTCTATCCCCTGATAGAAATGCTCTTCCGCTTCTGCGTCAAACGATGGAAGACATCCTGCAAGTACATACGCCAATAATATCGTCAGTAAAGCAAGAAGCATCGTACGCATATAGTTCTTCCTTGCGGATGTACTTGATTCAATCATTATTTTCCTATCTCAGAACCAATAAAGGACACCGAACGGTTTGCGCCTTGACCCGTGGAAACCCACCCCATCACTCGGATCGGCGACAACTCTCGATCATACTTCTCTGTTTGAAAGACAATAGCTGATTTTTGTCGCGTTACCTGGCATTTTCGCTTCGCGCACTGGCTATCCAATCCATGCCGGTAACACCATGTTGTCCAAGCACCAAACTTAACTGCGCGGCGTGTTCCTGAACATGGCGCATACAGTACAGCTGAAGCTCCAGGAAGCTAGGTTCCATCCACTCGAACACGCAACGTTGTTGCGCTTTTTCGTCTGTTAGCGCTTCGATCGTTGATTGGCACTTCTGGCGGCAAGCACTCAGATACGCAAGGATCTGATCCTTTGTGTAGGGCTGCTCGGGTAACGCCCCAATGATAAAAGGGGCTGGTGGCTTAAAATCTTCCTTGGTGCCATTCAAAAATAGGTCTAACCAGCGCAGTGTATGGTAGGCAATAAACCAGAACTGACCAAATCGTTCATCATCAGGATCTGTATACACTACGACAGTCCAGAGATGCTCCGGGCATAAATTGATTGCATCACCGAACATATCGATGGCAGCCCCAAATTGCTTCCAAGTGCTCGCTCTCCAGTCGACCTGCATCTTACACCTCCAGTAGTGAGTGTCGTTTTCAGCAAAACTATTGCATTTCTCATCGATATACAATAGGTCAAGCTGCCCAATAATTGCGACTTGACCTGTGGACACCCGCCCCGTCGCGCGGACTTGGCGAAGCCATCCCACCAGAAAAGTGATAAGGCGTGGGAGTATGTGATTGCCAATCATTCGCAAACGGCATTTCTAAGAAGCTCCGAGAAAGCGCAACACGGCGATCAGAACACCAGCAGCTATAAAAAAAATAAGCCAGATGTTGCCAATCAACCATGCGACAAAGCCGACTTTATATCCCAAGGATTCCAATTTAGACTGGAGTTCTCTAACAGTCGGCTCAGTCAACGTGCTGCCATCGGGAAAGACAAGCGTAGGTACGCTTTCATTACCGTTATTGATAGCGCGAACACGAGCGGCGGCAACGCTATCCTGATGAATGTCAATATATTCAAACTTGACCTTCGATTGTGTTAGCAGCCCTTTGACTGGCCCGATGCCCGGACAGGTGGGGTGACCGTAGACAATAACTGTGTCTAGCATTCTCCCACTCCTAATGCAATATTGTTAAGTGCCACACCGTGGGCAGCTCCGATTCCAATGCCGATTGCAACTCTTAAACCTAATTTATTGGCACTCATCGGTTGGGAAGTCGGTTTTTGTTTCATGGCTGATTTCTCCTTATTTTACTTGTAGAAAACTGCTTGGGATGTGCGCAGAATCCCCAACGTCAGGTGTGCACTGTGTTGGGCGGTCTTGTTCGATCTTTAATAACACATTTTTGTTGTTTCCTAAATATAGAGACCTATTATTTATAAACTTTCTATTCAGACACTACTTTATTTTTCCCCGTTTTCTTGGCTACATAAAGTCGTTTATCAGCAATATCTAGAATTCTATAGATGTTTGATTCTCCGTCCAAACTGGCGAAGCCTGCACTTACAGTAACATGGAATTTTGAATTATTATTAATCGTAAGCTCACGTTTCTCGATCGTTCTTAATATTTTTTCTATTGTTATCATTGCACCCGGTTTTGATGTGTTGGTAAACAAAACAACAAACTCTTCTCCACCGTATCGACAAAATATATCTCGTTCAAATATTATTGCTTTAATTATATGAGCTACTTCTGCTAATACAGTATCGCCGACGAGATGCCCATATGTATCGTTTACCTTCTTAAAGTCATCGATGTCTATCATCACTATTCCCAAGTTGACTTCTCTTGAATTTCCATACTTTATTTGACTCTCTAGTTGTCTAATTTGGATATCTAAATATTTATTGAAAAATCGCCTGTTATACGCTCCAGTAAGCGGATCAATCTCTGAAATTTCTTCAATCTTTTTTTTCAACTTGTCGCTTTCTGTGAAGTTTAGGAATGACAGGAATAAAATCGATAATATTACAGCCATCAAGTTGAACAGGCCAACCCATTCCAGCAATTTTGAATCTACCCTATATATGGAATGTCCATTATTCGTAAAGATAAAACTAAGTCCAAACAGGATCAATATAAATGTTACCTCGAATTTTTTCCAATTAAGGCCGAGGTTCATTGAATTGATAACAATAATTGTCGAAGCAATTAGATAAAGACTGAAATAACTCTTCCAGCCAAGGAAGAAAGTATCAATCGTTGCAGACACAACGATTGCAGCTACACCTATCTGCAACGAAAGTAGATATTTTTTCTTTTCGAGAAGCAAGAAGTTCATTATGAAAACACAAAACATGAAAGATTTTACAAATAGGAGGTCAAAGAATTTCAGGTAAAGAAACAGAATAATTAGAAATATATCGACCAAAAGACTAAGCCCAAAGAATATTTTTAATAATATATATTTTCTTTGCTGGTCTATTTCTGTTATGTTCATTTCGCTCATTCTCTTTTGTCTTAGCTGGCGCTCATTGCGTCACCAATTCCATGGGGTAGGGGCGCTTTGTTAGCCTGCTTCCTGCTTTTACCGATTTCATTTTGCACGATTGTGGGTCTTGCATAACATTTGACAGTTCTTGATATTTGTTTCGCCGCCTTTGCTCCATGTGGCGACGTGGTCAGCGTCTATTTCGGTTAGTTTCCAACGTTTGCTCTTGTTGGCATCATGCCCCAGAGTGCAAAGCGGGCAGTTTGATTCGCCCTTTTTCTCGGCTTTGGCGGTTTGGGTGGAGTACACACTTTTCTTGGTGGCGTCATCAAAGACGCGCACATCTAATAATTTTGTGTCTGTGGAACCGCCAAGGATATACTCAAAAATGCCCTTGCGGTCCTTGACATAGGGATCGGCGTAGAGTTCTCTCACTTGTTTGGAAACCTTTGTCGGGTTGTAAGAGGCGTTGTGATAGGTTTCATACTAAGCGCCCCCATTCCAATCCGCGCATCTCACTTTCCACATCGCTAAATACGGTGGAGGCCCAATCGACGTGCACGCTTTGTTGGGCGCTTGTGTTCAAAACGATAATCTTTACAACGATTTCTAATCCCATATAACAAGTTCTAATGGCGTAATTTCAAAGTTATTAGACAGAATGGCTTTCTGAGCAGCAAGGGGAAAATACTGTGTGTGGCCAACCTCCGGATAGCATACGCCGCCTTGATAGTGCCAGAACTCGGAAATGTAGCTATTGCCCACATGACAGAGAGTTTTGGAGAGTTGTGTAAGAGCTTCTGGGTGTTGAGTTTGCAGGATATTCATTAATTCAGATAAATTGATTTTGTTGCTTTCACAAAACATAGCGGAGACCTGTCGTCGTCCAGCGATAAATTGATTCAATGTGTAAATGCCTGACTGCAAACACAGATAATGATCATACGCTAGTTTAACAATACTGTCGTATTCCACCCCGAACACGAGCTCATTGATTACTCCATCGATCAAACCACACTTGCCATCGGCATGGATAATTGGGAAATTCCATTCATCAACGAAACAGTATGGATCAACAATAAATTTTCTTATTCGAGGATCGGATAAGGGAACATTATGATTTGTGATTTCCAAGGAAGAATATCTTGGTTCCAAAAGTACGGATTTCTGGAAATTCAATCCAAATTTACCATCTTGATTGGTAATTTGATATTTCTGACCATTCAAATAATCATCCCAAAGAGCATCTTTTTTAAGAGTATGTGGTTCAGTCATAATCAACTCGTTTTATATTGATAGCGTCCAACGGTTTGCGTTACCTGCGCTGTATCTCGACAAGCTCGACAACCAGGGCGGGGACGGCGAAGCCGTCCAACCAGAAAAAGGCTAAGGCGTAGTGTCTCGACAAGGTTTCGACAGGCACAACTGCCAACTCGACAACCAAAAACTGCCCGGAATGTGCGCACGCCCACGGGCATTCCCCAGCGTCAGGTGTGTGCATGCTGCATGCTCTGTTAGGCGCTGGATGAATAGAGCACTCTCTGGCTAAATAAAGACGATATTGCTAATATAACATTTTTTCATACATGTTTTTCGCGATGATATCCCGACAGAATCTACAATAGACCTCTTGTGTAAGTGTTTTCCGGAGTTCGGAAGTTCTACTTCCGAACCGCAAAAGCAGAGCTTTTGCACTCCGTCTTTCTATACTTATTGACTTTTGCAAGAGGTCTAATTGCTAAAAACAAATTTTGAAGCAAACACTTGTTAACCAAATTAAAATTACTTCTATCAATCTTGACTTATTTTCAAATCCTGGATAACGGGTAAGTCAAGAAATCGTAATGTGAAACTTTGATCAGTTTCATTCTCGTCTATAGTAAAGACCCAGGCCATTGCTCCTGTCTGTTTGTCAAATGTGTTTGTTTCTTCATCAAAAAAACCAAATTCTTTAGAGACTAGTGTTCGCGTTTCAAAGTAACTACTAGGGCTCTTGTTTGAACCTTGATACGTGCCAATATAATTCACCGCTAATGATTCCCCATTTTCAGTGATGAGGATTATGCTATTTGTTGGAAACTCTTGATGCAGTTGACTTGAATCAAAATTACTAACCGTCACTTCTAAGACAAGGAATACAAAGTCAGTCTTAGGTGTAGTGATATTATGAAGTCCATCTTCCAATGTAGCTTCTTTGTGAACCTTGTCTACTGTAATCTCCCAGCCCCAATTTGAACCAGTAGCTGGTGTTCCAATGCCTAATGTTGATCCACAGCCTGAAACTAATATACTCGCTGCTAAAATACAAAATGCTAAAATTCTTTGTTTGGTGTTCATTGATCTCCTGCGCTGTAACGGGCGCTCCCATCGACATTTAATGGGTATGTCGCATATTATTTGTAATAAATTTTCAAGCGCCTAAATTGGGATGATGCAGCGATTTTGCCGCATAATTCCTTATATATTCCATCACTGCCATTATACGCCTCAGCCGTGTACCAAACCAGATGACCCTCGACTCATAGGGTGCGAGGTGACTGTTATCTTTTGAGGGCAAAGTTAAGCCAGCAAACTTGAAGAAAAAGACGGCCGAACCTGGGGGTAGACCGTCCAATTAGCACGAAAACGGGCAGGGGCAAGGGATTAATCTTCGGGGTTTTTCTCATTCCAGACGGCGATCATTTTGCTAATGCGTCCTCCTTTAAAAAATTACACGCCGGGGGGAACCCGGCGTGCACCCCAGTACCCCTAATTCGTATCCGCTTTCCCCTTAGGGCCACCGATACGCCAGTAAGCAGCTTATTTATTCCACGATCATCTTGATGAACACAGGCACAATGGACGGGTCAAAATATTTGCCGGATTGCTCGGCGATATACACAATGGCATTTGCCTGAGTCCACGCGGCGCGGTAGGGGCGGTCTGATGTGAGCGCGTCGTACACATCCGCGAAGGCGAAGATGCGCGCAAACAGGGGAATGGCCTCGCCTGCCAGACCTTCCGGGTAGCCGCTGCCATCCCATTTTTCATGGTGCGAGCGCGGAATCGGCAGCGCCGCAGCAAGGTAGGGAATCGGCTTGATGATCTCCGCGGCAATGACCGGATGGCGGCGCATGATCCTCCACTCCTCCTCCGTCAACGGGCCGGGTTTGAATAGGATGCTGTCTGGAATGGCCACCTTGCCAATATCATGCAGGGCCGCGCCGCGCCGGATGTGGATAAGGTCGGCCCCCGGCAGGTTCAAACGACGGGCCAGCTTCAAGGTCATATCCGTTACGCGGCGGGTGTGGTCTTCCGTCTCCTGGTCGCGCAGGTAAAGAGCTGTAGACCAGCTTTCGATGGTCATATCGTAGGCGAGGGTTAATTCATCGCTCTGCAGTTGTTTGTATCTGGTGATATCCCGAACGAACATAATGTTCTGTCCGTTCTCAAACGGCACAAGTGTGGATTCGTACCAGGCCCGCTCCTTGCGCGCCTCCAGCGCATATTCGAACAAGGCCACCTTGCTGCCATCATGAATTTCTTGCAGTGCCTTGTTGTATTTCTGCCAGACCTCCAGCGGAACCACATCCTGCAATTTGCGCGATGATGTTTTTTGCACCATGGCGCTAAAAGGCGAATTCCCTCCGGCTGTATATTCCAGGATCTTCCCGGAGGAGTCCAATACCAGCATCAGGCCGTCAAAAGCCTGAAACATGGCATTCAGCCTTTGTTCGGGACTGGGAATATTTTTATATGAAAAGATCGATTGCATAAGTGTTGAAGGTCGTGGGCTATTGGCTGAGAGCACAGTTCAACTGCCTGGCAAAATCGGAAAGGGATTCGGCGCGGATCGAAACGAGCGCGTCCATTTCCTCTTTGCTGAGGGTAAAGGTTTCACCGAGGTATCCCTGGCGCAGAGCCGCGCGCGGGTCTTGCAGGAGCATCTGGCAAAACTGACGGTTGACCACGGCGGCGGCAAAGATGCGATTCAGTCCCTCGGTCTGCGCCGGCCGGGGGGCGGTCTTAACAGCGGCGCTTGCGTGGGGTTGATAAATAAGAGATGGAATCATTTTTTGTACCCTTGTAAAGAAATATTTTTCTGATATGCCAGAAGCCGGAAAATGCCGAAGGCGATCAAAACGTCACCGGGGCTGAATGCCACCTGGTAGGCCGACCATGCCGGAGGGAGGAAACGATCCGCAAGCCACTCGAAGCGGGTATCTTCCGGGAGCAGCAAAATGTCCTTTGTGCCAAATCGATCGCCCGGCTGGATATTTTCCAAAACGGTTTGCGAAACAAGATGACTTGCCGTTTGCGGGCTGATGGGCATAAAGCCGCGGTTCGCTGCTATAACCGTGAAGTTGAGTGCTGTTCCAATGAGCAGGATCATCATCCCGGGCAGGCGGCGGTTCAACCAGGTAAATACGAGAAGCAAAGCTTGCGAGAGCGGCAGCAGAAAGCCCGAAACATGTTGCCCGCTGACCGGAAAATAAAACGCCGTGAACTGGGGCAAAAAGGCAATGAACACCAACGAGACATATTTCAACTCCGGCGCACGATATGGCTGGCCATACCAACGCGCCCAGCTTGCGCCAGTCAACAAGCCTGCCACCAGGGACGCAAGCAGGATCACTAGTGGGTGCTTCCGCCGCCGTCTTCAGGAGCGCCAACGCCGGTCACCAACATGGCAAGGGTGAGCACGACAAAGAAAAGTTGAACATGCTGACGATTGATCTTTGAAAGGGACAGAATGGCGAGGTTCAGTTTGTTTTTCATGGGAATTCCTTTTGAAGTCTTATTGGCGGGTACGATGCGCCAAAGATACTTATCCCCAGGCTTCAAAACAGGCTTCAAAAAAATTCTCTGCCGTACATTTCCCGCGTAAAAGCCCTAAAGGTCTTCCCCCTTAATCGGGATTTTACGAAAGCAAAACAGACCTTTAGGGTTTCCGTGTACGGCAAAGAAAAAAAGACCAGCCGCGACAGGCTGATCTTTTGGAAGGGCTGTATTTATTGGTTTACGAACCAGTTCCGCTCCATCGGGGGCGTAGCCCTCGATGGAGCGGAATCCGTGTACATACTCTGCGTTATCGGGTCAGGCGGCGGTACAGGTCCTGCAATTCCTGCGAAGGCGGCAGACCAAAACGTTCTTTCATGGCATCCACACAAGCCTGATAGGTACGCTTGACTGAGATCCCGTCACCCAGGCGGTGATGCACCTGCATGGTGACCTGATAAGCCGGTTCAAAAGCTGGGTCGTGCGCAATGGCTCGTCTGCATACATTCAGGGCGCTCTCAAATTCAGCACTGGCCTGATACAGGTTTCCCAGCGCGGCAAGCGCATTGAGATACATCTGGCTGAGCCGTTCCCTGTCATGGAGGGGCCAATCCGCGTAGATATCGTTCAGATAGGGGCCGGTGACAAGAGCCGCCGCTTTTTGATAAAGCTCGATCTGCTGCGGAGGCATTTCGGCGGCTTTGGCGTTGGCAATGAAGGCCTCGAAGGCTTCCACATCGTATTCGTAATCGAGGCTGCGGTTGAAGGAATAATAGATATCCTTATAAAGGATGGCGTCCTGTCCCACGGCCTTGCGCAGGCGGTAGATCTCATTTTTGAACCGCAGCTTTAATTTGGAAGGGTCGTACACATCCGGCCAAAGAATCTCGCCGATCTGTTCCTTGGTCACAGGTTTGGAAATGGTCAGCAGGTAAAAGAAGAACTCACGAACCGATTGGGTCTGCCAGTCAGCCATGGACAGGGGCCGGCCGCCAATGCTGACAGAGGCCTGCCCAAATGCTTGAATTGTAAGATGAGGCACAGGAGACTGCACCACCCGGGTCTGCCGTCTTAACTGACGGCGGATCCCCGGCATGGTACTGGCAAAGTGTTCCGCCTTCGTCAACAGGACCCTTGCGATGCGTGATACTACAGGAGTGGATTGCAAGCCTTCCAGCCAGCTGCGCGCCTGATGAACGGCCACCAATACGGCATGGGAGATCTGTCCTTTACTCTCATACAGCTCTTTGAGGATCCGTTCCGCTTCCACCTGGTCTGCGGCCTGAAAGGAAGCCGCCGCGTGCCACACAAGGGTCACTGCCATTTCCTGCTCGCGGCCGTCTTCCAAAAAATATTTTTCCGCTTTTTTGATCTCACGCAGCGCCTTGCGCGGGTTGGCTTCGAGCAGAAAAAAGCGTCCCTGCAATACACTCAAGATGCCGCTCTCGTAATTCGTAGGGCTATTCTTCACCGACTTTGCCATCTCTTCAATGACCAAATGCGCGGCTGCCGCGTTCTTATTTAATAAGTTCAGGTTTACCCTTGAAGCATTTAGAGAATAGGAAAGGAAACGGTCTTCCAGGGTTTGAAGGATCTCGGAGGCATACTGATAATTTTGCTCCGCCAGGCTGAAATCTTCCAATTCAACAAATAGATCGCCAAGCCCGAGGGAGATCAACACCTCAAGGCGGAGGCTGCGGATTCGCTGGGCGCAAAGTAAGCCTTCCTCAAAAGCAAAAACCGCTTTTTCGTATTCACCCTGGACGTGATACATAAACCCCATGTTATTCAAAAGGCTGGCCTGCCAGGAGAGATTCCCGCTTTGCCGCCAGATCAGCAGGGCTTTTTCATAGGACCGGCGGGCGTCTGAAAAATTCCCGGTGGCCCGATACGCCATTCCGGTTTCCATCAACAAAACCGGGATCATGGGTTTATCTGTCAATCGAGAAATATCCAGTGCGCGCTCTAGATACGAAATCGACTCTCGCGCCTTCCCCAAACGGAACAACACCAGCCCCTTAATCCGCAGCGCCGAAGCATGGAGCGCCTGCATATCGTCAATGGACTGGGTGGAATGGATCACCTCTTCGGCATCCCGCAGCGAAGCGGCATAGTCCCCGATAAAACGCTGGGCAGTGGCGCGGCGGACCAGAGTGAGAGCCAGGCCGGATGTGTTTTTCTCGCGGCGGAAGATCTGCTCGGCCTGGGTGAGCAGGTCCAATCCTCCGCGCACATCCCCCTTGGTGTAAACAATATTGCCGCGGATCGAAAGCAGCCCGGGTCTATTACGCAAATAGGACGGAGGCAGTTCATTAAGCCAGCCTTCGATCGTAACCATCGCCCGCTGAAACATGGGAATGGAAGAGCGTTCGATCATCTCCACCAACAGGTTGGCATCGTTCAACTTCCTGCAAATGTAATGGGCTTTTTCCCATTCACCCAGCGCTTCATAGGCGAATTCGAGGTGGGAAAGGATCGCCTTAAGCTCCAACGGGCGTTCCCGCTCAAACCGGGCGCGAATAAAATCCCGAAAGAGGTGGTGGTAACGCAGCCACCTGCCGTCTGCGCCCACGGGTAAAGCGAAGAGATTATTGTTGGATATGGACTTGATCCACTTTTGCCAGTCCTGTGTTTCGGAATAAAGCGGGGATAACACCATTTCGCACAGGGCGGTATCGAACTCCTCGAATTGGGAGGTTCGCAAAATGAATTCCTGCAGTTCCGCAGGCTGACGGTCCAATACCTGCTGACCGAGGTAATCGAATAAAGCCTCGCCTCTATCCCCTGCAAACCTGGCCGGGCTTCGAGGGAGAATATCTGCGCCTGAGAATTGCAGGCCGGTGATCCACCCTTCCGTCTCTGCGATCAATTGAGCAGCCTGTTCATCAGAGATATGCAGGCTGCCATTTTGTGCTAAGAGCGCCTGTAATTCCTGCGGCTGGAAAGCAAGGTCTGAAAAACTCAAGCCGCCGACCTGCTCCCGCGCCACAAGCAGCGGCATATCATTCAAGCCGGTAAGAATGCGGGAAGAGATCACCAGGTGGCAGTTCTCGTCCATTAATTGAATAAAGCGGTTGATAAATCTCTGAATAGGTTGAACACCGTCCAGCAGGTGGAAATCATCCAGCACAAAAATAAAATGCTCGCGGATCGAATCCATGATCTCGTTGCAGATCGTCACCAACAGGCGTTCCATGTCCTGCTCAAAAGAGGACATTCTCTCCAGCACACTTCTCGATTGAACGCCAAATTCAGGGAAGCGTTCCGTAAGAGCGGCAATAAAATAGGCTGCAAAGCGCTGCGGGTCACGGTCCAATTCATCCAGAGCCAGCCAGCAACAGGGCAATTCGCTCTGATCCGCCAGGTCGATCAACAGGGAAGTTTTGCCGTATCCAGCAGGCGCAGAAACAAGTGTAAGTTTTTTATCCAGCGCATCGAATAACATATCCAACAGGCGTACACGCGTGAGCAATTCCTCACGGCGGCGCGGCGGGATGATTTTCGTTTTACTTACCGGGATGGGATTCATGACCTGCCTTGCCTATGCAACAATAAACAAAAAGAATTAATGTGTTTGTATTTTATCCGTAAATCTTCCCCCGAACATTGCGCCATTCTTGTTTTCAACAATCGAGGCCACACTTTGTCTTTCGGAAAATCAGTGCAAATATTTTAAGCCAATCGTAAGATTGATACATGAACATGCGTGCTATAATCTTTTTGCCCATGTCCTTCGCCCACTTACACGTCCATACCGAATATTCCCTGCTCGATGGCTTCTCGAATATCAAGAAGCTGGTCAAACGCGTCAAAGAGCTGAATATGGAACATGTGGCCATCACCGACCACGGCACCATGTTCGGGGTGATCGATTTCTACAAGGCCGCCAAAGCGGAAGGGATCAAGCCGATCATCGGGTTGGAAGCGTACATGGCCGCGCGCACGATGAAGGACAAGGATTCAAAACTCGATCGTTCTTCCACGCACCTGCTTCTGCTTGCTGAGAATGAAACTGGCTACAAGAATCTTTTGAAGATCGCCTCTGCCGCACAGATGGAAGGCTTCTATTATTACCCACGCATTGACCATGACTTTCTCGCCTCCCATTCAGAGGGATTGATCGCCACCTCGGGCTGTATGTCGGCCGAGATTCCGCGCGCACTGCTGAATGAAAATCCAGCGGAAGCCGTCAAAAAATGGGACTGGTACGCCGATGTCTTTGGCCGTGACCGCTTCTTTGTGGAATTACAGCAGCACAACATCAAAGAGATCACAGACTTAAATAAACAACTGCTAAGTTTGGGCGCACGCTACGAAGCGCGCTTCATCGCCACCAACGATGTGCATTACGTAAATCAAGCGGATGCGCGTCTGCAGGATATTCTGCTCGCCATCCAGACCAACTCCACGCTCAATGATCCCAGCCGCATGAAGATGAGCGAT
>JADKDM010000014.1 GCA_016714565.1 Candidatus Villigracilis propinquus
ACTCACTTAGCAGGCGAGCCCATTCAGCCACTCTGGCACCTCCCCATCTTCAATTGCCGATGTCCGACTGACAATTTACGGCTGCTGCTCCAATCGTAAATCCAATTACATCAATCGTCAATCGCTGGCGGAGAGAGTGGGATTCGAACCCACGTTGGTGTGACCCAAACATGTTTTCAAGACATGCGCCTTGAGCCGCTCGGCCATCTCTCCAGATCACACTCCAATGCTTTTTATCGGAAGTGCGGACGAAATTTTACCATATATAAGACCGTGCAGACCTTTTAAACACGAAGACCACCAGGGGGCACAAATATGCTCAACCCCGAATTTAATTTGGGACGCAGATGAACGCTGATTTACGCAGATAAAAGCTAAAATCAGCGTTTTCTGCGTTCATCTGCGTCCATAAAAATATGACTCACCCTCGAAACCTTAATTTCGGGATGAGTCTCATACCTTTGTGGTCTTCGTGCCCTTTGTGTTAAAGGCTTTTCCTCGTACAGTCATATATAATCAACCCAATGGAAAAAAACTACGATGCCATCATTATCGGCGGCGGGGTTGCGGGGCTCACCGCCGCCCTTCACCTTGCCGAACGCGGACTGAAACCGCTCATTATCGAAGCCGATGAACGCGTGGGCGGGCGTCTCTCAGGCAGGGAAGAAATCAAAATAAAAGACTGGTGTTTCCCGTCTGAGCATGGCGTGCATGGGATCTGGTCTTCGTATCTCAATCTCAAGTCCATGCTGCGGAGGCATGAGATCATCTCCGAGCTGGTGCGTGCGCGGGACGAGCAGTGGATCTATCGCGTGGGCAACTCCATCCGCCGCGCGCCGATTGGCAATGCCATTCGCAACAGCATCATCCCTGCACCGTTTCATTACATCCAACTTTTTCTTTCACCGCGTTTTTGGGGCATGCTCACTCTGCGCGACCTGTTCTCTATTTTCAATGTCTGGTCTGTGCTGGTGATGGCGCTGGGCATCGATCCCTTCGTTGAAGATCAGCCACTTAAGGGATTCACGTTTGGCGGTGCGCTCAAAAAATGGGGGCCTGCCTTTCGCTCGCTCTTTTTTGGCCTCACTCGCAATGGCCTCGCCACCGATCCCGACCAGGTTCCGCTGGCAGGCTTTCTTGCCTTCCTGCGTTTTTACACCCTCATGCGCCGCGATGCGTGGTCATTTGAATATCTGCCCAACGGCGGCGGCGAGGTCTGCGAAAAACTATCAGCGAAGATTATGAATCTCGGAGGCGAGATCAGCTTCAAGCGCAGAGTGAAGCGCGTGGAAAAGGATGGGGATTGGATCGCGCATTGGGAGCAGGATGGACTCACAGGCGCCGACCATGCTCCATTTTTAATCCTCGCTTCAGACTCACCCGCAGCTGATTCAATTATCAAAAACAGTTTCCCCGCTGATAATTTTTTCTTCCCGCACGGACTCGGCCATGCCGTCATTCGATTATGGTTTGACAAGCCGCCGCGCAACGGCCCGGAGTCCGGCATGTTCAGCGGCGATTTTGTGATGCACAATTTTTTCTGGCTGGAAAAAATTTATGCGCCGTATAAAAAATGGCATGATGAAACGGGCGGCTCTTGTATTGAGGTGCATGTCTATGGCCCGCCCAAAGTGCTGGCACAGCCCGATGCGGTTTTGCTCGCAAATGTGATCACCGATTTTCAGCGTGCCTTCCCCGAGTTGAAGGGGCATTTGCTCGGCCAATATCTACAGCGCAACACGGCCACGCACACCCTGCCAGAGATCGGCGCACGCGGCTCACATTTGGGAATTGAAACGCCGTGGGAGAATCTATTTTGCGCTGGCGACTGGGTGCGCCACGAAACGCCCGCCTTCTTTTTGGAACGCGCCTGCGTGACAGGTCTTGAAGCTGCCAACCGCGTGTTATGCGCGCGTGGAATGAAAGAGTTCAACGTGGAAAGTTATCCGCCGCCCGAACCGATGGCCGCGTGGATCGAGAGTTTGATGATGAAGGGGAGGAAGAACAGAAGAGAGAAACGAGGGACGAGCAGCGAGTGATCCGTTAAGAGCGCAGCCAGAAAGCTACGACTTTCTCATTTGCGAAAATGATCATAGATGGCGATTGCAACGACAACAGCAACTACTGCCAGCACGATTAGAATGAATATCATAATTCTTTTCCTTTATGTTCTTTGTTAACCCCCCAGCCATTTTGGGCGGGAGGTTTGCTTTGGCGGATTCAACCTGATGACCGCCTGTTTGACTTCATCACAAAATTTCTGTGTGGCGGGTTCCGGCCCCATGCCAACATATCCCCTAACCACAAGTTTGGAGTCGCCAATATATCCGATGATCTCCAGACCTGAATCATTTACGAACATGGATTTATAGGTATTCACTACAATGACATTCAGATTTGCAGAGGATAACAAGGTGCCGGAGTTATCACCAATTCGCGCCCAAACGAGCCATTCAGATGTAAGGACTATCCCCGTACGAATCGTTGTATCCACCGAGGGACTTAACAACGAAAACAGACCGCCTGCGCGATTCTTGGTGGAGACAGTTTCGCAGCACAGCACTGTTTCAGTTTCCATGTCACCCAAATTCTTTTCCTGAAAATAAGTCTTCAAGGCGCTAAAGACTTCGGGATGTAGTTGATTCACGGGACATTCCCGTGTGGTTCTGTTAAATTCACTCATGGTTTACACTTTCCGATCATTACAAGTTTTGGTTCATGTGTAAGCACAGCCCAAAGGAAAAACGCGAATTTCGCAAATCGAGCGAATAACGCGAATTAGCATATTACCGTCCTTATCTATGAATTAATTATAAACCTATAAATAAAGGCGGCGCCCGCCCCGCGCCGCTTTCCACTTATTACTATTACTTTTTACTATTTTTTATACCACACCCAACTTCTTCCCCACAGTCTTGAACGCTTCCAACCCATTATCGAGATCATCCCTTGCATATGCGGCGGAGATCATCACACGGATTCGTGCCTTGCCCTAACGGGCAGTCCCCAACGTCAGGCGCACGCTTTGTTGGGCGCTTTTTGCTGAAATGCGTTGAAAACATCTACAACACACCAAGATATCCGTACAAAATTAATCGAAACATACATCGTCAAGGTCTGGGTTTCTGAAGAGTTGCCGACTGCTCCGTTCCTCGATATTTCCCTCAACAGACACATGTACATCAACTTCGGATATCCAGTGTGGGCCACAGCCGAACGCTTGATCGTAGAATAAATGGACGAGGTAACCGTCTGTATCGTTGATGACGTAAGTGTCTTCAATCGTGTCAACTTCATATTCGTAAGCAGGGTCATATTGGATGCCATAATTGGCAGACAGATTTTTAGCCGCCATTACATAACTCAGTGCTTCCTCAGGAGACTCAATGGGCGCAAACAGCTTTCGCAGATCCTCTTCCGTTTTGAGTAATACAAATTCGCCGTTTTGATAAATGATATAGCGGATGTAGGTTCCGAACAAACCGCCGGTGTAGTAGAAGAACTGTCCGCTTTCGATTACCGCCTCGAGCTCTTCTGTTCCCTCGCCCGGTATGTATTGAAATGCACAAATGGCGATCGGATAGGATGGCTCCAACCCGCCGAGCATGCTCGACGGTGCCTGGATTTCATTGCAGCCAAAATTGGCTAAGAGAGTATCATCGAAAAAGACATCCGTGGAAACCGTAAGGTTTGGTGGAGCGTGGTTAATAAATTCTGGCTTACTCTGGCAAGCCGAGAGGAAAGTCAGTAACCAGATTGCCAGCCATACGTTGATCTTGGTTTTCATAGATCCTCTTCTTTTCTCTCTAACGCCCAACGGTTTGCGCCATCGGGGGATACCTGCGCTGTATCTCGACAGGCTCAACAACCAAAAACTGCTTGACGCGAAGCGTGCCGCACGCCCTACGGTCAGTCCCCAACGTCAGGTGTATGCGGTGATTAGCCACCTTTTTGTTGCGCAGGACTCTTTTGCTGTTTGGATTTCTGCCACATTTCCATAAACTTATTGCCATCATATAAAGACATAGGTTTTCCTTTGCATAACTATATGTGGAATTATACGCCACCTAAAAAATAAGAAGACCGCAAATTAACTTTGCGGTCTCCGTTTTACTTTTTACTTTCTACTTTTCACTCTCCCCTAGATCACACCCAACTTCTTCCCAACCGTCTTGAACGCCTCCAAACCTTTATCGAGGTCATCCTTCGCGTGCGCGGCAGAGATCATGACTCTGATCCTTGCCTTACCCTGCGGAACAGTCGGGAAACCAAGCGCCATCGCAAAGACGCCCGCATCGAACAACTCACGGCTGAATTGCTGCGCGAGCGGCGCTTCGCCGAGCATGATCGGGGTGATGGGCGTTTCGGTGACGCCCGTGTTGAAGCCGAGGTTCTTCATTTCGGCTTTGAAGTATTTGGCATTCTCCCAAAGTTTATCCACCAATTGCGTGGAGTCTTCGAGCAAATCCACCGCCGCGAGGCAGGCCGCCGCATCCGGCACAGTCACCGCAGACGAGAACAGGAAGGGGCGTCCACGCTGACGCAGCCATTCAATGATGACCGATTTGCCCGCGACAATTCCGCCCATCACGCCGAACGCTTTTGACATCGTGCCAACTTCCACGTCCACTTTGCCGTGCAGACCAAAATGATCCACGATGCCGCGTCCGCCTTTGCCAAGCACGCCTTCGCCGTGCGCATCGTCCACCATCAAAAGAATGTCGTACTTCTTCGCCACTTCATAAATATCGGGCAGCGGAGCGATGTCACCGTCCATGCTGAAGACGCCATCGGTCACGATCAACGCGCGGCGATATTGACTGAGATTCGCTTTGATCTGCTCTTCCAACGACTTCACATCATTGTGGTCATACGGGATGATCTTCGCGCCGGATAAACGAGCGCCGTCAATAATGGAAGCGTGATTCAATCTATCCGAAAAAATCACATCTTCTTTTCCGACCAGCGCAGGGATGGTCGCCAAATTTGCAGTGAAGCCTGACTGGAACGTGATGGCCGCTTCCACGCCTTTGAATTGCGCGAGTCGTTTTTCCAACTCCACATGCAGAGACATCGTCCCGGCGATGGAACGCACCGCGGCAGGTCCCACGCCCATTTCGTCAGTCGCCTTTTTCGCAGCAGCCACCAACGCGGGATGATTTGCCAAGCCCAAATAATTATTCGAGCAGAAATTCAAAACCTTCTTGCCATCCACCGTCAGCCACGCGCCTTGCGGCGAGCCGATCGTGCGGATGTTGTTATACAGCCCCTGCGACTTCAGTCCATCGATCTCTTGCTGGATCCAATCAGTTTTCGACATGGTTTCTCCTTTTGGAATGCAATTTCATTATAGCGATTTCCCCCGTGCGAGATGTCACGATTCTATTTGTCACTTATCACTTCCGAGAGCAAGCCCAACTCCGTCAGAGCGGCCATTACTTTTTCGATGGCTCCACTTTTGACGACTACCGCTGTTGGACTTAATAACTCGCCCAGGAATTTTCCCGCTTTCGAGCTGCGCATCTCTTCCATAATCTCGGGCCTGCTGACTCGTAGCACAAGCAGACTCTCCACCCGGGCCTCTGTGCCGTGCTGCTCCCAGCGTTTGAGCGCCTTCACCATCGCAGGCGGCACTGCTCCATTCGTATGCTTGACCAACATGGCAAGCAATTGCTCGGCTTTCAATCCCTGCTCACTCGCCCGCTTCAAAGATTGCGCGCTGACGGAGTACAAATAATCGTCGCCTTTTTCGCCATCCCATTCACAGAAGCGCGAAATTTGATACCGCACCGCGCGGGAGAAGATTCTTGAAATGGTGATTCTTCCATTGGAGGAAACATTCAATTTTCCGTCAACAGACCTTTGACCTTCGACCTTCGACGAAATTCTAAACGCCGTAAATTCCTTCCCAACTTCAGGGGAAGCAAGATCAACCACACCTAGCCAATGCAGCATGTGAATAATATATTTCACCAGCGCACCGTCCACCGAATCCCAATACGCGAAGCCGCGCAGGAACTGTCCGTCTGAGGCGCGCTTGATGAACCATGAGTCGTAGTCACCTGCGGGTCTTTGGAAGTCGGGAAATTTTTCTTTGATGGCACGCAGGAAGGCAGGCAGACTCCACCATTTGTTTTGCGGGATGGAGTTGACCAGGTCCATGAGAAATTCGCGGGTGACGAGCGGCTGGTTCTTCCATTCGCCTTCGCAGATAATGCCGGGGATCAAGCGCAATTCGTCAAAGGTTTGCGAGTTGAGCCAGGCTTTGAAGAGCATGTCCAATGCTTCGGGGCGGGAGGCTTCGAGAAATTTTTTTACAGCTTCGGCTTGGGGGATGTTGTTTTTGATAATGCCGGAGGTGGTCAATAATTTTTGGAGCGCGGGGAAATGCTCCTGTTTGTCCAACGGCAAGCCATTGGATTCCAGAGTCAGGCGCAGGGCGGCAAGGTAGGTTGTTGCATCATCAAGGACATGATCAGTGGCAGGGATTTCGTGGGCTTTTTCCACGGGGGTGGCAGGGCGGCCCAATGGCTCGCTGGCTTTTTTTATCTCGTCTTCATTTTGGTGAAAGGCAAGTTCATTAACCAGTTCGAGCAGGTCTTCGGGGATGTAGGCAAATTCCTGCGCGCCTTTGCCAGAGTCAAAGAAGGCTTTGGCAAGAAAGCCGCGATAAAAAAGGAATTCTGCGGTGGAGATGGGTTTTATGTGTGGATGTTCCCTGTCCCGCCTGCCTGCACCCATCTCGCGGATCTCGCCGTATTTGCGGGCAAAGATGGGCCATTCCATTTTGCCGTCGGATGCGACGAGCACGTTCAGTGCGGAGCGTGCCTCAGCAGGGAGAATGTCCATTGTTTCGGTAACAGCTTCCAGGTCCAGTAAGGAGGCGCAGAGTTCTTCGAGGGCGGAATCTGCGTCGGTGGATTCCAATTCGATTCCCCAGAATCCTGCGATGATGCGGAAATGTCCAAGATCGAATTTAAGAAGGGATTGGTGAAGGTCAGGCATTGCTACTTTCCACTTTCCATATTCTAAAGTAGAAAGTGGAAAGTAGCGAGTGATTAACCGCGAACCACCCGCAAGGCCTTCGGCATGATCTCAAAAGTTGCTTTGCGAAGATTACTCCCGAAACTGGTGAATATCTCACCATCGGCATGGATGTAAAGCGGAAGATCGGAAGAGAGGGTGAATTTTTTGAACTCACCCATGCGGATCTGTTTGAAGCGCATGTGTGTGCCGTTCATGAATTCAGGGACGAGGCGGAACATCATGCCGCGTGAGACTTTGTTGACGATGACGTATTCCATTTTGCCGTCGTTGTTTTTTGAATTGGGGGAGAGCATAAAACCTCCGCCTTCACGCGGACCGTTGCATAACGTGACCATGAGCGTGCTGCCTTCCCATGATTCGGTATCTGTTTCTATTTTTACGCTGGCCGGGTTGTGATTCAGAATGATGGTTTGAATCACTGCCGTCAGATACATCAAAAAGCCTTTGACGATGGGCAGCTTGTGCGAACGGATGGTGACGACAGCGTCAAAGCCAATGCCAATGGTATTGTCAAAATATTCCTTGCGGCCATGTTCGTCGGTCATACAGCCAATATCCACTGTTTCGACATTTTCCGCTTTGAGGGCGTGGGACAGAGCATGCGCGGATTTTTGGGTAATTCCCATGGAGTAGGCAAAGTCATTACCGGAGCCGATCGGGACCACACCCATCAGCGGGCGTTTGCTTTCAGGGACCTGCATAAGGCCGTTCATCACTTCATGCACAGTGCCATCTCCGCCCATGGCAACGACCATGTCATATCCCTCTTCGCCGGCCTGTCGTGCAAGTTCAATGGCGTGCGTGGGATAAACCGTTCCGCTCCAGGTCAGTTCACCCTGAAATTCCTGTGCGATCGGGCGCAAGTCATTGGCAGTTTTCCATGCGCGGCCCATATCTGCCATGGGGTTGAGGATAAGTTTTACTTTATGAGGCTGGTTGATTGAGCGTGTCGAATTCATGTTCGGCTCCTGATTTTGGTTTATATGGATATAACCCCGCTTCCTCCATAAGAGTTACAAAAGCCGCCCCAACATGTATTTGGGGCGGCTGGTGGTTTTCTATTCCTTTTTCGTACTACGGACGTTGAGCGGGTCCAACGGACCTGTTCCGGGCTTTGCGACGATAAATTTCCCGCGATTGTATTTTTTGGCCTGGTAGAGGGCGGCGTCGGCGGCGCGCAGCAGGTCGCTTGCGTTGTGAGAGTGCAGCGGATATACGGCGATTCCGGCTGTGATCCCCAATTGGATTGGCTTGCTGCCCGGGATGGGATAGGAGTACGCTTTCATTAATTCGATGATCTTGTTGGTGACGATCTCCGCTACTTCAATATCGCTGTCGCGCATGATCAGGGTCAGTTCATCGCCGCCGTAGCGGGCGAGGAAGTCTGTTGCGCGCATTTTCTCGGCAAGGTAGTTGAATGCGTGGCGGAGGACATCGTCTCCAATGCTGTGACCGAGAGTATCGTTCACATTCTTGAACCCGTCCAGATCCATCATGACCACGGAGAATTTTGAATTTGCGCTTTTGGCATAACGCATCTCATCCTGCAGGCGTTCGTCCAATGCGCGGCGGTTGGGAAGGCCGGTGACGCTGTCGGTGTTTGCCAGGTCGGATACGTCCTTATGCAAACTGGCGTTGGAGATCGCCACGGCTGCCTGGTCGGCGAGCAGTCCCATCAAACGCAGTTCGGATCTGCTAAAGCCGCCCGTCGTGGAACGTGAAATATTCATCACCCCCACAATGGAATTGCTGAATTTAAGCGGGATGCCAATGATTGAACCATGCCATTCCTGGGGAGTGTCCTTGTACAATGGATGCGTCTGAATATTTTCGATGATAATAGGCAGCCCGTTATTCGCCACGAGATACGTAAGACCGTTTGACCTTGGCATGGAAACGGGTTTATTGGCCACCCCGTCAGAGCTTAATGATGCCCCAAATTCCAGCTTCCCGTGTGAGTATAAAAATATATGTGCTGCGCGCGAATTCTTCATTAACTTCATTGCTTCGGTCACAACGGTTTCAAGAACGACCTGCAAATCCAGGCTGGAAGTGAGGTTCAATCCAATGCGTTTTAAAGCGTCCAGTTCATCCGCCTGTTGTTTGACGAGAGCCATCAGGGAATGTTTGGAAACGATCTCCTGGGTAAACCCCTTGATCTGCTCATCTTGTTTTTCAGGATGGGTGAGGCTGGCTCCGGCGGCTTCAACAAGGACCTGGATGAGTTTGAGGATCCCTTGTTTCTCTTCAGGCGCTATTGTATTATCCTGAGCAATGATCTCCCACGCGCGGCGAAACACATCACTTCGATCTCGTTTGTTATTTTCCATAACACCCTTTTATCATCATTAAACAAGGACGCAAGGCTACGTTTGTACTATTGCTCACAGAAATTATTTTATTATAACGGTTATTTTTGTCCAGAATTGTATTGTGTTAGAATGAAATCAATACAAAGATTAATGAGGTTCTTCGTGCCTGACTTACTAAAACCTACTCCTGCCACCCCATTGAATCCCCGCCGCCGCGGAATTATTATCGGCGCTTCAGAGGGGATCGGTGCAGCCCTGGCCCGCAAGCTTGCGAAAGAGGGATACACTCTCGCGCTGATCGCCCGCCAAACAGATAAGTTGACTGCTTTATGCACCGAGATCAATTCGTCGGTAAACGAATCCCGTGCTTTTGCTTACCCCCATGACGTGTCTAATTACGATGAAGTCCCCGGCCTGCTGCGCAAGATCGTCGCAGACCTCGGCGGGTTGGATACGGTCGTCTTCATGGCCGGGGTTAATTATCCACCCGGTGGTGCGGACAAATATAACTTTGAGAATGACCGCAAGATGATCGAGATCAACCTCATCGGCGGGATGGCCTGGCTCTCTCCTGTCGCCGAGATGTTCCAAAGCGCAAAAGCGGGACAGATCGTGGGTATTGGCTCCGTTGCCGGAGACCGCGGACGTATTGGCAACCCCGGTTACAACACTTCCAAAGCGGGGCTTGCCACCTATCTCGAAGCGCTTCGCAACAGACTCACACGTCACGGGGTGAACGTGCTCACCGTCAAACCGGGTTTTGTAAAGACCGAGATGATGAAAGCCGCACAGGGTGCAACCCCCTTTGCCATTGAACCTGAAAAAGCCGCAGACGACATCTATGCCGCCATGCGCAAGCGCAAGCAATTGATCTACACTGCATCCTTATGGCGCTGGATCATGCTCGCCATTCAACACACACCATCGGTGATCTTCCGCCGAATGTCGTTCTAACCTTTGTAAACCCTAAAGGTCTTTAAGACTTTTAGGGTTTCTTTTCGAAAAGACAGCCATGCAAAATACATTTACTCAACTCGAAAACTTCGGACATTCCCTCAGCGCGCCGTCCTATGTCATTCAGCCCAAATCTGCCGAAGAGATCTATTCCGCTTTCCAACTCGCCAAGAAGATGGGACTCACCGTCACTGCACGCGGAGCGGGACGCAGCTACAACGACGCCGCACTGAACGGCGGCGGCATCATGCTGGATATGTCAGCGATGAACCAGATCCTCGAATGGGAACCAGCTACAGGTCAGGTGAGATGCGAGCCCGGCGTCACATTGGAACAGTTATGGCAGAAAGTCCTGCCGGATAGCTGGTGGCCTCCCGTCGTCTCTGGAACCATGAAGACCACGCTGGGCGGATGCCTCGCTGCAAACATCCACGGAAAGAATAATTTCAAGATGGGACCCATCGGCGACCATGTGGTTGAGTTCACTGCGGTGCTGCCCACGGGCGCAGAGGTGACCTGCTCTCCCAAAAAGAACGGCGACCTGTTCCATGCGATGATCAGCGGGTTGGGGATGCTCGGCATTTTCACGTCGATCACGTTGCAAATGAAAAAAATATATTCAGGGCTGCTCGAAGTACACGCATGGCCCACACGCAATTTAAAAGAACACCTTGCGCTGATCGAAGATAACGCGGCGAATTATGATTACATCGTCGGCTGGCTCGATACGATCACCATCGGCCACGGGCAAATTCACGCCACGAATTATTTGCATGAAGGCGAGGATCCAAATCCGAAGGAAACCATCAAGCTTGAAAATCAAAACCTGCCGGGCCGTTTGTTCGGCGTGATGCCAAAATCTCTGCTGCATTATTTCATGACGCCCTTCGTGAACGATCTCGGCTGGTGGGGTGTCAATACCGCGAAATATATCGCCAGTTTGCGCAAGCACACATTCCGCCAGCCTCACGCGGCCTTTCACTTTTTATTGGATTATGTGCCGGACTGGGAACGCTCCATGGGACGCGGCGGATTGATCCAATATCAATCCTTCCTTCCAAAGGAAACCGCGCTTCAAGCCTGGACCGAGTTGCTGGCTCTGACCAAGAAGCAGGGTCTACCCTCGTACCTGGGTGTCACCAAACGCCACCGCCCCGACAACTTCCTGCTCACCCACGCCATGGACGGTTTTTCCCTCGCGATGGATTTCAAAGTGACCGATGCCCGCCGCGCCAGACTCCGCTCCCTGCTGCTGGAATGTGACAAGATCGTGCTCGACCACGGCGGACGGTTCTATTTTGCAAAGAACAGCGAAACCACTGCAGAGACCGCACTCGCTTTTTACGGGCAGGAAACGGTGGATAAATTCAAGAAACTAAAAAAACGCTGTGACCCGAACGGGCTGCTTGAATCGGATCTGTATCGAAGAATTTTTGGGTAATAATAAATGTAGGGGCGGGGCAACCCCGCCCCTACGGAATTTAATGGTATGAAACTCGACATTATTGATTTGGGATTGATCGATTACGAAACCGCCTGGAAATTACAGGACGAATATGCGGCGGAAATTGCAGAGGGAAAACGCCCGCCGACCTTGCTTTTGCTTGAACACCCCCATGTGTATACATTTGGAAGAAAAGGCCACGCCGAGAATTTGCTTTGGAGCGAGGAACAGTTAAAGCAAAAAGGCATCTCCACTCATTGGGTGGATCGCGGCGGTGACGTCACCTATCACGGGCCGGGACAGTTAGTAGGCTATCCGCTGTTGCCGCTTATGCCGCTGAAACCTGACAGGTCTCAAGAAGAATCTTCTGATCTGAAAGGAGACTCGGAAAGACCTGTCAGGTCTGATTATGTGGGATATGTCCGCAGGTTGGAGAAAATGCTGATCGTGGCGATGGCGCAATTCGGGATCGTGACAGGTCAACGGTCTGGTCTGACCGGGGTTTGGATTCAGGCGGATGTGCATTCGCGTTGTCCGCGCTGCAAGCCGGAGGATAAGCAAAAGCCTGCCAAGCTGGCCGCCATCGGCGTGAAAGTGGATGTGCATGGTATCACCCGCCACGGCTTTGCGCTGAATGTAAATCCAGATATGGAATATTGGGATGGCATTATCGCCTGCGGTTTGAGCGAGCCCGTCGTTTCACTGGCAGATCTGCTTAATCCCGTGCCTTCGATGGACGATATCAAGGAAAAAATCAAATCATCTTTTCACGAAGTATTTGAATTGAATTAATTACCGGGGAAATACAGGCAAGCTTATTTCGCTATCGACCAACGATCACGTCCATCGTTCTTTGCCTCATACATGGCATTATCAGCGCGGTTGAGCAGAGTATCCCAGGTATCCACCCCAACCCTGAATTGAGCGATACCAACACTCAAGGTGACATTGACTTCATGCGTTTTCATTGTCACCACCATCTCACGAACCTGTTTACACAAACGGACCGCCTGCTCAGAGGCCGCTTCTGAATTCGAGTTGGGCAGGATGATCAAAAATTCCTCACCGCCATAACGCCCAACCACATCCGGGTGACGGATGCTATCGCGCAGTTGATGAGCCACCTGCCGTAGGACTTCATCCCCAAAAGGGTGTCCGTGCGTATCGTTCACTGCCTTGAAATTATCCACATCCACAACAGAAACGGAAAGCATGGAATGATATCGTTCCGCCCGCAACACTTCATCCTGAAGTTCGCGAATGATCGTGCGGCGGTTAACCAGGAAGGTCAACGGGTCTACATGTGCCACTTCGCTGGCCTGCACCAACACCGCGTCTATTTCGATCTGCTTGTTGCGGGCGATCTTTTTGGTGAATTCGCTCTCGATCTGAAATAATTTTACCCGCCTGTTGAGCTGTTCGATCATTTCCTGCAGCGCGATATCCGATTCCATGCGTTCGGCAATGAACAAGACCCGTCCATTGTCCATGGGGATAAAAACACATTCACAATATTTGGAAGCGCCCGAACCACCCGACGGAAACTCAACCGCCCAATGACCCGGCATTCTGTTCGTTAATTTGCCATACAACAGGCTTTTGTCATTCGGGGAAAACAACTCATTTAAATTAACAACGGATGGGGATATTTTTTTACACGATTCAAAAGCGGAATTCCACGAAACCAGCATACCGTCACTCTCCACAAGCGCCACCATGGCATGAATGGTGTTGAAGATCGTTTCCACATCTTTTGTGGTGATGATTTCCGCCAGTGTTTTCATAATATGAATTGTAGCGTATCCGCCTTGTTTTTTTATCTACCTTACAAAATTAGCAAGCCCGATTACCGTGCGCCTTTTCTGCCGAATTGACGTTCAAGCGAATCCACGGAAAGGTGGATCATCGTCGGCCTGCCATGCGGACAGGTCCGCGGAGACTGGCAATTCTCGAGGTCATTCAGCAGACTGCGCTGTTCATCGGTTGTGAGGGTTTGCCCGCCTTTGACCGCCAACCGCTTGCAGACTCGCGCCGCAAGTTTCGCTTCCACTTCTGCTTGAAGCGGAGTCTCGTCCTCTTCAAAATCTTCCACCAATGCCCGCAGCGCGGACGCGGGATCGCCGCCCGAAAACAAAGTCGGCATGGCGCGGACTTGGAAGGTATTCGTACCGAACTCTTCCACTTCAAAACCGAAATGATTCAAGAATGGCAATTGCTGGGTCAGAGTCTTCGCGGACTGCGGAGGTAACGTGACAACTTCAGGAGCAAGCAACGCCTGTGATGGAATACTCTTCCTATCATGCTGCGCCATCAACTTCTCGAACAAAACCCGCTCATGCGCCGCATGTTGATCGACCAAATACAATCCATCTGGCCCTTCGGCAACGAGATACGTTGAACCGATTTGACCGATCAATCTCAACAAAGGAACGCCGGTGGAAAAGGACCTTTGACCTTCAACCTTCGACTGATCACTAGTCACTGATAACTGATCACTATCCACTGTCTGCGGTCTGTTGTCAGTCGTCACAGACTCATCGTGTCCAATACTCCAATCGATCCCGACCTCCCTCGGTTCCGAATTCACAGGCCGCGAGCCCCACATCTGCGGCGAAACAGACTGGACGGGTGTGTACGCCAACAAGGCTTTACGCGCCGAGCGCTGCACAAAACTAAAAACTTTGTCCTGGCTTTTAAAGCGGACTTCCGCTTTGGTGGGATGTACGTTCACATCCACATCTTCGGGAGTAATGTCTAAAAACAATGCGGTCAGCGGATAGCGTCCAACCATCAACAGCGTGTGATACGCCTGCAACAATGCAGCAGTTAACGAAAACTCCTGCACCCAGCGGCCATTCACAAAGAAGGTAATTTCTTTTCGGTTGGAACGTGTCAACGAAGTGGGGCTGATGAAACCAGAAAGCATCATGCCCTCCTCAGATGCCATCACTTCCAGCATCTGCCTGGCAACATCTACCCCATACAACGAGGCTAAGATTGCGCGCCGGTCTCCATCACCAGCCGTTTGCAATGTAGCTTGTTTTCCGTCCATCACTTTGAAGCGGACGTTTGGATAAGCCAGCGCATAACGAGTCACCAACGCATCAATCGCGCGGCGTTCAGTTGTATCTGTCTTCAAAAATTTCAGACGAGCGGGCACATTGTAAAAAAGGTTTTCCACGCGCAGCACTGTCCCTACGGGCGCGCCGACTTTTTCAACCTTGCCTGAAATACCACCATCCACTTTCAGGCGCGCGCCTTCTTGTGCGGAAGCCACACGTGACGTGATCGTCATGTGCGAGACGGAACCGATCGAAGCGAGAGCTTCGCCTCGGAAGCCCAATGTTTGGATGTGGAACAAGTCCTCGGACTGAGTCAGCTTCGAGGTCGCATGACGCGAGGCGGCCAATTCCAATTCAGCCGCGGGAATGCCGTGTCCATCGTCCGCCAGTTCGATCAACGCCCTGCCCGCATCCTCCACCATGATGGAAATATTTTTCGCGCCCGCATCCAGTGAATTTTCGGTCAACTCTTTCACGACCGAAGCGGGGCGCTCCACCACTTCACCAGCGGCAATTTGAGATGAGACTTCGGAGGAAAGCAATCGAATAGGCATGCCGAGATTATAATCGCCCAATGAGATTCACTACCATTTTTTTCGACCTCGACGACACCTTATATCCGTCCGACACGGGATTGTGGCACGCCATCAAAGAACGCATGAACAGCTACATGCGCGAGCGAATGCACTTCCCCGAAGATCAAATTGCAACCGTGCGCGAAAAATATTTTTTGCAATATGGCACCACCATGCGCGGCTTGCAAGCCAATCACAAAATTGATACGGATGATTTCCTGGCCTATGTGCATGACCTGCCGCTGAAGGAGTATCTGACTCCCAATCCGACTCTACGCTCGGTCATCGCTTCGCTGCCGACCCGCAACCTGATCTTTACAAACGCAGACATTCACCACGCGAAAAGAGTTTTGAATGTTCTTGAACTCAGCGACCTCTTCGACACCATCGTGGACGTGAACACCGTGTCGCCGTATTGCAAACCGATGCCGGAGTCATTTGCAATCGCCATGAAACTCGCAGGTGAAACCGACCCATCCAAATGCGTGATGATCGATGACATCCACCGCACCACCCGTGCTGCGAGTGAAGCAGGCATGTTCAGCATCCTTTATCACGAGACACTGAATGACGGCGCCGCCGACGCACATCTGACCGATTGGAATGAGTTAATTGGAATTTTGGAAAGTCAATAGTTTTCGTTCTATCGAGGGCTAAGCCCCCCGGCAGAGCGGAACGTGGAGAATAACTACCATGGAAAATCCAGCAGCATTTTGGGGAGCGCTTTTCTTCATCCTTCTTGTGGCAGGTGCAAATTTTATGATGTTTGCCATCGTGCGCGGCGTAACCCGTTCTGGCAATAAGAATTTTCTGGAAACGTTGAGCAACACCTTGAACCCGAACGCCAGAAAAAAGGATGAGTCCATGCAGGAGCTGCGCCAACGCATACAGGAGTTGGAGAAAAGTAAGAAAGACCAGGCGGGTGATTCTGAATAAGTGAGACAGGAAGTACAGCCGCAGAGGCCGCTGAGAAATCCTTGAGAAAACCTCAACGAATTCCGCTGTCTTTGTGGTAAAAAAACAACCAGTTCTTACGAAAATCGTACAATGTATTCAGCAAACATTAATGACGTTCTGTTATCTTTTTATTTAATTACTGATGTTACGCACTATCCCAAAGGCTTGGGTGAAAAAACAAGCCTGAATTACGAGAGCCTTCGGGACGTTCTGCGTAAGGTGAATTAATTAATAAAGCCAATTGGAGGCTATTGTGAATAAAACCTTAAAAGTTATTTTGCTCGTGCTGGCTGTAATCGTGGTTGCGCTTGGCTCCTTTGCGGGCGGCTTTGTGACGGGGCATTTCCTGCCCTTTGGCGGCGTGTCTGATTCACAATCGCCAACCGTTTCCGTGCCACCCACTACATCCCCGGATCAACAATCCGCCACACCGCAAGACATGCAGGCACTCTTCTCCCCATTTTGGGAGGCCTGGAACCTTGTCCACGAGAATTATGTAGACCAGCCCGTGGATGATGTTGCGCTCATGCGCGGCGCCATTAGCGGCATGTTGCAGGCACTTGGCGACAAGCACTCCTCTTACATGGACCCGCAAAATTACGCGGATGCCAACGCCAGCCTGGATGGCTCCTACGAAGGCATCGGCGCCTATGTGGATACCACCACAACATTCCTGACCGTCATCAGCCCGATCCCCGGTTCTCCTGCCGAACGTGCAGGCCTCAAATCTGGTGATCAGGTCGTCGCCATTGACAACGAAGATATGACCGGCATCACCGCAGAAGCGGCACGTTTGAAAGTGCTTGGCCCCGCCGGAACGACCGTTCATCTTTCCATCATGCGCGAAGGCGAAGCAGACCTGCTTGAATTCGACATCACCCGTGAAAAGATCGTCATCTCATCTGCCAGTGGAAAAATGCTGGAGAACGATATTGCTTACGTTCAAGTGACCACCTTTGGCGCGAACACAACCCCCGAATTGCTCGCCACGCTCAACGACCTCATGGCTCAAAATCCGAAGGGCATCGTCCTCGACCTGCGTAACAATGGTGGCGGATTCCTCTCCACCTCTGTGGAAGTCACATCACAATTCGTCGGAGAAGGTGTCGTCCTCTTAGAACAATATGGTGATGGTACAAAAACCACCTATGATGTCATTCCCGGCGGCCTCGCCACGGACGTGAGCATCCCGATGGTCGTGCTCATCAATGAAGGTTCCGCTTCCGCTTCTGAAATTGTCGCGGGTGCGTTGCAAGACCTTGGCCGCGCCAAACTTGTCGGTGTCACTTCCTATGGAAAAGGCTCCGTACAAAACTGGATTCCCCTTTCGGGAGACAACGGCGCAGTCCGCATCACCATTGCCAAATGGTTAACTCCGAACGGGAACACCATCCACGAAGTCGGTCTCACCCCTGATTACGAAGTGGAATTGACCGCTGAAGATGTTGAAGCAGAACGCGACCCGCAATTGGATAAAGCCGTGGAAGTTCTGCTCGAAACGATTGGTAAGTAAAAGCAAGGAGAAAAAATGTTTCTATTCAGTCCGACCTATTTAATGTACATGATCCCCGCCTTCATACTTATGGGGCTTACCTCATGGTATGTAAAAGCGGCCTATAACAAGTGGAGCAAGGTGCCTGCCCAAAGCCGACTCACCGGCACACAGGCCGCGCAAAGGTTGATGTCCACCGGCAGCATGTACGGCGTGCAGATTCAGGGCGTGGCTGGTCAAATGACCGACCATTACGACCCGCGCAACAAAACGCTCTATCTCTCCAACGGAGTGGCGAACGGTACTTCTGTTGCGGCGCTTGCGATTGCCGCGCATGAACTCGGCCACGCCATGCAGGATGCGGAGGAATACTTCCCGCTCAAATTCCGCTCCGCGCTGGTGCCTATTGTCAACATCGGCTCGAACCTCGGCTGGTTCCTGATCATGATCGGCCTGTTCCTGCGCTTTACGGAACTTGCCTGGCTCGGTGTATTGATCTTCGCTGGCGGTGCGATATTTTCACTTGCGACTTTACCCGTGGAATTTAACGCCTCATCCCGCGCGAAGCAACTGCTTGCCCAAACCGGCATTATCCAAACTGACGAAGAGATTCGCGGCGTCAATAATGTGCTCAACGCAGCAGCTCTCACCTACGTAGCCGGACTCATCACTTCCATTCTGCAATTGCTGTACTACGTCACCCTCGTAGGCGGCGGCAGACGCAGGTAATAACCGTAGTAACAAAAAAAGAGCGGGCGAGAGCCTGCTCTTTTTTTATGTATAATCCTTGAGATGAAAAAATTAGCTCTCGTTGTTGTTTTGTTTTTGGGCATTGCAGTCATTGCTATTAGTTTCAGTGAACTCGAAACGATCATGCTTTCCCTGCAAAAAGCCCATTTGGGGTTTTTCATTCTGGCCATATTGGTTCAGTTGATCTGGTTCATCACCACAGCGCGGATGTACCAATCCATTTTTCATTTGCTCGGAGTCCACGAGGACATATTGACCTTGAGCCGCATTGCCACAGCGGCGAACTTTATCAACGTGGTGGCACCCACTGCGGGCGTGGGCGGAGTCGCGCTCTTCGCGTCCGAAGCACGCCGGCGTGGACATCCCGCAGGCAAGGTCACAGTCGCTGCAGCGTTATTCCTTTTGCTCGATCAAGCCGCGTTTCTCGTCATCCTCGCGTTGGGGTTAATTGTGCTCGTCCGCCGCAATGACCTGGATGCCGGTGAAATTTCCGCCTCTTTCTTTTTGCTTGGCATTGCCATCACCTACGCATTTGTTCTTTATCTCGGCTATCGCTCTGAGGAAAAGCTGGGAAACCTGCTGGTGAAAATGGTGCGGTTCATCAACCGCGTTGTGAGATTCTTTCGCAAGGAAGATTACCTGAGCGAGACCCGCGCACGGGCGTACTCCCACGAAATCTCGGATGGCTTTGCAGGGTTGACGGAAAAACCATCCAGTTTGATTCGTCCAATTTTGTGGGGAATTTTTGACAAAGGCTTGTTGATGCTGATTCTGATCTGCGCCTTTTTGTCCTTTGAAGTTCCATTTTCGGCAGGCACCATCATCGCAGGCTTTTCGCTTGCCTATCTCTTCCTCATCGTGTCACCCACACCATCAGGCATTGGCGTGGTGGAAGGGCTTATGCCCATCGCGCTCACATCGTTGAGCGTGAATTGGAGTCAGGCGGTGCTTATCACGCTGACCTATCGCACGGTCACATTCTGGGTACCGTTTGGCATCGGCGCGTGGGCGTTCCGCTCGCTGCATACGGGCGGCGAGGAACCTTCATCAGCGCAGGCGGTGGAGTAGATAAATTCCGCCATCTTCGTTTTCGAGGATGGTTTCAAGCTGCGCAACGGGGGAAAATTCATGAGGGAGGTAAATGTGCTCGTACGGATTTGGCTCGATCCAGATCAGGTACACATCTTCATCGTTTGAAAATAACGTGCTTTCGTAATCTTCAATAGGGATAATGTTCTCATCGTACACGCCCGACCTGCGCGGAGAGGCATCCACTTCATGCGCGGTGTGGAAGGCGACCAGCGCAGTGATGTTCCCAAAGATGCGAAAATCACCCTCGGGCGTGTTCTCCTTCCAATATTGCAGGATGGAGTTTTCGTTTATGTCATGGGTGTTGATGCTGTTCTCTGGAATATCTCCGTTGTAGGAGTTTCGCATCAGCCCGATGGTGATGTTGAATTGCATCACGCCGAACACAGCGAGAAAAAGAAATGAAACCGCGCTGACAGGATAATACGCTTTTGAATTTCTCTCCCGCAGATGGCGCAATCCCAACCCGATGACAGAAAGAAAGAGAACGATCAGCGGGAAATAGATCGGCAGTTGAAAACGTCCCCAGATGCGGTTGAAGTAGGCGATGAGCGCATTGCCAAACAACGCGACCATGTAGATCATTCCGAATCCGATTGCGGGCAGGGTTAATGAGTTGAATAATTTCAACTTTCGAGCCAGCAGCAGGAAAAGAATAATGCCAAGAAGAACCCATCCCCACACTGAGAAATAATCAAACGCGGTTAGTTTGTTCGGGTTCGGCACATCCTTTGTGAACCAGGCGATCATTCCAACCGTGAACTGCGAAGCGTATTCCGCAAACGTAAGCGGAGCGCGGCGAATGGCAGCCGTTGCCTGCCAGGTGCCCAACATCCATAAAAAGGGGACGAGTGAGAATATGCCAACGTACGCAGTGGACAGGATCCGTTTGAGAGTGGAACCTGCTGAATAGCAGCAAACAGCTAACAGCGCGGAAAGAACGAGGGCGTATCCCAAATAGCGTGTGAGCATCGCAAGGGAGACGATCAACCCGATCAGAGTCAGAGTTGTCCATTTTTGATTTTCTGCATACTCATGAATCAGCAGCGCAAAAATTATCGGGAAGATGGAAAAAAGATAATCTGTGCCGACCATTTGAAAAGATGGAATGACGATGGAGCCTGTGGCAAGCAGGAACGCGCCGATGAGCGCGAAAAGAAAATCATCCTTGAAAAGTTTGAGAAAGAAGACGGATGAAAAATATGCAAGCAGAGCATACGCCGCGAACTGGATCACATGCGCGGCGGCAAACGCGCTCAACCCCGCCGCGTGCAAAAAGCCGATGAGCATGGGGTACAACGGCGGCCAGTAAATGTATGCCGCGCCGCTGTAATCCACCATCCCTTTTCCAGCGGCCCAGTTTGCGCCGCTGAACAAATAGGAGGTGGAGTCAGTGGAAACACCGAGTCCGTATTTTGATATACTCAACCACAGCGCAACTCCCCACATGGCATGAAAAACCAACAGCACGGTCAGCTTGCGTGAATTTGTAAACATATAATCATTCTATCAAAATAGGTTAATAAAACCTTTGAACCCCCTCTCCGCTTTATTTGATTTTTGGAAGGAAGACCCCGACACCGCGCCGAACTTTTTCGCATGGCGGACGACTCCCGCGCGCGCCGCACAGACGCATCCCTTCCCGACCGATCTGCCTGATGCGCTTCGAGAGACATTATCCACCCGCGGCATTCACTCGCTCTATTCCCATCAACTCTCCGCATGGACAGAAACCCGCGCGGGCAAGAATATCATCCTCGCCACAGGTACAGCCAGCGGAAAGACGCTTTCGTACAACCTGCCTGTGCTTGCGGCAATGCTGCATAATCACGAAGCGCGTGCGTTGTATTTATTCCCGACCAAGGCTCTTGCGCAAGGATCAGTTAACCACGTTGGAAAGTTTAAAGGTTTCAACGTTTCAACTTTCCAACCTTCAAACAGCTATTTACGACGGCGACACTCCTCAAGCCAACCGCCCATCCATTCGCAAGAATGCCCGCATCATTTTGAGCAATCCCGATATGCTGCACACGGGTATTCTTCCGCACCACTCCAACTGGGCAGACTTCTTTTCCAACCTCAAATTCATCGTCATTGACGAAGCCCACACCTACCGTGGAGTCTTCGGCTCGCATGTTGCCAATGTGATTCGCAGACTCAAGCGTGTGGCAAATTTTTACGGCGCGAAGCCGCAATTCATTCTGGCATCTGCAACCATCGGCAACCCAAAAGAACTTGCTGAAAAACTGATCGAAGAAGAAGTTGAACTCATTGACAACGATGGCTCGTCCCGCGGCGAACGACATTTCATCATCTACAACCCGCCTGTCACAGACGCGGCGCTGGGCTTGCGAAAAAGCGCATTGCTCGAAAGTGTGCGTCTCGCAAATCACCTGCTCGCACGGGATATTCAATCCGTGGTGTTTGCGCGGACGAGAAGAAGTGTGGAAATTATTTTGACGTATCTGCAAGGGACTAGGGATCAGGGACTAGGGGCTGCGACCGACTATTCACTAGTTCCTAGTTCCTCGTCACGTATCCGCGGCTATCGAAGCGGCTATCTTCCACATCAACGCAGAGAAATTGAACAAGGACTTCGTGACGGCTCCGTCAAAACTGTGGTTGCAACCAATGCTCTCGAATTGGGCATCGACATCGGCGGACTCGGCGCGGCAATCTTGGTCGGCTATCCGGGCACCATTGCAAGCGCACGGCAGCAATCGGGGCGGGCGGGGCGCGGCGATGACCCTGCGGTGTCTGTGCTGGTCGCGTCACCCAATCCGCTTGACCAGTTTCTCGCGCATCATCCAGAATATTTCTTCGGCAGTTCACCTGAAATGGCGCTGGTGAATCCGAATCATCTTTTGATCTTGCTTGAGCATTTGCGCTGCGCATTGTTCGAGTTGCCGTTTCAAAAAGGGGAAGGCTTCGGCAGCATCTCTGATGAATTGCTCGATGAATATCTTGAGTTCCTTGTTGCCAATCAGGAATCGCATTTCTCCAACGAAAAATATTATTGGATGAAAGACGCCTATCCCGCAGCGAATATTTCGCTGCGCTCCGCTTCGCCGCAGAGTTATGTCTTACAAGCGACGGCGGACGATGGACGACCGACCACGATCGGCACCGTGGACGGCGAATCCGCGATGTGGATGATCCACCCGGGCGCGGTCTACATGCACGAGGCGCAGCAATATTTTGTGCAGGAACTTGATCTCGAAAACCATGTCGCGCAGCTTGTGCCCGTCGGGCTCGATTACTACACCGAGGCGCAGCGCCGTTCTGAAATTCAGGTCTTGTCCGTCAACGAAACTTCCGCGGCGCGGGGCTGCGAAAAAAGTTATGGCGAAATTCAGGTCACCACACAGGTGGCGGGCTTTCGCAAGATCCGCTGGTTCACCTATGAAAATTTGGGACAAGAACCGCTGGATCTGCCTCCCTCTGAATTGCAGACGACTGGCTACTGGCTGACTCTCTCCGAAGAGACTCTCTCGCATCTTCGCGACGCTGGTGTCTGGTCCAACGACCCGAACGACTACGGCCCCGAATGGCAAAAGATCAGAGTCGCTGTCAGAAAACGGGATCAGTTCAAATGTCAGGTGTGCGGCGCGGCGGAGACCATTCGCGAACATGATGTGCATCACAAAATGCCGTTCCGCGCCTTCATCCAAGATGGAGTCATCAACCGCGAGCAGGCGAACCGTTTGGAAAATCTCACCACGCTTTGTCCCAGCTGCCATCACAAAGTGGAACAGAACGTCCGCATCCGCAGCGGACTCGGCGGCCTTGGATTTGTGCTCGGCAACCTTGCGCCATTATTCCTGATGTGTGACCCGCGCGATCTTGGAACTTTTACCGAGCCCGCATGGTCTGCGGTCGGTGGTCTGCCGTCCGTCGTCCTCTACGATCTTATCCCTGCGGGCATTGGCTTCAGCCAAAAGTTATTTGAAATTCACGATGAGTTAATGCAACGCGCGTTTGAATTGGTAAGTCAATGTGAATGTGAAGATGGCTGTCCCTCGTGTGTGGGGCCGGGCGGCGAGAATGGAGTTGGCGGGAAGAAGGAAACCCTCGCGATATTGGAGCAGATCACAAAGTGATAGATGCAAAATCCTGATACAAGTTATCAGGATTTTTTTTGTTTTTTAGCTTTGCTCATGGTAATCCTTTATAAATAGTTTTATACTTAACCTATCTTACACGGGAGGGCGTATGTCACGTATTTTCATATCCTATCGAAGGCAGGACAGTGCTTTGATGACGGGGCGGATCTACGACAGGCTCGAAAATATTTTCGGGGGTAACAGGGTCTTTCGAGATATTGATGATATTTCTGCGGGGGAGGATTTTCGTGCGAAACTAGCCAAAGAGATCGATCAAAGCGATATCCTCCTTATTATCATCGGGCCAAAATGGGAAAACATTACCGACAGCAACGGCAACAGACGCCTCAATGACCCAAATGATTTTGTGCGGCTCGAAGTGGAAGCAGGGCTGAAACGCACTGATAAGATCGTGATCCCCGTGCTGGTGGAAAATGCCCAAATGCCCAACAGCGCCACACTGCCGGAGAGTTTGCGGGAGTTGTGCTATCGAAACGCCATCAACGTGCGGCAGGACCCGGACTTCAGCCGCGATATGCAAAAACTGATCGGGGAGATCAAAGGAATCGACAAGGCAACCCGTCCGTTCTATGCAAGAACGCCTTTCCTGATCGCTGGCGGTCTGGCGGCATTATGCGTTTTTGGTGTAGTGGTGGCTGGTTTCTTCACTTATTTGAATAACACCCTCCCACGAGATGTGCCAGTAAACAATGAGATGGCAGATAACCCAGTGACTGCCACTCTGGCTCCTCCCATTAATAATGTCCCGGATGCAGCGAACGTCACGCCCACCTTTATTCCAATGGATATCCAGACCGCGACGATTGTTCCCGTTCAGGGGGCGATCCCCTTTGGTGCGCCGGATAATTCCTCTGCTTTAAACCCGATGCTCATCTGGCAGCAGGGCGGCTCCTCCGCCAGCGGATATGACCTGACCCTGAATCCCGGCTGGTTCACATTGATCACCGGCAAGGAAACCGATCAGGTGGATGCCACAGACTCCGCACCGCTGATCTATTACCCATACTCCGGGAATTTTACAGCCACCGTCAAAATAGAATTCGTTTCCACCGTGTGCTGCCAGCATGCGGGCATCGGCGTCCGTTCAGCGGCAGACCACACGACCTGGCTGCGAATTGCAAAACACGAAAACAACGGCATGCGCGCCGCTGCGAATACGGCTGGCAAAGTCACATGGCTTGATTACGCCCCCGCCCCCGGCAACGCGGTCTATTTCAAGGTCGAACGCAGCGGATCTGTTTTCAACCTGTCCTACAGCGGAGATACCGTCAATTGGACTGCGCTCGAAAGTAATTATATTTTTGAAATGCCGAATGAAGTTGAGATATACCTGATGGTTTTATCCGTTCACAATGGCGAAGGCATACTGGCAAAGTTTTCCGACTTTACCGTCATTCCAAAATAACCCATGCATCGGGTCTATAATTCAGATATGACCCATCGCAAAGACATCGTCCTGCTTTTTGCCACTCGCATCATCCGCCTCTTCTGCTACGGATTTCTCTCTGTTGTCCTCGTTCTCTATCTGGCTGAAACAGGTCTCACCGAAAAACAGATCGGCTTGCTGTTCACACTCACACTCGCAGGTGACGCAGGCATCTCCCTCTGGCTCACCACGCACGCCGACGGCTTTGGGCGCAAACGCACCCTGCTGATCGGCGCGCTGCTTATGTTGGGCGCGGGCGTCATTTTCATCCTCACCAACAATGTCATCGTATTAATGGCTGCCGCCATCATCGGCGTCATCAGCCCGAGCGGCAACGAGATCGGCCCGTTCCTTTCTGTGGAACAGGCCGGGCTTTCCCAACTCGTCTCCGATGGAACGCGCACAAAAACTTTCGCGTGGTACAACCTCGTTGGTTCATTCTCCACGGCGAGCGGCGCGCTGGCAGGCGGCTGGATCGCGCAGATATTACAATCCAGCGGCTGGACGGCATTGGACGCCTATCGCGTCATTCTGATGGGATACGCGCTTGGCGGCCTGCTGTTAACGATTCTTTTTCTATCCGTGTCCTCCGCCATCGAGATCAAAAAATCCACAGCAGAAGTTACCGTCAAAAAACTGTTCGGGCTGCACAAGTCACAAAAAGTTGTCATCAAACTCAGCATGTTGTTCGCGCTGGATGCCTTCGCTGGCGGCCTGATCGTGCAAAGCATGATCGCCTACTGGTTCCACATCAAATTTGGCGTGGACGCAGGAATGCTGGGCAGCATCTTCTTCTTTGCCAACGTCCTCGCGGGCATCTCCGCTTTGCTGGCAGTGAAGATCGCAGAAAAGATCGGCCTGATCAACACGATGGTCTTCACCCACATCCCGTCCAATATCCTGTTGATGCTCGTGCCGTTGATGCCATCCCTGCCCCTCGCCATTGGGATATTGCTCCTGCGCTTCAGCATCTCTCAAATGGATGTACCCACGCGTCAATCCTACACGATGGCTGTTGTAGCTCCGGACGAACGATCCGCCGCTGCGGGAGTCACTGCCATTGCCCGCTCCGTTGGAGCGGCCATTTCGCCTTCGCTAACGGGTATCTTTTTCAGCATCCCTGCATTGTTCAGCGCACCTTTTTTTCTTGCAGGCGGGCTGAAAATTATTTATGATCTTTTATTGTTCAGAGAGTTTCGTGCAGTCAAACCACCAGAAGAAAAGAAACAAACTTAATTGGAGGAATCATGTCAATCACCCCAAAATCACAGGTTTTGCATATGGCCGAACTGGTTAATTATCAGGAAGGTTCCGTGGTCAGCCGTCAGATCACCAAGGCAGAGGCGGGCAACGTCACTCTTTTTGCTTTTGATATCCAACAGGGTTTAAGCGAACACACCGCACCTTTCGATGCGTTGGTTCATATCCTTGAAGGCGAAGCCGAGGTGACGATCTCTGGCAAGCCGTTTCAGTTAAAGATGGGGGATGCGATCATTATGCCAGCCAACGAACCGCACGCATTGAAGGCCCTTCAAAAATTCAAAATGCTGCTGACAATGATCCGCGCGTAAGACTGTCGCCTTATTTTCGCAAGTGTTTCTCAAACTCTTTCAAATCAATGCGAGCTGTCAGGTCAAGATCCAATGGTGTGACGGCAACCATTTTTTTCTTTCGCAGCACGTACACATCGGTATCTTCCTGTTCGTTCTCCAAATTATTATCAAGCCGGTATGAGATCGTGCCTGGCACATCCCATGATTCTCTTTGTACAGGGAACGGCTCGTAATATCGGAGGCGGGAAAGCCTCGTCATTTGCCACTCAGTTTCCGGCGTGGCATGAGACGGCACTTCCACTTTGATCAAGTCCACACCGCTTGAGAGTTTTCTATCCAAAAGCAGTTTTGCAAAATAGCCGGTGAAATATCCCGCGGTCGTAAAATCAATATCTTCCGAATGGCTCAAGTGATAATGTGCCTCGGTCTGAAGTGAAACGGCCATCGCTGGAAAACCCAGAGAGGTTGCTTCCATCGCCGCCCCAACCGTGCCGGAGATGGTGATCCCCAAACCGACGTTCTCGCCATAATTGATTCCAGAGACAACAAGATCGGGCTTGTGCGGGACGATCTCCAGAACGGCATGGAGGACGGCCTGAGCCGGGGAACCGCCAACTGCATACACGGTCCACTCCTGACCGTTGACCTGCACCTGTTCCTTTTTTATGATCCCATCTGACGTGCTGGGCAAACTGCGCCCCATGCCCGTGGATTGTTCACGCGGCGCGGCAACCGTAACATAACCGATCTTGGATAACTCGCTAGCCGCTGCCCATAAACCGGGGGAACGAATGCCGTCATCATTGGTCAAAAGGATGTGTGGTTTTGTTTTTGTCATAGTCATCCATTATAAACAAAAAGGTATAGGAACACCCGTCTTTGCAGTTTGTGACCTACTTAATACGAAACCGCCCTTCACTGTGAAGGGCGGTACTAAAAAATTGTGGGCCCAGCAGGATTCGAACCTGCGACCAAGGAATTATGAGTTCCCTGCGCTAACCACTGCGCCATGGGCCCTAAAATAAGTAGCGATTAGCAGTCAGCGTTATCACAAGATTTGCAATACGCCATCAGCTAACCGCTATACAGAGCGGGAGATGGGATTCGAACCCACGAATATCAGCTTGGAAGGCTGATGCCTTACCACTTGGCGACTCCCGCGAGACTACCACTATATTTGCCATTAAGGAGTTTCTAAGCCTTATATCTGGCGTAGTCCTTTGTAAAAACAAAGCAAATTGCCCTAATTGCATCGCGTATTATATGGGGATTTTGTTTTTTGAGCAAGTGACTTTGCTACACACATGGAACTGTTGCCCCACCTCCTTGACAGCGACTTTTATACTGGAGTACACTACTTTCATTGATTGGGGAGTAGCCGCCTGTTCCCCACAGGGTGGATGGTCGTCATAACATTGACCGAATGGCCCTCGGCAATTCATGTGCAATGTTGCGTTGGCAAGACCACCATGTGCGAAACGTGGTGGTCTTTTAATTAATACAATCAGATACCACTCTATTTTGGAGACGCTGCATGACTGACACTACCCCGAAGACACAAATACACGAGCATGAATGGTACGCCCTGCAAGCTGAAAAAGTCCTTAGCCATCTTCAGGTGCAAAATGAAGGGCTGTCCTCTGAAGAAGTTGAAAAGCGCCTTCAGCAATATGGTCCAAACCAGTTGAAGGAGGCGCCGCGCCCGGGATTCCTTGCCTTGTTGTGGGCGCAGCTTAATAACTTCGTTGTCATCCTGCTGATTGTGGCCTCGGTCATCTCCGCCCTGCTCGGCGATTACGTGGAAGCCGCCGCCATCATGGCGATCGTTGTCTTGAACGCCGTGTTGGGCATCGTTCAGGAGCAGCGTGCGGAGCAGGCACTTGCCGCGCTGAAAAAACTTGCTGCGCCCGATGCGCAAGTGATGCGCGATGGCGTACGTACCTCCGTGCCGTCCTATAACCTTGTGCCTGGTGATATTGTCTTTTTGGAAGCGGGGAATTTTATCCCCGCAGACTTGCGCCTGCTCGAAGCCGTCAACCTGCGTGTGGAGGAAGCCTCGCTTACCGGCGAGTCGCTCCCCGTGCAAAAGAATGCATCTACAGTGCTTGAGAAGAACGTGCCTCTTGGCGACCGAAAGAACACAGCTTTCATGGGCACTGTCGTCAATTATGGCCGTGGACGCGGCGTGGTGACCAGTACGGGAATGCATACCCAGCTTGGCCTAATCGCAACCATGCTGCAAAACGTGGAAACAGAAGAGACCCCCTTGCAAAGACGGCTTGACCAGCTTGGTAAGTCATTGAGCATTGGCTCGCTGATTTTGGTTGCTGTGGTATTTATCGTCGCGCTTATCAATTACACTGAAATTGGCGGCCTGTTCACCGCTCCTTTGGACTATCTAAAAGAATTCGCAGAACAGATCACCGAAGTCTTCATCATCGCCATCAGCCTCGCGATCGCAGCCGTGCCGGAAGGTCTCCCCGCTGTTGTAACGATCTCCCTCGCGCTCGGAATGCGGGAAATGGTAACCCGCCACGCGCTCATCCGCAAGCTGTCTTCGGTGGAGACGCTTGGTTCCGCCACGACAATTTGTTCCGACAAAACCGGCACATTGACCCAGAACGAAATGACCGTCACTCGCGTGTGGGCCGACAATCAATTCATCCATGTGACGGGAACGGGATATGCGCCGGTTGGCGAGTTTCAGGTGGATGGTAAAAAAATAGAAGTCGATAAATTCCCAGCCATTCTTTCGACTCTCTGGCTTGGCTTGTTGAATAACGATTCGACGATTGAATCCACCGGCGAAAACGAATCCGCCAAAACGTACCGCATCGTTGGCGACCCGACAGAGGGTGCGCTGCTAGTGGCAGCTGCCAAAGCTGGAGCCATTCACGTCCAGATCGACGAAGCCTACCCGCGCGAGAACGAAGTTCCCTTCGACTCGGATCGCAAACGCATGATCACCATTCACGATGTGCGTGACCCGAAATCCGAGGATCTATCCCCGTTCAAAGATGAAAAGCACAAGGACTGGGATGTGATCGTCGTCAAAGGCGCGCCCGATATCGTGCTTGAGTTATGCACAAAATATCAGGGCATGGACGATCAGCCCCGCGAAATGACGAAGGAAGCAAAAGAACGCATCCTTGCCGCAAATGATACGATGACCAAGGATGCCCTTCGTGTGCTCGGCTTTGCTTATCGTTTGGACAAGAATGTTCCAGATAATGCCGAAGAACTCAAAGCTGATGAATTGGAAAAGGATCTGGTCTTTGTTGGCCTGCTCGGCATGATCGACCCGCCGCGCACCGAAGTGAAGCCTGCGCTCGAAAGAGCACGCCATGCGGGCATCCGCACGGTGATGATCACGGGTGACTTCCCGAATACAGCCAAAGCCATCGCTGAGTCGATCGGCTTGCTGCGCCCCGGCAAAAAAGTAATGACCGGCGCTGAACTCGACAAGATCGACGATACCGAACTCAAAAACATCATCGAAGATACAGACGTATTTGCCCGCGTTTCTCCAGAACATAAGATGCGCATCGTGGATGCCTTGCAGGCCAATGATGAGATCGTCGCGATGACAGGTGACGGCGTGAACGATGCCCCCGCCATCAAACGCGCGGACATTGGCGTGTCGATGGGCATCACCGGCACAGATGTTGCCAAAGAAACCGCAGACATGGTTCTCACAGACGATAACTATGCCAGCATCGTCTCGGCTGTGGAGCAGGGACGCATCATCTACAGCAACATTCGCAAGTTTGTGTTCTTCCTGCTCTCTTCCAACGTGGCAGAGATCATGATCATCTTCCTTGCGACCCTGGCAGGCTTGCCCGCGCCGTTGACCGCGATCCAATTGCTCTGGCTCAACCTCATCACAGACGGCGCGCCCGCGCTCGCGCTCGCCATGGAAAAGGGCGACCCTGACACCATGGATCAGAAGCCGCGTGCCAAGAACGAACCCATCGTCAACCGCTCCATGGGCATTGGCATCATCGTGCAGACCTTTGCTCAAACGGGTGCGGTGCTGGGTGCATTCATTATGGGGTTGGCGTGGCATCTCGAAGCAGGAGCAATTATCCCCGCTGGGACGAACGTCCTGTCCTTCGTGTTGAGCCATGAATGGCGCGGAGTGGATGTTCAAACCGCGGAGACGATGGCTTTTGTTACACTGTCCCTGGCTGAATTATTCCGTGCGTACACGGTTCGCTCGGAGCGCGCATCCATCTTCCAGATCGGGTTCTTCTCGAACAAATACATGCAATACGCAGTGGGAATTTCCATTGCGCTGCTGCTGCTCGTTTGTGCCGTACCCTTTCTACAGCCCATCTTCAACACCCATTTCCTTACCGGGCGAGAATGGGGATTGGTGGTTGGCCTCGCGCTGCTGCCTGCGGTTGCGGAGGAGATCACCAAGTTCTTCCTGCGAAGAAAAGAGAAGTAATTATAAAAAGCTCCCGCAAATTTGCGGGAGCTTTTTATTTGCCTTTTTTCAGGAAGGAATGCATTTGCTTCAAGGTTTGCTTCCATGTATCTTCAGCGTCCAGCTTGCGTTGAATGTCCTTCGCACGCTGACGCATGATCTCCATCACCCGCTCGTCTTCGCCTGCATCCAGCCAGAAGCCGTGTTCCTTCGCGGCGCAATATTCCAACTTCAGGTCATAGAGACGATATTGAAATTCATCCAATCCATTCCCGCAGTGTGGACAGGGATAAAGCGTCTTGGATTGAAAATGCACCAATGAACCTTTGTGAGGGTCGTCATCAAAAGTCGTGTCTTCCAATTGATCTAACTCATTTGAATCCAGCCACATGCCGCGGCATTCGGGACATGAATCCACTTCGATCATGCCTTTGTAATATTTTTTCACCAGTTCAGTATTGCATTTGGGACAGTTCATGTTCATCGTCATTCCCTTTCAGGGACGGTGTACCCTTCGACAGGCTCAGGGCAAGTTTCCGTCCGAAGCAATCTCCTCTTCCATCACATGATGTACCATTTCATCCACAGAACCATTGTTTGGTTTCAGATCCATCCAGAGCAAAAATTCCACATTGCCTTTCGGCCCCAGCAAAGTTGATTTGACCAACCCGCGCAGGCCGAAGCCTTCATCTTTTGCGTAATTCAACACATCCAGCAAAACCTGTTTGTGAATTTCAGGGTTGCGGATGACGCCATCACCGCGCGAGACGTCCTTCTTGCCTGCCTCGAATTGCGGTTTGATCAAACACAACAGCTGGGTGTTTTCAGAAACCCATTTTTTTATGGTCGGAAGCAGGACTTTCAACGAAATGAAAGAAGCATCTACGGTGATAAATGAAACCGGCTCAGGCAGTGACTCTAAAAAGCGCGCGTTCATCTGCTCCATAACTACAACACGGCGGTCGTTGCGTAGTTTCCAGTGCAGGATGCCCTTGCCTACATCAATGGCATAGACTTTGACCGCGCCGCGCTGCAACATGCAATCTGTGAAGCCGCCCGTGGACGAGCCTACATCCGCGCAAACGAAATCCTTCACGTCTATGGCGAATGTGTCCAGCGCGCCTTCCAGTTTTTCTCCGCCGCGAGAGACGAAGCGTGGGCCGGAATCAACTTTCAGCGTGGACTTTGTATCGGTTGCAGTAGCAGGCTTGAGTACGACTTGATCGTTCACTCGCACTTGTCCAGCCATAATTAAGGCTTGCGCTTTGGCGCGTGAGTCGGCCAATCCACGATCCACAAGCAGAACATCCAGACGAATTTTGGGCATGTTTCTATTTTACTTGCAGTGATGATATAAACGGGAAACTGGAGAAACCTGATGAAACGTTTATTGATTGTACTTTCCATCGTGCTGACAATGCTGGCCTGCAATATTCCGTCGCGGATGATCACGCCAACAACGGAATCAATACAAATATCAACTACGCAAATGGCGACTCTTGAGCCGACGAGTGAACCAATTGCCTATCCTTTCCCGCAGCATGTGACTTATGCATCAAATAGCATTTTGCCAAGCCACCGCACACAGGAACAGCTGGATAACGATATGCGTGCTTTCTATGATCAGTGGAAATCTGAATATTTGATCGAAGCGGGAACGGGCACGAATGGCATCATGATGGTTCGTGTGGCGTTTGGTAAGGACGAGCCGAATTATTCAACCACCGTTTCCGAGGGGCAGGGTTACGGAATGATGATCGTGCCGATGATGGCGGGATATGACCCTGATGCACAGAGCATCTTTGACGGGTTGTGGGCATTCGCACGGGCGCATCCCAGTGAAATTGATCCGCGCCTTATGGATTGGAATGTTCCCAACCCGGAAGGCAATGCCAGCGCATTTGACGGCGACGCCGATATTGCCTATGGCTTGCTTTTGGCAGATGCTCAATGGGGAAGTGATGGACGTGTGAATTACAAAGCAGAAGCGGTAATCATGATCAGAGGGATTCTTGAATCCACCATTGGCAGTGAAAGTCATTTGCCAATGCTTGGAGATTGGGTGAATGTGAGCGAACCGCAATACAACCAGTACACACCCCGTTCGTCTGATTTTATGCTGGCGAATTTCCGCGCATTTGGAAAAGCCACGAATGAGCCTGTTTGGGATGATGTTGTTTTACAAAGCCAAAACATAATGATGGGTATTCAGAACAGTTACAGTAATGAGACAGGCTTGCTTCCCGATTTCATTGTGAACGGTGAACCAGCTCCGTCTAATTTTCTGGAAAACACAACAGATGGTTCCTACAACTACAATGCAGGGCGTGATCCGTGGCGGGTTGGCATGGATGCTCTGTTGCATGATGATGCCACCTCCCGCGCCATCGTACAAAAAATATCACGTTGGATCGAAACAAGTACAAATGGCGACCCGAACAACATCCGCGCAGGATATGAATTGGATGGCACGCCCCTGCCTGACAGTGAATACTTCACAACGTTCTTTGTCGCCCCAATGGGTGTGGCTGCCATGAATGACCCCGCCCAGCAGGAATGGCTGAATGCGATATATGATTCTGTCTACGAAAATCATCTGGATTATTACGAAGATTCGGTGAACTTTCTATGCCTTTTAGTAATGACAGGTAATTTCTGGACGCCCTGAAACAAATGGAAATACAGGTAAAATAGCCCCATGTTAATTGCCCTTATAAAAACCATGCGCCCGAGGCAATGGACGAAAAATGTTTTTGTCTTTGCCGCACTTGTCTTTGATAAACAATTATTTCATGCGGATGCCTTCCTGCGCACCCTGGCAGGCTTTGCGCTATTCTGCCTGATCTCCTCCAGTGTGTATATTTTTAATGACCTCTCGGATGTGGAGGCAGACCGCCAGCACCCTGAAAAGAAGAACCGCCCCATCGCCTCAGGCAAACTTCCCGTCAATGCGGCATGGGCTGCGGGCATTGTGCTGGTGCTCGTCACGTGCGGGCTCGCATTTCTTCTTTCCCCGGGGTTTGAATACGTGATCGTGACGTACTTCGTGCTCTTTATGGCATACACAAAATGGCTCAAACATATTCCCATTTTGGATGTGCTCATCCTTGCGGCGGGCTTCGTCCTGCGCGTACACGCGGGCGTCACATTGATCGACGTGGAAAGATTTTCGCCCTGGTTGTATGTGGTGATGAGCCTGCTCTCGCTCTTTCTCGGTTTCGGCAAACGCCGCGCCGAGATCGCATTGCTCACGCATGACGCGGGGTCTCACCGCAAAGTGCTGGAGGGCTACACCCTGCCGCTGCTCGACCAGTACATCATGATCGTTTCAGGCACCACCATTGTGGCGTATTCGCTGTACACATTCTCAGCACCCAACGTCCCTGAAAACCACAGCATGATGTTGACCATTCCATTCGTCTTGTACACCATCTTCCGCTATCTGTATCTCATTCAGGTGGAAAATTCAGGCGGTTCGCCGGAGGAAGTGCTGCTCACCGACAGACCGTTTCAAATTGCGATGGTTCTTTGGGCAGCCACCGTTCTGGCGATCTTTTACCTCTCGTGAAATCATCCGCGCCCGGCAAGGTCATCCTCTTTGGTGAACACGCGGCGGTGTATAACCGTCCCGCGCTTGCTGTGCCTGTTAATCAGGTTCACGTGGATGTGGATATTTTGGATTCCTCCCGCGAAGGGATTTGGATCCACGCTCCGATCATTGACTTGCACGCCGAACTGACCTCGCTTCCTGCCGACCATCCAATTGCTTCCGTTATTCTCAAGCTGTTTTCAACTCTTTGAGATTTCCCCAGTCCCCCAACCTCGAAATAAATATTTCATCCACCATCCCCATCGCCGCGGGGCTCGGTTCCGGCGCGGCGGTTTCCGTCGCGTTGATCCGCGCGCTTGCACTGCACATTGCCTACCCGCTGACGAATGAACAGGTCAATGACCTTGTCTTCGAGATCGAAAAACTTCATCACGGCACGCCATCAGGCATTGATAACACCGTCATCACCTACAACATGCCCGTGTACTTCATCAAAGGCCAGCCTGTCGAAACCTTCAAAACAGGCAAGCCTTTTACCATCGTCATTGCGGACACCGGCATCCCGGCATTGACCAAGGAATCCGTGGGCGATGTGCGCCGTCTCTGGTTGAAGGATACGAACTACTTTGAAAATATTTTCAATGAAATTGCGCAGATCTCTTTGATCGCGCGCCGCTCCATTGAAAGCGGCAGACCCGAACTCCTCGGCGAACTCATGGATCACAACCACTCCCTGCTTCAGGAAATGACTGTTTCGTCAGCAGAACTGGATAATCTCGTTACAGCCGCGCGTTCGGCGGGTGCGCTCGGCGCCAAACTCAGCGGTGGCGGCAGAGGCGGCAACATGATCGCGTTGGTGGAGCAGGCCAAAGCGGAGTCCGTGGCGGGCGCATTAATCTCCGCAGGCGCAAAACGGACGATCATCGCAGAAATCAATTAATTTGTCATTGTCAGCCGCCGCTTTTTGGCGGTGAGCGATCTCCTGTATGATGTGCTATGACCAATAAAAAGTGGCTTGCGCCCATCCTTCCTTATCTCGCTCTGTGGGCGGGATTGTTTTTTTTCAAGAGCGCATGGTTCGCGCTGCTTGGATTCCATGCAGCAATTTTGCTTGCGCTTGTCGTTATGCGTCCCGTTGTCCCATTCAACATCCTTTTCAAAAGCGGATATTTCAAATGGGTTTTATCCAGCGTGCTTTTTTGCAGCACCAGCGGGATCGGTTTATATTTTCTCTGGGGTGTCTTCGGCGTTGCAAAAGACCTGCCCGTGCAGCTTGTGTTAATGGGATTGAATTCAACTTCGTGGATTCCATTCATCGTTTATTTCTCGCTCGTCAATCCGTTCATCGAGGAATATTTCTGGCGCGGCGTGCTGGGGAACGATGCGAGAGGAATCCATGTGGGCGATCTGGTCTTTGCGGGCTATCACGCCATAATTCTGTGGGGTAGAGCGCATCCATTTGCAATACTGTTTGCTGTTATCATCCTGGTCTCTGCGGGCTGGCTCTGGCGGCAAATATCGCGCAACGATCAAGGCTTGCTGGCGGCAGTCCTCGGTCACATGGCTGCGGATTTTTCCATCCTGCTCGTCATTTACGCCATGACAAGGTAAATTTTTATTCCATGAATATTCTCACCCTGAAATTAATTCTTGCCCCCATCATTATAGGTACGGCCAGCCTCGCCGGCCGTCGTTGGGGACCCGCCGTTAGCGGCTGGATCGTGGGCTTGCCATTGACTTCTGGCCCGGTCATTTTCTTCCTCGCCATTAGCCATGATATTCCCTTTGCCGCGAACGCCATCCGTGGGACATTGAGTGGTGGATTTTCGTTGATCGCGTTTTGTCTTGTGCATGGCTGGCTTTCCACGAAATTTGACTGGCGGCTCACCACTCTGGGCAGCCTGGCCGTTTTTGCATTGCTCACCACCGCATTGCAGGGACTGGTCATACCTTTGATCCCACTTTTTATTCTGGTATTCATCACTATTTCCCTTGGCGTTTGGCTCATGCCCAAACAGCAGGCGGAGCAGGTGGCGGCGTCCACACTCAACCAGTGGGACATCCCCGCGCGGATTTTGGTCGGGACAAGTTTCATTTTATTCGTGACAGGTATTGCACCGATCATCGGTTCAAAATTAACTGGGCTGTTGACCACCTTCCCATTATTTGCCAGCATCCTTGCCATTTTTGCCCAACGTCAGCAAGGCTCGGACGGAGCCATCCATGTGCTGCATGGTCTCACACTCGGTTTGTTCGCCTTCGCTGGCTTTTATCTTGTGCTTGGCTTGCTGATCGAGAATACATCCCTTGCAGTTTCCTTTGGCCTCGCCTCCCTGACTGCGTTGGTTATTCAAGGGTCATCGCTATTTGTTCTGAGACAATTACATACATGATAAAACTGGAGAGCCAAAAGCTCTCCAGTTTTATCATTCGCGGTCTATCGTCCACCGTCCACGGTCATTCTTACAATTCGCTTGCGCGTCTTGAAATTCTATCTTTCACTCGTGCCACAAACTCGCTCAGCGGAATATTATTCTGCTGACTTCCATCACGCACGCGCAGCGAGACTTGCTCGGCCTGCATCTCGTTGTCACCGAGAACGATCATGTACGGCACTTTCATCAACTGCGCCTGACGGATCTTCGCATTCATGCGGGAGGCGCTCAAGTCTGCATGAGCGCGGATTCCGCTTTCGCGTAATTGCTTCGCGATCTTCTCTGCGTACTCGTTCTGCGCATCCGTGATTGAGATGACGCGCACCTGTTCCGGCGAAAGCCAGACCGGGAAGTTGCCCGCGTAATGCTCAAGCAGGAAGCCAACCATGCGCTCATGCGTGGAGAGCGGCGCGCGGTGGATGCAAAGCGGAACTTCATCCACGCCCTCCTTGTTCGTAAACTTCAGATCGAAGCGGGAGGGAACCGCAAAGTCTACTTGATTCGTGGCGAGCGAGAATTCACGTCCAATGGCTGACCAGATCTGTACATCGATCTTTGGTCCATAGAAGGCGGCTTCGTCAGCAACTTCTGTATAAGGGACGTTGCCATTGTTCATGGCGCGGCGCACCATATCCTCCGTTTTGATCCAGAGGGCTTCGTTGTCCACATACTTCTTGCCAAGTCCTTGCTTGCTGTGCAGGGAGAGGCGCATCACATACTTATCGATGCCGAACAAATCGAAGTACTTCTTGTACAAGTCCACTACGCCCATGAACTCCTGCTCGAATTGATCTTCGCCGCAGTAGATATGAGCGTCGTTCATCTGCATCGAGCGGACGCGCATCAGCCCAAAGAGTTCACCAGATTTCTCGTAACGGTAGCAGGTTCCATATTCGGCGAGGCGCACAGGAAGTTCACGATAGGAGCGGCCTCTTGATCCGAAGATCTTGTGATGCATCGGGCAGTTCATCGGCTTGATGTAATACTTCACGCCTTCCAATTCCATCGGCGGGTACATACTCTCGGCATAATACGGGAGATGTCCCGAGCGGATGAACAGGTCTTCCTTTGTGATGTTTGGTGTGCGCACGCGGGAGTAACCAGCCTTCTCTTCCATTTCCTTGGCAAGCGATTCCAACTCTTCAATGATGATGCCTCCGTTAGGAAGCCAAAGCGGCAGGCCAGGGCCGACCTCATCGTCGAACATAAAGATTTCCAATTCCTTGCCCAGCTTGCGATGATCGCGCTTCTTCGCTTCTTCGAGCTGCTGCAGATATTCTTTGAGTTGATCCTTGCTCTCCCAGGCCGTGCCATAGAGACGCTGCAACTGCTTATTGTTCTCATCGCCGCGCCAATAGGCGCCTGCAACAGACATCAACTTGAAAGCATCCTGTTTGATCTCTTTCGTGTTCTGCACGTGCGGCCCACGGCACAAGTCCGTAAACGTATCCTGCTGATAGATCGAGATCTCAGGGGGACCGTCCAACGGCTGACCGTACTCATCTGTGCCGCCTTTTTCGAGACCTTCGATCAACTCCAATTTATACGGTTGATCGGCAAAGACCTTCTTCGCCTCCTCTGCAGAGATGACCGTCTTCTTGAAATCGTGTTTGCCCTGCACGATCTGTCTCATGCGCTTTTCGATCTGTTCCAGATCTTCGGGCGTGAGGTTGCGCGGCAGGTCAAAGTCGTAATAAAAACCGTTTTCGACGGGAGGGCCAATGGTCGGCTTCCCATCCGGGAACATCTCCATCACAGCCTGCGCCATCACATGCGCCGTTGAGTGACGGATCTTGTACAAATACGTATCCTGATATTTTTCCTGAATTTGTGCCATTTTGGCTCCTTTATTTTGGACTCCAACGTCTCCTGACGTTGGATATCGAAAGTCAGGGGACTTTCGACTCCACCAACTTAAACAAAAAATTCTCACCCAATAACGGGGCGAGAATTAAATTCACGCGGTTCCACCCGATTTATTCTTTTTGGTGGTCGAGTAAGGCGAATGCTTTTCTCGCCTGTATCGAGACCACTTTTAGAATATCTCTTAGGCTGATAACGGGGCCAACCGTTCAACTTACTTGCTGACAGCTGATCGCTGAAAGCTTTCTGCTTCACGCTCGCGGGTGGTTTTCACTGGTGTTTCTGGTCAACGCTCTCAAATTTCAGCTTTGACTCTCTGTCAGAAAACCGAACCAGTTACTCTTCCCGGTCGAAGCGGTTTTATATCAGTGGACGGAATAGGGCTCGAACCTACGACCTCATCGATGTCAACGATGTGCTCTAACCAACTGAGCTACCCGTCCGAAGGATTAGCATTATACCGAGGGTAGGTAGATTTTGCAATACAGTCTTTTTTACGAAACCCGCGATACAACCAGAGTCACATCGTCCACGAACGCTACTCCATCCGTATGCCCCATCAAGGTCTTCAGGATTTTTTGGATGATCTGCTCGGCGGATAGATCCACGCTATCGCGAATAATATCCGCCAGCCTGTCCTCACCCCACAACATGCCTTGGTGATTTGCAGCCTCAGTAATGCCATCCGTGTACAGCAGAAGAATATCACCGGGTTCGAGTTTAATATCCTCTTTATAGAGATTGAACTTCTCCATCAGGCCAATCGCAGGGCCCGTTGGCCGCAGCCAGAATTCTTCATTGGTTGACATGCGATACACATAAGCAGAGTTGTGGCCGGCATTTGCATAGCTCATGATGCGAGTTCGCGGATCGTACTTCCCTAAAAAGGTTGTCACAAAGGTCGTGAAGTTGATATTGTGAATGTAAAGCCGGTTGATGCGTTCCAGCACGGAGAGCGGAGAATCAGCATCGGGAACCAGCGTATGAAATGCCGTTTGCAAACTGCTCATGAACATTCCCGCAGAAACGCCATGCCCGCTCACATCTGCCATCACAAGGCCGTGAGTCCCATCTTTGAAATCTACAAAGTCAAAGTAATCGCCGCCGATGATCTGGGCAGGGCGGCTAAAAGCAGCAATATTCATACCGTCAATCAAAGGCAAGGCCCGTGGCAGCAAGCCGCGTTGAACCACCTGGGATAATTCCAACTCAGCTTCCAACTGACGCAGTTCGGCATCGGTAAAATGTCCCAGACAAACCGCGCTCGTATAATCCATTTGCAGGAGTTGGCTTTCCACTGCTTCATGGCATATCATGCAAACACCCAAAGTACCTTCCTTGATCTTCTCCAACGACTCATCAATTACATGCAAATGTTCCTCGATACAAACGCCATCTTCCCCAAGGCAGGTGAACTTTTTTTCTTCAGGCGCAGTCTCCACCCAATGCAGCAGGTTGGAACGTGTCTCTTGCAGGCTGGTCTCAATTTCATCAAGAATTTTGTTTTTCATATCTTCCTCGTGCTAAAACAGGCTAATATTAAGTTGAAACAAATGTTCTATATTTTATCAGGTACTCACACTAGAATCAAGGCTTGTTCGTAATGCAGCATTAAGACCAGATGGAATCGATCTCTCTTACATGAAACCTCCCTCAATCCTTGCGGTATAATCCCTTCGCTATGGCCCGCAAAAAAGCGCCCGAAGACCTTTCCGTTGAAGAACTCCGCCGCCTGCTGGTGGAGAAGCGACGCGGCGCGCGCAAGGAACGGTTGGAACACTACCGCCGTACGGGACGTGTTGTCTCCGTCGCACCTGATTTTGACTTTGACGCTGCGCCTCAATCTGCGCCCGTAATTGATACCGCGGAAGGGACAGAATCCACGCCCGAGCCTGCTCCCGCCAACCCCCGCCGCAGAGTCATGGACCGCGTCCTCCTCGCTGTGGAAGTTCTCGCTGTCCTCGGTCTGGTCGTTGTCATTTTCAACGGGCTTGGCCTGCTTCGCACTCTTAACAACGAAGTGGTCTCCGCGCTCAACCCTGAAACCGTCACGCCGACGGCGTTGGTGATGGCGGTGGTACTGCCTTCGGGACACACCCCTCCCGATGCGCAAGGCAACACCCGCCCCAATGAAGCGGAAATTCCCTCGCACCTTTTGCCGATGGTGCAGTCGCTGGCGAATATTCCCGTCCCCACCGCCGCGCCAGATCAGGCGGTACGCATCCAAATTCCCGCGATCAATGTGGATGCGCCTGTTGTTCAGGGGGATGGATGGGAACAGCTCAAAAAGGGAGTCGGCCAATATATCGGCTCCGCAAATCCCGGTCACGATGGGAACGTGGTGCTTTCGGGGCATGATGATGTCTACGGTGAGATCTTCCGCTATTTGGACAGACTCGTTCCCGGCGATCAGGTGATCATCTACACCCAGCAGCGGCAATTCGTGTACGTGGTGGACCGCACCGTTTTGGTGGAACCCACCGCCGTGGAAGTGATGGCATCCACCGGCTCGCCCACGGTAACGCTCATCTCGTGTTACCCATATCTGATCAACGATCAGCGCATTGTTGTCTTTGCGCGATTACAAAATTGACGAAGTCATTGCAAATGGTTATGGTTGACGCAATCTCGGAAATTATTTTGGATAATGTAAACTGAAGGAGAAATAAAATGGCTAAGAAAAATAAACGACCCACCCCCGCTGTAACTTTGGGAAACACACCCGCGCCAAAAGTGGAGTTCAACCCCGATTACAGCGTGGTCAAGCGAGACCTCGTCCGTATCGGCTCACTCGCAGGCTTTTTCATTGTTGCGCTCGTGGTTCTCTCGTTCTTTTTGAAATAAGAGAGCCTGAAAGAAAGATGAAAGAGGAAAGACTATAAAACGGTCTTTCCTCTTTTTGTTGTATTTATGCCCGCGCTAGGTATAATCTCTTCATCATGACAGACTCTCCCATTTACGAAATCACCCTCGAAAAACTCACCTACGGCGGCGAAGCCATGGGACGCCTCCCCGATGGCCGCGCCGTCTTTGTTCCGTTTGGCTTGCCGGGGGAAACTGTCCGCATTCAGTTGACGCAGCAAAAACAAAACTTTGCCCGTGGCGAATTGATCGAAGTATTAAAAGCATCCCCGGACCGCATTGACCCAAAATGCAAACATTTCACACAATGCGGCGGATGTCATTACCAAAACTTGTCCTACGAAAAACAACTGGCCGCCAAAACAGAGATCCTGCGCGACCAACTCCAGCGTATTGGTAAGATCGAAAACCCACCCGTCCAGCCAATGGTAGCCTCTCCGCTCGAATGGAATTACCGCAATCACATGCAATTCCATCTCACGGAAGAGGGCAAGCCCGGTTTCATCAACGCAAAAGGGAATTCAGTTTTCCCCATCGAAGAATGTCATTTGCCTGAAGCGAATATCAACAACTTTTGGCATGAACTCCAGTTTGAATCAAGAATGAATCTCGAGCGTGTTTCCCTCCGGTCCGGTCAAAATGATGAATTGATGCTCGTACTTGAATCCGACACGGAAGAAACACCCGAGATCGAGATCGAAGCCGACATTTCCGTGGTGCATGTCTATGAAGATCATGCCGTTGTCATTGCCGGACAGGATCATTTCTTTGTAAATATTCTCGGCAAAGATTTCCGTGTCTCTGCTGATTCCTTTTTCCAAGTCAACACAAAGATGGCTGAGAAAATGGTCGCGCATTTGATTCCGCGCCTGCCGGTCTCCCGATCTGTTACCTTGCTGGATGTGTACTGCGGAGCTGGTCTGTTCAGTAAATTCTTTGCGCCGCATTATTCAAGAGTTATCGGCATCGAATCATCTCCCTCCGCCTGTGAAGATTTCGGCTTCAATCTTGATGAATTCGACAACGTGGAATTGTACGAAGGCATTGCCGAAAGAATTTTGCCTGCGCTCACTGAGCAGCTCACACAACCAACGCACATGATCGTCGACCCTCCGCGCGCCGGCATCGAAAAACATGCCCTCGACGCCATTCTCGCGATCAAGCCGCAAGTCATTGCCTATGTTTCCTGTGACCCATCTACACTCGCGCGTGACGCGGCAAAACTTATCAACGGCGGCTATCAACTGGTCGAAGTGACTCCCTTCGATCTCTTCCCGCAAACCTATCACATCGAATCGATCTCCTTTTTCGAACTCATGTAACCATGCTCAAGCCGCTTGGCGATTCTGCTTTGCTCGTCCAACTCGGCGACGAGATCCATCCCACGCTCAACGCGCGCGTGCATGCGCTCAATGCGCTTTTGCAAAATCCCATTCACGGCATTCTCGAAACCGTCCCCGCCTATTCAACTCTATTAATTCACTACGACCCCCTCAAGCTGACATTCGATCAAGTCTCTCACTATGTGCGGGACAAAATGACTCAGCTGGATGATTCCTTTCATCGGACATCGCGCAGGCTTGAAGTCCCCGTTCAATATGGCGGCGCCTCAGGGCCTGACCTGGAAACTGTTGCAGTCTCGAAAGGCATTTCCCCCGCTGACGTGATCCGCATCCATAGCGAGCGTGAATACACCGTCTACATGATGGGCTTCACTCCGGGCTTTCCCTATCTCGGCACGCTTGATGAACGGATTATCATGCCGCGCATGGAAACACCGCGCACACTTGTGAAAGCAGGCTCCGTTGCCATCGCCGGTTCGCAGACGGGAATCTATCCGCTTGATTCACCCGGCGGCTGGCATCTCATCGGCTGGACACCGCTTAAGTTATTCGACCCAACCAGCGAAACTCCGTTTTTATTTTCGCCAGGGGATGTGATTAAGTTCATCCCTGTTGAGGATGACCATGCTTGAAGTTCTCGATGTCTCCGGCCTTGCCACCCTTCAGGATTCCGGCAGGCGCGGATGGCAAAGTTATGGCGTGCCCGTCTCCGGCCCCATGGACTGGTTCGCGCACGCCGCCGCAAATTCTCTGCTTCACAATTCAGTAGATGCGGTGACCATTGAAATTGGCCTCGGTGAAATTGCCTTTCGAGCATTACGTGATACTACTCTTTCTGTTTGTGGCACTGGTTTTGAAGTTGCCAACTACGTTTGGACATTCCCGCTGTGGACTTCGTTTTACGTCCGCGCAGGCTGGCGTGTGCATGTAAAGAAAATAAGCGGCGGCAATTGGGCATATCTCGCGATCGCTGGCGGGTTTGAGGCGAAAGCCATGCTGGGGTCAAAGTCCACTTATTTGCGCGGCGGACTTGGCTCCGCCCTTCGCACAGGGGATATTATCCAAGCGGGTAAGCCCGCCGCTGAATTGAGCAAACTCGCAGCACGGGATTTCCCCGTTGGAAAATACATAAACTACAACCAATCCCCAATTATCGAAGTGATCGCAGGGCCGCAAGCCGATAGATTTACTGATGCTGGAATTCAAACCTTTTATGGAAGCGAATACACACTGAGCAAATCGTTTGACCGCATGGGCTATCGATTGGAAGGAAATCCCATTTCGCATGCTGGTAGTGCAGACTTGATCTCCGAAGGGATGACGATGGGCAGCATTCAAGTCCCTGCCAATGGGCAGCCCATCGTGATGATGGCAGACTCTCCCTCGACAGGCGGCTACCCCAAGATCGCCAACGTCATTCGTGCGGATCTGCCGTTGCTGGCGCAATGCGAAGCTGGAGTCAGTAAAATTCGATTTCGGGAAATTATGATTGAAGAAGCACAAGAGAATTTTCGAAAACTGAACAAAGCATTCAAAACCCCGAAGGGGTGAAATGATTATAGACTTTTGATATTGGCCTTTATCAACCCCGTAGGGGTATCATGGATTTTTCAAGCTATATCATTCCTACGGGATTGGAGCGAAGATGAAAATAGATTTAAACTGCGACCTCGGTGAAGAAGCTGGCAATGATGAAGCCATCATGCCGTACATCACGTCAGCGAATATTGCCTGTGGATTTCATGCGGGCAATGAGAATGTGATGCGTGCCACAGTGAGGCTCGCCAAACAACATGGTGTGAACATTGGTGCGCACCCGGGTTGGGATGACCGCGAAAATTTTGGCAGGCTTGAGATGAACGTCTCAGCAGAGGATGCGGAAGAGATCGTCTATCAGCAGATTGAGGTGTTGGCGCAGATCGTAAAAGAAGAAGGCGCTAAATTGACTCATGTCAAGCCGCATGGGGCTATGTACAATCAGGCGGCGAAAGACCGGGTATTGGCAGATGCCATTGTGCGGGCGGTAAAAAGAATCAGCGCAGGATTAATTTTGGTCGGGCTGGCAGGCTCGGGGTTGTGTGAGGCGGGCGCTGTGGGGGGAATTCAAGTTGCAGGGGAGGGATTTCCAGACAGGGCATACAATCCAGATGGGACGTTAATGTCACGCAGTAAAGCAGGCGCGGTGATCGAGTCGCCGGAAGAGGTGGCGGCGAATGCGCTTCGGTTGATTCAAGATGGGATTTTATTTGGGGAAAGAGTTGTTTACGTGGAGACGTTGTGCCTGCATGGCGACAACCCGCGCGCGGCGGAGAATGCGAGAATTTTGCGGGATGCCATGAAGAAGAATGGAGTTACGGTGCAGGGTTTTTCGCGCCGTTAATAGCCGTCATCTTTGGGCGGGGCGGTGGGGCCGTAATCCAACACCTGACGCATTTGAGTGGCGCCTTCCGGCGGGCCGACGATCTTCTTGTCTTCCATCATGTCCACGATGCGGGAGGCGCGGGTGTAGCCGATGCGTAACCGGCGTTGCAGCATGGAGACAGAGGCGCGGCCTTCTTTGCGGACGATGTCCACGGCGTCATCGTAGAGTGGGTCGCCGTCCACTTTTTCTTTTTCCCAAAGTGGAGCCTGCTTGAGCGGTACGTTCTCAGGGATGGAATCTGCGGGGGTGCTGCCGGACACTGCGTAGGAGCTTCCGCCGCCTGCCTGCGTGCGCCAGTATTCCACCAAATTTTGAATTTCACTGTCTGAAACATACACGCCTTGCAAACGTGCAGCGGATGCGGCATCCGGTGCCTGATAAAGCATGTCACCGCGGCCGAGCAATCTTTCCGCGCCGGGCTGGTCGAGGATGACGCGGCTGTCGGTGTTGGATGCCACGGCGAAGGCAATGCGCGCGGGGAAGTTGGCTTTGATGAGACCCGTAACCACATCCACGGACGGGCGCTGGGTGGCGAGTACCATGTGAATGCCGGTGGCACGAGATAACTGCGCCAGGCGGGTGATGGTCTTTTCCGTCTCATCGGGGGCGATCATCATTAAGTCTGCCAGCTCGTCGATGATGATGACGAGGTAGGGCAGTTTCTTTTCGCCCTTTAGTTTCATCTTGGCGTTGTAGTCGGTAATGTTGCGCGAGCCGACCTGCGCGAACAGGTGATAACGCTTGTCCATTTCGCGGGTCATCCATTGCAATGCGCCGATGACGCGATCCATTTCAACGACCACGGGGCCGAGCAAATGCGGGATGCCGTTGTAGCCGGTGAACTCCACGCGCTTCGGGTCAACGAGCACAAGGCGCAGGTCATCGGGGGTGTTGTAGAGCAGCATACAAGTGAGGATGGAATTGACGCAGACCGATTTACCGGAACCGGTTGTGCCTGCGATCAACAAGTGCGGCATTCCTTCGATGCTGGCAATGACGGGCATACCGGCCACATCCCGCCCGAGGCCGAAGTTGAGCGGCTTTGTATTTTTCTTGTACGTTTCACTTTCCAAAATATCGCGCAGCGCCACCATCGCCATTTCTTCGTTGGGCACTTCGATGCCAACATAACTGTGGCCGGGTACCGGCGCTTGAATGCGGATGCGCGGCGCGGCGAGGGCGAGTGCAAGGTCATCGGAAAGGGATGCAATTTTGCTGACGCGGACCTTCGTCCGTACGCCGCCTCTGGACTCAAGAAAGAGCGGTTCCACTCCGAACTGCGTGATGCTTGGCCCGCGGCTGATGGCAACTACCTGCGCTGGCGCGCCAAAGGAGGCGAGAGTCTCTTCGATCAATCGCGCGCGCTGTTGGATGAAATCTTCGTTGATGGAGGGTGCATTGCCTGAGTCGAGGATGTCGCTGACATTGGGCAATGTCCAGTGGATAACGTTTGCTCCACTCGTTGTCCGCGTGGGTTGGACGGCAGGCACTTCGGTGGTGATGACCTTCGGCATGGCGTTGGGGTCTATCGGCGTGAAATCCTCTGTCGAAGCAGAATCAGGTATGAGCGGAGTGGGAGGCGCGATCTTTTTATTCAGCAGCTGGCGCAGTTTTAAAGTCAACGGCGCGAGCCAGAAGAATAAGTCGGCTACGGGCTTGTCCAGAAAAACGGCAACCCCAAAGATGAGCCAGGCGAGCATGCTGAAGAAGGTCCCGCCGCCGCCGAGCCATGCCCAAAAGTAATATTGAAAACGCGCGCCAATGACGCCGCCGCCCGCGCCCGCGAGGGCAACCGCTTCTGCGGTTTCGGCTGTGGCGCCGCTGATGAAATGAAGAAAGGCAAGCAGCCAGAAGAAAAGGATTCCGCTGCCGACTGCGCGTTCTGTGGAAAGCGGAGGGATGCGTTCTATCTTGCGGAAGACCAGCCACAACCCAAAGACGAGCAGACCGACGGGAAGGATATAGACGCCCCAGCCAAATAACTGAGTGAGTTTTGTAATGACAATCTCAACAGGAGTGGAACGGCTGGGAGAAAGCAGCCCCAACAAGATGACGATTCCCATTAATGCAAGGCCTCCGCCGACAACATCCAATTTGCGTTCGTTGGAGAGGCGATCCCACAACGTAGGCTGGCGCGATCGCGATGCGGAATGCGGCGCATTTTTAGCATGCGGCGCTTCTCCTTTTTTTGGAGGGAGGGTTTTGCCCGCAGGCTTTGTGCTTTTCTTGGGTGGGGTGGAGGGTTTGAGAAGAGGCATTGTACGTAATGCGTGATTCGTAATGCGTAATTTGTAAAAGATAATTTCAAAAAAGATTATAGCACAAATGGTCTGTTTACTTTGCGAAGTGAATCGTGCTGTGACGATCAGAAACACATATAGTTTACTCTTTATCCTTGAAAGGGATTTACTGATTTTTTTGTCAGGCGATAAGGTACAATTGCGAGGCTTTTTGGTTTCTCAATAAATCCTTGCCGCAGAGATTTTTTGTTCTTTACGGCTGGTTTGGTAAGGACTCAACTTTGTTCGAAATTCTTTTTCTTGGCACATCTGCATCCGCGCCTTCTGCGAACCGCGGCCTTGCAGGGCAGATCGTATCTCATAACGAATATCGGTTTCTGATCGATTGCGGCGAAGGGACGCAGCGACAGATCCTGCAATCGGGTATTGGATTCAAACGCATCACCCGCATTCTGGTCACCCACGGGCATCTCGATCATATCCTCGGGCTGGGTGGTTTGCTTTCCACGTTATTGAGATGGGAAGCCATCGACGAGCTTGAGATCTTCGGCGGGCGCGCCACATTGGAACGGGTGAGAACCCTGCTTTATGATGTGGTGTTGCGCGGTAATCAGCCTCCGATGCCTTTGAAATTGACCGAGATCAAACCCGGCCTTATCTTTGAAGCGGATGATTTCACCGTGACCGCGTTTCCCGTGACTCACCGCGGACCAGACTGCCTGGGATTTGTATTTGAAGAAAAAGCGCGCCGTCCATTTTTGGCGAGCAAGGCGGATGAACTTGGAGTCCCGTTCGGGCCCGAACGTCGCGACCTAGTTGCTGGAAAAGAGATCACTTTGCCCGACGGAAAACGCATCTCTCCAGAAGAGGTGCTTGGAGAATGGGAAAAGGGCAGTAAGCTTGTCGTGGTGGGGGATGCCGGTAGAACGGACAACCTGATTGAGGTCAGCAAAGATGCGGACGCTTTGGTGATCGAGTCCACATATTTGGATGAAGAAGCAGATATGGCAAAGAAATATTCACACCTGACTGCGCGTATGGGTGCGGAACTCGCCGTAAAAGCAGGGGTTAAAAAGTTGATTCTTACACATATTTCGCGCCGTTATCGCGGAAAAGATGTGCTTGCCGAAGCACAGCCCATTTTTTCAAATACGGTGGTGGCGCGCGATTTTGATAATTTTCAGATCAAGAGAGAAATTTAAATGTCAGAAAAATTTACAATAGGGGTTCTTACTTCCGGCGGCGATGCCCCCGGCATGAACGCGGCGATCCGCGCTGTGGTGCGGACTGCGCTTGCGAACGATTTAAATGTAATCGGCGTGATGCATGGATATGAAGGCTTACTGAACGGCGAGTTCAAGCCGATGGGTCCGCGTGATGTTGGCGGTATTTTGCAGCGCGGCGGAACGGTTCTGTTGACAAGCCGAAGCAAGCGCTTTCAGGAGCCGGCCGGCCAACGGGACGCCATCCGCAAGATGAACGAAGCAGGTATGGATGCACTGATCGTGATCGGCGGCGAAGGCTCAATGAACGGCGCGCATGCGCTTTCACAGCAGGGCATCAAGGTCATCGGTATCCCGGGCAGCATCGATAACGACATTTGGGGCACGAACATTGCCATTGGCACGGATACCGCCATGAACACCATTATGGAAGCCGTGGATAAACTGCGCGATACGGCGTCTTCCCACCAGCGCGCGTTTTTGGTGGAGACAATGGGACGCAACAGCGGTTACCTCGCTGTGATGGCAGCCATCGTCTGCGGCGCGGAAGTGGCGCTCATCCCTGAAGTTCCAATCACTGCCGATGAAGTGGCCGCAACCGTGGAGGATGCCTACAAGCGCGGCAAGAATCACGCCATCATCATCAACGCCGAAGGCTCAGGCATCCGCACCACAGATCTGGCGCAGCGCATTGACGATCTCGATGTGGGCTTCAAGACCCGCATGACCATTCTCGGTCACATTCAGCGCGGCGGTTCGCCGACTGCGTATGACCGTCTGCTGGCTTCCCGCATGGGAGTGAAAGCCGTGGAGGCGTTGATCGAAGGCAAACACGGCTTGATGACCGGCCTCAAAGGCAAGGGCATCGATTTTATCCCGCTGGGGGATGTGATCTCGAACAAACGCAAGGTCAACATGGAATACTTCCACATGGCGAAGGTGCTGGCGCGATAATTTTTAGCTTTTAGCGATTAGACGGTGGTTGGCTTTTGGGCCGGCCACTGTTTGTTTAAGCAATCAGCTATCAGCGTTCAGTAAAAAACTGCTGGTTAATACTAACCGCTAATTGCTAATCGTTACCTGAATTACTGCCGTATCCAGCAATTGACCTTCTCTTACAACAACCAATTGCACAGCATACAAGCCGCTTAATTCAGTCGTGTCCCATTCTGCGAGGAGATTGTTTGTCACCGGTGTGGTTGTATCGGAACCTACTTGAATCCACTCTTGCGGATTCAACCCCTTACCGACCTGCACACGATAATATAAAAATCCATCCCCCGAAGCAGTGCCTGTAATTTGCACCGTACCATTCACATCTCCGAACAATTGTGGCGATGTGATGTTTGCAACGGGGTTGACCGGCGGCGCTTGAATTGCATCATACGAAGTTGGGGGAATATCCAGGTCTGCGCTTTGTGCCCAGTCCCGTGCATTTTCAGGGACGAGCATATACACGCGATTATCAATTAATTCGGGCGGGGTGAATACCGTAGCCAATAATCCTGTCTCACGATTAACAGAAAACTCGCGGAACATGGTATCTGCTTGAGTCGGTTCACTGCCGTTCAGGAAAACTTCAGCTACCAGATTTGGGCATTCACGCGTGGGCAGCATCCCGGATGGGTCGCAGACCGTCAATGCGCTGATGCCCTGCGGCATGGTCCAACCGCCTGCGGATGTGTTCTCCGATGCGATTTGCATCAACGCATTCCACAGCACGGCGGGAAAACGCGGCGTGACCGAATCACTCTCGCCGCGCACGCCTGTCCACGCTGCCACCACATACGATGGTGTGAATCCAACCACCCACACATCGCGTCCATCGGATGTTTGCCCGACCTTCACGCCTGCGGGTCTACCGATCTCCAGCGCGTTCGAACTGCCCAATGATTGCCTGCGTGCTGTTTCATCGCTCAACACGTTCGTCATCAAATACGACATCGCAGGAGTCACCACGGTTTGCGCTTGCGGCTGTGACCAATCCAGCAGCACGGAATGATCCATGCTTTCCACGCGCAGCACGCTCACGGGCAAAAAATCATCGTTGATGGTTTGCCCGAAGTACACGCCCTGCGTGCCAAAGACTCCATACGCGCCCGCAAGCTCCAGCATCGAAACGTCTGCACTCAGATCAATGCCAAACGACGACGCGATCTTCGTCACATTCTCAATTCCCATTTGCGTCTTCAACGTTTCCACAGGAACTTGATAATCATTTGCCAGTGCAATTCTTAATCGCATCGGCCCATGATAAATACCGTCAAAGTTTTGGATATTTTCGCCGCTGGGGATATCCCACGTTAATGAGGCTGGACTCAAGCCTCGAGTGAATCCTGTCAAATAGACAAACGCATCCAAACTGGACCCGGGCCTGTGTGCGGTTGCAAGAGGAGTTTCCACGCCTTGATTTGTCTCGCCGACCATCGCCAATACCTGCCCCGTGTTCGGGTCGAGGATCAACGCACTTGCGGACGAATCCGCAAAGGTGACAGCAGGCGGCAGGGACGGCAATAACCGCGCCGCGTCGCAATCTGTTTCAGGGGTGGGCAGCCCAGCCATGCGCGTCGCGTAGACTTCCGTTACGCAGGCGGCTTTCTTCTGCAGGTCGTAATCCAATGTGGTGATGATCGTCATTCCACCGCGTTCAATGCGTTCGCGCGGGATCTGCGACTCTATTTGGGCGAGGACCATGTTCACGAAAGCAGGAGCAACTGTCGGCGCACGCGAAGCGAGAGGCGTGGACTCCATCTTCGGTGTCTCTGCGAGGGCAAGTGCTGTCGCTTCATTGCTTACCGAGCCAAGCCCATTCAAAACATAAAGGACTTCGCGCCCGCGCTGCAATGCAACTTGCGGAGCATCCAACGGATTGAGCGCGGGCGTTTCGCTGGTTGCGGCAAGAATGGCAGACTCGGCGAGAGTAAGTTCGTCGGCGGGTTTGTTGAAATAAAGCTGGGCAGCGGCGTCCACACCGTAGGCATGGTTGCCGAAATTTGCACTGTTCAAATACCATTCGATAATTTGCGTGCGCCCGAATTGCGCGGTGATCTGCGCGGCGAGGATGCGCTCGCGAATGGCGCGGCGCGTGGAGGGCAGCTCGTTGTAAAGAATTAAATTGCTGATCAGGCGCTGTGCGATGGTGGAGTGAAGTTCGGGATCGTTAAAGCCTTGAATGGCGTAGCCCGAATGCGTTTTAAATTGCGGGTCGGCAACGGCAATGACGGCATTGACCAGGTTTTCAGGAATGTGCTGCGGGTTTTGGGGGTTGACGGGAATATAACGGCGCAGCGTGTCGTTCGGTGCGAAGGTGGCAAGGACTTGCAAACCGCTGCGGTCATAGATGCGTGTGGGCTGCAGCAGTAGTCCATCTGGCGGATTTAATAATCTTGGAAGAATTTCTATTGATGGAAGCTCGCGGGTGACATCGGCATATGCGAACGCGCCGAGGATGATTCCCACTGCAAGCAGAAGTGAAAGGACGATTCCTCCGCTGATGATCGCGCCACGTGCGCGTACTGACTGTTTGTTTTGCTTTTCAAGCCGTTGTTTACGGCGGGCGCGTAGAATGGGGAGTGTGGAAGGCATGTCTCTATTTTACGATGAAAACCTTTTGTACACGGGCGCTTCGCGCACGGATCACACGGAAGAACATATTTTAAAAAGAGAATAAATTCTTATCCGTGTCTTCTGCTAATCCGTCTACACAAGAATCCCCGTGTTCACTCTGTGCCAAGGGATTTTAAGTTTGCATGACGAGGTGGAAAAAAATAGTCAGATCAAATTCAATTGCAACACCATCGTTTTACGTGTTGGAGCGCCTTTTTGAGCTTATCCGAGGTTATTTTTATGCTTTCGTTCCTGAAAGGCTAACATAACTGTTAGGGAAATAGCCCTTTACGCACTTGCGTTTTTTTAGGAGCAATGTAAAATAAAGACAATCACTGGAGACCTTTCAGTGAAATCCGAAAAGAAAGGAGAAACTTCCCCATGTTATTTTCACCCAAGGAAAAAGGTCAGGGTCTTGTTGAGTACGCGCTAATTCTTGTTTTGGTAGCTATCGTTGTTATTGCGGCTTTGATGGTTCTCGGCCCAATCATCGGTAACGTCTTCAGCAAAATCAATGGCAGCTTAGGCAACGTGTAATTCTGCGGCCATCACCAATAAAAAAATCCCGTCGTGTGACGGGATTTTTTTATTTTTTATATATCCAGGCCAACCCGAATTTTTTGCTGCCGTGATCAGTATTTGTCCATGGCCGGAGTTGAGACCGTAGTGCGCTTCACCGGGTCTAATACTCTGTGGATGCACTCCTTCACCAAAGGGATAGGCGCTAGCTCATAATACGCAGTTACGAAAACCTACAGAAAGGTACTCACAATCAGAGATAATGTAGCGACCGCAAAAAGGATTTATATCAAGTTCTCTTTTTCATGATTCGTAACGCCAGCAGTCCGGCCACGTTTAGCAGCACGGCTGTTAGTGCCACGAAAAGAAACCCGAACTGCTGATAAATGATCCCTGCAAGAAATGCCCCAAGCGCACGTCCCAATGCGTGACCAGTCACATTCATCGAAAGCATTGTGGCTCGCGCAGAAGGAACAAGCTCTGTCATCATGGGGATGTGGCTGACCATCACATACTCAAATGTGATGTAAAACAGGAACAAGCCAACCAGCGCGCCCGTCTGGGTTTGCCCAATGAACGGGAGTAGGATCGATGCCAGGGCATTGCCGACCAGCCCAATGGTCAGAGCGAGCGGTTTGCCGAGTCTGTCAGTAGTTAATGCCACCAATCCTTCTCCACTTAATTCAGAGATGCCAATCACCGCTGAGGCTCCTGCAAGCGCAATGATCTTTAATCCAAATGAATCCTCCAGCCAGACGCCAAAGATAATATTGACCACTTCATTCGCTGCGCTGGCCCACAGGGCAATGGATATTCCCGCCAGGGCAGGGACGGAGGTGAACACGGCGCGGTAGCCGTCACGGGAATTGGTTGTAAGTTCATGGTGCGAGTCTTCGCTGGGAACGATGCGCCAGATGACAAGGAAGATGAGCAGGCCAAACGCTGCGAAAATTGGGAATGGGGAAGACCAGCCAAAACTGTTGATCAAAAACCCAACGGCAGGAACGCCTGCAATGAACGCCATGGACCATGCCATTTCGGTGATAGCTAATGCAGTGCCGCGTTGTTCGTAAGGGATGCGATCTCCGAAGTAGGCTTGCATGGCAGGGTCGAAAAGATATTTGCCGACTATTCCAAGCAGCAGGGCAGCGCTTAAAGTCCAGATGGATGGGTAAATTGCAACCAGCCCCACGCCAAGTGTGAAAACAGAGATGCCGAGTAACATGCCAAACTTGCGTCCGCGGCGGTCTGCGAGGGGTGCGAACAGTGGGCTGGTGGTTCCGAGCAGGGAGCGTACCGTCATCAGCAGGGACATGGTGGAAATATCCACGCCGAGGCCGCGCGCGAAGACCGATAAAAATGGATACACCATCCTGTGGGCGGTATTCAGGATGGTGCGGAGAAGCATGAAGATGATGAGCTGAGATCGAATACGCAAGGGGATGGTCAGCTATTTGATTTGATGGTCATAAAAAAACGGGTGAGGAAAAACGCAGCCAGCAATGCCAGCAGATTTAAGCCAACAAAGAATCCGATGATGACGTAATTCCCTGAGTTGAAGATCGGCGATGGAGGCGGGTGCATGATGTTTTCTGCAGTGGAAAAGATCACCCGCAGAACAACAATGTAAATAATGTTTGCCAGCGAGGTAAGCCATGCAGTGTTGAAGATCCACAGGCCGATCTGAAGCAGGATGCCAGTGACGGCAAACATCATGGCGAGACGAAAACGCGGCTCGGCGAGGAAGAGACCGTTCCAGTTGGTTTGCATGGCAAATAACGAGAGCGGCAGGTAGGTGATCCAAAAGACGATACCCGTGCGGCCAAGAGCAGCGGACCAGGCGTGGAAAATGTCTTTGCGCAGAATCAGCCCAAAAAGTCCGGCGAGAGCCGCGGCAAAGAATGCGATTTCCGCAGTCAACACCCAGGCTCCGTGCAGGTAGACGATCCGCACATTGGCTCCCAATGATCTTTCCTCGGGGCCAAGGAGAGTCAGCAATGCGATTGCGCCGACTGTGATAAAGAAATAGACGATCGGTGATTTAAATTTGGACATGGTGTGAATTGTACCCGCAACCTGAAAATGTTTGAACGCTGTGGGTGCATCCTTCATGCATGGCTTTTCCAAGGCCGCTTGACAAAAATGCATATGTCGCCCTGGGCGCGCTCCCTCACATCGTCCCGATGTTCTATCGGGAGAGCGACATAACCCTGACTTTACTACAGCATGGCAGGGCCAATACCTCACCTTGCCATTCTCCCTACATTACAGTAAAATACCACCCGCACAAAAAACGCTTCCGTAGCTCAGTGGATTAGAGCGCTTGCTTGCGGAGCAATAGGTCGCAGGTTCGAGTCCTGCCGGGAGCACTGAAAACCGTCTTTCTCACGAAAGACGGTTTTGATTTTTAAACATCTTTTCATCCCCCTGCCAAACCATCGGCGGGATGTTGATTTAATCCTCTTTTAGCCACCTCTTCACAGCCTCATGTGGATGCTGGTATTTTTCCATCGCATCCAATAATTCTGCCGGCTCCAATTTACAATGGACCGCTTTGCGATGTTCGGGAAAAACGAAACCTTCAGCCACTGCGTGATCCATTGCCGCAAGCAGTGGGTCGTAATACTTTTTGATATTCAACATTCCAACAGGTTTTTCGTGTGCGCCGGTCTGCGCCCAGGTGATCGTCTCGAAAAGCTCATCCCATGTGCCGTAGCCACCGGGCAGGGCAATGTATCCGTCCGAGAGTTCGTGCATGCGGGCCTTGCGTCCGTGCATGTCGGGGGCTACATCCATGCGGGTGAGGCCGGTGTGCGCGAGTGCGGGCGTGTTCATGGATGGGATGATAACGCCGATCACCTCGCCGCCTGCAGACAGGACTCCATTTGCCACTTCGCCCATCAAACCGGTCTTTCCACCTCCATAAACGAGGCGAATCCCTTTTTGGGCAAGAACAACCCCCAATTGAAAGGCGGCGGTTTTATAGTCTGCGTGAACCGAATCGGATGACCCACAAAAAACACATATTGATTTCATAGTCTTCTCATCTTTTCTTTTTAGAATGATTTTTTGTTGAAGCGCAATATCTGAGACCTTGCACTCCTTAAAGCTCAGGTTAGAGTTATGTAAGTGTAACCTGTGGGCGCTTGACTCTCACCCCACGCAGGGATAAAAATAGTAATATGGAATATAAAGACTATTATAAGATCCTCGGTGTAGAACGCAAAGCCAGTGCGGACGATATTCGCTCGGCATATCGCAAGCTCGCCATGAAATATCATCCGGACAAGAATCCCGGCGATAAAAAAGCCGAGGACAAATTCAAAGAGATCAACGAAGCCTATCAGGTCTTGAGCGACGATCAAAAACGTGCGCGCTACGACCAGTTAGGCAGCGCTTATTCCAACTTTCGCACCAGCGGCGGCAGACCCGGTGATTTTCAGTGGGACGATTGGTTCCAGCAAAACGCAAGAGGCCAGCAGCGCGGCGGCAACGTGGATGATGTCTTCGGCGGCGGCGCGACCTTCTCTGATTTCTTCCGCACTATCTTTGGCGAAGCAGTCCGCTCTCAGCAGCGCGGTCAGCAAATGCAGCAGCAGGAGACCGGGTATCAACAGGAACTGGGGATCAATTACCAGGAGGCGTATGAAGGCACCATGCGCCAATTGCAAACAAAGTCGCGCAAGTTACAGGTTCGCATCCCTGCCGGGGTGAAGACAGGCTCCAAAGTCCGAGTGGCAGGCGCGGGACCGGAAGGAACCGATCTGTATCTGGTCATCCAGATTGAAGATGAGGATCGCTTCGAGCGTGAAGGCTACGACTTAACCACGACATCCCCCGTAAGCGTTTTTGTTTTGATCCTTGGCGGTGAAGCTGAAGTGGATACGCCAAATGGACAGATCAAATTGAACATCCCCGCTGGCACACAGCCGGAACAGGTCTTTCGGCTGGCAGGGCGCGGAATGCCGCACCTGAAAAACCCCGTCACAAAAGGCGACCTGTTCGTAAAGTTGAAAGTTCAGATTCCAAAATACCTGTCGTCGAAGCAGATAGAGTTGATCGAAGAAGCATCCCGCATTAAATTTTAATTAGGAGTAGCATGAAAACAAAACAAGGATTTCTCGCTTTAGCGGTTTTGATCCTGGTGGCGCTGGCCTGCCAAAGCCCCCTTCCGGGCGCAGCCCAACCTTCCGTTGAGGTGCAGCCCATTCCAACCATTTCATCTTCCGATGCAAATGTAACCAATCCTTCCGCGCAGCAGGACAGCCTTGTGGCGCTTTACGACAACGTCAGCGTGGGCACGGTTGCCATCCTAACCGATCTGGGTTCAGGTTCGGGCTTTGTGTACGACGGTGAAGGTCACATCATCACGAACTATCATGTCATCGAAGGCGCGAAACTGATCGAAGTGCGCTTCACTTCCGGCTTCATGGCGTATGGCACTGTGATCGGAACAGATACCGACTCGGATGTGGCAATCGTCAAAGTGGATGCGCCCGCGGAGGAACTTCACCCGCTGCCGCTCGGCGATTCAGACTCGCTGAAAGTTGGTCAGACCGTAATTGCCATCGGCAACCCTTTTGGGCTGGATACCACCATGACGGTTGGAATCGTCTCCGCGCTCGGCCGCACGTTAGACTCGGCTCACCAGACGCCGGATGGTTCCCTGTTTACCGCAGGTGACATCATCCAGACGGATGCGGCCATCAACCCGGGCAACTCCGGCGGCCCGCTCTTCAACATCAACGGAGAAGTGATCGGCATCAACCGCGCCATCCGCACCACGAGCTTTACCGACACCGGCGAACCTATCAACTCGGGTATCGGCTTTGCCATCTCCATCAACATGGTCAAGCGTGTTACACCTTCGCTGATCGAAAACGGCAAATATGATTACCCATTTTTAGGCATCTCTTCTATGGACTCGCTCAGCCTTGAAATTGTGGAGGCGCTCGGCCTGAAATCCTACACCGGCGCGTACGTCACTGACGTTGTAGCGGGCGGTCCCGCTGACAAGGCGGGTATCATCGCAGGGAGCAAATCCACTTCCATCCCCGGCCTGCTCGCAGGCGGTGACTTAATCGTTGCCATTGACGGACAGGAAACCCGCACCTTCGATGAAATGCTGGCATACCTCATCACCCACAAATCCCCCGGCGATACGGTAGTAATGACCGTCTTGCGCGGCGAGGAAAAAGTGGATGTGACCATCACACTGGATAAGCGACCGTAAATGGGAGTGCAACGCTTCGCGTCCCGATTTTGCACCGAAGATTTTGAGTCCGAAGTCTCCTGACTTCGGACTCAAAAAAACCTCCGAGTTTCAAAAAAACTCGGAGGTTTGCTTTTAACCGAACCGCTCTTCGCGCCAGACATCGGCGCGGTTGTGATAGCCTGCCTGTTCCCAGAACCCGCGCTTGTCACGGGTCATGAACTCCAGAGATCGGAGCCACTTGGCGCCCTTCCACAGGTAGGGAGTTTCAAGGTCTTCACGCCCGGGGATGAAGCCCACCATGCCGCGCAAGGGATAGCCGTGATCCGCTGTGATCGGCTCACCGTTGAAATGGGTTGCCAGCAGGAAGTTGTCCTGCAAGACCACGGAAAGCGGCAGGTTGACCGTGAAGCCATATTCGGCATGCTGTAAAACATATGCGGCGCTCGGCTTGATCTTAATCAATCCATTTTCTACAAGCGTCTTCACGGAAACGCCTTCCCATGTGGTGTCGAACTTACTCCAGCGGGTAACACAGTGCAAGTCCATTTTGATGGCTGTTCGCGGTAACTGGTTGAACTCAGCCCAGATCCAGCGTTTTTCCTCTTCGACTTCGCCCCACACGCGCAGGTCCCACGTGGCGGCATCGAACATGGGCACGGGGCCATAATGCAGTACGGGGAATTTCTGGGTCAGTGACTGGCCAGGGGGCAGCCGTCCTTCTGCACGGACACGGTCTTCCTCCTTGCGGCGATCAAATCCTTCGAATTGAAACATGGGTCACCTCACTTTAAAAAAGGATAATATCAACACGTAGACTTATCGGAAATAACATACAAGCACCATCCCGAAGGCTTATTTCGAGTAATTTAAGCGTCAGATGGCAACCTCACCGCGCTGGCGTACGGCGCAAGTGTCGGGACGTTTTCCCTAATGACTGATAAAGTCTACTGCATAGACACAGGCAATTCGGGATATGTTACCCGAAAATATTATAGTTCTCTTAAGCACGCTTCAGGATTTGGGAGTATCGTGAAACTTACATTTTTGCATACAACTGCAATACTCCACGCGCCAAATTACCTATGGTGGCCAAAGGGATTGCTCTTATAATAGATGAAATTTTGAGGAGAGCTATGAAACAATACACACCCAAACAAAAGTTCCAGTACTGGTTTGACAATTACATGTCGCGCGGGACAGGCGCGATGTTAACCGGTTTATTCGCCCTGTCCGCATTGATCATATTCATCGCCGCCGCATTGGTAAAAATAACCAACAGCGCCCCCAACGGCGAGAGTTTCCTTGAAGTAGCATGGATGAGTCTGCTGCGCACTCTTGACTCAGGCACCATGGGCGGGGATACGGGCAATCCGTTCTTCCTGCTGATGATGTTGATCGTTACATTCGGTGGCGTTTTTGTTGTCAGCGCCCTGATCGGTATCATTAACAACGGCATCGAAGACAAAATGGACGAACTCCGCAAGGGACGCTCTGTGGTTCTCGAAAACGACCACACCCTCATCCTCGGCTGGGCACCGCAGATATTCACCGTCATCTCCGAGCTTGTGCTCGCCAACGAGAGCCGCAAGAACGGCGCGGTCATCGTCATTCTGGCCGACCACGACAAAGTGGATATGGAAGACGAGATCAATAATCGCATCGAAGATACGAAGAACACCCGTATCATTTGCCGCTCCGGAAACCCCATTGACCTGAACGATCTTGAGATCGCGAGCCCGCACACCGCCCGCTCCATCATCATCCTCTCTGAAGGTGCGGACCCGGATACGCACGTCATCAAATCCGTGCTGGCCATCACCAATAATCCCAACCGACGCGAAGAGCCCTACCATATCGTCACCCAGATCCACGATGAAAAGAACTTGGATGTGGTGAAAATGCTCGGTACAAAGGATAACGTCCAAAGCATCCTTACCACAGACCTTATCGCCCGTGTGGTCGCGCAGACCTCACGTCAAAGCGGTCTTTCCATCGTCTACACCGAGTTGATGAACTTCGGCGGCGATGAAATTTATTTCAAACAGGAACCCGGCCTCTCCGGCAAAACCTACGGCGAAGCGCTGCTTGCCTATGAAACATCCACCGTAATGGGCATCCGCAAAGCAGATGGCACAATCGCCATGAACCCTCCAATGGACACCCGCATCGAATCCGGCGACCAGATCTTTGCGATCGCGGAAGATGATGACAAGATCATACTCACCAACAATACGATCACTCCATTAGACGAAAGCCTGATCCAGCAAAACGGAAAGACAACCAAACCCAAGCCCGAGCGCGGCCTTATCCTCGGCTGGAACCGCTCCGGTGCAACCATCGTCCACGAGTTGGATAACTACGTTGCCAAGGGCTCCGAGCTGACCATCGTTTCTCATATCTACGATCTTGAAAAACAAATCCGCCTCGATAGCAAAAAGATCGTCAATCAAAAATTAAAAGTGATGGAAGGCGACATCCGCGACCGTGACCTGCTCGAAAAACTGGAAGTTTCAGATTTTGACCATGTCATCGTGCTGGCTTACAGCCACCTCGAAGTGCAGGAAGCAGATGCCATTACCCTCGTCACCCTGCTGCATCTGCGCGACATCGCCGAAAAAGACGAGACCCCATTCTCCATCATCAGCGAAATGCTCGACCTGCGCAACCGTGAACTCGCCGAAGCAGCCAAAGTAGATGACTTCATCGTCAGCGAGCACCTCATCAGCCTTATGCTCGCGCAGCTTTCCGAGAACGCCGAACTCATGGGCGTATTCACAGACATGTTCGATCCCGAAGGCGCCGAGATCTATCTCAAGCCGGTCAGCGATTATATCGCCACAGGCCAGCCTGTCAATTTCTATAACGTCACTGAAGCTGCCCGCCGCCGCGGCGAAACAGCTATTGGTTACCGCTTGATGGGTCAAAGCCATGATGCTGAAAAAGCATACGGCGTGTACACCAACCCGAAGAAATCTGGGAAGGTCACATTTACCCCTGAAGATAAAGTGATCGTGATCGCGGAAGGATAACCTCTCCTGATCGCAAAGAGGACTGATGTTTCCAGTAGGCGCACTGCCTACTGGAAACATTTTTTATTCAACACACATCCGCTTTTCGAAATACCAGTTACAACTTTGAAAAGTATAAATTTTGGGCTTGTGATGCATAGTATAATTTCAGTGATATTCCCCTGGAGGAATTATGACCAATAAAAAAATACGTGTACTGGTTGCCAAGCCCGGTTTGGACGGGCATGATCGTGGAGCGAAAGTGGTTGCGCGCGCTTTGCGTGATGCCGGCATGGAAGTGATCTACACCGGCCTGCGCCAGACTCCCGAAATGATCGCCGAAGCCGCTCTCCAGGAAGATGTGGATGTGGTTGGTCTTTCGATTCTCTCCGGCGCGCACATGGCATTGACTCCCCGAATCATGGAATTGCTCAAAGCCAACGGGCAGACACATGTCAAAGTCTTTATCGGCGGCATCATTCCAGACGAAGACCTGCAACAATTAAAAGAAATGGGAGTGACTGGCGTCTTCGGCCCCGGCGCTTCTACCGAAGACATTATTCGTGACGTTCAAACCGCAGTGGCAGGATAACCCACACTCCCTACACAGAGCAAACGCTCTGTGTTTTGTTGTTAAACACACCTCCATGCTGAGCGGAGAGAGGACATGATTTCCGTCCGAAGCCGAAGCGCGGAGTGGTGGCAATATAAATTTTCATAGTCACGTCCTTCGACTCCGCTCAGGACGAAATAAATATATTCAATGACCTATTCTCAAGCAGTTCTCAACGGTGATCGTCTTTCATTGGCGCGCTTGCTCACGCAAGTGGAAAACAACACGCCCGATGGACGCACCGCATTAATCGAATTATTTCCGCACACGGGCAGGGCGCATCTCATCGGTGTGACCGGCGCGCCGGGCACGGGCAAATCATCGTTGGTGAATCAGCTGGCGCTGCACTATCGAAAAGTGGGAAACAAGCGCGTGGCTATCGTGGCCGTTGATCCGTCCAGCCCGTTCACGGGTGGCGCGGTACTCGGTGACCGTGTGCGCATGCGCGATCTTTCCGGCGACCCGAACGTCTTCATTCGCTCAATGGCAACGCGCGGTTCGCTGGGCGGGCTGGCACAGGCCACTGCCAATATGGTACAAGTCTTTGATGCAGCTGGTTTCGATGTAATCATCATTGAAACCGTCGGTGCGGGGCAAAGTGAAGTGGATGTTGCCCGCCTGGCGCACACAACGCTGGTTGTGGAAGCGCCCGGTCTCGGCGATGACATTCAAGCCATCAAAGCGGGCATTCTGGAAATCGCGGATATTCTCGTCATCAACAAATCAGACAGGCCTGGCGTAGAAAATACCGAGAAAGCATTAAAGTCCATGCTGGATTTGGCGCACCCGACTGAGCGAGTTTTTCAACATCACGGCTCCACCATGCGGACGGTTGCTCCCAAACAAGATTCATCCGCCACGCTGATGTGGATTCCACCCATTCAAAAAACGGTTGCGGTGGAAAGCAAAGGGATCGTAGAACTGGCAGAGTCTATCGGGCGGCATGTCGTGCATCTCCGTCAGAGTGGAGACTGGGCCGTTCGCGAGCGAGCCAGGCTTGAGGTCGAGTTGGAGGCGTTGATCCGCGAGGCGTTGTTAAATCGCTTCCGTGAAGACGTCCCGCAAGAGAAATTTGAAGATGTGCTTGAAAAGGTCATGCAAAGAAATGTTTCCCCATGGGAAGCAGTGAAGATATTATTGGACGGCAGGTAAAAAATGAGCATTATTTATGGCAAACGTGTGCGGCTGCGCGCAGCAGAGCGCGATGATATAAGTAAATTCCATGAATGGGTAAATGATCCCGAAGTGACTCGCGGGCTTGCGCTATATTTACCCATGTCATTTGCAGATGAAGAGAACTGGTTCAACACTCTTGCAAAACGCGACCAAAAGGAAAAGCCACTTGCCATTGAAATCCGCAAGGGTAAGAACTGGAAACTGGTCGGCAACTGTGGTGTGTTCGATCTTGATCCGGTGAGCAGTTCTGCCGAGCTTGGAATTATGATCGGCGATAAATCCGAATGGAACAAGGGCTACGGCTCCGAAGTGATGAGCCTGCTCGTAAAGCATTGCTTCGAGACATTAAACCTAAACCGTGCGTTCTTAAAAGTTTACACTGAGAATATCCGCGCCGTGCGCTCGTACGAAAAAGCGGGTTTTGTTTTGGAAGGACGGCTGCGTGAAGCGGTCTATAAACATGGAAAATACGATGATGTCCTGATCATGAGCGTTCTGCGTTCTGAGTGGACATCCCGCAATAAGGAGAAGTAGTTAATGCACCACGTTCATCACGACCTGAAAGTTTATGGCGGCATCAAGCTTTATGCAGGCAGCGGCGCGCCCGAACTTGCCCAAAAGATCGCGGATTATCTCGACCAGCCATTGAGCGGACGAGAAGTGATCGAGTTCCCGAACGAGAATATTTTCGTAAAATTGAACGGGAGCGTGCGCGGGCAGGATGTATATATCATTCAGACCACCTCATCGCCTGTTCATAGGAATTTGATGGAATTGCTGATCATGATCCAGACCCTGCGTTTGGATTCAGCGGCACGCATCACGGCGGTTGTGCCGTATTTGTGCTATGGCCGCTCGGATAAAAAAGACCAGCCGCGTGTGCCGATCACCGCACGCCTCGTAGCGGATATGCTCGAAGTGGCCGGCGCAGACCGCTATATGACCCTCGACCCGCACGCCGGGCAGGTGCAGGGATTCTTCTCCATCCCAGGCGATGTGTTGACCGCCTCACATTTGCTCGTCAGCCACATCAATGACAATATCCGTCCGGGAATGAAAGATCCCGTGGTGGTTTCCGTTGACCTCGGCTTTGCGAAAAAAGGCCGCAATTACGCGGCGGACCTTGATGCTCCCATCGCGTTCATCGAAAAACGCCGCCATGGTAACGATGCAAAAGCCGAAGCGCTGACCCTGATCGGTGATGTAAATGACCGTGATGTGATCATCGTGGATGACGAAGTGGATACAGGCGGTTCCATTGCTCAGGCTGTGGATGTGTGTAAAAAGAACGGCGCGCGGGATGTATACCTTGCCTTTGTCCATGCCATCCTTTCGCGTGACGGCGCAAAACGTCTCGCCTCCCTGCCCATCAAACACATCATCACAACAGATTCAGCTCCGCTCTCCGCAGAAAAAATGAAACACCTTGAAGGACGCATCACTGTGCTGTCCGTTGCGGGGCTGCTGGGCGAAGTGATCAAACGCGCGCACGAAGGCCGCTCGGTTGGAGAGATGTTTAACGAGTAAAAGCCGCCCCATGCCTGAACTCCCTGAAGTAGAAACCATTGCCCGTGCCATTGAACCGGAAGTCGTCGGAAGAACCATCATTTCCGCCGATGTGCTCTGGGCGCGGACTCTTGCCACCCCCTCGGTGAAAAAATTCAAGGAAGTGGTGAAAGGGCAAAAGGTCATTGGGGTTTCGCGGCGCGCAAAATACCTGATCCTCCTGCTTGAAAATTACAATCTCCTGATACATTTGCGTATGAGCGGGGATTTGGCGGTAAGAACAGGTAAAATTCAACCTCAAAAGCACGACCGTCTTGTGCTTTCCCTGCGCTCAAAGAACGGAAAAGAAAGCCAGCTCGCTTTCAACGACACCCGCAAATTTGGACGCGTGTGGCTCACAGCAGACCCCGCAAGCGTGCTCGGCAAACTGGGTCCCGAACCGTTGGAAAAGGAATTCACTCCGCAGTGGCTGTTCGAGAACCTGCAAAAAAAGAAACGCCAACTAAAACCGCTGCTCCTCGACCAGACCTTTCTTGCCGGCCTCGGCAACATCTACACCGATGAATGCCTGCACATTGCGAAGCTGCATCCGTTAGCGTTGTCGAATTCGGTTTCGCAGAAACAGGCCCGAGCGCTGCATGAAGCGATCCAGTCTGTTCTCAAAGAAGGCATCCGCCGTAACGGCGCCAGTATCGACTGGGTCTATCGCGGTGGTGATTTTCAAAATCATTTTCGTGTGTACGACCAGGAAGGCAAGCCCTGCCCCGTCTGCGGCACGGAGATCCAAAAGTTTTCTGTTGGACAGCGCGGCACGCATGTATGCCCGAAGTGCCAGCCTCTTGAAAGGAAGTAGCTCATGCAAGTTCAATTCGCAACCGTTACCTGGCCCATCCTGGCCCTGTGGGGACTGGGCATTGCCTTTTTGCTGATCGGCTTTTTCATCGGGTATGTTGATTCCAACATCCGCTCGACGAAAAAAATAGAAGCCGCAGAAACAAAGGAAAAGAACGCCCGCACAGACGCCGACCAAAAACTCGCGGCTGCGGAGGCATTGAAAGCGTCCATCCCGGCAGGTACGGACGACCCCGGCCTTTTGCGTTTAAAGAATAAGAACGGCGTCCCGCAACTTGAATTAGACGGAAAAGAATTAACTGCAAAGAATGTTTCCCCTGAACAGAAAAAACGCCTGATCGAATTGATCACCATCATGCGCCCGTGGATGGAAGGTGGACAGCCCGCCCCGGAAGTTTCTTCTCAGCCAGCCGCCGCGCCTCAGACTCCGCCCGCGCCTGTTCAGCCAGTTCAGCCTGTTCTTCGTCCCATGCAGCCTGCTAAAAAACCTGAAACCGAAAAACCGATGGCATCCCTTAGCATCGTCCAGCAAATTGACACGGTCTTGCAGGAACGCCTGCTGAACACTCCCCTTGAAAAAAGCGGCCTGCGCCTGCAAGAATCACCCCAGGGCGGCGTGGAAGTTTATGTGGGCTCGGAAAAATTCGACTCCATTGACGATGTTCCAGACGCGAATATCAAATCCACCATCCGCGCCGCCATAGCCGCGTGGGAAGAAAAATACACACCGGGCATGTAGCTCAGATTTCCCTATTACCAAAACATCCCTCGATCATTTGCATCGAGGGATGTTTATTTTTACGCAATCACCGCGCCTTCCAATTTCAGTAGCCACTCTTTCGTGGGAAGACCATCCCCGCCGCCGTAGCCGTGGAGTTTGCCATCCGTGCCGATGACGCGGTGACAGGGGATGACGAGCGGCATGGGGTTGGTGGCGTTGGCACGTCCCACGGCGCGGAAGGCAATGGGATGCCCGATCTGAGCAGCGATCTCGGCATAGGTGCGGGTTTCGCCGTAGGGAATGCCGAAAACGGCTTTCAAGGTTTTCAGTTGAAAAGGCCGCAAGGTTGACCAGTCAATGGGGAATGTGAAGTCGCGGCGTTTTCCTTTTAGGTATTCGCCAACTTCATTCGCATAGGGCTGGATAAGTTTTTGATTTCGTTCCACGGGGCGTTTCAGGCGCAGCAGGTACGAATCAAGCTCGGGCTGAGAGTCTGCCCATTCGAGGGCAATCAGGCCAAGGCTTGAGATGGCGAGGCGCAGATCTCCAAGAGGAGTACGATTCAATTCGCCAAGATAAATTTTGAGGGGAGAAGATGTCATTTTGTCTCCATTTATTTGAGATTGCCTCGGGCAAAAAACAAAATCGCCCTCGCAATGACATAAACGTTTGCATTCCTGTTAATTGTCGGACAATCGTAGGGTAGTCGTAGGTTAAGCGTCAAGTACCTTTTGGACAATCATGATAAATTTACCTGCGTAAGGTGATTTCTCTTCTCCTCCTTTCAAAGAGAACCACGGTCGGCGTCCGTGGTTCTCGCCGTTTAAGGGGGCATTGGCAGTATAATCGCGGCATCAAACTCTTGCGAGGGTAACATGCCTGTACAAATCACAATTATTGGTCTTGGACAAATCGGCGCGTCACTGGGGCTGGCGCTTGCAGCACACAAAGACAAAGTTACAACGGTGGGACACGATAAGGATTTTGGGGTCGAGCGGCTTGCTCAAAAAAATGGAGCGGTCGAGAAAACGAATCACAACCTTCCCAGTTCTGTAGAAGATGCAAATATAGTGGTGCTTGCCATCCCTGTTCATCAGGTGCGCGAAACATTGGGCTATATTGCGCAGGATCTCAAAAAAGGGACTGTGGTGGTGGATACGACCCCGATCAAAGCGGAAGTGGCAAAATGGGCGCAGGAAATTCTGCCGGATGGAGTCCACTACGTGGGACTTGTCCCCGCGATCGGCCCTGATTTTCTGCAAGAAACGGGCACGGGTCTGGACTCAGCCAAAGCTGATCTGTTTTCGAGGAGCATTTTCCTGCTTTCGGCTCCGTACGGCACCCCCGGTGATGTATTGCAACTGGTTTCAGGGCTGGTTGGTTTAACAGGCGCCACTGCCTTAAACACCGATTTCATTGAATCAGACGGTTTGATGTCTTCGGCGCTGTTGCTGCCACAGTTGGTTTCCGCATCTCTGATAAATGCCACAACAGGCCAACCCGGCTGGCAGGAAGTCCGCAAGGTGGCGAGCCGTTCTTATTATGCGGCTACATCCGCATTCACCGGGCAGGATGAAGTCACATCTCTGCATATGCAGGTGATGCAAAACCGCGAAAATATGATGCAAAAACTGGATGCAATGATCACCGCCCTTGTTGAACTGCGCTACGACATTGAAGACGCCAACGAAAAAGGATTGAAGGATCGCCTGCAAAAAGCACAGGACGGACGCCAGAACTGGCTGAAAGAACGCTCCGCCGCCAGTTGGATGGAAGCGAAACGCGAACCTGTGGAAAAAATTTCCATGTCTGAACGATTGCTGGGTACATTCTTCAGCAAGCCCAAAGATAAAAAAGAAAAATGACCTGCTATTGTTACATCCTCGAATGCGCGGATGGAACCTACTACACCGGCTGGACAACCGACCCCGAACGGCGCGTGAATCAGCACAACAAAGGAATCGGCGCACGATACACAAAAACACGCCGCCCCGTGAAACTGGTTTATTTGGAAGAACAGCATAACCGCACAGACGCCATGAGGCGGGAACTGGCGATCAAGAAATTGAAGCGGGCGCAAAAAAGCAAGTTGATTGAAGGAAACATCCCTGATGAATAGCATCAGGGATGTTTTTTTCCCACGGGGCAGGTGATTGAAGTGTGACCTACGCTGTCTCAATCTTTTTTCTGCTGCTCCACAGTGACCAGACCAACATTACCGCAGCCAATGGCAGGATGAGTTGGTTGCCGATCGCTCCGGGCGGGGTGTGGGCAAACGTAACCGGCTTCATTGCCCCAACCAATTCGCGCAGAAGAACTTCCAGCGCAAGCATCAGCCACATGAACGGGATCAATGACCGGTAGCGAATGACCGCGAGCAGTTGGATCAACGCGAAAAGCAGTTGAGAACTTCCCCACAGTGCAAAAGAAAAGATGATCCCATCTGCACCCGCAACGGATAGATCCATTCCAGCGATCGTCCCTGCGCCGCCATCGGGCGAGAGTAGATGAATGCAGCTGCGCACTGTGCTGATGATCGCGTACAGGGCAAAGATGTAGAATGGAATTTTTGTCCCGCGAATAACATTGTCAATTTTGGCGGGGAGTAAAATTTCGAAGAGTTGTTTCATGAGATTCCTTTTATAACCGGGTTTTTATTACAGGCTTTTTGGTATTAAAAAATAAAACTCGCCCACGAAAGATAATTTCCGGGGCGAGCCATGTTTTACTTGTTTACTTATCTACGTGTTTACCTGCCTACTGCTTATTCCGTAAACAGCGGCAAATGTCCAAGTGAATAAATATGCATCCATTGCGCACGGTCGCCTTCGGTGAGGATGGCGGCTTCGCCAGCAACAATTGCACCGGCTTTGTCGAGGATCATGCGCATGCCTTGCAGCGTGGAACCGGTGCTGATGACATCATCCGCGATCAAAACTTTTTTACCTGCGATCAACTCGCGGTCTTTTTCGTCCAAGATCAAAACCTGGGGCTGGCCTGTAGTAATGGATAACGTCTCCGCTTGAAGGGCATCACCCATGTACGGCTTGTATTGCTTGCGAAGAACAATGTAAGGCTTTTTCGTCTCGGCTGAAAGCGCATACGCCAACGGGATCGATTTGGCCTCCGCCGTCACGATGATATCGTAATCAACATCCTTTACTTTTACTGCAAGGTCACGCGCGCTGGCCTGCACCAGTTCGGTATCTCCCAGAATGTTCAGGATGGCGATCTTCAAACCGGGCTTGATCTCAAAAAGACGCAGGTCGCGTTTTACGCCTGCGATCTCGATCGAATACGTTTCATGCTTGGACATAACATTCCTCCAGAAAAAATTTGCCTCGGAAGTTTATCACAAATCTAAATCTAGTCATTGCGAGGCGGCGCTCGTCCGCCGAAGCAATCTCCTCAACATTGAGGAGATTGCTCACCGCGCTGGCGTAGTAACTACAGCATAGAAAATTTGTGCTATACTCTGCGAATGCGCCCGATCCGCTCTTCTGAAATTGGAACCTACCTCTATTGCCACCGCTCGTGGTGGTACCGCAAAAATGGAGTCGACTCTGAGAATCAGGCGGAGATGGCGGCTGGGACGGATCTCCACAAACGGCATGGCCGTCAGGTCATTGCCTCGGCTCTCACGCGGACCGTTGGCCTGTTCCTGCTTCTGACGGCGATTCTTACGCTGGTGGCTTATTGCGCAGCACAACTGTGATTCATTTCGAAGAAAAGGCCTACTCATGTCTGAAGTATTAAAACGACTCGCCTATTTGCAAACCCGCCGCGATAGAACGCCCAACCTCGATCTGGCGCGTGACCTTGCAGCACAGCAAGACAAGGCGGGTATTCGCAAGATCGCACAAAATATGCATAATGAAAACAAGAACATTCACTCAGACTGCATCCATGTGATGTATGAGATCGGCATCATCGAGCCAGGGCTCATCGAACCCTACGGCGAAGATTTTATCAAGCTGCTAAAAAGCAGGCACAGCAACATGGTCTCTGGCGCAATGACGGCCCTCGCTGAAATCGCCAAGGTGAACCCTGAGCTTATTTTCAGTAATTTGGATGCCATCAAGAGGGCAACCAAAGAAGGGGATGAAATTACCATTGATGCTTTCATCTCTACACTGGCGAACACCGCTTCCGCAAACGAAGAATACAACGCAAAGATTCTCCCGCATTTAATTGAGCATTTATCCACCTGCCGCCCCGGTGACCTGGCACAGCACGCCGAGAGCATGCTGCCCGCCTTTGATGAATTCAACAAGGATGATTTCGTCAAAGTCCTGAAAAAAAGACAACAAAAATTGGACAGCGCCGCATTTACGCGGCTGGGCAGGATCATACGGCTGGCCGAAAAACTATAGATTCCAAAATGCTGTATCTTGCCCTTCTCCTATTCCTGGTTGCCATCATTTTTTTCTGGCGTTCAAACCGCCAGCAAAAAGCTGCCGGTCTGCCCGGTGGACGAGTCATCTACACCGACACACGCGGCTGGGGCAAAGTGGAGAAGCCGCTCTTTCACGCGGCGCTCGGGTTGACTGGCAAGCCTGATTATCTGATCGAGAAGAACGGACAGATTATCCCCGTGGAAGTTAAGTCCGGGCGCGCGCCAGAAGCGCCATATGATTCGCACATCTTTCAACTGGCATCGTACTGCCTGCTGGTTGAAAAGACATACCGCAAACGTCCGCCATATGGGATCATCCACTACGAGAACCGTGACTTTGCGGTTGAGTACACAAAAGAGTTGGAGACCGCGCTGATCGAATTGCTTGCCGACATGCGAGTCGATGAGGTGAAGAAAGATGTCCCTTGTTCACATGACCAGCCGTCCCGTTGTAAAGGATGCGGGTTTCGCAATGTCTGCGATCAAAAGCTGGCATGAATCAGTTTGTCGATCTAAGACCTGCACAAAGGTATAATTTCGCTATGTCTGCGTCATTCCTACCGAAACGACCTGTCATCACCGCGTATCCGAAAATGCCCGAAGCCTTTGCAGAAGCAGAAGCCATGGCCGCGTTCCTCGAAGAAAAAGGCATTCATGCGCCATTCGGCTCATTGTATGACGAAGAGCTTCGCAAGGCTGTAAAGAAGGGAGCATATGACATGCTCATTGCAGTCGGCGGGGACGGCAGCGTCTTACGCGCAGGGCATTTATGCGCCCCTTCGGGTGTTCCAATATTGGGTGTGAATCTTGGCAGGCTCGGGTTTCTCATTCAAGTGGATCGCAAGGAATGGCGCGAGTACTTTGATAAATTATTCAGCGGCGAAGCATGGATCGAGAATCGCATGATGCTGCGCGCGGAACACATCCGTACCGACGAAAGCATTGGCGTTTCGAAAGCATTGAATGAAGTGGTTGTGGCCCGCGGACAAAACCTGCGCCCTATTCGTTTAACAGCTTCCGTGGATTCCCGTCAATTAACCAGCTATGTCGCGGACGGCTTGATCGCATCCACAGCCACGGGTTCCACCGCTTATGCGCTTGCAGCAGGCGGTCCCATCCTGCCGCCGGAATTGAGAAATATTCTGCTTGTTCCGATCGCACCCCACCTTTCCGTGGATCGCGCGGTTGTATTATCTGAAGGTTCTTCTGTAAATATTGTTGTGAAAAGTGAGAACGCGGTCTTGAGTGTGGATGGACAACCAGCAACACCATTAATGGAAGATGACCAGGTGGCGGTAACTGCTGCCGATGTGACTGCACAATTTGTCCGCTTTGGCGACCCAGGTTATTTCTACCGCAATATCACCGCTCACATGAATGAAAATTCTTTAGGATTTCCACGATGATCGATACCTCAAGCACTCATTGCTACGCCCACCCCACCCGTGAGACCAGCCTGCGTTGCAAGCGCTGCGAACGTCCCATGTGTGCCTCCTGCGCCGTGCGAACTCCCACCGGCTACGTCTGCAAGGATTGCGTCCGCGCACAGCAGAAGACATTTGACACTGCCATGTGGTACGACTATCTCATTGGGTTTGGCGTGACCTTCGTATTGTCACTAATCGCCAGTTCACTAGCAGGAGTAGTCGCAAGTTTCCTTGGCTTCTATATGATCTTCATCGCGGCAGCCATAGGCGGCGGCGCAGGGAGATTCATCGCGGATATCGCTCTGCGTGCGGTCAGCAAACGCCGCTCGAAGTCATTGTTTATCTCCTGCGCTATCGGCGTGGTCGTTGGAGCCATCCCCGTGATGGTGGCGCTGTTATTTATGGGGAACATGCTGGCTCTTATTTCGCTCGGTGTTTATGTTGTTGTCGTCACACCTACAGTTTATTCGAGACTCTCCGGAATTCAACTTACAAGATAACCCATGCTTACCGAACTCCACATCCAAAACTTCGCAATTATAGACAAACTCGATCTGCGCTTCGGGCAGGGACTCATCATCCTGACCGGTGAAACAGGCGCGGGCAAATCCATCATCCTTGATGCCGTGGTCATGCTCATCGGTGGCAAGGCGGATACGACCTTCGTTCGCACTGATTCAGAGGCGGCATTTGTTGAAGGTGTGTTCCAGCTCAAAGGTCCGGAAAAAGAGGCGGTACATGCAGTCCTCAACCGCGAAGAGCTGATGGATGATCCCAATTATGTGGTGCTGATGCGCGAAGTCCGCAAAGAGGGACGCAGTGTGGCGCGCGTGAATGGCCGCACGGTAAATGTTGGATTATTGAAGGAACTCGGCGCGCTGTTGATCGATATCCACGGGCAGGCGGAACATCTATCCCTGCTCGATCCCCGCGCACACCTTGGCCTGCTCGATCGCTACGCAGAAGTGTCCAAGCCGCTGACGGAGTACCGCCAAACCTACCACACGCTGTTGAACCTGCGCCGCGAACTAAGTGACCTGCGCAAAGCCCAGTCCGATTCAGATCGCCGCACCGAGATCCTCACCTATCAGGCCGAAGAAATCGAAGATGCGCACTTGAAACCCGGTGAAGATGAAGAACTCCGCAAGGAACGCGATAGGCTGGCAAATGCCGAGTCCCTCGCGCAGAATGCGCAGGAAGCGCTGGCCGTTCTGGATGAAGGCTCACCCGAAACGCCCGCAGCTACGGACCTTGTTGGGCAGGCCGCACAGGCATTGGCCGCTCTCGCAAAAATAGACGCGGGGCAGTCCGAGTTGGCAAACCAAGCTGAACTTATGCTGGACACGATGTCCGACATCATTCATGGCTTGCGCGATTATCTCGAAGAGATCGAATTCAACCCGAAACGATTGGAAGAAGTAGAAGAGCGGCTGGATGTCATCCACTCCCTCACCCGCAAATATGGCGGCAACATCCCAGCCGTGATCGCCTACGGAGCCGACGCCCGCAAACAACTGGAAACCATCACCGGCGCGGCAGACCGCATCGATGAATTGGAGATGCAGGAAGCCAAGCTGCTTGAGAAACTCGGCAAGCAGGGCGGCACATTGACTGAAAAACGAAAGACCGCAGCCGCAAAAATGGGCAAGGGCATTGAAGCTGAACTCGATGATCTAAAAATGGCCTCCGCCCAATTCGGCGTGGACTTCCAAACCAAGCCCGATCCCAACGGCGCTCCGCTTGCCGATGGAACCCGCATCGCCTTTGACCAAAATGGATTCGACCGCGTGGAATTTCTCGTGGCGCCCAACCCCGGCGAAGGACTCAAACCTCTGGCAAAGATCGCCTCCGGCGGCGAAACATCCCGCCTGATGCTCGGCTTGAAAAACGTGATGGCTGTTGCTGACGAAGTCCCCGCCCTGATCTTCGATGAAATTGACCAGGGCATCGGCGGACGCGTTGGCATGGTCGTCGGCCAGAAATTGTGGAATCTCTCGCGCACACATCAGGTCTTTTGCGTGACCCACCTTCCGCAGCTTGCCGTCTTTGGCGACCAGCATTATCAAGTGCAAAAGCTCGTCGAAAAAGGCCGTACCCTCACCCGCGTAGAACCACTCGAAGGCGAACCGCGCCTGCTTGAGCTTTCGCAAATGCTCGGCGAGGTCGGAGAAGGCACGCTCCGCTCCGCACACGAACTCCTACAGACAGCCAGGCAAATGGTAAAAAGCCAGAAATAACCAAACAAAAAAGTGGATGCCCGAAAGCATCCACTTTTTTTATTCGTTCATGAGATTAAATGATGACCGCTAGGGTGAGGGGGGCACCCTAGCGGTCATCAACGTCAATATTACTACGACCCTTTAAATATTGCAAGTCCTTTTCATAAGAAATACATTAATATTTTCGAAATTTTTGTGCCCTGAGTAGGAATCGGACCTACATCTAAGCCTTAGGAGTGCCTTGTTCTGTCCATTGAACTATCAGGGCGATGGTTAAGATTATACACAAAAGGATAAAATATATCCATGCGGAAATATTTTCTTTTCATTTTGCTTCTCATCACAGCCTGCAACCTTCCGGTGCCGCACAACACCCAACCTGCAACACCGGTTGACCCTGAAAACATACAACTCGCATTGGCCGAAACCTCCACGCCAGCACCTCCCAATATTCCTTCATACGAAAAATATACTCTCAACACCATTATCGATTACGACCGTCACTCCATCACTGTAGACGAGACCATCACCTATCCAAATCATACGGGCCAGCCGCTCAACTCCTTAACGCTCGCCATTGCCGCCAACCTTTGGCCTAATTGCTTTAATCTGACTCAGATCACCGTGGATAACATCCCCGTGACGGACTCCACGCTCAACGCCCACAGACTCGACATCCCGCTTCAAACTCCGCTCGCGCCTGATTCTGTTCTGACAGTGACTCTCAGCTACAGCCTCTCCCTCCCCTATATGGACCAGGCCGGCAGCCTGCGCGCGCGCATCTTCGGCTACAGCGATATTCAAATGAATCTCGTCAACTGGTATCCGTTCGTTGTCCCATTCAAAGACGGCGAGTGGATGATCCGCGAGCCCTGGTCACATGGCGAATATTTGATCTACCCCGTCGCAGATTTTGAAGTCAATCTCAAATTTGCGAATCCTGAAAACGCACCCATTGTCGCCGCCAGCGGATTTGCCGAATCGAACAGCGAATCCACAAGATACACACTCACTGAAGGACGCGCCTTCGCCATTTCTGCAAGTCGTAATTTTCAGGTCTCACACATGCAAGTTGGGGATGTAACCGTGTACAGTTACTACTTCCCCATCTTCAAAAGCGCAGGCGAAGCCGCCATGATCGCCAGCGCACAAGCCTTGCAGGTCTTCTCCGAAAAATTCGGCGCGTATCCGCATAAGACCCTATCCGTTGTCATCGCGGATTTCAAAGACAGCATGGAATTTTCCGCATTGTTTTTTCACAGCAGCAGTTTCTATAATTTATACGATGGCACCCCGTTCAATTACCTGACCTTCGTCGCCGTCCATGAGACAGGTCACCAATGGTGGTTTGACCAGGTCGCCAACGATCAGGCGCTCGAACCGTGGCTGGACGAATCACTCACGACCTATTCCGAGTCTCTGTATTACGAAGCGCTTTATCCCGATCAACTTTCATGGTGGTGGTCCTACCGCATCGACTTCTTCGAGCCGCAAGGCTACATAGACATCCCCGTGTACGATGGACAGAATGACGAGAACTACAAACACATCGTCTACTTCAACGGCGCACACTTTATCAAAGATCTGCGCAGCCGCATCGGTGACGAAGCATTCTTCGCCTTCATTCAGGAGTATGCAAGGCAAAATAAAGGCGGCATTGCCGCCCGCGAAGATTTCTTCCGCATTTTGGATAAGCATACCGATATGGACTACTCGGATATTGTGCGTGAATACTTTAGAACAAGATAACAGGAGTTCCAATGAAAACTGCGCCCTTTAAGATCGTATTGGCTATTCTGGCGGGTCCGCTCGCTGCATGGATTTTTCCACTGTTCAACTTTGTTCTTTCGCCGCCCAATCAGGGGTTTACCGAACTGCTCTACCTCCCCATTTGCATGCTGGGATTCCCAACATGCATTGTGTTGATCTTTCAGAAAAAACTCCTGGGATGGAAAATTCTGGCGGGGTTTGCTCTTTCCATTATCGCCCCTCTGATCCTTTTTATCCTTACCAGCCCTGCTTATTTACCAAGTGGCATGTCCACATGCAAACTGGTAGATAGCAATGGCTCGAAAGTGAAGTACGCTTGTGTGGATACATCCAGCGATGATCCGACCTACCACCGCGAATTCACTGTGGAGGGGATTGAAGGCTGGCCCATCATGCGGGTCACAGACGGCTAGGCTCAATCTCCCAGCAAGTCCGCCAGAAAACCGAACAACCCACCCTCTTCTGATTTTTCGTCCTCACTCAACAGATCGCTGGAGATAACCCCGTTCTGTCCGTTGATCAACACCAAATGTTCACGCCCGTCAAAGGGAAGTTCCGTCATCCACACGGGCAGCAGGTTGAGCTTAAAAGATTCAACCATGAGGTTGGCAGAGGATGTATGCACGATATTTGCGCTATTAAGGCGGGATGGAAGCTCGCGTTTATATTTGGCATACACCTGGCTGCGCGCATCCAGGGAGGCATCTGCCATCGGCACATCATAAATTTCCGCGGGCCAACTCGCAAGATAACGCGGGTCATACGGCTTGATGGATTTCATATCAAAAGATTCGATCAACCTCAAGAAAACAGAGGACGGCTTTCGCGAGGCAGGAAGCGGCAGATCATTCTCCATCACCGGATACTCATCCGAATAGCGGGAAACTTTTATTTGTTTGCGGCCACTTGAAAAAATATCATTTTCCTCATTGATCTCGGTCACTTCATAGGTGTAATCAATTGCTCCACCCACATCGAACGTCCACAGCGGAAGGTACAACCCGCGTGGCAGGTCCACCTTTTTTTCAGGCTTGATGTTGTTCCCCTGTACCCAATCAATAAGCAATTTTACAGCGCGTTTCTGATCGAACACATGCGGAATGATCCCATCGGGCGCGAGCAGGTCTTTTGTTTTCTCAAGGTTCACAACATGCGGTGAGTCACAATAGGCGCACGATGCCGAAAGCTGCTTCGGCGGCAAAATAAACTCCGCGCCGCAGCCATTGCAGTGAAAGACCTGTTCCTGCAATGGCTTGCCATGTCCCTTCATGGTGGCCATTGCGATGACGAAATCTTTTTCATCCGCCTCCCCTCCATTGCCGCCCACCGACTGGTTTCGAGTGCAATAATCGCAGACGAGCTTTTGCTGCCCATCGGGAGAAAAAGACATGCGCCCGCCGCATTTGGGGCACATAAACCTCTGCGCATCCGTCTGGCGCGATCCATCAGGCGCATCGGGTAAAGAGTCAGCGTTGACCACATCCTCTTCCATGAGCTTGCCGTCCAAAATTGCGAGCGCACGCCGTGCGCGCGCATGGTGTATATCATGCGCAAGACAATTCTCAAACGCCTTGCGTTTTTCAACTGGGTCAACGGTTATCTCCCCCATCCAATACCACGCTTCACCAAGCACATCATACGACCCCGTCATATAAATGGCGCGATCCAGATAACGGCGGGCAGTATCAATATTTCCTGCTCTCGCTTCAATAACACCCGTGCGAAGAAGATCTTTGCTGTAATTTTCCGAGTTATTCATGGGTATCCCTGTTTAATTTCGTACAATCGCATCCGTCATTTTTGCAACACGCGCCATTTCCTTTACATCATGCACACGGATAATATCCGCGCCGCGCGTAATGCCCACCGAAACTGTCGCCGCCGTCCCCTCCACGCGTTGATCAGGCGGCAGGTCCAGCGTGAAGCCGATAAATGATTTTCTGGATGGTCCCAACAGGATGGGAAATCCCAAAGAACGGATTTCGCCGAGGCGGTTGATCAGCTCAAGGTTATGTTCCCGCGTCTTTCCAAAGCCGATGCCTGGATCCAAAACTATGTGCGACTCATTCACCCCGGCATTCTTCGCCAGAGCCACGCTCTCTAGTAATTCCTTCTTCACATCTTCGATCAGGTTTTGATACTCGGAACCGATGTAGGCATTGCCAAGTTTTTCACGCACATCCACGCTGGCAGGATTGCTGCGGTTGTGCATCAAAATGACAGGCGCTTTATATTTCGCCGCAACCTGCGCCAGTTCCGGGTCGGCCCGCAGACCCCACACATCGTTGATAATGTGCGCGCCTGCCCGGATCGCTTCTTCTGCGACCTGGGCTTTGTAGGTATCAATTGAAATTAACGCATCTGGAAAAGTTTTATGCAGGGCATGGACAACTGGGATCACGCGTTCCAGTTCTTCATTTGCAGAAACTGCTGCAGAGCCGGGGCGAGTCGATTCGCCGCCCACATCCAACAGGTCCGCACCTGAGGCGAGGAATTCATCTGCCTTCGATAATGCAGCTTGTACCGTTTCCCCTTTTGAGATGATCCCATCCCCCGAAAAAGAATCGGGAGTCACATTCAGGATGCCCATCACGTAGGTGCGGGAACCCCAATCAAATGTGAACTTCCCGATCTGAAGAGAAGATGATTTCATGAAATGCTTATGTCATTGAGAGGGCGTTCACTGCCCGGCACTTGCGCCGCACGCCACATCGTCCTCGTAGTGAAACGAGAGGGAGTGCGGTGGGCAATCTCGAACGCTGTTGGAGATTGCTTCGTCGCAAAGAACAAGAACGCTCCTCGCAACGACATCATCTACGGAATTTGGTCCAACGGACGCGCCAGCCAGGCTTCGGCTTCGTTGATGTCTGTAAATATCTTCAATGCAGAGGCAAGACCTGTTTCTGCAAGCGCCGCCACATTACGGATCGCGTCTGCAACCGATTGATCCGCCAGCACCACCGCAACGCGGATGTTACGCGCGGAGGGGTCGCTGTTCGCGTCCACCGCCCTGCGGATGGCCTTTTCTGGAATATCCTTCACCGCGCGCAGATCGTACAGGTTGCGCGTGCGGCGGTCGGAGCCCATCAAATGCTCAAGCGCAAACTCGTGCCAGTGAGACATGGTTGCGTCGGAAAGATCAGTGAATGTTAAAGTCATACCGCCATCACCGCGGCGAACGACGGAATAGCCAACGCCGGGTATGGATGTCCAATTGAGAGGTTTTGAGTCGGTCATGAGTCTTCTCCTGTTTGATGGTGTGATTATAACGCAGGGTAAAACCGAATTCTCACTTTTTAGAATCACATGCTATAATGCGGTTCTCCCGGGCGCTTAGCTCAGTTGGTTAGAGCACCTCGTTTACACCGAGGGGGTCGGGGGTTCGAGTCCCTCAGCGCCCACAAGATAAATATCAAGTAGACAGGTACACACGTACACACGGAAGTGCAGAGCCTCACAACTTTGCACTTCCGTGTTTTTGTCTTAAGATATTCCCCATCGACATGTTTACGTATCTACCTGTTTACCTGCCTCTGCTATAATCCCAAACATGATTCTCATCACCGGCGCCACCGGTTTTATTGGGCGCACTCTCGTCCGACAGCTTTCCACCAATGGATTCCCGCTGCGTGCGTTGATCCGCCCTTCGCCGCGCACGCCGCGCCTGCCCAAAGGCGTCCCGGTGGAAGTGGCAGTGGTATCCCTTGCAGATAAACGTGGTCTGCGCGCCGCCCTGCGGGACGTGGACACCATCTTCCACCTTGCCAGTGCGGAGAATCAGGGCAGCCGCGGCAGCCTGCTGACCACCGACATTCAAGGGACGGAAAACCTCGTAGAAGCAGCAACAGATGCCGGCGTGGATCGAATCGTCTATCTCAGTCACATTGGCGCAGCCCGCGCCTCAGGATATCCCGCATTCAAGGCAAAAGGCATCGCCGAGGAATTCATCCGCAACGGCAAGGTTCCATACACCATTCTGCGTTCTTCGCTTGTGTATGGTCCTGAAGACCACTTCACCAACAACCTTTCGCGGCTCATCCGCTCTTCGATTGGCGTATTTCCCATTCCTGCAGGCGGACGGACCGTGGTGCAGCCTGTGTGGGTGGAAGACTTGATCACCTGCATGTTATGGTCACTCGAAAGGGATGACACACTCAACCAGGTGTACGAACTTGGCGGCAGTGAATTCTTCACCCTGCAGCAGATCATCGAAACCATCATGGAAACGACCCACCACAACCGGTATCTCGTTCCATTGTCACCGATCACCCTGCGCGCCTTCACCGTCTTCCTCGAAGGCGTACTACCGAACTTCCCCATCTCCTCTTTCTGGCTCGATTACTTCGCAGTCAATCGCACCTGCGCCATCGACTCCATGCCGCGCTATTTTGGCTTGATGCCCGCCCGCTTCACCTACCGCCTCGATTACCTCATCCGCAAACCCTGGTATACGCGCGCGTGGAACAGGGTTACAGAAACCATTACATCCATCCGCACAAGATAACATGACAAACTTAACCATTCACCTCATTGAAACCCCCGAAGAAATGACGTTGATCGAAGACCTTCAGCGCACCATCTGGCCCGACTCCGAAACCGACATCGTCCCATCGCATATGCTTATCACAGCTGTTCACAATGGCGGGCTTGTGCTCGGCGCCTTCGCCGATGAAAAACTCATCGGCTTTTTATTCGGCTTCCCCGGCCTCGAAGGCACACCCGACGGCCCGCGCCCGAAACATTGCTCGCACATGATGGGCATTCTTCCCGACCATCGCGACAGCGGTGCAGGCTTTGCGCTCAAACGCGCGCAATGGCAAATGGTGCGTCACCAGGGGCTCGACCATGTCACCTGGACCTACGACCCGCTGCTCAGCCGCAACGCCCATCTCAACATCGCCAAGCTCGGCGCGGTCTGCACCACATATCGCCGCGCCGAATACGGCGAAATGCGCGATGGCGTCAACGCCGGCCTGCCCTCCGACCGTTTTCAGGTGGATTGGTGGATCAACACCCGCCGCGTGGAGACTCGACTCGGCAAACATCCCCGCCCCACCCTAAAACTGGATCATGTCAACCGCGCCGGTCTACGTCCCTTGTACGCGCTTCATCCTTCGACCGATAACCTGCCCTGCCCACCCGAGCATGTTCCACCCTTTGAAGATCGTCTGCTGCTCGCAGAGATTCCCGTCAATTTTCAGGCGCTCAAATCCAAAGACTTTGCCCTCGCACGAGACTGGCGCTTCTTTACCCGTGAACTTTTTGAAACCGCCTTCAAAGCCGACTACATCGTCACCGATTTTATTTTCGACACCAACCAGGGCAACCCGCGCGGAATGTACATCCTCACCCACGGCGAAAGCACACTGGAAGATTTTGAGTAAATAAATAATCCCGTTGGGATGTCAGGATTATAGAAAATAAATTATCGAGACCAAACCCCGAAGTGGCATTGATTTCTAATAATATGTCATCCCTTCGGGGTTTATTTCAAACGCCATTATTCTCTATAATCATTTCACTCCTTCGGAGTTACTTAACGCATGAAGCGCCCGAATGGGCGCCTCAGCGGTTGGATGGGAGAAAAAACCTATTAAGGGCAACTACCTCCGTGTGGATTGATTTTGTTCGTGATTCATCGCATTCATACCAACCGGGTGGTAGGTTGGATCGGGACGATTCACGTTATAACCAGATACAGGAGCCGGGCGCGGCTTGGGCGCAGGGCGTGGATAATTTACAGAAGTCTGACTTGCTGCGCTGGCTTGAGCCGGTCGGTACGCTTGCGGCTGAGACGAAGCATAAGTCTGCTGGGTGCGCTGGTCCGAATACCGGTTATGCACATCCGCAAGCGTGAAGAGACGTTCGCCCGCCACCGAGAAGGTGCCAATGATCAGCACACGGATCAACCAGACCATGGCCGCCACAAAGATCGGCACAACTTTTACCATTGTAGCCTGCCCCACAAGCGACCCACCAAGGGCATTATGATTGCTGATGGCAACGGCCACACCCCACCAAGTGAGCATGGCATTGAAAGCCGCAGCCAGCAGCCACGCCCCAAACAGATACCAGACTTCGGCTGGTTCATCGCGTCCCTGCTCAGGGGTGAAAATGCGGGCAATGCCGGCAAAGTCAATGCCGCAGAAGGCAAAGGCAAGGATGGCAGACCACTGGATACCCGCGAATTTCAGGTCACCGAGCACATCATGCAGGGCAAAGGAAGTGGTACCAAAATTAAAAACCTCAAAAGCCAAAAGGGCGCAGATCAGAATACTGCCAAAAATCGCACCTCGTTTAAGAGAAACACTTTTGAGAAATGGGATCAATTGAATGTTGAAGGAACGGTTCATGGGAAATCTCCTTTTTTGGAACCAATGGAGGAAAGAACGACAAGGCCAAATATAGAACACTTGTTCTAATTTGTCAAGTTGGGATTCGTTACAGATTCCTTGTTACTCTTTTCCCCTCCCCATTGGTACCAATTCGCGTACGAAATCACATATGCAGGGTTATAAATAATTAATCGAGGAGAATCTAACTTTATGAACCTGCGTGAACTATTAAGAATTACCAGCCGTACCTTTGCACTTGGCATTGAACGCCTGCCGCGAACCTTGTGTGATGCCACAACCATCGCTTATTTACTCCTGCGGGTTTCGGATTATCTCGAAGACAATGAAGAGATGAACGCGGATGAAAAAGTTAGCCTGTTAAATATGTGGGTAAACATCCTCAGAGAGCAGGAACAGATCGAAAACCTGACCAGCCAATTGAAGAATGCAAACACTGCCAACCCGGATGCCATCGTGGCGCAGCATTCAACAGAGATCCTGAAGCACCTGCACACCCTGCCCTATCAAGTGCAGGAGATCATCACCCACCATGTCATCAACAGCACACTGGGAATGGCGCGTTGGACAAGAAAAGGCCCCGACGTGAACGATGAAAATGACCTCGATGATTACATGTTTGAAGTTGCAGGCCGGGTCGGGTATCTGATGACACAGCTATTCGCCTGGTATTCCTTCGCCATCCGCATCAAATTAAAAAACATCATGCCCCTCGCGCGTGAATTCGGGCTGGCACTCCAAACTGTGAACGTCATCCGCGGCATCCGCGATGACTATGACCGCGGCTGGGTTTACATCCCCAAAAAATTCCTAGCAGAGATGGGGCTCACCGCCGACCAGCTTTTTGACCCACAATATCGCCAGCAGGCGCTGCAAGTGTTGGACAGGATGACAGAAAAAGCGGAACGCCATCTGCGCCATGCATTGACCTATGTCAAAGCCCTGCCTTGGTGGCAGCACGGAATTCGGCTTGGCTGCATCTTCCCGCTCATGTTCGCCATCCGCACTCTGGCAGTCAGCCGCAACAATGCGGAAGTATTCGGAAGTGAAACCAAGATCACCCGTGAAGAGGTCAAAAAGATCGTGATCGATTCAACCCTGTGGGGATGGTCCAATCTTTGGCTGGATAATTATTATGAAAAACTGGGAATAGTTTGAAATTGACGATTATGGAGTGGCAGTGGAGACGCTATTTGGATCCGGTGTCACCGGCGCAACAGTGGGAGGGGCAACCACCAGCGTGATCCCAAGCAATCGCTCATCCGCGCCGCAGGCTGCGAGAAAAATAGAAAGACAAATAAGAATAATTAATGGTTTTTTAAATTCACTTTTATATCTCCATCCATTTTGTGGGGCGTTAAGAGACTCTTCGATCGTGGGGGGCACGCTCCCTCACAGCGACAATACCGGACTTTGGAAAAGCCATGTTCATTTCCAGAGACAGCATTGACATAATTCAGCCGCCGAATTATGATTATAGATAATAAAGTCTATTGGAATAATAGGAGTTACAGATAAAGTGAGACTTTCCAAGCGCGGCGAGTATGGACTTCGGGCAATGATGGTATTAGCGGAACCCGCCGAAAAGAGCGACACCCCACAAATGATGCAGATCAAGGAGATCTCTCTTCGCGAGCAGATCTCTTCCAAGTTCCTTGAGCATATCCTTCTGACGCTCAAGAATGCGGGACTGCTTCACAGCAAGATGGGCGTCGGCGGCGGGTATTACCTGGCCAGGTCTGCCAAAGAGATCACCCTCGGACAAATCTTCCGCGTGCTGGACGGTCCTGTAGCTCCCATCAAGTGTGTCAGCCAGATGGCGTATGAACCATGCGGCTGCCCTGATGAAGAAACCTGCGGCCTGCGCCTTGCAATGAGCGATGTGCGAAATGCCATTGCCGATATTCTGGATAACACATCCCTTGCTGATGTGACCAAACGCCAGAGCGCGGTTCGTAAAAAGCTCGGCATCAAGTAAGAAGGGTGAGACCTGACAGGTTTTAGAAACCTGTCAGGTCGATAAAGTTTTTATTTGCGCCAAAAGCACACTAATGCTATAGACATTATAATACATACAAACATATAGGAGAAAATTATGAGAAAACAAAGTTTAACATGGCTCTCTGTAGTTCTGGTTTTGGCTGTCACTCTTTCAGCGTGTGGAACTGCCACGCTTGAGGCAACAGCCGTCCCCCAGTCTGATGCGGGTACTTCATCCGAGACAACCCAGGATGAGCAACTCAGTGGAACGATTTCCGTCTCGGGTGCATTTGCCCTGTATCCCATGATGACGGTGTGGGCCGAGGAATTTACCAAGCTGCATCCTGATGTGCAATTCGATGTGCAGGGTGGCGGCGCGGGCAAAGGAATGACCGACACCATCGCGGGCGCGGTGGACATTGGCATGATCTCCCGCAGTATCAAGGATGAAGAGACCGCGCAGGGTATCTTCTGGGTCTCCGTTACCAAGGATGCGGTCTTCCCGATCATCAACGCCGAGAATCCCGTTGCCGCGCAAATTCTCGAAAAGGGCATCTCACAGGAAATCTTCGGCAAGATCTATATCACCGGCGAGATCACAACCTGGGGCGAAGTGATCGGTGACCCAACCATCACAGATGAGATCCATGTCTTCACCCGTTCCGATGCGTCCGGCGCTGCGGATCAGTGGGCACGCTATACTGGCGGAGAAGCTCAGGAAGACCTCAAGGGTGTTGGCGTGAATGGTGAGCCTGCCATCTTGGGCGAGGTGATCAAGGATCCGTTTGCAATTGGCTACGGTAACTTGAACAGTATCTTTGATTTGTCCAGTGGTACACTTGTTCCTGGCGTTATCATTCCGCCTATTGATATTGACAACAACGGCAAGGCTGATGCAATCGAAATTTACACCGTCAAGGAGGATGCGTTCGGCGCAGTTGCAAACGGCACATATCCTTCCCCTCCAGCCCGCTTTGAAAACCTCGCTACGTTGGGCAAGCCTGAGGGCCTTACTCTCGCCTTCATCGAATGGATATTAACCGACGGCCAGCAATATCTTGAAGCAGCTGGTTTCGTGCCCCTCACTCCTGAGCAACAAGCTGAGTCGCTTGAAAAACTCAAATGAGCCAGATAAACCCCACATTTTCAAATCAACCAAACAATCAACAAACAGAAGGCCGGGCTCCCCGGCCTTCTGTCACGCTTCGTACACGGCAGGACAATGCGGCGCGGCGCGCATTTTTCATTTTCACGTTGCTGCCGGTTCTGCTGATCCTGTTCGTCACAGGCGCGCTCTTTGTCCGCTCCTGGCCGATCATCAGTGAATATGGCCTGTCTGACCTGCTCTTTGGCGAAGTCTGGAAACCCAACAACGGGCAATTCGGTTTTTGGCCTTTCATCCTTGGCACATTTTGGGTCACGACCGTCGGCGTAGTTCTCTCCGTCCCAGCATGTTTGCTGGCATCGATCTACCTCGCGGAATATGCCCACGCCCGCACGCGTTCATTCGCCAAACCCATCCTAGATTTGCTGGCCGCCATTCCGCCTGTTGTTTACGGCGTATGGGGATTGTTGGCCATCGTCCCATTTGTGGATGACGTGCTCGCGCCTCTTTCTGACCAATGGCTTGGTTCCATTTCGATCTTCAGTGTCAACCAACCGACAGGGTTTAACATCCTCTCCGCAGGCATCGTGCTGGCGGTGATGATCGCCCCCCTGGTCATTTCGGTGATGTATGAAATTCTCTCCACTGTCCCAAATGACCTGCGCCATGCGTCTCTTGCAGTCGGCGCAACCCAATGGCAGACGATCCGCAACATTGTTTTGCCGCAAGTTGGTCCGGGCATTCTCGCCGCCGTTGTGCTCGGGGCATCACGCGCGCTCGGTGAGACCATCGCAGTGTTGATGGTCGTCGGCAATATCCCGCAAATCCCAACTTCGATCTTTGATTCAGCCTATCCGCTCCCGGCATTGATCGCCAACAACTACGGCGAGATGATGTCCATCCCGTTGTACGATGCCGCCCTGCTAAGCGCCGCCCTTGTTTTATTGGTGGTCATCCTGATCTTTAACATCCTTTCTCTGATCGTACTTCGACGAATGTTGAGGAAAAAATGAGCTTCTTACAGAAAAAACGCTGGCAAAGACGCCACCTCATGGAAGCCTTCATGAAATTTATCATGCGGGTTTCCCTGTTCATCGTGGCTGGTTCCCTCGGCTTGATCTTGTGGATCGTCGTCGTACGCGGACTGCCTGCGCTTTCGTGGGACATGGTCACAAAGATTCCCGAAGGCGGATACTACATGGGCAAAGGCGGCGGCATTCTCAACGCCATCATCGGCTCGGCGTATCTGGCAAGCGGCGGCACATTACTGGCAGTTCTCTTTAGCGTACCCATCGCGCTTTATCTCAAAACCTATTTGGGCGATTCCAAATGGGGACAGTATGTACGCCTCTCACTGGATGTGCTTTGGGGCATTCCGTCCATTGTGTATGGTGCCTTCGGTTTTGCCTTGATGATCACCCTCGGAATGCGTGCCTCGTTATTGGCAGGCATCATCATTTTGGCATTCATTGAACTCCCCATCATGACCCGCGCCATGGACGAAGTCATCCGCCGTATGCCCGTTGACCTTGAACATGCCGCGCTCGCGCTTGGTTCCACAAAATTCGAAGTAGCCATGCGCGTGGTCACACGCCAGATGCTTCCCGGCATTACCACTGCCATTCTGCTGGGCTTTGGCCGCGGTATTGGCGATGCGGCTTCGGTGCTTTTTACAGCAGGCTACACCGACCGCATCCCCACCTCACTGATGCGCCCAACCGCATCCCTGCCCTTGGCCGTATTTTTTCAACTCGGTTCACCCTACCCCGAAGTGCAGCAGCGCGGATATGCCGCCGCGTTAATTCTCACGATCATCGTCCTTGCGGTCAGCCTCGGCTCGCGCTGGTTGTCTGCGAGATTAAACAGATACACAATCAAATAATTGAACTTCATTACGTATCACGGATGACGAATTTCGTAATGCGTAATCCGTAAGGATAAAACATGGAAACTCATATTCAAGTAAAAAATCTCAACGTCTATTACGGCAGGCAACAAGCCTTGAAAAGTATCAACATTGAAATTCCCAGAAACCAGATCACCGTCATCATGGGTCCTTCGGGCTGCGGCAAGACTACTTTACTAAAAACCTTTAATCGTTTCTTTGAATTGACCGAGGATACCAGTCTCACGGGGGAAGTGCTTGTGGATGGAAAGAACATCTATGACAAGGATGTGGACGTAACCGAAGTCCGCAAGGTGGTGGGGCTGCTGGCGCAGCGCCCCTCGCCATTGCCCATGTCCATTTATGATAATGTAGCGTATGGCTTGCACATTCACAAAATGAAGAATGACCGCGCAGAATATAAAGCCGCAGTACAGCATTACCTCGAAATTGCAGGCTTGTGGGAGGAGGTGCAAAGCAGGCTGCAAGACCCCGCCACCAGCCTATCCATTGGACAACAGCAGCGCCTCTGCCTGGCCCGCGGGCTGGCCGTTGAACCGGAGATCATCCTGGGCGACGAACCCACCTCTGCGCTGGATCCAATCTCCTCACAGAACATCGAAAGCCGTCTGCTTGATCTCAAAAAGCAATACACCACCGTCATCGTGACACATACTCTGCGACAGGCCAAACGCCTCGCGGATTATGTCATCTATATGTATCTCGGTGAAGTGATCGAAGCTGGCCCTGCCCACGAAGTATTTACCAACCCTCAGCACGAACGAACAAAGCAATATCTGGAAGGGTTGTTCTAAATTAGAGGCCAGAAGGTCTACTTCTGGATTCTGAATTCGGGCAGGGATAACAGCTTTGGATTTAAACATTCTTTTGTTTATATTAGTTGGCTTCGTTACCCAAATGATCGACGGTGCCCAGGAGGAAAAAGCCGCAGCCGGGGATAATGCAGAAGGGCGCAATCAGGTTCGAGATTAAGAAAGAGGCGGGTAATAGGGCGTAATATTTCTCCAGTCCCGCAACGACTGGAGTCATAGTGGCGGCTGATCCATGCAGCGGCGCAATCAAAATCTCGATGACCCATTGGACAACGATCTGCTTGTTAGGTTTTCCTCTGTTTCAGCCATAATGCCCTTCATAACCATTATAATAATCAGACACTTTGGAAAAAATCATGAAACTTACCCGTATTGTCATTCTATTTTTGATCGCGTTGGCATTCATTCAACCCGCATTTGCGCAAAGCGACGAACCGCTTGCCATTGTGATGACGGCGGACGGTGCGATCATGCCGCCGATGCTGGAGTATTTCAAACGCGGCATTGAAACCGCCGAGCAGCGCAACGCGGAAGTGCTCATCGTTCAGTTGAATACGCCCGGCGGAAATGTGGAGACGATGCTGGAGATCATTCAGGTGATCCGCGACAGCAAGGTTCCGGTGGTGGTATATGTTTCACCAAACGATGCGATCGCTGGCAGTGCGGGGGCGTTGATCACCATGGCGGGTCATGCTTCGGCAATGGCTCCCAGAACGGCGATCGGCGCGTCCAGCCCGATCGACTCGAGCGGCGCGGATGTTGAAACCACGCTGGAGAAAAAAATAAAAGAGATCCTCAAAGCGCGGGTGCGCGCACTGGTGGATGGCCGCGGCACCAAAGCGGTAAAGCTCGCGGAAGCCATGATCGACGATGCGAAAGCTGTTACAGCCAAAGAGGCGCTCGATGCAAGGCTGATCGATTTCATCTCCGATGACACAGAAGACCTGCTGCAATCATTGGACGGGTTCACCGTTCAAATGGAAGATAGCCGCCACACCTTCAACACGGAAAATATTCGCACAGAGAATCTGAATATCAGTTTTATTGAGCAGCTGCTGTTAATGCTTACTGATCCGAACATTGCCTTCCTTTTGCTGGCGATCGGTGTGCAGGCGGTGCTGATCGAGATCTCGTCACCGGGAGGATGGGTGGCGGGCTTCATCGGCGCGGTCTGCCTGACGCTGGCGGTGTACGGCATGGGCGTATTGTCAGTGAACTGGTTCGGCATCCTGTTCCTCGTCATCGCCTTCGTGTTATTCATTCTGGATATCAAAGCGCCCACGCATGGCGCGCTCACCACGGCGGGAGTGGCGTCTTTCATTGTTGGCGCGCTGGTGCTGTTCAATTCACCGGGTACGCCGCAATTCCAGCGCGTGTCCGTTCCGCTTGTGATCGGCATGGGCATTTTCCTGGGTCTGCTGTTCTTCGCAGTTTTGCTGATCGCGTTGCGCGCGCAGCACAGGCCGATCCAGACGGGGAGTGAGTCGCTGCTTGGGAAAACAGGAACAGCCAAATCTTTCAGTGCAGAGGCGGGGCAGGTTCAGGTGGGCAGCGAATTGTGGAGCGCGGAAAAATCCGCCGAGTCCGAATCCATCGGTAAGGGCGATAAGATCGAAGTTGTCGAAATACGCGGATTGAGATTGATCGTTAAGAAAAAATAACCTTTCGTCATTGCGAGGGCGACAGCCCGAAGCAATCTCCAACTTGATAGGGAGATTGCTTCGTCGGAAAGAGCATCCTCCTCGCAATGACGATTCAAAGAGGACCTTATGCCTGCTACACCTACGAGAGACAGAGTCAAACCCGAAACAGAGTCACGCCCGCTGCGGCGGCCGGACTGGATCAAAGTCCGCGCGCCTGCGGGGGAGACCTTTGAAAAACTGCAAGTGCTGATGCGCTCGAAAGAGCTGCACACCGTGTGCGAAGAAGCCATGTGCCCGAACCTCGGCGAATGCTGGGGCAGCGGCACGGCAACATTCTTAATGCTCGGTGATGTTTGCACACGTACCTGCGCCTTCTGTGATATCAAACACGGCAAACCCGCGCTATTGGATTGGAACGAAGCCGAGCGCGTGGCACAGGCTGTGAAATCGATGGACTTGAAACACGCGGTCATCACATCCGTCAACCGCGATGAACGCCGTGATGGCGGCGCGCCGATCTTTGCGATGGTCATTCGCCGCATCCGCGAGTTATTGCATGGCTGCTCCATCGAAGTATTGATCCCCGATTTCAAAGGCAGCATCGAAGCCTTGAAGATCGTGATGGATGCGCGCCCCGAGATTTTGAATCACAACGTGGAAACCGTTCCGCGTTTGTTCAAGACCGTGCAGCCGCAGGACAATTACGAATGGGCGGCAGCGACCCTGTCCAATGCGAAGAAGCTCGACCCCGAAGTGTTGACCAAGAGCGGCATCATGCTCGGCCTCGGCGAAACCATGGACGAAGTAAAACAAGTGATGCGCGACCAACGCAGTTGGGGCGTGGACATCCTGACCATCGGCCAGTACTTGCAGCCGAGCAAGAAACACCTTGCCATGGAACGCTATTACACAATGGAAGAATTCGCCGAGCTGAAAGCCTTCGGAATGGAGATCGGTTTCAAGTGGGTCGAGTCGAATCCACTGGTGAGGTCTTCGTATCACGCGGCGGAGCAGGTCCGCGCGCTGAGTGTGGTGCATCGCAAGTTATATGGCGAGACCCTGCCTGTAGTGAAATAAAATTTAGTTGTATTAAAATCTCCCGCGAATAGATATCTTTGGGAGATTTTTTATTTATTGAATATTCTTTAGAGAAGAGATGGTTGCAGCATGACAACAGATAAACTCACACCAGAATTTGAGACGTTTCAAGGAGAATTGAAATCTTTTATCCTGCGAATGACTGCCAGTGTGCAGGATGCTGAGGATATTGTTCAAGAGACGTACATCAAGGCCCATGCAAAGCTGAACACCTTTCGAGGCGAATCATCCTTGAAAACATGGGTCTTTAGCATTGCGTCCAACCTTGCAAGGGATTTGTTGAGGGCAAAGAAAAGATGGCCTGAAAATGTGACGGATATTTGCAGGGAGGAAGTGTTGGGCAATCGTCAATTTTTTCAGGAGGCCATGCAGATCAGACAGACGTCGCCGCAGGGGAATTTCGAGATCAAGGAACATATCGCTTTTTGTTTTACCTGTGTTTCCAAATCGCTTCCGCTTGAAGAGCAGCTTGCCTTGCTTCTAAAAGAAGTGTATGGTTTCTCAGTGAAGGAAATTGCCAGCATCCTCAACCAGACAGAGGCAATGGTGAAATATTATCTGCATACAAGCCGCAGCAGGATGATCGAGGTTTTCGACCAGCGCTGTTCTCTGATCAACAAGCAGGGGATCTGTCACCAATGCACGGAGTTGAACGGCATCTTTAATCCCAAACAAAAGGCGCAGGAGGAATTGGTCAAGATCGAGATGGCAAAAGATGCTGAAAACAAAACCAAAGAGGATTTGTTCGATTTGCGGATGAAGATTTTGCAGGAACTCGATCCTTTTGAATCTGGGGCGGCGGAATTGCAATTGCATCATTTGGAACATAACAGGCAGGTGATGGAAAAATATCTGGGGGAATAAAGCCTATCATTTTCAGTCTCCCGCTCGTCTAAATAAGAAAAGGAGTTTAGAAATGAATCAGCAGACAAATCCAAAAGCAGTTACAGACAAGAGAATGTTCAGCCGGGAGACAACCGTCAGTGTGAATATTGAGGCGGACCCGTCCATTGTGTGGGCATTGCTGACTCACGCGTCCGATATCCCAAGATGGAATTCGACCGTGATTTCGGTGAAAGGCGAGATCAGAGAAGGCGGGACGATTGAACTCAAGTCCACTCTGGATGAAAAGCGGACTTTCAAATTGAAAGTGAAGGAATTTGTGCCCGGAAAACGGCTCGTTTGGGGAGACAATATGGGCAGCCGTGTTTATACCCTTGATAAAAATGGAGGAGGTGTTCTCGTTACGATGTCCGAAAAGATCGGAGGTCCGCTTTTCCCGTTGTTTGCGAACATGATCCCGTCATTTGATAAATCCTTTGAACAATTCGCGGCGGACCTAAAGAAAGAAGCGGAGACCATTCAAGGTTCAAAAAAATGATATGAAGGAGAATTGAAAATGGAAAAGAGAACGAAAGACAACCCCTGGAAATTAAAGACACCTCCCCAAACATCGGAATATGAAATGTACGTGGATACAAAAGACGGGAAGGAAATTATCGTTTGCACGGTCGGTACAACCGTATTGCATTATGACTATCGCTGTCTCGCGGACTTGCATGCCATGTTAAAAAAGCATGGCGATTGGATGGAACTGGGAAGCAAGGACGAGAAACAGGAAACTGTCGAAGGCACTGTGGAGCATTGGGCGCGTTCGTCGAAAAATCCCATCGGCGGCTGGTATGGACTCAAGAAGGGTTTCAAGGGGCGCTTTGCGATGTATATTCCACCATTGATGGAAGTGCTGGGGCTTGCAGAGGTGGAACATAACGCGCGCAATAATCGGATGAGAGTAAAATAGCCGCTAAGAAATCGTTGAGTGTGGTGCACCGCAAGTTGTATAGGGCTGAGGCAGTGGTGAAGTAATCAACGAGCAGTAACCAGTGAATTCCTTCTGCTGTTTGGCGGGAGGGATTTTTGTTATCTAACGTCAGTTCGGGTTAGTGGATGTTTTACCGCAGAGTCGCAGAGAACACAGAGAAAATCGTATTAAAACTCCGCGTACACTGCGGTTCAAAAGGTATATCCCGAATTCAGGTTATCTAAAGACTGGGTAGATGGCTACATGTTACTTTGCAAAAGCGACTGTCTGCTTTTTCCCCAACTTATTTTTTGGCGGGATTGCAGGATTTTGGGATTTCCTGTATGCTTACGATAATGCAGTCCTTGAATTCGGATATTCTGAAGAGAACATGCATGTTATTCATGAAGGTTCACTGGAGAAAGATGACTATCACCTGTGTACATGAGAAAACGTTGGCATTGCACAAGAGTCTTAAGTCCACGCAGTACCCGCAGGGGACAGATCGCCTCACGCGTGAGGTCGAGTCAGTGGATAAATCCATTGACAGGTCGGTTTACGGATTGTGTGGGTTGACGGAAGACGAAAAATGAAAGCCTTCTCCCCCGTTCTTGAATTGATCTATGATATCGCCATGATCGTGCCTGGCTCGTATGGAGCCTACATCCTCTTTAGCGAATTCGTGGAGAGGGAACACATCTTTCCATCAACCAGATTCTTTCAATTCTCCGAAAACGCTGATATGCCTTCCCTGCTTTGGCAATTGCGATCATACTTTTCTTCCATCACCTCTTCATTGGGCTGGGCAGTTAAAAAATGACAATTCCCGCACGAGGCGGATCATCTGAGTACGCGAGGGACAAGAGTCTCGCATGTACGCATAACCCGCTAAAACCCGAATAATGGAGAAGAACCATGTCAAACAACCTGGAAACAGTCGCTACACTTTTTGACTACGCAATTCAACTTGAGAAAGCCGTTGAAACAATGTACAGGCAGTTGGGAAAACTATTTGCCCAGGACCATGACGTTGTAAAATTTTGGAACCATTTCGCCGACGAGGAGCGTGGACACGCCTCCTATTTGGAGCGTATCAGGAAAGGGGTGGATATTAAACGTTTGTCTGAACCAGCCGACGATAAGATGATACAAGATGTGCACATGTGCCTAAACGCATCATCGCCAAAAAGATTGGACGACATCCAGAATTTTGAAGACGCTTATCAATTGGCAGTCGAATTGGAGAATTCAGAGACCAATGCCATATTTGAATTTATGATCGAAAATTTCTCCGCCGATGAGTTGACAAAATCACAGAAATTCCTGAAAATTCAATTGAGCAATCATCTTGACGGATTAATAAAAGAATTACCGAGTCGATATGGCAGCAGCATCGCCCGACAAAATCTAACAGCAGTGAAGTAGCATTAAGTTAGCGTTTTTTGGCTCTCCCGTTTTTAACGGGAAAACTATCGCCAACTAAAAAAATGCCGCGAATTTCGCTAATACGCGCAAATTTTCAAACCAATTGGCGAAAATTCGCGTAATTGGCGGCAAAGGATTTGTTGTTTGAGATTCAATCCCGCCAGAAACGGGAGAGCCCGTTTTTTCAAATAAGGGTATCTACCATATGAATACTAAAAAGCCTTACGAAACCCTTGACCCCGAAAACTGGGACGAGATGCGTGCGCTCGCACACCGCATGGTGGATGATGCGATCACCTATCTTCAAACCGTGCGCGAACGTCCCGTCTGGCAGCCGGTGCCGGATGAGGTGGCCGCAAAATTTAATGTACCGGCTCCGCATGAGCCAATTGGCGCAGACGCAGCCTATAAGGAATTCTCCGAAACGATCCTGCCCTATCCGATGGGAAACATTCACCCGCGTTTTTGGGGATGGTACATGGGCGCAGGAACCGTCTTCGGTGCGCTGGCTGATTTCATGGCCGCGATCATGAATCCCAACCTTGGCGGGGGAAATCATGCCGCAAACCTGGTGGAAGATCAGGTGATCAACTGGATCAAAGAGATGCTCAACTTTCCAAAAGACTCCAGCGGGCTGCTGGTGGGCGGCGGGTCCATGGCGAATTTCGTGGGCATCGCGGTAGCGAGAAATGTCAAAGCGGGGTTCGATGTCCGGGCATTGGGCATGCAGGCGTCGCCGCAGAAAATGACCGTGTACACATCCAGTGAGGCGCATAGTTCCGTTCAAAAAGCGGTGGAGCTGCTTGGGCTAGGCAATGACAATCTGCGGAAAATTCCAGTGAAGGCTGATTACTCGATCAACCTTGATCTCTTGGAACAACGCATGGCAGATGACCGCAAGGCAGGTCTGCATCCCATCTGCATTATTGGAACGGCGGGCACCACCAATACCGGCGCAATTGATGATCTGAACGCGCTTGCGGATCTATGCGAGCGTGAAAACCTTTGGTTCCATGTGGACGGCGCAATTGGGGCAGTGGCCATGTTGGGAGAACATATAAAACCAAAGCTCATCGGAATGGAACGGGCAGACTCCATTGGGCTGGATCTGCACAAGTGGATGCACATTCCCTTTGAGGCTGGCTGTGTCATTGTGCGCTCTAAAAAATCTCATCGCGGCACGTTTTCACTTACCCCTGAATATCTGGCACACGAAACACGCGGACTGGCATCAGGCGACATATGGTTTAGTGAATATGGGCTGGAACTTTCACGTCAATTTCGCGCGCTCAAAGTGTGGATGTCGATTAAAGAACATGGACTCGATCGATTCGGGCGGATGATCGACCGCAACGTAGAGCAGGCACATTATTTTGGGGAACTGGTTCGCCTCGAACCGACCCTTGAGCTGGTTGCCCCCATCGGCATGGACATCGTCTGCTTCCGCTTCAACCCCGGCGGGCTGAATGATGATGCGCTCAACATACTCAACAAAGAGATCCTGATGCAGCTCCATGAAAAAGGAATTGCCGCGCCATCCTACACAACTTTGGATGGCAAGTATTGTCTGCGAATCGCAATTGCCAACCACCGCAGCACACAGGATGATTTTGATCTGCTGGCAAGGGAAGTCGTTCGGCTCGGGAAAGAATTTACTGTGAAATAAGAAAAAGAAATGTGAGAAGTAAAACAAAGACTCCCTGTTGTACCTCTTGCAAAAGTCATTGTTTCCCACAGGGCCCCGGGGGGAAAGAGGCGGGTGGGGGGTGTTCAAAAAAGAGCGTGGGGGTGGGTGGCGCCAAAACCGCGGGGGGGGGGGGGGCCAAGAAAGAGGTCAAATGAGGAACTGTCAGGCACAAATATTTACTCGCAACAATTTTCACAATTAAGCACAGTGAAGTAAGTAATAACTTTTTAAGAAAAGGGTACTTGTTCATACATATAATTTGCGTTATCATCTTTAAGTCAGGGGTGACCTCACCCCACCCACCTTATATATCTCTTAAGAGGAGAAGATATGAATAAACGTATGTATTTTGTATTGCTGACACTCATCGTAACCGCCTCGATGATCCTCAGCGCCTGCGCTCCCGCAGCCACCGAAGCTCCTGTTGCTACAGAAGCTCCCGCCACCGAAGCCCCCACTGAAGCACCCGTTGCCACAGAACCTCCGATGCCCGCCATCGGTTCCCCCGAGCACCCCATCAAAGTGTTGTTCGTCCCCTCTGTGGACGCGAACATCATCACCACTGGTGGTGAAGTTATGGCTGCCGCTTTGAACGAAGCCACCGGCCTCACTTTCGAAGTGACCGTCCCGACTTCCTACGCCGCCACCATCGAAGAAATGTGCGCCTCTCCTGCCGACACCATGGCCTTCATCCCCGGCCTTGGCTACGCCATCGCCAGCCAGTTGTGCGGTGTGGATGTTGCTTTCAAAGCCATCCGCTTCGGCTATCCTGTCTATTGGGCTGAGTACATCGTCGCCCGTGACAGCGAAATCCAGACCCTCGCCGACCTCGAAGGCAAGACCTGGGGTTATGGCGATCAGGGTTCCACCTCTGGTTACATGGTTCCCGCAGTTGAATTGGCCGAAGCTGGCATCACCCCCGGTGAGCAGGTTCAGACCGGCGGCCACAACCAGACCGTCACCGCTGTGTACAACGGCGAAGTTGATTTCGGTACCGTCTTCTATAGCGTTCCTTTGAACCCTGAAGGCGCCCCCCTCTTCACCTATGATGACTATCTGGCTGGTGGAATCTCCACCCTCGAACAATACGAAATCCCCGCCGAAGTGATCCCGAACTGCGCCCCCGATGCTGAAGGCAAGAAATTGCTCTGCGACGGCTACCGCGTTTTGGACGCCCGCGCCAACGTCCGCGTGGAAGCTCCTGATGTAATGCAGAAAGTCCGCATCCTCGCTGTCTCCGCGGCCATCCCGAATGACACCCTGTCCTTCGGACCCGAATTCCCCGCCGACGTCCGCACTCAGATCGAAGAAGCTTTGCTCGCCTTCGCTGAGACCGAAGCCTGGGGAACCTCCATCGGCTCCGCTGACTTCTACGGCTGGTCTGGCATTGCCCCCGCCGAAGATGCCGAGTATGACATGGTTCGCGCCATGGTCGAAGCCACCGGCTACACACTTCCTGAATAAGCTCCAAGGTTCGTAAAAAAATTAGGGGCAGGGACAAAATCCCTGCCCCTAATTTTTCTTAACCGAAAAACCCTAAAGGTCTCTTTTGCAATCGAAGGCACGTTATTTTGCACGAAAGACCTTTAGGGTTTCAATTTGAAAATTAGCAACAGATATATTTTATAATAGCCTTTCAAGATTTTCAGCGCATCGCTGCGCTGCATCATAGTTTTCAGGACATCACCATGCTTCAAATAAAAAACCTGACCAAAATTTATGACGGCGGAGTCAAGGCGCTCGACGACGTCAGCTTTGAAGTACCAGACGGACAGTTCCTTGCAGTCATCGGGCTGAGCGGATCGGGCAAATCCACCTTGCTGCGCTGCATCAATCGATTGATCGAGCCGACCTCCGGGGCAGATCCTCTGGAACGGCGAAGATATCACCGCCGCATCCCAGGAGGAAATGCGCCGCATCCGACGCAAGATCGGCATGGTCTTTCAACACTTCAACCTTGTCCACCGCTCGAAGGTGATCACGAATGTGCTCGCGGGTCGGCTGGGCTATGTCAACCCTGCGTGGAGTCTGTTGAACCGCTTCCCAAAAGAAGATGTGGAAAAAGCCATCAAACAATTGGAGAGGGTCGGGATCGCGGAAAAGGCATATCAACGGGCGGATGAATTGAGCGGCGGACAGCAGCAACGCGTTGGCATTGCCCGCGCGCTCATGCAGGACCCGAAGATGGTTCTGGCCGATGAGCCTGTTGCCAGTCTGGATCCTGTTCTCGCGCACAGCATCATGAGCCATCTCGAAGACATCAACAAAAATGACGGTGTCAGCGTGCTATGCAGTTTGCATTTTCTTGATCTGGTTCATCGCTATGCAGACCGGGTGGTCGCGCTCAATGAAGGCAAATTGGTATTTGAAGGATTGCCAAAAGATATCGACGATAACAAATTCAAAGAAATTTACGGCCGCGATGCGGAACGGGTAGGATAGCCGCCATGAAAAATAATAAAAAAGCATCCCCCTGGAAATCCATAAAAACCGGCCTGTACACGTTATTGGCGCTGGTCATTTTTGCGTACGGCTTTCAGATCACCAAAGTGGATCTGGAAGAACTGCGCAGCGAAAACCGCCAGCAGAGTTTGGTGCGCGTATTGCGCGCGCTTGCCCAGCCTGAGATATTTGAATACGATCAAGTGGAAGAGGTTGTCAACTATCCGATCCACGTCCCCTGCCTTTCGGACGGGAGTCAGGCTCAGGCACCGGAGCGAGGCGCTTCTGATCCTTATGTCGTTATCACCCCGGCTTGTGCAAATCCCGGTGATGTGATCCAGGTCGAAGGATTCAATTTTGCTCCTCTCACCGTGGGGCCAATACGATTCATCCCCGGTAATGACCCGGCCAACGTGGTATCCCTCGGCCGCGAAAATGCAGAGACCGATTCAGAAGGGCATTTCATCGTCAGCATGGAAATCCCGGATCGTGTCAGTGATGATGCCCAGTTTATTCGCGCCACACTCCGCAGGAATATCGGCTTGCCCCATTTTTCAAAAACGGCATACGATACCTGGAGCAAGATCGTTGAAACTGTATTTCTTGCGCTGCTGGCAACCGTGTTCGGCACATTCCTCGCCATACCACTTAGTTTTATCGCCGCGCGCAACTTGATGAAGACGGTCAAAAGCCCATTGACCAGCATTTCCCTTTCCATTTTGGGATGGCCGATAGGGATCGTGATCGGATTTTTGCTCGTGCGCGGAGTTGGCAATTTTAGCGCTGCAATTGGTTCGAATGTTTTGGTGAACCTGGCAAGTATTATCGTTTCGCCCATGCTCGCCTGGTTCGGTATTCGTTGGGCTTTGCCTCAGGAGGAAATTACCCGTCCAAGTCAGTCCATGCGCTTTGCCCGCCTCGGTGTAATTTTGCTGGTAGTGTTGATAAGTTTTTACGGGTTATTCCAACTAGCTAACTTGACAATGAGCCTTGGACAGACTCTTCAGGCAGCCCTCGGCTCGTTTGGTTTCCTTGGGTATTTCCTCTTCCAGGTTGGGGATATTGTTGCCATCATTACACCTGTTCTGGGCGGTCTTGCTGCTGGTGCAACCCTTAGCAGTATTTTAGGACGCGCGGGACAACTTGGCTCTGAGAGATTACCCGCTTCTGGAATAAAAACCCTGAACCTGATCCTGACCACCATCGCCGGGATCACGATCATGGGACTGCTTGGACAGTTGATCGAATGGCTCTATGAAATTGGCGAACCCATGTATACCCTTTGGATGCCAATTGCAGTGGGCGCCATTGCCGGTTTCCTGCTTGCGGCGTTGACCAAACCCAAGGACTCCCTGCCCATCGGCATGGTGATCTATTCCATCACCCGCACCATCCTCAATGCCCTGCGCTCCGTGGAAGCTCTGGTGATGGCCATCGTGTTCGTGATCGCGGTGGGCATCGGTCCGTTCGCCGGTGTGATGGCGCTTGGACTGCATACCATCGTCAGCCTTGCAAAACTTTATTCTGAGCAGGTGGAAAGCATTCTGGCTGGTCCATTGGAAGCGATCGAGGCCACAGGTGCGAACCGCTTGCAGACCATTATCTATGCTGTCATCCCGCAGATCGTTCCACCCTACATTTCCTACACCATGTATCGTTGGGACATCAACGTGCGTATGTCCACCATCATCGGCTTTGTGGGCGGCGGCGGTATCGGCTTCCTGCTTCAGCAGAACATTAACCTGCTCAACTACCGCGCGGCCAGCGCTCAAATGCTCGCGATCGCGATCGTAGTTGCCAGCATGGACTATATCAGTTCAGAATTGCGCGAACGAGTGATCTAAAATCATTCACTAAACAAAAAGGACTGGCTTTTCGGAGCCAGTCCTTTTTGTTTACATCTTATCGCTTTGCGTTTGCATCTTATATTTTTTGACTGCGCGCCAGCCGACAAGCATCTTTTCTTTTTCATCCCACAAGCGGAAGTAGAGCGACTTCAAACTATCGCGGAAGGTAAGCGGCTCGATCTGGAAGATGGGATTTTCATTATGGCATTCCTCCAGCTTGTAGTTCGGGATCTTCGGACTGAGGTGATGAATGTGATGAAAACCGATATTGCCCGTGAACCATTGCAAGACCTTGGGGAGTTTGTAGAAGGAACTGCCGTCCATGCCGGCTTTGAAGAACTCCCAATTCTGGTGGCGTTCCCAATAGGTCGGCTCAAAGTTGTGCTGCACGTAGAACAACCACACGCCCGCGCCGCACGCCATGAGCAGAATGGGGATCTCAATCAGCAAATATGCCTGCCAGCCGATATGATAGATCGTCCAGCCAACAAAGGCGAAGAGGGCGATGTTCGTCCAGATCACGCTGTTCTTTTCACGGACACCCGCGTTCTTTTCCCAAAAGCGGTGACCAAACGCAAAGACGATCAACGCGCCAACAGTGAACAAGATGAACGGGTTTCGCATCACGCGATAGCCGAATTTCTTGTACCAGGGAGCGGCGAGGTATTCCTCAACCGTCATGGTATAGACGTCACCAATGCCGCGGCGGTCAAGATCACCGGCGGTGGCGTGGTGGATGGCATGGGAATGTTTCCACGCATAGTAGGGAGTCCACACGGCCACGCCGAGGAGAAGACCCAGGCGGTTGTTCGCCAGCGGGGTGCGGAAGAAACTGCCATGGCAACAATCATGGAAGATGATGAACATCCGCACCATGAAGCCTGCTGCGGGAATGGTTAGCAGAAAGGTCAGCCAGTATCCGATCTCCAGACTGCGATATGCGAGATACCACAGGACAAAGAAGGGGATGGCTGAATTAACCACCTGCCATAGACTACGCCACGTTTCAGGGTAGGCATATTTTGCTACCACTGACTGCCATTTGATTTTTCCAATACTCATTTTTATCTCCATTTCTTATTAAAATCATAACACTGGTTCGCGCTCGCAGATGCTATTTTGCGCTACCCATGCTTTGGTATTCCAGATAGGCAGTCACCCCATTGATCCAGTGCTGCAAACCATCCACACGAATGGATGGCACTTCACAACTGTCGAAAATGCCACCCTTGTAATTCAATAATACCTCATTGTTAAGGTCAAAGTTACAGTCATTATCCGGCAATTGCCGCGCCTGCACGAATGTAATGAAGGTACTGGTTTCACGGTCCAGCCATTCATGTTCGGCTCCTGAAAGATAAAACGCCTGCGCGAGGGATGCAAGAGCTTCGATCTTCGTAGCCGTGGAAACACTGGAATTGATCTTGGTCAAGGAACGGACTTGTCCTTCAATAACCGCCTCTGCGATCTTCACTGCGTACTCCTTGTCGGTCTGGCTGAGTTTATCCAAACGGGCAAGCATGGCAAAGGCATAGCCATGCCAGTGATCTTCCGAGACCGGCTGCGTGACCATGTAATCATTCACTTCATGCGCCTGTTCCAGCCAGAATTTATTGCCGGTCATCTCGTACAATTCCAGAAGCGCGCACAAACTTTCACCGGGAAAATTGGCGGCAAAATAATCAGTGTCCACTGCGCCTTTGAGATGCGGGTCAAATGAATGATAGAAACTGCCATCCGGCTTGCGCATGGAGACGATGAAATATCCGAGGTCCATTGCGGTGGTGAGGAGGTTGCGGTCACCAAGGATGAGGTCACCGGTGGCCTGCCAGCGTTTGTAGATTGCGTCCACGGTTAATGCCGCACCGCCCAGCGGACAGCCGCCATCCGTGTACAGGCAGGTGCCTGTAAATTTTTGCGGGTCGCTGATCAGCAATCCCATGTAATGATCGAGGGCAAGGTCACCGGCCTCACAATATTTTGAATCACCTGAGACCCGGCACACGGTATAGAGAGACCCGGTCCCAGCCATCAAGCGGACATACGAAGGCGTGTAGGAACGCTCGCCAGTCATAAAGTCAACCTGATAGGAAAGTTCTCCATTCACCAACTGCTGGTGGATAAGATAATCACCCGCCGCGATGACCGAGTCTTTTAGCGGGCTGTCTTCAATTGAAATTGTTTCGGGGATAAGCGCAGGGGTAAATGTTGGAGTTGCAGGCAGGTTTGGGATCGCTGTGCCAACAATCTGCTGCGGCTGGGAACGCTGCGTCAAAAAATAGGCAACGCCAGCCAGGGACAACACAGCCGCAACAACCCAGCCGATCTTTCTAGGCATATCTTTTCATTTCGCTATTCAAGGGATCTTCGCCTGTAGATCCTGCAAAGAGACATTTGCCAATGAAGAAACCGTCAAGTCGCCGGAGACGCCCATCTTTGAAGTTAATGGATTGGGGGCAGCCACCACGAAGATCTTTGCGCGGCGGGCGGCCTCCACGCCGTTGAGCGAATCCTCAAAAACCACCGCCTCCGTATTCTGGACTTTTAGCATCTCCAACGCCTTCAGGTAGATATCCGGGTTGGGTTTTGTTCGGCCAGGCGCAACATCATCCTGACAAATGATATGTTTGAAATAATGGAAGATTCCAAGCCGCTTCGCGTGCGTATCCACCCAGGAATGCGGCGAGCTGGAACCGATGGCAACCTGCACGCCCTGCTCGCGCGCCTGCTCGATCAAGTTGATCACGCCCGGCATGATCTCGCTGGCGTGGATGAGCAGGTCTGATTCTCTTCGGTAGCGAATGCGCATCGAAGCAGGCTCCAGCCGTCCCTGAGAGAGAAGCGCAAGATGTTCAGCGGCGTCAAAGGTCGAGATGCCGTATCCACCGATCGTTTTTTCCCATTCGCCCACCGGAAGTTCAAATCCATGTTCGCGATAAATGGATTGCCAAACCAACACTTCGGGTGTCTCGGTATCAAGGATCAACCCGTCAAAGTCAAAGATAAGTGCCTTTAACATATTACGGAAACCGCCTTACGAAATCTGAAATTGCTTCCCAAATTTTTATTTCCTTCACGCCTTCGGTATTGATCACATCCAGCACCGAAGTGAGCGCGGCCTTCATTGCCACGTATTCACGCTGCGCATCCGAAGCGGTGCCGAAGAAGCGCGTATGATCTGCCCAGCCATACAGGTTGCAGGAAACCGAAATATATCCGCTGCCGCGTTTGAAGGTGATACGTCCACCGCCGGGATGCACCTCATCGCGCATGATCAAACCGCCCTCTGCGCTTATTTTTCCTATACTGCGGCCGTTGTCGTACGCAGACCAATTACTCATCGATATCCATTCTACTTATTCGTGAAGGCTGCACCCCTACATTCGTGGGAACTTTGCGCGCGGCCTGCCCATTGGTCACCAAACGCGCAAGGTGTTTCACCATCACCGCCTGCCGTGCAGATGCCTTTGCGCCGAGATCTTCCAACACCGGCTCAAGCCACGCCTGATACGAGCGCACATTTAAATATACTGCCCGCCCGCGGCGGTCTGGAAGACTCGACACAAGCGACGCAATTTTCTCGCTAACATGCTGTTCATCCGGATGAATGAGCGGCGTTAACACAATGCCGTACATGCCCGCGGTTACATTCGCAAAACATTTCAACCCCTGGTGAACAAACCCGACCACACGCTTGGGAGCAGGCTCAACGGGATGCATCAACTGCGGCACGATCTGATAATGCAGACTCTGCACAGCGTGCAGGTCAATGGATTGAATGCGCCTCCATCCTCCGCCGCTGCCTGATTCTGTTTTCTCCAGCAGACTCACATCCCAAACCCTTTGCCACGCATAGACGGAGAAGCCCGACATGCGCAACGCGGGAAATACATCGCTGTTCTCTTCCACTTCTGCAATGACGTGAACCGCCTGCCATTCCCCCGCCTGAAATGAAAGGTGCTCGATCAACGCGGGCAATTGCGGGTCACTTAATTGAGAGGATGGCGCAAGATACAGCAGCTTGGCAAACGTATCGCCATGGGTGTGAATGACCCCGCCCAGCAAAACAGACTCGCCGCCGTTTGAAATGGCCGCGTACAAATGCCGCGTCGGGTTGATGTAGGCCATTAACCCCATCGCGCCCAGGGGATGCCCACGCGTGAGGGCACGCGCGCTATCGAGGGTCAACACATCATTTCGATAACGTGCAATGGTGGGAATATCCAGAAGGTCGAGCGAGCGTATGGTCATGATAAGGTCGAAGGTTGAAGGTCAAAAGTTTCAGGTCCAACCTTCAACCTGTAACCTTTTACTTTTCAACTTGCCAGCGAAATAAAATACTCGTGGAAGCGCGTGTCGCCTGTCAACTCTGGGTGGAAGGAAGTCGCCAGCAGATGACCTTGTTGCGCGGCCACAATGCGTCCATCTTCCAACGCCGAAAGCACCTTCGCACTTCCACTGACAGACTCAATGATCGGCGCACGAATGAAGACCGCATGATATGGATGTTCCGTGCCGGTGGCTTTCATCAACTCGTCAATTTCAAGGTCGGTCTCGAATGAGTCAACCTGTCGTCCAAACGCATTGCGCTGAACTTTGATATCCATCAATTCGAGCAAAGGCTGGTCGCGTCCCACATCTTTTGAAAGAAAGATCGCGCCTGCACACGTTCCCCAGATCGCATGCTTTTTTCCGAACTCGCGCAGCGGTTCCATCAAACCGTACGCCACAGCCAGCTTGCCGATCGTCGTGGATTCACCGCCAGGCATGATCAGCCCATCGAGTCCATCGAGATGTTTCGGCAAACGCACTTCCGCCGTCTCCACACCGATCTTTTTCAGCATGGAAATATGTTCTGCAAAATCACCTTGTAATGCTAAAACGCCTATTTTCATAATTTAGCTTTTGGCCGGTAGCGGTTAGCTATTAGCCAAAAGCTAAATGCTAAACGCTACACGCTAATTTACCAACCACGTACCGCGAGTTTCTCGCCTTCGGGCATGTGTGCGGCATTGCGTCCGACCATTGCTTCGCCGAGGTTCTTGCTCACTTCCGCGAGAATGGACGCATCCTGATAATGCGTCACCGACTTGACAATGGCCGCAGCGCGCTTGGCAGGGTCACCGCTCTTGAAGATACCAGAGCCAACGAACACACCATCCACACCGAGCTGCATCATCAACGCCGCATCCGCAGGAGTTGCAACACCACCCGCCGCAAAATTGACAACGGGCATACGTCCGAGAGTCTTCACTTCCTTCACCAATTCATACGGCGCACCGTTGTTCTTGGCAAAGGTCATCAACTCTTCATCGTCCATCACCTGCAAATGTTTGATCGAACCAATCACCGAACGGGCATGGCGCACAGCTTCCACCACATCACCGGTGCCAGCTTCACCCTTGGTGCGGATCATCGCCGCGCCTTCTCCAATGCGGCGCAAGGCCTCGCCGATGTTACGGCATCCGCAAACGAACGGCACTTTGAAGTTGTGCTTCAAAATGTGATGTTCTTCATCCGCAGGAGTGAGCACTTCGGATTCATCAATATAGTCAACGCCGATGGATTCCAAAATCTGCGCTTCCACAAAATGACCAATACGGCATTTCGCCATCACAGGAATGCTGACCGCATCAATGATCTTCAAGATCATATCAGGGTCAGACATGCGCGCCACGCCACCATCTGCACGAATATCAGCAGGCACGCGCTCCAAAGCCATCACTGCGCACGCCCCAGCTTCTTCAGCGATCCTGGCTTGCTCGGCATTCACCACATCCATGATGACGCCGCCTTTTAACATTTGAGCCAAACCTTTTTTCTCAGTCCATGTACCAGTCTTTGCTTCCATTTTATTTACTCCTTGAGTTAATTGCGGATAAATTCTACCATGCGGATTATCTTTAAATAAAAAGAGGAATCAAACCGAATCCGCCTCGCACTTAACTGAAAATTGATTCCGTCCAACAGGCAGAGTCCACGCTGAAAGGGATTCATCCCGCGGAGGGGTATTGACAAAAACCCCTTAAGTGCTACAATTCACACAATGATACAATTAGTACATTATAAGGATTGCCTATGACAGAGAAAAAGCTAACCCTGCAACTCGACTTCCATTCCGGACTGCCCATCTACACCCAGATCGTCAATCAAATACAAAGTCAGTTGGCCAATGGAATTCTCAAACCTGGTGATCAACTACCTACGGTTCGCGCATTGGCAGCCGAGTTACGCGTCAACTTCAACACCGTGGCGCGAGCATACCGGATACTGGATGAAGTGCGGATCATATCCACACAGCAAGGGCGCGGCACATTCATCACGGAGAAGCCGCCACCAGAGGTCAGCGAAAAGTTGAGGCATGAATCACTTCATGCTCTTACAAACCGATTTATCACTGAAGCATTACGGCTGGGCTTCTCAGAGCGTGAAGTCAGCCAGATGGTGAGAGACAGTTTGAAGTCGTGGAAAGAAGCGAATGAAGAAGATAGTGAATAGTTATTAATCAGGAGAATGAAAAATGAACACAAGACTACTTAAGTCAGTAATCAAATCAAAAAAAGAAGATCCTCATATTCCTCCCATCGCAGGAACATTGTTTGGCGTATTTCTTGTCATTGCGGTCATTGGTGCGATCATTGGCGATGGAAAATATTCAGATGCAGTGCTCGGCACTTGGGTTCTTGGCTGGACTATGATCGGTTCCTATTTGATGTTCGCGTTGAAGGTTGCAGCGCAGTGGGAAAAAGTGATCGTCCTGCGGCTTGGCAAATTCACCGGGCTGCGAGGCCCCGGCCTCTTCTGGATCATCCCGATCGTGGACAGCGCAACCACATGGATCGATCATCGTGTGATGGTCACGCCGTTTGCCGCGCAAAAAACCCTGACGAAAGATACCGTGCCTGTAGATGTGGACGCCGTGCTTTTCTGGGTTGTGTGGGATGCCGAGAAAGCCGCGCTTGAAGTGGAAGACTACCGCGCCGCTGTAGACTGGGCTGCTCAAACCGCGTTGCGCGACATCATCGGTAAGAAGATGCTGGCAGATATCTTGATCGGACGCAGCTCTATTGATAAAGAATTGCAGGCCGTGATCGATGAGCGCACTACACCCTGGGGTGTCACCGTACAATCTGTGGAGATCCGCGACATCGTTATCCCGCAGGATCTGGAAAACGCAATGTCTCGTCAGGCGCAGGCTGAACGCGAAAGACAATCCCGCGTGATCCTCGGCGAATCAGAATTACAGATCGCAGCATCATTTGCGGAAGCATCGAAAGCCTACGTCAACAATCCCACCGCACTACACCTGCGCGCAATGAACATGTTGTTCGAAGGCTTGAAGGAAAAAGGCGCGCTGGTGATCGTACCTTCCTCGGCCGTAGACTCGATGAATCTTGGCGGCATGAGCGGCATGGTCTCACTCGCACAAAACAACCTGCCAAAGGAAAAATAATTTTAGAGGCACGGCGTTGCCGTGCCTCCACAGGTGACGTTTCACGTGAAACGTTTTAGAAAGGAAAAAGAATGAATATCAAAACCACTTCAATTATTGTACTAACCCTAATCGCCATTGCATTGGTCGCAGGGCTGTCGCTTTGGAATCAGCTCCCTGACCAAATGGCATCCCACTGGAATTCCAACGATCAAGTGGATGGCTACATCTCCAGATTCTGGGGCGTGTTCCTCATGCCGCTCATTACACTGGGAATGTTCGTGTTATTCCTCGTGGTTCCCGGCATCGATCCGCTCAAGGCAAACATCGCACAATTCCGCGAGGCCTTCAATATATTCATCGCACTGATGGTGGCCTTCATGCTTTACGTCCACGGGCTGACATTAGTCTGGAGCCTCGGCTATCAGGATTTCAAGATGAGCGCCGCCATGCTGCCGTTCATGGGCATCCTATTCATCGCCATTGGCTATTTACTGCGACAAGCCAAGAGAAACTTCTTTATCGGGATTCGGACTCCCTGGACTCTCTCCAGCGATTCGGTCTGGGATAAGACGCATCAGCTCGGCTCGACCCTGTTCATGGTTTCAGGAGCATTCGCCATACTTGGAGGATTCTTCGGCGGCATGACAGCCATCTGGCTGATGTTCGTTCCATTGATCGGCTCCTCCCTGTTTCTGGTGGTCTACTCCTACGTTTTGTATCGCGGCGAGATGAAGTCGTAATGCGAGCACACAAACGTGCGTGACCCATAATTGGATTACGCACGTTTCACGTGAAACAAAAGGAAAAGAAAATGAACAATAATGAAATACCCAAATGGGAATATCGTGTGCAAACCATAGGAAGCATGTTTGGCACAAAGGATGAGGCTATCGAAGCTATATTGAATGAATGGGGTGAAGAAGGCTGGGAGATAACTCACGTATACACACCCGAAGGAAGCGGCAAAGTTACCATCGTAGCCAAGCGCCCATTGACACGTGAAACGATCCGCAAACGTTCGATGCCGTCGTTCTAATTTGGAGAATAAAATGCTTGAAAGAAAATCGTTAACCTGGTTTTTAGTAATTACATTTCTGATCTCGTGGCCTTTGTTCCTTGCGCCGCTGGCATTCACAGACATGGATGCAACCACAAAGCAACTGACAACTCAGGGTTTATGGGCAGTTGCCATGTGGGGTCCAGGCATTGCCGCCATTATCACAACCTTGTTCATTGCAAAGAAACCTTTCAGCAGTTTGCGATTGAACACACTTGGCCCAAAACGCTTTTATCTTTGGGCATGGTTTTTGCCGCTTGGATTAACCATCATTGGCGGATTATTCACTCTGCTGTTTGGAATTGCAAAACTGGATTTGAATTTCACGATGATCCGTGATGCAATGGCCTCAGCCGCGAATGGCAGTGAAGTTCCTGTTGAAGTTATCGTACTGACGCAGATATTGTTTGCGATCACGCTCGCGCCATTCATCAATGTACTTTTTGCACTGGGCGAAGAATTAGGCTGGCGTGGATTTTTACTTCCGCATTTGATGCCGCTTGGTCAGTGGAAAGCTATTTTGATCAGCGGAGTGATTTGGGGAGTTTGGCATGCGCCTGCCATCATGCAGGGACATAACTATCCGGGCTATCCGATCCTTGGCAGTTTCATGATGATCGTCTTTTGTGTATTGCTGGGTACGATCATTGCGTGGATGTATTTGAATACAAAGAGTCCATGGGTGGCCGCGCTGGCACATGGATCGGTCAATGCGGTTGCAGGATTGCCAATCGTGTTCTTTCAACCTGATTTCAACATGGCATTTGGCGGAACGCTTGTCACGCCAACTGCATGGATCGGTATGGCATTGTTCATCGCATGGCTGGTGTGGACGAAGAGACTCCCAGTGCAGAGTCAGGTTGAAGAAACAGGAGCAACTGTCAGTTAGGAAAGAGGCGAGAAATAAAATAGAACAAATGTTCTATAAATTAAGTCAACAAAAAATGGGCGACTCATCATCGCCCATTTTTTTATTCCAACTGCGCTGGTGATGCGTTGTTCGGAGTTTCTTCTTCCGGAGGTCTTTCCTCTTCAACCAAGAAATGCAACAGCGCGGCTTGTGTTCGCATCCATGATCAAGTCCATGTGATGGAATGGACGATAGTCATTGACGGCGATCAAACGCAGAGACGCGAGGATGCGCGGGTTGTCAACGGCGATGAATTCTTCAAGACGATTCGGGGTGGTGTAGAAAAAGTTACCGTCGAAGATGGTACCGTCATCATCAAGAAAAACAGCGATGGGATAAATATTCGCTTCCATCAGATCTTGAAAAAAGTGCGTACCAAAGGATGGTTCAGGCGATGCGCCAATGGCTTCGCCTGCAAGTTCGACGAGCGAACGCGCATTGTAAATATCGCTGTACGAAACGTGGACGCCAAGATCGGGGGTGGATGTTCCCCAACGGCCCGGGCCAACAGCGATAAATGTCTCGCCCTTCAACGCGGCATTGAGTTGACCGATGGAGCGTTCGAGCTGCGTGCGCTCGGCTTGAGATGTGAGACTGAAATATCCTTCAGACGGAACGAAGAGAATGTAGCGAATATTTTGCACCGCTCCTTGTGGAACCATGCGCTGTGTGGAGAAAATAATATTTTCATTTTGCAAATCACTCGGAATTTGCACGTCGGTGGATTCCAGAATATGGCTTTGCGGACGGCATTGCAGCAGCGTGATGCGAACTTGTGGACGCTGTTCTTCGGGGTTGAGAATTTCAATTGTGAACTCGGTATCCACGGGAGAGTCGTAATGCGTTTCCAGCAACCTCAACGCCTCGCGGATGTTTGCGGCAAAAGAAGTGCGGGACAGCAACCCGTCAAACGTGATGACCATTTTTTCGCGGTCAGCAATTCTTGAGCGAATGGCTGCGAGATAACCATCCTCTTCCACTTGAGCAATGTAGCGGACGGGGTCGTAATCGGCATGAATAAGATCGTGGACGGGAACGGTGGTGAAGGCATTTTTTTCGAGGTCGATGACATCCACATTTTGCTGGGAGTAGCGCTTCGTGGTGCGGACATCCGATGATGAATGCAGGCGCGGATGACTGAGCGCAACGAGGCGTGGATAATCATCGGCGACCATATCCACGGCGCGAGTACCCATACCCCAGACGAGGCGAAGGAATCCATCCTCCTGCTTGATCTGCGGAGACCAACGATACAGGTTACGACTGAACGCGACTCCCGCACCATGTGGAAGGAAGTAGCGTCCCATCTTTTCGCCTTCCACAAATTGGATCAGGATGCCGATGCGCTCATCATAATCAGCCAATTCCTTGAGATGGCGATAGAGCAGCGCGTCAGGATCCATGACGCTGGCGTAGATTCGGGAGATGGCGTTTGTCAGTGCAGAAAGTTTTTCTTCCTGCGTGCCCTGGTTGGGAAGGAAGATGCTTTCGTATTTACCGGCAAAGGAAGTGCCGAAGTTATCCTCCAACAAACTGGAAGAGCGGACAATGAGAGGAGTATCGCCAGCTTCAATAATGATCTCTTCGAGGTGCTCAATAATTTCAGAAGAGAATTGACCTTGCAGGAATTCAGCATACAGCAAAGGAAAATCTTCCCGCATCTGCTCTTCCGTTTTGTATTTTTGGTCGTTCCAGTGAACAAGGCCGTTGAAGGTCATAAAGTTGTAGAAAACATCCGAGCCGAGGTAATACGAATTTGGGATCCTGAAACTATCACGCACTTCCGGCGGAGCGGTCTCTTTGATGATGCGCATGGCGAGCAGCATGCCCGCGGCTTTCCCGCCGATCTTTCCGCCGCCGATCTTACGCCTGCGGATCTCCTTCAAATCCTCCGCCGTAAACCATTGACGCGCCATCTTGATATATTTCAACTGGTCGCTCACCAACGTGCGGATGAGCACCACGATGATCTCCTGCAAACGCGCCTGATATTTTCCGCGCTCCTCAAGCGGCATGGACTCGATGATCTCGGCCTGCTCAAAAAGCAAATCCTGCGGAGCCAGTTCAGGGTTGAACCAAATGAAGTCTGAATCTGCGCTGCCACGCTCGGTCAACGTCTGGCGGACAAGGTGCTCAAATTCCTGATAAGGCAGGTTGTAGGCAAAGTAAAAATCAGTGAGAGAGTCCCGCACACGCGCAAGGCGAGTTGCCCAAACATCCGCCTGCTCTTCGATATATGGATTGTGCAATCCTTCACGTTCTTGCGACTCAACAGCCTTGAGGCGCGCCTCCTCATTAAAATTATCCTTCGTGATAATTCCACGCGCGAACAAGGCTTTTCTCATCTGGTGGCGGATGCGCGTGCTGAGAATGGGATATTGACTGAGTGCAAGCAATATCTTGATTACGTTGTCCATGGAAATGCTGGGGAATGTCATGTGGGCACCTGTTTGTTTTTTGCACACGGAATGATCGAGGAAAGAAGAAAGAAATCCATGTACAAAAGTTTTTGTGGCAATGATAACAAAAAATCCGCCAGGCAAATTGCGCTGGCGGATTCGTCTTCTAAATTGAATTATCCCAAATGCATCGGCATGATAACGTGCAGGAAGTTATCGTCACCAACCGGTCTGACCACACCCGGCGCATTCGAAGCGGACGTTTCCAGCGCGACATTCGGGGTCTTGATAACCTCCAACGCCTCGCGCAGGAATTTGACATTGAACGCGATCAACACGCTGCCGCCGTCCACTGTGGCTTCGACGATGGTCTCGTTCTTGCCAGTTTCTTCCGAAGTCGCGGAAATTTCCACTTCACTCGGCTGCATCTCGCCTTTGGATTCTTTGATGTCCAAACGGGCAACATTCGAACCTTCACGGGCAAAGATCTCAGCCTGCTTGCAAGCCTTGAGAAGTGTGGCGGTTGAAACGAGTGTGCGCGATTTGTAACTGCGCGGAATGATCTGCTGGTAATCGGGGAAGGTGCCGTCGATCAACTGCGAGACAACTTCCACATCCTTCACGCGGAAGAGAACCTGTCCACGATTTTTCGGGACGACCATATAAATGGGTTCTTCGCCATCGCCAGCAACGCGGGCAAGTTCATTCAACGCGCGCGCGGGAATGATGATATTGATCGGCTGGGAAACCGGGTTTGAAAGCTGCGCCTTGCGTACCGAAAGACGGAAACCATCGGCGGCAGCCATCGTCACTTTATCTTTTTCCACATGCATCAACACACCCATCAACACGGGACGGGCTTCATCGGTCGAAGAAGCAAACGCCACCTGATGGATCATCTCTTTGAAATCAGCCACGTTCAACTGCACGGCGCTTTCCATTTCAGGCGTGGGCAGCGGAGGGAACTCCTGCGCATCAATGCACTTGATATCGTTGTTCGACGCGCCGCCTTTGACATGCAGGCTTTGCGTTTTCACATCGAGGGTCAACTGCACCTGATCGCTCGGCATGGCGCTCACCAGATCGGAGAACGTGCGCGAAGGAACCGTGGTCGAACCTTCTTCGTCAATACGCGCCGCGATCCAACACGTAATGCCCAATTCAAGATTGGTTGCAGAAAGGCGCAGGCGGCCTTCGTCAGTTGCGATCAAAATGTTTGATAAAACGGGAAGAGTACTGCGCGGCGATACAGCGCGTGAAACAACGCTCAAACCACGTGCAAGATTTTCTTGAAGGACAGTTACTTTCATGGGTGTCGCCCTCGGTTTCTTTGATTAATTTTCAAAAGTATATCATTAACCTATACGTCATTGCGAGGGCGCTCTCTTTCGCCCGAAGCAATCACAAGCATCGCCCTCGCAATGACGGTCAACTAAAACCCTGAAACCATCGAAACGCCGAGCATTAACACCGCAAACAGCAACTGACAGGCAAATAATCCCGCGAACACATATGCGATATACGTCCACACAGAATTCATTCTTGCGGAAGATTGCGGGCGGATTTCCTGCCCTTCAGCCAATGCCTTCGCTGAATCAGCCGCCTGCCCAAAGTCATTCAGCCACCAAACGCCCGCCGCCTCATCCGGGACGATGAGCCTGCTGCCACCAAATGACTGAATCCACGCTGCCACATTTCCCTGCGGATTCAAAGCCAGCGAACCTGGCAAAATGATAGCGTCCGCTTTTACATCGTCAGGGATTCCATCTTTCACATTTAACACAGTCAGCGGAACTTTCGGCGCGCGCTTGGCAAAAGCCGCCTTCACCGCTTCGCCAAATTTTCCATCGCTGTTATCCAACACAAGGAGTTTGTAACCCTCCTGTTTGCTTTCCAATACATCGGCACGCCCAGCCCCATCCTTCTGCAAAGCAGACAAGTGATACTGCAACAGTACCCCGAAAAGAATCAACACCTGCAAACTATTGAGCGTAGTTTTAGTAAAGTTGGAAGTTTCTCCGCCAAGGAAGGAATTGATCAGCGTAAAGATCAACGTGCCTGCCGAAATCATTCCACCGATCACAGCCGCGAAGAGAACGACATATAGATACGTCTTGCGAATGACCGAACGCCGCGCATGGTCACCAGAATCGCCTTCTTCCAATGCCTGCGCCTGCATCGGACGCCAGGTCATCACCCAGAGCGGAAGTCCTACAACAAGAGCAGCCAACGCACTGGAAAGCGAAGAGGCAAAGCCGCTAATGCTGAGATAACCGCGCGAAGTAACCAAGTCAATCACCACGGAGATCAGGGATGAAACTGCAAAGAAGGTTGCCGTCAGTCCAATGATCGAAAGGATATAAAAATACAATCTCTGTTTACCCGCACGGCGCGGAGCATTTTCATCAAAAGCAAATTGTTGATTGAGCCATTTGCCATAATATGCCCAGAGAACCGCGAACGGCACACCGATCGAAATGGGGCCGCCAATATCCTGCACAAATTCGGTGAAAGATTTGCCACCTTCAAAAAGATACATCAAGGTCATGTAGATGAGGTTGCCACCCGCCGTCAGCACCACGATCACGCCGCCGAGGGAGAGGAGATAGAGAATGCCGAGGCGTAGATAAGATTCCCTTTCAGCGGAATCAGGCAAAACGTCCTGTAAGATGCGCCATGAGAAGTACCAAATTGGAGTACCGATCAAAAGCAAGGCAATCGCGTTGACGACCGTCTCCCGTCCGATCATCCCTAAAACATTTTGAGTGGATAATGTGAAGGCGTAATCCAGGGCTTGTTGTGCGCCGAAGATGGTCATGAGCAGGCCGTACAGCACCCAGACAAAGCGATACAAGCGGCGGATCTCCGCGAAGTTTTCGGTTTCGGGGAGCGTGCGCCATTCCGCTTTGAGGATGTTCCAGAAGTAGGCGGCGATCAGCAGATTGATGACGATGGCGATCAGGTTATCGAGCCACGTTTGCGAGCCGCCGACGATGGCACGGTAGGTGTAGAGATTTGCCGTGGCGAGAAATGTGCGGTTGATAAGAGCGAGCAAATTTTGTACGGCGGGGATCAATGTGCCAAGCAAAATTCCGTAGAGAAAAATTGCACGGACGCCCGCTGTTTTTTCCTCGTCATCTTTTGCAGAGACGCGCTGCGCCCACAGCCAATGAATCAGGAAGATCGGCACGCCCACGAGGATCAGAGACAAGGCCTGCGCCAGTGTGGATGTGCCTTCTATAATTTTGTTTGCGTTGAAAATGGAACGCAGCAGGGTAATGATGCCCCACAACACCACTTCAATGCTGATGGCTGCTACGGCGTAAAAATAAAGTCGTCGAATGGTTTTCATAGATTAACACTCCGTCATTGCGAGGAGATTGCTTCGTCGCGAAGAACAAGAATGCTCCTCGCAATGACATGATGCTACGGCTTAAACGGTTCCTGATACCAGTTGTAATCCCAGAAGTTATACGGCATGGAATTCAACTTCCAATCACCATTCTGTTCCACGAGCAGGGCACGATCTTCGTTGGCGTAGCGGCTGGAGAATGGGTCAGTGTTGGAATAATAAACAGCAAGCGTCACCACGGCTTCATCCGCGTTGATGTCCACTGCGCCGACTTCCACGCCCACATCCCCCGGGTTGACCATCCCATTGAAGAACGAGCTGCGGAACTCTTCATACGTGGGCTTGTTTTCAAGGTCGGCAAGGTAGCCGTAGGCTTTTTGATAATCCTTGTTCAGAACGGCAAGGACATAGTTATGCACCACGCCGTCAGGCGTAGTATCTGCAACATACTCGCGCTTGTCCTGCCGCGTGAAGAAAAGTCCCAACGCCAGCAGGATGAGTACGCCAATTCCAATAAGAATACCTGTCAGAAATTTATCCTGTTTCATAGTGCCTCCAATATATATATTAACTGTACTCTAAAAACGACTGAAAAATCGGTGCAAAAGTTCCGCAATTGAAGGTGTTAAAGAAAGAGAATAAAATAACTTACCACAGAGAACACAAAGTCCACGGAGTTTTTTAGAGGGCTTCTCTGTGCTCTCCGTGGTGAAATCCTTTGACAAGCCTTGCAATTACACCCCTCCCAGAGTAGGTTTTGCTACCAAATCAATCACGGTATACTTTACCCATCTTTTTCACAAGGAGATTTCCATGACCGTTTCCGCAACCCGCTGGGATCTGACCAACGTCTATCCCTCACTCGAATCCAAGGAATTCAAGAACGCCATCAAGAAATACAAAACCCTGCTGGATGAAATGGAAGTGTTTTTCAAGAAAGCCAGCAAGGCCGATTCAAAGACCGACCCGAAGAAACTCGGCAAACTGCTCGGCGAATCCGTGGACCGCTTCAACGCGCTCTTTGAACTGTCGGGCACCATCGACCCCTATATTTATTCGTTCATCTCCACAGACTCCCGCAATAAGACCGCCATGCGAATTCTCTCGGAATTTGAGCAAATGTCGGTGCAAGCCAGCGTGCTCAACACCAAATTCCAGGCCTGGGTCGGGACATTGGGCAAAGCCACTATCAAAAAAGCTGCGAAGACCAATCCATCTGCGAAGGCACATGAATTCGCATTGAACGAAGCCGCAGAGCAATCCAAATATTTGATGACCGAAGCGGAAGAAATCCTCGCCGCCGAACTGACCTTGAGCGGCGGCAACGCCTTTGGCAAACTCCAGGGGACAGTTACCTCGCAGCTCTCCGTGGACTTTGAGCTGGACGGCAAAACCCAGAAAATGCCCATGCCCGCGCTGATCAACCTGCGTTCGCATCCCGATGAACCCACTCGCCGCCGTGGATACGAAGCGGAAAATATCGCATGGGAAGGTGTCAAGGAAACTTTGGCCGCCTGCATGAACGGTGTCAAAGGGGAAACTCTCACCCTTTATAAAAAACGCGGACGCGAAGATGCCGTCCACTCCTCACTGGATTTTGCCCGCATTGACCGCGCCACATTGGACGCCATGCTCGGCGCGATGAAAGACTCCTTCCCCATGTTCAGGAAGTATTTCAAGCACAAGGCAAAACTCATCGGCAAGGAAAAACTTGCCTGGTGGGATATCATGGCTCCGATGGGCAAGACTGACAAAGTCTATTCGTTCGATGAAGCCCGTGATTTCATCGTGGAAAATTTCAACAAGTTCTCGCCCGAACTCGGCTCTTTCGCCAAACGTGCATTTGACAACAACTGGATCGACGCCGAGCAGCGCGATGGCAAACGCGGCGGCGCGTTCTGCATGGGCGTTTCAGGCGGTCAAGGAAAGCCGCATCCTCGCTAACTTTGACGGCTCGTTCGATCAGGTCAGCACACTGGCGCATGAGCTGGGTCACGCCTTCCACAATGAATGTGCGTATCAAGCAAATAAGACCGAACTCCAGCAAAACACACCAATGACTCTCGCCGAGACAGCCTCCATCATGTGCGAGACGATCATTACCGAAGCCGTGTTGAAGAATGTGACCAATCCGCAGGAAGAACTCGCCATCATCGAAGCGCAGATGAACAATGCCACAGGCGTGATCGTGGATATTTATTCCCGCTACCTGTTCGAGAAGGAAGTCTTCGAACGCCGCGCCAACTCCGAACTTTCCGCCGATGACCTGAACGACATCATGGAACGCGCACAGAAAGCCACCTACGGTGATGGCCTCGACGAAAAGTTCCTGCAAAAATTCATGTGGACTTGGAAACCCCATTACTACTCGAGCGGCTTCTCTTTCTACAACTATCCATATGCATTCGGTCTGCTCTTTGCAACAGGCTTATATGCCATCTACCAAAAACGCGGCGCAGACTTTGTCCCCGCGTACAAAGCCTTGCTCGCCGCCACAGGTGAAAATCGCGCAGCGGAACTCGCCGACACCTTTGGCATCAACATCCGCACCAAGAAGTTCTGGGCCGACAGCCTCGCCATCATCGGCAAACGAGTAGATCGTTATTGCGAGTTATAAAAAAAATCAAAATCTCCGAGGTCTTTACGACCTCGGAGATTTTGAAAAGGAGAGAAATGAAAAAATATACACTAATGTTTTCAATTCTTGTGTTAGCCGCGCTGGCCTGCAACGCATCGCTGCCGCAAGCCATCACACCAACCGCAATCCCAACACAGGCGCCATTGCAAAACATCATTACCCCGCAGGCGAATTCTCAACCCCAGTTGACCGAAGCAGGCGTCCCGCGCATCAACGTGCAGGAAGCCAAAGCCGCGTTGGATTCTGGTCAGGCAATCCTTGTGGATGTGCGCAGCGCAGAATCTTACACATCAGGTCACGCTGCTGGAGCCATATCCATTCCGCTGGAAAATTTTGAGAACAACAATATTTCGCTCGACAAAAATCAATGGATCATCACCTACTGCACCTGACCGAATGAACACACGAGCGCCCGTGCGGCGTTCCTCCTTCTTCAAAACGGTTATGTAAAAGCGGATGCACTCCTCGGCGGACTCGCCGCCTGGGTGGATGCAGGATACCCGACCGAACCATAGCATGACCAAATCGCCTCTTCCCCCGCCTTTGCCTGATTCGAACAAACTGTAATTTTTTCCACCCAGTAGGTTGGGCAACAAAAAAACGAACTCGCTTCAAACATCAAATTGAAGCGAGTTCGTTTTTCAAATGCAGAGACTTACGGAGTCCAGTTCAACACCCATTCACCATCAACCAACACCTCAACATTCATAAACGTAAAAGTCAGCGGTCCTTGCGGAATGGGCATTTGATACCCAAACCCACTGTAGAACGGAACTCCAGGTTCCGGCAGTCCACCTCCGCCGCCCCCACCACCGCCCATTGGCGGGTTCGCGAGATCAATAATTGATGCGCCGATGATGTTCGAATCCGATTGCATGGCAAAGAGGAAGTACCCGGGTTCGATCCCGCCTTGTTCTGCCGTAAGCACGTGAATGACCTCATCATTCACTGTCACATCCTGGTTGATCTCCCATTTCTGTCCCATTTGAGGCGTAGGACCAGGATCAAAGGTGAAGGATCCACCGTCGGCGGGGAGAGAGGCGAGCATTCCAAAGGTGAGCTTCAAAGGTGCGGTGAAGTTTGTCCCGATCTTGAATGCCCAATACTCACGTAACTCTTCGGGGGCAGCAAACATTCCGGGGTCGGCATAGTCGAAAGGAATTTCTGCTCCTGCAGAATCTGTTATGGATACCAAAACAGATACAAGGCCATACGGCGGAACGCGCGAGTCAGTCCATGATGTAGCACCGTACAAAATGTATCCATCGGGCAGGGCTACGAATTTCTCCAGGGTGGCTGTAATACCGTATGTATCCACGCTTTGTGTCGGCGCATCGGTGCTGATGTCGGTCGGCATGGGTGTCACCACCTGGGCGATCACTGGAGCAATTGCAGCGGGGTCCGCGGGCTTGAACTTCAATTGAACTTTCCATTCGCGCGGTGCGGTATTGGAAGGCACAGCCACCAGATCCGGGATTTCAAGAGTCACTTCATTCACACCAGCAGCAAGGGGCGGAAATTCCATCAAATAACGGATGTAACACTGCGGACAGTCCTGGCTTTCAACATGCCCCGCACGCTCAACCTCAAGGCGGGTGCCGTCAGGCAGAGTGAGGAAAGGCGGGTAGTTAACAGTTGAAATGGAATCTGGGATTACATAATCAGGCGGCAGCATATAGGAATACACCACTGCCGACATATCATTGGTCAACACGGCCTGCTCGATTGTGAGCGTGTAATTATCGCGCACGACTGTGACAGGCTCTTCCAACATACGCACAGCAGATGATTGGTTGATGATGCCCACGTTGGGAACATACCCGAACAGACTCTTCAAGGCATTCACAACGGTGGGGCGGGTGAACAGCACAACAAGGCTCACCAATACAAGGATTGCAAGCGCCCACGTCAGGCGCCGTGAAAATACTTTCTGTTTCATTTGAGTCTCCTGATTCTTTTTTGCGCTTGCATGTCCTTCCGCAATGAAGCGGGCGCGCAGGGAATTCATGAATTCCGCATCAGGTTCAGGGACGTTGACGACATCCTTCAGCACTTCTTCAAGTTCGGATGGGCGAATGGGCTCAGACATTTTGCGCCTCCATCTGAATGGACAGACGATCGAGAATGCGCCGAATGGCTTTTCGAACAGCATCCTCCTTGCGCCCAAGCAATTGGGCGATCTCCACGAACGAAAGCTCCGCGGTATAACGCAGGCGGATCAACTCACGCTCCTCTTCATCCAGCAAATGGAGCAGGGACTTCAACCGCACACGGGACTCGTCCCGAACCACCGCTTCAAGCACATCGCCTTGGGCTGGGTCTACAACTGATTCATGTATCTCCCCGTGACTGTGATTCCTACGGAAGTGATCCATCAGCTTGTTACGGGCGATCTGAAAGATCCACGCTGTGAAATTATCCCGGTGCTGATAGCGCACCAGAGATTCGATCACCGCCAGAAAAGTTTGCGCGGTCAGGTCTTCCGCATCCGGAGCATTGCCCACGCGGCTGAGATGATAACGATAGATGGGTTTTGCGTAGGCATCGTAGATTTGCGCCAACGCAGATTGATCCCCTTCCAGCGCGCGCTGAACCGTTTTGGAATCCACTTCCAAACGCCGTGGATTTTCATTCTCCATATAAGTCACCTCGAAAGGACTTCATGCAAGCACTACTTAAATATCGGAGAAAACCCAAAAAGCGGACAAAATTCCCCACACCAAAATGAGACAGACCGCAGACAATGGACAATCATCCACGGTCTGCGGTCCATCGTCAATTTACGAAAATGCCTGCAACCCCGTTTGCGCTCTTCCCAGAATTAACGCATGGATATCATGTGTGCCTTCATAGGTATTGACCGCTTCCAAATTCATCACATGCCGAATGACATGATACTCATCCGAAATTCCGTTACCGCCGTGCATATCGCGTGAGTGACGGGCGATCTCCAGCGCCTTGCCGCAAGAATTGCGCTTGACGAGTGATACCATTTCAGGCGTGGACTTATCTTCGTCCATCAGACGGCCAACGCGCAGAACGCTTTGCAATCCCAACGTGATCTCGGTCATCATGTTCGCCAGCTTGAGTTGGATCAATTGATTTGCAGCCAGCGGTCTGCCAAACTGCGGACGGTCTAATGTGTATTGTCTGGCCGCATGCCAGCAGAATTCAGCCGCGCCCAACGCACCCCATGCAATTCCATAGCGAGCCTTGTTCAAACAGCCAAACGGGCCTTTGAGTCCAGAGACATTCGGCAGCAGATTTTCTTCGGGGACAAAAACTTCGTCCATCACAATTTCACCAGTTGAACTGGCGCGCAGACTGAACTTGCCTTCGATCTTCGGCGCGCTCAATCCCTTCATCCCTTTTTCGAGAATGAAGCCGCGAATCTCGCCGTCCAGTTTTCCCCAGACAATGAACACATCCGCAATTGGGGAATTGGTGATCCACATCTTATTGCCGTGGACGATGTAGCCGCCGTCCACTTTTTTGGCGCGGGTTTCCATGCTGCCGGGGTCACTGCCGTGATTGGGTTCGGTCAACCCAAAACAGCCAACGAGTTCACCGCTGGCGAGTTTGGGCAGGTATTTTTTCTTTTGTTCTTCCGAGCCATACGCATTGATGGGATGCATCACCAGTGAGCTTTGCACGCTCATCGCGCTGCGATAGCCGCTGTCCACACGCTCCACTTCGCGGGCAACCAATCCGTAGGAAACATAATTCAAGCCTGCGCCGCCGTATTCTTCAGGGATGGTGGAGCCGAGCAAACCCATGCTGCCCATCTCGTTCATGATCTCACGATGGAATATCTCATGTCGATTCGCTTCGAGGACGCGCGGCATGAGCTTGTCCTGACAATACTTCCGCGCCGTGTCACGGATCATGCGCTCTTCATCTGTCAGTTGGTCGTTGAAAAGGAAGGGATCTTCCCACTTGAAGGTTGGTTTGGACATAAAACCTCGGGTACTTGGAGATTGGTAATTGGTAACTGATTGCGTGGTGATTGTATCAAATGTCAGAGTGGGAAAATGCAGTAGAAAACAGAATCAAGTTCGAGCGCGGAAAGAAGCGTGAATCAAAAAAGAGGACATGCCGCGAAGCACATCCTCTTTGCAATTACTAATTACCAATTACTTCTTACGCAGCCCCGGTCAACCAGCCGCGGAGTTCCATCGCCTTCACCACACGATCAATCGCAACCATGTAGGCCGCATCGCGCATGTAGACGTTTTCCTTTTCACTGCGGTCGAGCACGCCGTGGAAAGCGGAGGTCATTTTCTGGTCGAGGCGTTGGAGCACTTCTTCCTTGCTCCAGTAGAAGTTCATGTCGTTCTGAACCTGTTCGAAATAGGAGGTGGTTACGCCGCCGGCGTTGCAGAGGAAGTCAGGAATGTTGAAGACCTTATTCTTCTTGAAGACTTCGTCGGCCTCGGGGGTCGTGGGGCCGTTCGCGCCTTCGGCAACGATGCGGACACTCTTGGAAACTTTGCCAACGGTTTCGCCATTGACCTGTCCTTCGAGAGCAGAGGGCATCAATACATCGGCTTCGAACTCGATCCATTTGTCGCCGTCATCCACTTTGTAACCGGAGTCCATGGCCTTCTTCTTGTCGATGGTTCCGTATTCGTCCACGATGGTGAGCAGGAAGCGCGGATCAACGCCGCCTTTTTTGCTGTAGGTAAATGCTTTCTTTTCGTGGCGATCATAGCAGGATACGCAAGCCACGGTTCCGCCAAGCATTTCGACGAAGCCAACAGCCGCATATTGCGAAACGTTGCCAAAGCCTTGAAGAGCTACAACGCCATTCTTGGGATCCATGCCGAGGTGCTTCATCGCTTCGCGCACGGTGTAGATCACGCCGTAGCCGGTGGCTTCGGTGCGGCCCAATGAACCGCCGCCGCCGAGGGGCTTGCCGGTGAACACGCCGGGGGTGTATTGACCAACGAGCTTGGAATATTCATCCATCATCCAGCCCATCATTTGAGGAGTGGTTCCCACGTCAGGAGCGGGCACGTCATTGCGTGGGCCGATGTTCTTCCACATGACACGTACCCAACCACGGCACAGTTCTTCTTTTTCGCGAACTGAAAGTGTGGAAGGATCGACGATGATGCCGCCCTTGCCGCCGCCGAGCGGAATATCTGCCACGGCGCATTTCCAGGTCATCCATGTCGCGAGCGCGCGGACGGTGTCCATGGTCTCTGCAGGGTGGAAGCGAATGCCGCCCTTGTTGGGGCCGCGCGCATCGTTGTGCTGAACGCGGAAGCCCTGAAACACTTTGAGCGAACCGTCATCCAAACGAACAGGGATGCGGAATGAATACTCGCGCATCGGCCAGCGCAAAACTTCTGCGACACCCGAGTCGAGCTTCAATTGCTTGGCGACAGCATCGAACTGTTTCTGCGCCATTTCAAAAGCATTGATTTGTCCTGACATGTTGTTCTCCTAAGTAGGGGTTAGAGAAAATATAAGCGGGCACACCCCGATCGGGGCTGCCCGCTTTATGAACAAAGTATAACGATACGCTGGTTCATACGATTATTCCAATAAATAAAAACTACCTTCAAACTTTACACGATAACGAAACTAGAGTCAATATGACAAAAATAAGCATATTTCTGGTTGAAAATGACGGTTTTTGATTACTTCCATTAAAACCCGTCATTCTGGTGAAAGGATACGCTACTCAAACCTCGGGTGGCGCTTCTCAAAGAAGGCTTTCACGCCCTCCTTATGCTCAGCGGATTTACCGGCAACATCCTGGAGGATTCCTTCGTAGTTGAGAGCATCTTCCAAATTAGGGAGGATGGCTCGATTGAACGCTTTCTTCCCTGCTGCAAACGCCTCACGCGGACCTTTGGCATGGTCGGCCGCAATTTGCATGACCAACCGCTGATAGTTGAATCCACCTACCTGATTGACCAATCCCCATTCATACCCAAGCTGCGCTGAGATCTTTTTGTTGGAATAAAAATATTCCTGCGCGCGCCCGAGGCCAATGTATTTTGGCAGGAAGATCGAAATGCCAGAATCCGGTGCGAGAGCAATGCCGCTGAAGCCGACTACAAAATATGCGGAGGACTTCGCGATGCGCAAATCACATGCCAAGCGCAATGCCGAAAGCCGCGCCCGCACATGGCCCATTCACTGCGGCGATGACAGGCTTGCCCATATTGCGAATTTGCAAGATCAACGGGTTATATGTTTTTTCCAAATGCTCACGGTAGGAAATTTCCCCGCCGCCTTGTTTCATTTCGCCAATATCCTGCCCCGCGCTGAAGACATTGCCCGCGCCGGTGATGACCACGCATCTCACCTGCGGATCATTCTCCGCTGCGGTGAGGGCGTTCTGCAATGCAGTGGTCATCTCAAAGTTGAAGGCGTTGGCGCGTTCGGGGCGGTTAAGCGTCAGAATAACAGAACCAGCTTGCGTCGTGGAAAGAAGCGTTGTCATGAGGTATGGATTCTCTTTCTTTTGGATGAATACTTTTTCACGTCTGTGATTAATGATACCGTATTCACCCCAGAATTTGTCACTTAAACAAAAAGACAGCCACCAAAGGGTGACTGTCTTTTTCAAATATCTACTCGTCAGGGAAATCGTCTATCTGGTCGTCGTCTCCGGCGTCCATTTCGTATTCCACGCCGTCGCTATCGAGGTAGACCCACAAAAGCAGAACATGACCTTCGGGGGTTTCCACGTTACGAGCGGCAAGGATGGGGGCAGTTTGCTCAAGGCCCATGTCGTTGCGATAGTGAAGGTGGATGGATGACTTTTGGTGCCAGGCGGTATAACAGCGTTGCACAAGCGCGGGACCGTTAAAGGTTCGTAACCGCGTAAGCGCAGGGACGGATAGTGACGGGCTCTCGTTCAAGCCCATGGCCCAGCCATCGTTCACGTGTTCAAAGACTGGGGGTGGTCCTTCAATAATTGTGATTTTATCGTCCATAAGGTTACCTGTTCCGAAAATATACCACAACCATACTCCGAAATTGTTTCAGAATTTCATTAGAATTCCATAACAGTACTTATTGGCCATATTTCGGTTTTTTTGCCACAAAATACATGTCTTTTCCTCAATAAAGCCTTTTATCCACCCTGGGTTGTTTGGACAAGACTCAAATATAATTACACCATGAGCAAACTCACCCCCAAGATCATTCTCGAAGGCACACGCCTGACCTTCAAAACAGACATCGCTTTTGCGCTGAACGAACATCCACGCATTGTGGGGCCGCGCAAATATAGATACCATTCGCCGCTTATTTCAGGAGAGTGGTGCGCCTTCACCAACTTTCCATGGGGACGCGGGTTGATCAACTTTGAGCCGCAGGAAGAGGCGCTTGCGATGGAAACCTACGCTACATGGGTCAAACTTTTTGAGCTGCAAAAATACTATTCATGGATCGTGGATCGTTTTCATTTATCCACGCGCATGTATCAGCTGAATACCTACAACAAGGATTATGATTTCCGCTGGCTGGAGGAGAGACTGCTCCCGCTCAACTTCCGCCTCGTGCTGTTGACTCGTTCTCCAGAGTCCTTTGCGGCGGCGCGCGCAGAACGGCTCAAGGTTTCGGGGAATCCTTCTCAGTACAATGATCTGGATCTTTTCATCGAAGAACAAAAGATCATCCGCAGGCTGGCAGATGAATCGATCCTGCCCAAGCTGGAAATTGATATCTCAGACAATGACATTTCTGCCGCTGTGGAAAAAATCGCAGACTGGATGGAGTCCACGGGCGGGTTGCAGATGTCGTAATCATTGTAGGCTGGGCAACCCCCCGCCCCTACAAACATCCAATAATATTGCAACCGTTTTTTCTTGCACTCACCCCATTGGATAGGTATACTTGCGCCCATGGAACTTGACAAAATCGGACGCTACGAAATCAAAGCTGAACTCGGACGCGGAGGCATGGCAACCGTTTATCGCGGATACGACCCGCGCTTTGAGCGCGAGGTTGCCATCAAATTCCTGCCGCCGGAACTCATTCACTCAGACCCGCAATTTCGAGTGCGCTTCGAGCGGGAAGCCAAGATCATTGCACAGTTGGAGCATCCGTCCATTGTTCCGGTCTATGATGTAGGCGAGGAAAACGGACAGCCGTATTTTGTCATGCGCTACATGAGCGGAGGTTCGCTCTCCGAACGGATCAAAGCGGGGATATTCAGCGTTGAAGATGCATTAAAAATTCTTGAACAAATCGCCCCCGGCATGGACGAAGCCCACTCCAAAGGCATTGTCCACCGCGATCTAAAACCCGGCAACATTCTTTTCACCAATAGAAACGTTGCATTAATTTCAGACTTTGGCATTGCCAAGTTCACCCAGGGTGAAGCCGGCAGCATGACCGGCAGCGCCATTATCGGAACGCCTGCCTACATGGCTCCCGAACAGGCGGGCGGAGAAGCCGTGGACGGACGCGCCGATATTTACGCGCTGGGCGTCATCCTCTACGAAATGGTGACAGGCAAGCAGCCCTACAAAGCGGATACTCCACTGGCGGTTGCCATCAAGCACATGACGGAACCCGTCCCGCGTATTTTACAAGCCAACCCAAGCCTGCCCGTGTGGATGGAAAAAGTCATCTCCACGGCCATGGCAAAAGACAGGGATGACCGCTTCTCCACCGCCGTTGAAATGGTGGAAACGATCAAGGCTTTCATGCGCGGCGAAACCACGCCCGCAACCATTAAAGCCGAAAAAGTAACCCAAAAAATTTCCGCATTTAATAAGACAGTCACTGAAAAGCCTGTTGCCGAAAAAACTTTCGTTGCAAAGACAAAGAGCCGCTTTCCGATGGGTTTGATCGCGGGGTTATTTGTTTTGATCCTGCTTGGGGGTGGCGTATTTTTATTGGGCAGTTACATGCTTCCGTTAGTGAAAGTGGCGCCCACATCCGCACCAACATTGAGCGAAGCAACATCCGCACCACTCATCATTGAAATTACAGAAACCCCATCCACCGTTGAAACAGCCACCGAAGCGCCCGTTGCCGTAACCGAAACTCCATCCACACCAGCGCTGTCTGCCATTGGCGGCGCGGATAAGATTGCCTTCATTCGCAACAACGATGTGTGGATGATGAATGTGGATGGCAGCGACCCGAAGCAGCTCACCACCGACGGCGTGGAAAAGTTCAACCTGCAATGGCTGCCAGACGGCAACACACTCCTTTATATGAGCGGCAAATCCGTAAAGACCGTGGAGATCGAATCGCTGCGGGAAGAAGTTATTTTCAATTATCTTTCGGCAGAATACTTTGAGTCCTTCAGCGTCTCCCCCGACGGCACACAAGCCGCTCTCGTCATCAACCGCGAATTATTTGTAGTTCCCTTTGATCTTGAAAAACTAAAATCTGCCAGCAGAAAAAGCGCCCTGCTCGATATGAAAGGCTGTCTTTTCTATAACGAGCTTGCCGTCAAAGGCGCAAAGTGGTCGGATGACGGCACACGGCTCGCCATAAAATATATTGCCAACGTCAACCAAAAATTCGCAGACGCCATCCGCATTATGGATATTTCAAAGTGCAATGATGTGCCGCCCGACCGCATCGATGATTTCCCCAGCGGCCGATTCAAATTTTCCAACGAGATCGTCAACTACGATTATGACGGCGACCTGCTTTTCTTCATCAACAGCAACGTCCGCAACGGCGGCTATGGCGACCTCGTTTTCTACAACTCATTCACACACAAATTCGAAGAAGATGCTCCCTACGAAGGCAACTGCTGCTATCGTGATGCCGCATTCAGCCCCGACGGTTCCTATGTCATTTTTGCATTTCAGGATATCAGGCTCGGCGGCGAAAGCCCCACCAACCTTTACTACCTCCCCGTTGATACACTCAGCCAATCCCGAACCCTCGAACCCATCCCCCTACCCGATGACTTCTTCTCCCGCACAGACGCCCCCATGCCCGCCCTACGTCCCGCGCAGCCTTAAAGCGCCTTGACGATATCCTGCACCAACGCAGGCCCGCGATAGATCAACCCTGTATACACCTGCACCAGCGCCGCCCCTATATCGAGGCGGCGTTTTGCATCGTCGGGACTCATGATGCCGCCCGCGCTCACCACAGGAATTTCCCCATTCACACGTTTAATGGTTTGATGAAGAACCGCTTCGCTCTTAACGGTCAGCGGACTGCCGCTCAACCCGCCTGATTCTCCCTTTCGGTTTGACCTCAACCCCTCGCGACCGAGAGTCGTGTTCGTCACAATCACTCCATCCATTCTGGAAGAGATAATGGCCTCAATGGCTTCATCCAATTCTGATTCACTTAAATCAGGCGCAAGTTTTACGAGGATGGGAATGCGCTTCTTGTGGTTATTCTGTTCGATCAAACGCTGTTGATGCAATTGCGTGAGTATTTTTTCGAGCGCTTCGCGTCCCTGCAAGTTGCGGAGCCCCACTGTGTTTGGCGAGCTGACATTGATCGCCAAATAATCTGCAAGCCCGGCAAAGTTTTGCAGCAGGGCAAGATAATCAAAAACAGCTTCTTCGTTCGGCGTATCCTTGTTCTTGCCAAGATTAACACCGAGGACCGTACCCCATTTCTGTTTTATGACCTGTTTTTTATTACGTGGCGAGAACCCAGTCACGCGCTCGATCCAATTGGTACGCAGGTTTGGGTTCAACTGCATCTGCACAAACTCGGAGCCTTTGCTTGGAAAGCCCATGCGGTTGATGACGGCGTCATCTTCCAGCAGGCGAAAAATGCGCGGGGACGGATTCCCAGCTTGCGGCTTGGGTGTGACCGTTCCAATTTCCACGTGACCAAAGCCCAGTGTGGAGAGTCCACGTATTGCCACGCCATCCTTGTCATATCCGGCGGCAAGCCCCACGGGATTTTTGAAATCGAGTCCAAACACATGCACAGGTTTGGACGGCGCTTTGAATTGCTGCGCGATCAACCAGCGCAACGGAGGGATATTGCCAGAGATGCGCAAAGCGTGAAGCGTGAGCGCGTGCGCCTGTTCGGGGTCGAGTTTGAAAAGATAGGGGCGAAGAAAGTTATACATGGCTAATCAAAAAAAGCGGGGCGGGTTGAATCTTGCAGATGGGCAATTGCCTCGGCGATCATGTGTTCGTGCAAGCTCCAGCCATTTTGATAAGCACGGTCCACGTTTTTTTTTTTCCTTTTTTTTAAATGGGTTTTTTTCCGTTGTGTTTTCGGTAATCTCCGTTGTTTACGAAGGGTGCCGTGTTGGCCCTCTGTTTTTTTGGAAAATTTTTCTATTTAAAATGTAAAGGGGTTTTTGGGGCGGGGGGGTGGAAGGGGGGGGACGGGGGGGGCCAGGGGGAGGGGGTGGGGGTGGTCGAGGCCGCGCGGCCGGGGGGGGCGACTTCCGCGGGGCTCCGGCGGCGGTCGTTGGTGAACGAGGGGGGGAGGGGGGGGGGCCGGGGGGGGGGGGGAGGGGGGGTTTGGGGGGGGGGAGGAAGACAAATTGTCCCATTAGCGGTGCGAGGGGGGGGGGGGGGGAGGGGGGGGTTGGGGTTTGGGGGTTGGGGGGGGAAGGGGGCGGTTGTGGTGGGGGGGGGGGGCGGGGGAATTTGTGGGAAATAAGGGTTTTGTGCTTAGGGGGTTAAGATTGGGAATTCGGTCTTTCCAATGTTCAAACATACGCATATAAAAATCTTGCATTTATCTTTTTGTTTTTATATCCGCAACTTTGCATGATGGAATGATTATTCTTGTGCATTCACAAAGACCATCCACGGCAATCGTTTCCCCCACGATTTGCGGTTTGCAGTAAACAAAAGCGGAAGGGATTTCTATCGCGTTATTCCCATGCTCATCATCGCGGATTATTCCCGGTTCACTGACCGAATTGGTTGCAAGAGCGTCGCTTCGCCAAAGCACGTAAATGGTTCCGCATGAATTCCCCAGGTTGATATCAAACCAGCCATTATCGGATTCCTGGACAAAATAATCTTCATCGAAAAAATTGCCGTCCACCTCTCCAGGGATTTTAAATGCGAGGCTTACCTTTGCGTTTAGCACCTCTTCCTGAGGGTCACGCATCCGGTTCGAATTCAGGTCCGTCCACGCTAAAATCTTTACCCGAGATAACTGATTCTCCGGGGTGGCGGGCCAGAAACCAAACTCAGCTTTTTTGGCGTTTGTCATATCCCGAAAAATCGGGGTGGTGGAGTAATATCCGCAGGGAGGAACCACGCTGATATCGAAAAAATGGGTGTACCCAACGGAAAAATTTGCCTGCCCGTTTTGATCTGTCAGTTTAACTTCCCGAAACTTGCCTCCATGCCGGTTCCAACTTGCGACAACCAATGTATTTGGCAAAGGCCGGTAGGTTTCAGGCAATATTCCTTCTCCACTTTCATCCACAAATGTAGTGACACTTACATCCCTAGTGGTTAAGCCTGGACCACACGCAAGTATCGCGGCCCATAAAACTACCAGAGCGAGAGACACCCGGTTCATATGGTCATCCTTTCAGAAAATCCCTTGTTTGCTCAATTTTATCCCTACCTACCCTGCCATTTCCTTGCCAATAATCCAGCAACTGCGTAATGGTCAGCACAGCATGCATGGCATAGCCTGCCTGTTCAAGGGATTCCTTCGCGCCGGATTGACGGTCCACCAGCACGACCACATCCTTCACGACCAGGCCCGCGCCTGTCAGTTTTTCGATGGCTTCAAATTTGCTTCCGCCGGTAGTGGCGAGGTCGTCAATGATGATGGCGGTTTCGCCCGCGTGATATTCGCCTTCGATCTCGGCTTTGGTGCCGTAGGCTTTGGCTTCCTTGCGCGGGTAGATCATGGGGTAATTGCCCGAAAGGCTGATGGCGGTGGCGATGGGAATCGCGGCGTAGGGCAAGCCAGCAAGCCGGTCAAATTTCAGTTCTTTGAGTAAAGGCAAATAGGCCTGCCCGATCTGTTCGAGAAGTTTGGGATAGGTGATGATCTGCCGCAAATCAATATAGATGGGAGACTTGAGCCCGGACTTGAGTGTGAATTCACCAAATTTGATACAGCTTGCGGAGAGCAGTCCATCGGCGAGGGCGGCGAGGTTTGCGTTGAGTTGAGTCATGGCATTTCCTTTTTTATGTACACAGAATTAACGGATTGCTCGGACAAGAACGGATGCTTCTAAAAGAATTTCGTTTTATCCACGTCCAAAGATATTTCGTTTGATGTCCACGATCTGGTCGCGGATCTCGGCGGCAGCTTTGCCGGGGTTTTCTGCGCGGGAGATGGCGCGGGAGATGGGGAGGAGCACTCCTTTGCCGTCCTTTCGCAAGCCTGCTTTGAGCGCGGACTCCAATTCGCCGCCTTGTGCGCCCACGCCGGGGGAGAGGAACCACAAATTCGGCGCGGCAGCGCGGACTCGTTTCATCGCTTCAATATGCGTTGCACCAACCACCAGCCCAATATTATTTTTGGTATTCCATGTTTGCGCGAGTTTGGCAACGTGTTCATAGAGCATGTCGCCATTGGCAAGGGAAATATCTTGCACGTCACCCGAACCCGCGTTGGACGTTTTGCACAGCAGGAACACGCCTTTCTCATGGTCTTTGATGAACGGGTCAATGGAGTCTTTGCCAAGGTAGGGATTCAAGGTGATGCAATCCGCGCCGAGGGTTTCAAATGCGGATTGGGCGTACGCGTCTGCGGTGGAGGCGATGTCGCCGCGCTTCGCATCCAGGATGACCGGGATGCGTGAGCCGAGACGCTTTGATTCTGCGCTGATGGCTTCGATGACCTGTTTGAGCGCGGTCCATCCTTCGGCGCCGAAGACTTCGAAGAAGGCGGCGTTGGGTTTGAATGCCGCAGCGTAGGGAGCTGTCTGCTTGACCAGATTCAGGCAAAAGTCCAGAGCGGAGGCGGCGGTGGGTTCCTTTAGGTCGGGGATGTGCGGGTCGAGTCCAATGCAGAGAAGGGAGGAGGCGTCGTCGATGCGTCGTTCCAAAAAGCTGAAGAAGGTTTCCATGAGTGTCCTTGTTTTATTAGACCCTAAAGGTTTTAAAAGCCTTTAGGGTCTGAGTTTTATTCGAGGATGGTTTCCCATTTGCTGGTGTTCTGCGGAATGAAACGCGGCGCGGAACTTTCGGGCTGGTCCCAGTAGTCGGCGTTCCAGATGTTTGCGCCGTAGCCTCGGCATTCAGCGAAAAGGAAATCGGCGGGCAGGGTGTCGGGGAGCTGGCAGACGGGGGATTGATAGCCTTCCTCCGGCATGGCGGGGACTGTGCCTTCGTGTGAGTTGGTGAGGTTGGGCGTGGGGATGCAGTCTTCGAACCAGCCGTTGTAGACGTTGCCATCGGGCAGGCGGCAAATGGACTGGTCTTCGGCGCGCGCGATGGTGTAGGTGTAGGCGTCGTACACTTTTCCGTTGGGGTCGAGCAGGCGCACGGTGTCGCCGCCGTCGCTGAGCAGGATGTTGGTTTCGAGCGCGTAAAAAACGACACGCTGGCCGGGCTTGAGGATGAGATCGGGGATGGTGTATGGACTTGAGCCGAGGTTGGCTTCGTCGTCCAGTTTCCAACCGCCGAGGTTGATGTCGATGGAGGTGAGGTTCTTGATCTCGATGAATTCATCGAAGACGTTTACCTTGCCGTCCTGATTCCAGTCGAAGCCGGGGCGCGGGAGAAATTCGTTGATGATGGGGCGCGGGTCAGGCGGGCGGAAGGTGGGGACGGGGGTGGGAGTATCTGTATATTCAATTTCCAACGTGGGGGTGGGCGTGGGCAGCGGGGAGTTGCTGCTTTTGGGCGTGCCTAAAATATCGCCGCCATTGGCATTCTTGCCATTTCTTTTTATGCCGGTATTGGTGCGCCAGGCGCTGTCGCTCTCGGTGGAGGTTGAGATTCTTTCCATCGTCCCGTAGGTGGATGAGCTTCCGGCAGGCCACGCGCCGCCGTTGCCGTTGGCGGTATCGATGACTTTGTTTGCGGCATCATACAAAGTTAGCGCTTCGCCGCTATTCGAAAGCGTGCCGGTATAAGTTTGATCGGCGTTGATATCGGAAACTGTATTATCGTCATCTCGTTCGAGAAGATAATACCCGCCTGCGGGTATGCTTGCGCCACTTGGGAAGGTAATGTTGGGGTCGCCGTCTGCGGCTTTCAAACTCCAGCCTGATAGACTAATAGAAATACTGCCGGGGTTGTATAACTCGATCCATTCATCATCGCTTAAACCGGAGGTTGTCCCGGCCCAGGCGATTTCATTGATTATGACCGATCTGGCTCCAGACGGCGTGGTTGTGATGGTTGGCGTGAGGGTGGAGGTGGAGGTAGGAGTAGAGGTGTTTGTTGGGGTTGGGGTGGACGTAGGCGCATTGGACAGCTTCGGTGTGCCCATAATTGGGTCTTGGTTATAGTCCAATCCATTTCTTGTAATGCCGTTATTTGTATACCATGCTGAATCACTATCGATAGGCAGGGTAAGGTTGCGTTCCATAGTGGAAAAAGTAGTCGCATTCCCTGCAGGCCATGCGCCGCCATTTCCATTCGCGGTATCTATCACAGCATTTGTGGGGTCATAAAGTGTAAGAGATTCACCACCATTGGCGAGTGCGCCCGTATAAACATAATCCGCAAATATATCGGAGATCGCGCCGTCAGTGTCTCTTTCGAGGAGAAAATAGCCCCCCGCTGGAACAGTGCAATTGGGGGTTGCGCATACTGCTGTTGAAAAATCGATATTCGGGCTACCGTCTGTTGCAACAAGCCGCCAGCCACTTTTCAAATCAATTGGAAGAGCACCGGGGTTGTATATTTCAATCCATTCATGGGCGTCGTTGGCTGCTGTTCCTGCCCAAGCGACTTCGTTGATAATAAGGGAAAGAGGGGCGTATCCGCAGATTGTAAAAGGGCTAGAATAATTTTGAGGGTTACTGGGATTTCTTAGCGCAAAATCTGTAGAATTGTTTTCATCATCCAAACAACTTCCATTTGTACCCCCTGCTTTACGCTCATAACTTTGATTAATATTTAGCGTCAATGTTGCAAGTGGCGTATTTTCAGTGTAAAGTGTATTTATTGTATTTAGACCAACTGAGTCTATTCTTGCACCCAAATCATCAAATATAGCAACACCACCTGCATCCACAATTCCAGTTGTATAAGTCTGATCTGGAGTTGCAGACCCGCTATATCCAGTAATTGCTGTATTATTGGCTACTAAGTAATATTGTCCAGCTGATAAGATAACTCCTGTTGTAATAATTACTCTCGTATTTTCTGTCCCACCACCTGTTAATACACGTATCTCCCAATTACCAATATCAACGGATATATTGGTTGGATTATAAATCTCAATAAACTCATCATTTCCACCGCTCGGTCCGCGCGTTCTAAACTCACTAATAACTATATTGGTTGCACTTGCCCCCAACGGCTTCGCCTCCACCACATCCACGCGCGGCGCGAACATGCCTGCGCACAAGACGATCAGCAGGGAGAAGACGAGCAGGGCACGCGGGAACCTGTTCCAGTTTTGCATGAGGTATGAAAAGGTGTGGAGTCTGCTCACGCACAGAACCAGCCTGCGGCTGGGCGCGAAGCGAAACAGTCCACTGCGAAGATTATAAGCCACCCCATCTTCGAATGTCTATAAAAAATTAAGGTGACAGTCATATTGTAAGTGACTATCACCTTATGACTACGGATTCGGAGTACGCGGGTCAATCACCAGCTTGATGGCGGTGCGCACCTTATCCTCGATTTCAACATCCACGAACTCCGGGACGCAGACCACCTCGATCCCATCATTCTTGAGGTAACTGGTGGCAAGAACCAAAGCCTTCACAGCCTGGTTCACAGCTCCAGCTCCAATGGCTTGTACTTCCGCGTGCTTGTGCTCGCGGATCACTCCTGCGATAGCCCCGGCGACGGCAGAGGTACGGGAGTTGGCTGAAACTTTGATTATATCCATGGCAACCTCCCAAGGTTGGCTAAGTGGGGACGAACTCAATGTATGTGGATTGTACAGGAATCCCTTAAGAGATTCAAGCAGTATATAAGTATGATAATGATTTAGTAATATTAGTAGGGGGTGTGGATACTGTGGACAAACGCTATTCACCCCCACATACAGGATGACTTGCTGCGCCTCCCACCACGCCTATGCTTGATCGCCCTTTTTCAACATTCGCCACACTGTGGAGAGATTCGGGATAACTTATCCACAAAATGGAAGCTCATTTTTTCACTTTTTGCGAGTCTTCCATATATTGGATTTCACAAATTCCACCCCCCATATATGGGGGTGGCGGTTTTCTCGTCCCCAGCCCAATTTTCCGAAAAGCAAAGGTATTGTCCACAGGGGAGGGGAGTTTTCCACAGTTTCAGGGGAGTTATCCACAGTTTGGGCGTTTGTGGAAAACTGTTGTCTAAACAAGCACCCCTAAATATGGCCTACTGATGGGATATTTCGGATAGCAATCGTGAGAAATGTGGGTCTGGGCTAACTGCGTCGCGCCAGGCGGGGAATGACGCCCATTAACCGTAGAAGCTAGCCAATAAGATCATCTTCATCGAATCTGGCACGACGCACTCCAAACTCTTCTACTCCTCGTGCCCATGCCTGTGATGAAGGTCTGGCATGTGATCGTGCTCGTGTTCCTCCGCCGCGTGTTCATGTTCATGTGAATGTGTGCTCACCGTAACCGAGTCGTGAGCGTGGGCGGGGTCGTCATGCCTGTGGCTGTGCTCATGGAACATAGCCGTGTGCGTGTGAGAATGAGCGTGTACCTCATTGATCAGCAGGAGCGCGCCGATGATCATCAAAATCCCAGCAAGGCTATACGCAAAAGATGGAGATTCGCCGAATATTATGATGGACAACAACACCCCCGCCAGCGGAGCCGTTCCATATAAGGCGCTTGTGCGTGCTGCACCCAGCCCACGCATGGAGAGGATGAACAGGATCGTGCTCAACCCGTAGCTGACAAATCCCAGGATCATTGTGCTGATGATGGATGTAAATGACGGCATTGCGTTTCCAAGCAGAAAAGCCAGCAGGAAAGAAAAGGTTCCGGCAGTCACACCCTTCCACGCCACAATGACGAGCGGGTCTTTGCCTGAGATATTGCGTGTCAAGTTATTGTCCAACCCCCAAAGCACGCAAGCGAGGATGATCCCCAACGCGCCGAGGGAAAGACCAATGCCTTCCGAAAAATTGGTAGAAAGGAAAACGCTTGCAAGCGTAATCACGAGGATCGCCATCCATGCCCGGCGGCTGATGGCTTCCTTGAAGAATAACAACGCGATCAGAGTTGTGCCGACACCCTCAAAATTCAAAAGCAGCGAGGCCGTGGATGCAGGAGTGTTTTGCAGGCTGACCATCAACACAATGGGAGCCATCACCCCGCCGGAGAGGATCGCCCCTGCCAGCCATTTGATATCTTCCTTTTTTATGCCCGCTTCCTTCTGTTGTGCGGGGCGGGCGATCCTTTGGCTTAGCTTGATGAGCGAGACACCCGTTCCGCTGCCAAGGTAAAGGAACGCTGCAAGAAAGATGGGCGAAATATCCCCAAGCAATAGTTTTGCAAAAGGAGCACTCGCGCCGAAGAAGACGGCGGCTGTTAGAGCTTGTAAAACGAAGGGCAGGGTTTTTGTTTTCATCCGTTTTTCCTCAACCGTTAAAGAATATTAATTTAGTCGCTCACCTTACGCAGTGTCGCTGGCACTCAGGGAATCACGATTAGTTATGAAAAAGGTGGTTTGCCAGCGGAAAAATATTGATCAAAGCTTCCTCGTACGGATGAATGCTTTTGATGACTTTGACCGCCTCATTCACCAGTTCCCGCCTGCAATTGACTTCGATCTTGTATTCGATCCCCTCGCTGATCTTGCCGATCTCCCCTTCAAATGGATTCGCCCCTTCCAGCGGACGATAATATCCCTGCACAGGATAGATTGCCACACAATGATCGTAATTCCCGATCCTGCCCACCCCTATCTTTGCAAGTTCATCGCGGATCTTCAAGGCATATTCCTGCGGGACGAATATCTCAAGCTTTACATCGGTGAAGTTTTCCATAATTATTTACTTTTATTTTGCGGTTGCATGAATATCGATGAAATCCCCGATCTCTTCAAATGCCTTTTTACTTTCGGGGAGCAAATCTCCCAGTGCCGGCCAGACATGCCACAGATCATCCCAGACCGTCAACGTCACATCTACGCCTTCGGCTTTGGCTTTCTCAGCCAGCATAACGGCATCATCCAACAACACCTCATCACTGCCAACCTGGATCAGAATCGGTGGAAAATCATGGAAGTCTGCGTAGATCGGAGAGATCAGCGGGTGATCTGGTTTTTCTTTCCCAACGTAATGAGACGCCCATTCACGCAAGACATCCGTCAGAAGCACCGGGTCTGGTTCGGCTTTGGTGATGTGAGATCGGCCTGTAAAAGTTAAGTCCGTCCATGGGGATAAACAAACGATGGCGGCTGGCAGCGGATCCCCCGCATCTCTCAACGCCTGAACAGCAGCCAGGCTTAACCCACCGCCAGCTGAATCGCCAGAGATAATGATGTTCTTTGGCGAATAACCCTGTGCCAATATCCAGCGATAGACATTCACCGCATCATCCACGGCAGCAGGGAAGGGATGCTCGGGTGCGAGGCGATATTCAGGAAGGAGTAGTCTTGCTTTCAGTGTCTGCGCCAACGGGATGCACATCATCAAGTGTGAATCTGCTCCGCCGGTCACATATCCCCCGCCGTGCAAATGCAAAATAATCCTGCCTGAAATTGAGTCGTTTGGAGAAATCCATTTGGAATGCAGACCATCCGCGTTAACGTCTGTAACCGTCACGCCTTTCGGTATGCGCATTAACTTTGAGGTGCTGGCAGAACGGGCGCGATTTCCCTCAATCGTCAGTCGTTTTTCTTTGAACAGCTTACGAATGATGATTTTCCAGAAGCGGGCTTGCAGGCTGATCGGCATCAGATGCGTACGTTTCTGCCAAACCCCGGCTGAACAAGTATCTTTCCATCTTTGAAGGCTTCGGTTCCGCGCAGGACAACGCGGGTCACTTTACCTTTGACCTTCCAGCCTTCGAACGGAGTCCAATTGCAGCGGGTGAATTGATCTGCCGCTTTGATCTCGTAGGTTGCGTTCTCATCCACTTCCACCCAGGTTTCGGGTTGTTCGGGCAGGTTGAAAATCTTTCGTGGATTGACATGCATTTTTTGAATAAGATCGTCTAAGGTCAAACGTCCAAGGTCAACAGCGGTGAGTAAAAGAGGCAGCGCAGTTTCCAAACCGGGGAATCCGGGCGGTGGATTTTCGCCGTCCTTTTCTTCAATGGTGTGCGGAGCGTGGTCTGTGGCGAAACAATCGATGACATCCAGATTTGTCCACAGGCTATCCACATCCTCTTTTGTTGCCAAACGCGGGCGGACTTCTCCGCGGCCGGGATGTCCATTGGAGATGGCGGGAATATCATCCTTCGACAGGAACAAATGATGCGGGCCGACTTCACAGGTCACTTTGATGCCGCGTTCCTTGGCAGCTTTGATGACCAGAATTTCTTCTTTCAATGAAACATGCGCGATGTGAACGGAGCGGTCATACATGGCGGCGAATAGAATTGCGGCGGCCATGGTCCGGCTTTCGGAGTGCGCTACGATGGGCTGATTGCGCGGATACTTCTCGAAATGCGGCTGCCAGAGTGACATGTCATCGAGGCGCAGTTCCCCAAAGGTGGAATCGAGGTACATCTTTAGCCCCGCAGCTGTCCCTGAGAGCGAAGCGGCAATTGCAGCGTTATCGGGGCCTGCGCCGATATATTGTCCATAGTCACAGCGTGCCTTTTGTTTCGCCGCATCCAGCGCCAGATCAAGCGTTGATTTATCGAAGATCGGCGGCTTCGTGTTGGGCATGGCCAGCACGGTGGTGAATCCACCGGCGAGCGCGGCGGATGTGCCGGAGTCGAAATCTTCTTTGTGCGTCGCGCCAGGTTCGCGCAAATGGACATGGGGGTCAATTAAGCCGGGGAGTTTGATCATTTTGTGAGTATAAATGTAAACAGGTACACATGTAAATATGTGTACCTGTTTTTTTGTTTACGTTTTTACTTGACTACTTTGTACTCGGCTTAAACACCTGAAACACCAAATTCAAAAGAATGCCGACCACTGCGCCGGTGGCGATGGCAGGCCAGCCGTTGGGGAAGATACCCGTCAACGCGGGGATGGGCAGGAAGCTGTTGAAGCCGATGTGACCGCCAATACCGATGACCATGATGGCCGCACCGATGGCGAGATTCTTCGGGTCGAACATATCCACTTTTTCGGCGATGAGCAGGGCAATGCCTTGCATACCGATCACACCGAAGAGATAGATGGCAAGCCCGCCGCTGACCGCAGTTGGGATGGATGTGACCACGCCTGCGAGATGTCCGCTGAAGGCCATGACGATGGCAATGACGCCCGCCGCGATAAGCGACACGCCGGAGTAGTTGCGGCTGATGACCATCAGTGAATTGTTCTCGCCATAGTTCGTGCCAGCCGAGCCGCCCAACATCCCGTTGATGGTGTCGCCGATGCCGTCGAGGATCAGGTTGAAACCGATGAATTCGCTCAAGCCATATTTCTCGCGTTTTTGTTCCTCGGCGAGGTGATCCACATACAAACCGATCTGATACAGATGCGCGGTTGATTCAGGCACCGTGGCGATCGCCATGATAGCAATGCTCACAATGGCTGTGGCACTCAAGGATGAAGTGAAGTTCGGGAAGGTAATGTGCGGCACTGTGAAAACAGATGCACTGGTGATGGATGCAAAATTCACCATGCCCATTGCTGCGGCCACAACATACCCAACGATGGCGCCAAACAAGATCGGCAGCATTCCAAGAAATCCCTTGCCCTGCAAATAAACAGAAAAAAGGATCGTCGAGAACAGCGTCACCATCGCCACCGTCCACCATTGCACCGAGCCGCCAGCCATACCGCCCGCCACGCCAGATGCCATATCCAATGCGGCTTTGCCAAGCGCGAACCCGATCACCGCGGCAACTGTGCCGGTCACGATCGGCGGCAGGACCACATCGATCGCCTTGCGTCCACCGGCATAACGGATGATGAGGCCGATCAGAATATTGATTACACCTGTCACCACAATGCCCGCCTGCGCCACACCGATCAACTCATCACTGGCAGGCACACCGAATGAGGCATTTGTCACGGCCAGCACCGCCGCAATATAAGAAAACGACGAGCCATAATACAACGGGATGAATTTCCCGATCCCATACCGTGAACCAAGCAGTGCCACGATGGTCGCCATGCCCGAAGCCAGCAGCACCGTGCTGACATGGAAGCCGACCAGCAAAGCCACCAACACCGTCGCGGGGAACATCGTCAATGCATGTTGGAAGCCAAGCAGATGATCTGTCCGATGGGCGGGACATCATTGGGCAAATAGCCCATCACAACCAGGACCGGACGCCTCCTTCCTAACCTCGGCCGGCTTCTGCGCTACAGGCTGACTCTTCCCTTTTGGTTTTTCCTTGCTTTGTTTTGTTGCCATAACCATTCTCCTCTTATTTGGTTTGGGGATGAGATATAAAAAAAGAGAGCCGCAAAAGCGACTCTCGAATTCATAAAATAGAAACACCCGTCCCGAAGAATTGATGCTTTGGATGGGTGTGCTTTTTTCTATACATATTGCGCCGAATTTTACGCTGATTCGAAATGATGTCAAGATATTGGAGCACGTGAAAATAACAGAGTTTTTTTGTTCCTCCAAAACAAGCCCATGTTCTCCTTGAATTTTGTGTACAAAAAAACTTGATACTTGACACTTGACCCCTAAAACCTGATACTAGGCCATTCCATTTCAGTGAGGTCTTCATGTCCAAAGAAAAAGCGAGTAACCGGTGGGTCGTGGTCGTCATATTTTTCTTTTTCATGCTTTTGCATCAAACCGATAAGTTGATGATCGGCTCGCTGCAAGTGCAGATCAGCAACGACTTCAACATTGATAATACACAATGGGGATTGGTCAATTCAGGTGCCTTGATCGTGGCAACCGTGCTTTACCCGATCTGGGGATATTTATATGACCGTTATTCACGTACCAAGCTGCTGGCCTTCGCATCCTTTGTGTGGGGCGGCACCACATGGCTCAATGCCATCGTCCGATCCTTTGGCGGATTTTTAGCCACCCGCGCATCCACCGGCATTGACGACTCATCCTATCCCGGCTTGTATACCTTGATCGCCGATTATTTTGGCCCCAGTCTGCGCGGCAAGATCTACGGTATTTTGCAACTTGCCCAGCCTCTGGGTTATCTCGTCGGCATGATCCTTGCCTTGATGGTGGCACCAGCCATCGGCGGGTGGCGAAGCGTGTTCTACATCACCGGCTCATTGGGGTTGGTCATCGCCCTGCTGATCTATTTCTTCGTCAAAGAAATGCCGCGCGGCCAGGCCGAACCTGAATTCGAGAACATGGCTGAAATGCAGACCTTCAAATTCTCGTGGGCTGAGGCCAAGGAAATTTTCAAAAAGAAGACCATGTGGTTCGTGTTCCTGCAAGGCTTTGCGGGCGTCTTCCCGTGGAATGTGATCACCTTCTTTTTCTTTGCCTATCTTGAAAAGAACGCGGCTACGACGCGAACGGCATTCTTTTCACTATGGCCCCCGTCATCCTCATCCTCGCCAGCGGATATTTCATCGGCGGCGCGCTTGGTGATTACGCCTTCAAATTTACCAACAAAGGCCGCATCATCGTTTCCAGCATTGGCGTTTTGATGGGCGCGATCTTTATGTATCTTGCCATCACCACACCGCTCGAAGCTAAAACGCAGTTCCTTGTTTTCATGTGCCTCACCGCCGTCTTCATGCCGCTTTCCTCCGCGAACGTCATCGCCACTGTGTACGACATTACCGTGCCGGAAGTCCGCTCCACGGCGCAGGCTTCGGAATACTTCATTGAAAACGCAGGCGCGGCATTTGCCCCCATCATCACCGGCATCATCGCAGATGCGTATGATTTGAAGACAGCCATCCTGTTGATCTGTACTGTGGCATGGCTGCTGTGCTTCTTCTTTTACCTCGGCGCCATCTTCACCATCGACAAAGACTCGCACGACCTGCGTGAGCAAATGGCGAAGCGCGCAAAATCAATGTAATATTTTTAACCACCCTCGAAAAGCATCGAGATATTTGAGACACGGAGGCGCGGAGAAAAAACTCTGTGCATCCGTGTCTTTGTGGTTAATTTCTCCAGTGGAAAAGAGGGGATAAAAAACACATACCCGCCATGACGCAATCGGCATACAATAAAATCAATACTCACCTATCGAAAATCATAAATTGAGAGGGTATCATGACTATTATTGTCGCCGACACCACCTGCGGACTTCCGCGGGAAATGCTCGCTCATCGCGGGATTTCATTAATTCCGCAGGTCGTTATGTTTGGGGAAGAGTCATTCCATGACGATAAAGACCTGAATACTGCCGCGTTTTTACAAAAGCTGAAGGCTTCAAAGGAATTACCAAAAACCGCTGCGCCGGAGCCGCCGCTGTATTTTCCCATCTTTGAAGAGGCAAAGAAAACGGGCGAGAGCGTGATCGTGGTTGCGCCGACAGGCAAAGCCAGCGGTACCGTCCGCTCGGCACAGACGGCTGCGTTGGAATTTCCGGATGTGGATATCCGCGTGGTGGATACGCTCACCATTTCGTGCAACCTCGGCTCGCTTGTGCTCGTGGCAGATGACATGGCCAAGGCTGGCAAATCCGCTGATGAGATCGTGGCGAAACTGAATGAATTGATTCCCCGCGGGAAGCTCTACTTCCTCGTGGATACGCTCGAATATCTTGCAAAGGGCGGCCGCATTGGCGGGGCGAAACGTCTGCTGGCGGAATTGCTTGAGGTGAAGCCCATTTTGCAGGTAAAAGACGGACAGATCGAAGCCTTTGAGCAGCAGCGGACGAAGAAGCGCGCGTTGGCGCGTCTCGTGGAGGTAGTGGCAGAACAATGCAAAGGCGGGGCAGATGCCCATTTGTGTGTGCTGCAGGTTGAGGCGGAGAAAGAGGCGGAGTCCCTCGTCGCAGAATTGCATACGAAGGTGAACGTCCCAAATATCCCCATTTATGAACTTCCGCCAGCCATTGTGGTTCATGCGGGGCCCAGGGCGATGGGAGTCGGCTTTTTTGCATAAGCTCTATAGGCGGGGTGGTATAATTTTTGCGCTCAAAGCAAAATTCCCCACGAATGTGGTTGTTATTTGAAGGAGAACGTTTATGTCTGGTCATTCCAAGTGGTCTACCATCAAACGAAAGAAAGGCGTGGCAGATGCCAAACGCGGCGCCGTGTTTACCCGCCTTGCCCGTGAGTTAGCCATTGCTGCTCGTGATGGCGGCGACCCTGATACAAATTTCCGTCTGCGTCTGGCGGTGGATAAAGCCCGCGCCGAGAACATGCCCAAGGATAATATTGAGCGTGCCATCAAAAAAGGCACAGGCGAAGATAAGGACGGCGCAGTTTGGGAAGAGATCATGTTTGAAGGCTATGGCCCGCACGGCTCGGCCCTCATGGTGACCTGCGTGACCGATAACCGCAACCGCACCGTGCCGGATATCCGCCATGCTTTCAGCAAATACGGCGGCAACATGGCCGAGCAGGGAGCGGTAGCATGGCAGTTCGACCGCAAATCTTATTTTGCTTTTCCCTCCAGCCAGTTGTCTTTCGACAAGGCGTTTGAGCTTGGCATTAACATAGGCGCGGATGATGTTGTGGATGGTGAAGACACGGTCGAAATTTACGGCCCTGTGGAAGCCTTCAAGACCATCGCCGATGCGCTTCATACGGTCAATGTCCATCCCAGTGAAGCGGGCTTGCGTATGATCGCCAAGCAGGAAATGGATCTCGATGTGGAATCAACATTGAAGTTCATGAGAATGGTGGAAGCCATCGAAGAAATGGACGATGTGCAGGATGTGTTCCACAACGTCAAAGTTTCGGACGAAGCTCTGGCTGCCCTCGAAGCTGCGTAACAATTATTGTAGGGGCGAGGTTACCTCGCCCCTACTTTTTATTTAAATGACACTCGCCCTCGGAATTGACCCCGGCACCGCCACAACTGGATACGGACTCGTGCGCCTCATGCCCGACGGGGAGCTGGTGGCTGTTTCCTATGGCATTATCTCCACTCCAAAAGAAGCAACCCCGCCCGCGCGCCTTGAGATGTTATTCGACCAACTCAATGCTTTGTTGAAAAAACACAAACCCGATACCGCCGCGGTTGAAAAATTATTTTTCTCCAAAAATGTCACAACCGCTCTTGCAGTGGGACAAGCCCGCGGTGTGATCATGCTCTGCCTGCAAAAGGCGGGCATCGAACCCCTTGAATACACCCCCAACGAAGTGAAACAAGCCGTGGCCGGCTACGGCTCTGCGGACAAACGCCAGGTGCAGGAAATGGTGCGCGCGTTATTGCAACTCGATTCCATCCCCAAGCCCGATGACGCCGCCGATGCGCTGGCAGTTGCGATCACGCATTTGAATACGAAGAGATATGAATGACATTATGTATTGGAGGGCGGGGCCAAGCACTTTTTGAAATCATCGGGAGTGCGGCTCAACACTTGCACCTGTGCGCAAGTGCAGGTGTGACATATAATTGTCAACATGATAGCAACCCTGCGTGGAGAAATTTCCCAAATTGAAGAGAACGCCCTGATCGTGGAAGTTGGCGGTGTGGGCATGCGAGTCTTTGTCCCTGCACCGATGCGGACGAATGCCAAGGCGGGTGAAGTGATGTTCATGTTCACTCATCTCGTCGTGCGTGAAGATGCGTTGACGTTGTACGGATTTGAATCCCAGGCCGACCGTGACCTGTTCAACATCCTGCTCGGCGTGGACGGAGTCGGCCCGAAGGTGGCACTCTCCGTTCTTTCCACGCTGACAATTGATGCGATCCAACGCGCCATCTTCGCCGACGAAGGCGACTTGCTGAACAGCGTCCCTGGCGTGGGCAAGAAGACCGCGCAAAAAATGGCATTGCATTTGAAGGATAAACTCAAGCCGACGGATGCGCTCGCCAAAATTGCAGCGATGGCAGATTACGACAGCGAAGTCCTTGCTGCTTTGACGGCGCTCGGATATTCCGTGGTCGAAGCGCAGGCTGCCATCCAGTCCCTGCCGAAGGATGCGCCCAAGGAAGTGGAAGAAAGATTGCGCACGGCGCTGGGGTACTTTACAGGATGAACGTTGGCGAGCTGATCAAAGTCCAGGCCCGCAAAACGGACGGGACGGTATATCGAAGCTGGCAAGCCACAATCGAGTCTGTAACCACAGACTCGATTGTCACAATTGCGCCCGCCGGTTCTGCCGTGTTCAACATCAAAGGCGAGAATTATCCGATCCGCCACCATTACCGTTCCTATTATTGGTTCGAAAAATTCTATAACTTGATCGAGATCTTTGAGCCCAGCGGTGAGTTGTTCCATATTTACATCAACATTGCCGCGCCGCCTGAATTTGAAAGCGGACTCATGAGCTTCAAAGACCACGAGTTGGATGTTTCAAGATACGTCCCCAAACCCGCCGAACTTGTGGACGAAGACGAATTCGCCGAAGCTGCTGTGAAATATCAATACTCAAAAGAGTTTCAAGAGAAAATGTACGCCGCGGCCAACGAAGCGCTTGATCTGGCAAATCACTGGCAGGCAAGACCTGTTCCTGTATTCTAAAAATACCCTGGTGGTCGAGTAGGGCGAAGCCCGTATCGAGACCACAGAATGAAGACATAAAATATGTGGTCTCGATACGCCTTCGGCTGTCGCCTCAGGCTACTCGACCACCTTCCTACTGGAGAGAATATGCTCAAAAAGAAGATCGCCTTCATCGGCCCCGGTGTGATGGCAGAAGCCATGATCGCAGGGCTGCTCAACAAGAAACTTGCCAAGCCTGAAAATATTATCGCCTCCGGGCCGCGTGGGGAGCGTGGAGTGGAATTGCATAAGAAGCACGGCATCAAAGTGACTACAGACAACGCTTCTGCCGTGCAGGATGCGGATGTGGTTGTCTTGTCCGTCAAACCGCAGAGACTCACCGAAGTGATGAAAGGACTCAAGGGCATCCGCAGCGATGCACTGGTCTTGTCCATTATTGCGGGCGCGACCCTCAAGAAGATCGGTACAGGCTTGAAACACAAAGCCATCGTCCGCTCGATGCCGAATACGCCGGGTCAAATTGGCGAAGGCATCACGGTCTGGACGGCTTCCAAAGAAGTGACCGGCGAACAGCAGGAGATCACCCGCGCCATGCTCGGCGCATTGGGTGAGGAAGTCTTTGTGGAAGACGAATCCTATCTGGATATGGCAACGGCCTTGTCAGGTTCCGGTCCCGCCTATGTTTTCCTCTTCACCGAAGCGTTGATCGATGCCGGTGTTCACATGGGTTTTCCGCGCCGCATTGCCGAGCAACTGGTCTTGCAGACCATCAAGGGTTCGGCTTCGTATTATCAAGGTGCAGCGCGACACCCCGCCACCTTGCGGAATCAAGTCACATCCCCGGGCGGGACATCTGCAGAGGCGTTGTATTATTTGGAGAAGGCAGGCTTTCGCACGGCTATTTCGCGTGCGGTCTGGGCGGCGTATCAACGGTCACTGGAGTTGGGGAAAGAAAAGCCCGGTCACATTGATACCGATGAAGAGAAATGAAACCGCCTGAACAAATCGCAACCGAACGGCTCATCCTGCGCAAGCCGCGCATGGAGGATGCGCCCGCTGTCTTTTCGGGTTGGGTGCAAGACCCCGAAGTGACGCATTTCCTCACCTGGCGTCCACATGAAAACATTGGTCAGACCGAAGCCCTGCTTGCAAGGGGGATTGCCGCGTGGGAGGGTGATGTCCGTTTCCCCTTCATGATCGCATTAAAAAATGGTGGCTTGATCGGGAGGATCGAACTGCACATTGAAGGTCACAGGGTGGAACTGGGGTATGTGATGAATAAGTCATTTCAAGGCAAGGGTTACATGACAGAAACCGTCAGAGCCATTATTGATTGGGCTTTCCAACAACCTGCCATTTACAGAGTTTATGCCACAACCAGTGTGGACAATATCGCATCCCAGCGCGTAATGGAAAAAACGGGGATGCTGCGTGAAGGGCTGTTACGAAAATACATTATTCATCCGAATATCAGCAATGAGCCAAGGGATAGTTATATTTATGCGATTGTGAAGTAATTTGGAGCGCAGACTTTAGTCTGAGCTTTTTCAGTAAGCGGACTAAAGTCTGCAATCCTTAAGGGCAACAACCAATCCCTTTCGCGTATAATACGGGGCGTTCAAATCGAAAGACTGGAAAGACATGTCACTTATCACTGTAAGTTCACTCTCAAAATCATACGGCCCCACTGATATTTTCAGCGGGGTATCCTTCTCTGTCGTCAAAGGCGCGCGCATGGCCATCGTCGGCCCAAACGGAATCGGCAAGACCTCGCTCATGCGTATCCTGGTCGGCGTGGATGAACCCACCTCGGGATCAGTATCCCGCACCCGCGGAGTCCGAATCGGATATCTGTCGCAGGAAGCGGATTTCAAAATGCAGGGCACCATCTGGACGGCCTGCGAATCCGTCTTCGAACATTTCAAAGATGAGCAGGAGGAATTGCATCGCCTCGAAGGCTTGATGTCTGACCCCGCTGCTGATCTTGATGAAGTAATGGAGCGCTACGGCAAACTGCAGGAGGAATTCGAGCGGCGCGGCGGCTACACCTACATGACAAAGATCCGCACAGTCTTAACCGGTTTGGGATTCAGCGAAGCCGATTATCAACTCGATCTCGATCATCTCTCCGGCGGCCAGCGCACGCGCGGATTTCTCGCGCGCCTGCTGCTCGAAGACCCCGACCTGCTCCTGCTCGATGAACCCACCAACCACCTAGACATCGCCGCGGTGGAATGGCTCGAAGGATATTTGAGTCAATGGGAAGGCGCGGCCATCATCATTTCGCATGACCGTTTCTTTTTGGATAAAGCCAGCAACGCCATTCTGGAAATGTTCCCCGGCGCAACCGAAACCTATCGCGGCAATTACAGCGCGTATCTCAAACAGCGCGTTGAACGCATGGCCCGCCGTCAGGAAGTGTTCGACGCCGAAAAAGAAAAACTGCAAAAGGAAATGGAATACATCCGCAAAAATGTTGCGGGGCAAAATGTATTGCAAGCCAAAGGCAAACTCAAGCGCCTCTCGCGCATTGTGCAGGCCATCGAACAGATCGGCATGGAAGCCGCGCTCAAACAAAAATGGAGCGAGACCGCGAGCGAAGTCGCTGTCACCACTTCCATCATGAGTGTGGAAGAAGCCGGACGCCGCATCAATGCGCTGCAATCGCCTGTGCGCCAATTGCCCAATTTGCATCTGCGCCTCGCGCAAGCCGCGCGCTCAGGCGACATGGTCATCCGCACTGAAAAACTCAAAGTGGGATTCTCTGACAAGTTTTTATTCTCATCTCCCAACATAGATTTGAGGCGCGGCGACTGTGCCGCATTGATCGGCCCGAACGGCGCTGGCAAATCCACTTTCTTGAAAACGATCCTCGGTCAGATCCCGCCGTTAGCTGGTGAGGTGACGCTGGGAGAGAGTCTACACATTGGCTACTTCGCTCAAGCCCATGAAAGCCTCGACCCCAAGAAAAGCGTAATTGACGAGATCATCAGCGTAACGAACTGGCTGCCGCAAAAGGCACGCGAGTATCTCGGCAAATATCTCTTCTCCGGTGATGACGCTTTCAAAATGGTATCCATGCTCTCCGGCGGTGAGCGCGGACGTTTGGCATTAGCCAAGCTCGCCTTGCAGGATACGAATTTATTGCTGCTCGACGAACCCACCAACCATTTGGATATTCCCTCGCAGGAAATCCTCGAAGCTGTGCTTGATGATTATGAAGGCACGATCCTGCTGGTCACGCATGACCGCTATCTCGTGGATGCCATCGCCACCCAAATTTGGGAAATTGACACCGACGAATCGCATCTCATCATCTTCAAGGGTATCTACTCTCAGTTGAAGGAAGAACGCGAGAAAGACCTCGCCCGCCGCGCCGCCGCACAAGCCGAACGCGAAGAAGAGGAAGCCCGCAAGAAGGCGCCTGTGAAGGCCAAGTCCGCGAATACGCAGGAAGATAAAAAGAAAGCCGCGAAGAAACTGGAACTTGAAAAAAAGATCGCCAAACTCGAAGCGCAGTTGAGCGAGATCAGCGAGCAATTGGCTCACCCGCCCAAGGATGCTGGCGCAGTCGTCAAACTGGCGAAGGACTATGATCTGGTCCAAAAAGAGATGGATGCGTCTCTGGCGGAGTGGGAAGCGTTGCAGTAGTCTCCTAGTTCTGTCAGGGGCATACGGAACACTTCAATAAATGCAAAAAACCCTTCGTGCTTTTTCAATTCTGACAGTAATAGGCGGTCTATCCGCCTTTGTGTATCTGGCGTCCCTGCCCGGGGATGGACAGAATTTCTCGCCTTTTCGACTGTTGTCTTTAGCAGTCATTCTGGCGGTCATCTGTGCCGGTGTTTTCGTCTTTTTCAAATTTGGGTCAGCCCAAAAAGCGGTGGAATTAACGGCGCGAATTCAAGGTTTGCGGTTTGGGGTTGCTCTGGCTTTTGTTCTTTTTGCGGCGGCGCTCACAGCGTGGATAACTTTTCTTTACCGTGAATCAGTTGTCAGCTTAATGGGTGAGGCGGTGTACGAACGTCTGGCCCCGCTTATGCTGATTGGGTCGCTGGTCTGTATGCAGGCGGGAATTATCCTTGTTCTTCCCATCCTCCTTGATAAAAAAGATGAGGCGTTGCGGGGTGTTTGGAAGACGATGCTTTTTATCCTTGGTGGGTTTGCCCTGGTCGCGATCTTTATCTCTCTCACGGGAATTGGTTTCACCTTTGACGCTGTTGGACTCAATTGGGGGCCGGTGGGAACTCCGTTGACCTTTGCTCAGGTGAACCTGGTTTTATCCCTTGGGTTCCTGCTTTCTTTTCTCTTGTATGCGGTCGGTTCACGAATAAAAGACAACCGCTCTCGCTGGCAGCTTGTTCTGGATGTTGGCATCTTCCTTGCGATGTGGGGAATGGCTGTTCTGCTTTGGTCGAATCAAACCATCAGCCCTTCCCATTTTTCGCCCGCCACCTCCGCGCCCAATTACGAATACTATCCATATTCTGATGCCGCCGTGTTTGACAGAATGTCCTATCATCTGCTTTCGGGAATCGGTTTTTCAGACACGTTGGTCCGCAGGCCTTTGTATGTTGGTCTGTTGGCCTTGTTCCATAAAATTGGCGGAACTGGGTATGAGGGAACAGTCTTTGTTCAAATTCTGTTCCTTGCGTTGATTCCCTCTTTCATGTATTTACTGACTGCTAAATTTTCCAACCGTCTCGCCGGATTTTTGGCAGGCGGGCTTATCCTGCTGCGCGAGACAAATGCAATTGACCTTTCGGGAAAGATCGTTGCCTCTCACGCAAAACTGATGATGAGCGACCTGCCTGCTACATTGGGGATCATTGTTTTTGTGTATGCCTGCATCATTCTGCTCAAAAAACCAAAACACGATACATGGCTGCTGCTGGTCATTGGCGCGTCTCTTGGATTGCTGGCGCTGGTGCGCGCGCAGTCGATCATCCTTTTGCCGTTGATCCTTTTGTTTGTGCTACTCCCGCAAAAAAATAAGAAACCCCAATATGTCAGTCCGGTGCTCATTCTTCTTGGCATGATTCTGGTGATCACTCCCTGGGCGTGGCGGAATTGGAATAACACCGGCGTGCTCGCGCTCGGTGACCCCGGTGAAAAAATGTTGATGGCGCGCAATTACTCGCTGAGTTTGGAGGAGTATCCGCAGCAATTGGCGGGTGAGACCACCTCCGATTTTTCAAGCAGGCTCTCCCGCGATATTCGAACCTTTATTCTTGAGCATCCCGGGGATGTGGCGTTTTTTATTTCCAATCACTTCATGCACAGCCTTGCTGAAAACGCGGTGTACATTGCGCCCGTTTATTCCACCGATACGCCGCGAAGCCTCGTCGCTCAAAATCCATTTTGGGATGTGTGGGAAGGCGCGTTGACCAGCAAAAATAGTTTTGCCCTGCTTTGCAATCTTGCCATCCTTGCCTTTGGGATTAGCCTTGCTCAAAAGGATGACGAGCTGGCGGGATGGTTTCCACTCCTGGTCTTTGTGACTTACCAGGCGGGGAACGCGCTCGCTCGCACTTCGGGATGGAGGTTTGCGCTCCCGGTTGATTGGATCACGCTGATGTATTTTTGTGTCGCGCTTTCCTACCTGCCTTCCAGGATCGGAGCAGTGTTCGCTGCACAGCCTTCCGCTTTGGAGGGTCATCCCCAGCCCGAAAAAACAACGATGATCTATCCTGCGGTATTTTTGTTCCTATTCTTTCTGGGCATTTCCGTCCCGCTTTCTGAGCGGTTGATCTCCAAACAGAATTTCGATTATTTGATGGATGAAACCAAAAATGTGCTGGTCGAAAAAAGTATCCTGACCGCCGATCAATTCACGCAGTTCCTTTCGCAGAAGAATGCAGTGCTCCTTTCCGGCGTTGAGTTGTATCCCCGTTACTACAGGCCGGGTGGGGATATTTATCTGTCTGGCATGCCGGATACTTTCAAGTACCAGCATTTCTGGTTGCTCAATGAAGGCGATACGCAGATCGTTCTGCCAAGGGAAAAGCCACCGGAGTTCTTCCCGCACGCTTCTACAGTTTCTGTGCTGGGCTGCACGGATGGCGCTTTTATATCCGCTTGGGCTGTGGTATTTCACAGCGAGGCAGGAGAACAGCAGGTGGTTCTTCAGGAACCATTGCCACTGCTTGTCTGTCCATAAAAACAGGAGTACCCATGAACAAACGTGTAAAATTCGATTTTGAAATTGATTTCACCAACGGTGGCGGAATTCAGGGGCAGGATTTCCGTCTTGATATTGATGGGGATGACATCGAAGATAAAATTCTTGCAGATTACATTGTCAAAGACATGCAGCTACTCATGGCTGGCGAAGTGCGTATTCTCAACAAAGAGGTCATCATCGAGAAGCACAAACGGCAGGCGGTCAACGCACAGGCAGATCCCTCTTATATTGATCTGAGTCACATCATCCACGATGGATTGGTTACATATAAAGGTTTACCTGCCCCCATCATTTGTGATTATCTCAGCCGCGAAGACTCACGCGGGCGTTATGCCCCCGGCACCGAGTTTCAGATCGGCAAGATCGAGATGGTGACCAACACAGGCACATACGTGGATTGTCCATTTCATCGATACGAAGACGGCAAAGACCTCTCCAAAGTGGCACTCGAAAGTTTTGTCGATCTCGAAGGCATCGTCATTCGTGCGGATTATCGCAAGGGGCTGGCGGTTACCGCCGAGGCGTTCAAAGGCAAAGAGTTGCGCGGGTACGCGGTCCTCGTCCACACCGGCTGGGATGAGCATTGGGCAACTGACAGGTATTTCGAAGATCATCCCTTCCTCACCGAAGATGCGGCTATTTATCTGAAGCGGTGCGGTGTCAAACTTGTTGGCATCGACTCAATGAACATCGACGACACCCGCGGTAATGCCCGCCCGGTTCATTCCACGCTGCTGCGGGATGAGATCCTGATCGCCGAGCATTTGTGTAATCTGGCAAATGTCCCAGATGAGGGATTCTCCTTTACGGCTGTCCCGCCAAAGATCGAAGGAGCCGGTACGTTTCCCGTCCGTGCGTTTGCGAAATTAAAGTAAACAGGGGAGATGCGTCCACGATTTATTTTCTGAGGCTTTGGTATACTGCCTTTCAGTATTGACCATGTCATATTATTCCCCGTATTTTCCTTTTCTGGTTTTACCCGTTGTTTTAGCTGGGCTATATTTTCTGTTTGAAAACCGTTTGACGAAACCCTGGATGCGCTGGGCCTGGTGGATCGGCTGCCTGTTGATCCTTTTGACGGTGGGGTGGTACGCGTCGGCTCAAAACCAGTACTGGTACGACTTTTTCAAAGGCTATTATCACAGCGGACGGAAGATCATTGGCAGACAGGATCTCCTGTACGATGCATCCTGCTACGGCTATGTTAATTTTCCGCTTCTGGCTTATGTTTTTGTGCCGTTCGCAAAGCTTCCAAAGGAACTGGCTGGGCCGCTGTTCTTCCTGATCGGTTATCTCTCGATCCTTTCATTGGCGTACTGGCTTGTCAAATTTTCCGGCGCGAAAGGCTGGTCGCGCTGGGTTATCCTTGCCTTTTTGGCGGTGAGCGGTCCCCTGGATTACAGTGTTTGGCTGGGGAATATCACACATATCATCATGTTGGGGATGCTCCTATTGCTTTGGTGGTTTAAACAAGGCAGACAGTGGCTTACGGGCTTTCTGCTTGGCGTCGTTGGCCTGATCAAGATCCCATTGATTTTGCCAGCCGGGTATTTTTTCATCCGCCGTCAGTGGCGCGTGGTTGGCGGCGGACTTTTGATCTTCGGCCTTGTGCTGGGATTGTCGCTTTGGCTGATTCCATTTTCCCTGAATACCACATGGCTCGACCGATGTATCCTTTCGTTTTCAGGCCATCCCGTTCCCGCGTATAACAACCAGGCGGTTTCCGGCTTTTTGGCGCGCGAGTTTATGCCGGGCAATTTAAGCTGGGAGCCACAATCTCCGCCTGCCGGTTTTGCGCTGGCTTCCAACCTTGCGCTTTTCGTGTTGTACGCGCCTGTTCTTGTGATGCTGTTCCGTGGCTTAAGATCGCCCCGGACTGTCACCATGCTTCTGCTTGAGTTCTTTATCGTGCTTGTCAGTTCAATATTGACCAGCCCCATTTCGTGGACACATTATTTTATGCTGCTACTGATTCCTGCCGCATTCTGCATGGCCAATGATGATCTGAAGGCCAATAAAACCTGGCACTATGTGCTGCTTGGCGTCGCTTTGGTGCTTATTTCAATCCCCATTAAACTGACAACCACGTTGTTCGAGAAAACCGGACAGGAACTATTCCTCTCCATGCATTTTATCGGTGGCATTCTGTTTTATTTATTTCTTCTTGCGGTGTGGATGAACAACCAACGTACCTCATATAGGCAGACTATTTAATGAAAACAACGATCAGGTTCCTTGCGTCCCTGTTTTTTGCCTCGCTCCTCGCGTTTGGATTTAATCTGTATTTCTTTGACCTGCTCCATCAACCTTTAATGGATCAGGCGCTTTTGATGTTCTTTTTTTCAGCGGCGCTGACGTACATATTTTTTTCGCTTTCGATGGAAGGACTGTCGGTTTTTGGAAAAGATGAAGAGAAGTCTTCGCCTTCGGTTTTTCCCCTGCGCGGGCACATACCCGGAATTTTGCTTGCCCTGGCCTTCTTTGTTCTTTATTTTTATTTTGGATTGCAGCTCAATCGTTTGAGCGCCGCCCAGGTGGATAACCTGTTTGAGGCCGATGTGGGTTCCTGGATACGGCGCATCTCCGGCCCCGGGGAACGGGACTTCGTCATGCGCGGGCCGCATCCTTTTGCGTATTTCGTATTTCGTCCGTTCGGCTGGCTTCTCAATCTGATTACGAAAGACCCCACAATTTCCGCGATCCTGTTGAATACATTCGCGGGCGGGATGTGTGTCTATTTGGCTTGGCTGCTCATCAAACGTCATTTCAATAACGACATCTACGCGTTATTGGTTGCAGGCCTGTTGGGGTTGAGTACCTCCCATTTCTTTTTCGGTGCCGTGGTGGAGACATATATTTTCTCCGCCCTGTCAATGCTCCTGTTCTTTCTTCTTCTGGAAGCAGACCGGCGTTCCATCCTCCCCTTGATCCTTGCCGGCACTCTGACCTTTGGTATTACCATTACGAATTTTATTCAAGATGGGATCGGATTTCTTGTTCACCGTCCGCGCTGGAGGGATATCTTCCGCTTCTTTGCGTGGGCGATCTCGCTTTCAGTCATCCTGAGCATCCTTCACGCGGCAATGTATCCATCCAGTAAATTGTTCTTCCTGCTATCCAGCACCCAAAATGAAGAACAGTTTTTCAACGGCATCCTCGAAATGCCCAGATGGAAGGTCGTCGCGCGCATCATATTTCTTTTACGCACTGTTTTTCTTTATACTGCCATTGCTCCGGAGGTGTACATACTCCGTGAGGAAGTGGGCAGCTTCATCCCTGAATTCAGGTTTTTCAAACTTGTGCCCGGTACCATGTCCTACAGCGGATACGGAGGTTTGGGAACGGTTCTGGTAGCGATATGGGTAATCATGCTTGCTGCGGCCGGGCTGATGTTCCTGTGGAATTTGATCCGCACCCGAAAGGCGGGACTGGCGTTTGCATTCGCGCTTTGTATTTTATTCAACCTCGTTCTGCATATCGATTACGGTCAGGAACTGTTCCTGTATTCCCCGGATTGGGCTTATGCGTTGATATTATTTGTCGCCTTCGGGCTTGCCCCTTTCCGCGAGAACCGCTTCTTTCAGGTTGGAATGTTTGTGTTTTTGATAGTGCTGGCGATCAATCAATGGCATTTTATGGATGTAATCATTCAGGCGCTTCTACCCTACATGTGATTTTTTCTTCCTGTAAAAGAGAGACTACAGCAATCTTTTACCACGGAATCCACAGAGAAAAGAGGGAAATCTCTGTGGTAAAAAATGTTCAAACCTTTCCAGATGAATGCAGAATTCGCGTCTGGAATCTTTTGAACTATTTGTGTCTTGACCCGCATAAACTCATCTGCGAAATATTGATCTTTGGATAAGTTATGTTTTCATCTCCCCGATCTATCCCACACAAAAGTACTGTTTTTCAAAAGAATCGCACCATGCTGCGATATTCATGGTTATAACAAGATGAAGGCCTCAGGTAACCATAAAGATGCCCCCGCGCATCTTCTTTTCTGCCTGTTGGCGATGGGGTATCATCCCCATGAACATAGGAGGAACACATGAAACGCACCGTCCTGATCACAGGACTTCTCTCGATCATCTTAATGGCATGTAGTCGGTCATCCGCCACAGCTTTGCCTGCTGAAGTTATTTCAACAGCAACCAGCGTTTCCACGCTCACACCCATCCCACTCACCGCAACACCCGTTGTGGTTACATTGAATGTGATCAGTGAACGGATTAATTGCCGGTCCGGCCCGGGCACGGTCTATGAATTGGTTAACGAATTCCCACTCGGGCAAATACTCCGCGCGGTTGGACGCAACGAATCCTTCAGCTGGTGGTACATTCAAGACCCCGGCAATCCCGGCGGTTTTTGCTGGGTTTCTGCGGATGTAACCCAGCCTCAATCACCAACCAGCGAAATGCAGGTTGCGCCGCCTCCGTTCGTTACCATCAACAAAGTGGATCTGCGCGTCGAGCCGAACCGTATCAACGTTAACTGTAATCAGTTTCCACAAACCGTATTCTTTGAAGCGCAGATCACAGCTAGCGGCCCCACACTGTTGAAATGGAAATGGGAATTAAGCACAGGCATCACCTCCAATGAAGGTGCGCTCGTATATGAAGAATCCGGCACGCAGGTCATTAATGAGTATTACCAGATCAACGCCCCCGGAGATTATTGGGTCAAGCTTGTGATCCTGGCCCCGAATGAACATGTTGAACAGGTGACATTCCCCGTCACCTGCAATCCGTGACCTTCGCATCCTTCCTGCGGGACAGTTGATCTGGCCAACAAAAAAATCTTCGCCGCTCTGTCATTGCAAAGCCCTCCAGCACCGGAGGGCTTTGCAATGACAGAGCGGCGCACCCCGAATGGGTGAATTTTCCCTTTTGGAGGGAAACTTTTAACCCCGAACTTGCGTAGGTTGTTATGTTCCAACAATTAAGATCAAGACCAAAAGTTATAACAAAACCGAAAGGCTTAATTGAAAGGGACTTTGTTATGATTGCGAAAAGCGAAATCTAAAATATGCCCACCAGCCCGATCACGCATGAAACATCGCTCAAAAACCGTCCCGTTCTGCGCGGCGTGCTGCTTGGTGTATGGGGTGTTGTTATCATTTACACCGTGGTGGTACTAGGGGCTGTCCTTTCACCGCAATTCTCGTCACTCAAAAATTCAAATTTCGCCCAGATGATCCTGGGGATTCCCACTCTTCTTCAACTCAGCATTGACTACGGGGTCGATTTACTGCTCATCTTCGGGTTTTCAGTCATCGGCGGGATGCTCATTGTGCGCCGCTCCGATGACTGGTTCGCGATCTTCACCTCCCTGTTCCTGATCGTTTTCGGAGTGCGTGTCACCAACCTGGCAAATACCATCGCCTTAACTCCAGGGTATGAGATGTCTGGCGGGCTGATCCTGGCGTTGGGTGATATTGGTGTTGTCCTATTCTCGATGCTTTTCCCCGATGGAAAGTTTGTTCCGCGCTGGTTCAAGTTCGTTGCCCCATTGTTAATCGCCACCATGTTGGGGATCTATATTTTCCCCAATTCTCCATTCTTTTGGGATGTGATGGGGCGCAGCGCATATTTGTGGGTAACAACGATATGGTACGTCACAGGGATCGCAGCTTCCATATATCGCTATGCGCGTCACTCCACGCTTGCGCAAAGGCAACAGATCCGCTGGGCATTTATTGGGACGATGGGTCCCTTCTCGTGGTTTTTGATCTTTCAATTGCTGCAAGTTTTTATCCCCGCGTTTTTAGGGTCTTCGTTATCTGCTGCAGGCTTTCAGATCGTGGCTCGACTGGCAGGGATTCCCCTGTTTTTGATGCTGCCACTTTTTATCACCATATCCATTGCACGCAGCAAATTATTCGATATTGACCTGCTGATCAACCGCTCGCTTGTGTATGGCATCCTCACCCTTGGGTTGGCTCTCACCTTCGCACTGGAATTCCTGCTGGTATCCGTCATCTTCAAAGAGATCCATCAGGGCGACCAATCGTTTCTTGTGGCGGTCGTTTTTTCAGTCTTGGCGGGCGCGTTCTTTCAACCCATGCGGAAAAAACTTCAACGCTTTGTAGACCGCTTCTTCTATCACATTCAGATCGATTACCAGAAGACCCCTGCCGAACTCCGCGCTGAAGCCGCAACCAATGTGGAGGGGATCACCTTCTCCTCCTATCATAATTTGCAATTGATCGGGCGCGGCGGCATGGCGGAAGTGTACCGCGCCACTAATTCAATGAGGCGTAGGGAAGTTGCCATCAAGGTTTTGCACGCCGCTTTGGCCGGTGACGAACAATTTCAAAAACGTTTCGTGCGTGAAGCGGAAGTTGTCTCCGGGCTCGATCACCCCAACATTGTCCGCGTTACCGATTTCGGGCAGGAACATGGCACCTACTATATCGTCATGGAACTTCTCTCAGGGCCCGATCTCAACCATCTGTTGAAACAGGAGAAGCAGATCAGCCTGCCCCGAACCGTGGGCTTATTGCGCGGTGTTGCCGACGCGCTCGATTATGCCCACCAGCGCGGACTGGTACACCGCGATATCAAGCCATCCAATGTAATGCTTGATTCTTCCCAAACCCCGCCGCGCGCAGTGTTGACTGACTTCGGTATTGCCAAAATATCCGATGCCCACACACGCATCACGAATACCGGCATACTCGGCACTTTCGATTACATGTCCCCCGAGCAGATTCAAGCCTCCGCCAAAGTGGATGGCCGCGCCGACATCTATGCGCTTGGTGTGATGACCTACCAAATGTTGACGGGCTCTCTGCCGTTCGAGCGGCCCAACACTGGTGCGGTCTTGCTCGCTCACCTGAATGCCCCTCCGCCGGATGCGCGCGAGATCACGCGAGACCTTCCCCGCCGCGCGGCCTATGCCATTCAACAGGCCATGGCAAAGGACCCGGATGACAGGTTTGCCACCGCCGGGGAATTTATTTCGGTTTTGGAAAATATATAGAATTTTGTCACTGTTCAGTTGTCATTGTGAGTCGTCACTTTTGTTCTTTGGCGGCGACACTTACGCCGTACGCCAGTGCGGTGAGCAATCTTAGCTTGTTTGAGCTGGCAGTTACGATTTTTTTTACGCGGGGGAAATTACATTCTACCGTTCCACTCAATATCAAACGTGGAGGCTTCAAGCGGGGTAATTCCATATCTGCGGCCAAGGGCAATATATGCAAAAACGCTTTTTAACTGGAATAGGGACGGCATGGGGTCGTTGAGATCAAAGATCACATCTCGGCTGGTCAGGAAGGTTTTCAGCCAACTAAAGAATTGACCGCTCTTGATGGAAGCAGGCAGGGCATACACCACCATCGCTGTCGAAAGCATACTGGCTGAACTGCCCAACGGCATCACACAGCCGGGCTGCGGGTTAATGAACGCATCCACCAATTGCGGGTTGGACGCCAGCAGGTGTACACCGCTGGTCGCGCGCGGGTTACATTCCAACGCGTACAACTGCCCGCTCGGCGACTGAATGAAATCGAAGGCGATCTGTCCCGTAAAATTATTTTCCCTTACAAATGTTTTCACCCATTGTAGAATGGCGGGATGCTCCACATGCTCAAAGGCGATCGTGACACCCTGCCCCGCCGTGAACCTGGTGGGATAGGCCGTGTGGGCATGTACTGTTCCATTATGACAAACCGAGTATGTGCAAAATTGCTGCCCGTCAATGAACTCCTGCGCGATCCAGGGAGAATCAAAATTCAGCGTGGATAATGCCTGTTGAAGCGGAGGCCGGATCAAGGTCCGCGCAGCGAAGCGGGAGTAGACAGGCTTGAGAACCAGTTCCCGCCAGTGTGCATACGCATGAAGCACATCATCCTGGTTGGAGATCAGGATCGTCTCCGGTGCATACAGGTCGATGCCGATAGCGTTGACGACGAAATTCCATTTGTTGTGAAAGGTATTTAACTTTTTGATGGGTTCCGCAAAAACGGTACACGGCAATTCATCACGTCCGATGCTGACGTAGTAGATCTCCTCGCAGGTGGGGATCAGCAGATCGATCTTTTTCTCGATAATGATGTGCTTCAACGCGATAAGAAACGCCTCTTTGTTTTGACGTGGAGCTGGTACGACAAAATTGGTCTTCACCGCCGCTGACGGTTGACTCAAATGCCCGCGCAAACTCTCCGCCATGAAAACGGTATGCCCCGCGCGGTGAAACGCGCGGGCAAGTTCGAGTGTTGCAGGGGCACGACCGCCAGTAAGTAATATGTTCATAATTATTTTCCGCCACACCTGCACTTGCGTGCGGTGTGGCGTAACGAGTTAGAAGGTTAACACCAATCCGCCAATGGACAATCCCGCGCCGGTACCAACGAGCAGAACCTTGTCACCACGTTGAATGTTTCCATCACGCACACCTTGATAGAGTGTAACAGGTATCGACGCTGCAACGCAATTGCCTAACGTTTCAATTGTCTTGATGATTTTATTTTCAGGCCAGCCGAATCTTTCAAGCATCATCAAGCCCACCTTGCTGGCTTGATGCGGGACGACCACATCCACATCAACCATGCCCTTTGACAGACCCGGATACAGCTCGTCCAAAAATTCATGCGCAATGCCGCGCACCATGCGAAGGACAGCGGGGCCGTCCATGTGAAAGAGATCATCTTCAGGGTTATGCCCCGCAAAACGCGGATGAAAACGCGAACCGCCGCCCATGATGGTTGTGAGATACGCGCCATCACCAAATGACTTGAAATGCGCGTGATGGATCATGGACGGGTCACCCGCCTCAGCACGTGTGACCACGACCGCCGCTGCCGCATCCCCAACCAGTGATGCAGACTCGGGTTCCTTCGGGTTGATTCCGCATGAAGCCACATCCGCGCTGGCGATGAGGATGTTCTTGTATCTTCCGCTTTGAATGAAATTGGATGCTACATCCATTGCCATGACGAAGCTTAAGCAGGTCGTATGCACTGTCATCGCTGGGATGCCCGATTTCCCCAACCCAAGCTGACGTTGGATCAATACACCTGTATCTGGAATGGCTTGCTCTCCCGTCCCGGATGCATTGATGATGAGATCAAGCTGTTCGGGTTTGAGCTTTGCTTCATCCAACGCTTCACGCGCCGCCTCCGCCGACATGAACGATGACGTTTCATCCGTCACCCAGCGGCGTTCACGCACGCCATTGCGCCGCTCCACCCAACCCGCGGAGAGTCCACACATGGCTTCGAGTTCAGAACTCGGCACGATTCGTTTTGGTAAATATCTTCCCAGACCAATGATTTTGAGAGGGATGTTGACTTGCATGGTTGCTCCTATGCCCGTCATTGCGAGGAGCGCTCTCCCTGGCACCGCCCGCCAGGGCAGGTGTGCTCTTCGCGACGAAGCAATCTTATATTCACGTAGATTGCTCGCACTAGCGCGCGGCGCAAGTGTCGGGCGGAAGAACACCGCCCTCGCAATGACGTAATGATTTGAATTAAAAATCCATCTTCTTAAAATACGGGATCGCCGCCTTCGATACCGCTTGAATCAATTTCCACGGCAATTGTCTTTTGCGCGGCAAATGCTTTGTGAACACCGCGTTGTACTCCGTCACCGACTCGCCGCCGCGCACCTTCTTGAACTTGCCCACCCCGCCGCTGGCATGGACGAGCAGTCCGCGCTTCACGCCTTCCTGCAAGGTGACCAACGTCAGCAAACGATACAAGCCTTCCTCCAACGGAAGTGACGTATCATATCCGAACAACGGCTGGGTCATCGCGCCATTGCGGATGAAGAATCCCATGATCGCGTTCAACTGCCCATCCTTCTTAAGTCCGTACATGTGCAGGGTGTCTTCATCGCGGGCGAGTTTCAAAAAGTCAAACGTGAACTGCGGGTTGTAGTACGAATACTTTTGCAAATACAGCAATTCATACAACTGCACCGCGCGATGCAATTCATCATCTGACAGATCCTTGCCGCTGACCACATCATAGCCTGCCTTCTTCAACACGCGCACATCCTCCTTGCATTGCCGCGTCTTCAATGCAGCAACTGGCTCCATATACCAAACCTGACGACTCAACACAAGATCATAGCCAATTTCGTCCAATGTTTGATAAATATGCGGATTCTTTTTCTGATCCACCGAGCGGAAGATGATGGCGCGGTCTGGGAACCACTGAATCAACGCCTCGCTCACCGCCGATAACTGGTCGCTGTTTACTGATGGGTATAGATTCGTCGAAAGCAGATAGTTGTTCACGAATACAACTTTATCCAGTTCCGAGTATCTGAAATACCACCCGACAGGTTTCATCACAGCCTTCACCACCACTTCTGCCAGCGGACTATTGAGATGCTTCACTTCCTCCAACCCGCCGTAGGAAACATAGTGGCTGTACGGTGAAACCGTGTAAGTGTTCTGCGGGTGAAAATCTGTGATGGTGATCGGCAGAATGACATCGTCAATTTTGACGGCCATCAACTGCGTGTTGTGAATGTTGCGAATATATTTCTGCGGGTCATCCTTCATCATCGGGATGAGATAACGGCGCGCATAGTCCCCGTCCGCGGTGGATGGGAATTGCAGGGTGTGGATGTTCTCGCGGGTGAATAATTCAGGTTGAGTCATAATAATCCCGAAGGGATGGAATGATTGTAGCCTTGAGATATATTTGAAAAGAAATCCCGAAGGGATGACACGGGTTTTATGCCACCCCTTCGGGGTTCATTATACGATTTTATCAATTCTATAATCGTTTCACCCCTGCGGGGTTTGGAATGATCGGATCGTCTCATCACAATGCGATGGGATCACATGCGTATCAGGATGAGTCAGATAATACGTTTGCAAATTCCCAAGCGTTTCGCGATAGGCTGCGGGATCAGGGAAAAGGAGGTTCGCTATTTTATGCGGCGGACGATTTTCTACGATGGATCGTTTGAGCCAGGCCGCATCCGCTACGAAGAAGAATAATTTATCGTCATCATCGCGGGCAAAGATTCCCATTTGCCCGAGCGCATGACCAGGCAATTCCACAGCGATGATGGAGCCGTCGCCAAGCAGGTCGTAGCCTGTCTTGAAGGGAGCGTATTCTTCCGCGAGCAAAATGGGCTTCGACATGTCCACGAGTTGCGAGCGTGAGTCAAAGTCTGTGGGGATGAGTCCGCGCAGGAAGGCATGTTTCATGTCCTCTTCGGGCGGCAGGTTGCGCAAGTGTGCAAAGGCGTGGGGCATGTACACGAAACGGGACCAGTTCAAGTCGGGGAGAGAGGCGATGTGATCCGCGTGGAAGTGAGAGACGAAAACGTGGGAAATATCTTTGGGTCGAAGGTCAAAGGTCAAAAGTTGATTGACTACCAAGTCTTCTTCGTGAAGGGTGACGGGGGTCATCCAACGATACAAACGCTTTGGGAATTTTTTTGTCTCGTCGAAGAAGCGATAGGAATAGCCCGTGTCGAAAAGCATCGCGCCGAATTTGGGGTGACGCAGCAGCGCGAACATGGCGGGAAAATGGATCGTGCGCCAACGTCCGCCGTGAATGGCGATGTGTTCGGGAGCCGTACAATAGCCAGCGTTGAGAATGTCGATTTTCATTTTCGTATCTCGTCACACCGCACTGGCGTGCGGCGCAAGTGTTGCGAGGGCGGTGTTCTTCCGCCCGAAGCAATCTCCGACTCGGTCATAAGATTGCTCACTGCACTAGCGCGCAGCGCAGGTGTCGTCGGGCTAAAGCCCTGCTCACAATGACGGGGGAGTCTCCTTCCACCATTTCATAAATAATTCAAAGCCCTCATCAATTGAAACTTTGGGCTGATACCCAAGTTCGTTTTCTGCGGCAGAAATATCAAGCGTAGTGCTGTTCGCCATCATGCTGACGGAGATGCGCGTGAGCGGCGGTTCGGGATGCGTGGGGATGATCGTGTAGAGCGCCTCAAGCACAGTTGCGGCGGCGTTTGCAGTTTTGTAGGAGATCTTTCGTGTGGGATGAGGCAGTTGTAGCTCATCACAAATGCGTTCAACTAATTTCCAGATTTTGACAGGCTCACCGTTTGAGATGTTGTATTTTTTGCCAAGTGTATTCGCAGGTGACTCGGCACACAGCAAAAGCGCATCAACAACATTTTCGATGTAGGTCAGGTCAACGATGTTTTCACCATCGCCCAAAATGGGAAGCCTGCCCGATTGCAGGCGTGGGATCAAACGCGGGAAGATGACCGTATCCCCTGGGCCAAAGAGCGCACGCGGACGAATGGCAATCGTAGCGAGGCCGCGTGCGAAGGCTTCATCCAATTCCTGCTCGGCGAGGATCTTTGTAGCTGAATAATTGCTGATGGGTTCTGGCAGCGCATCAGTTTCTTTTACGTTGACGCGCGAGTTGTAATCGAAATAAAGGCTTGGTGTGGAAACATACACGAGACGCTTTACTTTATGTTCTTCGCATCCGCGAATTACATTGCGTGTGCCGATGACATTGGCTTGATAGAACAATTCAAAATTTCCCCACGGCGATGGCAGCGCGGCACAATGAAAAACGATCTCCTGATCTTTGCAGGCATCGGCCAGCGCTTTTTTATCTTTGAGTTCAATTTGAAGCGCGCGAATTCCTTCGCTTTCAAGTGCATCCAGTTTTTTGGGGTTGCGCCCGAGCGCGGTCACATCCCAGCCCATGCCGTGCAGGCGGCGAGTCAATGCGCCGCCGAGGAAACCTGTTGCACCTGTGATGAGTGCTTTCATTGGTAATTAGTAATTGGTAATTTGAGATTTTTTGCCATGACCGTTAATTCCTCGCGAATGATCTTGGAATTATGGCGCACATCGGTTGGGAATTTTTTCATGAATAAGAGTGCCTTTATTTTTGAAGCCTGTGGGTGCTGTTTGGCAAGTTCCATTAATTTGCGCCTGATTGTATCCTTATTTTCGCGCGTGCCTTTTTTCAATTCCACCCAAAGGACGGGCTCGCGGTTCACGCCGACCAGCGCGGTTCGGTTCACTTGCGGATGCGCGTTGAAGATATTTTCAATTTGCTCGGTGAACATCACTCCATCGCTCGTGACCACGCGATGCGATTTCCGTCCGCAATACCAGAGGCGGCCTTCTTCGTCGAAATAGCCAACATCTCCCATGCGGTGGATGATTTCCACTTCGTCATTGCGAGGGCGATAGCCCGAAGCAATCTCCCACTCCGAATTTGAGATTGCTTCGTCGGGAAGTGCATCCTCCTCGCAACGACGGAAAATTTTGGACAAGCGATTCGCATCTTCTCTTTGGATGTAACCCCGCGTCGTGGCCGCGCTTTGAACTGTTATTTCGCCAACGACATTTGCATCCACAGTGAGCGAATCCTGCCACTCTTCGATCGGCTCGTCGGTGATGGGAATGATGCGGACGGTTACGCCGTCAATCGGTTTGCCCAAGCAGATGCCAGCTCCGTGTTCGGTCTTCTCTTTCAATGAAAATATCTCGCGGCTTTCGATCTTTGCAATGGGCAAAGTCTCGGTTGCGCCGTAGATGCCGAAGAGGTCCGTGTGGTCGTCGAGCAGGTTTCTGAATTTTTGCTGGAGTGGAATGGTTGCAGGCGCGCCTGCGGTGATGATGCGTTTGAGGGAAGGTAGCGGGTGGTCTCGATACGTCCCGCGAAGATCTGCGGGACTACTCGACCACCAATTAGCCAGAATTTCGAGGACAACGGGTGAGGCGAACATGTTGGTGACGTTGAATTGCTGAATGGCGTTGATGACTTTGGCAGCATCCGTTTTGGCTGGGATGGGGAAGGTGACATCGGGAATGACGGAGGTGACTCCGAGCAGAACGTCGATGAGGGCGTAGAGCGGGAAGGCGGGCAGGTCAATCTCATCTGGGGTGATGTTGAAGGTCTGCTGGAGCATGGTCATTTGGGCGGTGAGGTTGGCGTGGGTGTAGATGGCGCCTTTGGGGAGGCCGGTGGAGCCGGAGGTGTAGATGATGGCAGCGGGGGGATTGGGGATTAGGGATGAGGGATTAGGAATTAGGAATTCACTTTTCAACTTTTTACTTTTTACTTTTTCAATGGTTAGGTTGTGTTTGATAGAGTCTTTTCCCCATCCAAAAATAATCCGCAACGTGTGCGTGAGCGTGTTGCCGATGAAGATATCAGGTTGGGATTCTTGGAGGATCTCGCCGACTTTTTTCAGGCCAACGGCGGGGTCGAGGATGATGGGGATGATGCCAAATTTGAGCAGGGCGCAGGCGAAGGGGAAGAACTCAATGCTGGGCGGAGTCAACACAGCGGCGGACATGTTTGGGGTCAGCGAGCAGGCTTGAAGTCCAAGAAGGAAGCGGTTGGTTGAGTCCACAAATTGCTGGTAGGTGAATACATCCCATTTTTTTGTGCGTTCTGAAAAGTAGATAAAGGCGGGTTTATTGGGTTGGGATTCTGCGGTGCGTTCGAGCGTGTCAAAAAGTTGCATATTTGGAATTGTATCTGTTTGTGGGGATGTTTGTCAGGATTGTACTATTATCTTTAGTACTGTATTTGTATAGACCCCCGTTCAATAATGAAAGCGGGGGCATTTATTATTACTGCGAATGGATGAGCGATCATGCCGAGCAGCAACTGGTGTGGTTTGGTTGTGGCACGGAGGCTCTTATGCCCCATAAGACAAACGAACGGGAACGCGCAATTGGTTCGCGAGGAAGACCTTTCCCCTTTACATGAAGTCAGTATGAAGACTGCGGGTGTTTCGCATTTGGAAATGTGCATCTACTGTGGAATCTTTGACGAAGAAAGGGGATATGAGTTTAAGGCTCTTACTTTTGTGGAGGCTTGCACACTGACGGACAATATAGAATGAAAAAAGGTATACATTTTTCGAGGAGATAAACATGGATACAAAACAAGCTGAATCTAATGAAGATCCCAGTGCGCTTTTGGAAAGTATTCTGATCGAAGAGTTTCTGAAAGAGAAAGGTTATTCGCACAAAGATCTAAAAAATATGCCAATGGATGTCGTAGAAAAATTGATGAAGGATGCGTCGCAATATGCGTCGCTCAAAATGGAAGAAGTGAAGGCGCGGGCGAACTTTATTAAGGAATTGCATGAAGATGCGTCTTCACTGGAAAACTAATGACGCAGAGCAGCGCTTTGGGCGGCATGGTTCAAGATGCGAGTTGGAATACTGTTGAGGGGCGGGTTTGTTTGTTGAGCAGCATCAAGCATGGGCGCAGAAGGGAGCGGAATTTTATCCAATGAAAACATTGCTGGTAGGGCTCGGGAATCCCATCCTTGGGGATGATGGGGTTGGTTGGAAAGTCGCAGAGGAGGTGAAGCGCAACCTTCCCGCTGAGTTACATGTTGATGTGGAATGTCTTTCACTGGGCGGCATCAGCCTGATGGAGCATTTGATCGGTTATCCGCGTGCGATATTGGTGGATGCGTTCGCGTTGGATGATCCGCTCGGGTCAATTTTGATCCTGAAACTGGAGGATATGCCGAATTATTCCGCATATCACACCACCAGCCCGCATGATACTTCGCTGCAAAATGCGATCGCGATGGGAAAGGCGCTTGGCGCAAAGTTGCCCGATGATGTGATGGTAATTGGGATCGCGACCAGGCGTGTTCATGAGTTTGGCGTGGATCTCTCACCGTCTGTTGCGGAGGCGGTCCCACTCGCGGCGAAGTTTGTACTTGAGTTGCTTGGGGAAAAGGAGACGGTTGAAAAATAATAAGAAGCCACCTGCAAGGGTGGCTTCTTATTATTTGAGTAGAGTAATAGGTCAGGCTTATAGCCTGACATTTTTAGGGCTTGTGCAGTTCAAGTTCTTTAACCGCAAATTTCCGCTGATTTTTTTGAAATCAGGAACTACTTTGTCAGGTCTTGTACTTCAGGGTGGCGCTCAATATATCCGCTGACGAACCAGCATGTGGATTCCACTTTCAGGTTGTTGTTTCTTGCGTATTGCAAGCCTGCTTTCACTAACTTGCTTCCAATACCCTGTCCTTCCAATGCAGACGGTACGCCCGTGTGGGTGAAGGTGATTACATTTCCGTTTATGTAATAAGCGAGTACTGCCATGTGTGCATCCATGTGAATCTCGAATTGTTTTCGTTCCAAATTATGAATGATGTTGATTTCGTTGGGCTGCACGTTATTATCCTTTTTGCTTTTGTCGTGCGATGACGGCGATATATTCCATGATGATCTTCAAGCCAGCGAAGACTGTGGCTTCAGATGGATCGAGCGGAGGGGCGATCTCAACCACATCCAGGCCAACCAATGACAAGTCCTGCGTGGACTTTATGAGAGTCAGCACATCGCGCGAAGTCAGTCCACCGAATTCAGGGATGCCCGTGCCCGGAGCAGCGGAGGGGTCTAGGCAGTCGATATCGAGTGAGATATGTATGGCGTCGCAGTCGTTGAGGATGTTGCGAATGCTGTCGGCCACGTGTCTCATGCCGCGTTCCGCCACACTTGCGGCGGTGTACACGTGGATTCCGCTGTTTTCAATAAGGTCAATTTCCTGCTCCTCCCAGGAGCGTAGGCCCACCATGCAGACATCGTGTGGTTCAATGCCAAATTCCAATGCGCGGCGCATGACGTTGGCGTGTGAGATGCGCGAACCGTCGAAGTCATCACACAGGTCGGGGTGTGCGTCCACCCAAAGAACACCGAGGCGCAAGTCTTTGTAGCGTTCGCGCTGCCCTTGCAAAATGGGGATGGTGACGGAATGGTCGCCGCCGAGCAGGATGGGCGTATTGGGCAGGGTTGCCACCCGCTGGCGGACCATATTGAAGTCGGTTTCTGGGTTGGTGATTTGAATATCGCCAAGGTCGCAGATGGTAATGTCCTTCAGGCGGGTACGGTCTTCGCTAAAGGGAGTCAAATGTTTAGACCAATAACGCAGGCGTTCGGGCGCAAGAGCCGCGCCTTTGCGTGCGCTGGCAAGCCCGTCGAACGGGATTCCGATCACGCTAAAATCAGTTTGATTCGGGGTGAGTCCGGGGCGGTGCAAATCGCCCCATAATCCGTGTGTGCCTTCAACGGTCATGTCGTCTCCTTTTTTACCCAATTGTACTCTCGAAAAATAACCGCATTGACCCGCGTTCCGTTTGCTTTTACAATGTTAAGCATGTTTTACCCAGCGTTCGCAGGTTTTTTTCGCCCCGACCACGACCCTCCACAGTTTACTGGTGTGCCGAGTTTTATTGTCAACTCATAATTTAACCGGAGGAAAACCCCATGAATACATCTTTCGTATCGAAACGTGCTCCTGTTTATGCCGATGTTCCTGACGAAAAATGGAACGATTGGCGCTGGCAGCTCAGCCACCGTTTGAACACGGTGGAGGATATTGAAAAAGTTCTCAAGCTGACCGACTCGGAAAAGAAAGCCCTGCAAACCCAGGGACTTTTCCGTGTGGATGTAACGCCTTACTTTATTTCGTTGATCGACCCCGAAGACCCTGATGACCCGACCCGCAAACAGATCATTCCCGTTGCGGAGGAATTGAACGCCTTCACCGCCATGATGGAGGATTCGCTGGCGGAAGACCGCCACTCTCCCGTGCCGGGGCTGGTTCACCGGTATCCTGACAGAGTACTTATGCTGGTAACGACACAGTGCGCCTCGTACTGCCGGTACTGTACACGCTCGCGCATCGTCGGTGACCCGGGCCAGACCTTCAACCGCCAGGAATTCGAGATGCAGATCGAGTACCTCAAGAACACGCCGCAAGTCCGCGATGTGTTGCTCTCCGGCGGCGATCCGCTGGTGCTGGCTCCAAAAGTTTTGGAAGAGCTTCTCACCCGTCTGCGCGAGATCCCGCACATTGAGATCATCCGTATTGGTTCGCGTGTGCCGGTCTTCATGCCCATGCGCGTGACGCAAGAGCTGTGCGACCTGCTCGCAAAGTTCCATCCGCTCTGGTTGAATATTCATGTCAACCACTCGAATGAGATCACAAAGGAACTTGCTGAAGCCGCCGACCGACTGACCCGTGCCGGCATCCCGTTGGGCAACCAGTCTGTGCTGCTGGCGGGCGTAAATGACAATGTACATATTCAGCGCGAGCTTGTCCATAACCTTGTGCGTATTCGTGTGCGGCCTTACTATCTCTATCAATGTGACCTGGTCGAAGGCGCGGGACATTTCCGTACCCCTGTTGCCAAGGGCATCGAGATCATGGAAGGTCTGCGCGGACACACCTCTGGATATGCCGTTCCACAGTATATAATTGATGCACCTGGCGGCGGTGGAAAGATTCCCGTTATGCCGAACTATTTGTTGAGCATGTCAGACCACAAGGTGATCCTTCGCAATTATGAAGGCTACGTCACAACGTATGAAGAGCCGACGGATTATCTACCCTCTGATGCAGCCAAGTTCAAGGGCATCAAACGCCCCGAACCCGGGCAGGGCGGTCTTACCGGTTTATTGGAAGGCGAAAGCCTGTTCATCAAGCCCGATGGATTTGACGAACTGCACAACCGCGGCGGTGGTCAACACCGCCTGAGAGATGAGAACAAATGGAAGCCGCTGGGCATTGGCTCCGGCGAAACAGATTAACAAGGTGAATTGGTAACTAAAAGAACTGGCAGGCTTTTCCCTGCGCCTGCCAGTTCTTTCCATAAAGGAGAACACTATGCGTAAAACGATGTTTATTTTTGCCGCCCTGGTATTTCTGGTGACAGCCTGTCTGCCGTCACAAAACACCCAGGAATTGGATTCACGGGTCAATACCGCTGTGGCTGGTACCATGGCTGTGGAGGATCGAATTTCTAATTCCGTGGAACAAACGGTTGCAGCACAAAGTCCGCTGTCCTCGCCAACCGCTTCTGCGAATACGGTGGCACTTGCATTCACCGAAACCCCCACATCCACCGCCACCCCGCTGGTCATTGACACCTTTACGCCTTTCCCGGTCAGCCCCACGAACACAAAAGTTTCCACACAGGCCAAATACGCCTGCTCCGTGATTAACAGAAGGCCGTACGATCTTTCTGAATATTATCCGGGCGACAAGTTTGATATTAAGTGGACTATCGTTAATATCGGCTCAAAAGCCTGGGCTGCCGGCATTGATGTGAAATATTACAGCGGCCCGAAGTTTTCCGGCGTGGGCCGCGTTGAGATACCCAAGGTCATGAACCCGGGCGACTCATACACCATCGTGATGGACGGCTATGCCCCGGCCGATAAAGGACGCCATGTGATGCAATTCGTTGTAGACGGTCCGATGTGCTATCCGTACGCTGCCATTGTTGTGAAATAAAAAAACAGGAGCAATCATGATCCGGCGCAATACCAGATTTTTTGTTCTTTTGGCTGTCACAGCATTTATGCTTGCGTGTGTGATACCAACCTTTGCGCCCACCCCCGCGCCCGTTCCCACCTTTGACCCGAATTCCCTGTTCACAGCAATTGTGGAAACGGCAAACGCGGCAGCGACGCAAACGGCGCATGTATTGCCTCCCACTCTCACACCCACAGCCACGGTCCCACCGACCAAAACCCCCACCGTGACCCCCAGCCCCACGGCGACCTTTTATTTTGTAATAGCCACCATCACTGTGCCGCCAACTCAGATACCGCTGGGCGTTTCAGACAAACAGTACGACTGCCAGGTACTTTCACAGACCCCGCAAAATAACAGCATCATCGCAAAGTCATCGGTTTTTGAAGCCCGCTGGACGGTGGCAAATATTGGCAAATCCGGCTGGGATTCCAACAATGCGGATTATCGTTATGTGAGCGGTGCGAAGCTGCATAGCGGTCCCGTTCGTGATCTGGAAAAATCCGTTTCGGCGGGTGGAACCATTGAGCTGGTTGTCAGCATGCAATCGCCTGCCGACCCTGGAACCTATTCCACTTCGTGGAAGCTCAACGTCGGCAAAACCGAATTTTGTCCGCTGGACCTGACTATCATTGTTGAATAAATCCAAACAGTTAAACAAAAAATCTCCGGGCAAAAGCTCGGAGATTTTTTTATTTTTTTAGGAAGCGGGTGGGAGCGGTTCGTCGTTGCTGACGATGGATGCAGCTTCCGGTTTCTTACGAAGCAGGAAAAAGCCGGTGATAAGAGGGACGAGGATCAAAATAACGGAAACACAAAGAAGGGCGTATCCTGCTGTGGGGGGCATGGGTTGGTCAACGCCGCCGAGCGAATACGTTCCATTTCCGGTAACGCCGCCAAAGCCCATAATGCAAGTGAATAAACTGCAGCAGGAACACAATAGTGCCAGAACAACGGTAATGATCATGCCAGTATTTTTGTTCATTATTTTCTCCTAGTAAAATTTTCTTTTAGTATACAAAAATAAAAAATGGGATGCAAGCTTTGCCTGCATCCCATTGGTACTAGCTGCGAAGTTTCGCGCCGACCGTATTTTCCAGCCGTTTGACGATCTTGTTGCGGATCGCGGCGGCATCGGCATCGGTCATCGTTTTGTCTGATTGGTAGGTGAGACTGTACGCCAGCGACTTTTTGCCAGCGCCGATCTTCTCATCTTTATAAACATCGAACAGGCGGACATTGGTGACGGTCTTTCCGCCCGTTTGCCTGATCAATGCTTCGACGGAAATTGCTTCCACTGAATCATCCACGATGACGGCGATGTCTTCATAGATGGGCGGAGTCTCAGGGACGGATTTGATGCCGTAGGTGGGATTCAGATTCCGCATGAGGTCGAGGTCAAATTCAGCAACGATGACTGGCGCATCGCCAAACTCAAACTTCTCCTTGGATAGCGGATGCAGTTCACCGAAGACGCCCACGACCTTTCCGCTCACTTTGACTTCGGCAGCTTTGCCGGGGTGCAGGTAGGGAGTGGATTCTGTGGCAGCGTAGGAAATGTCTGTGAGGCGCAACCCGCTCAAAAGGAGTTCGAGGCGTCCCTTCATGTCGTAGAAGTCAAAGGTGGGCGAGTCTTTCACATCCCACGCAGAAGCGAGGCGGGAACCTGTCATCACGATGGCAAGTTTGCGCGGCTCGTGCGGGAGATCATTCCCGTTGGGCTCGAAGACGGAACCGACTTCAAAGAGTGCCATTGATTCAGCGCGGGCATTTTTCTCGGCGGTCTCCAGCACAGACGTGAGCAGGCTGCGGCGCAGAACGCTGCGCTCGGGCGCGATGGGGTTCGCGATGCGGACGTAATTTTTCGGGGCTAGCCCCGCAAGACGCGCTTCGCGTTCGGGAGAGGTCATGCGATAGGTGACGACTTCCTGCAAGCCAGCCGCGACGAGCAGGTCGCGCAGATGTTCCTCCCACTCGTGGACGGGATTGCCAATTTGCGGAGGAAGCGCGTCGGCCATGCTGGTGGTTGGGATGTTGTCGTAGCCGTAGCTGCGCGCAACTTCTTCGAGCACATCGGCGAGACCGACGACGCCTTCGGCGATGTCCATGCGATGATCGGGGGCAGTGACTTGTAACTTGTCACCTTTTATTTCACACTTGAATTCAAGGTGCGTGAGCAGTTCGGCGACTCTTTCAAGCGTGAGGTCAATGCCGAGCAGACGTTTGACATCGTGTGTGGTGACATCCACGACTGAATCTTTTGGCTTGAGCGGATACACATCCACGAGGTCGGGGGCGATTGCGCCGCCAGCCCACTCGGCCATGTATTTCAAACCGAGGTTGACGCCATGCTCTGCCATGGCAGGATGCACGCCGCGCGAGAAGCGGAAGGATGCTTCGGAGGGCAGGTTGTGCTGCTTTGCCGTGCGGCGGATGTTGATGAAGTTCCACGCCGCGCCTTCGAGCAGGACGTTGACCGTGCTCTTTCCACGTGAAGTGATCTTGCCAACAGGCATTTCGCCGGGTTTTGTTTCGATGCCTTTTGCATCGAGCACTTCCTTGGATGCATCGTACACTTCGGATTCAGAACCGCCCATCACGCCTGCAAGGGAGAGTGAACCTTTTTCGTCGCATACGAGCACGTTCATGGCAGTCAGTTTGCGCTCCACTCCATCGAGTGTCGTGAGCTTCTCTCCATCTTTTGCGGCGCGGGTGCTGATCTTAATTTTCTTATTGCCTGCGCGTTCTTTCAATACGTCATAGTCAAATGCGTGCAGCGGCTCACCGAGTTCGAGCATGGCGTAGTTGGTCGCATCCACGATGTTGTTGATGGCGCGAATGCCAGCCAGCTTGAGTCTGCGCTGAATTTGGTATGGACTCGGCTTGATCTCCACATTGCGGATCAACCCCGCCACGAAGCGCGGATTGAGTTCGGAGTTGGTGATCTCAATTTCGAGTAGTTCTTTCACTGATTGACCACTGACCACTGACGGCTGACCGCTGACTGCTGCTTTTAGCTTCCGCCCCGTCAACGCCGCCAACTCTCGTGCAATTCCGATGACATTCGCATTGCGTGCCATGTTCGGCAGAATGGAAATGTCCAATACTGCGTCACCGATGTAATCGGCGAGGGGCATACCCACGGGCGCATCGTCATCGAGAATGATGATGCCATCGCTTTCGTCGGTGATGCCGAGTTCCTTTTCGGAGCAGACCATCGAGTACGAGTCCACACCGCGGATCTTGGCGCGCTTGAGGGTCATCAACACTTGTCCGTCGGCGTGACCGTCATACAGGGTGGAGCCTTCTTTTGCATACGCCACTTTGATCGGCTTCTCAAGTTTGCCTGCGCCTTTCAAATGGAAGATGTTCGGCGCGCCAGTCAGCACGACTTGCTCCTGTTGACCATCGAACAGGTCAAGCAGGGTCAACTTGTCCGCGTTGGGGTGAGCCTTCACCTCGCGGATCTCCGCCACGACGATCTTTTCCTTGTCCCATGCGATGCCGTTGGTCTTGAACTCGTGCTTCTCGCCCGCGCCATAGGTTGGCATGGGCAAGCCCGCATACAGGATCTCGTCCACTTCGAGACCGGCGAGGGTGATCTTGCGAGCAATATCTTCGACGGTTAAACCATCGAGGTCAATGAAATCTTTTAGCCATGAAATAGGTAACTTCATAATTAATGTCCTCTTGCTAATATCAGGGGTAAGTGACTAGGGGTTAGCGATTAGTGACTAGGAAAATCAGTCCTAGTTCCTAATCCCCAGTCCCTAATTCCTAGCCCTAGAATTGCTCCAAAAATCTCACATCGTTACCCCAGAAGTAACGGATGTCGTTGATCTTGTTGCGCAGCATCAACTGGCGTTCGGGGCCCATACCCCAGGCAAAGCCGGAGTAGATATTCGGGTCGTAGCCGCCGTTCTGCAGAACGTTCGGATGCACCATGCCGCAGCCGAGAATTTCAAGCCAGCCTGAATTCTTGCAGACCTGGCATCCCTTGCCGCCGCAGACGAAACATTCCACATCCATTTCAGCGGACGGTTCCGTGAACGGGAAGTAGGAAGCGCGGAATCTCACGCGTGCATCCTGCCCGAACATGCGCCGCACGAAATCTGTCAGCGTGCCTTTGAGATCGGCGAAGGTGATGTTCTTGCCAACCGCGAGTCCTTCCACCTGATTGAACTGGATCTCCGAGCGTGCTGTAATCTGTTCGTAACGGAAGCACATACCGGGGAGAGCGATGCGGATCGGAGGAGGGTCCTGCGGATTGGTCGCGGCGTATTCTCTCATCGCGTGGATCTGTCCGGGCGATGTGTGTGTCCGCATCAAAATGGGGTTATCGCCGCGGTCACCTGCTTCGATGAAGAACGTATCCTGCATATCGCGCGCGGGATGATCGAGCGGGAAGTTGAGCATCTGGAAATTGATGTCATCCGTCTCCACCTCGCGCGAGGTGTACACCTGAAAACCCATCTCCGCGAGAATGTCCAACACGCGGCGCAATTGCTGCGTGGATGGATGCAGTCTGCCGACATTCACCGAACGCCCGGGCAGGGTCACATCCAATTTTTCTTCTTCGAGCGATTTCGCCAACGCGGCATTCTTGACCGCCTCGGCACGTTCCGCCAAAGCGGACTCGAGCGCCACCTTCACACGGTTCGCCTCCGCGCCGACAACTGGTTTCTCTTCCTTTGAGAGTTTCCCAAACCCGGCAAAGACCTGCATCAGCGGCGAACTGCGCCCAACGTTTGCCACGCGCCAGGCATCCAGAGCGGCCTGATCCGTGATCGCCGCCAAAGACTCCAACGCAGACTTTTCGATTTCCTTCAATTTATCCAACATAGAACCTCCAAAGTTTTCCTCGTCATTGCGAGGAGGGCTTCGCCGTCGAAGCCTCAGACATGTGGAGATTGCTTCGTCGCGAAGAACAAGAGCGCTCCTCGCAATGACATAAATACAAACAAAAACCTCCCGTCCACAAATGGGACGAGAGGGAATTCTCGCGGTACCACCCAAGTTCATCGTTAACCGATGCTCTTTGTGCCGACAATCATCGGCTTCCCTTATAACGCTGGGATTGCGTCCCGCACTACTGACGTTCGACTTTTGACCTTCGACGTGTTCACATGGGAGGCTCGAGAGGGAACTTCAACTGATTTCGGTCGAGTGCAATCTCAACAACTTCCTTGCACATCTCTGGCGGCTTCTGCCAGTCTACTTTCCTCTGTCACTGCCTTTTAATTTTGTTGCCGTAATTATCTGCGGAATCAGGCTCCTGTCAAGAGATACGGGATAAAATCAGGAACATCACCCATTTTAGGAGTCCAATGACCGCTTCGCCCATTTTTGAATTCGCCCTGCTCAGCTTTGTCTCCCTGTTCACCATGGTCAACCCCATTGGTGTGGTGCCTGTCTACACCGCCATGACCGCCAAGCTCACCCCGCAGGAATCGCACCGCGTGGCGCGCAAGGCCACCCTCACTGCACTGGCAATTTTGCTATCCTTCGCGCTCACCGGCCAGTGGATATTCCGCTTCTTCTCCATTTCTGTGAACAGTCTGCGCGTGGTGGGCGGCGTGATCTTCTTCTTCATGGGCTACGAAATGCTGCAAGCCCGACTTACCCGCATCCAATTTGACGATGAAACCACCCATGAATATATCAATGACATTTCCATCACGCCGCTGGGCATTCCCATCATCTGCGGACCGGGCGGTATCACCACATCCATTTTGTTGATGAACGAATCAAAAACAGCCATGGAGTCGGGAATAGTGCTGGGCATCATCATCTTCATCATGCTATTTACCTATGCCCTGTTGATGGGCTCAAAACAGGTCATGCACCTGGTCGGAGAGAATGGCAATAAGGTGATGCTGCGGCTCATGGGACTCATCGTGATGGTCATCGCTGTGGAATTTTTCTTCAACGGCATCACGCCCATTGTCCGCGAAATGCTCAGGATCCAATAATATGATGGGGGCTGCTACGTGCTTACATCTTTCCCTTCCCACTCGTTCATGAATTGATCTAAAAATTTCACCATCACTTCATGCCGCTGCTCCGCGATTCTTTTCGCGGAGTTTGTGTTCATCATGTCTTTCAATAAAAGCAGCTTTTCATAAAAGTGATTGATGGTGGCGCTTTTGCTGTTTTTATATTCTTCAAAACTGGCGTGCATGTGCGGCGGGGAATCAGGGTCGTACATCATGCGGTTCTTGTAACCGCCGTAGGCGAAGGCGCGGCCAATGCCGATAGCGCCGATGGCGTCGAGTCTGTCAGCATCCTGCACGATGAAGCCTTCGAGGCTTTTCATTTTATTTTCCACACCTGCGCCTTTGTAGGAGATATGCTTGATGATCTCGCAGACTGTTTCAGTGGTGGGAATGTCTACGGAGCAGGATTCAAGCCAGGCACGGGCACGAAGCGGGGTTTCATCGCCTGACTCGTTAAATTTCCAGTCATCCAGATCGTGGAGCAGCGCGGCGAGTTCGACGATGAATCGATCCGCTTTTTCATGCTCGCAGATGGTGATGGCGTTCTTCCAGACGCGGTAGATGTGCCACCAATCGTGGCCGGAGGAATCGTCTGAGAATTCCACTTTGATATATTCGGCAGTTTTTTGGATGATGTCGTTTTTGTTCATAGCGCTATTTTGCCACAGATAAAGAAAGTCGGGCTAAAAGCCCGACCTGCTTTATCCGTTCCATTTCATTTGCATGTACACGCCGCCTTTTTTCAATTCATCCAGCATTTGGTTGAGACGTTTTTGTTTTGTGGATTCAAGCTTGGCGAGTGTGATCCAGCCGATGTAATCATTTTGCTGGTAGGGCGGGCGCGTCACGGAAAAAATCGGGCATTTCATACCGTGGACGTGGCGGCATGGGAACTCCTCATTTTTTTAGTACGCACAGCGCCTGGCGAATTTCGCCGAGGTGATACGCTGTGTGAACGACAATGGATAATGCGCCGCCCATCGTATCTTCGTTCCATGTGGGGTTTTCACGGAAGAGTTTATCCATGCGTTGATAGGCGGCTTTTAATTTGCTTTTGTAGTCCTGCCATTCTTCGGGCGTGACCTTTTCCACGGTGCGCCAGATCAAGTTCCAATCACGTGGACTGTCATCGCCTTGCAGGGCAAAGCGTTCGAAGGACTCGATGTAAAAGGTGGCATGCGCAACCTGTGCGGCAAGCGAAGCGCATTTTCCGCCAACGGGAATGGACGCCTCTTCTGAAGAAACCAATTCAAGCGTTTCAAGCAGGCCATTGTGTTTATCCAAATAAATGCCGTGATGATTTTCGAAAGTCTCATCCAGCAGATCGAGCAAAACATTTTGAAACGCTTTTGGTTCGATAAGTTCAGTCATGTTTATCCAGCTCCTTCAAATGCGGACTTGATCCACGCGATCAGTTCTGCATCCACTTCCTTCGCGTCGCTGACATTAACAATGTAATTGCACATACTTCCTTTGGGTTGTTCCAACAGCCGGGCATTCTTCTTGAACTCCTTTGCGTTGATGCCCACCTCGAAGCGCGTATTGGTTTTTGGGCCGATCATGGCAAATTGTTTTTTGCGGCGCAGGCTCACGTATCCCTTTTTTGGGATAATCTCAAATTCCCCGAACTTTTGGATTTCCTTCATCAACTTCTCGTGGATGGGACGAAAGCCAGTTTTCGCGCCGGAATAAATTTCATCCAACACGGCGTCTTCCGATTTTCCTTCCGCTGCGCGTGTTCCGTCCGATTCAAAAACGGCATGAACCAATGCATTTGCATCGCCATGACCGAGCCCAAGTTTTTCCTTGAGCATGTCACGGATCTCGCCATGTTTGGAGAGTCCGCTTTTCTTGACGAACGAGGATAACTCTTTAAGAGACATTCCAGTTTTCTTTTGGATATTATCCAATTGTGTTTGGACGGCTTTATCGATAATACTCATCACTCATCTCCTTAAAAGTTTTTGAAATTAATTACAAGCTGTGTTCCGTCTCTTGAAAGCCGCTGCCAGATCCAATACTTCATCGTTTTGTACGGCTGAGGCCCGCGCTTCAAATGTGTATTTTGCACGGCCGCGCGCGATGAGTATTCCTCCCAACAAAAAGACTGCGAACATGCTGGCAGCCACTGCGGGCCAAAACGGTGCGGAAGGAAGGCGGGTTGCAGCTTCTGATACCCCGGCGGCGATCAACCCCACATAAGACCAATTCATGAATTCATAATGGAAATCCAGCCAACGTCCACGCGGGAGGTGAAGGTAGGCGGGAATGAATCCAGCTATCAGGGTAAGCAGACTCGCAGCTGCCGCACCATGAAAAGGTCCAAAATGACCCGTGAGTTGATAAATGGAAAGTGCGGAGAGGTTAAGTCCCAGCATGTTGAAAAAATAGGCGTATCCCAACTGCTTATGCAAACGCGTCCCTTTGCGAACGAGCAGTACACAAAGACCAAAAACCAATGCTGAAACGGCCGTGCCAATGTGTAATCCTGAAACGATCTGATATGCCATATTATTTTCTCCTAACGCCATATTCCAAGTACAAAACCGATCAGAGTAAAGTATACAGTGATGTAACCTCCGTTGATGAAAATATATTTCCAGGTACGCTGTTCAAACAAGGCGATAATGGTAAAGGTCAGTGTGGCCCAGCCGAAGCCAGCCAGAAATCCTGCTATTGTGCCCCATACGGCATCCGTTTGGGAATCGCCAAGGTAAAACGCTAGGTTATAGGACATAATGAGCGCCAGGAGAAATGCCAGTCCATATGTTTTTGCAGGATTTGACTTTGCAAGCTGCTCCTCAGTTAACTTCGTTTCAAGCAGCCAGCCTTTGTAAAAAAGGATGGGAGAGTACCATAGCGCGCCAAGCGCAAGGTTGAGAATTGCACAAACAAAAACAGCAAGGTGGTTAATGTATAAATTTTCCATGAGATTGCTCCTTTTTAGTTTTATTATGATAAGGAGTCATTTTACAAAAAACAATTGTTTGAGTATTGGAAAAAATTTACATTAATCCACGGGCACGTAGTTCAAAGTGCCTGCCTTTCTCTTGATGTATTCATTGGGGGTGTATCCTGAAAAATTCTTGAAGTTATTTATGAAATGTGCCTGGTCGTAGAATCCGCTTTCTGCGGCAAGACCGCTCCACTGGATGGGGCGGCCTGCTTCAATTTCCTGTATGGCTTTTTGAAAGCGCATGATCTTGAGATATTGTTTTGGAGATAGACCAACCTGTCCTTTGAAAAGGTCGATAAAGTGCTTTTGAGAATATCCAATCTGATCGCTGAGGTGCTGAAAGTTTGAGAGGGTTGGTTGGTTGATAATATTTGTAACAGCGTACTTGATGCAGGTAGTGGTTGTAGTTTGGTGAAGTTTATCGCCAGCCCTCCCCAGTAAAAATAATTCAACAAGGCAAAACATTTCAGAAGTAGATTTTGCAAAAAGCAACTTCTCTCGTAGGTCGAGAATGCTGCTTCCAAAAACCAGATCCGCCATGACAACAGAATCAGCCAGCTCGCTCATCGGGAATGGATAAAAGGGATGCGCTGCTCCCTTTTTGAAAGCCACGACCAGCTTTCGGCTGTCTTTGCCGGAAGGGATGGTGATGGGGCGGGTGCGCACTCCGCTCACCCAGGCTTGGCGGCAGGATTGAATAATTTCCAATGTGTGATTGTCGTGGATGTGTTGGGGGATTTCGGCCAGATCGATGATGAGCTCTGTATTGCCATCGGGCAGAAATCTATCCAGCGAATGTGCCGGACTGAATCCCTCGAAATAGATAAAGCTGTCAATAAACTTTCCCAATGGAAAAGCGGGTTGGTAAATTTGAAATATCATGGCTCTCCATAACAATAAGAGGGTGGATACCAGTATTTTGATTATAGAACAAATTTTCTTGTTTTACAACCCTGTGTTTTTATTTTCATTGCCATGCTTGAAATGACCGGTGACTCGCGCCATCACCAACTGTGCCTGAATAGAGTCTGCTGATGAAATATCTTTCAAAAACTTACTCGCAAATTTTCCTTTAAGAACCGTAACCTGTTTTCCGTGCCAATAAATAAGAACTCTCCCGTCTTTGGTCTCCCGAAACGTAAAAGGTTCTTCCTGCAATTTGCCGCGCTTGTCGATATTGCTCATGGAAATTAAGCGGACTGCCTTGCTATCTTTGCTAACTCCTCTTCCATTCTTTTTCGCCAGCGGATCGCAACCGGCGCATTGAGGTGGCGGCGCAGCATTTCCTCAGTTTTGTTTTTCTCGTAATAATCCTGATAAAGCTGCTGGACGGACATTGTCTCCCCTTGGAATTTTTCCAACGCTACAGCATCTCCCGCCTTAATGACTCCTTCGCGCTTCACCCTGCAGTAAAAGCCTGGTCGCTCGGCCTGACGGAATTTCTTCACCCAGGCAGGGTCGCCCATGCGTGCGGCAAATGTCCCGCACGGGATGCGCGGCATGGTCACTTCCAGAGTCACATCCCCAATATGGAGAAGGTCGCCAATGTTGAAGGGGCCGCTTTCCAATTCGCTGATGGTTAGATTCTCACCGAATGTTCCCGGCTGAATTTCAACGCCCAATTCTTTTTCCCAAAATGCATAATCCGCAGAACCGTAAATATAGATAGCCTGATCCGGCCCGCCGTGATGTTTTTTGCTTTCGATGAAATCCTCTGCAAGTCCAAGTTCTGTGACGCGCACGGCGTTTTGAACAGGGTATTTGTAAATACCCGTCCTGTCCATTCTGTCCCCCATTTGTATCTCTTTTTCAATTCCAAGATTTACGCTGATGATTTTCATGCACGGAATTTTATCTCAACTTTGAAATTCTTTTTTCCTGCGGATGAAAACGAATGGCGCCAGCATCAGCACGCCGGATAGCCCAACTCCACACAACCCGCCGATGCCGAACATGCCGCCAATGGATGCCAGCGCAAACTGCTCGTTGCGAATGACCTTCGTGCTTCCGTCCGCAAAGGTGCAGGTGATCTCCACTGTGTGGCCATATGTCCCGGAGGAGTCACTTGTTGTCGGCACGGACGCGCCTTCCTGTGTGGAGTTACTCTCTGCACCCGGGCAATAGATCGCCACGGCGAGTTTGTTATTCAAATCCGGCACGGCAAACAGGGTTGGCCCAAGCATAAACGTGGTGGCGAAAATAATTCCGCAGGATATTGCACCAATCACAACCCAGGCGATCAAACGCGCGATCCAAACTTCTTTTGCAGTATTAAGTTTCATAAGTCACCTCTAAAAAAGATATGGGATTATTGTAGCGATTTCAAGCCCTGAATACAATCACCTAAAAGACATGGCACAGCGTGAATGGTTTGCAACCGCACTTGACGCCTTTTCCCTTTCCCCGTAAGATAAGCCCCGCAATAGAACATACATTCACAACGAAGAAAGCAAAAAGCACATAGATTTATTTTCTTCTTCGTGTTTAAAAGATTTTTTGGAGTAACTATGGAACTTGGTATTGTCAAAAAAGTAGATATCGATACAGAGATGCAGCAGTCGTATCTCGATTACGCCATGAGCGTGATCGTTTCACGCGCCCTGCCCGATGCGCGTGATGGACTCAAGCCGGTACAGCGCCGCATCCTTTATGCGATGTACGACATGGGCATTCGTGCGGACACAGCTTATAAGAAGTCTGCTCGTATCGTCGGTGAAGTGCTCGGTAAATATCATCCGCACGGTGACTCGTCGGTGTACGAAGCCATGGCGCGCATGGCGCAGGATTTTTCCATGCGCACATTGCTCGTGGATGGTCAGGGTAACTTCGGTTCCGTGGACGGCGACCCGCCTGCGGCCATGCGTTATACCGAAGCGCGCCTCACCGCTGCCGCGCTCGATATTCTTTTCGACCTGAACAAGGAAACGGTTAACTTCGTCCCGAACTTTGATGACACTCTCGAAGAGCCGGGCGTTCTCCCTGCGGCCATCCCGAATCTTTTGGTGAACGGCGCAACAGGTATTGCCGTGGGTATGGCAACCTCCATCCCGCCGCATAACCTCAGCGAGATCGTGGACGCGCTCGTGTACATGATCAATCGCTGGGAAAAGCTCGACGACATTGATGTTGAACAATTGATGGAGTTCGTGCAAGGCCCGGACTTCCCCACCGGCGGCATCATCATTCAGGAAAAAGGTGAGGACGGAATTGAGTCTGCGTATGGTTCAGGGCGTGGACGTGTAACCGTGCAGGCCAAGGCGCATGTCGAAGAGATGGAAAGAGGCAAAAGCCGGATCATTGTCACAGAATTACCGTATCAGGTCAACAAGTCCAGTTTGATCGAGCGCATTGCCGAGCTGGCACGCGATGGACATTTGGAAGGCCTATCCGATCTGCGCGATGAATCCGACCGTCAGGGAATGCGCATCGTCCTTGAGATGACGAAGAATGCAAATCCGGAAATAATTCTGCGCGATCTATACAAACGCACACCCATGCAGAGCACGTTCAGCATCAACCTGCTCGCGCTGGTGGATGGCGAGCCGCGCACGCTTACCCTCAAGCAGGCGCTCCGCGTTTATGTGGAACACCGCCTCACGGTGGTCAAGCGGCGCGCTGAATTTGATCTGGAAAAAGCCAAAGCCCGCGCGCACATCCTCGAAGGATATTTGATCGCGCTCAAGAATCTGGATGAGCTGATCAATATCATTCGCTCCGCACCAGACGTTGAAACTGCCCGGCAAAAACTGATGAAGCGCTACAAGCTGACAGAGTTGCAGGCGAACGCGATCCTCGATATGCAGCTTCGCAGACTCGCCGCCCTCGAACGCAAAAAGATCGAAACCGAATACAAGGAAGTGACCGGCATCATCAAGGAATTGACGACTCTGTTGAAGTCGCCCAAGTTGATGCGTGGTGTGGTCGCGGACGAGTTGTTGAAAGTCAAAGCCGCATATGGTGACCGCCGCCGTACCCAGATCGTGAACTTGAAACACGGCGCGAAAGCCACAAACGCGTTGACCACGCGTGACCTGCTCCCGCAGCAAACTGTGTGGATCGGCGTCACGGACGATGGACTCGTCTCGCGCACGCACGATGACAAGCAGCCCAAACATTCCGGCAACGATGCGCCGCGTTATTTGCTCAAGGCAGGCACCACAGACACGATCTACTTCGTCAGCAAGTTAGGCAAGGCCGCCGCAGTTGCCGCGCATTTGATCCCTGAAGCGGACAAGTTGAGTCAGGGCTCCATGTATTACAAGGTTGCTCCGCTCACCGAGAATGACCCGCTTGCAGCGGTCTTCTCATTACCTGCCAGTAAATCATCACTTGGCGCAGAGACTTGTGTGATCACAACCACACGCTTTGGCATGGTCAAGAAAAGTTTGATCTCTGAATTACCCGGCCCCTCTGCACAGACATTCACGTTGGTGCGCGTTAACGAAGGTGACAGACTCGGCTGGGTTGGTCTCACCGATGGAAAGAAAAAAGAGATCCTGCTCGCCACCTCCAGCGGCATGGCGATCCGCTTCAAGGAAGATGACGTGCGCCCGATGGGACTCGTCGCTGCGGGTGTGAACGGCATCAAATTGGATGACAAGGATGAAGTGGTGGGTATGGAAATTCTGCCTGCTGAAGGCGAGATCTTCCTGCTCACGAGTGAAGGCAAAGCCAAACGCGTGGATCAGAAAGACTTCCCCGCTCAAGGCCGCTACGGCAAGGGTGTGGTTGCATGGGACTTGCCCGGCAAATCCACACTCGTTGCAATTGCCAGCGGAAAACCAAACCACGTTGCCACCATCCACATGAGCAAAGGCGCAGCCAAATCCGCAAGGCTGGACTTGGCCGCTGTAAGAAAACGCGCCTCCTCCAAAGGCGATCTTGTCGCCGAGGTGAAACCGGGCGAAACCATTACCGGTCTCGCAGTTGGGTGGACGGTCGAGATGTTTGTGAAAGCAGTGGAAGAAAAGCCTGTGGCGAAGAAAGAAGGAAAGACATCGTCCTCGAAGGGGAAGAAAGTGGCGAAGTCAGTGCCTGCGAAGAAGGTGCCCGCGAAAAAGGGAAAGCCTGCAAAGACTGCTTCAAAGGCGAAACCTGCGGCTAAGAAGAAGAAAAAGTAGCGGCGTGTTATAAAAACTCCGAGTTCTTTATGAACTCGGAGTTTTAGTTTAAGGAGAAATTCTCAAACTACTTCATACGGCACGCCGCTCAACTTGAACTCTTTCCCATTCACTTCCACATCTACCTTTACAGACAGCATCCGCGCAGGGACGCCTGTGTTTGGAATCCAGATTCGATTTTCAACAGGCAATATAAATAAACCGTTTTCATCGCCAATGGGAGTGAATGTCTCGTTTGGTTCCTGCCTGTAAACGGAGACTCCCAGCTTTTTGCACAACTCTTTTGCAAATGCGATCACATCCTTGGATGGCAGGCCGATCTCGCTGACTTGCAATATCTGTTCGCTATTGAACCGGATTTCAGTCGCATTCTTCTGGTCGTGCCTCGCGATGAACTCGAGGATATTGCCTGCCGCATCTTTGAAATACAACGATGTGGAATTCCACGATTCACTTTTGAATTCATCAACTCCCTGCACATCTTTCAAAAGCGGAATCCTCTTCGAGAGCCATACCTTGGCTTGCAGGAATTGATTCTCAGGGATGTTGAAGCAGAAATGATATTGTCCCACCCAGTCTACTGGGGACTGCGTGAAGATGATGTCCGTTTTGCCTGCTTTGACGAGCAGGGAGTCATCTTCGAAATGGACGGGCAACTCCAAAACGTTGGAATAAAATTCCTTTTGGGCAAGCAGGTCATCGGTCAGGAGTTCGAGGCGTTTGATCAGCATAAGGCAAATCCATTGATAAAGAAATTCATCATCCGCTAATTTTATACCAAATCAGGAATGGTATCATTGGAGCATGACCTCCAAACAAAAACGAATTTTCTTTCTGCTTCTTTTCATCAGTATCATTTACTTTGCCGCTTTTATTCCCGCGAATAACACGGGCGCAAAAGACCAGATGATGATATCGCTCTTCGAGACGGATGAGTTCGCGCAATATCCCATTGCCCTGAGAATGGTGGAGGCCGCGGATTCAGTCAAGCAGAATCTGATCAACTTTTTCATCTATGGTCATTATTATTACGGCTGGCCTTTTTATGCATCCAGCGCGCTTACCATTTTGTCCGGCATCTTGTGGAAAGGGTACGGCGACACGCAGCTCAACATGCTGCTGCTTCGCCAGCTCATCAGCGTCCTGCCGATGCTTGCGGCGCTTCAACTTCTCGTTTACGTTCAAACAAAATTTCAGTCGTATAAAAGATCGATAGGGTTGTTCCTGTTTTTGCTTTCGGTTTCCGCCGTTGTGGAGAATAACCTGTGGTGGCATGTGGATAGTCTGGCGGTCTTATTCGTCGTCCTCGTGATCTACTTTTTGGATAAGGATGACCTGCGTTTTGGCCGCGACTTTTACTTCGCCGCCGCTTCCATCGGGCTGGCAACTGGCACCAAGGTAATTGGCCTTTTCTTCGCCCTGGCAATTCCCTCCTATCTGCTCCTCGGCATGTACCAAAAACAATTGACATGGCGCACCGCCGCAATCCGCGCTGCCGCGTTCGTGGGACTCATGGCGGCCGTCATTCTCATCAGCAACCCGTTCCTGATCTATCGAAGCCAGTTCAATAAAATGGTCGGCATCCTTTCTATGCAGGCCGCCTCCCAGACCAGCGGCTGGGTGTTGACGTATGCCAAAGGCCCCGCTTCCTGGCTTGAGATCATCAAAGACTTATATGGGCAGTTATTCTTTATTGCGCTGGCTTTTCTTGCGCTCGCGATCGGCTTGTGGCGCAAAGAAAGCCGCACGCGCAGCCTTGTGATTGCCATGTGGTCGATCCCATTCGGGTTGTATGTGTTGTATGCAATTGCCATCAAGCCCACCCATTTTTTTCTTCCGATCCTGCTTCCCGTCTACGGCTGCCTGCCGATGTTGTTCGACATTCCCCTGTTTAAAAACAAGAACAAACCGCTCGTATGGCTTTGGAGCGGACTTGTCCTTGCGGTGATCGGGTATCAGACCGTTATCTATATTAATAAGGATGTCGAGATCTATCGCAATGTGCTGACCCGCGAAGAGCGTGAAGAGTCGATCGTCTTTTACCATGTCATCGAGCGCGATGTGCTTTCCCAAATCCCATCAGACGTGGAACTGGAGATCCTCCGCGATGTGCGCATGTACTTCCCCGATAGCACCCGCGTGACCATCAAAAGTTACTGGAAGGGCAGGTACAGCACGGTTGAAGATACCCAGCCTGATATGATCCTGCTCTGGACGCAGCGCATTGTGGACTATACCCAGGAAGGCGCACTGGAAAGTGCTGTAGACCCGGCTGATTTTCAGGATATCTATCAATTCTATTTGGATGCGAAAAACGAGCAGCTGCGCGGCTATCATCTTGTCTATCGAGATGCGGAAGGGCAGCTCTTTGTGAAGGATGAACTTTACGAGGAATACCTCAAGTAAAAAATAAAAAGGTGCCGCAACATTCATGTTGCGGCACTAACGTTTTCAGTCTCGCTCTTTCACAGTGGTTTATTGCTGAATATTCCCTACCAGATCCAACTCAGGCGCGATCCTGCGCATGGCCTGAATGACGTTGCCAACATGTTCCCAAAGGTCTACGCCGAAATCTCTGGCGGCATGTTCCATTTCTTCGCGGTTGGTACCTGCGGCGAAGGCCTTATCCTTCCACTTCTTTTTGACGGAGCTGGCTTCAAGGTCATACAACGAGCGGGATGGACGCACCAACGCAACGGCGGTGATGAGACCCGTCACCTCGTCACAGGCGGCAATGGCTTTGCGGCGGGGTGTGTCGCGCGGCATGTTCAAATGATCCGCGTGACTCAAGATGTCCTGAATGATGTCCTCCGGGACTCCGCGTTCACGCAGCATGGGTGCGCCCGCCTGCGGATGTTCCTCCAGTGTGGGGTGGATCTCCCAATCAAAATCATGCAGCAGGCCGATGAGAGCCCATTGATCTGCGTCTTCGCCATATTTTTCTGCGTAAAAACGCATGGCAGCTTCCACCGATAACATGTGACGCACCAATCCTTCATTTTTTACGAATTCACGTACAAGAGCAAGGGCTTCATCGCGGGTCATAAACATTCTCCATTTTAAATTATGTCACTCTGAGGGAGCGTTCTTTGCGACCGAAGAGTCTATTGTGAAGCAAAAGAGATTCTTCGCTACGCTCAGAATGACATGTTAATAAATCGGTTCAATATCTCCAAGCACAGGCAGCGGCTTTGCGATCATCACATCCCAAACTGCCTGAAAGTTGGCGAACAATTCGCGGGTGTTCCAGTATATGCGCGAGCGTTTCAGAAAGTAATGATTGTTCGCTTCCACACCAGTTGATTCCACGTCAAACCAGTTGCACAGAAACAGCGCGCGCGGTAAATGAAAGGATTGCGTTACAAGAATTGCAGAGTTTACCTGAAAGATATGTTTCGCGCGATGGCAGGTGTCATAGGTGCGGCGGCCCGCGTAATCCAAAACAATAGCTTCGTCGGGTACACCAAGATCCAACGCATATTGGCGCATGGCTTTGGGCTCGTTGTATTCAACGAAGCTGTTATCGCCGCTCATTAACAACTTGTCCACTTTGCCTTGTTGATATAACTTCACTGCGGTTTCCACGCGGTCACGCAGCACAGGACCGGCGGAACCATCGCGCAGCAAGCCTGCGCCGAATACAATTGCCACTCGCGTTTGCGGAACATCCTCCATGCTGAAGGTACGCGGCGCAGCGAAAAGCAGCACGATCAATTTTGGCAGGGATAAACCAACGAAGACGAACAAACCCAACACAAGCGCGGAGCGCCAGATAAATTTTATTATCTTTTTTAACATTCGGATTATTGTATCAAATCGATCAAGTCCAGCCCCGAAGCCTTCGCGTACGCCACGAACTCCGCGTACGCTGCATCTTCCACGACCTGTACCACATCCACACCGTACACGGTTTGCATGGCGGCTTTGCCTTCGGGCGTGAGCATCAGATCAATGAGCGCGCGCTGGATCACGCGCCGCATGTCAACGGGCAGCGCGGTGGATGCCGAAATATTTTCATACGGAATAATTTCAGGGATGCGCCAGATGACGATGACCTTCTCGACCACGTCACCATAATTTGCTTCGAGCGCAGGCGACAGACGCGCATCGATGAAGGTCGCGCCGAAATCGCAGATGTCATCCACGTAGACGGCACGCACCACGCTCGGTTGACCCTCGAGAAATGCCGCGCCTCTTATCTTAACCTGAGCCTGATTCAGCAATCCGAGCGGCACCACATACCCTGACGGAGAGACCTCGTCGCTCCAACAGGCTTTCTTTTCTTCGAATTGCTTGAAGGCTGTGGCGGGGTCGGTTGTGTTTTCGTTTTTGGCCTCATCGAAATAGGACGTGAAATCCTTGCTGCGGTTGGCAATGATCTGCGCGCCGTAGAAGGTTTTTCCGTCATGCACATTGGCAAGGAGGGCCGTGACTGAGTCTGTGCCGCGGGCAAGCACATAGCCAAACGGAGATAACAGCCCGATGTGTGCGTTGCCCTTGTCAAAATCCTCCACGAGAACTTGTTCGCTGGTTGGGATGACCGCCACCACGCGATAGCCGGTCTGCGATTGGATGAATGCGGCGATGACATCTCCCGCGGCGATGGCTTCTTCACTGGGGCGCGGCGAAGGGGCCAGGGCGAGGATCAATGGATTTTGTTCAGTACCAAGTTCGGGCGGGGCAAGAGGCGTCTGCGTGGGGGAAGGAGTCTGTGTGAGGGTTGGAATCGGCGTGGGAGTCCCAAATGTCAACCCAATTGGGAATGAACATCCAAAAAGAAGGAGGGAAAACGCTAATAAGACTTTTTTCATCTTACAGGAATGGTTGCGCACAATGATAATGACCTTGCTATAATAAGACAAGTTCTTTGGAGACGATAAAAAATGAAAAATACTTTTAGCACGATCATGTCCATCCTTATTTTGGCGGTGCTGGCGGCAGGGGTCTATTTTATCGTACAGACGGTGCGCGAGAGCGCGGCGGCGGCGACGGCTCCCTTTCAACAGGTGAATCAGGCGAATGAGGCACTGCAGACCCAGGTCTCGCAGCTGATGAATCCCACACCCACGATCATACCCGACCCGGTGACCTATATCAACGAGATCCGCGCGCTGGCGCGTTTGGAGACAATTCAATACAGCATTGAAAAAGTGATCACGGCGGAAGTAGGGCAGGGTACATTCGGTTTTGCTTTCGGCGATAAGCTGTTGTTCGTGGCGCACGGTATTGTGATCGCCGGCATTGACATGGAGAAACTGCAGCCGGGTGATATGCGCATGGAAAACGGTGTGTTGTATGTGAAACTGCCTCCCACGGAGATTTTCATTGCGACGCTGGATAATGAAAAATCCTACGTGTATGACCGCGATACCGGCCTGCTGACCAAAGGCAGCACAGACCTTGAAACGCTCGCGCGCCAATCGGCGGAGGATGAGATCCGCAAGGCTGCGTTGGAAGATGGCATTCTCGTGCAAGGGGAGATCAATGCCGAAGCCTACCTGATCAAATTCTTCAATGCGCTGGGGTTTAAGAATGTGTTGTTCGAAGACGGTTTTTAGAAAATCACCTGATCACGCAGGTTGAAAGTTTGCCACAGAGAACACAGAGAGAATGAGAGAAAAACTCAAAAAACTCTATGAACTCTGTGGCTTTTTTTATTTATGGCTCTTCTGTAATTAACGGCAGAGGTCTTTCAACCTTTGGACTTAAGGTCTTTCAACCTTTGGACTTAATCCCACCAGAAAAGGGAGAACCCTTATTCTTTATTCAACCGCACTGCCACCACTTCGTTCCAAACCAGAATAGCGAGCAGGAAAATATAGAACGCTGCGCCTTTGAGCGCGAAGGCGGGGGCGGCGAGAGCCAGAGTCAACCATGTGTAGGTGGAAAGATTTTTCCATTTTTCGTTTTGGCGGAATGCAAAGCCGAGCACGATCATCGCTGGGAAGAGGGTGAGTCCAAGCAGCACGAAGGACAGATCGTGCAATTGTCCATGCCAGGTGGCGGGGGTGTCACGGATGGTTGGGTCTGTGGTGAATGACAGGGCAGCAAGCGCGAGGCCAGCAAAAACAAACAGAGTTGTTCCAACTTTGGAGGCAGGAGCAGGCTTTAGGTCCAGAAAGAGGCGCGAGGCGAGCAGCGCCATGAGGACTCCGCTGATGATGAAGGTCGCGGTCATCACCCATCCGTATTTTCCGAGAGCGAGTCCACTGGGCCAGTCAAAGGTTGGGTTGTTGATGGGGTGCCAGCCGAGGCTGCGGAGAAAATCATATTCGACGAATGTGAGCACGGTTAAGACACTTGCAAAAAGAATGGGCCCGAGGAAGAGGATTCGTTTCATTACCTAATGATAACAGCCCCGCGTTTCGCGGGGCTGTTGATTTCTTTCATTGTTCAGGGCTGGAGGTTTTTCTAGTAGCGGCTGTTCCGCCCGCCGCCTTCGCGATTTCTGTCGAAATTGCGGGGGCGTTCTTCACGGGGTTTGGCAACATTGACGGTAATTGCGCGTCCCATGAAGTCCTGTCCATTAAACATTCCGATGGCTTTTTGCGCTTCTTCGGAGCTTGCCATTTCGACAAATCCGAAGCCTTTGGCGCGTCCTGTTGCGCGATCTTTGATGAGTGCAACAGAGGTGACGTTTCCAGCCTTGCTGAAGTGAGCTTTGAGATCATCTTCAGTAGCGGCGTAGGGCAGGTTGCCTACATATAACTTGTTTTCCATCTCGTCTCCAAGTATGTCTACGTTCCAGCCTGAACGTGGACAAAGTTTATCATGGATTAATATAAAGTGAGAAATAAAATTTGGATGGAAAACACCGCTTCTTTCTCCGCCTTTATCTGGTCCACCCGCCAGGCAGACGCATCACCCCGACATAGATCAGCAAAAGCGCGCCGAGGATGCAGAATAGCGTATTACGAAAGCGGGTCTTGTCTGCTGCGTTTTTCCAACGGGCAGGCAGGTGCGCGACCACTGCTGCAATGATCATGGTGGTGGCGTGTTCAATGCGGAACATGGGGAAGCCGGTGCCTGTGAGGCCGGTCCAGATCATGAGGATGAGTCCGAGGGTGGCTTGCAGGTCGAGCAATCCGCTGAAGCCGGAGGCGAGACCGCGATCCATGCCTTTGAAAGCTCCACCGCGCAGCCAGCCGATAGCGAACTTGACCACAGCAACAACGGCCACAAAAAGAACGAGCCAGCGAAGGTGTGAGTGGGTGACGAGTAAAATGTTCATATTAAATCTCCATTCTGTGAATTGATATTTAAAGGTCTTTCTTGTTTAATAAGACTTCAATAATTTACACAGACCTGTAGGGTTTGCTTATGAATTTATAAGACGAAGGGAAATATCCCTTTTCTTCCTGTGGGGAAATCCTTGAATTTTTCGCGATACCATGCCAGCGTGCGGATGCTGCGCGCGCTCAAGTACGCGATGATGAATGCCAGCACAAGCAGGGCACCCAAATGACGCGAGAGCAGGAAGATCCCCAGCCAGGTGATGATCTCAAAAAGATAATGAGGGCAGACCACGTACTCGAACAATCCGCCGCGCGGGATCTTGTATTCCATTGAATCTTTTCTCAGGTTAGCCAGAGCCTTGTGCTGATTGAAATTGCCGATGATGCCAATGACAAAGAGTACGATGCCAATATAAAACCACGCATCCATTGATTGGAATGGCTCGCGGTTGAGATAACCGACCAAGAACGCAGCGAGGGAATAAAAGCTCGCGATCATCAAGGTTGTGAAGACACTGATCGGCCCTGAATACTTGTGCAGAAAAAGCGACTCAAGGACTCGCTTGGCAAAGTGGATAAAGACCGAAGCAAAGACGATCAATTGAATTGTCGTTGGGTTGGAAAGGTACGGCAAAGCGGAGGTCACCAGGGCGATCAAAGGAGTGGCATACAGGATGACCATTCCCGTCCGTGTAGAGATGCCGCTGCTTGGGCGAAACTTACTGTACGCCATCATGGCCTGCCCGAAATATTCGAGCGGTCCCACGGAAATTGCCACCACTGCCAGAAACCCATAAAGAATTATGTTGCCTGTTGTCCATTCGGGAAAGATCATAAAGTCACCTCGTGCGTGGCATTATACAGCATGGGGTTCATCCCTTATAATTTGAAAAAGTTAAAATTCCTTTGGAGGAAACCATGACCTACACAACAGTATTGACCGAAACCCGCGAACGGGTGGGTATCGTCACGCTCAACCGTCCGCAAGCCATGAATGCGTTCAACGCAACCATGCTTGGTGAGTTGTTTGATGCCATGGAGGCATTTGATAAGGATGAAAATATTGGCGCGTTGGTCGTCACGGGCAATGAAAAAGCCTTTGCCGCAGGCGCAGACATCAAAGAGATGGCGGATGCCACTCCCTTTCAGATGATCACCGAAGCGCGCGTGGATGTCTGGGACAGAATCCGCGGGATCAAGAAACCTGTCATCGCAGCAGTATCAGGCTGGGCATTGGGCGGCGGATGCGAATTCGTCCTTTCGTGTGACATGGTCATCGCGTCAGAATCTGCCAAGTTTGGTCAGCCAGAAATTACCATCGGCATCATCCCTGGTGCGGGCGGCACGCAGCGTCTGGCGCGTTTGATCGGGAAGAATCTGACGATGGAAATGGTCATCAACAACCGCACACTGTCTGCAGCAGAAGCTTTGCAATTTGGCCTCGCAAATCGTGTTGTTCCTGTCGAGGGCTATCTCGATGCTGCTGTTGCCTTCGCGGAAGAGATCGCCTCACGCGCGCCGATGGCCGTCCGCATGGCGAAGGACGCGGTCAACGCCGCATTTGAGACTACGCTTACCGAAGGCCTCAAAGCTGAGAAACGCAATTTCTATCCGCTGTTCTCGACGGAAGATCAAAAGGAAGGCATGCAGGCCTTTATCGAAAAACGCAAACCGAATTGGAAAGGGAAATAAGACTTGCCCGCTTCTTTATCTGACCTCAAAGCTGGTCTTTCCAAATTAGGCTTGAGCAAAAACCTTGTCATTGCCCATGCTTCCATGCGCGCCTTCGGTTCCGTGGACGCGAATGACATGCTTTCCGCGCTGCTCGATTCCACGCGCGGAATCATCATGCCGACCTTCACCTACAAGTCCATGCTGAATCCAGAAGTCGGCCCGCCGAAGAATGGACTGACCTACGGCAGCCAAAATGACTTGAACAAAATGGCTGAGCCCTTCCACCCCGATATGCCAGTTGATACGTTGATGGGTATGTTGCCTGAAGTGTTGCGCAAACATCCCAGGGCGAAACGTTCCATGCATCCCATCCAATCTTTCGCCGGAATTAATGCGGATGCGATCATCAACACCCAAACCTTGTTTGAGCCTTTCGCCCCGATCGAATCCCTTGCGGAGCAGGATGGCTGGGTGCTGCTGCTGGGTGTGGATCACATGGTCAATACCAGTATTCATTACGGAGAAAAACTGGCGGGACGTATGCAATTCATCCGTTGGGCGCTGCTGCGGGACAAGGTCGTGGAATGTCCCGGATTCCCCGGCGACTCAGAAGGCTTCAATGCAATCACCCCCGATGTGGAAAAATTTACGCGCCGGGTGGAGATCAACGGCGCGTTGGTGCAGGCGATTCATTTGAGAAGTTTACTAAAAGCAGTGGTGGAAAAAATCCATGGAAATCCCTACGCCTTGTTATGCGGCAGGAAAGATTGCGAACGCTGCGAGGCAGTGCGGTACGGATAATAGCCTTCACATGTAGGGGCGAGGTCACCTCGCCCCTACATGTTTTATTTTATATTCCCTTTTCCTTCAACCAATTTGATATTCTTTCCGCGACGGATTGCCAGTCTTTTTCCAGCATCATATCATGCGCCATGTTCGGGAATATCTCCGCCTGCGTGTTGTAGGCTTTCGCCGTGGCATTGATATTTTTTACCGAGATGACTGTATCATTCTCTGCGCCGAGTACCAGCATGGGCGCTTTCACTCGTTTTGGATTCACGAGATTTAGTCCCAGCAAGTCGAGATACGCGCGGAAGGATTCATCGTCCAGCTTTGCGAAATATTTCAGCATTTGTTTCTTCGGCATGGAATGTGAGAACAGCGCCCAGCGCGCATGGGTTGGCGTTTCAACCGCGGGACGCAAACGGAATTGGGTCATCACTTTCAGCAGGATAAGCGGACTGTGCATGAAGACCCGTCCGGTTGCAGGCCACACGCCAAAGTGTGGGACGGGTGCCAGCAGTACTCCCGCAGGCGCTTCATTCGTTTGAAGATATTTCTGCGTGATAAATCCACCCATTGAATGTCCGATAATGACTGGCGGTGTATCGAATGTCTTTGACACCTGCTCCACATCGCTGACATAGTTTGCGATCGAACTTCCGCTAATTTTGCCCTGACTGGCTGCATGCCCTCGCAGGCTTAGGGCCGTGGCGTGATAACCCTGCGCAGCAAAATAGGGCAGGAAGAACTCATCCCAGCACCACGCGCCATGCCACATGCCGTGGACAAAAAGCAGCGGTGTCTTGTGTGTCTGGGTCTTCGGCGTGCGGGTGATGGTTTCGAGTTTCATTTGAGTCTCCTTGACCCTTATTTTTTTACCACAGAGGCATAGAGAGCGCAGAGAAAATCTTTTAAATCTCAGTGAACTCTGTGTTCTCCCCTGGCACTGCCTGCCAGGGCAAGTGTGTGGCAAATGATCCTATTCATTTCACTGGAAACATGGCTTCCAGTGCGCGCCAGATCTCATCGCGCCAGCAGGTGTAATTATGCCCACCGACAAATTCACGATACGTGACATTGTATCCGTTCCCCAGCAGTAACGGTTGTAATCTTCGGTTGTCTTCCAACAGCCAGTCGTAGTGACCAATATCCATCCATATTTTTATCTCGCGGGATTGCTTCGCGCGGATCAAATCCACGGCGGCAAAATCGCGCCCCTCGGATTCGAACACACCCGATTGACTGATGACTTTCCCGAAAATATCAGGCATGCGCAAGCCGGTGTACAAGGACATCAATCCACCGAAGGATGCGCCCAGCACGCCATACGCGCCGCGATTCTTTTTGACATCCAGCAGGTTCAATTTTTTTGCTGCGAATGGCAGAATGGAATGTTCAATCGTCATCAGGGTTGCGTCAGAACAGGCATATTCCACGCCGCGATTTTTACCGCCATTTTGGATGAACGCCATCGCGATGGGCTGGATGCGTTTCTTCGCTATGAGATTGTCCACGATCACATTCAACATGGCGCGTTGCAGATAATCCACACCATCGTACACGAGCAGCAGCGGCACAGGTCCCTTGACGGGCGGCTGATACAGGAAGAGTTCACGCTTGCCGCTATCCTGGATCATCCATGTATCCACGAGGTGACGGGTCACTTTTCCGTGTGGCATGCCTTTGCGTTTCGTCGCCAGTGATGTGGGAAGCGCTTCAGACATGTAGAAGAAATGGTTGTAGTGTTTGATGCCGTTGAAGACCGTATTCTTGTTCAACGGATCTTTTACACGTTTCTTCGTGCGCGGCTCGTAAAAGGAATATTCGAGATATGCGGCAGGGTCGAGTTCGGTGGAGTAGGTCCACAGCTCGGGAGCGATGCGCTTCATCTTTTGCGGAGCATCCTCCCACATGTGAATGTCATCAATCAAATGCGGCGCGGATTTTCCCTTCCACACAAAGGTGACTTGATTTCCTTGGATGACGGGGTTTCCATTTTTACGGGCGAGTTCGAGAAGGTTTGTGTTCATGTCCCCCATTGTAATAGACCTCCGAGATGCTTTGCATAATAAAAAGTGACAGCCACCTTTAAGGTGACTGTCACTTGGGTTGCTACTGAAACGTAATCGGTTCCACGCGCCAGGCTTCTTCGCCTATCAACTTCTTCAACCGTTCGAGCAGCTCGGGGCAGATGCGGGTGGTTTCGTTGGGGAAGTCGACGAGGTGTCCCTTGCCGTTCTCAAAGATCTGGAAGCTGAACTTGTCGCGGCCATGATGCGAGATGAGCGTGCCGTACAGGGTTTTGATGCGACGCTTGTCGCGGTCGTGGTCGCCTGTGGAGCGCAGGGTGATGGTGATCTGCTGCGGCGGATGTTCCTTGTCCTTATCCTCTTTCACCAACGGGACATACAGCGACGGAGGAAATGGCGCCTCGTGCTTGTCTTCGGCCTGATTCATCTCTTCGACAGTTGCCAACGCTGCCACAGCGCGAGTCACCAACGGCGGAGTCACTTCTTCGTTTTTCTTGAACTTCGGTTCGGGCTTTGCGGCCACAGCGGCTTCATCAAAGGATGGCTGCCATTCACTGTCCCAGCCGTCGGGGAAGTTATCGGGCGGGGGCGGCATGTCATCGTCCACGGGGGATGTGGGGGCGACGTAATCGGGAGCGGGCTCGGCAACTTGCGGCTGCTTTTGCGCGGGCTTCGGTGGAGTCTGCTTGGGTGTTTGAGTCTGTTGTTGGACGGGAGCAACTACCGGCTTAGCGGGAGGCGCAGCAGGTCTGCGAGGTGCGTCCTCTTCTGCGCGCGGGAGCAAAGGCTTGGGAGTTGAATCCTGCTTGGCGTATGGATCATCCGCAGGCACTGTCATATTGATCTCGGTGCGGACCACATCCACCAGAATTTTTGCGGGCGGGTTGCCTTGATCGACCTTGCCTTCGACGATGATGATCTGCCCGACGGTGAGGGTCTCGCGGAATTTTTCCCAGGTCTTGGGGAAGAGCACGAGTTCGATGTTGCCTTGAATGTCTTCGATGGTGACGAAGCCCATGGGCTTGCCGGTTTTGGTGGTGTACGGGCGCACGACGCTGATAAGCCCCGCCACGCGGACTTTTCTTCGTGGCTGGCTTCGGAGAGCTGCCCCGAAAAATAGCTGACGATGTGCGCGAGCTGGGTTTGGAATTCGTTGAGCGGATGATCGGAAATGTATAAGCCGATGAGTTCGCGTTCCCAATTGAGCATGTCGCGTTTTTCAACATCCTTCACTTCGGGCAGGGTGATCTCTTCGATGATGCCTGTGGTGGTGCCGAAGAGACTCATCTGCCCTGCATCTGCGGCGCGGAAGTGATTGCTGCTGATGGCGACGATGCGGTCGAGCGAGCCGAGCATGGATGCGCGGTTGCCGAACTGATCGAGCGCGCCCACTTTGATGAGACATTCGAGCGAGCGTTTGCCGACGGCGCGCAAGTCCACGCGGCGGGAGAAATCGTTCAGGTCAATGAACTTGCCTTCGTTGCGCGCTTCAACTATGATTTCAACAGCGTTTTCGCTGACGTTCTTGATCGCGCCGAGCCCGAATCGGACGCTGGGGACTTTTTTGTTGTTGGCTGTATCTTCAACATCTTCAATTGCAAAATCCCACATGGATGCATTGATATCGGGCGCAAGCACAGGCACGCCCATCGCGCGCGCGTCTGCAACGTAGAGCGCGACCTTTTCGGTCTGTCCCGCCGAAGCGGACATGAGCGCCGCCATATATTCGGCTGGATAATGCGCTTTGAGATAGGCCGTTTGCACGGCGATGACGCCGTAATCTGCGGCGTGAGATTTGTTGAAGCCGTAACGCGCGAACTCTTCCCAATCCATGTAGATCGCATCCGCGATGGATTGGTCCATGCCTTTTTCAACGGCGCCTTTGACGAACTTGGCGCGGTGTTTGTCGATGTCTTCTTTTTTCTTTTTGGAGATGGCCTTGCGAAGTTCATCTGACTCGGAAGGTGTGTAGCCCGCGAGTTCCACGGCGGCGCGCATGAGCTGTTCCTGATAGACAGGAATGCCGAAGGTGTCTTTGAAGATCGGCTCCATGGCGGGGTGACGATATTCCACTTCCGATTCGCCGTGCATGCGCGAGATGTAATCGGGGATGAACGCCATTGGACCTGGACGATACAACGCCACCATCGCGATGATGTTATCCAGATTCTTCGGCTTCATTTGCACAAGCCAGCGGGTCATTCCGCCGCCTTCCACCTGGAAGACGCCAGCGGTTTGTCCCGCGCCCATCAACTCAAATGATTTTGGATCATCAATGGGAATATTGTTCAGGTCAAATTTTATGCCGTGACGTTTAAAGATGTGGTCGCAGGCACGCGCCATAACCGTCAACGTGATGAGGCCGAGGAAGTCCACTTTCAACATGCCCAACGAATCGAGAATACCCATTTCGAACTGGGTCACGGATTTGATGGGCGTTTCTTCTGAATTGGATGTGGGACGATGAAGCGGCAGATAATCTTCGATCGGCTGATCTGAAATCACCACGCCCGCAGCGTGCGTGCCCGCATTGCGGACGGTGCCTTCCATGCGCGCGGCAATGTCGATCACTTCGCGCAGGTGCGGCTGGTTATCGTAGATCTGTTTGAATTCGGCGACTTCCATCGCGTCTTTCAT